>NZ_JBAOJP010000001.1:612099-1691326 GCF_037083505.1 Microbacterium sp. CCNWLW41
GGTGCCGCTCGAGCTGCTCGGCGCGGGCGACGCGGTGGTCGCTCCCTCGCTCGAGCTGTCGCCGACGACCGAGATCGCGTTGCCCGAGACCGTGACGGGCGCGGCGACCGAGACGACTCCCTGCGTCCCCGAGAGGATGCCGTCGTCGCCGGACGTCTCGGCCGCAGCAGGCTGAGCAGCCGGTGCGGGTGCGGTCGTGGCATCCGACGACTCACTGTCGCCGGCTACCGACACCGCATTGCCGGCGACGGTCACCGGCACGTTCACCGAGACGAGCGCCTGCGTGCCCGACGCGGCGCCGTCCTGGCCGCCTGTCGTCGCGTCCGCGGGTGCGGGATCCGACGTGGGAGCGGCGGCGGTGCTGCCGTCGCTGTGGGAGTCGCCGATGACCGACAGCGACGTGCCGCTGACGGTGACCGGGAGTGTGACGTCGATGACGGCCTGGCTGCCGGAGAGCAGCCCGTCGTCACCGGTGGTCTCGGCCGCGGTCGCGGCCGTGGCGCCGAGCAGCGTGATGCCGCCGGCGAGAAGCGTGCCCCACAGGGCGCGCTTGCAGAAAGTACGCATTGGTGTTCCCCTTTGTGATCGATCGGATGCAGCGCGCGAAGAGGTGCTGCTCAGCGCGGGAGGCGCGCTGAATCTCTGCCGCACTGCGCTCGTGAGAGCGAGGCGGCGGAGAGCCGATCAGTCGGGGGAGACGTCGGTGGAACCGGCGGGCGCCGGCGGTGCGTGATCGTCCTCGGGACCTGCTCGGCGCACCCAGGCACGGTGTGCGGCGAGTGGAACGAGGGCGATGAACGCCCAGGCGCCGGGACCCGCACCACCGGGTCCCGCGGAGGTGGAGGGCAGGCAGAGCCCGCCCGGAGAGCTGGAGGGCCCGCTCGCGCTGAGCGCGGCGGACGAGACGTACAGCGCTTCCGCCGCAACAGCGGAGGCGACGGATGCCGCAGCCCAGGCGGCATGCAAGGCCGCTGCGGCGGTGGCGGAGGCGCTCGCAAGGAGCGTGACGGCGCCGGCCGCGATGGTGGGCGTCTCGCTCGGCCAGGCGCCGTCGGCGGGGTCTGAGAGTCCCGGCAGACCCGGTAGACCCGGTGTGGCGGGGGTCGAGGGGAGTTCGCCGACGGGCGGCAGACCGACCGTCGTGCCCGTCTCGACGACCACGCCCACGAGGTCGTCGAGCGTCTCATCGACCGTGCCGCCGAGGTCGGTGACGGCGTCGTCGAGGCCGACGGCGGTGGCGACGTCGCCGACCATGGGCACGGCGGTGACGACGTCGACCACGGGCTCGGTGATGCCGCTGACGACGCCACCCGACACCGCGTCCGAGACCGGCTGAGCGACGGTCGTGACCGCCGAGCCGACGACGTGCACGACCTGGCTCACCGGCTCCTGCACGGGCTCCGGCGTCGAGGCGACGACCGTGTTGACGGCGGTCGTCGCGCCTGTCGTGACGGTCGAGACCGTCTGGGTCACCGTCGCCGCTGTCGTGTCGACGGCGGCCGTCACGGTTCCGAGTGCACCCCCGAGCAGTCCCCCGTCGTCGGTCTCATCCGCCTGCGCGTGTCCCAGCCCGAAGCCGAGGACCAGTGAGAGGACGATCCAGGCGAACGCGGACACGGTCCCGATGAGGGCCAGCCGCACGATCCTCGGCAGCTGCGAGGTTGCGATCTCCACGTTCACCTCCCACGACGAAAGAGCCGCACGTTCCGGACGGATCGTGCGTGAGGGTGCCTGGATTAGAGAGGCTAGCGCGCGAGTGATGCGCTGTCCAGAGGATTCTCGAGCGGGTTGCGACCTGCTCATTTTGAGTGTGAGGGCTGTTGCGAGCGGGCCGGAATTGTGCACAGGGTGCCGTCGGAGACTCAACCTTCAACCCTGACTTCAAGCACGTCTCTCTCCACAGGTTGTGAATGAAGCACATCCAGGTCACACGTGCTTTCCAAGCCGGATCTGAAGGAATGACGCGAGGTTGTCCACAGGGGTTCTACACAACTGCGACGGCGTTTCGCGCAGGCTTTCCACACAGTTATCCACAGGCGCTGTTGCGAGTGTCGGAGGGGATCCATAGCGTTGGGGGCGGCCCATTCGGGAACGCGTGTCGCACGGCTGGGGGCAGTGCGACAGCCGGCGCAGTGCGACGCGAAGGTGAGCGGAAGAGGGTGTTCCGCTGCGCGTTCGTGCGTTGTCGGCGCGCCCGCGCCCACAGCACCAGACGACGAACAACGATGACCGTGACCGAACGGCAGGGAGGACGCGCAGCGTATGTCGATCGCCGACATCTCCGAAGAGCGCATGGGGGGTCCCCGCGACTTCGAGCGCACTCCCCCGCACGATGTGCTGGCGGAGCAGAGCGCGCTCGGCGGAATGCTGCTGTCGAAGGACGCGGTCGCCGACGTCATCGAGACGTTGCGCGGCGCCGACTTCTACATCCCGAAGCACGAGCTGATCTTCGAGGCGATCCTCACCCTCTACTCGCACGGCGAGCCCACCGACGTGGTCGCCGTCACCGATGAGCTCATCAAGACGGGCGAGCTGCAGCGCGCGGGCGGCGCCGACTACCTCCACACCCTGACGTCGATCGTCCCGACGGCCGCGAATGCCGGGTACTACGCCTCGATCGTCTCTGAGCGCGCCCTGCTGCGCCGTCTGGTCGAGGCCGGCACCCGCATCGTGCAGATGGGGTACTCCGGCCAGGGTGAGGCGCTCGACCTCGTCAACAACGCACAGGCCGAGATCTACTCGGTCACGGGGGCCGAGCAGGCCGAGGACTACGTGCCGCTCACGATCGCGGTCGACGCCGCCGTCGAAGAGATCGAGGCCGCGCGCGGGCGCGACGGCCAGATGACCGGAATCCCGACCGGATTCTCGGGTCTCGACCAGCTGACCAACGGCCTGCACCCGGGGCAGATGATCATCATCGCGGCGCGACCGGCGATGGGTAAGTCGACGCTGGCGCTCGACTTCGCGCGGTCGGCGGCCGTCAAGCACGACATGCCCACGATCTTCTTCTCGCTCGAGATGGGGCGCAGCGAGATCGCGATGCGCCTGCTCAGCGCCGAGGGAGCGATCCCCCTGCAGTCCATGCGCAAGGGCACGCTCGACTCGCGCGACTGGACGACCGTGGCCGCGACGCGCGGCCGCATCAACGATGCCCCGCTGTACATCGACGACAGCCCCAACATGACGCTCGTCGAGATCCGCGCGAAGTGCCGCAGGCTCAAGCAGCGCGCGGGCCTGAAGCTCGTCGTCATCGACTACCTCCAGCTCATGACGTCGGGCAAGCGGGTCGAGTCGCGTCAGCAGGAGGTGTCGGAGTTCTCACGAGCGCTCAAGCTGCTCGCGAAGGAGCTCGGGGTCCCGGTCATCGCGCTCTCGCAGCTGAACCGTGGCGCCGAGCAGCGCGCCGACAAGAAGCCCGCGCTGTCCGACCTGCGCGAGTCGGGCTCGATCGAGCAGGACGCCGACATGGTCGTGCTCCTGCACCGCGAGGCCGCCTACGAGAAGGACTCGCCGCGCGCCGGCGAGGCCGACCTCATCGTCGCCAAGCACCGCAACGGCCCGACCGACACCATCACCGTCGCCTTCCAGGGCCATTTCTCGCGCTTCACCGACATGGCCCCGGGCGACTTCGGGTAGGTGAATCTCGCGCTAACGTCTCCAATTCTCAATGCAGACGTCCTGATCGGCGCGGGGCGGGACTACGTCAGGCCAGCTTGGATGGCGCGGATGTTCGCTGCGAGGACGCCTCGACTGAGGAGACCAGGCCCGAGCGGGCCACTCGTGTCCTGACCGAGCAGCGGAAGCTGTCGTAGTGCGGTCTTGGCTTCCGGGCTCAGGTGGTTGAGCTGCCAGCAGATCTCTGCTCGGACTGCGTCCATCAGATCGGGTTTCGACAAGCCCACAGCTTTCGCCGCGTACGCGGCGGCCCCGAGGGCATGCGCGCCCATGTGGGCAACGCCGGCGGCTTGCGCCGCTGCGCGCGCGGCCGCGATGGCCGGCGGGCTCGCGACCCCGTGCGCAGCGCGTCCCGCAACGAAGCGGCGACGGATCTCACCCGCGGCATCGAGCTCGCCGCGCGCGAATGCCCGCGTGCGAGCGATCGCATCGCGTGGCCGCGAGTCGTCGGGTGACTCCGACTCGAAGATCGCGAGGACTCGTTCGGCGCAGTCAGCCGCCCACGATGCCACGATCCGGCGATCAGCCTCGCTCAACGCCTGCGGCGATCCCGTCACGCGCTGCCAGCACGACGAGATGCGCGAGCTCGTGCTGCTTCATGCGCGTCGTGCAGCAGCGAGATCACGTGCTCCGACGTCGCGGACGCCGGATTCACCACCGACACCCATCCGGCCGCCCCGTACAGAGGGTGCGAGACGAACACGTCGGCGTCGGCGGGGCTCGCACCGTCATCCGCGATCTGCGCTGCGCGATCGCGCCCGACGTGGATGTTCACGCGGAACCGACCAGACTCGTCCAGTCTCGATTCCTCGTCATCGGGATAGTTCTTCGTCACGATCGTCCCGTACGGCTGCGTCCGCTCCGGCATCGCTCCATCCGGGGCGTAGTAGAAGAACGCGTCACCCCACGCCACCTCCGGCGAACCGCTCCCCTCTCCGGGGATGACCACGAGCGCACCCTCGAAGCCGCTGACGGCATCGACAATCTCCTTCATCTCCATCCTTCCATCGTCACGTTGAAGTGCTTATGTGGACCTTGGCGAGATGGGAGCAAGCATGCCAGCCACAAAGTCTCAAGAGACGACGTTCACGACGGCCGCGGTCGCTCGAATGGTCGGCTATTCCACACAGCAAGTTCGCGACCTCGAACGGCTCGGAGTGCTCCCCGCCGCCGAGCGCACCCCCAACGGATACCGCTGTTACCAGGCGCGCCACATCGTCGCGCTCCGCGCCTATCGCGCACTGGTCGCCGCGATCGGATCCGTGCCGGCGCGACAGATGATGCCCACGCTGGTGCACGGCACCCTCGAAGCCGCTGCAGAGAAGATCGATGACCTGCACGCCCTGCTGGCGCGCAGTCGTGAAGACGTCCGCGAAGCAAGCCGCGGTCTCCAGGCGGTACTCGCCGACACCACCCTCGTCTTCGACGACCGCGACTCCATGACGATCAGCGAGCTCGCGGACGCCCTCGGTGTTCGCTCGTCGGCGCTGCGCCACTGGGAGCATGAAGGACTCGTCAACCCGGATCGGATCGGTCAGTCGCAGACCCGTCGATACAACGCTCGAGCGATCACGGAGGCACGTATCGTCGCAGCGCTCCGAAGCGGCGGACACCGCATCCCACCGATATCGCGCGTACTCGCCCAGCTTCGCGAGCACGGACTGACGTCAGAGGCTCAGGCGCTTCTCGACGAGCGGCTGTCGGATCTCAGCCACCGCAGCGTCGCGCTGCTCGCCGCATCAGGACAACTCCACGCACTCCTCAGCGATCGGAAGCAGACTGCCGCGTGAAGGTGGCAGTCGGCACGGGGATGGCCGTCGCACAACCGGCCGAGGAGTCCCGTCTGACCAGACCGTGATGTCGCGGTTGGCGTGCCCCTGCGGGCATCTTCATCGGGCGGGGTAAACGGGCCTCACCGATTCGAGCGCCTGCGAGACTCCTTGAGGCCGGGACATGGCGCGGTTGGACCGACGAACGCGCTGTTCCACCTCGCCGACCGCTAGACGCTCGGGACTCCGGTGATGGATGCCGGCGAGATGACCGATCGTGATCGTTCCCTGTCTTGGCGGGTTGCAGCGGTGGTCGGCAGGACACTCGCGAAGGCGCTTGGCTTCTTCCTCTCGGTCGTCAAGTTCTTCTCGGTCGTCAAATTCTTCTCGGTCGTCAAACCGCCCGAGCAGATGAATGCCCAGACGATGCTTCCGCCAGAGGCCTTTCCGCCCCGCGCGGACGAATATCGGCCCTAGAGCAGACGAGGTCAAACGCCTCACGCGCTCGAGGACCCTCAACCGACACCAACGACCGGCATGAGAGCGGCCAAAGAGCTCGGCCGCTTCACTGTCGGGGATCGGCGCTAGCGTCGATTCGTGATCGAGATTGCCCGAACCCGCCGCACGTCTAGTGCCTCGGCATCGCTGTTCTTCGAGCGCTGGTGCGCGATCGAAACACACCCCGAGTGGGCGCCGAGCATGGAGTATTTCAAGCTGTCAGAGCCCTTCGGATTGGGCGCCCGCGGAGTCCTGAAAGCGGTCGGTGGTCAAGAGTCACCGTTCCGCGTCACGACAGTGGGGCCGGGCTTTGTCTATGCCGACACCACCGAACTCGATGGGGCGGAGTTGACCGTGCACCACGAGGCCGTCGAGGGGCTCGACGGTACTGAGGTCACACTGTCTGCATGGCTCGACGGGCCAGCCGAAGCGCAACTGGCAAGGGGAATGTCTGCCGAGGTTCAGCACAGCCTGGAGCACGACCTGGCCGCGCTCGCAGCGCTACTCGAGGGCTAGCATCAGTCGGCGAGCCAGGCGTTAGTGCCCGCGCACGTGGAGACACGATCGAACGAGCGCTGCTTGGTTCCTGAGCGCGCAGGAGACCGTCTCCGGTTGCCCGTTCGCGGACCGGCATACGAGCGCAACGGATGGAGTCGGCGACGAAGGGTGCCGCTATCGATGCCCCAGCAGGACATACCGTGCTGACTAATCTTGCGAACCGTTCGGAATCTGATCGCGCGCGCGAGAACCTGAATCGGCCCGCTTGGACTTTCGTGGGGTGGGCCACTCCGAGCCGTCTGTTTCGACAATCTTCGAGCGGCCGTCCTCGACCATCACTGTGAACTTCCCCGGAGACATCAGACGTTCCACCATCCGGTCGCGACGTCGACGGATGGCCTGGTCGAGAACGAATGCCAGCCCCAGCGCATATGCCAGGCCGTAGGCAATCAACAGGATCCACATAGGGAGCCCGAAAGTGGTGACCCCACCTCCTGCCAGTCTCGCGAGGCCCCACCCCATCACGACGAGTGCGAGGGCCAGCCCGATCAGAAGCCAGATGAACATCGACATGGCCCTGCCGCCGATCTGCATGAGAGACATCGCGGCCAGGCGGTAAGCATCGAGGGAGGCCGCGGCATGGAGAGCGTGTCGGGGCCGCTCTCCATCGCTAAACGCTGATGACAATTCGAGCGACTCGCGGACCGACCGACGGAGCCGGGCCGCACGCGAATGCTGAACCATAAGAGTCAGGCCACCGATGAGGCCACTGCTGCCGACGACGGCCGCAATCAGCGCGATCCACGGGATGTCGTCCATCGCCGGATGCTATCGCGCCCGGGAAGCGAAGCGCGTAGCGACCCTCAGCCGATCAGTCCTCAGCTCAGCGGCGGTCACGGGCCTCAACCCCTCCAGACCGGCGGGCCCGACCCTGCATGCGCCGACACCCCCGATCCATCCCGCCGCCCGTCCAGCGGGTTCCCGCGACGGTTACACCCGAGAATGCCGCTTTCGAGCGATGCACGTAAGGACCGCCTTGCGAACCGTCATCACCGCGTAGGGCAGGCTTCAGACGGGGCTTCGCAGGTGCGGTGTCGGAGTCGAGCTCTACGTTCATCTCATGGACCCCATCCTCGTTGGTTTCCTGACGACCAGCGCCACGCTGTTCGTTACTGTCGCGTTGTTCGCCATCGACTATGTCCGGTGTTGGGTCGGTGACAATCGACGACATCGAGAGGCGATTGTCGGAGGCGTGCTGGCAACCGTTGAACGAGCATCACGCAGTGCGGTGCGCGCGCCGCTGTCCGATCTCTCGAACCCAAGTCACGTCGAGTACGCGCTTCCCTGACTCGTCTGCTCGCGCTGTCGCCAAAGAAAGACGAAGCGATCGGCTACTGGGCGGCGCGACAGGTTCAACTTCAACGTGCGGCGCCGAACCGCAAGGAAGCAACGCAGATCGGCTTCCGCATCGCGGCGGAAGTTGTCAAGTGGTCTCGGGGTGAACGGGGTCGCGATTGGTTCATTCAAGAGAACGACCGGGACCCCTGGGTGAAGGAGTTCAGGCCGAAGCGACAGTTGAGGCTTCGGCGACAGCTGAGCGATGGGTGGGACTGGGCGCGCTTTCGGAGCAGTTCTGACCTTAGCGGCTCTCGCCGCACGAGCGGTCGTTCGCGCCGCCGACTGATTCGTCTGACAGGACGCTGTTTGCCGGCGTTCGATGACCTGGAGGGACTGCACACCGCGAACCCGCGGGCGACTTACCTTGTTGGAATTGCCACACCTGGCCCCTCAATGCACCAGCTTGACCCGCCGCTCTCCGCGGCCAACTGGTCTATTGCGGCCGCAGCCTGCGCCATTTCCGTCGTCGCCCCGTCGTCAAGTTTGGTGCCGGGTGAGAAAGTGACGGCCCACACGCTCCTAGATTCGGGGATAGCGAGGCGATATACCCCAATCGGTAGGCGCACCGACAAGAGGCGCCGATTGAGACTCATCGTGCCGTGTAGCACCTCCGCGACGTGGTCCGCAGCGACGTCCGGGAGGTGCAGCAGCCCGACTTCGGGTTGGACGTTGCCGACCAGCCGGCGCGCGCTCAGGGGGTTCTGGAGATCTGCCGACAGATCAGGGGTCGACTTCATGTTGTTGAGCCAGTCAATGCCGAATGTGGGCGGAAGACCGTTGCGTCGCCAAATGACAGCGGCGACGAGGTCCGATGCGGCGTCCAACTCGAGTCGACGGTCCTCCCCAGCGCGGCGCAGGCTCCGGTACGCGGCCGACTCCGCGAGATTGTCCGGGTACGCGGCGAAGGGCGCCGCCTCGCCCAGGTGGTCGCTTACGAGTTCATCAATCAGGGCGACCCGCTCGGTCCCTACGATTGACGCGAATGTATGAACTGTGTGCAACCGCATCATCCGCGATCTCATGACCGTCCACCAGACGCTCTCGGCCGTCTCCGTCGTCGTGTTGTCGGCGGCGAAGGTCGCTTGGCCCAGCGTCTCCGCGATGGCCTCAATCGCTTCGTCGACCTTGGCCTCCACACCGTCAAGGGATTGCTGCAGGTGTTGCAGGAAGGACTCATTCGCATCCGGACTCGCGAGCGCGTGGTCCATCACAAGTGCAGATCCGTCGGAGAAACGCTCATACCTGAGGTCATCAATCGAGCTCCTCAATGCGGCTAGCGCTCGCTGCAGCGGGTCACTTTCCTCGAACTCGTCGATCCACGCGGCGAGTCGCTGGTTCTTGAAGATCTGGAGGGCCTCGTCCTGAGTGAGAGACCGCACGCCGCCAACCCCTCTTATGTGCCAGCGATCATCGACCACGTGTGGGGCAGACGTAGGGCGGACCTCCACCACAAGGATTGGTATCGTCGCGACGTTCTCCTGGTAGATCGAGAGGTTCGGTTGCGGTCGTACCTTTGCATGCACGATCTGCTCAATTTGCAGTTGAAGCGCGTCGAGGTCAGCAGGCCCGCCATCTTCCGAGCTCAAGCCCACGATGGATCCTGTGGTCGCTCCGGTGCCCTGGCTGTCCTCCTCCGCCACGCCGAAGATGATGGTGTGGACCCGAACGGCTGGCTGGAACGCGATGAAGTTGGCACCAGCCGCCACCTGCTTCGCCACTGCGCCTGGCACCACGATGCTCTTGAATTCGATATGGGGCTGCTCCCCTGCCTCGAGCAACTCGAGTGTCGATTCACGAACTGAGTCGTACCGGCGGCTTTCGGGAGGCATGACGCCTATCCTGTCGTCTTGTCGGTTGCCTCACCGCGATTATCCCCGTGGGTTGTCTAGACCATCGCAATAGCGCGGCCCGGACGACTGGATCGAAATGCTCGACCCCGACGAAGGAAGCGCGCGCTCAGCGACGAAGGCGACAGACTTTGGTCTGTCCGCCGTTCCCCAAGGGGTGATCCAGGGCGCCGAACCCTGCAGGCATTAACCTGCAGCGGGCGCCGCTACAGGAAGTCGGGCGACGCCGTGACGCGCACGGAACGCACTACCTGCATCAGTGAGCTCAGTGCCTCGAACACCCCGAAGGTCTCGCTGAGGAACTCCAGATAGGTGATGCCGCCCGGGTCCTTGTCGCTCACCACACGGCCCGACCTCAGATCGTGCCGCGCCGTGGCATGACCGATCGTGTTGCGACGCTGGTTGTTCAGGAGCTCAGGCAGCGAGTCCCAGCCGGGCACCTGCGCGGCATATGCGATCTTGTACGCATTCGGCAACTTGTCGAACTGGGCGAGTGTCCCCGCCTGCTTGTTGGAGGGCACCGCCGACGGGTGATCGCCGAACATGTTCGGATCAGCCCCCTTCACGGTGTTCTGCGCCGCAACCAGTATCCACAGGCACTTGCATGCCATCTCGAACCCCTGCTGATAGAGGTCACGGACCAGGGTGAACTCATCCCGGAACAGCACGAGCTTCTGCAGCTCTTCGGCCGCATCCCCTTCCGCGAACCGGGGAAGGCGCCCCATCGCCCACGACTCGTAGTTGTCGATGAAATGCTCGATGACTCCGAACATGTCCCGCTCGAGCTCGCCGGCGATCGCGTCCCGCGACCGAATCAACTGCAGATGAGCGTCCTTCGTGATCGCGGCTAGGTGCTTGCGGCCGTACCGCTGAATCAGCTTCTCGCCGCGATCGCCTGAGCTTCCGACGATCCCCACGGTGACGTTCCCGAGAGCCTGGTAGGCGATGGTGGCGCGCTCGTGTGCGGTCTTGCCGATCGAGTCGAGATCGAACCTCGACTTCGCGGTCCGCTCGAACAGATCCCACCGCGCCTGCAGGTAGTAGTTGAACAGCATGCGCGCGGGCGGCCAGAACTCCGTGACGACGTGGTGGGCGCGGCCACCGTCCTCGCCGAACGCTTGGAATCCTTCGAACCCGAGCAAATGGACCATCGTCATGGTGGGGAAGGTGCCGATGGCTGTTTCCGACGTCATCTTCATCGAGTCGGCGTCGTAGCGCGACGGGACGAACGGGTCCACCGTAACGACCAGCGGGTCAGTGGGCAGGTCGGATTCGTCGACGATTTCGCCGTCGATGACGACCTTGTGCTCGGTTGGTTCCTGCCCACTCATGCGACCGCGGATCGGCAGCTGGCAGTTCGGGCAAGGGAAGTAGAAGCGGGTGATGTCGGTTGGCTGGACTCCGATGCGTGCGACGAACGCTTCGTCGCAACCGGGGCAGCGAAGGCTGTAGCGAGAGATCACGCAGCCACCCTAGCGAAGGCCTGCGCTGCACCCGCCGCTCAGCGGTAGCGGCCAGTGTCCGACGCTCTCTGCCTGCCCGTACGGCGGCGCTCGGGATCCAGATAACACTCAGTGCCCTGCGGCACATTCATGCGACGTCCGTAAGTCCGTCAGACGGCTCAGCGAGCTTCCAGATCGGCCAGTCCTTCATCGTCGTGACGTCGTTCTCCGGCAGCTGCGCGAGGAGGTCGGCGACCTCGTCCGCGTCGCCGATCAGGATCGCGCACGCCACCTCGAGCGTATCGACGGTGCCGCCGTTGTTGACGGTGATCTGGCGCTTGAGCCGGCGGATGTCCCTCACAACGTCGGCCGCCAGCGGGCCCTGACGGGCGAGGATCTGCCAGCGGTTGAGGAGATTGGTGGGCGTCTCGCCTTCCTGAGCGATCAGCCATTCGTTGAGAGCCTCCGCGCCGCGAAGCAGATCCAGGCTGCGCACTGGCGAACTGTCGGCGGCCCTCGTGAGTTCGAGCACACGCTGGTTGGCGAGGGGGCGGGTCGTTTCGAAGTCCGCGATCTCCTCGTATGCGTTGACGATGCGGTCCAGTCGCATGTTGAGCACCGTCGTGAGGTATTCCGGCTCTACCGTGTCGTAGGCGGTGATAGGAATGGTCCGGCCGCCGCTCTCTTCGTCGGCCGACCAGCGGAACTGATGTCCGGTCTCGGGGGCGAACGGGTCCACCAGCCGCCAGTGACGATCATCGGCGCCCGGCGTCACCAGGAACATCAGATCCCACGCCCCCACTCGCTGAGTCGCCCGGGCGATTTCGCTGGAGGTGTCGACGATCTCCTCACCCTGCACGAATGCGCGGTAAAGGAAGTGAAGCTGCTTCGCCTGCGCGTCGTCGATGTCGTTGGGGTCGATGAGATCGATGTCGACGCCCAGGCGTTCGAGGAGTTCGACGAGCTGTTCGAGCGTGCGCAAGTGTGCACGCATATCGGTGGTGTCGTCGCCGCGCTTGACCTCGAACGGCATCCGGCGGCCGTCGAACTCGATCGCCCGGGTGTCCAACAACGCGGCGAAGAACTGCAGCGACTTCAGCCGGCCACGGAGCGTCGACTCCAACGTGACATTCACGTTCGTCGTGCCGTCGGGTCCGGTGCCGTGGACCACGAACCGCAGACCCTCGGACAACTCGACCGAGTACGACGTCGCGTCGAGACGCTGCGTGACGACGGAGTCGTATCTGACGTCTCCACTCCCCACCGACATCGCGACGCGGCGTGGAAGGTACTCCGGCGGCACCAGCTCGAGCATCCCGTCGAAGGGTACGGACATTCCATCGACGGTGTTGAGGACGAGGGCGAAGTCGTTCTGCACCGGCTTCAACGTGACCGGTTCAGTGAGGTCCAAGTCCACAGCTGGGAACACGGTGATGCTCTCGACCCGTTCGAACAGCGCTGGGTCAAACCCCGTGGAAACGTTCTGCTGCCTAGTCTTCAGCGCGACCTCGATGAGCCGGTGGATCTCGTTCGGGTCGTTCGGGAACTTTCGCACCGGGACCGAGATCGTCGCCTGATCGTCCGACGTGTCGCGGAACAGTTGGGCGATGGCGAACGGGGAGAGCAGCGCGTACATCGTCGCGGCTGCCTTTCCGGTCTTCGAGTTCACCCAGACGACGAAGTACAGTACGCCCGAATTTTGTTGATAGGCGAGCAGGTCGGTGCGGGAGATCGGGAACGTCTCGGGCGGGCGGCGCTTCGGGGCGAGAGAGCGCCCCTTCACCTGCACATCCACTCGGCCCGCCCAGTTCACCTTTGTCTTTTTCGGTTTGTGGTAGAGGTCGATGTGCCCGTCGGTGAACGGCGTCTTGTCGTTGGAGGTCACCGTCGGATGCAGGCGTGGGCAACGGCCGATCACGACGGTGACCCGGCTGACCGCCAGTCCCTCGATGTCCATGGGGATCATTCTGCACTGGGCTGAAGACGGCGTGGGTAGGCCGCTCGCGGGCAGAGTCACAATCTGGCCAGATGCGCGTGCGCTGACGGCTCAAGCCGATCAGAGGAACTCCGCCCGTGAGCGTTCTCGGCTGTGCCCGGCGGAGGCTCGTTATCGTGCTCGCCCCGGACGGTCTGGCCGCTTTGTCTGTCCATGACCATCTCGAAACGGCGGCCGGAGTCGTCCCGGCGCGTTCATCATCCCTAATCGTGCCGGTGCCCGTATACGGATGGCGACCGAACGCTCCGATGGCCGCCCGCGTCCGGCCGCTGCCGGGGAATGCTTGTTTGGGGTGCTCCGCTGCGGACGGACCTACTTCTTCCCGCCGAAGAGCCCGCCGAGAAGTCCGCCGATGTCAATGCCGCCCGCGGAGGATTCCCCGCCGGAGCCACCGCCGCTGAGCAATCCACCGATGATGTCCCCATGCCGCCTCCGCCCGCGGAGGTACCGGAGCCGGCCGGGCCTGCCGCGCCACTCTGCTTGTTGGCGATCAGACCGAGGACAAAGGGCGCCAGGATTGGCAGGAGCTTCCCGAACTCGACGCCAGGCCGTCTGAGGCTTCGCGGATCGACGCGGGCTAATGGGCGCGCCTTATGCGCCGTCTCGTTCAGGTCGTTTCGCGCACCACGAGGTGAGCGTCGGTCTCGGGACCGGCGAGCGGAGGAGCGGATCCGGTGGCTGCGCTGAGTGCCAGCTGGGCGAGGAATCGGCCGAGACCTGCATTGTCGACTCGCACGGTTGAAAGTGCGGGGACGAGGAGTCTGGCGAGGGGTGTGTCATCGTGTCCGACGATCGCCAGCCGTTCAGGTACCGCGATGTCGGACCGTAGCGCGGCGCCCAGCAGCATGGCCGCGATGTCGTCGTTGTAGGCGACTACGCCGTCGACGCTGCGGTCCATCCAGCCGCGCAGCTGGTCCGCGGCGGTGTCCTCGCTGATCGTGGCCTCGGCGACGAACCCCGAGCCCGTGTGTGCCTGCAGTGTCTGTCGTGCGAGGTCGCGTCGCTGTGCGACGAGATCCGCGATCCGCGGATCGCCCGACCCTGCGAAGGCGAGCCGTCGACGCCCTCGTGCAATGAGGTGCTCCACCTGCAGCCGTGGCCCGTCCACGAAGCCCAGCTCCCCGTCAGCACCTTCCTCGCCTGCGGCGACCGGCGGCATGATGTGTTGCACACCGCTTGCGCGGATCTCGGTGAGCTGTTCCCGGGTGAACGGCGCCATACCCATGATGACGTCAGGGCGGAGCGTTTCCCACAGCGGTCGCGCCTGCCCGCCGGGATGCGGGGTCATCGTGACGAGCGAGTAACCGGCTTCATCCAGCGCGAGCGAGGCCTCGTCGAGGTGCGTCCGCATGCTGTGGTCGAGTGGCCAATCCGGCAACACCAGCAGGACGATCCGGCTCCGGCCGCTCGCCAGAGCCTGCGCCGCACTGTTCGCGCGATAACCCAGCCGCTTCGCCTCCGCCAGAACGCGGTCCCGCGTCGCCGCCGGAATGGTCTGACCGGGGGTGTCGTTGAGCACGAATCCTACGGTCGCCCGTGACAGGCCCAGAGATCGGGCGACATCGGCCGCGGTGACTCGCTTGGCCTGTGCTCCGGGCATCTGATCTCCTCGTGCGACTTGCGCGTGCTAGTGGAGATACCGTAGCATCCTGAATCAGCAACTAGCACGCGCTAGCAACTCATCCTGACAATGGAGTCTTTGAAATGACCCCGAGCAACGAAGAACCGCTCATCACCCCTCTTCCTGCGACCATCCCCGCGCCGACGGCCAATGCCGTGGAGCTGGACGAGGCGGCCCACCCGGCTCCCGAGCTGCCGAAGGTGGGCGCTCGCTACATCTGGTTCATGGTGCTGGCGCAGTTCGGCGTCTTCATGGCCTTCATCACGCCGCTGGCGATCTCGCTCACCATCCGCGTCAACACGCTGGCCCCCGGCCACCCCGAGTACCTGGGGTACATCACCGGCGCCGGCGCGCTGTTCGTGATGCTCACCTCGCCGTTCATGGGCATCTGGAGCGACCGCACCCGCACCCGGATCGGGCGCCGCCGGCCCTTCATGGTGGGTGGGATGCTCGTGGGCGTGCTCTCGCTGATCGTGATGGCACTTGCGCCGAATGTCTTCATCGTGGGGTTGGGCTGGGTCCTCGCGCAGTGGGGTTGGGGCACCACGCTCAGCAACCTGCAGATCTCCACCGCCGACCGGCTGCCCGAGTCGCAGCGCGGCAAGGTCGCCGGCCTGACCAGCTTCGCGACGCAGATCGCCCCCGTCTTCGGCGTGATCCTCGCCCAGTTCTTCACCGGCGACCCGCTCCTGCTGTTCCTGGTCCCGGGTGCGGTGGGTGTGCTCTTTGTCCTGCTGTTCGTGATGCTCGTCCACGAGGACGACAGCCGGGCGCTGCCGAAGGATCCGATCACGGTCGTTCAGCTGCTGTCGAAGTACATCTACAACCCGCGCAAGCACCCCGACTTCTCGTGGAACTGGCTCGGCCGCTTCCTCTTCTACACCGGCATCACCTTGAACACGACCTACACGGCGTTCTTCTTCGCCGACCGCCTCGGCATCAGCGTCGAATCCATCGCGGGCATCATCGCCTCGCTCAGCCTGGGCGGCATCCTCGCGGTGACCCTCGGTGCCATCGGCGGAGGCTTCCTCTCCGACCGTCTGAAGCGGCGACGGCTGTTCGTGCTGCTGGGCGGGGTAATCATGGCGGCCGGGATGCTGCTGCAGGCGTTCGCCACCGACATCACCTTCCTCATCGCCGGGTCGCTGATCACCTCCGTCGGACTCGGCCTGTTCGCAGCCGTCGACCAGGCGCTGCTGCTCGATGTGCTGCCCGAGCGCGAGACCGACGCCGGCCGCTTCATGGGCATCACCGGCTTCGCGACCTCCATCCCGCAGTCGATCGCTCCGCTGGCGGCATCCGGAATCCTCCTGATCGGGGTGACCGGAGACGAGCGCAACTACACGCTGCTGTTCATCGTCGCCGCCGTCGCGGTGGTCCTCGCAGGCGCCGTCGTGCTCCGCATCCGCTCCGTCCGCTGACCCGATCGCTCCCTAGCAGAAAGCTTCGTTGCAGATGTCTCTCACCGTCGCACCCGTCCGATTCGAGCACCACCGTGATGCTTTCGGCATCGGCGACGCCCGTCCCCGGCTGTCGTGGATCACGACGGATGCCCCGGACGGCTGGTCGCAGGCCGCCTATGAGGTGCAGCAGCGCGGCGGTGAGAGCATCCGCGTCGACAGCGGCGAGTCCGTGCTCGTGCCGTGGCCGTTCGGCACGCTGAGCTCACGTGAGCGCCAGGAGATCCGCGTCCGCGTGCACGGCGACGACGGGTCCGTCAGCGGATGGAGCGACTGGGCGGTTGTCGAGGCGGGGCTGCTGGAAGCATCCGACTGGTCCGCGCAGTTGGTGGGTCCGGCTGATCACGACATCGCCTCACCCCTGGTGCGCGGGTCCTTCACCGCGCAGGGCGGCGAGGTGGTCCGGGCGCGGGTCTACGCGACTGGCCACGGGCTGTTCCAGCTCGAGATCAACGGGCAGCGGGTTGGTGATGACGAGCTGGCTCCCGGTTGGACTGCATATGAGTCGCGGATGCGGTACACCACCTACGACGTCACGGAACTGGTGCGCGCCGGCCGCAATGTGATTGGCGCCTGGCTGGGCGACGGGTGGTGGCGCGGTTACCTCGGCTGGGGTGAGAAGAAGGCGCTCTACGGCACCGATCTCGGGGTGCTCGTTCAGCTGGAGATCGACTTCGCGGATGGCAGCCGGCAGACCGTCGCCTCCGACTCGGAGTGGCTGGCCGGGACCGGCCCGATCCGGTCTGCCGACCTCTACAACGGGGAGGACTACGACGCCCGGGCATTCGACCCGGCATGGTCGACGACGGATGCCTCGGCCCTGGGCTGGGCGCCAGTGGCGGTGCGCGACCTCGGCGACGTGGAGCTGGTCGCACCGGACGGCTCGCCCGTGCGGGTCGTGGAGACCCGCGCGGTGCAGGATGTGCTCACCTCCCCATCGGGCGCCACCATCCTCGACTTCGGACAGAATCTCGTCGGCCGGCTGCGGATCACCGTCTCCGGCGAGTCTGGCACGACGATCACGCTCCGCCATGCAGAGGTCCTCGAGCACGGCGAACTCTCCCTCGAACCGCTGCGCGGTGCGAAGGCGACCGACACCTACACGCTCGCCGGAGCGGGCGAGGAGAGGTGGGCGCCGCGATTCACCTTCCACGGGTTCCGGTACGCCGAGATCACCGGCTGGCCCGGCGAGTTCGACCCCGCCGCGGTCACGGCAGAGGTGATCCACTCCGACATGCACCGGACCGGCTGGTTCGAAACCGACAACCCGCTGGTCGACCGGCTGCACGAGAACGTGGTCTGGGGGATGAAGGGCAACTTCGTCGACATCCCTACCGATTGCCCGCAGCGCGACGAGCGGCTCGGCTGGACCGGCGACCTCCAGGTCTTCGCCCCCACCGCAACGTATCTGTACGACTCCGCCGGATTCCTGGTCTCGTGGCTGAAGGACTTGGCCGTCGAGCAGCAGAAGTACGGCGGCACCCCGATGGTGGTCCCCGCGATCGTCACCGGCTACACCGGCCCCACCGCCGGCTGGGCGGACGCCGCCACCGTGGTGCCGTGGACCATCTACCAGGCGTACGGCGACCTCGGCGTGCTCGAGACCCAGTTCGACAGCATGGTCGCCTGGGTCGACGAGGTGACGGCGGCCGCCGGCGCGGACCGGGTCTGGAGTGCCGGGTTCCAGTTCGGTGACTGGCTCGACCCGACCGCGCCTGCTAACCGCCCCGAGCAGGCGCAGACCTACCCGGAGATCGTGGCCACCGCCTACTTCGCGCGCTCGGCCCGCATCGTGGCGGACGCCGCCGCGTTGCTCGGCCGCGCGGCAGAAGCCCAGAGGTACGGAGCGCTCGCCGACGAGGTGAAGCGGGCGTTCGTCCGCGAGTACGTCTCGGGCTCCGGACGCCTGCTCTCCGACTCGGCCACCGCGTACGCCCTCGCGATCACCTTCGACCTGCTCGACGACGCCGATCAGCGGCAGCGCGCCGCCGACCGGCTGGCGGAGATCGTCGCGGGCAACGGCTACAAGATCGCCACCGGGTTCATCGGCACGCCGATCATCACCGACGCCCTCAGCGCCACGGGCCACGCCGAGGTCGCCTATCGACTGATGCTGCAGACGGAGGCCCCGTCCTGGCTGTACACGGTCGAACAGGGTGCGACCACCATCTGGGAGCGGTGGGACTCGCTGCTGCCGGACGGCACCGTCAACCCGAGCGGCATGACCTCGTTCAACCACTACGCCTTCGGCGCCGTCGCGGACTGGATGCACCGTGTGGTGGCGGGTCTTGCGGCCGCGGCGCCCGGATACCGGCGCATCCGCGTGGCCCCACAGCCGCCGCGGCGCGGGCTGACGTCCGCCTCCGCCCGGCTCGAGACCCCCTACGGCACCGCGGCCGCGGGGTGGGCGCTGGCCGACGGTCATGTGCGGGTCTTCGCGACCGTGCCGGTCGGCAGCACGGCCGACGTCGTGCTTCCTTCCGGCCGGACCCTCGAGGTCTCCGCGGGGATGTACGAATGGACGGAGCCGTTCGAAGTCGGCCCGGAGGGTGTCCGCCAATTCACGGTGGACTCGCGGATGGCCGACATCGCGGACCACAAGCCGGCACTCGAGGTGCTGACCGGCGTGATCGCCAAATGGGTGCCCGGCGCGGCCGAGCACATGTCCGGCGGACTGCGCGGCCAGGACGAGGTCACACCGCGACAGATCACCGGCATGCTCCCCGACCCGGCCGGAGTGCTCGCCGACCTCGAACGCGGCTTCGCCGCCCTCAACGCCGGAGAGGAGATTCCTGCCGACATCTACACGGTGGCAGAGCCGACCGCGAACGACGCGGACCTGCAGGAGAAGGCCGCGCTGCTGTCCGGCCGCGATTTCTGGTCGACCCGGGACAGGGCGGGCGTGGCCTCGATGGTGATGGTCGACGGTCCGCACGGGGTGCGACGTCAGGACGGCACCGCCGACAACCTCGGCTTCAACGACTCGCTGCCCTCCACCTGCTTCCCGCCGGGGGTCGCGATGGGCTCCACCTGGGATCCCGCCCTCATCCGCGAGGTGGGCGTCGCGCTCGGGGAGGAGGCGCGCGCGCTGAACGTCAACATGATCCTGGGACCGGCGATCAACATCAAGCGGTCCCCGCTGGGCGGTCGCACCTTCGAGTACTTCTCCGAAGACCCGCTGCTGACCGGCGTCCTCGCCACCGAGTACGTCCACGGCGTGCAGTCCACTGGTGTGGGAACGTCGGTGAAGCACTTCGCCGTCAACAACCAGGAGACCGACCGCATGCGCGTGAGCGCCGAGGTCGACCCGCGAGCACTCCGTGAGATCTACCTGCCCGCGTTCGAGCGGGTCGTCAAGGACGCGTCGCCCACCTCGGTGATGAGCGCCTACAACGCGATCAACGGAGTGTTCGCTTCGGAGAACCGCTGGCTGCTCACCGAGCTGCTCCGCGACGAGTGGGGGTTCGACGGACTCGTCGTGTCCGACTGGGGCGCGATCAAGGACCGGGTGGAGGCGCTGCAGGCGGGCCTCGACCTCGAGATGCCGGGCACGGGTGACGAGGGCACCGACGCCATCCTCCAGGCCGTCCGCGACGGCCGCCTGGACCGTGCCGCCGTCGAGCAGGCCGCCGCGCGAGTCGCGGCACTGGTCGACCGCACCCTTCTGCCCGAGGAACCCTCCGCATTCGACGAGGACGCGCACCATGCGCTGGCCCGCCGGGCGGCGGCAGCCGGAGTGGTGCTCTTGCGAAACAAGAATCAGGCACTGCCGCTGCAGGCTGGCCAGAAGGTCGCCGTGCTCGGCGCCCTCGCCGCGGCGCCGCAGTACCAGGGTGGCGGCAGCTCGCACGTCAACCCGACCCGACTGGACATCCCGCTCGACGAGCTGCGCGCCGCCCTGGGCGACGAGAACGTCTCGTACGCCCCCGGATACGCCGACGAGGGCGACCCGGTGGAGCTGCTCACGGACGCCGTTGCTGCGGCCGCGGCGGCAGACGTCGCCGTGGTGTTCGTCGGCCTCTACGAGAAGGACCAGTCCGAGGGGTTCGACCGCACCAGCATCGACCTCCCCGCCGAGCACGTCGCTCTCATCGAAGCAGTCGCCGGCCGCGCCGGGCGCACCGTCGTCGTCCTCTCCAATGGCGGCGTCGTCACGCTGGAGCCGTGGCACGACTCCGTCGACGCGATCGTTGAAGGGTGGGCGCTCGGACAGGCCGTCGGCGGCGCGCTCGCCGACATCCTCACCGGCGCGGTGAACCCCTCCGGGCGGCTCGCCGAGTCCATCCCGCACCGCCTGCAGGATACCCCCTCGTTCCTCAACTTCCCGGGTGAGAACGAGGTCGTACGGTACGGCGAAGGGGTCTTCGTGGGGTACCGGTACTACACCACCGCCGAGCAGCCGGTGCGATACCCGTTCGGTCACGGACTGTCCTACACCACCTTCGCCCACGAACAGCTTGAGGTGGTCGCTACCGGACCCGACAGCGCGCTCGTCCGGGTCACCGTCCGCAACACGGGCGCCGTCGCGGGGGCCGATGTCGTCCAGGTATATGTCTCTCCTGCTGACTCACCCGTGCATCGCCCGGTCCGCGAGCTCGCCGCGTTCCAGAAGGTGCTGCTCGAGCCCGGCGAAGCTCGCACCCTGGAGCTGAGCTTGGAGCGGCGTGCTTTCGCCTACTGGGACACTGTGAAGGACCGCTGGCGCGTCCAGCCGGGGACGTACGGCGTCGAGCTCGGCCGATCCTCCGCCCACATCACCGCCTCCGCACCACTCGACCTGGAAGGCGACACCGATCGACC
Organism: Microbacterium sp. CCNWLW41; assembly: GCF_037083505.1. Lineage (NCBI taxonomy): Bacteria > Bacillati > Actinomycetota > Actinomycetes > Micrococcales > Microbacteriaceae > Microbacterium > Microbacterium sp. CCNWLW41. The sequence continues at coordinate 633,104 of NZ_JBAOJP010000001.1, forward strand.
GGAGCCGCTGAGCCTGGGCTCCACCGTCGGAGAGTGGTTCGGCCACCCCACCGTCGGGCCGGCCCTGATGCAGGCGATGATGGCGAACGCGTCTCCGGAGCAGCTGGCCGCGGCCGAGGACAACGGCAACATGCTGAAGATGGTCGAGTCCATGCCGATGGGACAGTTCGCCCGATTCCCCGGCGTCGAGATCTCCGACGACGCGCTCAACGAACTTGTCGCCCTCAGCCTCACCCGCTAAGCGCGCCGCCACCCGCGCGCATTGTCCCCGGCTCCCTCCGGAGGTGTCCCATGCGCGGGAGCAGCGACCTTGCAGCCCAGGCCGCGCCCCTTCGGGTGCCGCTGCCGATCGAAAGAAGCAGAGATGAAAAGACTGAACGACCGGGTTGCCCTCGTCACCGGCGCCGCCTCCGGCATCGGCCGCGGCACGGCCCTGCGGCTCCTCGCAGAAGGTGCCGACGTCTACGCCGCCGATATCAACCACGACTCCCTCACCGCGCTGACGGGATCCGTCACGGATGATCACACCCGCGCGCGACTGCGCATCCGGCCCATCGACATCAGTGACGAGGCATCCGTCGCCGCAGGCGTCGCGGCGGTCGTGGAAGAGGCCGGCCGGCTGGACGCGCTCGTGAACGCTGCGGGAATCCTCACCGCTGGACACACCCACGAAACCAGCCTCGACACCTGGAACCGGATCCTTCAGGTCAACCTCACCGGCACCTTCCTGATGGTGCGGGAAGCTCTTCCTGCACTGTTGCGCTCCGCACATGGCGGCCGGGTGATCAACTTCAGCTCCACGTCCGCGTTCTACGCCCACCCCTACATGGCTGCGTACTCCGCCAGCAAGGGTGCGATCGCCTCCTTCACACACAGCATCGCGTTGGAGTACGCCAAGCAGGGGCTGCGCGCGGTCAACATCGTCCCTGGGGGCATCGAGAGCGGCATCACCGCCAGCACCCCGGGACTCCTTCCCGCCGACGCGGACTGGACACTGCTGTCCAAATTGTCCTCCGCACTCAAACCGGCGGGAGAGTTCGGCAAACCGGCCGACGTCGCGGCCATCATCGCTACCCTCGTCTCCGACGACGGCGCCTTCATCACCGGCACCGAGATTCGGGTCGACGGCGGCGCCCACATGTGACGGCGTCAAGCCGCTCCACCGACACACAGAACCAGGTATCTCATGTCGATTCGCGCACTGGCGATGGATGCCATCGTCAAGCGCCTCATCGCGCGATCCGGCAACGCGGACGTCTCCGCAGAGATCGCCCGTCGCTACGCCCAGGGACCGCCCGCCCCCGCCGCGGTACCGCCCTCGGTTCAGAAGCGCTTCCACGTCAGCGAAGAGCGAGTTGCCGGTTCGCCGGTCGTCACCCTCCGTCGCCGTGACGCGTCGCGCGGACGCGCCGTCATCTTTCTCGCCGGAGGCGGGTACGCGCATCCCATCTCGTCGGCGCACTGGCAAGCCGTCGCCCAGTATGCAACCGATGCCGAGATCGACGCCGTCGTTCCGCTTTACGAGGTCGCTCCCTTCGGTGACGCGTCGCGCGCCCACAGGTTCGTCGCCCGGGTCCTCGAAGATCAGATCGCGCAGCGCGGCGCGGGCGAGCTGTACCTCGCCGGCGATTCCGCCGGCGGAGGCCTGGCGCTGAGCGTTCTGCAGCGGCACCCGGAGGGCATCCGCGCCGCCATCCTCCTGAGTCCGTGGCTGGACGTCGAACTCGAACACCCCGCAGCGGACGTGCTCGAAAGATGGGACGCCATTCTCGATCCTGTCGAGCTGCGGCAGTGGGGTTCGGCATGGGCAGCCGACCTGCCGACGTCCGACCCGGCGGTCAGCCCGATCCACGGCCGACTGGTGGGGCTGCCGCCGGTGCACCTGGTCTCCGGAGGTCGCGATCTCCTGCTGCCGCAGGCGCTTGACGCCTACGGCAGGCTGCGAAAGGCCGGTAACGCCGGCAGCCTCACCTACTCTCCCGACGCCAATCACGCCGTGGGCCTCAGCGGCTCGGCTACGCCGGAAGCAAAGCGCGTGCGCGACGAAGTCGTCCGTGTCCTGCGATCCTGATCAGGAAGAAGCTCACCATGTCGACACTTGAGAGAACGTCACCGGCCGCCCATCTCGCCGGGGCGACTTGGATCACCACGCCGGAGCCCGCGCCGCCGGCCGGGCAGCGCCCCGCGCACGAGTTCCGACGGAGCTTCACCGTGACCGGCGCCGCGAGAAGGGCGACCTTGACAGTCACCGCGCACGGCGTCTACGAGGCATTCCTCAACGGAGAACGCGTCGGCGACCTTGAGCTCACGCCCGGGATCACCAGCTACCGCAAGACGCTCCAGGTGCAGCAGTACGACGTGACCGCGTCGACCGTCGAAGGCGACAACGAGCTGCTCATCGTCCTCAGCGACGGCTGGTTCCGCGGCCGCGTCGGCGCGCACCGGGTGCCCGACAGCTTCGGCACCCAGACCGCCTTCGTCGCCGCGCTTTCCATCGAGACGACAGAAGGCAGCCCGGAGGTCGTTACTGACGGTACGTGGGAGACGGGCATTGGGGCGATCATCCAGGCTGACCTGATGGACGGACAGACCAGCGATCTGCGCCGCCTCGGCGCTACCAAGTGGCGACGCGTTGTGACCGCTGATGATCCGCTGACACTCGATGAGGACCGGTTGGTGTGGTCGGTGGCCCCACCGGTGCGCAAAGCCGAATCCTTCACTCCCATCTCGATCGAGCGTCTGCCGTCTGGCCGGCAGATCGTCGACTTCGGACAGATCCTCAACGGCTGGGTCCGGCTCTCCCTGCTCGGCCCTTCGGGCACCACCGTCCACCTCACGCATGGGGAAGCGCTCGACCACGACGGTGACCTCACCCTTCGACACCTCGATATCACCGTCGCGCCCGGCCTGCCCAAGCTTCCGGTCGGACAGCGGGACACCGTCATCTCCCGCGGAGAACAGACCGACGTCTTCGAGCCCCGGCACACCAGCCACGGCTTCCGCTACGTCGCCGTCGACGGACTCGACGAGGACCTGACTGCGGATGACATCACCGCGTACCAAGTGCGAACCGACCTCCGCCACACCGGCACGTTCGCCTGCAGCGACCCTCGGCTCAACGAACTGCACCGCATCGCCGTCGCCAGCTGGCGAGCGAATACGCTCGACATCCCGACCGACTGCCCGCAGCGGGAACGATGGGGCTACACCGGCGACTTCCAGATCTTCGCCCGCAGCGCCGCGTTCCTCGACGACATCGCCGGGTTCGCCCGCAAATGGCTGACCTCGCTGGCGGACGACCAGCACGCAGACGGCAAGATCACCAATGTCGCACCCGACTGCGGCATCGAACCCGTCCCCGTCATCCCCATCTCCTTCGACGGCTCCGCCGGCTGGGGTGACGCCGCGACGATCGTCCCGTCGGAGCTGTACCGCGCCTACGGAGACCCGAGCATTCTCACCGAGACCGCACCCATGATGCGTCGCTGGGTGGACTACGCCGCCAGAACCGCAGCCGGCGACCGCCACCCCAGCCGCATCGCCAACCGGCCGGACCCTGCACCGCATGAGCGATACCTCTGGGACACCGGATGGCACTGGGGCGAATGGCTGGAACCAGACGTCCCCTTCAACCCCCAAGGCGACCCCGCCATCGTCGCCACCGCGTACTTAGCCCGCTCCGCACAGCTCACCGGTGACGCCGCCCAGGGGATCGGCGACCACGAGGCGGCCGAACACTACGCCGCGCTCGCGCAGAACGTCGCCGACGCGTGGCGGGCCGAATTCCTCAACACCGACGGGACCCTCACCGTTCCCACCCAGGCGAACTATGCCCGCGGCCTCGCCTTCGATCTCATCCCCACCGACCTTACGGCGGCCGCAGCGAATCACCTCGTGCGGCTGATTGAAGAGAACGGCACGCACCTCGCAACTGGATTCCTCTCCACCGGGATGCTGCTCCCTGTCCTCGCAGACCACGGCTATGCCGACGTGGCCTACAACCTGCTGTTCCGGACCGACGAACCTGGGTGGCTCGTCATGCTCGAACGCGGCGCGACAACCGTCTGGGAGTCGTGGTCGGGCATCGACGCGGACGGGAATCCGCACGAGTCGCTCAACCACTACTCCAAAGGTGCCGTCATCACCTTCCTGCACGAGTACGTCGCCGGCATCACCCCAGCCGAACCCGGCTACACCAAGCTCAATATCCGCCCCCACCTCGACCAGCGCCTGACATGGGCAGAAGCCACACTCGACACCAGACACGGCACCATCAGCAGCCGCTGGACGCGCGACGGACAGAACGCCACCCTCACCGTCAGCATCCCGGACGGCATCACCGGGACAGTGCATCTCCCCAACGGTGAGTCGCACGAAATCATCGCGAACAGCAGCACCTGGAGCTTCAGCGTGCCGGTGCGACGCGCGCGCAGGCCGCACGCCGATGTGCGCGCCTTAAACCGTCCGACGACTCTCGCGTCCTTGGAGGAACCGGAGGAACACCTTCACTGGGGTCGGATCGACCCGGACGTCACGACCCTCGGCGAACTCCTGGACGACCCGGCGTCACGCGAGGTGTTTGACCAGGTCGCGCCCGATGTCGCTGATAGCCCGATGATCGCGATGGCGAGACCGATTCCATTGAACACGTTCCTGGCGGTCGCGGCCGAATCCATCCCATCAGAGGACATCCGAAAGCTCCGCGTGCGGCTCTCCGAACTGTGACCGCCTCCACGTCTCATCGCCGCGAGCATGGCCGACTTCGACTGAGGTCGACCATATCTGATTGAGGCACCGCGGAGATCGCAGGTCTCGGCTTCCAGGCTTCAGCTGGCTCCCGGGCACGGCTTTGCCCCCTTACCGTGCGTCCTGCGAACCGGATGGTCGGGGCTTCCAGAGCCGCATATGCCGACCACTGCTGGGTCGGCAGGGTTCAATGCGCGACGGCGGTCCCGCTTTCGTTCGCTGTACGCTGACGGATCGCAATCGAACGCCATCACAGCGGCCCGGGATCTCCCTTCATCGGGCATTGCCCGTATACGGATCCGAGCGGAGTGCGACGTGACCCGGGTGGGACGCTGAGCGGATGGATGGGATACAGATTGGATACGCCAGGGTCTCGACCACCGATCAAGACCTCACGTCCCAACGTGACGCACTGCTGCGCATGGGAGTTCGCGATGCGAACATCTACGTCGATCACGGGTTGACCGGCACCAACCGCGCCAGACCCGGGCTCCGCGAAGCTCTCGCCGCCGTCCGCGAAGGCGACACCCTCGTCGTCACCAAGCTGGACAGGCTCACCCGGTCAGTGAAAGACGCGCGGGACATCGCCGACGAGTTGACGACAAAGGGCGTCGCGCTCAGCCTCGGCGGCAGCAGGTACGACCCCACCGATCCGGTCGGGCGACTGTTGTTCAACGTGCTCGCGATGGTCGCCGAGTTCGAACGCGACCTGATAAGCATGAGAACGAAGGAGGGGATGGCGGTCGCGAAGGCGAAGGGCAGGTTGAAGGGTAAGCAGCCGAAGCTGTCGCTGACGCAACGCAAGCTGCTGTTCGAGGTCCAGGACCGGGGTGAATACACCCAGGCGGAGGTCGCGGAGCTGTTCAGTGTCTCCCGCGCCACCGTCTACCGGGAACTGCAGAAGCGTCGCGCGGCATTGTTGGGCACTTGGGACGCTCACCTCTTCTGAAGCGACCGGCTCCGCCGGTCCTCCGCATGGCCCGATCGACCCTTGGCAATTCTTGCCAAGGGTCGTATCCTGACGTCATGGTGACGATGAATGTCTCCCTCCCCGATTCGCTGAAGCAGTTCGTCGATGAGCAGGTCTCCGAGCGAGGCTTCGGCACAACCAGCGAGTACGTGCGTGAGCTGATTCGATACGACCGCGACCGCTCCCTCCTCCGCGAACGCATCCTCGCGTCTGCGGATGCGGAGTTCTCCGAGACCATGGACGGTGCATACTTCGATCGGCTGCGCGGTGCGATCCGTGACGCCGGCGACGACGCTTCCACCCAGTGACCGGGAAGTGGGTACGGACCCGCGCCACCGCGGAAACGGAACTGCAGTCCGCGATCTCCCACTACTTGGACGAACGCGCGCTGGATGCGGCGCTCGGCCTGGTGGATGAGTTCGAAGCAGCGTTATGCGTAATCAGCGATCACCCCGCCATCGGATCTGCGCGGCTCGAGGTCGAGCTCGGCATCCCAGGTGTCCGAGTCTTCGCCCTGCGAACCAACCCGTACGTCATCATCTGCTTCGACACACCTGAGTTCGTCGACGTCCGGCATGTGCTTCACTCCAGCCGAGACATCCCCGCCCGAATGACGGAATGACCGCCCGCACGGGGTGACCCCTCCACCGCGCACTGCCCACATAAGGATCGACATGACAGACCGATGGGCAGGTCGGGGTCCGAGGTCCGCGGAGAACGGAGTGAGCAGGTGCCCCTAGAGTGGGCGGATGCGTCACCGCCTCACCTTCGCCGGAGCGGTTCTGGCCACCCTCGCCCTGACCGGATGCGCGACCGGTCAGGCGCCCGCAGGTGCGCCCGCGCCGACCGCGGGGACCACGCCAGAATCGACACCACCCCCCTCGGACGTGATCGCATCGGGAAGCGACGATGAGCAGGCGCGGGCGCAGGCTCGGGCCTGGCTGGACGATATCTCCCTCCCGCCGGGCACGACGACCGCCTCATCGAATGTCGCCTCGTTCTACTCGTACACCGGCTGGCCGTGCGGGCCCGTCTCCGAGCTTGAGGCGTTCTGGCTGGTCCCCGACGCCACCCTCAGCGACACCGTCGACTGGCTCGACGCGAACCCCGCCGGTGGCCTCATCTCCGTATGGGGAGACCACCGGCCCGACAACACGAACAGCGACGGGATGACCCTCGGCTACATCCCCGAGATGGGCGCCCAGGAGGGAATCGTGTATACCCTCCGGACGGTCTCCGGGGGCATCGCCGTGCGTGCAGAGATCGCAGCCCAGACCGCCGACGCCTCCTGCCCCGAGCTACCCGACGGAGCCCAGTACGGGGCGCCCGGGATGGGATGAGACTCCGACCGGAACTGGCGCAAGCACTGCTCCTCCGGGATGGGAATGCACGTTGCGGTTCCGCTATCGGTCGCCGCCTCAAAGGGATCGGTGCGACGCCAGCCTCAGAGGTGCCATCAGGACTGGGGTGACCTCTTGCCAGGCGCTAGTCCGTGGAGTCGCCGAGCGGCCACGGCTCATATTCCACGTCTGCGAACGAGGAGACTTCCCGTTCAAGGCGCGCTGCGATATCTGGACCCTGCAATCGCCGCGTCTCGCGATTGCGCTCGGTATCCCAGCCGTCGAACGGGTCGAAGCGCGACTCCCATAACGCGTTCCATGACGCCATGTCCCGCGCCAGCTCGTCTGGGAGCCCGTACATCTCGGGGTTGGTCGTGTATCCGACGTCCCAGGTGGGGGTCGAGTTCTCCCAGAGCGGCCAGTCGCGCGCGTAGTCCGGGAACAGGCGAATAACCCGTCGCGGGGCATCTCTCTCGGATAAGAGCACGACGATACGCCACGCCTCTCGAACGATTTCCGCATCGACGCAAATGACTCGCCCCGGTGGACGCCGACGCATCCTCGCCAGGTCCCACCAACGGGCAACGCGCGGATAGGGATCGGACGTGCCTCTCCGACGGGGTGATGGGCCAAGCTCGGGCAGTTCGGCTCGTGGCATCAAAGCTCGAGGCTTTCGCCCTCGTCCGCATACTCGTCGTGACTACTGTTGGGCCCGGTCGCCTGTGCGCCGAGAGCGACGGCATCGAGTTCGTGGCGAAGATACTTGGGAGCCTGAACGCGCCAGGCGTCGGTCACCAGCTCGGCCAGATGGTCCGCCTTGATCGCGGCCAGCCGGAAAGCCACTTTCGGCTCGCCCCAGGGCGTGGTCGTCCGCAGGAACACCTCGGGCTCCATCTGGACCAGAGCGAATCCATCCATCCGGTCCGCGACCTTGACGGCGACGACGAGCTCGGTTGCGAGGATCGCACGAATGTCGTCGGGGATGCTGGGCCATGGGTGGCACTCCCACGCATACAGCTTTCTCCGGACGAACCACGCGGTGCCACCCGTCGTCGCGCGCTCTTCGCTGCCGGGCAGGCTATTCGCGATCCTGCGCACGTCGTCGAGGGTGGCCACGGCGCGAGCCTACGCCGCCCGCGCGACATCGATGCCGCTCCTAGCGAGCGGACGAGTGCTCCCGAGGCAGCCGTATATGCGCATCGCGCGACTACGGATCCGGATCTGATGGCGAGCCGATCACTGCCAGGATGTTTGAATGGTCGCAACTGGCGCGAGAGCACGGGAACTCCTGTCGATCCTCGCCAAGGCGGGCCTCGCTCCTGCCGACCGTCCGGCAGCTCCTCGGCTCGCGACGATGCGTCCCGAAGCGGCTACGAGCATCATGACGCTCTACCGGGCTCTCGGCGGACACGCGGCCGAGCCATCGTTCGCCCCAGGCAGCTGGGACCTGTCGTTCTCGGGTGAACTCCTGGTCGAGCTAGACGAGTCGTTCCACTTCAATCGGTACCGTGACCTCACGCTCCAGACCGAGTGGGCTAACGCGCTTCCTTGGCGGGACGCATACCGCGAATACAGCCAGCAGTGGGAGCGCTACTCCGGCACCGGCGGCAAGCGGTGGTCAAACGATTCCGCGAAGCGCATGTTCGGCGGAGCGGACCCCGACGGCGTGTTCGGGGAGTTCGGTGCGCCCCGATGGAAGCAGCGCGCGCTCTACGACGCGATGAAGGACATTTCCGCGGCAACCGGAGGTGTTCGACTCGCCCGTGTCTCCATCTACGACAGCATCGACGGGATCTCCCTCGACGACATTCTCTACCGCAAGGCGCGAGTACCCGTCGAGTCCGTCGCAGCGCTCGTCGCTTCACGCGTCGCGAACCTGCAATCGAGCTGACACGACCGACCTCGAGATCGGTGCACCACCCCACTCGGGTCTGCTACCGACGACCCGCAGGGCATCCCGCCGCTCACCCGTCGATAGTGTCGACGCGTGAGCGAACGCAAGAGATCGACCCTGGCGTGGGTGATTGCCGGTGTCATCGTCGGCATCGGCTGCATCGTGCTGCTCATCGGGGTGCTGACTCCGGTGACGTTCGGCTGGTTCGCCTATCAGCCACTCGCCGATGCGACATTCGTGCCCGGCGGCGGCGGCGTCTTCCTGTCCCGCACGACGATCGCCGGCTGGGTGGTTCTCACGATCGGTCTCCTGGCGGTCGCCTTCCTCGCCGGCCGGCATGCGGTGCGAGCGCGCCCCAATCGACTTCACCCGGATTCCGCGGACTGACAGCTGGCCGCCGAGGCGGTCCCGTCGAACGCTCATTGCTCGCAAGCGGATCGAGATCCGCATCGAAGAAGGGACTACTCCTGGGGTTGTTGGCTGTAGGGAATGCGTGCGGGTGGCTGGCAGCTCGTCGGATCGATCCCGTGGTCCAACACCTGTTGATAGACACCCTGAGCGTCGCTGGCCGGTGGGACAAGACATGCGAATATGTCGGGAAGAGAAACAAAACACCTCGGCCCCTATCTGAAGGAGAGCGGATGTCGGCACCCGACCTCTCGCATCGGTTCCAGGAGATCTCCCTCAAGCTGATCGCCCCCGACGGCACCCCCCTCACCGATGGACCCGTCACAGTGGAGCAGACACGGCACGCGTTCGGCTTCGGGAACATCGGTTTCGACTTCGTCGAGCTGCTCGGTGGGCCGCCTCAAAGTGACGGTGGCGCTTCGCGGGTCTTCGGCGGCGCAGACACCGACCGGGCAGTGCAGCTCCTGGACGCCTGGCTCGATCTGTTCGACAGCGTCACCCTCCCGTTCTACTGGCGCGGCTTCGAGCCGCAGCCAGGGCATCCCGACACCGCTCGGCTCCTCACGACGGCTCGCTGGTTCGCGGACCGAGGCGTGCGGGTCAAGGGGCATCCGCTCGTCTGGCACACGCTCGCCCCGCGCTGGCTCCAGGAGCGGACCGATGCGGAGGTCGAGGCCACGATCCGAGACCGCATCGTCCGAGAGGTCACTGCCTTCACGGGGGTCATCGACCTGTGGGACGCAATCAACGAGGCGGTGATACTGCCGGTCTTCACGGCGGAGGACAACGCGGTCACCCGGCTCGCTCAGGCGAAGGGTCGCGTGGCGATGGTGCGTCTGGCGTTCGAGACGGCGCGCGAGGCGAATCCGTCCGCCCGGCTCGTGTTGAACGACTTCGACCTCAGCACGGACTACGAGCGGCTGATCGAGGAATGCCTCGACGCGGGGGTGCGGATCGACGCCCTCGGCCTGCAGACACATATGCACCAGGGCTTCCGCGGCGAGGAGAACATCTGGAACATCCTCGAGCGATTTGCCCGCTTCGGCCTGCCGCTCCAGCTCACCGAGACGACATTGCTCTCGGGCGACCTCATGCCGGCGGAGATCGTCGACTTGAACGACTATGTCGTCGACTCCTGGCCCTCCACGCCGGAGGGTGAGGCCCGACAGGCCGACGAGCTCGTGCGGCACTACCGCACGGTTGTGGCGCACCCCGCGGTGGAGTCGCTCACCTATTGGGGGCTGACCGACGAGGGGTCATGGCTGGGCGCACCGTCGGGGCTCCTCCGTTCCGACGCCTCACCCAAGCCCGCCTACGGTGCCCTGCGCGGCCTCATCCGCGGGGAGTGGTGGCACGCTCCCCAGGCGTTGCGTCCCGACGCGGACGGGCGCGTACGGGTGCGCGGCTTCGCTGGAGATTATCGCGTGACGGCACCCCAGGGCTCCGCGCACTTCTCGGTTCCGAGCGCGGCCGACGGCTCCACCGTGGAGACTCGCCTGCGCGGCTGATGCAAGCGGTCACCCCGGCTGCGCACTTGCGGACCGGCTCGAGGGCTAACCCTGGAAGACCCGCGCCGTATGGTCGCTCAGGGTCGCCCCGCGATCTCGATCGTCTCGGGCAGCTTGTCTCCCGTTTCCGTTGCCACACGGCGAGCGATGTCCCCGTCTACGAGGTACATCCCCGCATTCGATCCGGTGATGAAGAAGTCGTTGGCTGCATCGCCGTCCAGCATCGTCGGAGTCAGCCACAACGCGTACTCCTTGCCTGTTTCGAGGAGAGGCCGGGACGACGGATCCTGCCGGACAGCGACGGCGTCCCCGGCGCTGACTGGCTCAGCTTCTGGAGCAGCGGCTCCTAGCTGCGGAGACGCCGGCGCGCTCGACACATCGAGGGTGGAGATTGTCGTCTCGCCGTCGGTCCGCTGGTCAGTCACTGTGCCGATCACAATCGCCGTACTGTCGCTCGCGAGCCCGTCGATCGAGTCGTACAGCACCGCTCGACTGCCGTCACCGTCGGTGACGGAGCTGGCTGCGCATCCAACCTGCAGCGTCAGCAGCGTCGTGGCGACCGCGGCTAACCCGGCGCGTCCCAGCGCTTCCCGCTTCGTCTCGCGAAAAGCCAGAACCGATGATGACCTGCCGATCCGCATCATGAGCCGAGCATAGGACCGCGGCACACCGCCCAGCGAGCCGGAGGCCAGGCTCGTTGAGGGCGACAGCGCCCGCGGCCCATGCGGACCGCCATCCGCTCGGCCTTCTTGCGGTTCCGCTTGACCTTCTCACTGTGTCAGGGTCGATCGTGGTCTCCATCATGTACACCATCGGAGAGTTCGCGGCATACGGGCGTGTGAGCGCGCGAATGCTGCGGCACTACGACGCCATCGGGCTGCTCAAGCCCGCTCGGGTCGACCCGTCCACGGGATACCGGCGCTACGATTCCTTGCAGCTGTCGGACCTCCTCCGGATCGTCGACCTCCGCGGATTCGGGTGCTCGCTGGACGATGCCGAGGTGCTCTCGTCGAATGATCGGGATGCCGCCACTCGCGCGATCCTGGCCCGCCGACGCGAGGAGCTCACGGATTCGATCGCGGCAGATGCCGCACGCGTCGCCCGGATTGATGCGCGACTCTCCCGCTTGGAAGGAGCTCGCACCGTGAGCGGAATTACCTACACCTCCCTGCCCGCCGTCACCGTCTATGCGACAAGCGAGATTGCTCCCGGTAGCGGGCCCGAGAACGTCTCGCCCGTTGTCGATCGCATCCTGCCCCCGCTCCTTCGCGCGCTGCAGGAATCGGGCGTCGACTTCAAGGAGCCGGGAATCTTCTGGTACGAACCGGTCGACGGCAGTGACGACATGCGCGTGTGGGTTTCGTGGATCGCCGGTGGCGATCCCGTCGAGAATCCGGCGTGGGAGGTCGTCACACTTCCCGAGGTCCCGCACGCTGCCGTCTTCGACTACCGCGGCGACATGCCCGGAATCGGCGACGCCTGGCACGAGTTCATGACAGGCCTTGCTCAGGCTGGGGTGACGATGGCCGGCGCAGGACGCGAGGTCTACCTGGAGTCAGAACCGCTGCCGCAGTCGCAGTGGCTCACCCAGCTCCAGCAGCCGATCATCGGCATCCCCGCGACAACGTAACGAACCGGCACACGTCTCCCTGCGCTCAACGACGTCAAGCGCACAGACACGGCGACACCGGACTCGGCTTGTGTGAGCCGCTCAGACAATCGGCTCCGATGAGGGACCGGCCGCAGGCGGGCGGACACGCTGGGATCGGAGGTCGAGACCTGCAGCCGTGGGCCGACGTGTGGCATCCACACCTCACCGACCGGAAGACATGAAGGTGCGCGTTGCCAGGCCCGCCCGGCGGTGCAACACTTCACGCATGGCCGAGAGCACCGTGGCTGCGAAAGAGGCAGCCTCGGCAGGGGAAGCGGCGAACGCCCGACGCAACCCGTACATGGTCACCCTCGTGATCGTCGGCGCACTCGCATGGGTCGTCGCGTTCATGCTGTGGAACGTGCTCGTCCAAGTGACCGATTACACGACGTATGACCGGGAGACAGCTTCGGCGTTGGCGACGTGGATCAAAATCCTGCTCCTCAGCGGTGTGGCCGCCATCGTCGGGGCGGTCGTGATTGCGGGCATAGCTCGCGAACTTCGCAACATGACCGGCAGCTGACCCACGCCAAGCACCACACACTGCCAATCCCGCGCACGCAGAGCGAGAGACTGCCGCAACCCTTCGCTAGATTCGCGTGGTGACTCATCTTCGTCGCGCATCGTGCGGGCTCGTTGCGCTCGCGCTGTCAGTCGGGCTCACCGGCTGTTCGCTCGATTCGGTCATCTGGGGAACGGACGGCGCGCGCGTGATCCAGACGACCGAGGAGCTCATCGACGCAATGGCGGGTGGGAATCCGACCGATCTCGTCTGCGCCGACTCCGAGGCGGAGCTCGGAGGCCCGAGCGATTGGCTGGGCCTGTCGGCCGGCGAGCCGGAGCACTTCTTCGCAGACTATTGGGAAGCGCAGGTTCCGCTCGATCCTCAATGGAACATCAACCTCGAGGGCCCGCCGGAGGGTCTGGCACCCGGCTCAGCGTTCCCGGGTGATGTGTTCTACCGCGAGACCGACGACGGCCTCTGCGTGATCGACGTCGCATGGTCAACCCTCGTCGCCGAAGGCTGACAACCCGCCTGGCACACCGCAGGCGGAGATGACCGGAGTGTCGCGGCGGGCCGACCGTGGTGGCGTATCTCTATGGAGCGGTGGGAAGCTCCGACGTACTCCCCTCCGCGCAGCGCCATTACGATGCGGGCATGCCGTTGCTCCGAGCCGTCGTCTTGTCGGGGCTCGGCGCGGTCGTGGTGTTGACCGCGGCTGGGCGGGCGATGCGGCTTCTCGGCGGCGACGACCCACGCGAGGATCGGGCCGTGCGTGCGCTCCAGGACGCGTTCGGCCACGGGTCGGACGATGGCGCCGTCGCGGCTGACCCCGCCGTCCCGACTGGGCTACGCGAGCCGATCGACCGGGTCACCGAGCTGCTCTCGTGGTACTCCGGCGTGCCGCAGACCATCGCGAACGGTGCGATGTGGTGCGGAATCACCTGGTGGTTGACGCGGGACCGGCGCTCAGCGGTCGCGCCAGCGGCGGCGCTCGCACTTGAGACCGCGTGCTTCGTCGCGTCCGCGGCGCTCGTGGGACGGCCACGACCCCAGGGGGTGTGGCGCCCCGAGCAGCCACACGCGACGTCGTCGTTCCCCTCCGGGCACACCGCGGCAGCCTTCGCGCTCCACGGCACGCTCGCCGACCTGCTCGACAGCCACGGCGCCCGCGGCGCGCGGCTCCTCCGCCCCCTCCTTCGGTACGGCATTCCCGGCGCGATCGCGTTCTCGCGGGTCTACCGCGGCCAGCATCACATCTCGGACACCGTCGTAGGCACCATGCTGGGACGATGGAGCGCCGCTGTGGTGCGGCGGGAGCTGCTCTCGTCGTAGGCGGGCGGGATGCCGCCGCCCGACGGGCGCGCAGGCCTCGCAGGTCTTCCGTTCACGGATCGGCAAGCCGCACGCGATCACTGATCATCGGTAGATCGTCGTCGACGAGGATGGTGATGTGGAATCACCCGCCGCCGCCTTCATCGACCGCACGCTGCGGGCCGAGGCGTCGGAGTGGCGAACCTGGGCGGACGGCGATGAGTCGGTCGGCGGGCTGCGGGTCTACGGCGCCTCGGTCGGCGCGATCCGCGGCACCGTCCGCGACGCGCTGCGGCGACATCGCGGACTCGAGCACGACGACATCACCGCACTCGCGTCTGAGCTGTGGGCGACGCCCGTCTTCGAGCGCCGATTCGCGGCGATCGTGCTGCTGCAGGGGCAGGTGGACGCGCTCAGCGGCAACGACCTCACCCGCATCGAGGGGTTCCTCCGCGACGCCCGCGTTCCAGATCTCATCGAGCCGCTTGCCCTGGACGTCGTGCGACCGCTGCTCGCCCGCCTGACGGGCACCGAGGCCGATCGCGCCCGGCGCATCGTGGCCCGCTGGGCTTCGGCGGATGCTGAGGGCCTGCGTGCTGCTGCCGCCCTCCTGGCGGGATAGGCGCGAAGGGTGTCCGCGCACCCGGGTGCGCAGCATCCGATATCCGCGCACAATGGCGGCATGACGGCGCAGAAGGCCATCGTCCGGATGTGGCGAGGCAGTGTGCGGAGTGAAGACACCGACGAGTACGTCGCGTACATCGAACGCACCGGTATGAGGGAGTATCGCGAGACGCCCGGGAACCTCGACGCGTGGATGCTGACACGCGACCTCGGCGACGGCACGACCGAGATCGTGACGGTGTCGCGCTGGCAGAGCCTCGAGGCGATCAAGGGCTTCGCCGGCGCGGACATCGAGACCGCCGTCTACTACCCCGAGGACGACCGGTTCCTCGTGGATCGCGACGATGTGGTTCGCCACTGGACCCAGGTGTCGTAGCGCATGAATTCGCGCGCCCGCGGTCCGACATGCGCGCCGTCCTTCGAGCGGCCATTAGTGTCGGGCGGGACCGAAGGAAGGGCGCGAGGCGGCGCCCTCGGGAGCGGATGACTGAGGAGCGACATGGACTACTTCGATCTGACCGGCCGGCGAGCTCTAGTCACCGGAGGCAACCGCGGTCTCGGTCTTGCGATCGCGCACGCGCTCGCAGCCGCCGGTGCTCACGTGGTCCTGGGCGTCCGCGATCCGGACGGCGCGGAACAACCACTCCGGGCGATCCGGGCTGAGGGCGGTTCCGCATCCTCGATCACGCTCGATGTCACGCAGCTCGATGAGGCCCGAGCGTCGATCGACGCGGCATCCGATGATGGCGTGTTCGACATCCTCGTGAACAACGCCGGCGGTGGGGTGAACGCGCCGGCGATCGACGTCACGGAGGCCGATTTCGACGCGGTGTGGTCGCTGAACGTCCGTTCGGCACTGTTCCTCTCACAGCACGTCGCGCGCTCGATGCCGGCCGCGGGCGCGATCGTGAACATCGCGTCGCAAGCAGGCATCGTGGCGCTGCCCGGCGAGTCGTCGTACTGCATCGCAAAGGCGGCGATGCTGCACATGACTCGCTGTCATGCGGTCGAGTGGGGCGACCGGGGCATCCGCGTCAATGCGGTCGCCCCCACGTTCATCGAAACCGACGGCACGGCCGAGGCGCTGTCCGACCCCGAGTTCCACGCCGACGTCATCGACCGGATCGCGGCGCTGCATCGGATCGGCAAACCGACCGAGGTGGCCGGAGCCGTCGTGTTTCTCTGCTCTCCCGCGGCGTCGCTGATCACCGGCCACACGCTGGTCGTCGACGGCGGGTGGACCATCCGCTGAGCCTGACGCGGTGGTTCCACGAGAAGCTCAGCATCGCCCGCTGGGGTGTCTGAGGTCCCGGCGTAGGTTGGAGGGCATGGCTCGCATTCTCGCCGTCACCGGCGGCTACGTCGTCCCTGTCAGCGCTGACCCCATTCCGAACGGCACGGTGATCGTCACGGACGGCGTCGTGTCGGCCGTCGGCGGACCCGACACCGAGGTCCCCGACGGCGCGGAGGTGGTCGACGCGTCCGGCAGCTGGGTGCTTCCGGGATTCGTGGAGTCCCACGGTCACCTCGGGGTGCACGAGGAGGGCGAAGGGTGGTCCGGCAACGACACCAACGAGATGACGGATCCGAACGGGTCGCGCCTGCGCGCCCTCGACGGCATCGACATCGAGGAGATGGGCTTCCGCGACGCGCTGCGCGGCGGTGTGACGACCGCGGTCATCAAGCCGGGATCGGGCAACCCCATCGGCGGCCGCACCGTCGCCATCAAGACCTGGGGCGGCCGGACGGTCGATGAGCAGATCCTCGCCGCAGACGTGTCGGTGAAGGCGGCGCTGGGCGAGAACCCGAAGCGGGTCTACGGCGAGCTCAAGCAGACGCCGTCGACACGCCTGGGCGTGGCATCCGTCATCCGCAGCGCGTTCACGGCGGCACAGCACTATGCCGACAAGCGTGACGCCGCCCTCGCCAAGGACGAGCCGTTCGAGCGGGACCTCGGCAAGGAGACGCTGGCCGCCGTGCTGGCGGGCGACCTCCTCTGGGATCAGCACTGCCACCGGCACGACGACATCGCGACGGCGATCCGGCTCGCGGAGGAGTTCGGCTACACGCTGGTCGTCAACCACGGGACCGAGGCGCACAAGATCGCCGATGTCCTCGCCGAGAAGCAGATTCCCGTCATCTTCGGCCCGATGCTCACCTCGCGATCGAAGGTCGAGCTGCGCGACCGCGGCATCGGCCACCTCGCGCTCGTCGCGCAGGCGGGCGTCAAGGTGGCCATCACGACCGACCACCCGGTGGTCCCCATCGACCAGATCCGCCTGCAGGCGATCCTCGCGATGCGCGACGGCCTGCCCGCCGAGACGGCTCTCGCCGCGCTCACGGTCAATCCGGCTGAGATCCTGCGTCTGCACGATCGTGTCGGCGCCCTCGAGGTCGGGCGCGACGGCGATGTGGTCGTGTGGTCGGGCGACCCGCTCGCGGTCGAGTCGCGCGTGCAGCGGGTGTTCATCGAGGGGCGCGCGGTGCTCGAGCCGGCGGACGGCGCGGCGGACACGCGCGTCGTCGAGCGGTGGGAGCGCTTCGGCCGCACAGCGTGGATGGCGTGACCCCGACACGACCGTCGTGAGCGCGCACCCCGCTGACGCCGCGCCGCCGCCGCGCGGCTCGTTCGGACGGTACTGGACGGCGGCGGCGATCAGCTCGTTCGGCACAGCCGTCACGGCGGTCGCCATGCCGGTGCTCGTGGTGCAGCTGCTGAGCGCGACCCCGTTCGAGGTGGGCATCGTCAATGCCGCGCAGTTCGTGCCGTACGCCCTGCTCGGGCTGATCGCCGGCGCCTACACGGATCGCTGGCGCCGCAGGCCGATCCTGGTCTGGTCGAGCATCGGCCGAGCACTCTCGCTCGGCGCGATCCCGGTGCTCTGGCTGGCCGGCGTGCTCGAGATCTGGATGCTCGTGGTGCTTGTGCTGCTGTTCGGCTCCTTCTCGGTGTTCGGGTTCGCGGCCACGCAGTCCTTCCTCCCCCGGCTCGTGCCTCGGTCTTCACTGGTGGTGGCCAATGCGCGACTGGATCAGACGGATGCCGCGGCCCAGACAGTCGGCCCGGCGCTGGGTGGCGGACTCGTCGCGTTGCTGGGAGCGCCGATCGCGCTGGCCGTGGACGCGGTCAGCTATCTCGTCGATGCGCTGCTGAACGCGAGCATCCGCGTCGATGAGCGGCGGGAGCGCCGCCCCGAGCGCAACCTCCGCCGCGAGATCCTCGAGGGGCTGCGCTGGGCATACGCCCACCGGACGCTCGGACCGCTCGCGGTGTCGACGCATGTCTGGTTCTTCGCCAACGGGATCGCGTTCACGGTGCTCTCGCTGCTGGCGCTGCGATCCCTCGGCTTCACCGCCTTCACGTTCGGGCTGCTGCTGGCGGTCTCGGGATCGGCGGCTCTGCTCGGCGCGACCTTCGCGTCGGGATTCGGGTCGTGGCTGGGCACCGGGCCGGCGATCATCGTCGCCCGTGCGGCCTATCCGATCGCGTGGCTGGTGGTGGGGGCGACGGCGTGGCTGTGGGCGGAACCCGTGCTCCTCTATATAGCGCTCGCGATCCACGGGCTCGCCGCCGGCGTCGAGAACGCCAACGAGATGGGCCTGCGGCAGGCGGTCACGCCCGACTCCCTGCTCGGACGCGTGAACGCGAACATCCGCTCCGCCAACCGGACCGCGGCGGCGCTCGGCGCCCTCGCCGGCGGCGCGGCGGCAGGTCTCGTCGGTGACGCGTGGACGCTCGTCGTCGTGGCGATCGTCTTCGCCGTCGCCGCGATCGTCGCGGTGCTGTCGCCGCCGCTTAGGGCGATGAAGTCTTTCCCCGAATCGGACTGAGTCACGGTCATCGCCGGTATTCGGGCGTGAAGGATCCGAATCGATTCGATAGTATGGGAGGTCTGTCGCCGCACGGTCTTTCGCAGCCGCGGTCGCGGCATCCGCCCTCTTTCCGCACTCTCGTTCAAGAGCCGCCCCATGCCTACCGCCCTGACGACGGGCCGCCCCTGGCACGTCATCGTCCTGTTCTCCGTCCCGCTCCTCATCGGCAACGTGGTGCAGCAGCTGTACCACGTGATCGATGCGATCGTCGTCGGCCGCCACCTGGGCGTCGACGCGCTCGCCGCGGTCGGGGCCACGGGAAGCATGCTGTTCCTGCTGCTCGGGTTCGCCTGGGGTCTGACGTCCGGCTTCGCCATCCCCACCGCGCAGGCGTTCGGCGCCCGCGACTTCGCGGCGGTGCGGCGCTCGGTCGCGGCCGGCACGATCCTCACCGCAGCCTGCACGGTCGTGCTGACCGTCGGCGCGCCGCTCTTGAGCGAGCCGCTCCTCGTGATGCTGCAGACGCCCCCCGAGCTGATGGACGACGCCGTCGTCTTCGCGCAGATCAGCTTCCTCGGCGCGGGCGCGATGATGTTCTTCAACTACCTTTCGGCGATCATCCGGGCGATCGGCGACTCGCGCACCCCGCTGCTCTTCCTGTCGCTGGCGTGCGGGCTCAACGTCGGGCTCGTCATCCTCATGGTCGGCCCGCTGGCCTGGGGCGTCGCCGGGGCGGCGCTGGCGACCGTCGTGTCGCAGGCGATCTCGGTGCTCCTGTGCCTGGAGTTCATGCGGCGACGGATGCCGGTGCTCCACGTCCGCCGCGAGGACTGGCGGGTCAGCCGCGCAGAGCTCGCCGACCACCTGCGCCTCGGACTGCCGATGGGCTTCCAGGCGTCGATCATCGCGATCGGGACGCTGTCGGTGCAGGTCGCGCTGAACACGCTGGGCGCGGACGCCGTCGCGGCATACACCGCCGCGTCCCGGGTCGACGGCCTCGCCGTCGCGCTGCTGCAGTCGCTGGGCCTCGCGGTGTCGATGTTCGTCGCCCAGAACCACGGCGGCGGCCGCCCCGACCGCATCCGGCGCGGCGTCACGCAGGCGACGTGGATCGCCGTGGCCGCCTCGATCGTCCTCGGCGTGCTCCTCATCGCCTTCGGTGCGGCGCTCGTGCGGCTGTTCGTGGGCGAGGGTGCCGTCGAGGTCGTCGGCATGGCCGCGCAGATGCTGGCGATCAACGGCGCGACGTACTGGATCCTCGGCATCCTGTTCGTGCTGCGCGGCGCGCTGCAGGGGCTGGGCCACACGCTGATCCCGACCGTCACCGGCGTGATCGAGCTCGTGATGCGCGTGGGGGCGGCGGTCGTGCTCGGCGGCATCTTCGGCTTCATCGGGGTCGCAGCGAGCAATCCTCTCGCGTGGCTGGGTGCGGTGCTCGTCCTCGTGCCGGCGTACATCCACGCGCACCGGCAGCTCGCGCACGCGCCGGTCACGCCGATGGTCGCCACCCCCACCACGCCCATCCCGGTCATCGGCCCCACCGACGGCTCGATGGTCGTGGACGCGGTCGTCACGCAGCCGATCGTGCTCCCGGCGGCGGCGCGGCAGCCGGGCCGGCACCGGCGGCGGTTCCCGGTGCTCTCCGCGCGCGACCGGCGTCGCACCCGGGGCTGACCGCCGTCGGCGGGTGCCCTTAGGCTCGACCGCATGCCCGTGACGATGCGCCGCATGCAGGACCTGACCATCCACGACCACACGCTGACCGTTCCGCTGGTGTGGGACGACGCGGCCGACGGCCGCACGGTCGACATCCACGCGGCCGTCGTCGCGCGGGAGGGCGGCGAGAGCCTGCCCTACCTGGTGTTCCTCCAGGGGGGACCGGGGCACGAGGCACCCCGTCCCTTCCACTCGCCGTCGGGACCGTCGTGGCTCGACGAGGCCCTTGAGCACTACCGTGTCGTGCTCCTCGACCAGCGCGGCACCGGTCGATCGACACCCGTCGGCGACCGCGACCTCGAGCGCGGCACGGCCGATCTCGCCGAGTACATCACCCACCTCCGCGCGGACTCGATCGTGCGCGACGCCGAGGCCCTTCGCGAGCACCTCGGCACGCCGACGTGGAGCGTGCTGGGCCAGTCGTTCGGCGGGTTCACCACGTTGGCATACCTGTCGACGGATGCCGCCTCCCTCGCGGAGGTCTACATCACCGGCGGGCTCAGCGCGGTGGGCCGCCACCCCGACGACATCTACGCGCTCGCGTACGACAAGCTGCGCGACGCGTCGGAGCGGTACTACCGGCGCTTCCCCGGGCATCGCGACGCGATGCGGCGGGTGGTCGACCTCGCGGACCGCGGTGAGCTCGTGCTCCCGGGCGGCGAGGTCGCCTCGGTGTCACGGGTGCGGTCCGTCGGCTCGCTGCTGGGATCCAACGACGGCTGGCAGACGCTCTGGTCCCTCCTCGAGCTCGATCCGCGCACCAACGCGTTCCGGCACGATCTCCTCGCCGCCCTGCCGTTCGGCCCGCGCAACCCGCTGTACTACGTCTTCCACGAGTCCAGCTACGCCGACGGCCACGCCACGCGATGGTCGGCCGAGCGCACCGAGCCCGACGACTTCCGCGACGATCCGACGCTGCTCACCGGCGAGCACGTGCGGAGGGAGTGGGCCGACACCGTGCCCGGCCTTCAGCCGTGGCGCGACGTGACGCTCGAGCTCGCGGAGTTCGAATGGCCTCAGCTCTACGACGCCGCGGCGATCGCCGCGTCCGGCGCTCGCGGTGCGGCCGCCGTCTACGTCAACGATCTCTTCGTGCCGCTGGAGTTCTCGATGCAGACCGCCCGGCTGCTGCCGGGCGTCGCCACGTGGGTGACGAGCGAGCACGAGCACAACGGGCTGCGCTCAGGCGGCGGGGTCCTGTCGCGGCTGATCGACCTCGCCCACGATCGCGCCGTGCGCTGACACGCGCGAAGGGGCGGAGGACGCCGCCGGCATCCTCCGCCCCTCCGCGACGGTCAGCCGGCGAGCGTGACGGTGTCGATCGTCACCGCCGCGATGCCGGGGTGGTCGCTGAAGACCCCGTCCATGCCGGCGCCGACGAACGCCTTCAGCTCGCCGTCGAGGTCGCCGTATGCGCTCGGGTCGGCGCTGGAGCGGAAGTCGACGGGGAGGAACTGGTTCTCGGCGCGGAACGTCCAGCCGTGCACCGAGAGCCCCGCCGCGTGCGCGTCGGCGATGACCGGCGTGGGCGTGCCCAGGCGGCCGTCGGCGTTGCGCGGGATCATCACGGACTTCTCCAGTCCGACCCCGTCGGCGTAGATTGCGATCTCGGCGAGGCCGGACGGCGTGACGAGGTCCTCGTACGTGCGCGGGTCGCCCGAGACCGTGAAGTCGTACGGCCGGCCCGAGCCGCTGATGAGCTGCGCGAGCGTGACGTCGGTGAGCGCGTCGAGGTCGCGGAGATTGGCGGTCTCGAAGCTCTGCACGATCACCGGCGCGTCGGCCCGGTCCAGGCCGTTCGCGCGCAGCGCCTCGACGAGCGGCTCCTCCATCGACAGCCCGATCGAGTCGAAGTACGACGGATGCTTCGTCTCGGGGTACACGCCGACCGTGCGGCCGTCGCAGCTGATCGAGTGGCGGGCGAGGTCGATGACCTCGTCGAGCGTCGGGATGACGTACAGGCCGTCGAACGCCGTGTTCGCCGGGCGGGTCTGGGGCAGGCGCTCCTTGGCGCGCAGCGTCCGCAGCTCGGCGAAGGTGAAGTCCTCGGTGAACCAGCCGGTGACGGCGGATCCGTCGATGACCTTCGTCGCCTTGCGCGCGGCGAACTCCGGCCGGGTGGAGACATCCGTCGTCCCGCTGATCTCGTTCTCGTGGCGCGCGACGAGCACGCCGTCCTTCGTCGACACGACGTCGGGCTCGATGTAGTCCGCGCACTGCACGATCGCCGTCTCGTATGCGGCCAGGGTGTGCTCGGGACGCGACCCGCTCGCACCGCGGTGGCCGATGAGGCTCACCGTCGACGGCTCGATCTTGGTCTTGTCGAGGTCGATGACGGCGAACTCGGTGTCGTCCGGCGTGCCGGGGATGCGCGCGTCGTTGCCGGGGTAGTTGTTGTCGTTGCCGATCAGCAGGCTGCCGTCCTTCAGCTGCACGACGGTCTCGAACGACTGCACGGGCAGCGAGAAGACCTCGCCGGTGCCGTAGCCGTCGCCCGCGCCGATGCCGTACGGGTTGGCGATGCGCAGCGCGTCGAGCACGAGCGTCTTCTCGAGGTAGCCCTCGGCGTCGGTGCGGCGGAGGTCGACCTCGTACACGCGCTTGGTGACCGACTGCTCGCCCTCGAAGTCGTCGCGCTCGATGAGGATCAGCACGTCGCCCCGCACGGTGAACGCGTCGCCGATGACGTTCGGCTCCTGGTCGGTCTGGTAGCTCCACGTGCGGCCGGTGTACTGCCCGGCGCGCGTGTCGAACTCCAGGATCTCGCGGCGGCGCAGGTCGGCGTCGTCGGCGTAGGAGCGCTCGACCACGGGGTACAGGTAGCGTCCGTTGGCCGAGGCAGCCATCGCCTCGAACCCGCGGCTCGCCCGCACGCGGGGCGTCTCGCCCGGCTGCAGGTAGGGGTTCTGCGGCGACTTGGCGCCGTCCAGCGCGTACGGCTTCTCGAGCAGCGTGCCGTCGGCGTCGAAGTGGAGCAGGAAGGGGCCGAACTCCTCGCCGACCCAGAACGTGCCGTCCTTGGCCTTCACGACCGACTCGATGTCGAAGTCGTCGCCGGTGAGCAGGCGCTCGTCAGTGCCGTCGTTGACGATCGGGAAGTCGAGGACGCCGTTGCGGTCGTTGTACGAGATGAACCGCTCGACCTCGATCTCGCCGGCGCCGCCCTCGGCGGTCTGCCAGGCCGGACGCACGAGGTAGTTGCGCAGCAGGAAGTCGGCGGAGTTGCCCTTAGCGCCGAAGCCGTTGTCAGGCTGCGCCCAGAACGTGCCGTCGCCGTTGTCGATCGCAGCCGAGAAGCCGGGGATGACCTGGCCGTTCCAGGGTCCGGTGCGGCCGTTGGCCGGAGTCGCGAGCGCGCCCGAGACCGGGCCGGGCTCGAGGTGGTCGGCCGACAGAGTGGCGCGGGCGACGAGCGTCGGCACGTGCGTCTGCACGTACGGCGACTGCGACGCCGCGGGGGCAGCGGCGACGGGCTGGGCGGAGGCAGCGGTGGCGGGAAGGAGCGCGACGGCGGTGGCCGCCGCGGCTGCCGCGGCGAGAAGGCGCGGCAGGACGCGTCGTGTGGGGAATCGACTCATGGAGCCGACGCAATCGCGGCCGCCCGGCCTCCCGCTGACGTGCCGGCGACGAATCCGGGACGGATCGGTGAACGTGGAGGGATCGGGCGCCTTGGACATCCCTCTCCGCAGTGCCTAGCGTGAGTCCATGAAGACCATCCGACTCACCGGCATCGACCGCCCGGCACCCGACGTGGTGCTGGGGCTCATGCGCATCCAGGACCTCGACGACGACGCCGTCCGCACCCTCGTGCGCGCCGCCCGCGATGCGGGCATCGACTTCTTCGACCACGCCGACGTCTACGGCCGCGACATGCACGGCTGCGAACGCCGCTTCGCCGAGGCGATGCGGCTCTCGCCGTCGGAGCGCGAGCAGATCACGATCCAGACGAAGGCGGGCATCGTCCGCGAGGGGCCGTACTTCGACTTCTCGTACGAGCACCTCATCGAGGCCGTGGAGGGATCGCTGCGTGCGCTCGAGACCGACTACATCGACATCCTGCTGCTTCACCGGCCGGACGCCCTCGTCGAGCCGGACGAGGTGGCGCGCGCCTTCGATGAGCTCGAGGCCGCCGGAAAGGTGCGCGCCTTCGGCGTCTCGAACCACACGCCGCGTCAGATCGACCTGCTCAAGAAGTCGGTGCGGCAGCAGCTCGTCGCCAACCAGATCCAGCTGTCGATCACCCATGCGCCGTCGATCGCGCAGGGCGTGGCCGCCAACATGCAGGGCGAGCAGCAGTCGGTCACGCTCGACAGCGGCGGCATCATCGACTACTGCCGGCTGCACGACATCGCGATCCAGGCGTGGTCGCCGTTCCAGGCCGGGTTCTTCAACGGCGTCTTCCTGGGCTCTCCCGACTACGCCGATCTGAACGCCGTGATCGATCGGCTGGCCGCGGCGTACGACGTGCCGCCGATCGCCATCGCGGTGGCCTGGATCACACGTCACCCGGCGGCGATGCAGGTCGTGCTCGGCACGACGACGCCCGAGCGCGTGAGCGGTGCCGCGCAGGGATCCGACGTCGCCCTCACCCGTGCCGAGTGGTACGAGCTGTTCCGCGCGGCGGGCTACCGCGTGCCCTGAGCCCACGACGCTGGGCTGCGAGCCCACCTGTCGTGAGCCCCCGGGGTGACACGACGATGCCCCGGGATCCAAGGGATCCCGGGGCACCGGAGGGGCAGGTCACCGATCGCCGGTGAACGCGTCCTTCACGTCGTCGCCGGCCTTCTTCATCTTGGCGCTGAACTGCTCGCCCTGGCCTTCGCGTTCGAGGCGCTCGTTGTCCGTCGCGTCTCCGACGGCCTCCTTGGCCTTGCCCTTCAGGTCTTCTGCGTTGTGCTTCATGTCATCTCCGACGCCCATGGGCATCTCCTTTCCTTGTGGGTTCAGTCCCTTGCGGGTCGAGGTCGTCGCCCGGCGGCGACGTCAGTAGCGTTCTCCGGCGAGTCCGACGCGGTCGACGCGACGGTGGTACCGCATGCCGGCCATGCCGCCCAGCACCGCTCCGGCGAGGGCGATGACGGCGGCGCCGACGGCGGTGAGGATGCCGGTGAGGGTGGCGGTGTCGGCGCTGACCGGGATGCGCGGGAAGATGTCGACGTTCGCGAGGATGTCCCACTGGCTGCCGGCGATCGCGGTGATGAGGGCGATGAGGATCGCGATGACGATCGCCCACAGCCAGACGGCGAGACCCTGCTTGGCACCGCTGAAGCGCGCCATGCGCCCGGCGACATATCCGCCGGCGAAGTAGGCGACGAAGAGCACGAGGGCGATCGCGATGGCGCCGATGACGGTGGCGCCGCCGAGGTTCTCGCTCGCCGCTTCGGCCGCGTCCTCCACGACCTCCGGGGCGGTGAGGCCCGTCGCAGCGCCGATCGCCGCGACGACGGCGGTCAGGAGCACGAGCGCTCCGAGGGCGGTGAGCCACCCGAAGAACGCGGAGCCGAACTTCATTCCGCCGAAGCGCTCCTTCTCGCGCTGGACGACGGTGTCGTGCAGCGAGCCCTCGCGGGCATCGGCGACACCGTCGCGGTCCCGGTCCACAGCCTGCGCGCGTACCGGCTCCCGATCGTCGCGGATGCCGTTGCCGTTCGCGTCGCTCCCCTGGTAAAGGGGGCGAGTGCGATCGTCGCCCGGATCACGCGGCGTTGCTGCGGTCGACCCGGGCGGAACGGTGTTCCGGTTCGGGTCCCGAGGATTGTCGGTGCTCATGCTGCGAACGTATGCCGCCGACCCGGTGCGACTCAGCCGGTTGCCAACTGCGCGCGCGAGGCGTAGCCTATGCGGCCCTCGCGCAGGGGCGTGGCCGGGCGCCGTCGGTGCGGAGCAGAATGGGCGGATGGACGCACCCTCCCCGCTCGCACGCACCGAGATGCCGCCGCCCACGTACGTCATGTCGGCGGAGGGATACCGGGTCGCGACGTACACCTGGGGTGAGCCGGATGCCGAGACCGTCCTGTGCGTCCACGGCTTCGCGTCGAGCTGCCGCGACAACTGGGTCGAGACCGGCTGGGTGCGCGCGCTCACCCGCGCGGGCTACCGGGTCGTCGGGGTGGACCAGCGCGGGCACGGCGCGAGCGACAAGCCGCACGACCCGCTCGCCTACTCGATGTCCGCGTTCGTGGCCGACCTCGTCGCCGTGCTCGACACCTACCTCGTCGACGGCGCCCGCTACGTGGGGTACTCACTGGGAGCGCGCGTCGGCTGGCAGCTGGCGGTCGACGCGCCCGAGCACGTGAGCCGCGCCGTGCTCGGCGGCATCCCCGACGGCCGACCGCTGGGCCGGCTGCGGATCGAGCAGGCGCGCGCGTATGCCGAGCACGGCATACCGGTCGAGGATCCGGTGACACAGAACTACGTGCGGCTGGCCGAGCGGGTGCGCGACAACGACCTGCGCGCCCTGATCGCGCTCGCCGAGGGCATGCGATTCGGCGACGCGGACCCGGATCCCGAGCGGCCGCCGCAGCAGCAGGTGCTGTTCGCGACCGGGTCCGAGGACGCCATCCTGCAGCGTTCCCGGGCGCTGGCGTCGACGGCGCCGCACGGGACGTTCGTCGAGATCCCGGGGCGGCACCACTTCAACACACCCGGGTCGCGGGTGTTCCGAGAGGCGGCGCTGGCCTTCCTCTCTCCGTGAGCGGAGGACGCCGGCGGGCCCTGAGTCAGGCGACGGCCTGCGTCACGAGGTCGGTGATCCTCTTCTCCACGGCCGGTGTCCACGCGAGCACCGCGAAGCCCACGGGCCACATGTCGCCGTCGTCCAGGCGAGACGGCTCGTCGAAGTTGATCGTGGCGTAGCGCGTCTTGAACTTCGACGCCGGCTGGATGAACACCACCACCTTGCCGTCGGCATCGGCGAAGGCGGGGAACCCGTAGAACGTCTTGGGCACGAGGTCGGGCGCAGTCTCGGAGACGACCTTGTAGAAGCCCTCGGCCAGGACCCTGTCGGTGCCCTCGAGCTTGCCGATCGCCTCGAGCACCTGCTTCGTGCCCGCTTCCCGGCTCTTTCCGGCCTTCGCCTGGGCGCGCAGCTCCTTCGCGCGGTCCTTGACGGCTTCCCGCTCTTCCTGAGTCAGTCCGTCGGACGATGTCTTCCCGGCCATCTTTTTCTCCTTCATGTTCGTGGGGCCGCTTCGCGGCTCGTGATCCTCACGCTATGACGGGTGCCACCGCCCGCGCTTCTCCATTCCTGCCCGATCGGCCGAGTGTTGAACAGCGGGCGCTGCGCCCCTACCGTGAGGTGTCGACCCGAACCCAGGAGCACTCCCATGACCGCGCCCGCCGACATGCACCGGATCTCACCCGACACCACGCGCACCGTCGACGACGTGCTCGACTACGCCCGGCGGCGCGCGCTGTACCAGGACATTCCGCTGGACAAGCCCATGACACCGCGGGAGCTGCAGCGCCTGGCGTCCGGCTCGATCACCCCCGACGGGATCGGCGCGCGCCGCGCGATCGCCCTCTTCGAGAACGTCCTGGCGCCGGCGTGCGTGTCCACGGATCACCCCGGCTACCTCTCGTTCATCCCGTCGGCGCCGAGCAAGGCGTCGCTGGCCTTCGACCTCGTGGTGTCGGCATCCGCCATCTACGGAGGCTCGTGGATGGAGGGCGCCGGAGCCGTCTACGCCGAGAACGAGGTGCTGCACTGGCTCGCGCGGGAGTTCGGGCTCCCCGAGACCGCGGGCGGCGTGTTCGTGCAGGGCGGCACCGTCGGCAACCTCTCGGCACTGGTGACGGCGCGGGATGCCGCGCGCCGGCGACTCGTGGACGAGGGGCGCCCCGCGCCCACGAGGTGGGTCGTCGTGTGCAGTGCCGAGGCGCACTCCTCGATCGCCTCGGCGGCGGCGGTCATGGACGTCGACATCGCGCCCGCCGCGGTCGACTCGGACGGACGCCTGCGCGCCGACGCGGTCGCGCGGGCGCTGGATGCCCACGGGGACGCCGTCTTCGCGGTCGTCGCGACCGCCGGCACGACCAACTTCGGGATCGTCGACGACATCGCCGGCGTCGGCGCGGTCGCGAAGGAGCGCGGCGTCTGGTTCCACGTCGACGGCGCGTACGGTCTCGCAGCGATACTCGTGGAGCGCATGCGGCCGGCGTTCGCGGGCGTCGAGCTGGCCGACTCGGTCATCGTCGATCCGCACAAGTGGCTGTTCGCGCCGTTCGACGCGTGCGCCCTCATATACCGCGAGCCGGCGCTGGCGCTCTCGGCCCACACGCAGAAGGCCGAATACCTCGACACGCTCACCGGCAAGCCGGACTGGAACCCGTCCGACCTCGCCGTCCAGCTCACCCGCCGGGCCCGAGGGCTGCCGCTGTGGTTCTCCCTCGCCACGCACGGCACCGCGCAGTACCGCGCCGCGATCGAGTACGGCATCGACCTCGCGCGGCGCATCGCCGACGAGATCGAGGGGCGCGACGGGCTCTCGCTCGTGCGCGATCCGCAG
The DNA here is from genome assembly GCF_037083505.1 of Microbacterium sp. CCNWLW41. NCBI lineage: Bacteria > Bacillati > Actinomycetota > Actinomycetes > Micrococcales > Microbacteriaceae > Microbacterium > Microbacterium sp. CCNWLW41. The sequence goes on from NZ_JBAOJP010000001.1 coordinate 662,097, forward strand.
CTGTCGGTCGTGGTGTTCCGCCGGGACGGATGGTCGCTCGCGGACTACGCGGCGTGGTCGGAGCACCTCCTCGAGGAGCAGCTGGCCTTCGTGGTGCCGAGCTCCCACGCCGGCGAGCCGGTGCTGCGCTTCGCGATCATCTCGCCGCTGACGACGTTCGAGCTGCTCACCGAGATCCTCGACACGCTCGCGTGAGGCGCGCCCGCCCGCCCGCGCCCCGGATGCCTCCCGCCGGGAGCCACGTAGACTGGGTGCATCCGTTCTCGCTTCTGAGAACCCGCCGCCTCGCAGGATCACCGTGACCTCAGCCGATTCCCGCACGTTCGCCGTGCGGCATGTGCAGCTCGCACGTGCCGCCTTCGCGGCGCTCGCGGCGCTCATGATCACGTTCTCGCCCGACCACTCCGCCGGCGTCGGCGGCGCGGTCTTCAGCGGCTTCGCGATCGCCACCGGCCTGGTGCTCCTCGTATCGGTCTGGCTCGTCTACCCCGCCGGACGCCGCTGGCCTGCCGCCGCGCTCGGCGGTGCGACGATCGTGGCCGGCATGGCCGCCGGCCTCTATCCGCTGCGCACCCCGACGGGCTTCTTCGCCATCGTCATCGTCTGGGCCCTCGTCAGCGGGGCGCTCGAGATCATCGCCGGCTGGCGCGGACTCACCGCGCGCGGCGAGCGGCGCGAGATCGCCCCCGGAGTCGCCGATGCCCGCCCCGCCGCCCCGGTCGGGCCGCGCTCGGAGAGCCGCGACGCCGTCGTCGTCGGAGCCGTCACCGTCCTGCTCGGCGCGGCCATGCTGTTCGTCCAGCCCGCGTACGCCCTGGACTACACGATCGAAGAGGCCCGCGCCACGTACACCCTCACCGGCGTGACGATCGGAGTGGGGCTTTTCGGCGCCTACGCCGCGATCGTCGCCGTCTACCTCGGGATCGCCGGGTTCTCCCCGCGCGCCGCAGCACCCGTCATCGCGGATGAGCCCGTATCCGCCGCCCCGACCCCGCAGAAGGACTCCGCGTGAGCCACGAAAGCCCCACCCGCCGCGACCTCATGAAGCCCCTCCAGCTGCTGGGGCTCGCCTTCGCGGCCGCGCTCTTCGCGGGCGTCGTGACGCTCGTGTCGATGGGCTTCTTCCAGCAGCGCACCGCCGAAGAGGCGCAGGCCGCCGTGATGACGGCGCTCGTCATCGCGGGCGTGAGCTTCATCGCCGTGCTGCTCATCGTCTCGCTTCTGCTGCTGGCCGTCGACCCCGCCCAGGTCACGAAGACGATCGACAAGCCCGTCCTGTTCGACGACGACACCGCCGACGGCGAGCAGGGGCAGAAACCGGATGCCGCGGCATCCGGCGATCCGAAGCCCTGACGCCGCCCCTGCCCGGGCCCGGAGTCAGCGCAGCTCGTCGACCAGCCGCGAGGCCAGACCGTCGTAGGTCGACGGCGTGAGCGCGAGGAGGCGCTCCTTCGCCTCGTCGCCGATGTCGAGGCCGCGGACGAACTCGGCGAGCTCGGGGGCGCCCACGCGGCGGCCGCGGGTGAGGTCCTTCAGGAGCGCGTAGGGGTCGCTGATCTGCGAGCGGCCGGCCGCGATCTCGGCGCGCACCACGGTCTGGATCGCCTCGGCGAGCACCTCCCAGTTCGCGTCGAGGTCGGCCCGCAGCACGTCCTCGGCGAGCGAGATCTCCTTGAGGCCGCGCTGCAGGTTGTCGAGGGCGAGCAGCGAGTGCCCGAGGGCGACGCCGATGTTGCGCTGCGTCGTGGAGTCGGTGAGATCGCGCTGAAGGCGGCTCGTGACGAGGGTCTGGGAGAGGGTCGACAGCAGCCCGCCCGAGATCTCGAGGTTCGCCTCGGCGTTCTCGAAGCGGATGGGGTTGATCTTGTGCGGCATCGTCGAGGACCCGGTCGCACCGGCGACGGGGATCTGGGTGAAGTACCCGATCGAGATGTACGTCCAGATGTCGGTGGCGAGGTTGTGAAGGATGCCGCCCGCGTGACGCACGCGGTCGTACAGCTCGACCTGCCAGTCGTGCGACTCGATCTGGGTCGTCAGGATGTTGAAGTCCAGCCCCAGGCCCTCGATGAAGGCCCGGGAGACCTCCGGCCAGTCCACGTCGGGAGCGGCCGAGAGGTGGGCGGACCAGGTGCCCGTGGCGCCGGAGAACTTCGCGAGGTACTCGCCGCGGTCGATCTGGTCGGCGACGCGGGTGAGGCGCCAGGCGAACACGCCCAGCTCCTTGCCCATGGTCGAGGGGGTCGCCGGCTGGCCGTGCGTGCGCGAGAGCATCGCGGCGTCGCGGTGCCGCACGGCGAGCTCGGTGAGGGCGGCGATGACCTCGCGCAGCTTCGGCAGCCACACGCGCTGCACCGCGCGCTGCACCGTGAGCGCGTAGGAGGTCGAGTTGATGTCCTCGCTCGTGCACGCGAAGTGGGTGAGCTCGGCGATGCCGTCGAGGCCCAGCGCCGACAGGCGGTCACGCACCAGGTACTCGATCGCCTTGACGTCGTGGCGGGTCACCGCCTCCTTCTCGGCGAGCCAGTCGATCTCGGCCTGGCCGAACTCGAGGTACAGGGCGCGCAGCCGGGCCTTGTCGCCGTCGGCGAGCGGAGAGGTGCCGAACAGCGAGCGGTCGGTGAGGGCGATCAGCCACTCCACCTCGACCTCGACGCGGGCGCGGTTGAGTCCCGCCTCGGAAAGGTACTCGCCGAGCTCGCCGACCGCGGGCCGGTATCGGCCGTCGAGGGGGCTCAGGGGCTGGGGCGGCAGAGAGGTCACGGTGGCTCCCGTCGATCACGTCGAAGGCGACCTTCGCGCCGGCGTCAGGGCGCCGGGCGGATCGCGGGTTCGAGTTGCCGGAAGAGCGCCCGGCTCGCACTCTCGATCATACCGAGCACCTCGTCGAACATTCCGGGCCCGGCATAGTACGGGTCCGGCACGTCGAGGGTCGGGGCGGCCGCGTCGAACGACATCAGCAGCGCGATCTTGTCGGCGTCGGCCTCGCTGCGCGCCCAGCCCCGCAGGATGCGCTCGTGGCTGCGGTCGAGAGCGACGATGAGGTCGCTGCGCGTGAAGTCGCCGTGGGTGAACTGCCGGGCGCGGTGGTGCGTGCCGTCGTAGCCCGCGCGGTGGAGCGCGTCGATCGTCCGCTGATCGGCGCGCTCGCCGACATGCCAGTCGCCCGTGCCGGCGCTCGTCGAGGCCACCCGGGACCCGAAGCCCGAGGCATCCGCGTATCCCCGGAAGACCACCTCCGCCATCGGAGAGCGGCAGATGTTGCCGGTGCATACGAAGACGACGCGGAAGGGCGCCACGTCGCTCGCGGTCATGGGTTCCATTCTGGACCGAGCCGACACCGAACGTTAAGGATCTCTCCTTCCGGACTCTTCCCGTGAGGGATGCCCCTCGCCTAGCTTTGCAGTCAACGGGCGGGCGACCGGCCTGCCCGTGTTCTCATGCGCGGCCACCAGACCGCGCGATGCCCGTGGAGGTTCCGTGTCCCCATCACCCCGCAGACTCCCCGCCGCGCTCGCGGCCGCCGCGCTGGCAGCGACAGGCATCGTGGCCTTCGCCGCGCCCGCCGCCGCGGCAGACGGAGACCTGCTGATCAGCGAATACGTCGAAGGATCGTCCAACAACAAGGCCATCGAGATCTACAACCCATCGGACGCCGCGGTGGATCTCGAGGCCGCCGGCTACCAGCTTCGGCAGTACTCGAACGGCGGTGCGACCGCCGGCCTCACGATCAACCTGATCGGGACCGTCGCGCCCGGCGACGTGTTCGTGCTGGCGCACGGCGCCGCCGCTGAGGCGGTCCGCAACGCCGCCGACCAGCTCACCGGCACCACGACGGGCCTCTTCAACGGCAACGACGCGCTGGCGCTGGTCAAGGGCGGTTCTGCGGTCGACGTCTTCGGACAGATCGGCCTCGACCCCGGCGTCGCGGGCTGGGGCGCGGGAACATCCACCGCGACGACCAACAACACCCTGCGCCGCAGCGCGGATGTCTGCGTCGGCGACCCGGACGGCGGCGACGCGTTCGACCCCTCCGCCGGGTGGACCGGCCATGGTCAGGACGCTTTCGACGGTCTCGGCAGCCACACCGCGAACTGCGGCGGTGAGCCTCCCGCCGCGCGCGTGGTGATCAACGAGTTCTCAGCCGACACCACGGGCGCGGCCGACGTCGAGTACGTCGAGCTGCTCGCGAGCCCCGCGACGACCGACCTGTCGGCGTACCGCGTGCTCGAGATCGAGGGCGACTTCAGCGGCACGGCGACCGGCACGGTCGACGAGGTCATCTCGTTCCCGGCGGCCGACGCGTCGGGGCGCAGCCTCGCAACGCTCGCCGGCGGCGCGCTGGAGAACGGCACGGTCAGCCTCCTGCTGGTGATCGGCACCTTCCCCGCCGTCGGGACCGACATCGACACCGATGACGACGGCGTCATCGACGACGGCCTCGGCTTCACCGTGGTGGACGCCGTCGCGGTGAAGGACGCCGACACGGATCTCGCATACGGCGGCGTCGTGCTCGGCGTCTCGTACGACGGCCTTGCGTTCGATCCGGGCGGGGCCTCCCGCATCCCGGACGGCACCGACACCAACGCGCCGGCCGACTGGGTGCGCAACGACTTCGAGCTCGCCGGGTACCAGGGCACGGCCGGCACCCCCGTCTTCGGGGAGGCGTTCAACACCCCGGGTGCCGCCAACGGAGCCGTTCCGCCGCCCCCGCCGATCGAAGCGGGCTGCGACCTGGAGCTGGTCCCCATCGGATCGGTGCAGGGTTCGGGCGCGGCCTCCGAGCGCGACGGCGACAGCCTGCGCGTGACGGGCACTGTCGTCGGCGACTTCCAGACGGGTGGCTTCGACGGGTTCTACGTCCAGGACGCGGGCGACGACCTCGCCGACACTTCGGACGGGATCTTCGTGTACTTCCCCGGCGGGCCCGAGGTCTCGGTCGGCGACGTGGTCAACGTGGCGGGCGAGGTCGACGAGTTCTTCGGCCTCACGCAGATCAAGGCCGTCGACCTGGAGGTCTGCGCGACCGGTCAGACGCTGCCCGAGGCCGTCGAGCTGACGCTGCCGGCCACCCCGGAGCAGCGCGAGGCGCTCGAGGGCATGTACGTGACCCTGCCGCAGCAGCTGGCGATCGGCGAGACGTTCGACTTCGGGCGCTTCGGCACGATCAGCCTGACGCTCGGCCGCCAGTATCAGCCGACGGGGCTCTACGACGCGGGCTCGGCGGACGCGATCGCGCTCGCCGCGAAGAACGGCGCCGAGAGCATCGGCGTGGACGACGGGCGCAGCATCCAGAATCCGGACCCGGCGATCCACCCGAACGGCGAGGAGTTCACCCTGGCGAACACCTTCCGCAGCGGCGACCTCGTCGAGAACACCACCGGCGTCCTCGACTACCGCTTCGACACGTGGGGTGTGCAGGCCACGCAGGGCGCCGACTTCGAGGTCGGCAACCCGCGTCCCGAGGCGCCCGAGGTGGGCGGCGACCTGAAGATCGCGAGCTTCAACGTGCTCAACTACTTCACGACGCTCACGGGCTCCGATGCGCGCGGCGCGAACGACCCGGTGGAGTTCGAGCGACAGGAGGCGAAGATCGTCACGGCGCTGGCCGAGATCGACGCCGACGTCTTCGGGCTCATCGAGATCGAGAACAACGGCACGGCGGTCGCGACCCTCACCGAGGCCCTCAACGAGCGCATCGGCGAGGACGTCTACGACTACGTCGACACCGGCGTGATCGGGGACGACGTCATCACCACGGCGCTCATCTACAAGCCCGCGTCGGTCACGCCCGACGGCGAGCACCAGCTGATGGACCAGTCCGTCGACGCGCGCTGGCTGGACGAGTACAACCGTCCGGGCCTGACGCAGACCTTCGTGGACGCCGACGGTGCGAAGGTCACCGTCGTGGTCAACCACCTGAAGTCCAAGGGCTCCGACTGCAACGACGTCGGCGATCCGACGGACCCGAACGGCCAGGGCAACTGCAACGGCGTGCGCACCCAGGCGGCGGCGGCGCTCGCCGACTGGCTCGCGACCGACCCGACGGGTGCCGGCGCCGGGCGCGAGCTCATCATCGGCGACCTGAACGCCTACGCCCAGGAGGACCCCATCCAGGTGCTCACGCAGGCCGGGTACACCGACCTGCTGGCGGAGTTCCAGGGGACGGATGCCTACTCGTACGTGTTCGACGGGCAGCTCGGCTACCTCGACTACGCGCTGGCGGGTCAGGACGTGCTGGACGAGGTCACCGGCGCGGCGACCTGGAACGTCAACGCCGATGAGGCGAGCCTCATCGACTACGACATGACGTTCAAGGCGGACGCGCAGGACGCCATCTACGCGCCGGACGCCTACCGGTCGAGCGATCACGACCCCGTGATCGTCGGCCTCTCCCTGACGCCCCCGGACGTGACGCCGCCCACCATCGACGTCGAGGCCGACCCGTCGTTCATCCTGGCGCCGAACAACAAGATGCGCACCATCGAGTTCGACGTCGACGCCGCCGATGATCGCGGCGACGTCACGGTGGAGCTCACCGCGGTGACCGCGACGGGCTCCGACCGGGCCGAGTGGGAGATCACGGGCGATCGCACCGTCGAGGTCAAGGCGGTCAACGGCACCGTCTACGAGTTCACCTGGACGGCGACGGATGCCGCGGGCAACACCGCGACCGACACCGCCATCGTGGTCGTGGGCCTGAAGGGCCTCCTTCCGCAGCGGTGACCCCGTCGCGGGGATGCCACCCCGCGTGCGCGACCGGGAGGGGCGTCGTCCGTCGGGACGGCGCCCCTCCTCCCCATCCGGTGAGAGGGCCGCGCTCTGCACGGATCCCCGGCGGCGCGCTCCGCGGGCCCGCCTCTCCCGTGACGATCGAGAGGTGACAGTTCCACCGGCCGCCGGCTCGTCGGCCTCCCGTCTGCAGTTCGTCGCCGGTGCGCTCTCGCGCCTCATCGACCGGATCGCGGATGCCTCTCTCGTCGCGCGGGGACTGGCCGACGCCGTCGACTGGCAGGCACGGGCGGCGCGCGTGTTCCACGACCGCGCCACCGTCTGGGCGGGCGATGTCTCGGGACTCGCGTGCGTGGCCGAGACGGTGCGGCTCGACGTCCTGCGTGCACGGGATCGTGCCGCGTTCGCGGAGGCCCTGCCGGGTCTGCCGCTCACCGCGGAGCACCCGTGAGCGGCGCGCCGTCGGCGGACGGGCCGTGGGACCCGGAACGGGCGGTGCGGGTCGACTCGATGGACCCGTACGGGGGTCTCATCAGCGTGCTGGGCGAGAGCTGGCCCCGCACCGACCGGGGCCTGCAGCTCCAGGCCGGCGGCGCCGTCGCCGTCGACACCGCGACGCTCCGTGCCGCCGCCGAGCGGTTCGCGCACGCCGACGCCGAACTGGAGGAGATCGCGGCGACACTGGCCGGGCTGCGGCGGGAGCTGCGGAGCGAGCCCGCGCACACCGGCGACGCCGAGCTGTCGGCATCCGTCCTCTCCTCGAGGATCGATGCCGCACAGGCGGAGGCGCGGCGGATCGCCGGGGCGCTGCGCGACGCTGCGCTCGCTTACGAGATGGTCGAGATCCAGGCCGAGCACCGCGCCGCCGTGCTGGCCGGGGACGCCCTTCGGGCAGAGCGGCTGGACGCGCGGTTGAGCGCGCTGGTCGCCGCGCATCCGGGCGCCTGGCGCACGGCGCTCGGCGCGGAGTTCGAGCGGGCCGTGCTGTGGCAGTCCGAGCTGGTTCGGCAGGCGACGCAGTGGGGCGTCGCGGTAGGCGGCACGGTGAGCGAGCCGGGGGCGGCCGTGCTCGGCGCGGGCATGGGTCTCCTCACGCTCGGCGGCGCCGCGTTCGTCGGGTTCGCGGGCACCGGCCGGCTGTCGCGGGATGCCCGCCTCACAGGCACGGCCGGCCCGGTGGAGCTGCGGACCGTGACCCCGGCGGCGCCGGGCGCCGGGCCGCCGCTCGCGGCGGGTGCCACCGCGACGCCCGGGGCATCCGCCGTCGGGGCGCCCACCGTCGCGGCGCCCCCGGGGAACGGAGCCGCCGGGGCCGTGCGCGTTCCGCCCGCCGGACCGGTGGTCGCTCCGCAGAGCCTCGTCGCGGTGACCGAGCGGATGCCGGGAGCCGGCGACGCCCGCGTGCGGGTCGAGCGCTACACGATGCCGGACGGCAGCAGGCAGTTCGCGGTCTACGTCGCCGGCACCCAGTCGCTCGCGCTCGGCGGCGATGACCCGTGGGACAACGCGTCCAACGCGCAGCTCTACGCCGGACAGACGTCGGACTCGTACGCGGCCACCGAAGCGGCGCTTCGGGCGGCCGGGGCGCGGGAGGGCGACGTCGTGCACGCGTTCGGCCACTCGCAGGGGGCGATGATCGCCGGGCACCTGGCGCTCGAGAGCGGCTACGACGTGCGCACCCTCGTCTCGCTCGGCTCGCCAGTGGAGGCCGATGTCGGCGACGGGACGCTGAGCGTCGCGCTGCGCCACACCGACGACCCCGTCGCGGCGCTCGCGGGAGGCGGGCACGGCGAGGGCGTCGGGGCGCCGGGCAGCTTCGTCGCCGAGCGCGTCTCCGACCCGGACGCCGGTCTCGACGATGCGCGCGCCCCGGCGCATCGGCTCAGCGCGTACGCCGAGACGGCGGCGCTCGTGGACGCCTCCACCGATCCGCGCGTCGACACGCTGCGCGCGGTGTTCGCCGACCTCGGCCGCGCCGACGCGGTGGCGGTGACCGAGTACGCGGCGACGCGGGGCTCAGCGGGCGGGGTCAGTCCTTCTTCGGGCGGAGGATGATGCCGAAGACCCAGTTGATGAGGGTGATGATGATGGCCGCCAGCACACCCCACCAGAAGTCCTCGACGCGCAGGCCCCAGCTCCACCAGCTGGTGAGCCACGCCGTCAGCCACAGCAGGAACGCGTTGATGAGGAGGCCGATGAGACCCAGCGTGAGGATGTAGAGCGGGAACGCCAGCACCTTGATGACGGTGCCGATGATCGTGTTCACCAGGGCGAAGATCGCCGCGACGATGAGGTAGGTGAGCACGACCTGCAGGGTGTCGCCCGGCGCGAACGGGATGACGGTGACCTGGAGCGCGGGGATCAGGGTGACGACCCAGATCGCGAACGCGTTGACGACGACGCGGATGAGGAAGCCCATAGTGCGCCCAGTCTTCCACGACACCTCGCGGCGGCCAACGGTTCGCGGCGGGGTCCTCTCCGGCAGACGCGGAGCGGTCGCCGCTCGTAGACTCGGGGGCGTGACCGACGCTTCCGACATCCCCGTCCGCGTGCGCCCGGAGGTGGCCGCGCTCCCCCCGTACAAGCAGGGCAGGCAGGCGGGCGCCGAGGCGTACAAGCTCTCCAGCAACGAGAACCCGTTCGATCCACTGCCGGGCGTGCTGCAGCGCGTGCAGTCGGCGACGGCCTTCAACCGGTATCCGGATGCCACGGCCGCACGCCTGCGGGAGCGCCTGGCCGAGCGGTTCGGCGTGGGCACCGACGCGGTGCACGTCGGGGCCGGCAGCGTCTCGATCCTCGCGCAGCTGGTCCAGGCGACCTCCGGCCCCGGGGACGAGGTGATCTACGCGTGGCGGTCGTTCGAGGCCTACCCGTGGCTCGCGGTCGTCTCCGGCGCGACGCCCGTCCAGGTGCCGCTCGCCGCGGGCGCCCGTCACGACCTCGACGCGATGGCGGCGGCCATCACCGATCGCACCCGCGCCGTCCTGGTGTGCAGCCCGAACAACCCCACCGGGCCGGTCGTCACGCAGGCGGAGTTCGACGCCTTCGTCGCGCGCGTCCCCCGCGACGTGCTGGTCATCCTCGACGAGGCCTACGCCGAGTTCGTCACCGACCCCGACGCCGTCGACGGCGCCGCCGTCCTGGCCCGGGGCGAGAACCCCAACGTCGTCGTGCTCCGCACCTTCTCCAAGGCCTACGGCCTGGCCGGCCTGCGCATCGGCTACGCCGTCGGCCACCCGAGGATCCTCGACGCCGCCAGGACGACCGCCATCCCGCTGTCGGTGACCGCCCACGCCGAGGAGGCGGCGCTGGCGAGCCTCGACGCCGAGGCCGAGCTCCTCCAGCGCGTACGGGTCATCGCCGAGCGCCGCGACCGCCTCGCCGAGGAGCTGCGCGCCGCGGGCTGGGAGGTCCCGGCCGCGCAGGGCAACTTCGTCTGGCTTCCCGCCGGCGACGAGACCGCCGCCTTCGCCACCGCTTTCGAAGAGGGCGGCCTGATCGTCCGCCCGTTCGCGGGTGACGGCATCCGGATCTCTGTCGGCGAGGAGGAGTCTGTCGAGAAGGTCCTAGGAATTGCGGCATCCGTTGTGAAGAACCTCCCGGAAGGGCACGCGGGGGCGCGGGCTAGCGTGGAACGGTGACCCCGCCTGAAGATTCGGTGACGACCGACGCCGCGGCGCCGGCCGAAGATCCCGCCATCGTCCGCTTCCTCCGCGCGGACGGGACCTTCGCGCCCACGCCCGCCGCCGAGCCCTACCGGGACGCGGTCGACGCCCTCGCCGACGCCGACCTCGAGACGTTCTACCGCGACATGGCGGTCATCCGCGCGTTCGACGTGCAGGCGACCAATCTGCAGCGCCAGGGACAGCTCGCCCTCTGGCCGCCGAGCTACGGCCAGGAGGCCGCGCAGGTCGGGTCCGCACGGGCGGCGCGGACGCAGGATCACATCTTCCCGTCCTACCGTGAGCACGTCGTCACGAAGATCCGCGGCGTCGACCTGATCGACATCATCCGCGTGATGCGCGGACTGACGCACGGCGGGTGGGACCCGACCGACCCCAAGAACGGCAACACCCACATCTACACGCTCGTGCTCGGCTCGCAGACGCTGCACGCGACAGGCTTCGGCATGGGTCTCGTCTTCGACGGCCGCTGCGGCACCGGCGACGCCGACCGCGACGAGGCCGTCATCGTCTACTACGGCGACGGCGCCTCGAGCCAGGGCGACGTGCACGAGGCCATGGTCTTCGCCGCGAGCTATCAGACGCCCGAGGTCTTCTTCCTGCAGAACAACCAGTGGGCGATCTCGGTGCCGGTCTCGACGCAGTCGCGCTCGCCGCTGTACAAGCGCGGCGCGGGCTATGGGATGCCGAGCACGCTGATCGACGGCAACGATGTGCTGGCGAGCTGGGCGGTCACGCGCGCCGCGCTCGACGACGCGCGCGCCGGCGGCGGGCCGCAGGCGATCGAGGCGATGACCTACCGCCTGGGCGCGCACACGACGAGCGACGATCCCACGAAGTACCGCCCATCGAGCGAGGAGGAGGCATGGCGCCGCCGCGACCCCCTCGCGCGCATGAGGGCCTTCCTCCTCGCCCGCGGGGCGTCGGAGGCGTTCTTCGCCGACGTGGACGCGGAGGGTGCGGCTCTCGCCGACGACATCCGCACGCGCACCAACGCGCTGGGCGGACTCGAGCCCGACCAGCTGTTCGCCCACGTGTATTCCGAGCCCCACCCCCTCATGGCCGAGCAGCGCGAGTGGCTCGCCGGGTACGAGGCATCCTTCGAAGGAGGCGCATCGTGACCGACACCGACATCCGGACGACGAGCGCGACGGACGCCGACGCCGCCCCGGCCGTCCAGACGATGCCGCTCAGCCGGGCCATCAACGCCGGCCTGCGCGCGTCCCTCGCCGGCAGCGACCGCGTGCTCCTGATGGGCGAGGACATCGGCAAGCTCGGCGGCGTCTTCCGCATCACCGAAGGGCTGCAGGCCGAGTTCGGCGAGCGGCGCGTGATCGACAGCCCGCTCGCCGAGTCCGGACTCGTCGGCACCGCGATCGGGCTGGCACTGGCCGGCTTCCGCCCGGTCGTCGAGATCCAGTTCGACGGATTCGTCTTCCCCGCGTTCGACCAGATCACCTCGCAGCTGGCGAAGATGACGAACCGTCTCGAGGGCGCGGTGCAGATGCCCGTCGTGATCCGCATCCCCTACGGCGGGCACATCGGTGCCATCGAGCACCACCAGGAGAGCCCCGAGGCGTACTTCACGCACACCCCGGGCCTGCGCGTCGTGAGCCCGTCGACGCCGAACGACGGCTACTGGATGATCCAGGACGCGATCGCCTCGGCCGACCCCGTCATCTTCCTCGAGCCCAAGAGCAAGTACTGGCAGAAGGGCGAGGTCGACACGTCGGCCCGCGCGCTGCCGCTGCACGCGTCGCGCATCGTCCGCCGCGGCACCGACGTCACGCTCGTCGGCCACGGCGCCATGGTGACGACGATGCTGCAGGCCGCCGTGCTCGCCGAGGCCGAGGGCACGAGCATCGAGGTCGTCGACCTGCGCTCGCTGTCGCCCGTGGACTACGGGCCGATCCTCGACTCGGTGCGGCGCACCGGCCGCATGATCTACGCGCAGGAGGCGCCGGGCTTCACGTCGCTCGGCTCAGAGGTGGCGGCGACCGTGATGGAGCGCGCGTTCTATGCGCTCGAGGCTCCGGTGCTGCGCGTGTCGGGGTTCGATGCCCCGTTCCCCCCTGCCAAGCTCGAGGGCTCCTACCTGCCCGACGCCGACCGCATCCTCGAGGCCGTCGACCGGTCCCTCGCCTACTGACCCCCACCCTCGCCTCCTTCCCGATGGCCGGCCTCCCCTGCGAGTGAAGTGACGGGATGCCGCGAAAGGACACCGCATGAGCACCCAGACGTTCGTCCTCCCCGATGTCGGTGAAGGGCTGACCGAGGCCGAGATCGTGCAGTGGCGCGTCGCCCCCGGCGACGCGGTCGCGGTCAACGACGTCCTCGTCGAGATCGAGACCGCCAAGTCCCTCGTCGAGCTGCCGTCGCCCTTCGCGGGAACCGTGGGTGAGCTGCTCGCGGCCGAGGGCGAGACGGTCGAGGTCGGCGCCGCCATCATCACCATCGCCCCCGGCGCAGGGACGGATGCCTCCGGCCCGGCGACCGTCGGGCAGTCCGAGCACGGCGGCCCCGCCGCGCCGGCGCCCGATGCCGGCGAGGGTGCGGTGCTGGTCGGCTACGGCACCGGCGGACACGTCCAGTCGCGGCGCGCGAAGCGCGCGGTGCCGGCGGAGCAGCGGGTCGCGGCATCCGTCGGCGTGATCGCGAAGCCCCCGATCCGCAAGCTCGCCCGCGACCTCGGCGTCGAGCTCGGTGCCGTCACGCCCAGCGGCCCGGCCGGCGAGGTGACGCGCGACGACGTCGTGCGGCACGCGTCGCAGGCGAGCGTCTTCCGCAACATCGAGACGCCCGAGTGGGGCGACGTGCGCGAGGAGACCATCCCGATCCCGGCTCCCGCGGCGGCCCCGGCGCCTGCCGCGCCCCAGGTCCCGGCGCCGGCGACTCGGCCGGCTCAGGACTCGGGCGACAGCCGCGAGGAGACCATCGCCGTCAAGGGCGTGCGCAAGGCCACGTCGTCGGCGATGGTGCAGTCCGCCTACTCGGCGCCGCACGTGTCGGTGTGGACCGACGTCGACGCCACCCGCACGATGGAGCTCGTCAAGCGGCTCAAGGCGTCGCCCGACTTCGCCGACGTCAAGGTGTCGCCGCTGCTGATCATGGCGCGCGCCGTGATCTGGGCGGCCCGCCGCACGCCGATGGTCAACGCCGCGTGGGTCGACGCCGAGGGCGGCGCCGAGATCCGGGTGCGCCGGTACGTGAACCTCGGGATCGCCGCCGCCACGCCGCGCGGCCTCCTCGTCCCCAACATCAAGGACGCGCAGGACCTTTCGATGCGCGATCTGGCCCGGGCGCTCGAGAAGCTCACCCTCACGGCGCGCGACGGCAAGACCACCCCGGCCGACCAGCAGGGCGGCACCATCACGATCACGAACATCGGCGTCTTCGGCATGGATGCCGGCACCCCGATCATCAACCCCGGCGAGGCCGGCATCGTCGCCCTCGGCACCATCCGCCAGAAGCCGTGGGTCGTCGACGGCGAGGTCCGCCCGCGGTGGGTCACGACCGTGGCCGGCTCGTTCGATCACCGCGTGGTCGACGGCGACGGGATGTCGCGGTTCATCGCGGACGTCGCCTCCATCCTCGAGGAGCCCGCGCTGCTGCTCGACTGACGATGACGCCGCTCGCCCGAGCGATTTGAGAACGATTCTCATTACCCTTACGCTGGAGGGCATGACCTCCCTGCGACGTTCCCTGCCCGTGCTCGGCCTGGCGGCGGCATCCGCTCTCGTGCTCGCCGGATGCGCGAGCGGGCAGACAGCGGGCAGCGCCGAGGGCGGCGACGCCGCTGTCGGGCGACTCTCGGTCGTCGCGTCGACCGACGTGTACGGCGAGATCGCGTCGCAGGTCGGCGGCGACCTGGTCGAGGTGACGTCGATCGTCACGAACGCGTCGCAGGACCCCCACTCGTTCGAGCCCAGCGCCCGCGACCAGCTCACCGTGTCGAAGGCCGACCTCATCGTCGAGAACGGCGGCGGCTACGACGCGTTCATCGACGCGCTCATCGACTCCAGCGGCAGTGAGGCGCCGGTCGTCACGGCGGTCGAGCACTCGCACGACTGGCCCGAGAACGAGGGCCACGAGGCCGAGGGCGCCGACGCGGAGACCGAGGGCGCCGACGACGCCGAGGCCGACGGCCACGGTCACGAGCACGACCACGTCGAGGGCTTCAACGAGCACGTCTGGTACGACCCGCACACCGTCGCGCACGTCGCGGCGGCGATCGCCGCGGAGCTCGCCGCGCTGAGTCCCGACGACGCCGAGACCTTCGCCGCGAACGCGGAGGCCTTCGGGGCCGAGGTCGAGCAGCTCGAGGCCTCGCTCTCGGACATCGGCGCCGCCCACGCCGGAGAGCGGGTGTTCGTCACCGAGCCGGTGCCCGTGTACCTCGTGCAGGCGGCCGGCCTGGAGAACGCCACGCCGGACGCCTTCAGCGAGGCCGTCGAGGAGGGGCAGGATGTCGCCCCTGCGACGCTGCTGGAGTCCCTCGGGCTGCTGCGCGACGGCGGCGTGCGCGTCGTCATCACCAATACGCAGACGGGCGGCGCCGAGACGCAGCAGATGGTCGACGAGGCCGAGACGCTCGGGATCCCGGTGATCGCGTTTTCGGAAACGCTCCCGGAGGGGGAGACTTACATCTCGTGGATGCAGGCGAACAGCGAGGCGCTCAGCGCGGCGCTGGACGAGTGACCCCCGCCTCGCCGGCGGTCGGGCGTCCGGTCGTCCTCAGCATCCGCGACGCCGCCCTGCAGCGCGGCGACCGCGAGCTGTGGTCGGGGCTCGACCTCGACGTCCACGCCGGCGAGCTGGTCGCGGTGCTCGGCCCCAGCGGCTCGGGCAAGACGACGCTGCTGCGGGCCATCCTCGGCCTCGAATCCCTCTCGTCGGGCGAGATCGCGGTCGAGGGCGAGCCGGTGACCCGCCGGGGTAACCGTCGCATCGGCTACATCCCCCAGGCGCGCCCGCTGCCGCCCGACACGTCGCTGCTCGGCCGCGACCTCGTCACGCTCGGCGTCGACGGCCACCGGTTCGGCCTGCCCCTTCCGCGCCGCGGCGACCGCGCCCGCGTCGACGCCCTGATCGACGCGGTCGGCGCCCGCGGGTTCGCCGACCGGCCCGTCGGGCTGCTCTCCGGCGGCGAGCAGCAGCGACTGCGCGCCGGGCAGGCGCTCGCCGACGACCCGCGCCTGCTGCTGTGCGACGAGCCCCTCACGAGCCTCGACCTCGCGAACCAGCAGGCGGTGATCGGTCTCATCGACCGGCATCGCCGGGAGAAGGATGCCGCGGTCCTGCTGGTGACGCACGACATCAACCCGCTGCTGGGCAAGGTCGACCGCATCCTGTACATCGCCAACGGCCGATTCACCCTCGGGACGCCGCAGGAGGTGCTGCGCTCGGACGTGCTGACCGCGCTCTACGGCGCGCACGTGTTCGTGCTGCGCGCGGGCGACCGACTCGTCGTCGTGGGCGCACCGGACGCCGAGGCATCCCACCACCACCACGAGGCGCACGCATGAACTGGGACGACATCGCCGACGCGATGTTCGGGGGTCTGCCGTTCTACGGCGAGATCCTCGCGCTGGTGGCGAACTCGGTGTGGGCGGGCGCCGTGCTCGGGCTCGTCGGCGGGCTCATCGGCGTCTTCGTCATGCAGCGCGACATGGCGTTCGCGGTGCACGGCATCAGCGAGCTGTCGTTCGCGGGCGCCGCCGCCGCCCTCCTCATCGGGTGGGACGTCGTGACGGGGTCGATCGTCGGGTCGCTCGTCGCCGCCGCCCTCATCGGCGTGCTGGGGGCGAAGGCCCGCGACCGCAACTCGATCATCGGCGTGCTGATGCCGTTCGGGCTGGGCCTCGGCATCCTGTTCCTGTCGCTCTACGACGGCCGCAGCGCCAACCGCTTCAGCCTGCTCACCGGTCAGATCGTGTCGGTGCAGACCGGCCAGCTCGGCTGGCTGATCGGCATCGGCGCCGTCGTGCTGCTCGGCCTGCTGCTCATCTGGCGCCCCCTGCGGTTCGACTCGCTCGACCCGCAGTCCGCCGCCGCGCGGGGCGTGCCCACGACGGCCGTGTCGCTGGCCTTCATGCTGCTGCTCGGCCTCATCGTCGCCGTCGCCGTGCACATCATCGGCGCGCTGCTGGTGATGGCGCTGCTGGTGACCCCGGCGGCCGCGGCCATGCGCGTCGCGTCCGGACCGCTGTCGGTCCCGCTGCTGTCGGCGCTGTTCGGGTTCGTGTCGGCGGTGGGCGGGATCCTCCTCGCGATCATGGGCACGCTTCCGGTCAGCCCCTACATCACGACGATCTCGTTCGCCATCTACGTGGTGTGCCGCGTGGTCGGCGCCCGCCGCGACCGCGTCACGCGGGCGGCCGTGGGCGCCGGGTCCCGGTGACCCGCGTCCGGCTCCCGCTCAGGACCCGCCGGTAGACTCGCCCCCATGGCCCAGCGCAACACGTGGCAGCGCGAACGCGTGCGCGAAGCCCTCTCCGACGCCAGAGGCTTCGTCAGCGCGCAGTCGCTGCACGCGACCCTCCGCGGCGAGAACACCGGCATCGGTCTCGCGACCGTGTACCGCGCGCTGGCCGGCCTCGCCGCCCAGGGCGAGGCCGATTCGCTGCAGAGCCCCGAGGGCGAATCGCTCTACCGCGCCTGCACGAGCACGGGCCACCACCATCATCTGATCTGCCGCTCCTGCGGGCTGACCGTCGAGATCGAGGCGACGGACGTCGAGCAGTGGGCCAAGCGCACCGCCGAGCGCCACGGATTCCGCGACGCCGAGCACGTCGTCGACATCTTCGGGCTCTGCGGGTCGTGCGCCGCGACCCGGGACGCAGAGCGTGACGCGGACTGAGCCTCAGTCCCGGCAGGCGCAGCGGTCCCCCGGCACGCCGGTCCCGCGGCGCGCTCCGGCCACCGCCCGTCTCGAGCCGACGCCGCAGGCGCGCGCCCTGCTGTGGATCGGCGTGGGCGTCGCCGTGGTGGCCGGGCTGTTCCTCATCGACTGGCTCGCCCCGGCGCTGTTCCCCGCACCCCTCCCCACACGGGCGCAGGACGGGCTGACGCTCGCCATCAGCGTGCTCATCGAGTCGCTGCCGTTCGTGGCGCTCGGCGTGGTGCTGTCGATCGTCGTGCAGGTGTGGGTGCCGCCGGGTGTGATCGAGCGATGGATGCCGCGACGCGGGTGGGCCCGCCGGGCCGTGCTGTCGCTGCTCGGCATGATCGTGCCGGTGTGCGAATGCGGCAACGTGCCGTTCGCCCGCGGCCTGCTGATGCGCGGGTTCTCCGTCTCGGAGACCCTCACGTTCCTCATCGCGGCGCCGATCGTGAACCCCATCGTGATCATCACGACGCATCAGGCGTTCGGCTTCAGCGACGGCATCCTCGTCGCGCGCCTGCTGGGCGGGTACGCGATCGCGAACCTCATCGGCTGGCTGTACTCGCGGCATCCGTCTCCCGATGCTCTGCTCACCGACCGCTTCCGCGACACGTGCGAGCTCGTGCTCCACGAGCCGGGCGGCAAGTGGCGGCGCACCCTGGCGCAGTTCGTCATCGAGCTGCGGGCGGTCATGCCGGCGCTCGTCATCGGGTCCGCGCTCGCCGGAGCCGTGCAGGTGCTCATCCCGCGCGAGGCGCTGCTCGCGATCGGGGCCAACCCCGCGCTGTCGATCGTGGCGATGATGGCCCTGGCCATGGTGGTGTCGATCTGCTCCAACGTCGACGCGTTCTTCGCGCTGTCGTTCGCCTCGACCTTCACGCCCGGGTCGATCGTCGCGTTCCTGCTGGTCGGGCCACTCGTCGACGTGAAGATGCTCGCGCTGCTGCGCACGACCTTCACGTGGCGCACGCTCGGCGGGATCGTCGTCGTGGTGGTGCTGTCCGCCTTCGCGATCGGGACGGCGGTGAACCTCCTTGCGTAAGACGGAGTGGGTCGCCACGCGGTGGCTCGGCGTGGGCCTGGCCGCGGTGCTGGCCGTGGTCACGATCTCGCTGGCGCTCACCGGACGCCTCGGGCTGTACATCAACCCCGACTCGACGTGGTTCGCGGTGTCGATGGCGGTGGTCGTGCTCGTCGGCACGATCGCGTCGTTCACGCTGCCGCTCGGCGCGGAGGCCGACCACGGGCACGACCACGCGCCCGCGGACGCCGGCCCTGCGCCCGCCGGCGAGCGAGCGGCCGCGACGGAGTCGGAGATCTCGACGCTCATCCTCCGCCATCGGGACGACCAGCCCGATCCGGAAACGACTCGCGGCGACCGCCACGGCGCGCACGGGCACGACGACCACGTCCACCGCAGCCATCCGCTGGCGGTGGCGGCGACCGCGGTGGGCGGTATCGCGGCGTCCGGCGTCGTCGTGCTGACCCTCGTGCTGCCCCCGGCCTCGTTGAGCGCCGAGCTCGCGATGTCGCGCGACGTCGGCGCCACTCCGCTGTTCGGCGGGGCGGACACGGTGCAGCTGGCGTCGACCGGCGACACGGCGTCGTTCGGCGTCGGCGAGTGGGCGACGGTGTTCGCCACCGCGACCAACCCCGAGACGTTCGACGGTGAGCCCGTCGAGCTCACCGGCTTCGTGACGCCGGGTGAGGACGGGGCCTTCGACCTCACCCGCCTGATCATCACGCACTGCGTCATCGACGCCCAGCCGGCCAGCCTCCCGGTGGTCGTCGGCGAATCCTCGCCCGACACCGGGCAGTGGGTCACGATCACCGGCACGGTGCGCTCCTCGTCCGACGGCCGGCTCGTGGTCGACGCCGCCGCCGTCGAGGAGATCCCCGAGCCCGAGGATCCGTATGAGTACTGAGCCCGGGCCCCACACCCGGCGCTCGCAGTCCCGGCACCGCCGCAGCCGCGCGTTCGCCGGGATGTTCGCCGTCGTCGTCGCGGCGCTGGCGGTCGTCGGGCTCGCCGGCGCTGCCGCCAGCGTCGCCCAGGGTCCCCGCGTGACGCAGGTGTCGGTGGATCCGGAGGCGGCGGCCGCGGCATCCGGATCCCGGCTCATCGTCACGACGACGCAGTCGCTCGCCGAGGTCGACCCCTCGCAGGTGACGATCACCCCCGAGACGCCCTTCGAGGTCGACACGTCCGGTCGCAGCGTCGGCGTGCGGTTCACCCTGCCGCTGTGGGACGACACCGAGTACACCGTCGCCATCGACGACGTGGCCTCGCTCGGCGGCGGCCCGACCGCCACCATCACCGAGACGTTCCGCACGCCGCCCACCGAGATGTTCCTGCTGCAGCGCGGCGGTGCCGACCAGGCGGGCGGGACGGACGGCGACCTCATCTACCGCACCGACCTCACCGGGCAGAACGCGGTGCCCGTCTTCCGCCACCCGCACATCGAGGACTTCCGCGCGACCGGCGAGCACCTCGTGGTGTCGGTGCGCACCGACGACGACCAGCCGGGGCTCATCGTGACCGACCTGGACGGCGAGAACGAGCAGGAGCTGCCGCTGCCCGGCGACGGGTTCATCTCGAACCTCCAGAGCGCCGACCGTGGCGAGCGGATCGGGTACACCTTCTCGGACGCCGAGCTCGACGCCGATTCGGGCCGCGAGAGCCGGCTGTTCACGGCCTCGCTCGGCGACGTCGACGCCGAGCCGCGCGAGATCGAGGTCTCAGGCTCCGACCCGCGGGTCGCCGAGTGGCGGTTCGTGCCCGACACCGACAGCATCCTGCTGATGTCGTTCGACGGGTCGCTGCTGCTGACCGGGTCGGGCGCCGATGCCGGCGCAGCGACTGCCCTCGGCGCGGCCGTCGGGATCGACGGCATCGCGCGCGGATCCAGCGAGGCCGTCGTCGACCGCCTCGAGCAGTCCGTGGTCATCGACCTCACCGACGCGAGCGAGGAGCCCCTCGTCGCGCCCGAGGCCGATCTGGGCGGTACCACGTCGGTGACGCCGCTGCCCGACGGCTCGACCATCCGGACCGCCGCAGTGCTCGAGGACGACGTGCCGACGGGCCGCACCTCGGTCGCGCTGGTCGGCGCGGACGGCGCCACGCGCATGCTCACCGAGCTGGCGGAGACGGATGCCGTCATCCAGGTCTGCATCTCTCCGAGCGCCCGGTACGTCGCGCTCATGCTGGCGCCGGATGCCGTCACCAACCCGTACGACACCTATCAGCTGCCGCTGCCCGAGCGTCCGCAGACCCGCATCCTGAAGGTGGACGACGGCGAGGAGGTCGTCGCGCTCAACGGGGCGTCGATCTCGTGGTGCCAGGTGCCCCCGCTCTGACGCTCCCGCGTGGCATCCGCGCGTATGCACCCCTGCCCACGAACCACGATCTCGGCGAGCGACCACGCTACCGTCGCCGACAGCGTGGTCGTTCGACGACGTCGCGGTTACTCGGCGGGCGGTTGCGAAGGCTCGCGGGGGACGGCGGGCGCCGGGGGCTCGCGCTACGACGCGGCGCGGGGCGGTGGAGCGGATGCCTCCCCGGCGGCCGCGGCCGGCTCCGGGAGCTTCGACGGCAGCCCGGACGCCAGCATGAGACCCAGCACGGTCAGGGCGAAGACGAAGAACAGCGACTGCCGCAGCGACTCCACCTGCGTGTCGGCGTAGAGCTGGGCGACCTCGGCGGCGGAGTCGGGGTCGGCGCCGGCATCCGTCAACAGATCCTCGGCCTGCTGCTGCGAGATGATCGGCGCCCCCTTCGACGCCGTGGTGACGACCTGCTCGCGGATGTCGTCGGGCAGCGTGTCACTCTGCTGCACCGCCGCCGTGAAGCCCGACGTGAGGAGGAGGATGAACACCGATCCGACGACGGCGGTGCCGAACGAGGAGCCGAGATTCTGGAACGTGCCCTGCAGGCCGCCGACCTCCGACGTGTCGGACTGCTCCACGGCCGACATGTTGACGTTCCCGAGCTGGGAGGCGAGCAAGCCGAAGCCCGCGCCGACGATGAACATGCCGGCGGCGAACGTCCAGTCGGCGAGCTCGGGCTGCACGGCGAGGAAGACGACGAGCACGCCCAGGCCCAGCGTGAGCTGGCCGATGCGGCCGATGTTCTTCGCCGAGCGGACCGTCGACAGGCGCGACCCCACCATCGAGAACACGATGAGGCCGGCCGAGAGCGGGAGGATCTTCAGGCCGGTCTGCAGAGCGTCGAAGCCCAGGATCGTCTGCAGGTACACCGGGATGACGAAGAACAGCGCGGCGATGGCGAAGTACTGCGCCATGAACATCGTCAGGCCGCTGCGCAGCGCGGGGATCCGCAGCAGGCTGACCTTCAGCAGCGGCACGCCGCCGGTCCGCTCGAGATGCTGCTGGCGCCGGACGAACCCCCAGAGCACGAGGATCGACAGCAGGATCAGGTACGCCACGGGTGAGACGGCGAAGGGTGCGAAGGGCTCGCCGTTGATCACGGGCGGGTTCAGCGGCGCGACCCAGCCCCATGTCTTGGACTGCAGGATGCCGTAGACCAGCAGCCCGAGGCCGAGCGCCGACAGCACCACGCTGAGCAGGTCGATCTTGAGGCCGCGGTCGCCCGGGACGTCCTTGATGCGGCCCGACACGAGGAGCACGAGGGTCATGACGATGGCCTCGGCGACGAAGACGTAGCGCCACGACGAGTACGTCGTGACGAGCCCGCCGATGAGGGGGCCGGCCGCCGCGGCGCCGCCGGTCACCGCGCCGAGCACGGCGAACGCGACCACCCGCGCCCGCCCCTCGTAGTTGATCGCCGCCAGCGCCGCGATCGCGGGGATCACCAGGACGGCGCCCAGGCCCTCGACGAGCGACCAACCCAGCATCAGCACCGTGAGGTTCGGACTCAAGGCCGTCGTCAGTGAGCCGATGCCGTACACGACCGAGCCGATGCGGAAGGCGAGACTGCGGCCCCACCGGTCGCCCAGCTTGCCGCCGGTGAGCATGAAGGCCGCCATCGTCAGCGCATAGAACGTGATGGCCGCCTGCATGCCCGAGATGTCGGTGCCGAGATCGGATGCCACCGTCGAGATCGACACGTTCATCACCGTGCTGTCGAGCACCATGATGAACTGCGCCACGCTCAGCAGGATGAGCACGAACCACTTCCCCATGCGCGAACAGTATCCGTTGCACGGCGACCCGTGCGCGACCCGGGGGCCGCAGGGGCGGACGTAGACTCGCACGCATGGTGCGGCACGGGTGGCGGGCGGCGACCCGTTCGGACCTCGAAGCCCTTCCCGCCGAGGTGGCGCCGAGACTCCTCGGCGCACGCCTCGAGACCGTGGTCGACGGTGAGACGGTGGCCGTGCGGATCACCGAGGTCGAGGCGTACCACGGCCGTGGCACGGGTCCCGTCCCCGATCCCGGATCGCACGCGCGCATGGGGCCCACAGCGCGCAACGCCACGATGTGGGGCGAACCGGGGCACCTGTACGTCTACCTGAGCCACGGCATCCACTCCTGCGTGAACGTGGTCTGCGGGCCCGAAGGCGTCGCCGGCGGTGTGCTGCTGCGCGCCGGGCAGGTGATCGAGGGGGTGGATGCCGCGTCCCGCCGCCGCCCCGCCGCGCGCACGACGCGCGACCTGGCCCGCGGGCCCGGCCGATTCGGAGACGCCGTGGGGCTGCGGCATCCGCTGCACGACGGCATCGACGCGATCACCGGGGTGCCCCATCACGGGGCCCGCGCGCGCCTGCAGCTGCTCGTCGACCCGCTCGCCGACATCGCGTCGGGCCCGCGCGTGGGAGTCGCGGGCGTCGCGGGGACGGCGGCGTTCCCGTGGCGGTACTGGGTGCCGGGCGACCCCACCGTGTCGCCCTTCCGCTGGGGGCGCGGCGCGCGGGAGGCCGCCGACAAGGGCGACACGCCGTCCGTGCTAGACTGACTCTTTGTCTGCGCGCACTCCAGCACGCAGTACGTATCCCACTCCCGAACGAGGCCTTCACCGGCCGGGTCGGGCGCGGGGTGCAGACAAGGGATCTTGGGTGGGGCCGTCCGGCTCCACGGTACTAAGGAGACATCACTATGGCAGCAGTGTGCCAGGTGACTGGAGCAGTTCCCGGCTTCGGTCACAACATCTCGCACTCGCACCGCCGGACGAAGCGCCGCTTCGACCCGAACGTGCAGAAGAAGACCTACTTCGTTCCGTCGCTGGGTCGCAACATCAAGCTCAACGTCTCGGCCAAGGGCATCAAGGTGATCGACGCCCGTGGCATCGAGGCGGTCGTGCGTGACCTCCAGGCGAAGGGTGTGAAGCTCTGATGGCCAAGAAGGCACAGGACGTCCGTCCGATCATCAAGCTGCGTTCGACCGCCGGCACGGGGTACACCTACGTGACGCGCAAGAACCGCCGCAACAACCCCGACCGCATCGTGCTGAAGAAGTACGACCCGGTCATCCGCAAGCACGTCGATTTCCGAGAGGAGCGCTGATCCATGGCTAAGAAGAGCAAGATCGCGCGCAACGAGCAGCGCAAGGTGGTCGTCGACCGCTACGCCGCCAAGCGCGCCGAGCTGAAGAAGGCGCTCGTGTCGCCGACGTCGACCGACGAGGAGCGCGAAGCCGCTCGCGTGGGCCTGCAGAAGCTGCCCCGCAACGCATCGCCCGTCCGCGTTCGTTCGCGCGACGTCATCGACGGCCGCCCCCGCGGTGTCCTCACGAAGTTCGGCATCTCGCGTGTCCGCTTCCGTGACATGGCGCACCGTGGCGAGCTGCCCGGCGTGACCAAGTCGAGCTGGTAAGCACCCGCTTCACCGGAAGGCCCGGAGTTCCTCGGAACTCCGGGCCTTCCGCATATCCACGGGCATCACGACAGCTGATGCCCGTGGCTGCCGGCGACGGCCCGCAGCACCGCGTCGGTGGACTCGCCCGTCACGTGCGCGTACTGATCCGTGAGTACGCGGGCCAGCTCATCCAGCCCCTGTTCCAGGAACGCCCCCTCGATGCGAACCTCGCCGTTGCCGGACTGCAGGGCCTGATCGCGCAGCTCCATGGCGTAGCCGATGGCGCGGGCGGCCGACAGCCGCTCGTCGCGCTCGGCGAAGTAGAAGATCTCGGTGTTCTGCACGAGATCGGCGGTCAGCTCGGCGATCGCCCGCCCGACGGAGGCGATGACGGATGCCGCCCTGCCGGGAGGCGGCTCCGGCGGCAGCGCGGTGATCCCCGAGCGATGGAGGCTCGTCAGCTCCACCGCCAGCGCCCGCCGGCGGGCGAGAGCGGGGTAGAGCTGCATGAACCACGAGACGGACGCCGACAGCAGCGCGAACCCCGTCAGGGCCTCCAGCGGCGACAGGAGCCGGATCAGCGGCTCGGCGGGAACCACGTCGCCCAGGCCCAGAGTGGTGAGGGCGACGAGCGAGTAGGTCAGCGCCTCGACGAACGGGTGATAGTCGTTCGGATCGAGATCGCTGTACGAGAAGCCGTCGGGGAAGTGCGGCAGGTAGATCAGGGCCCACCCGACGGTGACGAGCACGATCCACACCCCGATCGTCACGAGGATCGTCAGCGGCCCGCCGACCGTCAGCAGGGCGGGCCGGCGGTGCGACACCGACCAGGCCGCCCGGAACATGTAGGTGGTCAGGCGCCCGGTGGAGGCCGGACGCAGCAGGGTGTGGAACACGTCGTTGAGCGCGACGACGATGAGCAGCACGCCGGCGATGGTGCTCACGACGGTCATGACGCCACAGTATTCGCCCGGGAGCACCGACGGCAGGCGCTCTCGACGCAAGATAGGATCATGCCGCTCGACCCGTTCTTCGAGGAGCGCCTGCGGGTGCACCGCAGGTACATGTTCGATCAGGCTCTCGGCTCGGTGCGATCGAGACTCGCAGCGCTCTGGCCGTTCGACCGCGGCGGGACGGCGGCTCCTGCCGAGGCGAAGGCTTCCGACAAGCCCGCGCCGGACGCCACGTCCCACGCGGACCCCACGGCGCTGAAGGCAGGGGCGGCGACGCCCCATGCCGAGCATCGGTCCCGATCCCGCGCCCGTGCCCGTGCCCGGCACCGCCGTGCGGCGATCGCATGGGACCGCACCGAGCTGCGCACGGTCGGGACGCCGGGCCCCGAGGTGCGCACCACCGAGCACGAGGTGGCCGTGCCGGGGCATCCTTCCGTGCGCGTGCGGATCTATCACCCGCCGGTCGTGGGCGACGCGCCGGTGCCTGCGGTGCTGGCGTTCTTCGGCGGCGCGTTCCGGATCGGGGGGATCGACTATCCGACGACGGATGCCGCCTACCGCCGCCGGTGCATCGACGCCCACGTCGCCATCGCCGCCGTGAACTATGCGCTCGCGCCGGAGCATCGCTGGCCGGTGCAGGTCGAGCAGGCCTACGCTGCACTGGACTGGCTCTTCGGAGCCGCCGGCGAGGTGGGCGTGGACGCCGATCGGATCGGCCTGCTGGGGGTCTCGGCGGGAGGAAACATCGCCGCGGCGCTCACCCTCGTCAACCGCGATCGCGCGCGGCATCCGCTCCGACTGCAGGTGCTCGAGGTGCCCGTCGTCGACCTCACCGGTGCACACCTGGATCTGCGCGCCACTCGAGCGCTGCGCATCCCGAGCTTCCTGGCGTTGCGCGAGCTCCGCTCGGTCGCGCGCACCTATCTTCCCCGCGCCCAGGACGCGCGAGACGCCTACGCGTCCCCGTTGCGCGCGGCATCGCACGAGGGCCTTCCGCCGGCGGTCATCCTCACCGCCGAGTACGACCCGCTGCGCGGCGACGGCGACGCCTACGGCGCCGCTCTGCGCGCCGCGGGGGTCGACGCGAGCGTCGTGCGGTACCAGGGCGTCACGCACGACACCCCGATCTTCACCGGCGTGCTGCCAGCCGCCCGGCGCTGGCACGACGACGTGGTGACGGCGCTTCGCCGGCTGCACGCCTGAGGCCGCGGACGGCCCCGACAGGGGCCCGGCCGCGGCCCACGGGAAGTGATCGCGGTGGGCGAAATCCGGCCCCAGAGGCCACAGGAGCCCCAGAAATCACGCGACACACCGCCAGATACCTCCGAAAACCGCGGAAATACGCGGTTCTGTCGGCGTCGTCGGGTACATTCGGTCCCGGTCGACAGGACCAGCCGGGGGGCTACGCCATCCGGTCCGAGCAATGACAAGACGGCACTCGTCGTCTTTGGAGGACACAACCAATGGCCGACAAGACCATCACCAAGACCGAGCTCGTCGCGAGCATCGCGAGCGCGACCGGCCAGAGCCAGTCCGCCGTCTCGGGCGTGCTCGACTCCCTCTTCTCCACCGTCTCCGACGCGGTCGCCAACGGCAGCAAGGTCTCGATCCCCGGCTGGCTCGCCTTCGAGCAGGTCGCCACCTCGGCCCGCACCGGCCGCAACCCGCAGACCGGCGAGGAGATCAAGATCCCCGCTGGCAAGCGCGTCAAGGTCACCGCCGGCTCGAAGCTGAAGGCCGCCGTCAAGTAATCCGACGCAGACCTCGAGAAGAGGGGATGCCGCGACCCGCGGCATCCCCTCTTCTGTTTTCGTCCGCCCGGCAGGCGCCGCGACGGGCCGGCGCACGCCTCCCGACCCGGCCGGCCGCCCACCCGGCGCAACGTAGGCTGGAGCGGTGAACTCCCGCGCCCTGCGGGCCGCCGGGCCCGCGATCCTCGTCGTGGCCGCGCTCGCGACCATGGTGTGGGCGCTCGCGTACGGCGGCGGCGCCGCGCCGCTCGCGATCGCGGATCCCGGCCCCGTGGTGCGCTGGAGCCTTCCCACCGCGAAGCTCGTGGTCAACCTTGCCGCGGCGGGCATGGTCGGCGTCCTCGTGACCGCCCTGTTCACGCTGCGAGCCGGCGAACGCGAGTTCGACATCGCCCTGGACACCGCGTCGATCTCGGCGGCGGTGTTCACGATGGCCGCGGGCGCCACCGGCTTCCTCACGTTCGTCGACGCGTTCAACCCCGTGATCAGCATGGGGCCGGAGTTCGGCGCGCTGCTGGGCCGCTTCATCGTCGAGACCGAGGTGGGTCGCACCTGGCTGATCACGACGATCGCCGGCGCCGCGCTCACGGTCCTCACCTTCGCGGTGCGCTCGTGGACGGCGACGCTCTTCGTCGCGCTGCTGGCCGCGGCATCCCTCGTTCCCATGGGCACGCAGGGCCACTCGGGCGAAGAGGCGTTCCACCACGAGGCCATGACCGCGCTGATCCTCCACATCATCGCGGCCGCGGTGTGGCTCGGCGGCCTGCTGCTCATCGTGGTGGTGCGTCCCCTGCAGTCCCGCGACGCCACCGCCGACACGGTCGCCCGCTACTCGAGCATCGCGCTCGCCGCGTTCGCGGTCGTGGCGTTCTCGGGCACCGTGCGGGCGGCGATCGGGCTGCAGGACTGGTCGGCCCTGCTGTCGCCCTACGGCCTCATCCTCGCGGTGAAGATCGTGGCGCTCATCGGGCTCGGGCTGTTCGGCGCCTGGTATCGCGCGCGACTCATCGGCAGATTGACGACCGCGGCCGCCTCCCGCGCGTTCTGGAGCCTCGTCGTCTTCGAGCTCGCCCTGATGGGCGTGGCCAGCGGTGCGGCGGCCGCCCTCGCCCGCACGCCCCCGCCGGTCGAGCCCCTGATTCCCACGACGCCGACCCCGGCCGAGCGGCTCACCGGCGCGCCGCTGCCGCCGGAGCTCACGATCGAGCGCTGGGTCACCGCATGGAACGTCGACCTGCTGTGGGCCGTCGTGGCGGCCTTCGCGGTCTTCTTCTACCTCGCCGGCGTGTGGCGCCTGCGCCGTCGCGGCGACGCGTGGCCGGTGTACCGCACCGTCCTGTGGGTCGCGGGCATGGCGCTGCTCGTGTGGGTGACCGGCGGTGTGATCAACGTCTACCAGGACTACCTGTTCAGCATGCACATGATCGGCCACATGCTGCTGACCATGGCGATCCCGCTGCTGCTGGTCGCGGGGGCTCCGGTCACCCTCGCTGCGCGGGCGATCCGCAAGCGCGACGACGGCACCCGCGGCGGCCGGGAGTGGATCCTCTGGGCCGTGCACTCCCCGGTCGCCCGCGTGCTGACCCACCCGTTCGTCGCGGCCGGGCTCTTCGTCGGCTCGCTGTGGGTGTTCTACTACACCGATCTGTTCCGCTGGTCGCTCTACGACCACCTCGGGCACGAGTGGATGGTCGCCCACTTCCTCATCACCGGCTACCTCTTCGTGCTCTCGCTCATCGGCATCGACCCGGTGCCCTACCGGCTCCCCTATCCCGGGCGTCTCCTGCTGCTCATCGGCGTCATGGCGATGCACGCCTTCTTCGGCATCGCGATCATGATGCAGGAGGGCCTCATGGTGGCCGAGTGGTTCGGATCCATGGGGCGCACGTGGGGCGCGACTCCGCTGGAGGACCAGTACACCGGCGGCGGTGTGGCGTGGTCGATCGGCGAGATCCCGACGCTCATCCTCGCGATCACGGTGGCGATCCAGTGGAGCCGGAGCGATGCGCGCGAGACGAAGCGACGCGACCGGCACGCCGACCGCACCGGCGACGCCGAGCTGGAGGCGTACAACGCCCGGCTGGCGGAGCTCGCCGAGAAGGACGCGAAGGCCGGCTCCGGCCGCTGAGACGGTCGCACGCCGCTGGTCAGGGCGCAGGCGGGCGTCCGAGGTCGCCCGCGCCGGGATCTGTGCCGGGCGAGGGACGGGGCGCCTCGTCCGGGTTGGTGCCGGCGATGTCGGTGCGCAGGGTGCCCGTCAGCGCGTCGACCGCGGCGCCGACGGTGGGTGCGAAGCGGTCGGGGGTGAACCGGCCGGTCAGGCCGAACCGGGCGAGGGTGTCGACGACGGGTGATTTCATCTCCGCGATCACGAGGCGGATGCCGCGCACCTGCAGGTACTGGTCGAGCTCGACGAGCTCGTCGGCGGCGGAGGTGTCGATGTCGGTGATCGGCTCGGCGGCGAGGATCACGGTGTGCACGTCGTCGCCGGCGGCACGGACGCGCGCGCGCACCCAGTCGTCGAAGACGCCGCCGTTCGCGAAGAAGAGGGGCGCGTCGAAGCGGACGATGACCACGCCGGGGATGCGCTTCGCATCGGGGTTGCGCGAGAGGTCGTGGTAGCCGCGCAGCCCTTCCACCAGGCCGAGCTCGGCCTTGTACGGACGCCATGACCGGTTGACGAAGGCGACGAACGACAGTCCGATCGCGATGACGATGCCCTCGAGCACGCCGAAGACGAGCACGCCGAGGAACGCGGCGGCGGACAGGACCGCGTCGACGGCGTGGATGCGGACGAGCCGGGTGAACCCCCGCAGGTCGATGAGGCCGATGGCCGCGCTCGTGACGACGGCGGCCAGCGTCGCCGACGGGAGATCGTCGGTGAGGCCCGGCAGCACGAGGATGAAGACGATCAGGAGCACCGCGCCCACGACGCCGGTGAGCTGCGTGCGGGCACCGGACTGCTCTGCGACCGGCGTGCGCGACGACGATCCGGAGACGGGGAAGCCGCCGAAGAGGCCTCCGGCGATGTTCGCGATCCCGACCCCGGCCATCTCCTGGCTGCCGTCGACGTCTTCGCCGCGGCGTGCGGCGAACGTCCGCGAGAGGACCGCCGTGTCGGTGAAGGCGACGAGGGCGATGCCCGCCGCCGGGAGCACGAGCGCCAGGACGTCGCTCCACTGCAGGCCGCCGAGGGCGGGAGCCGGGAGTCCCTGCGGGAGCGCGCCGACGACGGCGAGCCGATCGGACAGCCCGAAGATCGCCGTGAGCGCCGTCGCGACCACGACGACGACGAGGACGCCCGGTATGCGGACCCGGCGCAGCGGCTTGAGGATGAGGATCACCGCGAGGGAGCCCACGCCGAAGGCGACGGCGAGCGGGTCCACCATCCCGCCGGCGACGCCCTGCCCGATGGCGACGACACGCTGCCAGAGCGAGTCGGCGTCGATCGAGAACCCCAGCAGCGTCGGCAGCTGGGAGACGATCACGATGACGGCGATCGCGTTGAGGTAGCCGACGCGGATGGGTTTGGACAGCAGGTCGGTCACCACGCCCAGGCGGAGGATGCCGCCCAGCAGCAGGAGCACGCCGACCATGATCGCCAGCAGCCCGGCAAGGGCGACCGCCCGCGGCTCGTCGCCGAGCGCGAGAGGCAGGATCGCCGCGGCGATGATCGGTGCGAGCGCCGAGTCCGGGCCGAGCACCAGCACACGCGACGGGCCGAAGAGGGCATACGCCAGCAGCGGCACGATGGTGGCGTACAGCCCGGTCTCGGGGGGCAGCCCGGCGACGAGCGCGTAGCCCATCCCGGCCGGGATGAGGAGAGCCGTCAGGACCAGGCCGGACCGGATGTCCGGCCACAGCCACCGCCGCTCGTACGCGCGGGCGGTCGCCACGCCCGGGACCCAGCGGGCGATCCTGTCGACTGCGGTCATCGTCGGCTCCTCGGCACCATCTTGGCCGACGGGAGCGCGATCAGGTGGTGTCGGGACCCGTCACGACGATCGCCACGTTGCCGTCGGGCCGCACGGTGATCTCGCCCTTGACGATGAAGGGGACGTCCTCGCTCATCTGGCGGACCTTGCCGTCGAAGAGCGAGCGGATGTCGACGTGGATGTGCGCCACCGCCTCGGCGGGCAGGATCGACCAGCCGGCGCCGTTCGGCTCGACTTCGACGGTGGGCTGCTGCACGATCGACCACTCCGGGAGCGACGCGATCCTGTCCTGCACGAAGTAGCCGAACGGGCATGCGGTGGGCTGCAGCACCTCCTGCGTCGCGCAGGCGGTGAGGAACTCCTCGACCTTCTCCTGGACCACTCGCACGAACTCCTCGGTGGGCTGCGCCTGCACGTTCACCGGGATGGCCTGGAACGGGCTGTCGGACAGCACCGCGACGCCCGGGGTGCTCGAGATCGCCGTGTCGACGGACACGGAGTACAGGCCGGGTGAGAAGACCAGCAGCGAGACGGGCGCCGCGGGGTCGGCATCCGCCCCCTCCGGCGAGACCTGGCGCTTGTCGATCTCGAAGCCGTTGACGTCGAAGGCCATGGAGCCGGTCACCGCCAGGTTCATCACCGCGAGCGGGCTCTCGGCGAATCGCCACGTCGGCGCCAGTCCGATCGACCCGTCCCGCTCGACCGAGAACGTGGTGCGTCCTTCGTAGCCCCGCGCCTGGTACGAGACCGTCACGTGCGTGACGTCGCCGTCCTGCTCCTCGGACACCACGCGCACATCGTCGATGGGGGCGAGGGCGTCGCTGCGCAGCAGAGCGTCGGAGGCGGTGGGCGGAAGCCCCGCCGCCTCGAGCTCGGCCGAGCTCACCCGGACACCCGGGACCGCGAGGGCGTCGGCGGCGCGTCCCTGCTCGAGCATGCGCACGTAGCCCTCCACGAACGCCACGGGGCTGTAGAAGTGCCGCTCCACCGCGCCCCAGGCCGCGAACAGCGCTGCGACGAGGAGCAGGCCGACGAGGCCGAGAAGGCTGAGGTCCAGAGCGAGGTTCGAGCGGCGGCGCTTGTGAGGCGGCCGGATGAGCGTCGCCGTCGGGGCCGTGCCCGCGGGGGCGGTGCGGCCCGCGGAATCGACCGATGGCGCGCTCGCGCGACCGGCTGCCGTGTCCACCGCCCCTTGGTCCACGGCAACAGTCTAGAAACCCCTGACCGGGAGGCCCCTGTGCGTCTGTCGCCCGAGTCACTCCATGACGTCGTCGCGCACGGCGCTGGCGCCGGCGAGCTGACCCGAGGCGATCGCGGCAGCCAGGGACACCATCGGCCCGGGCACCGTCGCGAGGTGCGCCATGTCGCCGCCGGCGTACACCCCCGGCACCGTGGTGCGGCCGAGCGGGTCGACCTCCACCCCGCCCCCGGGCAGGTGCGCGCAGCCGAGCTGGGCGGCGAAGGGCGCCCGCTGGCTCGCCGTCGCGGCGGTGAACACAGCGGCCACCCGCTCGACGCGCCCGTCGGCGTACGTCAGCTCCAGCCCGCCGCCGACCTCGGCGACCTCGGCCAGGTCGGCCGGGCGCACGATGAGCGCCGACGCCACGACGGGGCGCAGCATCCGCTCGATCATGAGCCCGTGGTCGCCCTCGATGAGGATCGCGACGCGCTCGCCGGCGAACTCGTGGCCGTGGCAGAAGGGGCACTGCGCGACCCGCCTCCCCCACTGCTGCGCGAGGCCGGGCACCGCCGGCAGCTCGTCGCGCATGCCCGTCGCCAGCACCAGGCGGCGGGCGTGCTCGGTGCCCTCGGCGGTCGACACGGCGAAGTCCCCGAGCGCGCCGGAGGCCGCGGCGACCGTCGTCGTGCGCACCTCGACGGTCGGGTAGGCCGCCAGCTCCTCACGCGCCAGGCGGCGCAGCTCGGCGGGGCTGCGGCCGTCGTTGGTGATGAGGTTGTGCGCGTGGTCCACGGTCGCATTGCGGTACTCGCCGGAATCGAGCAGCAGCACGTCGCGGTGCATGCGGCCGATGGTGAGCGCGGCCTGGAGGCCGGCCGGGCCGCCGCCGATCACGATGACGTCGTACATGGGGTGATCCTCTCGTCGGGTTGCGTCGGGATCGATCCTGTGACTTCATGTCGACATGAAGTCAAGTCTGTCCATCGGCGAGGCGGCGGCCCGGTTCTCGCTGCCCACGCACGTCCTGCGGCACTGGGAGGGCATGGGACTGCTCCGGCCGGCGCGGGACGGCGCGGACCGCCGGCGGTTCGGCGACGACGACCTCGTGCGGATCGGCGTCATCGTCCGCAGCCGGAACGCCGGCATGAGCCTCGAGCAGATCGGCGTGCTGCTGGACGAGCGGGCACCGGAGCGCCATCGAGTCCTCGAGGAGCATCTCGCGGACCTCGACCGCCGCATGGCCGACATGGAGCGGTCGCGGCGGATGACCGAGCACGCGCTGAACTGCCGGTCGCACGACATCACGACGTGCCCGCGGTTCCGGGCGATCATGGACGAGGTGGTGGCGGGAACGGGCGTCTGGCGGGAGGCGGAGTCCGCTGTGGACGGCCGCGGGTCGTCCACCGATCCGGCGCCGGGGCGCCGGAAGGCGGTGTCGGCTCGTTAGCATGAATCGGTGAACACGCCGCCCCTCTCCGCCGAGCAGGAGGCGCTGTTCCGTCTCATCGAGGACACACGCGAGCACGTGTTCGTGACCGGACGCGCCGGCACCGGCAAGTCCACGCTGCTGCAGCACCTCGCATGGAACACCGGCAAGCAGATCGCGGTGTGCGCGCCGACCGGCGTGGCGGCCCTGAACGTCGACGGCCAGACGATCCACTCGCTCTTCAAGCTGCCGCTCGGCATCATCGGCGCGCACGACGAGGACCAGTCCGACGCGACGCGCAAGCTGCTCAACGCGATCGACACGCTCGTCATCGACGAGATCTCGATGGTCAACGCCGACCTCATGGATGCGATCGACCGGTCGCTGCGCAAGGCGCGGGGCCGCCGGGCGGAGCCCTTCGGCGGCACGCAGATCGTCATGTTCGGCGACCCGTACCAGCTGGCGCCCGTGCCGCCCCGCGGCGACGAGCTGCGCTACGTGCGCGACCACTACCGCTCGTTCTGGTTCTTCGACGCCAAGGTGTGGGTCGGCGAGGCCGCGAGCGACGGCATCCTCGACGTCGGCTCGTACGGCGCCGGGCTGAACGTCCGCGAGCTGATCGACATCCACCGCCAGAGCGACCCCGCGTTCAAGGCGATGCTCAACGCCGTCCGGTATGGCCGGGTGACGGCCGACATCGCCCAGGTCCTCAACGACACCGGTGCGCGCACTCCCCCGGATCCGCGCGACGGCGAGCACCCGATCATCACGCTCGCCACGCGCAACGACATCGTCAACAACATCAACCGCCGTCATCTGACCGAGCTCATCGGGCGCGAGCAGACGGCGATGGCGGAGGTCAGCGGCGACTTCGGACGGGGGGATGCCGCGTACCCGGCCGACCTCGAGCTCAAGCTCAAGGTCGGGGCCCAGGTGATGTTCCTGCGCAACGACACGCAGTCCTTCGGCGAGCCGCCGCGCTGGGTCAACGGCACCATCGGCACCGTCACGCGCATCGCCGGCGAGACGGTTCGCGTCGACGTCGAGGGCGAGGAGTTCGACGTCGAGCCCTCGGTGTGGGAGAAGTACCGCTACTCGTACGATCCGGGGTCGAAGCAGCTGACCCGCGACATCGTCGCCGAGTTCACCCAGTTCCCGCTGCGCCTGGCGTGGGCGGTCACCATCCACAAGTCGCAGGGCAAGACCTACGACCGGGCGATCATCGATCTCGGCTCGGGCGCGTTCGCCCCCGGGCAGACGTACGTCGCCCTGTCGAGGCTGACCTCGCTGGACGGACTGTACCTGTCGCGGCCGCTGCGCCCGAGCGACATCCGCGTCGACCCCGACGTGCAGCGGTTCATGGCCTCGGCCGTGCGCGGCATGCCGGTGACCTGAGCCTGCCGGCGGCCGGCTGCCGGCTCAGGCGACCTGGGAGGCCTTGGCGGCGGCGAGGTCCTCGAACAGCTCGGTGTTGAAGCGATAGGCCAGCAGCACCTCGTCGATGACGCGCTCCTGCTCGGCGGCATCCCACGGGGCGGCGTCGAGATGCTCGCGGTAGACGTCCTTGAACGCCTTGGGGTCGGCGATGTCGTCGAAGAGGTAGAAGCCGATGCCGTTGGTCTCGAAGCCGAAGCGGCGCGACATCAGCCGGCCGATGAACTGCCCGCCCGACAGATCGCCGAGATACCGCGTGTAGTGGTGGGCGACGAAGCCCCCCGGCCACGTGGCGCCGACCTGGTCGATCCGCTCGACGTAGCGCCGGGTCGTCGGCAGCGGCTCGACGCGCTCGCGCCAGTCCGGCCCGATGAGGAACCCGAGGTCGGCCTCGAGCGCCGGCAGGCGCGTGAGCTTGTCGGTGATGAACACCGAGGCGATCGGATCGTGGCGCATGCGGCTCGCGGCCCGCTCGAGGGCCTCGTAGATGAACCAGTGCTGGACGACCAGCGCGATGTAGTCGTCGCGCGTGCCCTCCCCCGTCATGAGGTCGGACATGAAGCCGGCCGTCTCGCTCGACGAGTGCGCGCGACTCGAGCGCTCGCGGAGTGCGGCGGAGAACGGGATCGGGTCGCTCATACCTTCATGGTAACTGAAGATAAGGCGAACCTAACAAGAGTTTCTACGCGTGCGGTCGGGGCGCCATCCCGAGCCGGCGGCAGGCCTCGTCGTACAGCGCCACGATCTCGCGCCGCACCTCGGGGCGCTCTGTGATGGGTCCTCCCGGCCACGGCACGGCGACCTCGATCACCGACCTGTCGGTGAGGGTGGCCTCCCAGATCCCCCTCTCGCCGTCGAAGCCCGTCATCCGCGACGATGCGATCGCGTCCGGGCCTGTCGCGGCCTGCGGGGCGAACGCGCGGGCGATGAGGAGGTTGTCGCCGGCGTGGTCGCCGTTCATGTGGCCGAGCACGCCCGCCAGGGCGGCATCGTCGAACCGATGGGTCATGCTCATACCATACGGATCGGGGTGCGACGACACCGGCTGTCGTGTGTTTGAATTCATGCACGATCATCGGGGGGTGAGCATGCGGACCCGCTCCAGAAGTCGCCGCGCCATCGCGGTCATCGGCGGCGCGCTGATGTCAGCCCTCGTGCTGGCCGGCTGCTCGTTCGGCGGCGAGGTCGAGGCCGACGACGCCCCGGTGCAGTCGACCGCCTCCTTCTCGGACGAGACCGTGCAGCAGATGACGGATGCCGTCACCCACGCCATGACGACCACCGGGTCCTCGGGCGCGATCGTGGGCGTCTGGGCGCCCTGGAGCGGGAGCTGGGTCACCGGTGTCGGCGCCCAGCGGCCGGACGGCGGCGGCGAGGTGACGGCCGACCAGGTGTTCCGCGCCGGCAAGGTCACCCGGGCGATGACCTGCGACGTGCTGTACGAGGTCGCCGCGGAGGGCATCGTCAAGCTCGGCGACAGCGTCGCGGACTACGTCTCGGGTGTCCCGGACCTCGCCGACGTCAGCCTCTCCGAGCTCTGCGACGGCACGTCGGGCATCGGCTCGTACGGCACGCAGCTGTATCCGCTGTGGCTGTCCAACCCCGAGCGCAGGTGGGATCCCCGCTATCTCGCGAGCTTCGGCCTCGGCCAGCCCCGCACGACGGAGCCCGGCGTCGCGTACCGCGACTCCGACGCGGGCTATGTGCTGCTGGGCCTCGCCCTGGAGCGCGCCACGGGAGCAACGGCCGCCGACCTGATCGAGCGGTACGTCGCCGGCCCGCTCGCCCTGGAGGCGACCGCGCTGGGCCCGCTGCCCGACTCCGGAGTGCTCCAGGGCGGCCAGGCGGTGAACAACGCCGAGGGTGTGCTGGACTGCGCGGCGCCGGTCGACCTCACCGGCGTCTCGGCGACCACCGGCTTCACCGACGGCGGCGTGGTCACCGACATCGAGGACCTCGGACGGTACGTCCAGGCGCTGGCGACCGGTCGACTGGTCGAGGACGACGACCGCTTCGGCGATCCCGTGCCGGTCGCGCCCGACGCGCCGACGTGGCTCAACGCCGACGGCGGCGCGATCATCGCCGGCTCGCTCGTCGGCCAGTACGGCAAGGTGCCCGGATACCTCACCGCCGCGTTCGCCGACCCGGCCACTGGGCTGACGGTCGCGGTCGTGCTGAACAGCTCCACGGCGTCGGCGGCGATCGGCGAGTACCTCGCGTGGGAGCTCGCGGCCATCGCATCCAAGACCCCCGCCGCCGACGGTGAGACGGCCCCCGACGCGGGTCTGCCCTGGACCCCTGAGCAGTATCACGAGGCGATCGCCGCCGCGGCGGTGTGCGCACCGCCGGCGGCGTAGTGCCGAGCTCCGGCCACTCGGACGCCCCGGCGCGGGCGAGCGGCTCCGGCTCGACGCCGGCGATCCTCCTGGTGGTCGCGGGACTCGCCTGTCAGGAGGTCGGCGCTTCGCTCGCAGTCCTGCTCTTCCCGCAGGTCGGGCCCCTCGGCATGGTCATGCTGCGGCTGGTGTTCTCGGCGGCGATCCTGCTGCTCATCGCCCGTCCGCGGCTCCGCGGGCACTCGCGTCCGGACTGGACGGCGGTCGCGCTCTTCGGCCTCGTGCTGGCGCTGATGAATGCGCTCTTCTACCTCGCGCTCGAGCGGCTGCCGCTCGGAGTCACGGTCACGATCGAGGTGCTCGGGCCCCTCGTTCTCTCTATCGTCGCGAGCCGGAGGGCATCGGCCTGGCTGTGGGCGCTCCTCGCGCTGGCGGGCGTCATCGCGCTCGGCGGGGGCGGATGGGATCGCCTGGATCCGCTCGGCGTGCTGTTCGCGCTCGGCGCCGCGGCGAGCTGGGCGTTCTACATCCTCGCCTCGGCCCGCGTCGGCAGGGCGTTCCCGAGGCTCGACGGGCTGGCGCTCGCGATGGCCGTGGGCGCGATCGTCTCGCTGCCGTTCGGCATCGCGGATGCCGGACCCGCACTGCTGCGGCTCGACCTGGTCGCCCTCGGCGCGGCCGTCGCCGTGCTGTCGTCGACGATCCCGTACGCCTTCGAGCTGATCGCGCTGCGGCGGCTTCCGGCCGCCGTGTTCGCGATCCTGATGAGCCTCGCTCCCGCAACCGCGGCGCTGGCCGGCTTCATATTCCTCGGACAACATATGACGGTGCTCGAGGTGCTCGGCATCGGACTCGTCATCGCCGCGAGCATGGGCGCGGTGCGATCCTCGGCCCGCGCGGCGAAGGAGGCAGCCGAGCCCGTCGCCTGACGGCCCGGACGGCGCGGGAGGACTCCCGAGCGGGCTGCGGCGCGGCGCTGGCTACGATCGGGTCATGGTGAAGACGAGATGGGCAGTGCTCGGCCCCGGCGCGATCAGCAGGGACTTCGTCGTGGGGCTGCGCGCGTCCGAGCGCGGAGTGCTGCACGCGGTGGGCAGCTCGTCGGCGGACAGGGCCGCGGCATTCGCCGCGGAGCACGGCGCGACGGCATCCGGGACGTACGACGAGATCCTCGCCCGCGATGACGTCGACGCGGTCTACGTCGGCACCGTCCACACCACCCACGCCGACCTCGCCGTCCGCGCGCTGGAGGCCGGCAAGGCCGTGCTGTGCGAGAAGCCCGCGAGCCCGACGCTTGACGAGGTGGAGCGGATCCTCGACACCGCGCAACGCGTGCAGCGTCCGTTCCTCGAGGCGTTCAAGACGCGGTTCGGCCCGTTCGCCGAGGCGCTGCGCGAACTCGCCCGTGGTGGCGAACTCGGCGAGCTGCAGCGCGTGCAGGGCGCGTTCGGCTTCGACGCCGGCACCCGCGAGGGACGCCTGTTCGACCCGGCGCTGGCGGGAGGGGCCATCCTCGACGTCGGTTGCTATCCGCTGGCGCTCGCGATCGACCTGGCCGCGGCATCCGGCCGGCCGATCGACCCGGAGTACGGCCGGTTCGAGGCCCGGGTGGTCGGCGGCGTCGACGGCACCGCCTCGGCGGAGCTGCGCTTCGCTGACCTGACGGCCGCGATCGCGACCTCGGTGATCGAGGACCTGTCCGACACCGCCGTGCTCACCTTCGCCGAGGCGGAGGTCGTGCTGCCCAACGCGTGGGGGAGCCGCACCGCGAGCCCCGATGCGCTGCTCATCCGGCGCGACGGCGACGAGCGGGTGGTCGAGCTCCCCGTGGTGCAGCCGATGGCCGCCGAGGCCGACGCGCTCTCGCGGGTCCTCCAGGACGGGCGTCTCGAGGTGCCCGAGATGCCCTGGTCGCACACGCGTGCGGCCGCCCGCGTGCTGACGGACTGGCGCGCGGCCGCGCTCGCCGGCTGAGCGACCCGCCGGGGTTCGCACCCGGGCAACCGGGTCACGCCCAGGTGTGCACGGGCTCGTTGGCGTGCATCGCTTCGCGGTACTCGCGCAGCGTGGCGCGGAGGGCGTCGTACCGCTCCATGCCGGCACGTTCATGCACCCTGTTCACGAACCAGGTGGCCCCGGTGACGCCGGTGATGCAGCGCCCCTCGATGATGCCGAGGAGGCGATCGCGGACGGATGCCTCCACCCCCCACGCCTCGAGACCCTGGTGGGCCAGCGGCAGCAGCCGTCGCAGCACCAGCTCGGTGGCGGGCACCTGCCCGACGCCCGGCCAGTAGAGCTGCGCGTCGATGCCGTCTCGGGCGGCGGTGTGGAAGTTCTCCTCGGCGGTGCTGAACGACAGCTGCGACCACAGCGGCCGGTCGTTCTCGGCGATCGCGCGGACGAGACCGAAGTAGAACGCGGCGTTGGCGACCATGTCGACCACGGTCGGGCCGGCCGCGAGCAGGCGGTTCTCGACGCGCAGGTGCGGCACGCCGGCCGAGATGTCGTAGACCGGGCGGTTCCATCGGTAGATCGTGCCGTTGTGGAGGCGGAGCTCGTCCAGTCCGGGGATGCCGCCGGCGTCGAGCACCGCCATGGGATCCTCGTCGTGCACGATCGGAAGGAGCGGCGGGAAGTACCGCACGTTCTCCTCGAAGAGGTCGAAGACGGACGTGATCCAGCGGTCGCCGAACCAGACCCGCGGCCGCACGCCCTGCGCCTTGAGCTCCTCGCTGCGGGTGTCGGTGGCCTGCTCGAACAGCGGGATCCGCGTCTCGCGCCACAGCTCACGGCCGAGCAGGTACGGGGAGTTCGCTGAGACCGCCAGCTGCACGCCGGCGATCGCCTGCGAGGCGTTCCAGTACGCCGCGAACGACTCCGGCGAGGTCTGCACGTGCAGCTGCATGCTGGTGCACGCCGCCTCCGGGACGATCGAGTCCGCCGTGGCGTCCAGTCGCTCGGGACCCGCGATCGAGATCGAGATGTCCTCGCCGCGGGCGTCGAGGATCTGCTCGCTCAGCAGGCGGTAGCGGGGGTTCGCGCTGATGCTCGCCGGCCGCAGGTGCTCCTCGGCGAGAGTGGGGAGGATGCCGATCATGACGAGGTGCGCGCCCACCGTCGACGATCTCGCCTCGGCGTTGTTGAGGCTGCGGCGCAGGCCCTCCTCGAACGTGCGCAGGCCGTCCAGCCGCAGCCGGGCGGGCGGCACGTTGATCTCGACGTTGAACTGCCCGAGCTCGGTCTGGAACGCGGCATCCGCGATCGCGTCCAGCGCCTCGGCGTTGCGGAGGGCGGGGTCGCCGGCGTCGTCGACGAGGTTGAGCTCGACCTCCAGGCCGGTCATGGGGTCGTCGGTGTCGAAGTGCGCCTCGCGCAGCATGCGCGCGAACACGTCCAGGTTGCGCCGGACCTTCTCGCGGTGACGCGTGCGATCGGCGCGGGTGAACTCCTGTGCCTGGACGTCCTCCCCCATGGCGGCACTCTAGCGACCGCCTCCGCAGGCGGCCAGTGAACCGCCGCGGCGCCGTGGACTGCTACGCGCCCCGCGGCGGCGCCGTCGAGTCGCGCACGTTGAGCGTCGGGTTCAGCACCACGCGGTGCACGGGGCGGGTGGGATCGTCCAGGCGGCGCGCGAGCAGCTCCACGGCCGCGGCTCCGACGGCGGCCCGCGGCGGGCTGACCGCGGTGAGCGCCGGGGTGAAGAGCTCGGCCACCTCGTCGTCGTAGGCGACGATCGAGAGGTCCCCGGGCACGGAGATGCCGCGGTTGAGCGCCAGGTCGACGAAGGCCATCGCCTCGGGGTCGGAGTGCACGAGGATCGCCGTGACCGAGTTCGACAGCGCGGCGTCCAGCGTCGCGTCGACCACCGCGGAGAAGTCCGGGCTGGTGCGCGGCGGGAGGCTGGTCTCGAAGTGGTCCGAGGGCGTCAGCCCCAGCTCGAGGCAGGCCGCCTGCCACCCGGCCGCGATCTTGCGCGACGTGGGGGAGTCCCGCGCGATGATGAGCCCCACCTTGCGGTGCCCCAGCGCGGCGAGGTGGCGCGCGGCCAGCACGGCGCCCAGCGCGTGGTCGGTCGTGACGTTCTCGACCGGGCTGCGGTCGGGCAGCAGCACCGCGTCGCGCTCGACGAGCACGTTCGGCACGCCGCAGCCGGCGAGCCACTGCACGACGTCCTGCGCGTGGGGGGTGTCGGTGTTGGGGGCGACGACGAGCCCACGCACCCCCTCGGTGTGGACGAGGCGCTCGAGCACCGGACGCTCGTCCTGCAGCTCGTACGACGCGCCGCGCAGCACGACCCGGAAGCCGTGGCGCGTCGCCTCGGTCTCGGCGCCGCGCACGACGCTGGGCCAGTAGAAGCTCAGCGACGGCACGAGCATCGCGATGGAACCCGTGCGCGAGGGGGCGGCCGAGGGGGCGGCATCCGCGTCGTCGAAGCCGCCGGCCGACGGAACCGCACCGCCGTGCACGCGGACGAGCAGGCCCTCGCGCTCCATCTGGGCCAGGTCCCGGCGCAGCGTCACCGGCGCGACGCCGAGATCGTCCATCAGCTGCGCGACCCGCACGGCGCCGTCGCGCTCGAGCATCGCCAGCACGTGGGCGCGCCGCTCGGCGGCCAGCAGCGCCGGTGTCTGGTCGGTCATCGCGTGTCCTCCGCGTTCGTCAGGTCCAGTTCTACCGTGACCGCGATGCCATCATGCGTCGTCACGTCGAGATCGAGGCGGGTCAGTGCCGCGCCCCACACGTCCGCGAGCATCGGGTCGTCGAGGGCCCGCACGACGAGGTCGGCCTCGATCCCCTCGGGCCACGAGATGCGCAGCGGCGTCGCTGGGTCGAGGGGGGTGACGATGACGGATGCCGCCTCCCGGCGCACCTCGCCGGCCAGCAGCATCCGCACCGAGGTCCGCGGGCTCCCGGACTCGTGCGCGGGGGCAGGCGTCCAGCGGTCCTCGACGACGACGCGCCGCGACGATCGCTCGAGCCGCACCGTCCGCCGCCACGGGCCCGTCGCGCCGGCGTAGGCGCCCGACAGCTCGAGCGAGAGCGACGACGCGTCCTCGTCGGCCGACGCC
The DNA here is from genome assembly GCF_037083505.1 of Microbacterium sp. CCNWLW41. NCBI lineage: Bacteria > Bacillati > Actinomycetota > Actinomycetes > Micrococcales > Microbacteriaceae > Microbacterium > Microbacterium sp. CCNWLW41. The sequence goes on from NZ_JBAOJP010000001.1 coordinate 704,249, forward strand.
GCCACGGCAGCCGCCGCGAACCGCGCACCGGGGCTCTGCTCGTGCCCGGCGATCACGGGCACGTTGTGCCAGCCGCTCTGCATGGTCCAGATGTCGTAGCGACCCTCGCCGAAGGTCTGCAGGGTGTACGTGGGCCGGCCGGCGTCGACGATGACGGGGACGCCGTCGGAGGCGACCACGAACGACCCGACGTCGTTGTGGTTGTGGTGCTCGCCGTTGTGGCCGCCCTTGACCGCGACCGTCAGGCCCCGCGCCGTGCCGCCATGCTCACGGGCGAGCATCACCTCGGTGGAGGGGAGCCACACGTCGCGGGGGAGCGGCGACGCCGCGCGGTCGGCGCCCACCCACTCCGGGTCGGTGATGCCCCGCAGCAGGCGTCCGAAGCCCTCGTGCTCGGTCGCGGCGGGCATACCGGCGATGCGGTGCGAGGCGGCGTGGGCCGCGGCATCCGCGTCTCCGGCGCTGCGTGCCGCGCGATGCAGGGCGTGCCACGGCTGTGCGGCCGGCGGACGGGCCTGGCCGTCCGCGACGTTGAGGTACCAGTCGCCGCCGAGATGCATGCGGTGCGGGAAGGCGACGGTCTCGCGCAGCGCCGGGATGCCCGAGGCGTCGAGCACGCCGCCGGTGGCGTGGCGCACGATGTCGAGCGCCTCGAGGGCGCGGCAGGCGCCGTTCCACCAGTAGGCGTAGCCCTCGTCGATGGCGCCGTCGGCGGGGAGCGCCGAGACGTACCGGTCGATGCCCTCGATCGCGAGGCCGACGATGCGTGCGCGCTCGTCGGCCTCGGCCGGGTCGTCGAGCAGCCGGAGGGCCGCGGTCAGGACGTTGCCGTGGATCCACGGGTTCCAGTTGTGGACGTCGCCGTCCAGGCCGATCCAGTGCCAGTCGCGGCGAAGGGTGAACGGCTCGAACACCCGCACGCGGGCTTCGCGGCGGATGCGGGAGCGGATGCCGGGGTACCGGGCTTCGAGCCGTTCTCCGAGGAGGTGGTCGATCCAGGTCAGAAGCGCGACGGCTTCGCCTGCGCCGAGGTCGAGGTACGGGGACTCCACCGTAGGCAGCACCGATCCGCGCTCGCGGAAGGCGTCGTCGTGGGCCGGCCAGCACCACGAGCTCTGCTCGCAGATGAGCCACACGCCGTCGAGGACCTCGGCGAGCCATCCGGGACCGAGGACGGGGTCGTCGGCGTGGTGCGCGGCGGCGATCGCGGCGCGGGCGACTCGGCGCTGGCGCTCGAAGACGATGCGCTCCCATCCCTCGCGGTCGCCGTCGTCATGGAGCCGGGCGGCGTCGGTGGCGAGCGGCACCGGCCACGGCGCGGTGCGGTCCGCCGCGGCGCGTTCGAGCACGTCGGCGACGCCCGAGGGGTCGGCGCTGCCGCGTGCCCCCCACACGCCCCGGTCTTCCGAGGACGCGACGGGGAGCGCCCGTCCGGGTGCGACGAGGAGACCCGCCAGCACTGCGGCGAAGCCGGCCGAGCCGGCGCCCGCCTGCCGGTGGTAGGCGTCAGCCAGCACTCCCTCGAAGGGCACGGTCGCCGTGGCCAAGGGTCCTCCTCGTTGATTTCCAGCCGGGGAACGACGCCATCGGCGGCGCCGGCGATCGCTTTAAACGATCAGAAACGATCATAACAAGTCGAAACCAGTCTTGCAATGAACGAAAACGGTTGATACGCTCCCGAACGTTCGCTTTCCGCTGGCCCGAACCAGCGGCGAGAAGACGGCATCGAGGGAGATCCCGAGTGACAGTCCAGCAGCACGAGACAGCGCGCCGCACCGCACCGCTCGCCGGCGCGCGCGTCGACTGGACCCGCGACGAGTGGCTCGCCTACGCCGACCGCCTGCTCGACACCGCCCGCTCGTTCGCGTCGCCCGGCGCCGGGCGCATCCACTTCCCGGGCGCCGAGGGCGGCTACGGGCACGCCGTCGACGGGCTCGAGGGCTTCGCGCGCACCTTCCTGCTCGCCGGCTTCCGCATCGCCGGCGCCCGCGGCGAGGGCACCGAGGAGCTCGCCGAGTTCTACCGCCGCGGCATCGTGACGGGCGTTGACCCGCAGGCCGAGGACCGCTGGGTGCGTCTGGAGGAGCACGCCCAGGCGAAGGTCGAGGCGGCGTCCCTGGCGCTGGTGCTCGACATGACCCGCCCGTGGATCTGGGACCGCCTGGACGAGCTGACGCAGCAGCGCGTCATCGACTACCTTTCTCCGGTCGTCGGCGATGCGGGCTACCCGAAGACGAACTGGCTCTGGTTCCGCGTCGTGGTGCAGACGTTCCTGCGCTCCGTCGGCGGGCCCTGGTCGGCCGACGACATCGCCGACGATCTCGCCCTGCATGACGCGCTCCTGCGCGAGGACGGCTGGATCTCGGACGGGTTCGAGCGCTCGTACGACCACTACGTCGGCTGGGCCCTCCACACCTACCCGGTGCTGTGGTCGCGCATGCAGGGCGCAGACACGCTCGCCGCCGGCCGCACCGCCGCCGACATCGCGCGGCTCGACCGCTTCCTCCAGGACGCCGTGTGCCTGGTCGGCGCCGACGGCTCACCGCTCGTGCAGGGCCGCAGCCTCATCTACCGCTTCGCGGCCGCCGCGCCGTTCTGGGTCGGCGCGCTCGCCGAGGTCCCCTCCGTGCCGCTCGGGCAGCTGCGCCGCGCGGCGAACGCCGTGGTCGCTCACTTCCATGACGCCGGCGTCCCGGCGCAGGGCGGCGTCCTCACCATGGGCTGGCACCACGAGTGGCGCCAGCTCGCGCAGTCCTACTCGGGTCCCGGCTCCCCGTACTGGGCCGTGAAGGGACTCCTCGGCATCGCGCTTCCCGCCGACCACCCGGTGTGGGCGGCCGAGACCGAGCCGCTGCCCATCGAGTCGGGCGACGAGCTGCGCACCGTGCGGCCGGCAGGCTGGGTCGTCTCGGGCACGCGGGCCGACGGCATCGTACGCATCGTGAACCACGGCACCGACCACGCCGCCGAGGGCACCCTCGTCGGCGACTCGCCCCTCTACGCCCGCATCGGCTACTCGACCGCCGCCGGTCCGCTCGCGGACGAGCGGGCGTGGGAGGAGCCTCTCGAGCAGTCCGTCGCCCTCGTCGACGCGGCCGGACGCGCCACCCACCGATCCGCCATGGAGCTCATCGACGTCCGCGTCCAGGACGACGAGGGGGGCCGGATCGGCATCGCCGCCTCCGTCTCGCGCGCCCACTGGATCGCGCCGCGCCCCTCCGCCCACCGTCACGGCTCGGGCATCGACGGCGAGATCGAGGTCGCGGGCACCGTCGAGGTGCACTCGCTCGTGCGCGGTCCGTGGGAGGTGCGCCTCGCCCGTGTCGACGCGCTCGAGGCCGGCGTGACCGCCGCGTCGCTCCGCCTGCGCGTGGGCGGCTGGGCCGTCGCGGCCGAGTCGGTCGAGCAGGAGACGACGGATGCCGCAGCCTCGGTCGTGGCGAACACGCCGCGCGTACCGGCCCCTGGCTCGGGCCCGCGGGCATCGGCTCCTGCCGCACGGCTGCGCAGCAGCATCCGTCCCCTGCTCGGTGAAGGGGAGACGGCGATCGAGATCCGCCACGACGCCAGTCCGCTCGGACCCGTCGCCGGCGTGCCGGTCGTGTCGTACCCGGTCGAGGCGGGGCAGTGGGTCGCGACGCTCGTCGAGCTCACCACCGCAGATCTCGCGTCGCCCGCCGGCGCGGCCGCCGTCGCCGTCGACGCGCACGGCTCCCAGACCACCGTCACGGTCAGCTGGCCGGACGGGACCGCGACCACGAGTCGCCTCGCACACCCCGGATCCCCCGCGAACCGGTAACCCGACGGGCCCGAGGGCGGGTCCGCAATCACAAAGGAGTACCCCCAGAATGAAGCGCTCATACGCTGCCGCGGCCGGCATCGCCGTGGTCGCAACGCTCGCTCTCGCCGGCTGCGGTGGCGGCGGCGACGAGGCCGCCGCGCCCGAGGAATCGGGCCCGGTCACCCTCTCGCTCTCGGGCTGGAGCCTCGACACGACGCCGGAGTTCCAGGCGCTCGCCGATGCGTTCCACGAGGAGAACCCCGACATCACCGTCGAGGTCAAGGGCTACGACGCGGCCGAGTACAACACGCTGCTCACCGCCGACCTCGCCGCCGGCGCGGGCCCCGACATCATCACGCAGAAGGAGGTCAAGTTCGTCCCGACGTTCGTCGAGGGCGGCCAGCTCCTCGACGTGTCGGACGTCGAGCTGCCCGACGGCATCAGCGGCGCGGCCTCGTACGAGGTCGACGGCACCGCCTACGCCGTGCCCTACCGCAACGACTCGTGGGTGCTGTACTACAACAAGGCGCTGTTCGACGAGGCGGGCGTCGAGTACCCCGACGGATCGTGGACGTGGGACGACTACGCCGACGCCGCCGCCGAGCTGAACAGCGGCCTCGCCGGTGCCGGCAGCGCCGCCAAGGCCGCCTACCTGCACAACTGGCAGTCGACCGTCCAGGGCTTCGCGAACGCGCAGTCCGACGGTGACATCCTCGAGGGCGACTACGGCTACATGGCGCCCTTCTACGAGAACGTCCTCGCGCTGCAGGACGCCGGCGACCAGGTCGACTTCAACACCGCGAAGGCGAACCAGCTCACCTACCAGGGCGAGTTCGGCAAGCAGAACGCCGCGATGCTGCCCATGGGCACCTGGTTCGTGGCCACACTCATCGCCCAGCAGGCCTCGGGCGACGCGGACGACTTCGAGTGGGGCATCGCGCCTATCCCGCAGGCCGACTCCGAGACCGCGGGCCTGGACAACACCCCGGTGACCTTCGGCGACCCGACCGGCTTCGGCATCAACGCCGCGATCGACGAGGGCAAGGTCGCCGCCGCGAAGAAGTTCCTCGCGTTCGCCGCCGGTGAGGAAGGCGCTCAGATCCTCGCCGAGATCGGCATCACGCCGGCGCTGCTGACCGACGCGGTCGTCGAGACGTACTTCTCGGTCGACGGCGCCCCCACCGACGACCTGTCGGCCTTCGCCTACTCGACCCACGAGGTGCACCCCGAGAACCCGACGTCGAACAAGGCTGCGGCGATCCAGGGCATCCTCGGCGACATGCACACCGCGATCATGTCGGGCTCGGCATCGGTGTCGGACGCGATCGCCGAGGCGGAGGACCGCGTCGCCAACGAGGTCGGCCTCGACTGATCCTCTCGGTGACCGGCCCGCGCTGCGGGCGGGCCGGTCACCATCCCCCCGCTTCACCCATCCATCCCCTGGAGGTCCGCCATGGCGACCATCACCGCCACCGAGGCCGGCACCGCGCCGCCGCCCGTGCGCCGACGGCGCTCGAAGCTGCGGCTGCGCAACACCCTCATCGGATGGAGCTTCATCCTTCCGAACTTCCTCGGCTTCGGTCTGCTCACGCTCATCCCGATCGTCGTGCTCTTCTACATGTCGTTCACGAACTGGAACGTCTTCGGCACGGCGAACTGGGTGGGCCTGGACAACTTCGAGCGGCTGCTGGGCGACGGCAGCTTCCGCATCTCGGTCCTCAACACCCTGTACTACTCCGCGCTGCACATCCCGCTGACGATCGCCGTCTCGCTGGGTCTGGCGCTGCTGCTGAACAACAAGCTCCGCGGCGTCGCGTTCTTCCGCACCGCCGCCTTCTTCCCCTACATCACCTCGATCGTCGCGATCGCCGTGGTGTGGAACCTGCTCTTCAGCCCCGAGTACGGCCCGATCAACGAGTTCCTCCGGTTCGTCGGCATCCAGAACCCGCCCGGGTGGCTCACCTCGCCCGAGTGGGCGATGCCGGCCGTGGTGATCGTCGGCACGTGGCGCGACATGGGCTACTACATGATCCTGTTCCTCGCGGGCCTGCAGACGGTGCCCCGTGAGCTGCACGAAGCCGCCCGCGTCGACGGGGCGAGTGTCTGGCAGCGGTTCGTCAACGTGACGCTGCCGTGCCTGCGCCCCACCATGTTCTTCGTCACCGTGATGCTGACGATCAACTCGTTCAAGATCTTCGACCTGATCCTCGTCATGACCGACGGCGGCCCGGGTCAGTCCACCCTCGTGATGTCGCAGTTCATCTACCGCAAGGGCTTCGAAGAGAGCCAGTTCGGGTACGCCTCGGCGGCCGCGGTGGCGCTGTTCTTCATGTGCATCATCGTCACGATCGTGCAGTTCCTCTGGAACAAGAAGCGGAGCAGCTGATGGCCGAGCAGATCGAGAAGGACGCCGAGCTCCTGGTCGCCGACTACACGGCGCCGTCCGAGGCGCGCCGCGGCCTGCGCAAGCTCGCCGAGGAGCCGCCCGTGCAGGCGCCGACGTCCCGCGAGAAGATGACGCCCGGACGGCGCGCCGCGCGGATCGCCATGTACGTCGCACTGGTCGTCTTCGCGATCGGGCTGCTGACGCCGTTCGCGTGGATGGTGCTGAGCTCGTTCAAATCGGCCAACGAGGTCTTCTCGGTGCCGGTGAAGTGGCTCCCCGAGACCTTCGTGTGGCAGAACTATCTCGACATCTGGACCGAGTCGAACATGCTCGTCTGGATCCGCAACACGCTGTTCCTCGCGGTGGTCGTCACGTTCCTGCAGGTGCTCACCGGATCGTTCGCCGCGTACGGCTTCGCGCGCATGAGGTTCCGCGGCCGCGACGTGCTGTTCCTGCTGTACGTCGGCACCATCGCCGTGCCGTGGCAGTCGTACATGATCCCGCAGTTCATCCTGCTGTCGAATTTCAAGGTGTCCAACACGCTGTGGGCGATCATCCTGCTGCAGGCGTTCGGCGCGTTCGGCGTGTTCCTGATGAAGCAGTTCTACGAGACCATCCCCGAGGAGCTCTCCGAGGCGGCGCGCATCGACGGACTCAGCGAATACGCGATCTGGCGCAAGATCATGCTGCCGCTGTCGATCCCGGCCCTGGCCTCGCTGACGCTGCTCACCTTCGTCAACACGTGGAACGACTACCTCGGGCCGCTCATCTACCTGCGCAACCCCGACCTGTGGACGATCCAGCTGGGCCTGAAGAGCTTCGTCTCCAACCTCTACGACACCAACTACGCGCTGCTGTTCGCGGGGCTGACGATCTCGGTCATCCCGATCGCGATCATCTTCCTGCTCGGCCAGAAGTACTTCGTCGAGGGCATCGCGACGAGCGGGCTGAAGGGCTGAGCGCATGAAGAAGCTCAACGGCCTGGTGTCGCACGAGATGTGGGCGTCCCTCATCGGGATCATCTACCTCGCGCTCGTGGTCAACCTGCTGCTGGTGATCGCGTGCCTGCCGCTGGTCGCGGTGCTCGCCACCACCGATCCGCTGCACTCCTGGCCGCTGGTGGCCGCCGCGGCGCCGCTCGCGGCACCGGGCGTGGCCGCGGCGTTCCGGGCCTTCCGCGAGCACGGCGCAGGTGGGCTCGGCCCGATCCGCGCGTTCGCCGCCGGGCTGCGCGACACGTGGCGCCGGGCGCTCCTGATCGGTGCGGCGGTCACCGCGGCGGTCGTGGTGCTCCTCGTGGATGTGCGGATGCTGTCGAACACGGCGGTCGCGGTGGTCACGGTGCCGCTGCTGGCGGTGCTCGTGCTCGTGGCGGTCGCGGTGGGGCTGGTGGCGCTGGTCGCGCTCGCCGAGGCGCCGGCCGCCCGGATGCGGGACGTGCTGCGCGCGAGTCTCTACCTGAGCCTCAAGCGCTGGTACCTCACCGCCGCGTCACTGCTCGCACTCGTGGCGCAGGCCGCCGTGTTCGCCACCGCGCCCGCGCTCGGCCTCGGGCTCACCGCCTCCGCCGCCCTGTACTTCGCGTGGACCAACTCCCGCTTCACGCTCCGCCCCGTGCTCGACCTCGACGAGAAGGCGGCCGCGCAAGCCTGAGCCCGCGGCATCCGTTCTCCGTTCCCCTGCTTCGAAGGATTCCTCCATGACGTCCACCTCGCCCGTCTCGGGCACCACCGCCACGCCCGCCGACTCGCCGGTGGCCGTCGCCGGCGCGATCGACGCCGCCCTGTCGACGGTCCGGCGCAACATCGCGACCTTCGGCGGCGCGTACCCCGGCGACACGACGGTGGACGACCGCTACGAGCTGCGCCCGGCCGAGGGATCCATCCCCCGCGGCGGCAACCGCGGCTGGACCACCAGCTTCCGCACCGGCATGCTGTGGCTCGGGTGGGAGCTGAGCGGCGATGAGGCGTTCCGCGAGGCCGCACTGGTCGACGTCGCCGACTTCGCGCGCCGCGTCCGCGCCGAGGAGGACCTCGACACCCACGACCTGGGCTTCCTGTACACGCTGTCGACGGTCGCCGCGTGGCGGCTCGTCGGCGATCCGGCCGCCCGCGACGCGTCGCTGCTGGCCGCCGACCACCTGATGCGCCGGTTCCTGGAGCCCGCGGGCATCATCCAGGCGTGGGGCGACCTCTCCGACCCGGCGCAGCGCGGCCGCACGATCATCGACAGCCTCATGAACATGCCGCTGCTGACCTGGGCACACGAGCAGACCGGCCAGGAGCGCTTCGCCGACGCCGTCGCACGCCACACCGCGCAGCTGCGCGACCACATCCTGCGCGAGGACGACTCGACCTTCCACACGTTCTACTGGGATGCCGCCACCGGCGAGCCGCTCCGCGGCGCCACCGAGCAGGGCGCGTTCGACGAGTCGTGCTGGGCGCGTGGCCAGGCGTGGGGCATCTACGGCTTCGCGATGAACTATGCCGTGACCGGCGACGAGCGCCTGCTCGAGGCATCCCGCCGCTGCACGGAGTACTTCCTGCGGCACCTCCCCGCCGACCAGGTGCCCTTCTGGGACCTCGTGTACACCGACGGCAGCGACGCGCCGCGCGACAGCTCGGCCGCCGCCATCGCGGTGTGCGGACTGCTCGAGCTGGCGAAGGTGGAGACGGATGCCGCGCGCGCGGCCGAGTGGACGACGCGTGCCCACGCGATCCTGGCGTCGCTCGTCGAGAACTACGCCCCGGCCGCTCCCGGGGACTCGGACGCTCTCCTCCTGCACTCGGTCTACGACCTGCCGAAGGACAACGGCGTCGACGAGGGCACCCTCTGGGGCGATTACTTCTACCTCGAGGCCCTCATGCGGGTCGCGCGCCCCGAGTGGAGGAAGTACTGGTGAGGCTCGTCAGGTACACAGGCGTCGACGGGGGACCGCGGCCCGGTGCGGTCGTCGCGGGCGCCGAGGGCGAACGGCTGCTGGACCTCGGCGACCTCGCCGGCTCGGTCGAGGACCTGCTGACGGATGCCGCGGCGCTGGCCGCCGCGCGTCAGAGGGCGGCCGCCGCCGACGCCTCGCTCCTGCCGCCGTTCGACCCCGCGGCGCTGCTCGCACCGGTGACGCCGGGGAAGATCCTGTGCCTCGGCTACAACTACCGCGGTCACGTGCCGGACGGCATCGATCCGACCGCGAACGACCCCGAACATCCCGACGTGTTCGTGAAGACCCCGAACACGCTGGCGGGACCGAACGAGCCGGTCGTGATCCCGCCGGGTGCGACCGACGTCGACTACGAGGGCGAGGTGGCGGTCGTCATCGGCCGCCGCGCGCAGCGGGTGTCGCTGGAGGACGCGCTCGACCACGTCGGCGGGTACACGATCCTCGACGATGTGTCGGACCGCGCGTGGCAGCGGCGGCAGAGCCAGTGGGCGCTGGGCAAGTGCTCGGACGGCTTCGCACCCCTCGGCCCCTGGGTCGTGACGCCCGACGAGGTGCCCGACCCGCAGGGCCTCCTCGTCGAGGTCGTGCGCGACGGCGTCGTCACGGTGTCGCAGTCGACGTCGACCACGATCTTCAGCGTGGCGTTCGTCATCCATCACCTCAGCCAGGTGCTGACCCTCGAGGCCGGCGACATCGTCTCGACCGGAACCCCGCAGAAGCTGCCCGCCGCCCAGGACGCGCACCGCCCGCTCGCCGACGGCGACGCGGTCACCGTGCGGATCTCGGGCATCGGCGAGCTCACCACCCGATTCGTCGCCCACCAGGAGGCCGCCGCATGATCCTCGATTCGTTCCGCCTCGACGGCAAGGTCGCGCTCGTCACCGGGTCGAGCCGGGGGCTCGGTCAGGGTGCCGCGGTCGCGCTCGCCGAGGCCGGTGCCGACGTCGCGCTCCTCGACCGCGGCGACGCCTCGGCCACCGCGGACCTCATCGCCGCGACCGGCCGCCGCGTCCACCGGGTGCAGCGCGACCTCGTCTCGGCCACTCCCGACGAGCTCGCGTCCGCGGTCGACGAGGTGATCGCCGAGCTCGGCGGCCTCGACATCCTCGTGAACAACGCCGGCACGATCCGCCGCGCGCCCGCCGTCGACTACCCGCTCGGCGACTGGGACGACGTGCTCGCGATCAACCTCGACGCCGTGTTCCACCTGTCGCAGTCCGCGGGCCGCCACATGCTGGCTCAGGGGAGCGGGCGCATCATCAACGTCGCGTCCATGCTGTCGTTCCAGGGCGGCATTCTCGTTCCGGCATACACCGCGTCCAAGCACGCGGTGGCCGGGCTGACGAAGGCGCTGGCGAACGAGTGGGCCGCCGCCGGCGTCACCGTCAACGCCGTCGCCCCCGGCTACATGGCGACCGACAACACCGCGCCGCTGCGCGCCGACGAGGACCGCGCCGCGTCGATCCTGTCGCGCATCCCGGCGGGGCGCTGGGGCGAGGCATCCGATCTGCAGGGCGTGTTCGTCTTCCTCGCCTCGGACGCCGCCGCCTACGTGACCGGCGCCGTCATCCCCGTCGACGGCGGCTGGCTCGTCCGCTGACCTCACGCCCCACAGGCCTTCACGCACACCAGGAGAGAAATCGTGACCGAGACGCACATCCCGCAGCGCTACGCGACCAACCCCGCACAGATCCCGGGCATGACCACCCAGGACCTGCGCGACACCTACCTCATCCCCGACGTGTTCGTGCCCGGCGAGATCCGCCTGACGTACACGCACCACGACCGCATCGTGCTGGGCGGCGCCGTGCCCGCCGGCGGTGTGCTCGAGCTCGGCGGCTACCCCGAGATCCGCAGCGACTACTTCCTCGAGCACCGCGAGGTCGGCATCATCAACGTCGGGGGCACCGGCACGGTCACCGCCGACGGCGAGGTCTACACGCTCGTCAAGGGCGCGTGCCTGTACCTCGGCCGCGGCATCCGCTCGATCTCGTTCGCCGACGTGGACGGGTCCGGTGACAAGGGCGCGCAGTTCTACCTGTTCTCGGCACCGGCGCACACCGCCTACCCGGCCGCGCTGGTCTCGCCCGGCGAGGGCACCGTGCGCGAGCTCGGCGACCAGCTCACCTCGAACCGCCGCACGCTCAACCAGTACATCCACGAGAACGGCGTCAAGAGCTGCCAGATCGTCATGGGCGTCACCGAGCTGCACCCGGGCTCCATGTGGAACACCATGCCCGCCCACACGCACGACCGTCGCACCGAGTGCTACCTGTACTTCGACCTGCCCGAGGACGCCCGCGTCATCCACCTGATGGGCCAGCGCGAAGAGACGCGTCACCTCGTCGTCGCTGACCGCCAGGCCGTCATCTCGCCGTCGTGGTCGCTGCACTCGGGGGTCGGCACGTCGTCGTACACGTTCGTCTGGGCGATGGCGGGCGAGAACCAGGCCTTCGACGACATGGATGCCGCGCCCGTCACCGACCTGCGCTGACGGATGCCGCAGCCTGACTACGCTGGGGCGATGCCCCTGACGCTGCTCGCGATCGGCGAGACGATGGCGATGGTCACGCCGGTCGTCGCGACGCCCGTGTCGGACGCGGACGCCTTCCTCCTCGACGCGGGGGGCGCGGAGTCCAACGTCGCCGCCCACGTGGCCGCGCTCGGCCACAGCGCGGTCTGGTTCAGCCGCCTCGGCGACGACGCGCTCGGCCACCGCATCGCGCGGCAGCTCACCGCCCGCGGTGTCGACGTGTCGCGGGTCGTGTTCGACGGTGCGCACCCCACCGGGCTGTACGTGAAGGACCCCGGCAACGGCGTCCTCTACTACCGCCGGGGCTCCGCGGCCGCCCACCTGAGCGACGCCGATGCCGACGACGTGTCGTTCGACGGCGTCGACCTGCTGCACGTGTCGGGCATCACGGCCGCGATCTCGGCATCCGCGTCGTCCTTCCTCGCCCGCGTCATGGCGCGCGCCCGGGAGCACGGCGTGCCGGTGTCGTTCGACGTCAACCACCGCGCGCCGCTGTGGGATGCCGCCACCGCCGCCCCGGTGCTGCTCGAGCTGGCCCGCGGCGCCGACATCGTGCTCGTCGGCCGCGACGAGGCCGAGACCCTGTGGGGCACCGCCACCGCCGCCGAGGTGCGGGCGCTGCTGCCGGCGGTAGCCGAGCTCATCGTCAAGGACGGCGACGTCGGCGCGACGGCGTTCGTCGGCGCCGACGAGGTGTTCGAGCCCGCCCTGGTCGTCGAGGTCGTCGAGCCGGTCGGCGCCGGCGACGCGTTCGCCGGCGGATACCTCGCCGGGCGCCTCTCCGGCGCGCCCGTGCCCGCCCGGCTGCGCGCCGGCCACGAGCGCGCCGCGCGCACCCTCCAGACCACCACCGACTCGATCGACGAGCCGGCCGCGCGGGTGCCGCTGCCCGGCGGCCCGACCGCATGACGGGTTTGGGGCGCGTCCCGCGCGTTCGGGGCGCGCGCCGTCCGCCCCGAACGCGCGCCGTGCGCCCCGAACCCGAGATGATGACCGAACGCGACGAACGAAGGACTTCCGAATGACCACCTCATCGACGAGCAGCACGGATGCCGCGGCCCAGGGCGCCTGGTTCGAGACGGCGTTCGCCGGGGCGCCGCTCATGGCGATCCTGCGGGGCATGGGCGTCGAGCGCTCCGTCCGCCTGTCCGAGACCGCGTGGGATCTCGGCATCGACTCCGTAGAGGTGCCGCTGCAGACCGACGAGGACGAGCGCGCCCTGCGGGAGGTCGTCCGCATCGGCGCGACCCGCGGCAAGAGCGTCGGCGCCGGCACGATCATCACTCCCGAGCAGGTGGCGCTGGCCGCCGACGCCGGTGCGTCCTATCTCGTGTCGCCCGGGCTCGACCCGGTCGTGGTGCGGGCGGCGCAGGATGCCGGCATCCCGATCCTCCCCGGCGTCGCGACGCCCAGCGAGGTGCAGCTGGCCGTGTCGCTCGGGCTCACCTGGCTCAAGGCGTTCCCGGCGACCTGGCTCGGCAGCGACTGGTTCGCGCACATCCGCGGGCCGTTCCCGCAGGTGCGCTTCGTCGCCACCGGCGGCCTGAACGCGTCCAACGTCGACGAGTTCCTCGACGCGGGCGTGCGCGTTGCGGCGGTCGGCTCGGCGCTCGAGGACGCTTCGCAGCTCGAGCGCCTCGCCGAGGTGCTCAGCGCACGCAGCGGTTCCGCCCGGTGACCGGCGCGACGGTCCGATCGTTCGCGATCGGCGACTCCGACTTCCTGCTCGACGGCGAGCCGTTCCGCGTGCTCTCCGGGGCGCTGCACTACTTCCGCGTCCACCCCGGCCAGTGGGCCGACCGCATCCGCAAGGCGCGCCTGATGGGCCTCAACACCATCGAGACGTACGTCGCGTGGAACGCCCACGAACCTCGCCGCGGCGAGTGGGATGCGACGGGCTGGAACGACCTCGGGGCGTTCCTCGATCTCGTCGCCGCCGAGGGGATGCACGCGATCGTGCGGCCCGGCCCGTACATATGCGCCGAATGGCATAACGGGGGCCTGCCGACGTGGCTGACGGGGATGCCGGGCATCGGGCTGCGCCGCTCCGAGCCGGCGTACCTCGCCGAGGTGTCGGCGTACCTCGAGCGTGTGTACGACATCGTCGGGCCCCGGCAGATCGATCGCGGGGGACCGGTGATCCTCGTCCAGATCGAGAACGAGTACGGCGCGTACGGTGACGACACGGCGTACCTCGAGCACCTGGTGCGCGTGACGAAGGATGCCGGCATCACCGTGCCGCTGACCACGATCGACCAGCCGACCGACCAGATGCTGCGCGACGGGAGCGTCGCGGGCGTTCACCTCACCGGCTCCTTCGGCTCGCGGGCGACCGAGCGCCTCGAGACGCTCCGACGTCATCAGCCGACGGGTCCGCTGATGTGCGCGGAGTTCTGGGACGGCTGGTTCGACTGGTGGGGGGCGTACCACCACACCACGTCGGCGGACGAGTCCGCGGCCGAGCTCGAGGCGCTCCTCGCGTCCGGCGCATCCGTCAACTTCTACATGTTCCACGGCGGAACGAACTTCGGGCTGACCAACGGAGCGAATCACAAGGGGCGCTTCCTCCCCATCGTGACGTCGTACGACTACGACGCGCCGCTGGACGAGCGCGGCGACCCGACGGAGAAGTACTTCGCCTTCCGCGAGGTGATCGCGCGCTACGCACCGGTGCCCGACGAGGTGCCGCCGGCGAGCGGCCCCGCGCCGGAGCTGACGGTCGCGCTCGACATCGTCGAGTTCGGCGCTGCGGCCGGGACTGCGGCGGATGTTGCGGCGGGGACTGCGGCGGGTGACCCGCCGACGTTCGAGGAGCTCGGGCACCTCGGGGCCCTGGTGGTATATGAGGCTGCTCTGCCGGGAGGCCGGGGCGGCGTGCTGCGGGTCGGCGAGGTCCGCGACCACGCATGGGTGTCGGTCGACGGCGTATCCGTCGGCACGCTCTCGCGCACCCGCCACGAGGATGCCCTCGTCGTGCCGGCAGGCCGGCACGTGCGGGTGCTGGTCGAGGAGCAGGGGCGCGTGAACTACGGGCCGCACCTCGGCGAGGCGAAGGGGCTCATCGGGCCCGTCACCCTCGACGGTGCGGCCGTCTCGGGGTGGTCGTCGACGGCGATCGCCCTCGAGGACGCCGCGCGTCGCGTCGCGGACGCGCCGATGGCGGACGCGGTTCGGCCGGCCGGTGTGGCGCCGTTCGGCATGCGGGGGACCTTCTCGCTCGACGAGCCTGCCGATCTGTTCCTCGACACCGCCGGCTGGGGCAAGGGCTTCGCGCTGGTCAACGGGTTCCTGCTCGGCAGGTACTGGTCGAGCGGTCCGCAGCGGACGCTCTTCGTGCCGGCGGCGGCGCTCGTCGCGGGGGAGAACACCATCGTGGTGATCGAGCTCGACCGCGTCGCCGACCCGATCGCCCGATTCGTGGCGGAGCCGGATCTCGGCCAGCGCGACGAGTAGCCCGCGACGCGACGAGCAGCCCGCGGCGCGTCGCATGTCCGTGGGGCGAGAGGCCGGCCGACCTGCGACGAGCCGCCCGCGGTACGGTGTCGGGATGCCGGACTACGTACGTCCTTCGCCCGCGCCGCGCGAGTTCGTGGACGCGGACGGCGTCGCGGTCCGCTACGGCGAGCGGTGGGGCGGGGACTCGCCGCCGGGCGATTCGTACTCGGTGACGAGCAACCTGGAGCGGTTCGCGCCGCTGCACGAGGTCGCGGACGCGCTGATCGACTGGCTCGCCACGTCGTACGACGTCACGGTCGAGGACTCCCTCGGCGTCGCCGCGGACCTGCTCCGGCCGCCGCCGCAGCCGCTACGCGCAGTGCGGGTCCGGCCCGCAGATGAGGCGGCGTCGCCGCTGACCTTCGTGTTCACCTCTTTCCCCGGCATCCATCTGCATCTCGGGCTGCTGCACGATGCGGTCTTCCCGTCGTGCGGCTGCGACGCCTGCGATGAGACGTGGGAGCGCTGCGCCGACGAGCTGGAGGAGACCGTGGTCAGTGTGGTGAGCGGCGGGCTGTCCGAGAGCATCAGTGGGCGGGGCCGGCTCCCTGTGACGTTCCGCCTCGAGTCCGCAGGGGGCCGGCGCGGCGGATCGAGCCGCCGCCAGGACTACCCGCGCGACCGCTGGCGGTCAGCGAGGCGTGCTCTGAAGGCAGGTCGTGTCTGGGCACCCTGGCCGGTCCGCGAGCGGTGATCGCCCGGTCGGGTGATGGTGTTCAGAGGTCGGAGTAGTCGTTCGCCGGTGTGCGCAACTCGGTGACGGCGTCCCCGTCGAGCGTCATGCCGACGAAGTTCCACCCGGTCTCGCCGGGACGGGTGAGGGATTGCGTTCCTTCGGCTTCCTGCTCGTCGATGCCCAGGTGGTCCGCGATGCCGTCCCCGTCCTCATCCCAGTCGTCCCACCCGCCGGCGGCGAGCACGTCGTCGCGAGCGCTGCCCACTGCGATGCCGTCGGCGGTCCGCGCAGGCGTATCTCCGACCGACGCGGAGAGCACGGTGACGCTCGTCGGTCCGCCGCCCTCGAGGACCGACACCCACACGTCGTCCCAGCGGTAGACGGTGCCCATCACCTCGCCGTTGCCCCATGGGTCCTCGAAGTCCTCGCCGCTGCGCGGCTCGCCGGTGAGCTCCTCGACGAGGGCGAGCAGCGGTTCTGCGTCGTCGTAGAGGGGGAACATCTCCGAACTCGCGCCGTCGACGAGGTCGATGCTCTCGACGCCGAGGACCAGCGCGCGGGCTTCGGTCGCCGTCGGGGTCGGCGTCGGGGTCTGCGATGTGTCGGTCGCCGGTGTGGTGGCGGCGGCCTCGGGGGTGGAGCCGGAGGAGGTGCAGCCGGTGAGCAGGAGTGCGGAGGCGATGAGGAGCGGGGCGAGGCGTGGCAGCACGACGATGAATCTAGCGGAGGATCACCAGCGCGCTTCCGACACACGCGCGGGGGTGACCGAGGCGTCGTAGACGCGCACCCACGAGGGGCGGATGGCGACCACCGCGAAGTCCGGATCGAGAGCGTGTGATCCGGGGAACTGCGCGGCGTACGCGGCGCCGTAGCGCTCGCGATGCGCGCCGTGCGCGATGGCGGCGAAGCCCTCGATCTGCACCGAGAGCTCGTCGACCGTGCCGACGACCACGGCGATCCGGTGGTCGTGGCGGAGGTTCTCGGCCTTTCGTGACGCGGCGTGCGTGTCGAACACGAGCGTTCCGTCGTCGAGTGTCGCCAGTCCGACCAGCGCCGCTTCGGGCGCGCCCGAAGGAGAGACGGTCGCCACGACGCCCTGGCCTCGAGCGCGCACGAAGGCCGTGAATGCCGACACGTCCCCGGGATCGAAGCTCACCCGCTCACAGTACGACAGCCGTGCGGGGATTCTGCAGAGGCCCCGGAACGACGGATGCCGCGACCCGCCGGCCAGCCCACCCACCGGCCGCCCACCTACAGGCCCCACCTACCGGCCCCGCGGCAGGCCGCAGCCTCACGCGGCCGGCTGCGACGCGTCGCCCGAGCGCAGGGGTCAGGCGATCGCGAAGCGGCGGGGCGACTTCGATGTGAGCCCGACGCGCTCGCCGAGCTCTCCGGTCAGGGGGTCGGGCGGTGGATGCAGCCAGTAGGTGTCGGCGCCCGTGGCGGCGTCGCGCTCTCGCGAGATGCGCCATCGCTGATTGTGCAGTCGCAGGTGGCAGTTGCGGCACAGGGCGACGCCGTCGTCGACGTCGGTGCGGCCGTGATCCTCCCACCAGTGATCGATGTGATGGTATTCGCACTGCGAGACCGGGGCGCTGCACGATGGCCACACACAGCCGCCGTCGCGAGCGGCGATGGCGATGCGCTGCCTTCGGGTGAACAGTCGCAGTTCGCGACCGACGTCGAGCGGACGCCCGTCCGAGCCCCACATCACGGCGACGGCTCCGGCGTCGCACAGCCGCGCCTCGATCACTCCGCCGGGGACCGCGTGTCCACCGTCTTCGAGATGGCCGACTCCGGCGACCTGCATCTCCGCCCGGCCCGAGGCCGCCGCGATGGCGGCCGCCTCGACGACGATGTGCACGCCGGGCTGACGGTCGCCGAAAGCCTGCTCCGGGTCCGCGTGCGCACCGGTGCGCAGCACCGCCATGATCGTGTCGTACTGCAGCTGCTCGTTGGTGCGGTCGTCCGACTCGGCCGCGCGTGCCTTGTCGACCGCGTCAGACCCCACGAACCGGGGGCCCCGACGCGGGCGCAGCGCGGCCTGCAGGAGCGCGTCGACCCACGCGCCGGCGTCGTCGTCGAACAGGATGTGCGCGTGCCGCTGCCCGCTCTCGTCGATCCACCGGCGGAACGAGCGGGCCGCGAAGCGCTCCTCGAATCGCAGGGTGACGCCTACCGGGTCGAGCCGGTCACGGGCGATGCGCGCCTGCTGCCGCAGCTCCTCCACAGGGAACGCCGAGACCTCCTCGAGCAGCAGCCGAACCGCACGGGTCCAGGCCTGCGGGAGGAAGTCGGGTGCGAGGTCGGGGTAGCGATCGACCGGCGGCTCGCCGAGACCCGTCCGGATGGCGTGGAACTGCGCCTGCGAGATGCCACCACCGGAGAGCGCATCGCACAGGAGTTCATGCCACTCCGGCACGTCCGCCCGGGTCGCGCCGTGCGCCGCCTCTTCCGTGCCGCACACGGGAGTCCCCGACCCCGCCGCGCCGGAGGGCTCCGCGCCGGAGAGCTCCGTGCCGGCTTCGACCGCCCGCGCGACGTCGGACCGTCCCAACCCGGTGATCTGCTGCACGAGCGCGGTCCCGGTGCGGGCTCCCTTCCGCTGCGCGAGCCCTTCGTAGCCGAGATCCCGTGCCGACCGGCGCGACACCTCGGCCGAGGCGCGCGCGACGATCAGCTCGAGAGCCTTGCGGGCATCGGTGGCGTCCGCCAGCACGGCGAGAAGGTCCTCGTCACCGAGCGCCGCGAGCTCGAGGGGAGCCGCCGGGAGCCGCTCTGCGAGCCGGGTCGCGGCATCCGTCAACCGCATCGCGGGGGAGGCGGGCGCCGTGGAGTTCATAGAACAAATGTACGACGGACCTCCGACATCGGCGCGTGCCCGCACCTCAGCGGGATCGTGCGCGAGCGGAAGCGTCTCGTACGCCCTCGGCGCGCGCGAGCTCCTCGTCGACGAAGCGCTGCAGCAGTGCGGGCGCCTGGCCGGCGCCGAGCTCGCGGGTCGTCGACTTGACGGCGATCAGCTCGGTCGCGGCATCACGTCGCGCTCCGGCCGGAGCGTGAGGTAGCGGTCGCGAGGGCGGACGAACAGGAAGCGGCAGTCGTCGTCGGACTGACATGGAGGGGCTGACGGGAATCGAACCCGCGCTGTCTGCTTGGGAAGCAGAAGTTCTGCCATTGAACTACAGCCCCGAGCGCCTGTTACGGCGCCCGGCCAGCATAACAGGACCGCCCGCTAGGCTGACTCCGTGCTGCTCAGTGACCGCGACATCCGGCTCGAGATCGACGCGGGGCGCATCGCGCTCGACCCGTGGGAGCCCGCGATGGTGCAGCCCTCGAGCGTCGATGTGCGTCTCGATCGGTACTTCCGGCTGTTCGACAACCACAAGTACCCGTTCATCGATCCGGCCGAGGACCAGCCCGACCTCACGCGCCTCATCGAGGTGGAGCCCGACGAGCCGTTCATCCTGCACCCGGGGGAGTTCGCGCTGGGGTCGACCTTCGAGCAGATCTCCCTCCCCGACGACATCGCCGCCCGCCTCGAGGGCAAGTCCTCGCTCGGACGGCTGGGCCTGCTGACCCACTCCACCGCCGGCTTCATCGACCCGGGCTTCACCGGGCACGTCACGCTGGAGCTCTCCAATGTCGCGACGCTCCCGATCAAGCTCTGGCCCGGCATGAAGATCGGCCAGGTCTGCTACTTCCGCCTCACCTCTCCGGCCGAGAACCCGTACGGCTCGGGCGCGTACGGCAACAGGTATCAGGGCCAGCGCGGGCCGACGGCATCCCGATCGTTCCAGAACTTCCACCGCACCGATGTCGGGGCGACGGATGCCGGGAGCCGCGGCGCCTGAGCCCTCACGGGGTGGGATCGACCACCGGCTCCTTCGCGTAGACGTGCACCTCGGAGCCCTCGACGACGAACTGCAGCGCGGTGCCGTCCGGGAACCGCTCGCGCAGCTCCCGCGGGAACGACGGCGTGACCACCATGGCCGCCGTCGGAGGGAAGCCGCCGCCGGCGCAGCCGCCGGTGGCCATCTGCGCGTCGCCGGCCGCTGAGCGGACGAAGACGCAGTCGAGCACCTCGCCGCGCGTCCACACCTGCTGCGCGAGCACGGCGGTCAGGCCGAAGAACTCCTCGAACACCACGCCCTCACCCGCCTGATCGAAGAATCCGTCGGGCGGCTCGGCGTCGGGATCGATCGGGAGCACGGCGACCCGGCCGGTGCTCAGCGTCGAAGCCGCCAGCGTCACCGCCGAGGCGACGACGGCCGCGAGCACGACGGAGGCGATCCACAGCGTCCGCGTCCGCCGCCACCACGGTCCGCCCGCCGGAACGGGGGTCGGCGCCGGCCCCTGCGCGGCGTCCGCGGGCGGAACCTCGTCTTGGGTGCGGCTTGCTTCGGTGTCAGCGTCATCGGACCGAGTGCCCCGCGCCTCGGCGACACCGCTGTGCACCGCGTCCTCGGGTCCGCGCCGGGCGTTCGCGGCCAGGTCGGCCGCCGCTCCGGCGGACGTCGCCGCAGCGATCGCCCTGGGGTCTTCAGCGCCGGGGTCGGCCGCCGCCGAACCGGACGCCGCCGAACCGGACGCCGCCGAACCGGCCGCCTCCGAACCGGCCGCCGCGGAACCGGATGCCACAGCGCCGGACGCCGCGGGATCGGATGCCTCCCCGGCAAGCCGCGCCTGCTCCTCGAGCTCGCGCAGTCGGCGCATCGCCTCCGGGTCGTCCAGGATGTCCGCGTCCGGCCCGTAGGCGCGGGCGCGGAGCAGGCGCAGCTCGTCGCCCGTCACCGGCTGCTCGGATGTCGACATGAGCGCGCCCTCCCCACACCGGACCGGCGGCCATGGGCGATCCAGCTTGCGCCGCCCGCCCTCCGCCGCGATCGGTCACGGCGACCCCCGAGCCGAGGCGCTGCCGCCACCGTACTCCCCGTGCCGGGTCGGCGGCCAGCGGCGTCTCGATGAACGGATGCCGCGGCCCGCGGCATCCGTCATCTCACGGCGTCGGCTCGACCAGGCTGGGGGCCTTCGCGTAGACGTTCACCGTGGAGCCCTCGTGCACGAACTGCAGGGCGGTGCCGTCGGGGAAGGCGTCGCGCAGCTCGTCGGGGGAGAGGCGGCCGACCTCCATCGACGCGATCGCCGGGTAGGAGCCGGCTCCGCAGCTGCCCGCGCCGAAACCGCCGCCCTGGTCGGTGACGACGTACAGGCAGGTCTGCGTGCCGTCGGGGCCGAAGGACTGCGGGAACACCAGCACGGTGAGCCCGTGGAACTCGTCGAACACCCGCCCGCCTTGCTGGGACCCGAACCACTCCTCCGGCCACTCGGCGGCGGTATCCTCCTGCAGCACGGCGATCCGGCCGGCCTCGATCGCCTGCGTCCCGAGCGTGAGGCCGACGCCGACCAGCACTCCCGCGACCACGGACGCCGCCCACAGCACGGGGATGCGTCGTCGCCACCACGGTCGCGGAGGCGCCTGACCGCTCTCGTCGGGATCGAGGGCGTCCTCGCCGTCCGACGGTGCGGCAGGATCCGAAGCCCCGGACCGTGTGCCCGCCGGCCCGTCCTCCGGGTCGGATGTCGTGAGCGGGTCTGCGTCCGTTCCGGGCGTACGCAGCGCGCCAGGAGCGACCAGCGTGCTCGTCGACGTCGCGGCGCCGAAGCCTCGATCGAGGGACTCCCCGCGCGACGCGGCATCCGTCGCTCTCGCGTCGGAGGCGTCATCGGCCGGTCCGGCTCCTGCCGCGCGAGACGACGGCACAGCGGCTCGGGCGGCCGCGCGGGCGGCCTGGTCCTGGATCTGCAGCTCCTGCAGTCGCGCGAGGGCGACGGGATCGTCGTGGATGTCGGCATCCGGACCGTAGGCGCGCTCACGCAGTGCGCGGAGCTCGTCCTGCGAAGAGTCGGTCGGCGTTGACATCGATGCCATCCTGCCCCACCCGGGGCGGACCCGGCGCTGATCCCGGTGATCCTGGCGCTCCCGCCGCGCGCACACGGGCAGATGGCGGCGGGCGATCCCCACGATCGCCCGCCGCTGCGGCGGTCCTCGTCCCCACGTCGGCCCGCCGAATGCGCAGATGCGCTCCCACAGCGTCCATCCGCGCTTACTGCACTCTGCAGTATAGGGTCGATCTGTCGCGAGCGGGATACCCTTTTACGTCCCGAGCCGAGCCGATCCGATCCTGTGCCGGATCCGCAGCGACGCAGGGGAGAAGGAGAGGATGCCGGTGCCCGAGCGCGAGCTCTCGACGACGGCGTACCTGACCCTCGGTCTCCTCGCCGCGCGCGACTGGTCGGCGTACCAGCTGGCCGAGCAGCTCGGCCGCGGCGTCGCCGAGCTGTGGCCGTCGGCCGATCGCGGCCGGTACGCGGTGCTCAATCGCCTCCGTGATGCCGGCTTCGTCGACACCCGCCAGGAACACACCGGCAAGCGCGCGCGCACGATCTACTCGATCACCCCCGAGGGGCGCGAGGCCCTCGCCCGGTGGCTGACGACGCCGGTGCGTCCGCCGTCGTTCGAGTTCGAGGGCATGGTGCGCGTGCTGCTCTCGGATCAGGGATCGCTCGACGACCTCCGCTCGACCCTCGCGCAGACGCGAGAGCGGGCCCTCGCCCAACGCGACCTGTTCGCCCGCTACGCGGCGTTCATCAGCGCGACCGGCGGCACGTTCCCCGAGCGCAAGCACCTGTTCGCACTGGCCAACACGTTCATGATCGGCCATTACGACCACATCCTCGCGTGGGCCGACTGGGCCGAGCAGCAGATCGCGGACTGGCCCGACACGGTGACGCCGGCGACGCACGGCGATCAGGTGAGCGACATGCTCGCCCCGGGCCGCGCGGCCTGGGAGTCCGGTCACGCAGACGGCGTGTGACCGGCCGGGGCTACGGGCGCTGCGCAGAGACGAGCACCCGGTCGCGATCGAGGACGAACTCCAGCGCCGTGCCCTCGCCGAACTCGTCGAGCAGCGGCCGCGGCGCCTGCGCGGTGACGAGGATCGTCGCCGAGGCGGGGACCGAGCCCGCGGTGCACGAGCCGGCCGAGAGGCCGAAGTTCACCGAGGTCGAGTCGTACACCCACAGGCAGGTGCTGCTGGTCCTGTTGCCGAAGTCGCGCGCGGACGCGATCGCGGTGAGACCGCGGTACTCCTCGAACGTCACGCCGTCCGGCGGGCGCGGCCCCCACATCTGCTCCGGCCACTGCCCGTCGGCGTCCACGCCGAGCACGGCGACACGCTCCCGACCCGGCGACTGCTGCGCCGAGACCAGTGCCGCGCCGAGGAGCATGGCGAGCAGCAGCGACGCGCCCCAGAGGAGGGCCCGGTGCCGCTCCCACCACGGGCGCCGGATGCGGGATGCCGCGACAGCCGGCTCTCCGGCGGGAGCCGCCCGGTCGTCGCGGGCCTGCGCGCCCGTCGCCGCCGCGTCGAGGGCGTGGCCTTCGAGCTCGCGCAGCCGCTGGAGGGCGTCCGGGTCGTCGCGGATGTCGGCGTCGGGTCCGTAGGCTCGCGCGCGCAGCCTTCTGAGCTCCTCGGCCACGTCGTCGGACATCTGCGACAGCATGTCCGACCGAGTCGTTGCGTTCGAGAACGCGCACGTGGCCGGACCGTGAACATCCCGTGACGCGCCGCCGCGAGGCGGGAATCCCGCGAGCGGTGACGCCGCGCGGGTGCCCGTGGGTCAGTGGGCGGTGCGCACCCCGACGAGGTCGTGGACGAGCACGGCCGCCGCGCGCGCGCCCTGCCCCGCGGCGACGATGAGCTGCTGCGGACCGGGGGACGCGGCATCCCCCGCCGCATACAGACCCGCGACGGACGTGCGCCCGGAGCGGTCGGTGACCAGGTTGCCGAACCCGTCGCGCTCGAGGTCGATGCCGGCGACGAAGTCCAGCGCGGGGTGCCACTGCGGGCGCACGAACCCGCCGTCGATCTCGACGCGGTCGCCGCCCTGCAGGCGCACCGCCGACACGGCGCCCTTGTCGCCCTCGAGGTCGTCGATGACGCGACGCTCGACGATGATCCCGGATGCCGCGAGCTCGGCCTCCTCGACCGTATCGACGGCATCCGACCCGTTGGTGAAGACGGTGAGCCGGTCGGTCCAGCGGGCGATCAGCCGCGCCCGGGCGGCCAGATCGGGCGTCTCGCCGATGAGCGCGAGCGGGCGGTCCTGCAGCTCCCACGCGTCGCACGCGGCGCAGCTGAACACGGTCATCCCGTAGAACGCGCGGAGGCTCGGGATGTCGGGCAGTGTCTCGCGGAGGCCGGTGGCCACGAGCACCGAGCGGGCCGAGACGGCGGGAGGGATGCCCGAGCCGCGCCCGTTCAGCGCGGCGATGAAGCGGCGCCCGTCGCCGCAGTCCTTCTCCAGCAGCGCCGTCACGACCGTGCGGTCGTACACCCGCACGTCGGGGTAGGCGGCGAGCTCCGCCCGCGCGAGCTTGCGCAGCTCGAGCGGGGGGATGCCGTCGCGCGTGAGGAAGCCGTGCGAGCGCAGCGTCGCCGCGTTGCGTGGCCTGCCGGCGTCGATGACCGCCACCGAGGCGCGGGCACGACCGAGGTTGAGCGCGGCGGAGAGCCCGGCCGGGCCCCCGCCGACGATGACCACGTCGACCTCGGCCGGCGGGGCGTCGGTTGCGGGTGCGGGGTCAGTCATGACCGTCTCCTTGGGGAGGGAGGGCGGCGATGATCGGGTGGTCCTTCGCGATCACGCCGGTCTTCGCGGCGCCGCCCGGCGAGCCGATGTCGTCGAAGAACTCCACGTTCGCGGTGTAGTAGTCCTGCCACTGGTCGGGCAGGTCGTCCTCGTAGTAGATGGCCTCGACCGGGCAGACCGGCTCGCAGGCCCCGCAGTCGACGCACTCGTCGGGGTGGATGTACAGCGACCGCTCGCCCTCGTAGATGCAGTCGACCGGGCACTCGTCGATGCAGGCGCGGTCCTTCACATCGACGCACGGCAGTGCGATCACGTACGTCACCGGACGAGCGCTCCCCGCGAGATGCCGACCTGCTCGTCGCGCGGAACGACCTTCACGCGCTCCCGCGTGTGGAGGTGGTTCGCTCCGAGCTCCCGCTCGTGCGCGTCCAGAGCCAGCCAGCCCTCCCACGTCGTGTACGCGACCTCGCGCTCGTCGAGCAGGTTCAGCACGTCGCCGGCCACCGCGGGGGCCGAGAGCCGCCCCGCCTCGATGTCGGCGACGAGGTGCGCGATGGTCTCCATGGCGTCGGACTTGGTGTGGCCGATGAGCCCGACCGGTCCGCGCTTGATCCAGCCGGTCGCGTAGAGGCCCGGGACCACCGGAGCGTCGGCGTCGCCGGTGGTCGCGGCATCCGTCACCCGTCCCTCGACATTCGAGACGACGCCGGCCTTCTCGTCGAACGGCGCGTCGATCACCGGGGTGCCGTAGTAGCCGACGGCGCGGTACACCTGCTGAACCGGGTACTCGCGGAACTCGCCCGTGCCGCGCACGCGCCCGTCCCCCGTCGGCTCGGTGCGCTCGAAGCGCAGCCCCTCGACCTTGCCGTCGCCGAGCACCTCGACGGGCGAGTGGTAGAAGTGCAGGTGCAGGCGGCGGCTGGCCCCCGTGGACTCGCGCGTGCGCCAGCTCTCGAGGATGCGGAGCATGACCTTCAGCTGGTTGTTGGCCGGCGTGAGGCCTTCGAGGTAGGCGAAGTCCTCGTCGTGCACGACGATGTCGACGTCCGGCACCTCGCCGAGCTCGCGCAGCTCGATCGGCGTGAACTTGATGTCGGCGGGACCGCGGCGGCCGAACACGTGCACGTCGGTGACGGCGGATGCCTCCAGGCCCGCGAGTACGTTGTCGGCGATCTCGGTCGAGCGGAGGTCCACGGCGTGCTTGGCGAGGATGCGGGCGACGTCGAGCGCGACGTTGCCGTTGCCGATGACGGCGACCTCGCGCTGGTCGAGCGTCCACTCGGTGGGCACGTCGGGGTGGCCGTCGAACCAGGCGACGAAGTCCGCGGCGCCGAACGATCCGGGCAGGTCGATGCCGGGGATGTCGAGGGCCGCGTCGCGGATCGCGCCGGTGGCGAGGATCACGGCGTCGTACCGCTCGTGCAGCTCCTCCAGCGCGATGTCGCGGCCCACCTCGACGTTGCCGATGAACCGGGTGGTTCCGGCGTCGAGCATCTCGTGCAGCGAGTTGACGATGCCCTTGATGCGCGGGTGGTCGGGCGCGACGCCGTAGCGGATGAGGCCGTAAGGCGCGGGAAGCGACTCGAACAGATCGATCGCGACCGAGCCGCCGGCGTCGTTCACGGCGTTGGTGAGGATGTTGCCCGCGTAGATGCCGGCGGGACCGGCGCCGACGATCGCGACGCGGAGGTTCTGGAGGCTCGAAGAGGTCACTGCGTGGGGGCCTTTCGGGAGGTGCCGGGGACGGCGAGGGGGTCGAAGTGGGTGAGTTCGAGGGTGGCGAGTTCCGCGGGGGCGTACGGGCTGAGCCGCACGACGTCGCCCACGACCACGACGGCGGGGGAGCGGATGCCTCGCTCCGCGGCCTGGTGGGCGATCGTGGCGAGGGTGCCGACGGTGACGCGCTGGCGTGCTCCGTAGCCGTCCTCGACGACCGCCACCGGGCAGTCCGCGCCGCGCTCGCCGCGGGCGAGGATGATCGCGGAGTTCGCCAGGGTGCCGATCCCCATGAGCAGCACGACGGTGTGGTCGCGGCCGCCGCCGAGGGACTCGATCTGGTCGTGCGCGGTGGCGACCGTGAACGCGGTGGCCACGCCGCGGTGGGTGAGCGGGATGCCGGCGATCGCGGGCACCGAGATCGCGCTGGTGATCCCCGGCACGACCTGGACGGGGACGCCCGCCTCCTGGCAGGCGACGAGCTCCTCGCCGCCGCGCCCGAAGACGTACGGGTCTCCGCCCTTGAGGCGGACGACCGTCTTGCCGTCGAGGGCGAGCTGCACCAGGAGGGCGTTGATGGCGTCCTGCGGCACGGCGTGGTGGCCCGGCGTCTTGCCGACGTCGACGACCTCCGCCCGCAGCTCGACGCCGTCGGTGGCGAGCCCCTCGAGCACGGCGCGCGCGCCGAGCCGGTCCGCGACGATCACGTCCGCCGCTTCCAGGGCGCGCAGGCCCTTGACGGTGAGCAGCCCGGCGTCGCCCGGCCCGGCCCCGACCAGCCAGACCGTGCCGGTCGTGGTGGCGTCGGCCGTGGCATCCGTGGCATCCGTGGCATCCGTCGCATCCGCGGCATCTGTCGCATCCGTCGCTCCGGAATTCGGAGATTCGGCGTGTTTCCGGACCTCCCCGGCCGGATGCTCCGGAAAACGTGCGGATGTCCGATTTCCGGATCCGGGGAAGGAGGGGCCGCGGGGGTCGAGCGGGGCGAGGGGGTCGAAGGATTCGGGGCGGCCGGTCATCGGGTACCTCCCGTGATGAGCAGGCCTCGGCGCTTCAGCATGCGGCGCTCCAGCGGCCCGAAGAAGACGAGCTCGATGAGGATGCCGATGGCCAGGATGAGGATGATGGTGGCGAGGACCCCGGCCATGTCGGCGAGCTCCCGCGACTGGTCGAGCATCGAGCCCAGGCCGAAGCCGATGGAGCCGCCCGTCGCGATGATCTCGGCCGCCATCAGCGAGCGCCACGAGAACGCCCATCCCTGCTTGAGTCCGGCGAGGTAGCCGGGCAGCGCGGCGGGCAGGATGACGGCGGTGGCCAGCTGCCAGCGCGAGGCGCCGAGCACCGTGCCGACGCGCCGCAGCTGCGGGGGCACCTGGTCGATGCCGGCGATGAGGCCGTTCACGATCGACGGGATGGCGCCCATGAGGATGACGAAGTAGACGGTTGCGTCGGACAGGCCGAACCAGATGATCGCAGCGGGCACCCAGGCCACCGACGGCAGCACCTGCAGGCCCGAGATGATCGGTCCGACCGCGCGGCGGATCGGGCGCACCTCGGCGAGAAGCAGTCCGATGGGTGTGCCGACGACGATCGCGATGAGGAAGCCGGCGACCCCGCGCTCGAGGCTGGTCGCGACGGCCTCCTGCAGGCGACCGGTCTCCCACGCCAGGCCCAGCGCGTTCCACACGTCCACGGGACTCGGAACCTTGTCGGGCCGCGGGTCGGCGATGACGACGTACAGCTGCCAGGCGACGATCAGCAGCACGAGGAAGACGATCGGCGGCACGACGCTCTGGGCGACGCGGCGCCAGCGCCCGGTGCCCGAGGCCGCGTCGGTCTGCAGCCGGTCCAGGCCCGCCTCGAGCGAGCGCAGATCGTCGGAGGTGACGGATGCCGCGGCATCCGTCTTCGGAACGGTCAGGCTGTCATGCGGCATTGCGGCGGATCTCCTTCCGCAGCTGGTCGGTGATCTCCACCGAGAGGGCGGCGACCTCGGGCGACTCGATGCGGCGCCCGGTGGTCTTCGCGATCTGCCACTGCTGCACGATTCGGCCGGGACGGCTGCCCATCAGCACGACGCGCTGGCCGAGGCGGGCAGCCTCCCGCACGTTGTGCGTG
The DNA here is from genome assembly GCF_037083505.1 of Microbacterium sp. CCNWLW41. NCBI lineage: Bacteria > Bacillati > Actinomycetota > Actinomycetes > Micrococcales > Microbacteriaceae > Microbacterium > Microbacterium sp. CCNWLW41. Next base: position 732,550 of record NZ_JBAOJP010000001.1, read on the forward strand.
ACGAACACGATGGTGCGACCGGTGGCGCGCCACACGCGCTCGAGCTCCTCGTGGAGGAGGTCGCGGGTGATGGCGTCGAGTGCCGCGAACGGCTCGTCCATCAGCAGCACGGGCCGGTCCTGCGCGAGGGCGCGTGCGAGCGCGACGCGCTGGCGCATGCCGCCGGAGAGCTCGTGCGGGCGCTTGTCGGCGGCATCCGCGAGGTTCACGGTGTCCAGGAGCGCGAGCGCCTTCTCGCGACGCTCGCCGCGCGGCACGCCTCGCAGGCGGAGCGCCAGTTCGACGTTCTTGCGGGCGGTCAGCCACGGCATGAGCGCCGACTCCTGGAACATGACGGCCGAGCCCTCGTCGGGGGTCTCGATGCGGCCGGCGCTCGGGCGATCGAGCCCGGCGATGAGGTTCAGGAGCGTGGACTTGCCGCACCCGGACGCCCCCAGCAGGCACACGAACTCCCCGGGGGCGATGTCGAGCGACACGTCGTCGAGCACGACCGGGCCGGAGCCGAACCGCTTGGACACCGCGTCGATCCGCACGGCGGGCGGGACGGCCGGAGCGGGCACGGGGACCGGCGCGACGCTGTCGAAGCTCGGCGTGAAAGGCGTGCCCGCGGAGGCGGGCAGGCCCGTCTCCGGAGCGGCCGGCACGCGGGCCTTCGAGCCCTGCGCGGCGCCGGAGGCGGAAGCGGGTGCGGTGCTCATGTCAGTCCTCGCCGAGTCCTGCGGCCGAGACGGGCTCGCCGCCGGCCGCCGTCAGCTGGTCGTTGAGCAGGGTCAGGTCGAACAGGCCCTCGATCGAACCCGCCTTCTGCGTGCCTGCCTGGATGCCGTTCTCGACGAGCGTCTCGAAGGCGTCGGCGTGCGGGTCGACCGAGAACGTCACGTGCTCGAGAGCGCGTTCGATCACCGCGTCCGCCAGCGGCTTGCCGGTCTCGTCCTCGATGGCGCCGTTGATGACCGCCGGCGCGTCGCCGGGGTTGTCGGCGATCCACTGCACGGCGGCCGCGTGGCCGGTCAGGAGGTCTGCCACCACGTCGGGATGCTGATCGAGGAAGTCCTTGCGCACCAGCAGCACGGTGGTCGGGAACTCGCCGTCCTGCCACAGGTCGGCCTCGTCCTGCAGCACGTGCGCGCCGGCGTCGATCACCAGGCGCGACACCCAGGGCTCCGGCACCCAGGCGCCGTCGACCTGACCGTCCTGGAACAGCGTCAGTGTCTGGGCGTTGTCGGTCGGCGTGATCTGCACGTCGCCGCCGCCGGAGGTGTCGGTCTCGAACCCCTCGTCGGCCAGCCAGACCCGCGCCGAGACGTCCTGCGTGTTGCCGAGCTGCGGCGTCGCGATCGTCGTGCCGTCGAGGTCGGCCGGCTCGTCGATGCCGTCGCGGACCACGAGGGCTGCGCCACCGGTCGCCGCGCCGGCGACGATGCGGGCGGACTCGCCGCCGGACTGGATGAACGTGTTGATCGACGGGTTGGGGCCGATGTAGGTGGCGTCGATGGCGCCTGCCGACAGCGCCTCGATGGCGGCAGGCCCCGCGTTGAAGACCTGCGTGGTCACCTCGACGTCGCCGAGCGCGTCGGCGAACAGCCCCTCCTCGAGCCCGACGAGCGCGGGGGCATGCGTGACGTTCGCGAAGTACCCGAGGCGCAGCTCCGTCACCGGGGCGCCGCCGTCGCCGGCCTCTGCCGCGGCGGAGGCGCAGCCCGACATCATCGCCGCCACGAGTCCCAGGGTTGTGATCGTCGTCATGGTGCGGATTGTGTTCACGGTGTCGCCTCCTTCGGTTCGGTGGTTCGGGTCAGGGGTGGGTGGTGCGGGTGCGCGCGGATGCCGGACTCGGTCAGTCGCGCACGATGCCGGCGGCGAGGGTCGCGCCGTCGGACGGATGGATGACGAGGAACGAGCCCCCGTGGCGGCTGTCGCGGTACGGCTCGAGCGGCAGGTCGGCCGCCAGCCGCAGCCGCACGCGGCCGATGTCGTTGGTCTCGAGCGTCTGCGCCGGCTCGTGCACCAGCGCGTCGAGGTCGTAGCGGGACTCGATCTGCGCGACGATCGCCTGCACGGTCGCGGTGCCGTGCTTGATGAGCACGCGGATGCCGGGGACCAGCGCCCGCGCGTCGAGCTGGAAGAGCTCCGCGTCGAACTCGCGACGAGCCTGGGGCAGTGAGCCGGCGGCGACGACGAGGGCGCCGCGCGCGGTGTCGATGTCGTCCTCGAACTCGAGCGAGACGGACTGCGGGGCCGTCGCCTCGTCGACCTCGACGCCGGCCGAGCGGATGCCGGTGACGGTGGTGGCGCTGCCCGCCGGGAAGACCTCCACGCGATCGCCGACGCGCACGACGCCGCTCGAGATCCGACCCGCGACGGCACGGTAGTCGCGCAGGCGCTCCGCCTCGTCGGGAGCGATGCCGGGGGCGAGCCCGCCCTGCGGGCGCAGCACGAGCTGGACGGGCAGCCGCAGCGGCTCGAGGTCGCGCTCGACGTCGGCGGTCGGAAGCGTCTCGAGCAGCCCGAGGAGAGCCGGCCCCTCGTACCAGGGCGTGCGCTCGGACCGCTCGACGATGTTGTCGCCTTCGAGCGCCGACACCGGGATGACGTGCAGATCCTCGATGCCGAGCTCGGTCGCCACCGCCTCGGCCTGAGCGGACACGTCGGCGAAGATCTCCGGCGAGAAGGCCACGAGGTCGATCTTGTTGACCGCGACGATCACGTGCGGCACGCGCAGGAGGGCGACGACGGCGAGGTGGCGCTTGGTCTGCTCGACGACGCCCTTGCGTGCATCGACGAGCACCACGACCGCGTCGGCGGTCGTCGCGCCGGTCACCATGTTGCGCGTGTACTGCACGTGGCCCGGGCAGTCGGCGAGGATGAACGACCGCGCGCCGGTCGAGAAGTAGCGGTAGGCGACGTCGATCGTGATGCCCTGCTCGCGCTCGGCGCGCAGGCCGTCGGTGAGGAGCGCGAAGTCGAAGTCGCCGTGCGCGAAGCCGCGGTCCGCCGACGTGCGGGCGACCTGCTCGAGCTGATCGGCGAGGATCGCCTTCGAGTCGTGCAGCAGCCGGCCGACGAGCGTCGACTTGCCGTCATCGACCGAGCCGGCCGTCGCGAACCGGAACAGCGTGGGCGTGCCGGTCCCCGGGGCGTCGAGAGCCGGGGAGTGAGGCGTGTCGAGATCCAGCATCAGAAGTACCCGTCCTTCTTGCGGTCCTCCATGGCCGCCTCGCTGAGGCGGTCGTCGGCGCGCGTGGCGCCGCGTTCGGTGAGGGTGGAGACGGCGACCTCGGCGACGATGGCGGCGAGGTCCACGGCATCCGATTCCACCGCTCCGGTGCAGCTCATGTCGCCGACCGTGCGGTAGCGCACCGTGCGGCGCTCGACGGTCTCGTCCTCGCGGGGCGGCGAGAACGGGCCGACGGGCCGCCACATGCCGTCGCGGGCGTACACGTCGCGCTCGTGCGCGAAGTACAGCGGCGGCAGCGCGATCCCCTCGCGCTCGATGTAGCGCCAGACGTCGAGCTCGGTCCAGTTCGAGATCGGGAAGGCGCGCACATGCTGACCGGGCGTGTGCCGGCCGTTGTACAGGCTCCACAGCTCCGGGCGCTGGTTGCGCGGATCCCACTGGCCGAACTCGTCGCGCAGCGAGATGATGCGCTCCTTGGCGCGGGCCTTGTCCTCGTCGCGGCGCGCCCCGCCGAAGACGGCGTCGTGGCGCCCGGCGGCGATCGCGTCGAGCAGCGGCAGCGTCTGCAGGGGGTTGCGGGTGCCGTCGGCGCGCTCCTGGAGGCGTCCGTCGTCGATGTAGTCCTGCACGCTCGCGACCTCGAGACGAATGCCGAGACGCTCGACGGTCTCGTCGCGGAAGGCGATGACCTCGGGGAAGTTGTGGCCGGTGTCGACGTGCAGCACCGGGAACGGCACGCGGCCGGGCGCGAACGCCTTGGTCGCCAGGTGCAGCACGACGACGGAGTCCTTGCCGCCGGAGAACAGCAGCACCGGGCGCTCGAACTCGGCGACGACCTCGCGGATGACGTGGATGGCCTCCGCCTCGAGCAGGTCGAGCGTGGACAGGGCGGCGGACGCTTCCGCCGCCGATCGAGCGGGCGAGGTGGGAGCCGTATCGAGATCAGTCATTCGTGGAGCCCGCATTCGGTCTTGGCGGAGCCGGCCCAGCGGCCGGACCGGGGGTCTTCGCCGGGGGCGACCGGCTTCGTGCACGGCTCGCAGCCGATCGAGGGGTAGCCGAACCCGACGAGCAGGTTCACCGGCGCCTTGTGCGCCGCGGCGTACGAGAGCACGTCGTCGAAGCTCCAGGCCGCGACCGGGTTCACCTTCACGAGCCCGTTCCGCTCGTCCCACGTCACGAGGGGGGTGTTGGTGCGGGTGGGGGCCTCGTCGCGACGGACGCCCGTGAACCACACCTCGTACCCGCCGAGCGCCTGCTGGAGGGGTGCGACCTTGCGGCGGGCGCAGCACAGGCCTGGGTCCCGCTCGAAGAGCTTCGCGCCGAACTCGGCGTCCTGCTCGGCGACGGTCTGGTCGGGCGTGATGTCCACGATCCGCACGTCGAGCGCGCGCTGCACCTCGTCGCGCGTCGCGTAGGTCTCGGTGAAGTGATATCCGGTGTCGAGGAACAGCACGTCCACCCCCGGGAGATGCTCCGCCACGAGGTGCGGCAGGGCGGCGTCGGCCATCGAGCAGGCGACGGCGGCGGCATCCGTCCCGAAATTCCGCGCGACCCACGCGACGACCTCCGCGGCGGATGCCTCGTGGTCGGTCAGGCTGCCGAGTTCGAGGTTGCCCTGCTCGGCGAGGGCCTCGAGCTCTTCGCGCGTGCGCTTGACGGCGATGCGGGGTGCGAGGGAGACGGTCACTGCAGGGCCTCCTCCTCGGCGCGGTGCGCCCACTGGGCGAACGTCTCGCCGGCCTCGCGGTCGGCGAGGAAGCGGGTCACGACGCGCTCGACGTAGTCGGCGATGCCGTCGGCGGCCACCTTCAGGCCGCGGACGGTGCGGCCGAGGCCGGGCTCGTCGCGGTCCTGCGAGGCCAGGCCGCCGCCGAGGTGCACCTGGTACCCGGGAACCTGCTCGCCGTCGATCGTGACGAGCTGGCCCTTCAGGCCGATGTCGGCGGTCTGGATGCGCGCGCAGGAGTTGGGGCAGCCGTTGACGTGGAGCGAGATCGGATGCGGCAGCTCGAACCGGTCGAGACGCTTCTCGAGGTCGAGCACGGCGGCGGTCGCGTTGACCTTCGTCTCGACGATCGCGAGCTTGCAGAACTCGATGCCGGTGCACGCGATCGTGCCGCGGCGGATGAGGCTGGGACGCGCCTGCAGCCCGAGGGCGTCGAGCTCGCCGACGAGCGGCTCGACGTTCTCGGCGGGCACGTCGAGGATCACGAGCTTCTGGTGCGGCGTGGTGCGCAGGCGCGTCGAGCCGTGCGCCTCGATGACGTCGGCGAGCTTCGCGAGGGCCGGACCCGAGACCCGCCCGACGATCGGGGTGACGCCGATGTAGAAGCGGCCGTCCTTCTGCTCGTGCACGCCGACGTGGTCGCCGATCGTCTGCGGCCGCGCAGGGGCGGGGCCGTCGGGAAGCTCGTAGCCGAGGTACTCGTCCTGCAGCACCTGGCGGAACTTCTCGGTTCCCCACTCGGCGAGCAGGAACTTCAGACGCGCCTTGTTGCGCAGGCGCCGGTAGCCGTAGTCGCGGAAGATCTGGGTGACGCCGTGCCAGGCATCCGCCACCTGGTCCGGCCGCACGAACGTGCCGAGGCGCTCGCCCAGGCGCGGGGTCGTCGAGAGCGCGCCGCCGACCCACAGGTCGTAGCCGATGCCCAGCTCGGGGTGCTCGACCGCGACGAAAGCCACGTCGTTGATCTCATGCACGACGTCCTGGCTCGGGTGGCCGGTGATGGCCGACTTGAACTTGCGCGGCAGGTTGGCCAGCGTCTGGTCGCCGAGGAAGCGCGCGGTGATCTCGTGGATCTGCGGCGTCGGGTCGATGAGCTCGTCGGCGGCGATGCCGGCCACGGGCGAGCCGAGGATCACGCGGGGGACGTCGCCGCACGCCTCCGTGGTCGACAGGCCCACGGCCTCCAGACGGCGCCAGATCTCGGGGATGTCCTCGACGCGGATCCAGTGCAGCTGGATGTTCTGACGGTCGGTGATGTCGGCGGTGTCGCGCGCGAACTCGGTGGAGATGCCGGCGATGACGCGCAGCTGCTCGGTGGTGAGCTGGCCGCCGTCGATGCGGACGCGGAGCATGAAGTGCTCGTCTTCGAGCTCCTCGGGCGTGAGGGTCGCGGTGCGGCCGCCGTCGATGCCGGGCTTGCGTTGCGTGTAGAGGCCCCACACGCGGAACCGGCCGTGCAGATCGGTCGGGTCGATCGAGGCGAAGCCGCCCTTCGAGTAGACGTTCTCGATGCGCTCGCGCACGCTCAGTCCGTTGTCGACCTGCTTCCACTCCTCGTTGCCGTTGAGGGGGGTCGTGCCGTCGATCTTCCACTGACCGTTGGGCTTCGACGACGCGCGCGGGGGGCGCACGGCTGCGCGCGGGCGCTCCGCCTCTGCACGCGCTTCGGTGTCGCTGATGGTCACGGTGGCCTCCGGGGTCGATCCCGGGTCGTGCCCGGGCAGGACTCTATCGAGCCCATTCCGTGAGGCTAGAAGCGAGCGGCCCGCGGGCCTACCCGAGTGTCAAGGGGCGTTAACCGGCGTAACGGGGCGTCACACAGTTGCGGGTGCCGTGATTCAGTGCGGCAGTCCGGCGGCGTCGGTGTAGCGGTCGATCACCAGGTCGACGAGCGCCGACGGCGGCTCGTCGTCGCCGAGCAGCGGAGGCGCCACCCGGGCGGAGCCCGCCAGCCGGACCGCGAGATCGTGGAAGTATCCGGGCGCGATGAGGTAGTCGGCGACGACGACCGCGCCCGGCCCGTCGCCCGCGGCGCGCGCGGCCACCGCGGTCTGCGCGGCCGCGACGGCGGCGTCGAGCCGGGGGTCGGCGGCGGCGAGGAAGCCGGTGGTCACCTCGCGTCCGAGCCGCTCGCCGAGCATGCGGGCGGTGACGCGGCAGTCCTCGTTCGCGCGGTCGTCGCTGGAGCCGGCGACGGCGAGCACCAGCTGGTCGGCCGGGCCGGGAGCCAGCGGCTCGAGACGCGCGAGGAGTGCGTCGACCAGTCGCGCGTCGGGCCCGAGCGCCGGGGCGATCACGACGCCTTCCCGCCCGGCGGTCTGCTGCTTCAGGTCGACGCGCACGTGGTACCCCGCCGACAGCAGCAGCGGCACGATCACGACGGGGGTGCCCGCGGGGATCCCGTCGAGGGATGCCGCGACATCCGGCTGCTGCACGTCCACATGGCCGAGCCGCACCGTGACGTCCGGAAGTCGCCGGGCGACCGCCGCCACGAGCGACTCGACAGCCGCCTGCCCGGCGGGCGACGACGTTCCGTGCGAGATGGCGAGCAGTGCGGGCGTGGGTGTCACGCGCCCCATTGTGCCCTCCCCGCGTGACGCGCGTGTGACGGGCGTGGGCGGTGCCCGGCGCTCGGCGTCGCGTGCCCGGCGTACGGCTGCGGTGTCTGGGGTCACCGGGCGGTGGAACTTGAGGTGAAACACCACGAACGCGTCGAGACACCACGCGCTGGCATGGTGTCTCGACGCGATTGCGGTGTTTCGAGGGTCAGTGGGCGGTGGAGCGGATGCCGCGCCTCACGCGGCGCCGGCCTCCCGGCCGCGCGCGAACCCGGCATCGAAGCCGCGCTCGTACGCGCGCTGCGCGCGACCGCCGCTGTTGCGATGACCGCCGTGACCGCCGTGTCCGTGACCGCCGTGGCCGCCGTGTCCCGCGTGACCCTGACGGGCGTGCGGGTGGTGGCCGTGGCATCCGTCGTCGAACGTGGCGTGGGGCTCGCCGCGCATCGGCTCGTCGAAGCGCTCGGCGGGGTGGCCGGGATGCCCGGGCGCGAACCCGCGGTGGAGGTTGGGACCGTAGCCGTCGTGGATGCCGGGCTCGAAGGGGCGGGGACGCCCGCCGAAACCGGGGCCGAATCCGCCCCCGAAGCCAGGGCCGCCGAAACGCCCGAAGCCGGGCCGCTCGAACCCCGGGCGGCCGAAGCCGCGCTCGCGGTGCGCCGCGCCCTCGTCCCAGCCCAGCTCGCGGGCGATCGCCTCGAGCGAGGCCGTCATCGCCGCGTACGCGTCGTCGCCGACCGCGCCGGTGACGCGGGAGCGGATGCCGTCGACGATCGCGCCGACGCGCTCCCGCTCCGCCCGGCCGAGGTCGGTCAGGCTCCAGGTGCCGTCGCCGTGCTCCTGCACCCAGCCGCGCTCCTCGAGCCCGCGCAGGCGCTTGCCCCGGCGGATCAGGCGCTCACGCACCTCGGGAGCGTCGATGTCGCCCGACAGCACGTTGAGCGCCATCCAGTCGCGGCGCGAGATGCCCTCGGCATCGAGCGCCGAGGCGAACTCGCGGTCGAGCAGCCCATCGACCACCCGCAGCCAATAGCCGAGGGGGCGACGGTCCGTCGAACCGGGGGAGTCGCTGTGGTCTTCGGGGTCGTTCTGTTCATTCTGGTCGTTCATGAGAAGTCCTTTCGGGGCGGATCGCGGCCGCCGCACGTTACATGTCGAAACGCATGTACATGCAGTGTGACATGCATTTGGGATACATGTCAAGACGCATGTAAATTGAGGGCATGCCGTCCACCCCCGACGACCCGTCCGACGCGATCGCCGCCGCACTGGCGCGACTGCGCGGTCGACGGATGCCACGACCGCCGTGGGCGGAGGGAGCGCACGGCGGTCCGCACGCCTACGGGCACGACGCACCGCACGGCGCGCACGGGCACGACGCACCGCACGGCGCGCGCGGCCACAGGGAAGGCGCAGCTCCCGGCGACGGCCCGAACGGCTTCCCGGGTCGCGGCCCGTGGGGGCGCGGAGGGCCGGGCGGCCACGGCGCACCGCCCTGGCTCGGCCCCGGTCGCATCGGCGGACCGGCGCGCATGCGGATGCTGGAGGCGCTGGCCGCGGCATCCCACCCTCTCTCGGTCGGCGAGATCGGCGACGCCGTCGGCGTGGACCAGCCGCGGGCGTCGCGGCTGGTGCAGCAGGCCGTGCAACTGGATCTGGTGCGGCGCGAGGCCGACCCCGACGACGCACGCCGCACCCGGGTGGCGCTCACAGACGCCGGCGCCCGCTTGGTGCGCGGCTTCCGGGGCGAGCGCCGGGAGGCGATGGATGCCGCGCTGGCGGCCTTCACCGACGAGGAGCGCGCCGAGCTCGCGCGCCTGCTGACCAAGCTCGCCGACTCCTGGCCGCGTCCTCAGAGCTGACCGGCCGGGGGACGGCGCACCGTCGCCGCCCCTGCCGATCGCGCCCTCTCATCGCTACCGCGAAGAGGGTGACCGACGACGCCGGAGCATCCGCGGCTCCTCACACACCGGGATCGACCCGGCGGCCGCCAGGTCAGAAGCTGGTCACCAGGTCGCCGAGCACGGCCTCGAGCTTGGACGGGTCGGTCGCGTCGTAGTAGTGGGCTCCAGTGGCGCCGGAGATCGACTGCAGCGTCGCCACGTCGGCGTCCGCGCCGTATGCGAGCGTGAAGATCAGCACCGGCGTGTCGTGGTGCATGTCCGCCAGGTTCGCGAGCATCTGGTCGGCGCCGATCGTCGGCGCGTTCGGCGCGTCGTTCTCGCCGTCGCTGAGCAGGACGATCGCATTGATGCGATCGCTCGACCACGACGCGGCCTGCTGCGCCGCGAAGGCGTCCACCGCCTGGTAGAGGGGGGTGTCGCCCATCGACGAGAGGCCGCCGAGCGCGCCGAGGAATGCATCGCGCGATCCGCCGATGTCGGCGACCGGTGACACCAGGCCGGGCACCATCGCGCCGTCGGGCGCCTGCGCGAAAGCGGCCAGCCCGACGTCGTCGCCGCTGGTGAAGTGTCCGAGCGCCGCGTCGATCGCCTTCCGCGCCTGGGTCAGCTTCGTGTCGGACGGCGAGATCGCCTCGTCCATCGACCCCGACACGTCGAGGAGGAACAGGACGTTCGCGCGCTTGCGCACCTCGGAGAACGACGCCTGCACCGCGGTCACGACGTCGGCGCCGGGGAACGCGAGCGTGCCCCGCTGCGCGACGTCGAGCCGGCCGACCTGCGCGACGCTCTCGTCGAGCATGCGGTTGAGGTCGCGGTAGCCCGCGGCGCGGACGGCGGCCTGGCCCTGCGCGGTGTGCGCGAAGCGGATGAAGTCCGCCGCGGCCTCGGACTCCACCGGGTCGATCCACGCGCCCGTGAGGCGCACCGCGGGATTGTCGGCCGAGTAGTAGCCGTCCGCCGGATAGATCGGCACCAGCTGCTCCGCCGGCGGCTCGGCCTGCGTCCGGGTGACGCCGTCGCGGCTGGTGATGCCGCGGTTGTAGTCCCACACCGACTTCTCGTCGACGATCACGGCGGACAGGAAGTCGGCGGCGGAACCGGATGCCTCCGCCTGGCGCGCATGCCAGAGGAAGTGCTCGGGCGTCGCCATGTAGTGGCTCGTCGTCAGCTCGTTCTGGTGCACGGCCGCCTGCACGTCGGGGTCCTCGACCTGGGTCGCCGTCAGCGCGTCGAGCGAGCTGGCCGCGGTGCCGTACGAGGCGAACATGGCCGCCTCGCCCGACGTCGCCACCAGCGGGCTCGTCTTGCCCAGCTTGAACGCGCCCCACTCGGGGTGTCCGAGGCCGCTCCACAGATCCGCGTCGCCGGCGGACTCGAACACGGCGGACCACGTCGGAGCCTCGGCATCCCACCCGATCGCCTCGGCCAGGCCCTCGGGCATCGCCAGGACGATGTCGGAGATCGCCACGCTGCTGCCCTCCGCGCGCAGCGAGGTCGCTCCCTCCGCCTGGGCGACGTCGACCCACGTCGACGAGTCGGGCAGCCACACGGCGGGCTTCTGGTCGTCGGAGAGGTTCGGGAAGCCCGCGGCCACCACGGCGGCTGCGACGCCGGACTTGTCCCTGCTGGTGGTCACGGTGACGCACGAGCCGGCCACGTTGCGCGGACTGCTGTTGTACGCGGCGGCGAGACTCTCGACCATCTGGGCGTTCTCGAACGACGACAGCACGTTCACCGTCGTGCAGGGCTCGGCGCCGGCCGCGGCGGCCGGCTCGTCCTGCGGGAACTCGATCAGCTCGACGGCGGCGTCCGCGGGTGCGGCGGGCGCCGGCTCCTCCGCGGCGGGACCCGGCTGAGTGAGATTGCTGACGATCGCGTAGGACACGGTGCTGATCGAGCCGACCAGCACCACGATGCCCACGACCGTCGTCCACATCAGCAACCGGCGGCGGCGGCGCCGGCGCCGGTCGCGGCGGTCGTCGATCGCCGACGGCTTCGTCGACGCGCCGACGGAGGGGGCGGCGGGTGCGGGCGTGGACCTGGCGGGCGCCGGGGTCGTCGACGGACTGGAGGACTGGCCGCGGCGTGGCCCGGGCGCGTCCTCAGTGCCGCGCATGCGATCGCGCATGGGCATCCTCGGAGGTGATGCGGACGTGCGGCCGGGCGGGGGGTCACCGGCCGGATAGTCCGGTCAGGCTAGAGCCTAACCCGAGCCCGCATGGGGGGCGAGGGCGAGAATGCCGGGAGATCACCGCGAAGCGGTGTTGAGCATGCCGATGAGCACCGCCGTCCACCACGCGGCCTGCGAGACGACCGCGCTCCACACGCACCACAGCTGGAGCCGCCTCGGGATCGCGCGGAACCGCGCCCCCTCCGGGAGACGTGCGAGCTCGGCGGTCAGCCGCGTCATCGCGACGCCGTTCATCGCCGCGACGAGCACGGCGACCATCTTGACGGTGGTGAGGGGATCGGACAGATCCGGCTGCAGGAAGGCCCCGGTCGCGAGCAGCCCGCCGATACCGAGCCACGCGAGGCCCGTCACGGTGCGCTCGACCCGCCGGAGGTCGGCGAGGACCGCGCGGCGCAGCATCCAGAGCAATCCGCTCATCTCGAGCAGCACCGCGGCTCCGAGCCCCACGATCACCGCCGCCAGGTGGCCGAAGAGCGCCGGCGTGCGCACCCAGACCGGCGGCGCGACGGTGGTGCCCACCCAGAGGGAGAACAGCAGCGCGATGATGACGCACCAGTACGCCACCGCCCGCCGGTGGCGCGCGGCTCGTCGTCGCTCGGTGAGGGGGATCGTCACGGTGCCTTCCGGGTAGGGCTGCGCTGCGAGTCGCGACGCCCCCCGGGTCGCACCGGTGACCAGGTCACCGCAAGCGAGGGTATCCGATCCTCGCGCCCCCGGTCGTCCCCGACCGGCCCGTCGGACTCATCGCCCGATGTCGCCCGGCCTGAGCTTCACCGGGATGAGCAGCAGCAGGCCCGCCACCAGCACGATGACGATCCCGAGGATCCCGTAGTGGGTCGCGCCGAATCCCGCGATGAACGCCGACCACAGCAGCGGCGAGAGGAAGCTCATCACGCGGCCGGTCGTGGCATAGAGGCCGAACACCTCGCCCTGCATGTCGCGCGGTGTGACGCGGGCCAGCAGCGACCGGCTCGACGCCTGCGCGGGCCCCACGGCGGCCGAGAGGATGATGCCGCCGATCCAGAACACCGGCTTGCCGCCCTCGCGGAGGAAGAAGACGAACAGAGCGCTCACGATGAGGATCGACAGCGCCGCGATGATGACGGCGCGGGCTCCGAACCGGTCGTCCAGGCGGCCGGCGACGATCGTCGAGACGCCGGCGACGAGGTTCAGCGCGATGCCGAAGGCGATGACCTCGGTGGCGCCGAAGCCGAACGACACCGCGGCGAGCACCCCGCCGAAGGCGAAGACGCCGGCGAGGCCGTCCCGGTACACCGCGCTGGCGATGAGGAACCAGAACGTGCTGCGGTGCTCGCGGAACAGCGCGATCACGTCCCGCACGAGGACCGCGTAGCTCTCGAAGAACCCCACGCGCCTGCGGTCGGGGCGAGAGGCCGACTCCGGCACGAGGAAGACGAACGGCAGCGCGAACACGACCGTCCACACGGCGGCGCCGACGGCGATGAGCCGGTACGCCAGGCCGTCCGACACGTCCAGGCCGAACCAGTCGACCGTGTTGAGCACGACCACGATCGCGAGGGCGAGGATGCCGCCGATGTAACCGAGACCCCAGCCCAGGCCGCTGACCCGGCCGATCGTCCTGGGCGTGGAGACCTGCACCAGCATCGCGTTGTAGTTGACGCCGGCGATCTCGGACGCCACCGATCCCAGCGCGACGAGGATCGCGCCGAGCCAGAAGAACATCGTGTCGCTGTGGACGAAGAACAGGGCGAACTGCAGCAGCGCCAGTGCGGCGGTCGCGCCGACGACCCAGCGCTTCTTCGTCCCGGCCGCGTCGGCGCGCTGACCGAGCACCGGGGCCAGGAGCAGGATCAGGATGCCGGCGGCGAAGGTCACCCATCCGTACCACTCCGACAGGTCGGCCAGGCCCGAGCAGTACTCGGTCGCCGCATCCGCCGCCCGCGAGCACACCAGCTCGCCGTCGGCGTTCTGACCGGCCACGCCCTCCGGCAGGAAGCTGTCGGACACCAGGTAGAGCGAGACGAAGACGAAGGTCAGGATGACCGAGTTGAACGGCTGCGTCGCCCAGTCCCACAGCGCCCAGGCGAACACCTGGCGCCGCGGCACCGGGGTGTCGTCGAGGCCGTCGGTGCTCAGCGCCGCGGTCGACAGTGCGTGCTCGTCGGCGGGACCGGGTTCGTCGGGTCCCGGGACGGGGGAGCTCATGTCGGTCACGCTGGGCCCCTTCGATGAACGGCTGGTGCGCATTCACCGTAGCGCCCGGAAGGCCGGTGATGGTTTGCTTCGTTCATGACTGAGGAATCCGCCGCCGCGCCGTCGTTCAACAGGCGCCTCGCCCTCCTGCTCGCGATGGCGATGTTCGTGCTGGTGGTGGACACGTCGATCATGAACGTCTCCATCTCCGCCGTCGTGCGCGAACTCGACACGACGGCGAGCGGCGTCCAGGGCGCCATCGCGCTCGAGGCGCTCGTGTCGGCCGCCTTCATCCTCATCGGGGGGAAGACCGGCGACCTCATCGGCCGCAAGCTCGCCTACATCCTGGGCCTCCTCGGGTACGCCGTGGGCGCAGTGGCGATGACCTTCGCGCAGAGCCTCACCGCCGTCATCATCTTCTGGGCGGTGATCGGCGGGATCGGGGCATCCCTCCTCCTGCCCTCCATGCAGTCGCTCATCCACGGCAACTTCGCCGGCGGCCACCAGAAGCGGGTCTACGCGCTCGTCGGGGCGTCGGCGGCGATCGCCGCGGCGGTCGGCCCGCTGCTCGGCGGATTCATCACGACGTTCTGGTCCTACCGGGTCGCGTTCGCGCTCGAGGCCGTCATAATCGGCGTCGTCCTGCTCGGCATCGGGCTCGTCAAGGACGTGAAGTACACCGGCGACCGGTCCATCGACCTCGTCGGCGCCGGGCTGTCGGTCGTCGGCATGGGCGGCGTCGTGCTCGGAATCCTGGTGTGGCAGGAGGGCGGCGGCTACGTCGGCCTGCTCATCGGGCTCGGCGTGGTGGCGCTCGGGGGACTGGCGTGGTGGCTGAACGCGCGCAAGAAGAAGGGCAAGCCGGTGCTGCTCGATCCGGCGCTGTTCTCGTCGAAGCCGTTCCGCACCGGGGTGAGCGGTCAGCTGCTGCAGCAGATCGCCCTCGGCGGCACGATGATCGTGCTGCCGCTCTATCTGCAGATGGTGCTCGAGTACGACGCGCTGCAGGCGGGCCTGTCGATCGCGCCGTTGTCGCTCAGCATGTTCGTCGTCGCGATATGGGTCGGCCGCCGCGGCAAGGGGCGTCCGGCCAACCTCATCCTCCTCGGGTTCTCGCTGGCGCTGGTCGGGCTCGTCGCGATCGTGCCGCTCGTCCCGATCGCCGACTCGGGGTGGTACCTCGCCGTCCCGCTCGTCATCGCCGGTTCGGGGCTCGGCCTGCTGGTCTCGCAGCTCAACAACTACACGCTCTCGCCGGTCTCGGACGAGCGGGTGAGCGAGGCGGCCGGCGTCAACTCGGCCGCGGGGTCGTTCGGGCTCTCGTTCGGGCTCGCGTTCGCCGGCGCGATCATGCTCGCCACTCTCGCGGCGACCTTCACGTCGATGGCGTACTCCAGCACGGTGCTCGACGCGCAGCAGCAGGAGCAGGTGGCGACCGTGCTGGAGGAGGACGCGCAGCTGATGTCCAACACCGGCCTGGAGGAGCTCCTGGCCGACGAGCCGCCGGAGGCCGCCGACGAGGTGATCCGCATCAACACGGAGGCTCGTCACATCGCGCTCCAGGTCGCGCTCCTCATCCCGATCCTCGCGACGGTGCTGGGCGTGCTCAACGCGTTCCGCATGCGACGCCTGCCAGACCCGAAGCCGACGAGCGCCGAGACGCTCCTGGCCTGACGCGGTCCTGCGCGCCCGGCCTCCGCCGCGCGGGATCGTCCCCCGCAACCCCGGCGGCAGTGGAATCATGAGGGCATGTCCGTGCATGTGCAACGTGCAGAGCTGCCCGGGATCGGCGTGCGGCACGACCTCGAGACCAACGCCGGTCGCCGGCTGTCGGTCGTCACCTTCCGTGACGGCGGGCGCGAACTCGCCATCGCGGACGAGCGGGATCCCGACCGCGCCGCGCAGCGCGTCGCGATGACCGACGAGGAGGCCACCGCCCTGTCGGAGGTCCTCGGCGGATCGGTGATCCTCACCCAGCTCGCGGGGCTGCGGGAGCAGATCGACGGGCTCTCGACGGCCAACATCACGCTGCGGGCCGACAGCCCCTTCGCCGGCCGCCGGCTCGGCGACACGCGGGCGCGCACCGTGACCCGGTGCTCGATCGTGGCGATCGTCCGGGGTGGCGGCGTGCTTCCGGCGCCCGGCCCCGCCGACCTCCTGATGGTCGGCGACACGGTCGTCGCCGTCGGCACGCCCGACGGCCTCGAGCATCTCGCGCGCATCATCGACGGGGTGTGACATGGACGACGGAGCGCTCGTTCTCATCGAGATCGGCGCGCTCCTCCTCGGCATCGCCCTGCTCGGCCGGCTCGCGGGCAGGATCGGCATCTCTCCGATCCCGCTCATCCTCCTGGCGGGACTCGCGTTCGGAGAGGGAGGCCTCCTCCCGTTCAGCGCGGGCGAGGAGTTCATCGAGGTCGGCGCCGAGATCGGCGTCATCCTCCTGCTCCTGCTGCTCGGGCTGGAGTACACCGCCGACGAACTGTTCGGCAATCTCCGCCGTTCCCGCCGTGCCGGCGTCCTGGACGCGGTGCTGGGCGCGGCGCCCGGGGCCCTCGCCGCGCTGATCCTCGGCTGGGGGCCGGTGGCCGCGCTCGCACTGGCGGGCATCACGTGGGTCTCGTCGTCGGGGGTGATCGCGCGGATGCTGCAGGACCTGGGGCGCCTCGCGAACCGCGAGACCCCCGTCGTGCTGTCGATCCTCGTCATCGAGGATCTCGCGATGGCGTTCTACCTGCCGATCCTCACGGCGGTGCTCATCGGCCTGGACCCGGGGGCGGCGGTCGTGACCGTCGTCGTCTCCCTCGCCGCGGTGACCCTGATCCTGTACATCGCGCTGCGCCACGGCAAGGTCGTCTCGCGCCTGGTGTGGTCCCGCAACGCCGAGGTGCTGCTGCTCTCGGTGCTCGGGCTCACGCTCATCGTCGCGGGGCTCGCGGCCCAGGCGAACGTGTCGGCCGCGGTCGGGGCCTTCCTCGTCGGCATCGCGATCTCCGGACCCGTCGCCGCCCACGCCCACCGGCTGCTGTCGCCGCTGCGGGACCTGTTCGCCTCGGTGTTCTTCCTGTTCTTCGGCCTGTCCACCGATCCGGCCGACCTCGTCGCCGTCCTCATCCCTGCGGCCGTGCTCGCGGTCGTGACGATGGCGACGAAGGTCCTGACCGGATACCGGGCGGCGCGGGCGGTGGGCATCGCCGAGGCCGGCCGATGGCGGGCGGGCTTCGCGCTGACCCCGCGCGGGGAGTTCTCGATCGTCATCGCGGGGCTCGCCGTCGGCGCCGGAGTCGACAGGTCGCTCGCTGCGTTCGCGACGGCCTACGTGCTGATCACGATGATCGCGGGCCCGCTCCTGGCGCGGGTCCCCGACGCCGGATGGTTCGCGGCATGGACGGGGCGCGTGCAGACGAACCGCCGGGCGTCCGGGGCGAGGGCATCCTGACCTACGCACACCCCGATGCGCCGCGTGTCGCCGAGTGAACTTGAGTCCATCCGTATCAAGTTTGATTTGACGGATGCCGGCACCCGGCGTATGGTTGAGCCATCGCGACTCAACCCTCACGTTCGAGCGGTCGAGGGTGCGAGAAGGCTTCCCGTAAACCCCGGGTGGCGGCATCCGTCTCCACCCACACGAAGGAGAGAAACACATGGCACGTGCTGTTGGAATCGACCTCGGTACGACCAACTCGGTCGTGAGCGTCCTGGAGGGCGGCGAGCCCAAGGTCATCGCGAATGCCGAGGGCTTCCGCACGACCCCGTCGGTGGTCGCATTCACGAAGGACGGCGAGGTGCTCGTCGGCGAGACCGCCAAGCGCCAGGCCGTCACCAACGTCGACCGCACCGTCTCGTCGGTCAAGCGCCACATGGGCACCGACTGGGGCTTCGACGTCGACGGCAAGCGCTGGACGCCGCAGGAGATCTCGGCGCGCATCCTCCAGAAGCTCAAGCGCGACGCCGAGCAGTACCTCGGCGACACGGTAACGGATGCCGTCATCACCGTCCCCGCGTACTTCAACGACGCCGAGCGCCAGGCCACGAAGGAGGCCGGGGAGATCTCGGGCCTGAACGTGCTGCGCATCATCAACGAGCCCACCGCCGCGGCCCTCGCGTACGGACTCGACAAGGGCAAGGAGGACGAGCTCATCCTCGTCTTCGACCTCGGTGGCGGTACCTTCGACGTCTCCCTGCTCGAGGTGGGCAAGGACGACGACTTCTCGACCATCCAGGTGCGCGCCACGGCCGGTGACAACCGCCTCGGCGGCGACGACTGGGACCAGCGTGTCGTCGACTACCTGATCAAGCAGTTCAAGGACACCACCGGCGTCGACGTCTCGGGCGACAAGATCGCGCTGCAGCGTCTGAAGGAGGCCGCCGAGCAGGCGAAGAAGGAGCTCTCCTCGTCGACGAGCACCTCCGTGAACCTGCCGTACCTCTCGCTCACGGACTCCGGCCCGGTGTCGCTCAGCGAGACGATCACGCGCGCGAAGTTCGAGGACCTCACCAAGGACCTGCTCGACCGCACCAAGAAGCCGTTCGAGGACGTCATCCGCGAGGCCGGCATCAAGGTCGGCGACATCGACCACGTCGTGCTCGTCGGCGGCTCGACCCGCATGCCCGCCGTGTCGGAGCTGGTCAAGAAGGAGACCGGCGGCCAGGAGCCCAACAAGGGCGTGAACCCGGACGAGGTCGTCGCCGTGGGCGCTGCCCTCCAGGCCGGCGTCCTCAAGGGCGAGCGCAAGGACGTCCTGCTCATCGACGTCACCCCCCTGAGCCTCGGCATCGAGACCAAGGGCGGCATCATGACCAAGCTCATCGAGCGCAACACCGCCATTCCGACCAAGCGCTCGGAGACCTTCACGACCGCCGACGACAACCAGCCGTCGGTCGCGATCCAGGTCTTCCAGGGCGAGCGCGAGTTCACCCGCGACAACAAGCCGCTGGGCACGTTCGAGCTGACCGGCATCGCGCCGGCGCCGCGCGGCATCCCGCAGATCGAGGTCACCTTCGACATCGACGCGAACGGCATCGTCCACGTGTCGGCGAAGGACAAGGGCACCGGCAAGGAGCAGTCGATGACGATCACCGGCGGCTCGTCGCTGCCGAAGGACGACATCGAGCGGATGGTGCGCGAGGCCGAGGAGCACGCGGCCGAGGACAAGAAGCGCCGTGAGGCCGCCGAGATCCGCAACCAGGCCGAGACGCTGTCGTACTCGATCGAGAAGCTCATCAAGGAGAACGAGGACAAGCTCCCGGCCGAGGTGAAGACCGAGGTGCAGGGCGACGTCGACGCCCTGAAGACCGCTCTGGCGGGCGAGGACGACGACGCAGTGAAGACCGCGTTCGACAAGCTCTCGCAGTCGCAGACGAAGCTGGGCGAGGCCATCTACGCCTCGAGCCAGGCCTCGCAGCCGACCGATGCCCCGACCGACGCGCCGGCCGGCGACCAGCAGGACCAGGCGACCTCCGATGAGGATGTCGTCGACGCCGAGGTCGTCGAAGACGAGGACGAGAAGAAGTAATCATGGCGAACAAGGACCACAATCCCGACCCGGTCGAAGAGCCGGAAGACGGCGGCGAGGTCCGGCCTGAGGGTGAGGGGCCGGAGGCGGACGCCTCCGGCCCCGCGCCGCAGGACGCGGGCGACGCCGACGGCGAAGAGCTGACCGTGGACGACATCCTGGGTGCGCAGCAGAACGCGGATGCCGCGGCCGAGGACGCCGTGATCGCCGACCTCGAGTCGCAGCTGCTGAACGATCTGAAGCGTTTGCAGGCGGAGTACGCCAACTACCGCCGCCGCACCGAGGAGCAGCGCGAGGTCGAGATCGAGCGCGCCAAGGGAGCGGTCGCGAAGGGCCTGCTGCCCGTGCTCGACGACCTCGACCGTGCCGAGAAGCACGGCGACCTCGAGGAGGGCTCGCCGTTCGCGGCGATCGCCGAGAAGCTCCGCGGCGTCGCCGAGCGGATCGGGCTCAGCACCTACGGTGCGTCCGGCGAGGTGTTCGACCCGCAGCAGCACGAGGCGATCTTCCAGGCGCCGACCCCGGGTGTGACCGAGACGACGATCCTCGAGGTCGTCGAGATCGGCTATCGGCTCGGCTCGGTGGAACTGCGTCCGGCGAAGGTCGTCGTCGCTGTGCCGGCCGAGTAGCACCGGAGAGGGGCATCCATGGCCAGTCAGGACTGGTTCGACAAGGACTTCTACTCGGTGCTCGGCGTCGCCAAGGACGTCAGCGAGGCGGACCTGAAGAAGACGTACCGCAAGCTCGCCCGCCGGTACCACCCCGACTCCAACCAGGGTGACGCGGCCGCCGAGGCGAAGTTCAAGGAGGTCAGCGAGGCGTACTCGGTGCTCTCCGACCCCGAGCAGCGCAAGGAGTACGACCAGATCCGCGCAATGGGCTCGGGTGCCCGCTTCACCGCGGGCGGCCAGGGCGGCGCCGGGGGCTTCGAGGATGTCTTCTCGATGTTCAACCAGGGCCGCGGTGCCCGGTACCAGTCCGCCGAGGACTTCGACGACATCTTCGCGATGTTCAATCAGCAGCAGCGCGGCACCGGGTTCGGCACGGGCCGGTTCGGGCAGCCGAGCGGGGGCTTCCGCGGCTACGGCGGCCCGACCCGGGGCGCCGACGTCACGGCGCGCACGACGATCGACTTCATCACGGCGACCAAGGGCGAGACGATCACGCTCCAGGGCGACGACGGCAAGCCCTTCAAGGTGAAGATCCCGGCCGGCGTGTCCGACGGGCAGAAGATCCGGCTCCGCGGCCGCGGCCGCCCGTCGCCCGACGGCGGCGAGCACGGCGACGTCGTGGTGCAGGTGGCCGTGCGGCCGCATCCGGTCTTCACGCGGGAGGGCCTGAACCTCCGGGTGGTCGTGCCGGTGACGTTCACCGAGGCGACGCTGGGTGCGACCATCGAGGTGCCGACCCTCGGCGGCGACCCGGTGCGGCTGCGCGTCGCGCCGGGCACCCCCTCCGGCCGCGTGCTGCGGGTGAAGGGTCGCGGAGTGCAGACGAGCAAGGGCACCGGCGATCTGCTCGCCGAGGTGCAGGTGGCCGTGCCGTCGCACCTCGACGACGCCGCCCGCGAGGCGCTCGAGCGGTTCCAGAGCCTGGAGCCGAAGGAGAACCCGCGCGCCGACCTCATGACGAAGGCGCGGGGCTGACATCCTCGTTTCGGGACGTGAGGAGGTGACGATGATGACCGAGAACGAGATCGACGAGGATGCCCCGATCTTCGCGATCGCCGTCGCCGCCGAGCTGTCGGGCATGCACCCGCAGACGCTCCGTCAGTACGACCGGCTGGGTCTGGTCGTGCCCGCCCGCACGCAGGGCGGCTCCCGGCGGTACTCACTGCGCCACGTGGAGCAGCTTCGCGAGGTCGCGCGCATGTCGTCCGACGGCATCGGCCTTCCGGCGATCATGCGCATCCTCGAGCTCGAGAACCGCGTGCAGGAGCTCCACGGCCGCGTGCGCGACCTCGAGGACCGCATGCGCGCCGAGCTCGAGAAGCGTCCGGGTGCGCGCGTCTTCGCGGCCGGCTCGACGGGCTCGGTGGTGACGCTGCGGCACGGCACCCGCGTGCGCCGGGCGACCGAGATCGTCGTGTGGCGCCCGCGCACACCGATCGCGCCGGCGACCGGCGATGCCGATCGGCCCGGCGGTCCGGCATCCTGAGCGGACGCCTCAGCGGCGGCTGGGGCGCAGCGCGCGCCAGATGATGAACGTGCCGGCGGCCACGATCGCCAGCGGCCAGGCCAGGTTCAGCACGAGAAGCCACTCCGACGCTCCCGCCAGCACGACGAGCGCGGCGATCGCGAGCGCCCCGGCAGGGATCAGCGCCCACCACCGGCGCGTCTGGCCGCCCGGCAGCAGCGCGACCAGTGCGAACGTCACGGCCGCGCCGGTCAGGAAGACGGCCCCGACGACGGGACCGCTCGCCGCCGCCGCGATGGCGGTGACGATCGAGAGCGTCAGCAGCACCCCGGCCGGGATGATCGCCCACCAGCGGCGGTGGTCTCGCAGGTAGATCGCCGCAAAGCCGACGCCGAGCAGGGCCAGCATCGGCACCTCGGTCCACTGGCCGAGTCCGTCGGGGTCGAGTTCCATCAGCGGTGTGACGGCGGCGCCGGCGAGCGCCGCACCGGGGATGGCGGCCCACCACGCGTCGGCGTCGGCGAAGAACACGTACCAGAACGCGCCGCTCGCCACGGCCAGCACAGCGGCCCAGACGGGGCCGGGGATCGTCGCCCACCCGGCGATCTGGATGAACAGCAGCACGCCGGCGACGAGGACGACCGCGCCGAGGGTGATCTGCACGGGCAGGCGCTTCATGATGTGCCTCACTTCCGGATCGAGCCCGCGAGGGCTCCACCGCACACGCTACGAGCGTGCGGGCACGCCCGGGTGAGCCGAAGGTCCCGTGGTGTCCGTGCGCCGGTGCAGCCGGTTACGCGGAAGCCACGGGTGCGACACCATGGGGGCATGGCGACCCTCGATGACGTGCGCGCCATCGCGCTCGACCTGCCGGACGTCGTCGAGCGCGTCGACGGGCACCGCGGCGGGGCGACCTGGCGCACACAGGCCGGCGCCTTCGTCTGGCAGCGCGGCCCGAGCCGGCGCGACCTCGAGCAGCTCGAGGCGCTCGGCCGCAGCTGGCCGGCGGGCGACATCGTGGGCGTGCGCACCGACGGCCTCCAGGTGAAGGAGGCGCTGCTCGAGACGTATCCCGACGCGTTCTTCACCATCCCGCACTTCGACGGCTTTCCCGCGGTGCTCGTGCGGCTCGACGCCATCGCCGCCGATCACCTGCGCGAGGTGATCACCGACGCCTGGCTGCTCAAGGTCACCAAGCGCGTCGGACGGGAGTGGCTCGAGTCCCACCCGCCGTCCGCCTGACGCCGGGCACGGAATCGGAGGTTCTCGGCGACACGCCGGGCCGCGGCATCCGTGCTCCGGCGTGTCTGCACAGACCCCCGACGCTGTGTACGCACGCCGCCGCCAGGGCCGCCGTCAGACCGCGTCGACGTTGCGGTGCCGGCGGAAGAGCTCCCAGTCGGCGTACGAGAGCGCGGCGTACGCGTACGCCCACTCCAGGATCGCCTCGCCCACGGCCTTGCCGCGGCCGACGTAGCCCGAGACCGTGGCCGCGTCGGGCGACTGCCCGTGCGCACGGGCGAGCGTCGCCGCGCACGCGTCGGCGTACCACCGGAAGGGGACGTCGTCGAGCGTGTCGATCTCGAAGCCGCCCTTCATGTCGTGGAACTGCCGCACGTAGAAGTCGCGCTGGGCTCCCTCCGGCGAGCGGCGCACGTGGCCGAGGAACGGGTCCGAGACGGCCTGCAGGATGCGCTGCATCGCCACGACGCGACCGCCCTCGCCGTGCTGCTCGATGTAGCGGGTCACCCCGGGCGGCTGCTCGATGCCGCCGTGCTCGATGAGGACGCTGCGGCCGGCCTCCTTGCCCTGCAGGATGAGCACCCCGTCGTCGCCGTCCTGCATCGACAGCAGGAAGCAGCGCGTGCCGACGCTGCCGACGCCCACCACCCGCAGCGACACGTCCGAGAGCGAGTACTTCTGGAGGAGGGCGCGGATGTCGACGCTCACCGACTCGCGGAACTGGTCGAGCACGCTCAGCACGCGGCCCTCCATCAGCGCGCCGACGTGCGTCATGGTGGGCGGCGACTCGACGAACACGATGCGCCCGTCGTCGTCGAACGTGGTGAGCTTCCGGGCGGCGCGCTTGCCGGTGCGCCGCTCGGCGTCGCGGACGGCGCCGGCGATGACGTCGCGGGTCTCGGCGTCCGCGGCCTCCTCGGCCGCGAGCGCATCGAACCGGTCGTAGTAGCGCTTCAGCGGGCTGCGCTTGGCGCCGGCGCGCAGCGACCGTGCGTAGGTGCGCACCGCCTCGAGCGCCGCGTCGCGGATCACCCGGTCGTCGCGCGACGTGGACTGGCCGGCGATGACGATGCTCGTGACGAGGCGCTTGAGGTCCCACTCCCAGGGCGCCCACGCGGCCTCGTCGAAGTCGTTCAGGTCGAACACGAGGGTGCGCTGCGGCGACCCGTACAGGCCGAAGTTGGCCACGTGCGCGTCGCCGCACGACCCGACGAGCAGATCGGTGCTCGGTGAGCGGCCGAGGTCTGCCGCCATGAGCGCCGCGGTGCCGCGATAGAACGCGAACGGGTTCGCCGCCATGCGCTCCGTGCGGATCGGGACCAGCTCGGGAACGCGCGTCTCGTCCTGCGCGTCGAGGATCCCCATCGGATCGCGCTCGCCGGTCGGCAGGACGGCCAGGGACTCGCGCGGCGTCCGCTCGCGCGCCGCACGGCCGTCGTCGAGGTGCTGCTGCAGCGATCGCGGGGCCGCCCAGCTCTGGGCGATCGGGCTCGTCTCGGTCAGTGACATGCGCTCAGTGTGGCATCACCGGACGCATGCGCGACAGGGAGCGCGGCCCGGCGCCCACGATGCGAGCGCGCCGTTCCCGCCGCGGTGCGAAGACCTCGGTACCCTGACGCCGTGACCCGCGCTGCGCCGCCCGCCCCGCCGGCACCCGTGCTGTCGCCGGGTGCGAGGGTGCTGATCGTGCTGGCGGCGTCCGTGATCGTGCTCGCGGGCGTGTACTTCGCGCGCGAGCTGGTCGGGCCGCTCGCGCTGGGCATCGTGCTCGTCGTGATCTGCGAGCCCGTCCGCCGCCCGCTCGATCGCCGCGGCTGGCCGCGGTGGGCGGGCACCACCGCGGTCATCCTCGTCGCCTACCTGGTGCTGGCGCTGATGGGACTGCTGCTGTGGGTGGCCGGCGCGGAGTTCGCGCAGCTCGTCAGGGACTACCTCGACCAGCTGCGTGGCGGCGTCGACGACTTCCGCGCCTGGCTCGCGTCGGCAGGGCTCGCCCAGGAGGCGACGGATGCCGCGGCCTCCGTCCTCGATCCGCAGGCGCTCGTGCAGCTCTTCTCGAGTTTCGGGGGGACGGTGCTCGCCGTCCTGACGGCGCTCTTCTTCGTCGTCTCGTACATCATCTTCACGGGGGCCGACGCGGCACGGTATCGCGACGCGGAGCGCGTGTTCGGCGCCGAGCGCCGACCGGTGCTCGCGCGGGTCCGGCGCCTGAACCGCGGCATCCGTCGCTACTACGTCGTGAACGCGTCGTTCGGCGCCGTCGTGGCGATCATCGACGGACTTGCCCTGTGGGCCTTGGGCGTGCCGGCGCCGATCGTGTGGGCGGTGCTGGCGTTCGTGACGAACTTCATCCCGAACATCGGCTTCGTCCTGGGCCTGATCCCGCCCGCGGTGCTCGCGTTCGTCGTGGGCGGCTGGCCGCTGCTGCTCGCGGTGATCGCGGTCTACAGCGTCGTCAACGTCGTGCTGCAGGTGCTCGTGCAGCCGAAGTTCGTCAGCGACGCCGTGGACCTCAGCCTCACGCTGAGCTTCTTCTCGGTGATCTTCTGGACCTTCGTCATCGGCCCGCTCGGCGCGATCCTGTCCATCCCGCTCACGCTCTTCGTCCGGGCGCTCGTCCTCGAGGGCGATCCGGGCACGCTGTGGCTGCGCTGGCTCTCCGGCGACCGCACCGCGACCCCCGCTTCCGCGGCGCGAGACGCCGTCCCTCCTTCCTGACCCGACCCCTCGCTCACCCTCGCACCCGGAGGCAGTCATGACCCAGACCTCACTCGACTCGAAGGTCCCCGACGAGCCCGCGACGCGGCGCAGCCTCACCGCGACGCTGTTGCTCGACGCCTCCAGCGAGCGCTCGCTGGAATCCCTCGCCCTCGGCGTCGGCGCGCTCGCGTTCGTCGTCGTCGGGCTGGCCGCCCTCGCGGCGTTCGGGCTCCAGCCCGCGCCGATCGCCGGGCCCGGGTCTGCTGGACAGTTCGCCGCGATCGCCTCGGGCGTCACGGCGCTCGCCGCGGTGATCGCCGGCCGGTTCGCGGTCCACGTGCGCGACGGCCGCAGCCGGTTCAGCGTGCTGGACTACCTCGACGTCGCGGCCCTCGCCTTCGCGCACGGCGTCATCGCGCTCCTGGGCTGGACGCTTCTGGCGGTCATCCTGGAGCAGGCGTTCATCGGCGCTCAGGTGTTCCCCGTGGCGGCGATCCTCCTCAGCGGCGCGGCGGCGGCGGCGAGCGGGTACGTCGCCTTCTACTCGGCGAGCCACATGGACCTGCAGCTGCTCGCCGCCGTCCTCGCCGTGTTCCTGGTGTTCGGAGTCCTCGCCAGCATGCTCACCGCCAGCGACCCGGACTGGTGGAAGGACAACCTGAGCGCCCTCGGCATGTCGTCGAACGTGTCGGCCTTCGCCTTCAACATCACGATCATCGTCGCCGGCTTCCTGGTGACGACGCTCGCGCGGTACTCCACACGCGGCATCCCCACCGACAACCCGAAGGGCGTCGGGCGGGTTCGGGTCAGCCTGATCGTGGTCGGAGTGTTCCTCGGGCTGGTCGGGTTGTTCCCCGTCGACGATTTCTTCGCCCTGCACACCGGTGTCGCCTCCGGCATGGTCGTCGCGTACGGCGTGCTCGTCATCGGGCTGCCCCGATGGATCACCGGCATCCCGCGCGCGTTCGTGGTGCTCGGCTGGCTGTTCCTCGGGGTCACGCTCGTGCTGGCGGGGTTCTTCTTCGCCGGCTACTACACGCTCACGGCGGTGGAGCTGGTCGCCGGCATCCTGGTCTTCACGTGGATCGTGCTGTTCATCCGCAACGCCGCTGCCCTCGAGCAGGACTCGCGCGCGCCCGCAGCCGGCTGATCAGTCCCGGGTGGCCGACGTACCGTGCCCCGCCGATCGGCGTTCCCACGGCAGGGCGGCGGGCGACCGCTCGCGGGCGAGGTCCTCGGGCGTGATCAGCATCGGCCGCGCCCACGTGACCGCCAGCCACGCCGGCAGCACGATGATGCAGAGCATCGGCAGCACCGTGATGTCGTCCACCATCGCCACCGCCACGAACAGCGCGACCCAGCCGTCGCGGGCGATGGCGATCACCACGCCCAGCACGCCGCAGGCCACTGCGAGCGAGGGGGACATGCCCGGCACGAGGGCGCTGCCGAGGAGTCCCGCCGCCACTCCGAGGAAGACCGCGGGGAAGATCCGCCCGCCGCGGAAGCCGGCGGATGCCGCGACGACGAGCGCCGCCAGCTTGACGAGCAGGATCAGCACGAGCTGTGCCGGTGGGTGGTCGCCCGGGTCGGCGAGGAGCTCGGCGCTCTGATCCAGCCCCTTGAACAGGGTGAGGGGTCCGCCGATCGCGCCGAGGGCGCCCAGTACGATGCCCCCGGCGACGGTGAAGAGGAGCGGATGCCGCAGCGCGTGGAAGGCGCGGTGCACGAGGGGGAAGAGGTAGACGCCGACCAGCGCGAACGCGGCGGCCGCGCACGCGATGAGCGCGCCGCGGAGCAGATCGAGCGGCTGCGGTGTGCCGTAGGGCGCGAACGGCGCCGCCGCGCCGAAGCCGCCGCCGAGCAGGAAGGTGGTGACCGAACCCGCTCCTGCGGCGACGAGCGGCAGGAACAGCTTGTCCCACAGCGACCCGCCCATCGCGAACCCGCCCACCATGCCGGTGAACACGAGGGCGGCGGCCACCGGCGTGCCGAACAGGGCGCCGATCGTCGCCGAGATCGCCAGCGCCCCCACGAGCGGCGCCGGCACCGCGCGCGCGATGCGGGCGACGAGGGCCACCGCCAGCGAGACGTTCACCGCGATGATCGGGTTCTCGGGCCCGAGGCTCACCCCTCCGGCGAGGCTCAGGATGAGCACCACCGCGAGCCCGGGGAGGGCGGACAGCGGAATCGGTGTCGCGGCCAGCTCGGTGGTGGCTGAGTCGGGCCCCGCATGCCCGGGCACGAGCCACACCACCATCCCCACCGCGACGCCGGTGGCGGTGAGGACGGCGAAGATCCACCACCCCGAGTCCGGGTCGATGCCGAGGGAGCCCGGGATGCTCGTCCACAGCACATCCTCGAGCCGGTCGGCGATCTCCTCGAGCACCCGGAGCGTGAGCGCCGACAGCACGCCGATGAGGATCGCGGGGATGGACAGCAGCACGAGGCGGCGGACGGTGAGCCGCGGCGCCGGTGCTGCGGCCGGCTCCGGCGAGGGCGCGGTGGGGCCCGACATGGCCACACCCTAGCGGCCGGGACGCGCGGATCGCGAGCGATGCGCGGTGCGATCCCGGCGCGCGGGCGCGCCTGCGGGCCGTCGCGCGGCCCCATGCGCCATGATTCGGCTGTGGACGAGCGAACCTGGCACGCACGCACCGAGACGGTGCTCGTCATCGCCGGGCTCGCCTACCTGGTGGCGTACTCGTGGCGGGTGATCGCCGACCTCGACGGGACGGCCCGCACGATCGCGACGACGGTCGTGTTCGTCACGTGGGCGATGTTCATCGTCGACTATCTCGTCCGGCTCATGCTGGCGGAGGACCGTCGCACCTGGTTCCGCACCCACCTCGCCGCGCTGACGTTCGCCCTCATCCCTGTGCTGCGCCTGGTGCGTCTGCTGCGGGTGCTCACGCTGATGCCGGGCCTGAGAACCACGGCCGGCGGGGTGCTGCGCACCCGCATCCTCGTCTACGGCGCCGGTGCCTCGGCCATCCTCGTCTACATCGCGTCGCTGGCGGTGCTCGAGGCCGAGCGTCACGCGCCGGATGCCGACATCACGTCGTTCGCGATCGCCCTCTGGTGGTCGTGCGTCACGGTGACGACGACGGGTTTCGGCGACTACGTGCCGGTGACGGATGCCGGGCGATGGGTGGGCGTGGGCCTGATGCTGGGCGGAGTGGCGCTGGCCGGCGTCATCACCGCGACGCTGGCGTCGTGGGTGCTCGAGCGGGCCGCCCGCGATCGCGACGACCAGGAGCCCGCGACCCGCGCCCAGGTGCGTGCGCTCATGGCGCGGATCGAGGAGCTGTCCGCGCGACCTCCGGGCGGTGATGCCGGACCCGGCGGACGGCCGTCCGGGAACCCTCCGACCGGCGGTGGGGGAGGCGGACACCATCATCCGGACGGGATCGGCGACGGCGGGGACGACCGGCCGGGCGGCTGAGCGGCTGCGCGCCGCGCCGGAACGGCGAGGGCCGCCCCCCAGGGAAGCGGCCCTCCGGCGTGCAGCGGTCAGCCGAGCAGCTTGGCCTTCGCGGCGGTGAACTCCTCGTCCGAGAGGATCCCCTGCGCGTGCAGCTGGGCGAGCTGGCCGAGCTTGGCCATCATGTCGTCGCCCGCGGCCGGCGCCGCCGGCGCAGGCGCCTGAGCGGCCTGGGCGTTGGCGACGGCCTGGGCTGCGGCCTGGTCCATGGCGGCCTGCTGCTGGGCGGCCTCATAGGCCTCCTGCTGCGACTGCTCGTAGTACTTCTCCTGCTGGCGGTGCTGGACGCGCCCCGAGACGGCGGTCGCAGTGCCGGCGACCACCGCCGTGCGGGCGGCCATTCCGATGAGGCCGGGGCGGCCCATTCTTCCCAGTGGCATGTCTTTCTCCTCCTTCAGTCCGCGTGCTCGGAGAGGAACGCGTTGACGACGGGTGCGGGGATGCCCTCGCGGGCGATGACGGCGCCGCCGGCGTCGAACAGCGCGGCCGCGAAGGACTTCGCCCACAGCAGCTCGACGACGAGGATCGCCGCCGACTTGCCGGGCTCGAGGCTCTCGGCGAGGTAGAGGATGTCGTCCTGGCCGGCGAGGCCCGCGAGGTCGAGAGCGGGGGCGCCGTCATCGACCGTGTCGGAGAGCTCCAGCACCTCGATCTCGCCCTCGGGTGAACGCCGCGCGAACACGAGGTCGAGCAGGTTGACCGTACCGGAGTCCACGAGGTCGTCGATCGCCTGCAGCACGGCAGGGCCCGGCCGGTCGCCGTCGAACGCGATCGCATAGAACTCGATGGGCCCGTAGTCGAATGTCGTCATGTCAGTCCTCCTGATCCGTGGCGGCTAGGCCGCCAGCGCCTTCGCCTTGAGGGCGTCGAACTCGGCCTGCGTGATCGCGCCGGAATCCAGCAGGGTCTTGGCCTTGGCGATGTCGTCGGCCGCGCTGGTCGTCGTCCCCGCCGTCTGACGGATGTAGGCGTCCTGCGCGGAGCGCATGGCCTGGGCCTGCTCGATCGACCGCTTCTGCATGCCGTTCCCGCGTGCGATCAGGTAGATCAGCGCGGTGAGGAAGGGCAGGAAGATCAGGAAGATGATCCAGACGGCCTTCAGCCAGCCGTTCAGCGAGTCGTCGCGGAAGATGTCGGCGATGATCGAGAACACGACCATCAGGTAGGCCACGAACACGAAGATCCAGAAGAACCAGAGAATCAGGTCCCAGATACTGCCACCCATGCCAGGGGTCCAATCGTCGGGACGGGCAGCGCCCGTCGCTGTGAGATGAGCGCCCGCCTCGGCGGCGGGGGCCCTTGGCGGTGAGACTACCTCCGATTCCACGCGGATCACATGACGCGATTTAGACGATTTGCGGGCGTCTTGGGGGCATCATGTCCCCATGACCGATGAACCAGTCCTCGCCGACTCGGGTGTCGCCGGTGCGCCGGTCGATGAGCGGCCGCGAGGCTTGGCCCGCATCAGCGCGGCGCTCGACCACCCGCTGGCGACCGGCTTCCTCGTGACGATCGGCGTGCTCGCGGCGCTCGTACTGGGGTCGGCGATCGGCTCGATCTCGACGATCCTCGTCTACATCATCCTCGCGATGTTCCTGGCGGTCGGGCTGGACCCGCTGGTGCGCATGCTGGAACGTCACCGCGTCAAGCGCAGCATCGGCATCGCGATCGTCTTCTGCGGTTTCGCCCTCGTGATGGTCGCGGTCTTCGTGTTCGTGCTGCCGCCCGTCATCGCCCAGGTCGTGCAGCTCGTGCAGGCGATCCCCGAGCTCGTCGAGAACATCCCCGCGTCCGAGTGGTTCGCGCGGCTGGCCCCGGACGCCCAGGTCGCGGTGCTGGGCGCGCTCGAGCAGGTGGCATCCTGGATCTCCGCGCCGTCGACCCTCGCGATGCTGGGTGGCGGAGTGCTGGCGGTCGGGGTCGGCTTCGTCGCCGCGATCTCGGCGAGCTTCATCGTCATCGCCCTCACCCTCTACTTCCTCGCGTCGCTGACGGCGGCCAAGCGCGCCCTCTACTCGCTGGCGCCGGCGCGCAATCGCCCGCGGCTGGAGGACCTCACCGAGCGCATCACCGGCTCGGTCGGAAGCGCCCTCATCGGCTCGGTCATCCTCTCGTCGCTCAACGCGGCCGCCGTCTTCGTGCTGCACCTGGTCATCCAGCTGCCGTTCCCCGCGCTCATGGCGGTGATCGCGTTCGTCGTCACCCTCATCCCGCTGTTCGGCTCGGTCATCTTCTGGATCTTCGCGTCGGTCATCGCGCTGTTCACGAGCCCCACGCAGGCGCTGATCTTCTTCGTCGCGTACCTCGTCTACATCCAGCTCGAGTCGTACGTCATCAGCCCGCGGGTCATGAACAAGGCGATCGAGATCCCCGCCGCCCTCGTGCTGATCGGCGCCCTGGCCGGCGGCGCGCTCGCGGGGATCGTCGGCGTGCTGGTCGCCCTGCCCGTGATGGCCTCGATCCTCCTCATCATCCGCGAGGTCGTCGTGCCCCGCCAGGACCTCAAGGTCTGACGCGCGCGAAGACCGGACGGCCCGCGGTCAGTTCAGCGCGGACGTGAGGCGCATCAGGCCGTCGAGGAACGTGGCCCGCGCGGGCTCGCGACGCCATTCCTCCAGGGTGAGCTCGCGGCCCGCGTCGCGGTACGCCTGCTCCACCTCGCGCATCGCGGTGACGAACGACGCGCCGCGCACCATGAGCGACACCTCGCTGTTGAGGCTGAACGAGCGGATGTCCATGTTGCTCGACCCGATCACGGCGATGTCGTCGTCGATCGAGAAGTGCTTCGAGTGCAGGATGAACGGCGCGGGGTAGAGGAAGATGCGCACGCCCGCCTCGAGCAGGGCGGTGTAGTACGACCGCTGCGCGTGCCACACCATGAACTGGTCGCCGATCTCGGAGACGAACAGCTGCACCTCGAGGCCGCGCTGGCACGCCGTCGTGATGGCGTAGACCATGGCCTCGTCGGGGACGAAGTAGGGACTCGTGAGGATGACCTTCTCGGTGGCGCCGTAGATGAGCGAGAGGAACAGGCGCAGGTTGTTCTCGGTGTCGTAGCCGGGACCGCTCGGCACCACCTGGCACACCAGCGCATCTGGCGCATCGGATGCCTCCAGCCGGCCGGCCGGCACGTGCGCCGTGGCCGACAGATCCTCGCCGGTCTCGATGAGCCAGTCCGAGAGGAAGACCGCATTGACCGCGGCCACCACCGGTCCGGAGAGCCGGGTCATCAGCTCCTGCCACTTGAGGCCTCGCTTGATATTCTTCGGGGAATCGTAGCTGCGGTCGATGAGGTTCTGCGACCCCATGAATCCGACCCGCCCGTCGACGACGACGATCTTGCGGTGGTTGCGCAGGTCGGGTCGCTGGTACTTCCCCTTGAACGGCTCGACGGGGAGCATCCACGACCACGTCACGCCGATGCGATCCAGCTCAGCGAACGTCGCCTTCGCGTTGGCGAGCCGCCGCGTGGCCACGTAGTCGGCGAGAAGGCGCACCGTCACCCCGCGCGAGACCGCCCGCTCCATCGCGGAGAAGAAGCCGCGGGTGGTGTCGTCCCACGCGACGATGAAGAACTCGACGTGCACGAAGCTGCGGGCGGTGTCGATCTCGGCCGCCATGGCGTCGATCGACGCCTGGTAGTCCCCGTACAGCGTCGCCTCGTTGCCCGACGACGCCGGCAGCGCCGTGAGGTTCTCGTTCTGCTCGACCACGCGCTGGAACCACCGCGGCCATCGGGTGTCGGAGGCCTGCAGGCCGTTCGAGTTCACGCGGCTGCGGATGAGGCCGTCGATGCGCGCCTGCTCCGCGCGCCGGCGCTGCGGGAGCCGGAAGTTGCCGATGACGAGGTACAGCACCACCCCCAGCCCGGGGAGCACCACGATGAGCAGGATCCACGCCATCGCGGCCGTCGGCTTGCGCCCGCGCGGGATGACGATGAGGGCGGTGATGACGATCGCGGCGTGCACGAGCGCGGCGAGCGACCACGACAGGTTGGCAAGGAGAGTCGAGTCCACGGGCTCAGTGTGGCACCCGCCCGCCCCGGCGCGCGTCGTGCACCACGCGTGATTCTCAGGGACGGAAGCCGTTGACGAGGCTCCGCCACTCCAGGAGGGGGACGAGCGGCGACAGGTCGTACTCGGGTCCGTCGATGGCAGGGATGATGAGCCGGAACCCGAGCTCGTACAGGCGGGCCGGGGCATCCGTCTCCAGCAGCGGCCCGAATCCGCGGATCGTGTAGCCGGTCGACAACTCGATATCGGCGGGGTCGCGCTCTTCCCGCGCGCACCACTCGTGGAGCACGGCGATCTTGCGCGGCAGGTCGTCGAGCTTCGTGAAGGTGTGCCAGATATCGGCGTGCTGCGCGACCAGGCGCAGTGTCTTGCGCTCTCCCTGCCCGCCGATGAGCACCGGGATGCGGCGGGTCGGCGCCGGATTCAGCCGGTCCCACCGGGCGCGGATGCGGGGCAGGTCCTCGGCGAGGGCATCCAGGCGCGACCCGACCGTGCCGTACTCGTAGCCGTACTCGTCGTAGTCGTGCTGGGCCCACCCCGAGCCGGTGCCGAAGATCAGCCGGCCGGTCCCGGTCGCCCTCGCGCTGATGTGATCCACGGTGCGGGCCATGTCGGCCTGCAGGTCGGGATTGCGGTACGAGCTGCAGTTCACCAGTGGGCCGAACTCGACCCGCTCGGTCTGCTCCGCCATCGCGGCGAGCACTGTCCAGGCCTCGAAGTGCTCCGCGTCCATCGGCGCGGTGAGCGGGAAGAAGTGGTCCCAGTTGAAGATGGCGTCCACGCCCATCTCCTCCGCGCGCAGCACCGCGTCGCGGTAGGCCGTGTAGGAGCCGTGCTGGGGCGCCAGCTGCACGCCGATGCGCAGCGGTCGATGGGATGCGGGATGCCTCGGCTCGGGGGTCACGTGCGCTCCTCGGGTTCGGCCTCGTCGGGTCAGTTCCTGGGCTCGATGCGCAGCACGTCGGGCGACTCGCCCACCGCGAGGTCGTCGACGACGCGGACGGTGCGGGCGAGGTCGTCGACGCTGCCGATCACGGTACCGAACCGCGCCCGGTCGGAGCACACGGCGTTGACGGTGATGAAGTGCGTGCCGGTGTCCCACGTGTAGGTGGCGAACGGGGGCGTGCGCGGATCGGACGGCAGCGACATCTCGAGCTTCTCCCCGACGCCGAGGTACGGGTTGCGGAACGATTCGGTGTCGTCGTACTCCATCGGCATCATCGCGCGCGCGGCCCGCAGGTCGTTGGTCGCCTGCTGGATCTGGGCCATCACGACGACCAGCTCGGCGTCGGCCTTCCACACCCAGACGAGCACCCTGCCGGCGGCCCTGCGCATGAGGAACGGCGCGGCCTGGCTCATCGCCCACGCCGCC
This sequence comes from Microbacterium sp. CCNWLW41, assembly GCF_037083505.1. NCBI lineage: Bacteria > Bacillati > Actinomycetota > Actinomycetes > Micrococcales > Microbacteriaceae > Microbacterium > Microbacterium sp. CCNWLW41. The sequence goes on from NZ_JBAOJP010000001.1 coordinate 766,745, forward strand.
ATGCCGCTCCCCGGCCGCGCGCCGGTGCGCGCGTCGCCCGCGGGACCGGGGAGGGCGGTCCCCGCGGCGCCGCCGAGCGCGGTCTGCGCCTGGCCGAGCAGCATCCGGATGGCCGCCTTGCGATGGCGGCGGCCGCGGAAGCCGAGGGATTCGGTCACGGGAACCCAGAGGCTGGGGTCGGCGTCGGCCTGCAGTCGGGGCATGCCCCCAGCGTACGTGGGCCGTCTGGCGCGTTCCTGGGGAGGTCCGGGAGACCCCTCGGGTACAGTGGAGCCCGCGTGTGTCCCACCCCCGCCACCGCGCCCCCCGCCGCACAGACAGGCCCAATCCCGTGACCGATCCTGCGACGCCCGACGACACGTCCGCCGATGCCGCGCCCCCGCGCGCGCTGAAGATCCTCATCGGCGCCGACACCTTCCTGCCGCACGTGAACGGCGCGGCGCGGTTCGCCGAGCGCCTCGCCGCCGGCCTGGTGTCCCGCGGGCACGAGGTGCACGTGATGGCCCCCAGCAAGACGCACCGCGAGCACGGCACCTTCACCGAGGTGATCGAGGGCCAGCCGATGAGGATGCACCGGCTGCCGTCGTGGCGCTGGTACCCGCACGACTGGCTCACCTTCGTCATGCCGTTCCGGTCGAAGCACTACGCCCGGCGCGTGCTCGACCAGGTGAAGCCCGATGTCGTGCACATCCAGTCCCACATCGTCATCGGCCGCGGCCTGTCGCGCGAGGCGACCAAGCGCGGCATCCCGATCGTGGCGACCAACCACGTGATGGCCGAGAACATCCTCGACTTCACGACGCTGCCCGACGTGCTGAACAAGCGCTTCGTCAAGCTTGCGTGGGCTGACGCGAAGCGCACGTTCGACCTGACGCGCGCGGTCACCACGCCGACGCGCAAGGCGGCGGACTTCCTCGAGTCGACCATCGACATCAAGGGCGTCATCCCCATCAGCTGCGGCATCGACGCGTCGAACTACACCGCCGACTTCACGCCCCGCGACGCGCACCGGATCGTCTTCGTCGGACGCCTCACCACCGAGAAGCAGATCGACGTCATCCTGCGCGCGATCGCCGCCCTGGACCCCGCCCTCGACGTGCGCTTCGACATCGTCGGCAGCGGCGATCAGCGCCGCAACCTCGAGCAGCTCACCGAGGAGCTCGGCCTGACGGAGCGCGTGCACTTCCACGGGCACACCAGCGACGAGGAGCTGCGGTCGCTGCTGTCGAACGCGAGCGTGTTCGCGATCGCCTCGATCGCCGAGCTGCAGTCCATCGCCACGATGGAGGCGATGGCGTCGGGACTGCCCGTCGTCGCGGCCGACGCCGTCGCGCTCCCGCACCTCGTCCACGACGGCGAGAACGGCTACCTCTTCCGCCCCGGCGACGTGGACGACCTCGCGGCCAAGCTCACGACCGTGCTCACCCAGTCGCCCGAGGAGCGCCTGCGCATGCAGCAGGCCTCGCTGGAGGGGGTCAAGGTGCATGACATGCGCCGCACGCTCGACACGTTCGAGGCGCTGTACCGCGACGAGCCGCTGCCGGAGTAGCGCACCGTGCACGTCCTGATGTTCGGCGACCAGCACGTCGAGTCGCTCGGCGGGGCGCAGGTGTCGATGCGGCTGCAGCGCCGCTTCCTCGAGAGGGCCGGCCACACCGTCACGCTGGTCGCGCCGGCGATGCACCGGCCGCGGGCTCGGGCGGAGGCATCCGATCCCTCGTACGTCGACCTGCCGTCGATCCCGATCACGGTCGATCGCGAGTACTCGATGTCGTGGCCGGGCCGGCGCACCGATCGATGGCTGGATGCCGCCCTCCGCCGCCTCGGCGAGACGACCGGGCGCCCGCCGGTGGATGTGGTGCACGTGCAGGCCGACTTCTGGGGCGCCCTTATCGGGCACCGGTACGCGCAGCGTCACGGGCTGCCGGTGGTGCACACCATGCACAACCGCGTCGACGTCGGCATCGAGGCGACCGCGCCCTTCCCGAAGACCGTGCTTCGCGTGCTCAACGCCTGGCAGCGCCGCGCCCTCGGCGTCGCCGGCGAGGCGAAGCCGGCCGGCCGCGACGGCTGGTCGTACCTGCGCCGGTTCGCGCTCCGGTCGGATGCCGTCACTGCACCCTCGTCGCACTTCGCCCGGCGGCTCGAGGCGCACGGGGCGGTTCCCGCCGGGCGCCGCGGCGTCCTGCCTCACCTGGAGGCGGCGCCGACTCCGCCCATGGTCGACGTGATCTGGAACGGCATCGACGACGACGTGCTCGACGAGGTCCTCGCCGGCGAGACGGAGCGCGCCCCCGGCCGGCCGCGGCTGGTCTGGCTGGGCCGGATGAGCCCCGAGAAGCGCCTGCTGCCTTTCCTCGAGGCGGTGGCCGCGTCGGGCATCGACGCCGACATCGAGATCATCGGCGGCGGCGGCCAGCTCCGTGCGGCGCGGCGGCTCGTCGAGAAGCTGCGGCCTCGCGCGTCCGTGACGTTCGCGGGACGGATGCCGTACCCGCAGACACTGCGGCGGATCGCCGCCGCCGACGCGGTCGTGCAGACTTCCATCGGCTTCGAGACGCAGGGGATGACGATCTTCGAGGCGGCCTCGCTCGGCACGCCCGCCGTCGTGAGCGACCCCGATCTGGCCGCCGAGCTCGAGTCGGGCCACTGGACGGCGGGGGACGGCGTCACGGCGGACGCGTCGACGGCCGCGCTCGCGGCCGCGCTGCGGCAGGCGGCATCGGACATCGCCGCCGGAACCGCGCGCATCCCCGACCCAACGATGCGCGAGCGCTTCCGCCAGTCGTCGCGGACCGCGGCGATGATCGCCGTCTACGAGCGCGTCACCGCCTGAACGGTCCGCGCGCGGTGCCCGCCCCTCAGAGACCGGGGAGCGGGATCCGCGCGGCGGTGTCAGGGAAGGCGGGTGCGGTCGGTGGGAATCCGACGGTAGCCGTCGGTGCGGAGGGCGGCGATCGTCGACCCGATGGCCGCCACGGACAGGGCTGAGATGAGAATCACCATGAACATGGCAGAAACGCTACGCTTGCGCTGTAACTGCCACGAGTGGCAGGATGGACATACAACGAACGAAAACTGCCACGCCAGATCTGGCGCGGCGGACGAGATGAGACGAGGGATCGAGATGAAGACGGTCGCCTGCATCGTGACGGACGGGTTCGCCCCGTTCGAGTTCGGCGTCGCGTGCGAGGCCTTCGGCCTCGACCGCTCCGAGGACGGCATCCCCAGCTTCGACTTCCGCGTCGTGACTCCCGATCCCGGGGTCGTGGAGTCCAAGATGGGCTTCTCGATCAACGTCCATGAGGACCTGTCCTTCGCCTACGAGGCGGACCTCGTCGTCGTGTCGCCGGTTCCGCATCAGTACTGGGGCCGCATCGACGAGCGCGTGCTCGACGTGATCCGCGCGGCGGTCGCCCGCGGCGCGTGGGTGCTCAGCGTCTGCAGCGGGTCGTTCGTCGTCGCCGCCTCAGGGGTGCTCGACGGGCGACGCGCGACCACCCACTGGATGTACGCGCAGAAGATGAAGGAGATGTACCCGTCCATCGACGTCGACCCCGACGTCCTCTACGTGCAGGACGGCCGCATCATCACCAGCGCCGGCACAGCCGCCGGCCTCGACGCGTGCCTGCACCTGCTGCGCCAGGAGCTCGGCGCCGAGCTGACGAACATCATCGCCCGCCGCATGGTGGTGCCGCCGCAGCGCGACGGCGGACAGGCGCAGTTCATCGCCAACCCGCTGCCCGCCACGACGTCGCTTTCGCTCGCGCCGGTGACCGATTGGATGCTCGACAACCTGCGTCTCGAGCTCACCGTCGACCAGCTCGCCGCCAAGGCGCACATGTCGCCGCGCACGTTCGCCCGCCGCTTCAAGGCCGACCACGGCGCGACGCCGGCCGCGTGGCTCGCGCGTCAGCGCATCATCCACGCGCAGCGCCTCCTCGAGAAGACCGACCTCGGGCTCGACCGCATCGCGTACGAGTCCGGCTTCGGCTCGGCCGCCGTGCTGCGGCAGAACTTCGCGCGCGTGCTCGGCATCACGCCGACGGCGTACCGCGCACGCTTCGCCTGCAACCTCGACGAGGAGTGCGGCGACGCCGCGATGACGGATGCCCCGGCCGCCGCCGAAGCGGTGGCCGAGGCATCCGTTCTCGAGCCGGTGGCCTGACGCGCAGGGCGTCAGGCCACCGGGCGCGGCTCAGCGGGCGTAGCCCTTCAGCTCGCGACCGTGGACCGTGAGCGCGTAGATCACCAGGACGTCGAGCGCGAGGACCGCGAGCGACAGCCACGGCTGCGCGGCGATGAGGGTCAGCTGACCGATCGCGTTGAGCGAGACGAGGATGATGGCCACGACCCGCGCCCACGTCGCTCCGGTGAGCAGCGCGATGCCGGTCAGGATCAGCAGCAGGCCGATGATGAGGTGCCACCAGCCCCACGACTGGATGTCGAGGGAGAACAGCGCCGACTCGCCGACGAAGAACGCGGTGTCGGGGCCGATCAGGGCCTGGAGGCCGTGGAAGGCGTCGATCGTGCCGGCGATGATGAGGACCACGGCGGCGAAGACGCCCCAGCCCACCCATCCCGTGACGGTGGTGTCGTTGTCGGTCATGTGAGCGTCCTTTCGTGGCGGCGAGGGTGCCGGACTGCGGCGCGAGCCGGAGGCTTGCGTCGATCGACACGCTAGCGAGCCTGGGAGAACCCTGGGAAGAGACCTCGTCACACAGGTCGCGTGAAATTCGTCCCGCGGTGCCCCGGCCGGGGGTCGGCCCGACCGCAGGGCGGTGGCCTTCGCTACCGTGGGCGAATGCCGCTCGACCCGCGCACGTGGTTCTCGCGCGCGACTCTCCGCAAGGATGCCGTCGCCGGGGTGATCCTCGGCGTCGAGGCGGTGCCCGACGGGCTCGCGGCGGGCCTGCTCGCCGGCGTGAACCCGCTGGCCGGGCTCTACGGCTACCTGTTCGGGATGGTGGGTGCGGCCGCGCTGACCAGCAGCGCCTTCATGGCGGTCCAGGCCACCAGCGCCATGGCGCTCGTGGTCTCGGACGCCGAGCTCGACCGGCTGCCCGACCCCGGCCGTGGCCTCTTCACCCTCGCGATCCTCACCGGCATCATCATGGCGATCGCGGGGCTCCTCCGCGGCGGGCGCCTGATCAGCTTCGTGCCGACCGCGGTGATGACGGGCTTCGTCACGGCCATCGGCGTCAACATCGTCCTCGGCCAGCTGTCGAACTTCACCGGCTACCAGGCGGAGGGCGCCAACCGTCTGCTCAAGACCCTCGACGTGCTGGTGCACATCGGGCAGTGGAACATCCCCTCGCTCGTCGTCGGCGCGATCTCGGTGCTCGTGATCGTGGTGCTGCTGCCGACGCGGGTGGGCAGCATGGGGCTCGTCATCGCCGTCGTCGTCGGATCGGTCTGCGCGGTGCTGCTGAACCTCTGGGTGCGCGGCGAGGTCGTGCTGCTGCGCGACATCGTCGACGTGCCGCGGGGCCTGCCGGCGCCGGTGCTGCCCAGCATCGCCGACGTGCCGTCGCTGGTGATCCCCGCGCTCTCGCTGACCTTCATCGGGCTCGTGCAGGGCGCGGCGGTCTCGGCGGGGATCCCGACGCCCAGCGGGAAGCGCGCCGACGCCAACCGCGACTTCCTCGGGCAGGGGCTGGGCAACGTGGTGTCGGGGCTGTTCCAGGGCATGCCCGTGGGCGGGTCGATGTCGGGCTCGTCGCTCATCCTGCAGGCCGGCGCGAAGTCGCGGATGGCGCTCTTCATCGCGGGCGTCGTCATGGCGCTCGTCGTCTTCCTCGCGGCCGATGTCGTCGCGTTCGTGGCGATGCCCGCCCTCGCCGGCCTGCTGATCGTGGTCGGCTGGCGGGCCATCAAGCCGAGCCGCGTGTACTCGGTGATGAAATCGGGTGCGCTGCCCACCACTGTCATGGCCGTCACTTTCGGCCTCACCCTGATCATCCCGCTGCAGTTCGCGGTGCTGGTGGGGGTCGGGCTCGGCGTGATCCTCTACGTCGCCGAGCAGTCCAACAGCGTGCGGGTGTGCGCGGTGCATCTGTCTCCCGACGGGCGCATGCGCGAGAGCGACCCGCCCCCGGTCGTCCCGGCGGGGGAGGTGCTCGTGCTCCAGCCGTACGGCAGCCTCTTCTTCGCCAGCGCGCCGGTGTTCGAGCGTCAGCTGCCGGACGTCAGTCGGGAGTCCAGCGGCTCGGTGGTCGTCGTGCGGCTGCGGGGAACGGACGAGATCGGGCTGTCGCATGTCGAGGTGCTGCGGCGGTTCGCCGCGCAGCTGCGCGATGCCGGCTCGACGCTCAAGATCGTCGCGACCGCGGATCGGGTCATCTCGCAGCTGGACGCCGGCGGTCTCACCGCGATCATCGGCGAGCGCAACGTGTACCGCGGCTCCGAGTGGGTCGGCGAGACCCTCCGCGCGGCGTACGACGACGCGCGCGACGAGCTGCGGGAACGCTGAGCGCCGAGCGGTGCTGGCGCTCGTCGGCATGCGCTGGTAAACTTGAGTCACAACGACTCAACTTTGCGAAGTCGGGTCCCAAGATTTCAGGGAGACAGATGAACGCCACGCAGCAGCCCGGGCAGGAGGACGCGCAGAGCGCCCTCGAGCAGTTCGGGATCAACCTCACCGACCGCGCCCGCCAGGGCAAGCTCGATCCCGTCATCGGGCGCGACAGCGAGATCCGGCGCGTCAGCCAGGTGCTGACCCGCCGCACGAAGAACAACCCCGTCCTCATCGGCGAGCCCGGCGTCGGCAAGACCGCCGTCGTCGAGGGCCTCGCCCAGCGGATCGTCGCGGGCGACGTCGCGGAGTCCCTCAAGAACAAGGAGCTCGTGACGCTCGACATCTCCGCGCTCGTCGCGGGCGCGATGTACCGCGGCCAGTTCGAGGAGCGGCTGAAGGCCGTCCTCAAGGAGATCACCGAGTCCGACGGACGCATCATCACGTTCATCGACGAGCTGCACGTGCTCATGGGCGCGGGCGGCGGCGAGGGGTCGGTCGCGGCATCCAACATGCTCAAGCCGATGCTCGCGCGCGGCGAGCTGCGCCTCATCGGCGCCACCACCCTCAACGAGTACCGCGAGTTCATCGAGAAGGATGCCGCCCTCGAGCGTCGCTTCCAGCAGGTGTACGTCGGCGAGCCGTCGGTGGAGGACACCGTGGCGATCCTGCGCGGGCTCAAGGGCCGGTACGAGGCCCACCACGGAGTGACCATCAGCGACGGCGCGCTCGTGGCCGCGGCATCCCTCTCCAATCGCTACATCCCCTCCCGTCAGCTTCCCGACAAGGCCATCGACCTGATCGACGAGGCGATGAGCCGCCTGAAGATGGAGATCGACTCGAGCCCGCTCGAGATCGACCAGCTGCGCCGTCAGCTCGACCGCATGCGGCTCGAGGAGCTGGCGCTCAAGAAGGAGAAGGACCCCGCGTCGAAGGAGCGGCTGGCGAAGCTGCGCGAGCAGATGGGCACCGCCGAGGCGGAGCTCTCCGAGCTCGAGAAGCGGTGGGAGCGCGAGCGCGCGAGCCTGAACCGGGTCGGCGAGCTGAAGAAGCAGCTCGACCAGGCGATCATCGACCGCGACCGCGCGCTGCGCGAGGCGGACTACACGCGCGCCTCCAAGCTCGAGTACGAGACGATCAAGCGCCTCCAGGTCGAGATCGCGCAGGCCGAGCAGGCCGAGGCCGCGTCGTCGGAGGACCGCATGGTCAACGAGCAGGTCACCGACGAGGACATCGCCGCCGTCATCGCGGCATGGACCGGCATCCCGGTCGGGCGTCTGCTGCAGGGCGAGAGCGAGAAGCTGCTGCACCTCGAGAGCGAGCTCGGCAAGCGCCTCATCGGCCAGAAGTCGGCGGTGAAGGCCGTCGCCGACGCGGTGCGCCGCAGCCGGGCCGGCATCAGCGACCCGGGTCGTCCGACGGGGTCGTTCCTGTTCCTCGGTCCCACCGGCGTCGGCAAGACCGAGCTGGCCAAGGCGCTCGCCGACTTCCTCTTCGACGACGAGCACGCCATGGTGCGCATCGACATGTCGGAGTACGGCGAGAAGCACACCGTCTCGCGCCTGGTCGGCGCCCCTCCCGGCTACATCGGCTACGAGCAGGGCGGTCAGCTCACCGAGGCCGTGCGGCGGCGCCCCTACTCGGTGGTGCTGCTCGACGAGGTCGAGAAGGCCCACCCCGAGGTGTTCGACGTGCTGCTGCAGGTGATGGACGACGGACGCCTCACCGACGGCCAGGGCCGCACGGTCGACTTCGCGAACGTGATCCTGATTCTCACCTCGAACCTCGGCTCGCCGATCCTCATCGACCCGACGCTGTCGTTCGAGCAGAAGCGCGAGTCGGTCATGGCGATCGTGCGGCAGGCGTTCAAGCCGGAGTTCCTCAACCGCCTCGACGACGTCGTGATGTTCTCGGCGCTCAGCGAGGACGACCTGGCCCAGATCGTCGAGCTCACGGTCGACGCCCTGCAGCGGCGGTTGAAGGACCGCCGCCTGACCCTCGCTGTCACGCCCGACGCGCGCGCGTGGCTCGCCGAGCGCGGCTACGACCCCGTGTTCGGTGCCCGGCCGCTGCGCCGCCTCATCCAGTCCGAGATCCAGGACCGCCTCGCGATGGCGCTGCTGTCGGGCGGCGTGCGCGACGGCGACATCGTCCGGGTCGACGTGGCGGCCGACGGCTCGCAGCTCGTGCTGACGAGCGACGGCCCCGTGGCATCCGCCCCGCCGGTGGCCGAGGACGACGACGTGATCGAGGCCGAGCTGCTGGACGACTGACGCCGGGCGCCTCGCGGCGCGGGCGGTGTGCGGCGGCGCGGGGGTAAACACCGCAGACGCGACGAGACACCGCCCGATCCCGTGGTGTCCCGTCGCGTTCGTGGTGTTTCGCCTGCGTGGAGGGGGACGGATGCCGCAGCCCGTGGCGCAAGTCCCCATACCACGCCTCTCGCCCGGCGTCTCCCGGGGTAAACACCGCAGACGCGACGAGACACCGCAGACGCGACGAGACACCGCCCGGTCCCGTGGTGTCCCGTCGCGTTCGTGGTGTTTCGCCTGCGTGGAGGGGGACGGATGCCGCTGGCGGAGGCGCTCGCCCTACCCAGCCGGGCCCGCCGCGGCCGAGGGGCGGGGCGTGAGAGCATCGAGGATGCGCTCCGTCCGCGCCCTGTGGGGCTCGTCGCATCCTGGGCCTACCCTCGTCGTGACGGCGCTCGCCCTGGCGCTGGGGATCGCGACCGGCCTCGAGCCCTGGCGGCTGGGGCTGCTGACGCTCGCGGTGTTCGCCGGCCAGCTGTCGATCGGCATCTCCAACGACGCGCTCGACGCCGCGCGCGACCGGGAGGTCGGCCGCACCGACAAGCCGCTCGCGCGGGGCGACGTCCGGCTCGGCGTGGCGTGGGGCGCGGCAGGGGGACTGCTCGCCGCGGCCCTCGTGCTGTCGGCACCGCTCGGATGGCGGATGCTGGCGGCGCACGCCCTCACCCTCGGCTCGGCGTGGGCGTACAACGCCGGGCTGAAGTCGACGCCGTGGTCGATCGTGCCGTTCCTCGTCAGCTTCGGGCTCTTCCCATCACTGGCGACACTCGCGGCGCCCGACCCGGCGTTCGCGCCGGGGTGGGCATGGATCGCCGGTGCCGCGCTCGGGGCGGCCGTGCACCTCACCAACGTGCTGCCCGACCTCGCCGACGACGCGCGCACGGGCGTGCGCGGCCTGCCGCACCGGCTCGGCCCCCGCGTCTCGGCCATCGACGCGGCGATCGGCGTCGTGGGCGGCGCAGTCGCGGTGCTGCTCGGCGCCGCCGGAGGAGACCTCGCCGCCGTGCGGCCGGTGTCGTGGGTGTTCTTCACCGCGGTCGTCGTCCTCGCCGGCGCGACCGCGTGGCTCGCGGCCACGCGTCCGCCGAGCCGGCTGCTGTTCCGGCTCGTCATGCTCGCCGCCCTGCTGCTCGCGGTGCAGCTCGTCGCCTCCGGAGAGGCGCTCGCCGCCTGAGGGCCCGTCCGGAAGCAACCCTTCACATATCGGATAAGTTCTGGAAGTATCTTCCAGAAGGAACCGACCAGGAGGATCGACGATGCCCCTCGACCGCACGCCCCACGAACCCCAGCTCTCGCCCGGCCTCGACCGGCGCGGCTTCCTCACCCTCGCTGTCGCGGGCGCCGCGGCATCCGCCTTCACCGTCACGATCGGCACGCTGAGCCCGGCCCCGGCGCTCGCCGCGACCGCGGGAGCCGAGGCATCCGCCCTCGCACCGCGCAAGCGCGAGCTGCGGGCGATGTGGATCTCGTCGGTCGTCAACATCGACTGGCCGTCGCGCACCGGGCTCAGCGCCGCCGATCAGCAGGCCGAGTTCCTCCACTGGCTCGATGTCGCCGAGCAGTTCCACCTGAACGCGGTGTTCGTGCAGGTGCGCCCCACCGCCGACGCGTTCTGGCCGAGCCCGCTCGAGCCGTGGTCGCAGTACCTCACCGGCGTGCAGGGTCGCGACCCGGGCTACGACCCGCTCGCGTTCATCGTCGAGGAGGCCCACCGCCGCAACCTCGAGCTGCACACCTGGTACAACCCCTACCGGGTGTCGATGGGTGCCGACCCCTCGGCACTCGTGCCCGACCACCCCGCCCGCGTGCATCCGGACTGGATCTGGGCGTACGGCGGCAAGCTCTACTTCGACCCGGGCCTGCCCGAGGCGCAGGAGCACATCCAGCAGGCGATCCTGCACTCGGTCGAGAACTACGACATCGACGGCGTGCACTTCGACGACTACTTCTACCCCTACCCGGTGGCCGGGCAGACGATTCCGGATGCCGCCACCTACGCCGCGCACGGCGCGGGCTTCGCGGACATCGCCGACTGGCGGCGCCACAACGTGAACACGTTCGTGCACTCGGTCTCTCAGCGCATCAAGGCGCTGAAGCCGTGGGTGAAGTTCGGGATCAGCCCGTTCGGCATCTGGCGCAACCGCACGACCGACCCGCTCGGCTCCGAGACCGGCGGCTCGCAGTCGTACGACATGCAGTTCGCAGACACCCGCAAGTGGGTGCTCGAGGGATGGCTCGACTACATCAACCCCCAGATCTACTGGCAGTTCGGGCTCGCGGTCGCAGACTACGCGAAGCTGGTGCCGTGGTGGGCCGACGTGGCGGCGACATCGGGCACGCACCTCTACATCGGCGAGGCGCTCTACAAGGTGACCTCGGGCGTCTTCACCGATCCGGCCGAGCTCTCGAACCATCTGACGTTCGACCGCGAGATCGACGCGACGCGCGCCCCCGTGCACGGCAACGTGTACTTCTCTGCCAAGCACGTGCCCGCCGACCCGAAGGGGTCGATGTCGATCGTGCGCGCCGACCACTACTCGCGTCCGGCGATCGTGCCGGCGATGCCGTGGCTGCCGGCCGGCGACCTTCGCACGCCCGTGCTCGCGAACGCCGTGCACGGCGCGGGCGGAGTCACGGTGCAGTGGTCGGATGCCGCACCCCCGAGCGCCCGCGCGACGTCCTTCGCCGTCTATCGTGCTGACGGCCAGGTCGCCGCGCTCGACACCGAGGATGCCGCCAACCTCGTGGCCACACGGCGCGCGCACCCCGGGGTGGTGCAGCGATTCGTCGATGCGACCGCCGAGCCCGGCGCGGTGTACACGTACGCGGTCACCGCCCTCGACCGGGTCTGGAACGAGAGCGCGGCCAGCGGCGTACGCGTCACCGAGTAGCGGCGTGCGCGCTCGCTGACGGTGCCCGGGGACGGCCCGCGCCGGGACTAGGCGGGTCTGTTCGTCGGCGTGCGCATCCGGCCGGCGGTGAAGGGCAGCACCGGCGCCCGGTACACCACGGCCGGCGGGTCGTCCGGCTCGAGCGTGAACTCGGCCTGGCCGAAGCGCCAGAGCCGGTTGAAGAGGAAGACGCCGAGCGTCACGGTCCGGTCGGCGGGGACCTGCCACGTGCCGAGGCCCCACTGCGTCGGCTGACCGCGCCCGTCGATGACGAGCGTCGGCTTGACGCCGGCGTAGAGCGCGAACCAGGGCTTGTGCAGCGTCAGCTCGATGCGACGGGATGCCGCGTGGGCAGCGCTCATCCGCGGCTCCACCCTCGTTCGGCGTCCGCGTCGAAGCCCATGGCGTACGCGCGGGCGAAGAGCGGCGCCGACGGCGGCGCGAGCATCGCCCGCACCCCCGCCCGCCGCGCGGCGTCGGCGGCACGGAGCGGCCGGCCGAGCGCCGTGTTCATCGACGCGAGCGCCGCGGCCCGGCGGGCCGAGCGCAGGCGCCGCGTCTCCCAGCGCGCCAGTTCGACGTCGGGCGCCGAGCCGGTCGTCACCCACGAGGCGAGCAGCGGTGCCAGCGTCGCGGCGTCGAGCAGGCCGAGGTTCATGCCCTGGCCCCCGATCGGGCTGACCTCGTGCGCGGCGTCGCCGATCGAGAAGATGCGCCCGTTGCGCAGCCGGGGCGCCACGACCCGGCGCACGCCGAAGGCCGTCGCCGTCTGCACCGCGTCCGCCGCGGCGTGCTCGCCGCGGCGGGCGAGCGCGTCGCGCAGCCGCTGCGCCTGAGCGGCGGGGTCGTCGTCGGCGCGAGGGTCGTCCCACGCCACGAATCGTCTCGAGCCGCCCGGGAGGGGGAACGACTCCAGCACGCCGTCCCGGTCCAGGTGCACCACCGCGACGTCGGGGTCGGCGTGGTGGCCGGTGGCGGCATCCGTCATCAGATAGCGGTCGGGGTACTCGCGCCGCCGCACGGCGCCCGGCCGGTAGACGAGGTCGCGCCCGCCCGCTCCCGCCGCGACCACGACGAGCTTCGCCTCGAGCTCCACGGGGCGGCCGCCGATGCCCGCGCGCACCACCACGGCGTCCGCGCGCGGCAGCACCGCCATGACGTTCGCCCCCCGCAGCGGCTCCGGCGCGTCGGCCGCGAGCACGGCCTCGGTCGCGGCCTGGGGCAGCGTCGCCACGAAGGGGAAGCGGGTCGCAAGCCGGTCGAACCGCACCGTGCCGAGCAGCCGCCCGTTCGAGCGCGCCTCCCCGCGATGCACCCGGACCGCGTGCGCGAGCAGGCGATCCGTCACGCCCGAGGCCTCGAGGGTCGACAGCACGGGTGCATGGATGCCGATGGCCCGCGTTCCGTCCCCCGCGGCGGGGCGCCGCTCGAGCACCTCGACGTCGATGTCTCGCCGCCGCAGCGCGCCGGCGAGCAGCATGCCCACCGGCCCGGCCCCGACGACGACGACGTCAGCCATCGCCCTGCGCTGCGGCGACGAGTCGGAAGGGCACCGGGATCCGCACGGTCCATGCGCCGGGGTCGGCGTCGTCGAGGCGCGCCGCGAGCTCGCCGGGGGTGTAGCTGCGGCGGATGGAGCGCAGCCCGTCCGTGCGCAGGAACGTGCCCGCCTGGAACGGCGTGATCCCGACGGCGTACAGCCCGTAGGCGACGCGGGAGCGGGCGATGTCGCTGTGCAGCACGATCCCGCTCGACAGCGCGCGGGACTCGGCCGCGAACCGCTCGAGGTCACCGTTGAGATGATGCAGAACGTGGTTCGAGAGCACGGCGTCGAACGGATCGCCCTCGTCGACGAGGGTCGCGGCATCCGCGCATCGGAACGTCGCCCCGGGAATCGGCTCGCGCGACTCCGCGACCTCGTGCGCGCGGGCGTCAGGATCGACGCCGACCCACGACACGTCGAGGCCGTCGCTCCGCGCGGCGGACGCGAGCCGCGCGACGAGATCGCCGCCACCCGACCCGATGTCGAGCACGCGGGCGGGCCGCCCCAGTCCGGCGAGGTGCGGCCGCAGCATGGTGCGGTACACGGTGCCCCATCCCGAGATCAGCCGATTCACGGTCTCGAAGCGCTGCAGCGTCGCGCGCAGGCGCTCCGGGTCGCACGCGGGGTCGTCCATGATCTCGGCGAGCCGCTCGTCGCGGACGGCGAGACTCACGCCCGATCTCCCGCGCTCGCCGCAAACGCCACGCTCCCCGCAGCCCCCGAGCCCCCGGCGACGCCCGCCATCATGCCGTGGCCGCCATGGCGAGCGACCCCCGGTCGACCTCCAGGCCGGCGGGCCGCCGTCGCGTGAGCAGCGCCGACTCCACCGTCAGGCCGGGACCGAAGGCGAGCCCCGCGACCCGCGTCCCGTCGGCGAGGGCGTCGTCGCGCAGCAGCGCCGCCAGGATGAACAGGATCGTGGCGCTCGACATGTTGCCGTACTCGCGCAGCACGGTGCGCGAGGCGGCGAGGGCGTCGGGGGCGAGCTCCAGCCCCGCCTCGACCCGGTCGAGCACGCTGCGACCGCCGGGGTGCACCGCCCACGCCGCGGGCGGCTCGCCGTCGCCGACGAAGCGCGTCACCGCGCCGCGGATCTCCCGCCCGATGATGCGGGGCACCTCCGCCGAGAGCACCATCTCGAACCCGTTGTCGCCGATGGTCCAGACCATGTCGGTCTCGCCCTCGTCGGTCAGCGCCGTCCCGAATCGCTCGAGCTCCAGCCCGCCCGGACGCCCGATCTCCGCGTCTGCCGTGACGACAGCAGCGGCCGCGCCGTCGGCGAAGACGGATGCCGCGACGATCTGCTGCGGGTCCGACGACGCGCGCACGTGCAGGGAGCAGAGCTCCACGCACACCACCAGCACGACGGCGTCGGGCCGCGTGTGCGCGAGGGCGGTCGCGACCCGCAGCGCCGGGAGCGCCGCCGCGCACCCGATGAACCCGAGGTGGCAGCGCTCCACCGTCGTGGGCAGCCCGAGGTCGCGGACCAGCCGGTAGTCGGGGCCGGGGGCGAAGAACCCGGTGCACGAGACGGTGACGACGTGTGTGACGGCGGATGCCTCGATCCCGCTGTCGGCGAGCGCGGTACGCGCGGCCGCGGCCGTGAGTCCCGGTGCAAGGCGCGTGTAGAGGTCGTTGCGGGTGCCCGTCGTGGGGGAACGAAGCAGTCCGTCCGCGCCGAGGAAGGTGCGCTCGGCGGACTCGTCGAGGACGCCGGGCAGGGCCGCCAGCTCGTCGACGACGGTGTGACGGCGCTCGATGGCCGACGCGTCGAACACGGCCTGGATGCGCCGCCGCGTCAGCCGGTCCACGCCGTCCTGCGCGGCGAAGAGAGCGCGGACGTCGTCCTGCTGGATGCGGGTCGGAGGAACCGCCGTGCCGATCGAGACGATGCGGGCCGTCATGGAGCAACCTAAGCATGCCCGGACGCCGGAACGCATCGGATTGCCAGATCTTCGGACCTGGGATACGGATGCCGCGACCCGCCCCTGCAGGCGACGGCAGGGGCGGATGCCGCGACCCGCCCCTGCACGACGGGCCGCGGCATCCGGATCCTCCGCCGTCAGTCCTCGGCGCGGTCCGCCCGCTTCTCGAGAGGCGCGGTGTGCTCGGCGTGCGCGTCGGGCAGCTCCCGCATGCGCCAGAACGGGCCGATCGCCACGAACAGGCACGCCAGCAGCTGACCGGCGGCCGCGATCCACAGCGTCGGCACCGTGCCGATCCAGGTGCCGAGTGCGCCGGCCAGCAGTGCGGCGATGGGCATGACTCCCCACACGACGAACCGGATCGACGCGTTCATGCGGCCCAGCAGCCGCGGTGGGGTGATGCGCTGGCGGAACGTCACCTGCGTGATGTTGTACAGCAGGACCGTGAAGCTCATGATGAAGCCCTGCACCGCGAGGAACGGGAAGGCGAGCGCCGGAAAGAGCGACGCGACGGGCAGGAAGAAGGGCGCGACGCAGAACGCGATGGCGCTGACCGGGATCGCGCGGGCCTCACCCAGCCGGGCGACGATGCGCGGCGTGGCGATGGCGCCCACGACGCCGCCGATCGCGCCCACCGAGAAGACCAGCCCCAGCATCTCGGGCGTGAATCCGAGGTCCCGCAGCAGGAAGATCGGCAGAAGCGTGGTGGCGATCGTGCCGAAGAAGTTCCCCCCGCCGGTGGTGCCGACGATCCGTCGCAGCAGCGGGTTGCCGAACACCCACCGCAGGCCCTCGCCGATCTCGTGGACGAGCGGCTTGCGGTCCTCGGGGGCCCGCAGCTGCTCGTGGTCGCGGGTGAAGAGGAGCGCCACGAACGACACGAGGTAGGTCGCGACGGTCGCGAGGATCGCCAGTGGCGCCGTGAGAACGCCGATGAGCCAGCCGCCGATGCCGGGTCCGGCGATGTTGGCGAGCTCGTACGTCGACTGCAGCTTGCCGTTCGCCTCCGCGATCTGGTTCGAGCGCACCAGCGACGGGATGATGCTCTGGTACGAGACGTCGAAGAAGACGGTCGCGACGCCCATGACGAGGGCGACGACGATCATGTGCCAGATCTCGAGCACGCCGAGGATCGCCAGCACCGGCAGCGAGGCGAGGGCGACGGCGCGCAAGAGGTCGGCCCAGATCATGACGCGGCGCTTGCGCATGCGGTCGATCCAGGCGCCGGCGGGGAGGCCGACCACGAGGAAGGCTGCGACCTGCGCCGCGTTCAGCAGGCCGACCTCCCACTCGGTGGCGTTCAGCGCCAGCACGGCGAGGACGGGGACCGCGAGCTCGGTGATCTGGGCGCCGAACTGGCTGAAGGCCTGGCCGCCCCACAGTGTGAGGAAGTTGCGGTCCCGCCACAGCGAGCCCTTCGGCGCCGCGGCGCGCGCGGCGGCGGGGGCGGCGGCATCCTGATCCGCCTCCACCGCGCCCTCGGCGCTGGCGCGCGAGACGGGGGTGGACGCTTCGGCGCGAGCTTCGGCGCGCACGCCGTCGTCGATGTCGTCCGCCACCGCCGGCTCGTCTGATTGGGACATGTCAATCAGTTTGAGCGACTGATTGAGGGCTGTCAATCACTCTTGTACGCTGAGGGCATGGCGGACGCCGGCGAGGAGCGCATCGAGCTGCGCGCGGGGGATCCCGAGGCCGAGGCCCGCATGCGTGCGCTGAGCTCGCCGCTGCGATTGCGCGTGCTGCGACTGTGCGCGTTCGAGTCGCGCACCAACAAGGAGCTCGCCGGGCTGCTCGGCATGAACCCCGGCACGATGCTGCATCACGTGCGCACACTCGTGCAGACCGGATACCTCGCCGCCGAGCCCGAGCGCAGCGGCGCGCAGGGCGCCCGCGAGGTGCCGTACCGCGCGACCGGGCTGTCGTGGCGCACGTCGATGCCGGGCGGCTCGCCGGTGCTGATCGAGACGTTCCTGCAGCAGATCGAGGGCATCGATCCCGACGACCTCGACACCACCTGGCTCGGCCTCAAGCTCACCGCCGAGCACCGGGAGGAGTTCCAGCACCGGCTGTACGAGCTCGTCAACGAGTTCAAGGAGCGCGGTCCCGACCCCGACGGCGACACGTACTCGTTCTTCAGCACGCTGCACCCCGACGAGAATCCGCCCGCGGCCGGCTGAGGTCCGGCGCTTCTTGCGGCCGGCAGAAGGGTGCGGGAACTTCTGCCGATGACGGATGCCGCGCCGCGCGGCCGCGTCATAGCCTGAGCCCATGACCACCGCGACGGCCGACCTGTACGACGAGCGCGGCGACGAGCTGGACTCGCTCGCGCTGCAGCTGTGCGACCTGGGCGGTCGGGTGGCCTTCGACGGGCCGATCCGCACCGTGCGCTGCCACCGCGACAACGCGCTCGTGAAGTCGGTGCTCGCCACGCCCGGCGACGGCGCGGTGCTCGTCGTCGACGGGGGCGGCTCGCTCGATTCGGCGCTCGTCGGCGACCTCATCGCGGGCTCCGCCGTCGAGAACGGCTGGTCCGGCATCATCGTGCACGGCGCGGTCCGCGACCGTGCCGCGCTCGCGGCGCTCGACCTCGGCGTCAAGGCGCTCGGGTCGAATCCCCGCAAGAGCGCCAAGGCCGGCGCCGGCGAGGTGGATGTGCCGGTGGAGATCGCCGGCGTGGTGTTCTCGCCGGGCAGGCACGTCTGGGCCGACGCGGACGGCGTGCTCGTCGAGCGCTGACCCCGGCGCCACGCCGGGCACCGACCCCGACGAGCGCCGAGACGGGCGGGGTCGCGGCGCGGTGCGGTGCGCGCGGCGTCGCCCGCTCGTAGGGTGAAGCGTGTCCTCCTTCGACCGGGAACCGGCCCGTCACCTCGCCCGCGCCATCGAGATCGCGACCGAGAACGTCCGCAACGCGGGTGGGCCGTTCGGCGCCGTGGTCGTGTCGGCCGACGGCCGTGTGTTCGAGGGCGTCAACCGGGTGACCGCCGACCTCGACCCGTCCGCCCACGCCGAGGTCACGGCGATCCGGCGCGCCTGCCAGGGGCTCGGCACGTTCGACCTCAGCGGGGCGACGCTGTACGCGAGCTGCGAGCCCTGCCCGATGTGCCTCGGCGCGGCGCTGTGGGCGCGGGTGGACCGCGTGTACTTCGCCGCCGACCGCGAGGACGCGGCCGCCGCCGGGTTCGACGACGCCCGCTTCTACCAGTACTTCGACGGCGGCCCGGAGCACCGCGAGGCCATGCCGGTGGCATCCGTCGCCCTCCCCGACGAGCTCAGGGTCGCCCCCTTCACGGAGTGGCACCGCACCGCCACCCGCATCGAGTACTGAGCCCCGCCGCGAGAGCGGGCTCAGGGACCCGCGACGGGGGCGGTCTCCTCGATCAGCTGCAGCAGGCGCGCGGCGACGCTCACCGCGATCGTCGCGGGCTGCTTGCCGGCGACCTCGGCAAGGCCGATGGGGGTCACGACGCGGGCCAGCGCGGCGTCGTCGTGCCCGGCATCCGTCAATCGCGCGCGGAAGCGGGCCCACTTCGAACGCGAGCCGATGAGCCCGATCGAGCCGATGCCCTCGACGCGCAGGGCCTGATCGACGATCGCGAGGTCCTCGGCGTGATCGTGGGTCATGACGAGCACGTGCGTTCCGGCCGGCACCTCGGGCAGCACGGACTCGGGCACAGGGGCGTGGTGCACGAAGACGTGCGCGACGGCGTCGCCCAGCGGCCCCGGCGCGCCGTCCACGCCGAGCCGGGCGGGCTCCAGCATGGTGTCGCGGGAGTCGACCAGGTGCAGGTCGACGTGCTGGCGGGCGAGGATGCGCGCCAGCTCGAGGCCGACGTGGCCCAGTCCGAACACGGCGATGGAGGGGACGACCCGCACCGGTTCCAGCATCAGCGTGACCTCGCCTCCACAGCACTGCACCCCGTAGTCCGTCGTCGCCTTGTCGCTGAGCGTGAGCGTGAGCAGGTCGGGCTCGGCCGCGCCGGCTTCGAGCATCGCGCGCGCCCGCGACACGGCGGTCGCCTCGAGGTTGCCGCCGCCGACCGTGCCGAAGACCTCGGCGGGCGAGACGACCATCTTCGCGCCGCCGTTGCGCGGGGCGTGCCCGCGCACCATCGCCAGCGTCACGATGACGGCCGGCGTTCGCGCGGCACGCAGTGCCTGCACCGCGTCGAGCCAGTCCATGGCCTCAGCGGCCCGCCGTCAGCAGGCCGGTCTCGCTCGTGCCGGAGTCGTCGACGGATGCCGCCGCCGTGCGCGGCTTGCCTCCGTTGCCGTCGACCGATGCCTCCGCCTGACGCGGCTCCGCCCCGTTTCCTTCGGCGGCGCGCGCGGCCTCGACCGCCCAGAACACCGCCTCGGGTGTCGTCGGGGAGGCGAGCTCGACGCTGCGTCCCTGCGGGCCGAACGCCCCGACCGCCTGCCGGAGGGCCTCGCGGGCGCTGAAGGCGAGCAGGAGCGGCGGCTCACCGACGGCCTTCGAGCCGTACACGGCACCGTCCTCGCGGGCGTCGTCGAAGAGCCGCACGTGGAACTCCTCGGGCATCTCGGACAGGCTCGGCAGCTTGTAGGTGCTCGCCGACGGGGTCTGCAGGCGGCCGCGGGCGGGGCCGTCGCCGTCATCCCACCGCAGCTCCTCGAGCGTCAGCCAGCCGACGCCCTGCACGAAGCCGCCCTCGACCTGCCCGAGGTCGAGCCGCGGCGACAGCGAGTCGCCGGCGTCGTGCACGATGTCGACCCGCCGCAGCCGGTAGGCGCCGGTGAACCCGTCGACCTCGACCTCGGTGGCCGCGCAGCCGTAGGCGAAGTACTTGAAGGGCGACCCCTGCTGGCGGTCGGCGTCCCAGTGCAGGCCCTCGGTGCGGTAGTAGCCCGCGGCGAAGAGCTGCACGCGCTGCAGGTAGGCGGCGGCGACGACCTCCGCGAACGTCAGACGCGGCCCGGTGCCGCCGAGCGCGAAGACCTCGCCGCCCGAGAACCGCACGTCGCGCTCGTCGACGCCGAGCAGGCGCCCGGCGACGGTGGCGAGCCGGCCGCGGATCTCCTCGCACGCGATCTTGATCGCGCCGCCGTTGAGGTCGGCGCTCGACGACGCCGCCGTGGCGGAGGTGTTGGGCACCTTGTCGGTGCGGGTGGGTGCCAGCCGAACCTGGTGCAGCTCCACGCCGAGAGCGGTCGCGGCGACCTGCAGCATCTTCGTGTGCAGTCCCTGCCCCATCTCGGTGCCGCCGTGGTTGATGAGCACCGAGCCGTCGCGGTAGACGATGACGAGCGCGCCGGCCTGGTTGAAGGACGTGAAGGTGAACGAGATGCCGAACTTCACGGGGGTCATCGCCAGCCCGCGCTTGCGATCGGGGTGCGCGGCGTTGAACTGCGCGACCTCGCGCAGCCGGGCGTCGAGGTCGCTCTCGGCGCGGAGCTGGTTCCAGATGAGCGAGATGCGCTCGGCGTCCTTCACCGGCTGCCCGTAGTGCGTGGACTGCCCGGGGCGGTAGAAGTTCTTCTCGCGCAGCTCGAGCGGGTCGAGCCCCAGCACGGGAGCCGCGCGGCCCAGGATGTCTTCGATCAGGAACGAGCCCTGCGGCCCGCCGAACCCGCGGAACGCGGTGTTCGAGGGCTTGTTCGTCTTCGCCACGCGTCCGTGCACGCGCACGTTCGGGATCCAGTAGGCGTTGTCGACGTGGCACAGGGCGCGGCCGAGCACCGGCTCCGACAGGTCCAGGCTCCACCCGCCGTCCGACGTCAGCGTCGCCTCCAGCGCCTGCAGGCGGCCGTCGGCGTCGAAGCCGACGCGCCACGACATGTGGAACGGGTGCCGCTTGCCGGTCATCGTGATGTCCTGCGCGCGGGTGAGACGCAGCCGCACCGGGCGGCCGGTGAGCTTCGCCCCGAGCGCGGCGATCGCGGCGAACCCGTGCGGCTGCATCTCCTTGCCGCCGAACCCCCCGCCCATGCGCAGGCACTGCACCGTCACCTCGCTCGACGCGACGCCGAGCACGTGCGCCACGATCTCCTGCGTCTCGGACGGGTGCTGCGTCGACGATTCGACGAAGTACCGCCCGTCGGGCTCGCGCACCGCGAAGGCCGCGTGGGTCTCGAGCGAGAAGTGCTCCTGCCCGCCGCACTCGCTCACGCCCTCGAGCACGACGGCGGAGGAGGAGAGGGCGGATGCCGCGTCCCCGCGTTCGATCGTCAGCGCCTTGCCCTGAAACGACCCGGCCTGAATGGCCTCGGGCACCGTGATGAGCGACGGCAGCGGCTCGTACGAGACGACGACGGCGGCGGCGCCCAGCCGCGCCGCCTCCGGCGTCTCGCCGAGCACCCACGCCAGCGCGTGCCCGTGGAACATCGCCTCGGACGGGAAGAGCGGCTCGTCGTGCTTGACTCCGGCGTCGTTGACGCCCGGCACGTCGTCGGCGGTGAGCACGCGGACGACCCCCGGCACGGAGGCGGCCGGGCCGACGTCGAGCGTCACCCGGGCGTGCGCCGAGGTCGAGGCCACCGGCCACGCGGTGAGCACGCCGTGCGCGCGTGCCGCGAGGTCGTCGGTGTACACGGCGGCGCCGGTGACGTGCAGCGCGGCGCTCTCGTGCACGGCCGGCCGGCCGACCACGGGGTTCTCGGGGCGATCGGCGAGCCCGCTCATGCCGGCACCTCCGCCGGACCGGATGCGGCGCCCGCCTGCAGGGCGAGCAGCGCCGTGCCGAGCATCCGCGCGCGGTACGCCGCTCCGGCGCGGTGGTCGCTCATGGGCGTGCCCTCGCCCTCGAGCACGGCGGAGGCCGCCCGTGCCGTGTCGGCGTCCCACGGGCGTCCGATGAGCGCCCGCTCGGTGGCGTACGCGCGCAGCGGCGTGGCGGCGACGCCGCCCAGTCCGATGCGGGAGCGCGCGATGATCCCGTCCTCGAGGTCGAGCGCGACCGCGACCGCCACCGACGAGATGTCGTCGAAGCGCCGCTTCGAGACCTTGTGGAACGCGGTGATCGAGTGGCCGGACGCGGGGATGCGCACCTCGCGGATGAGCTCGCCCGGGCGCCGGACGGTGGTGCGGTAGCCCGTGAAGTAGTCCGCCAGGTCGACGGCGCGCTCGCCGCCGTCGGCGGACACGAGCACGACCTCGGCCCCGAGCGCGAGCAGCGCCGGGGCGGCGTCCCCGATGGGCGACGCGGTGCCCAGGTTGCCGCCGAGGGTGGCCCGATTGCGGATCAGCCGCGACGCGAACTGGGGGAGCAGCTGCCCGAGGAGCGGCACGCGCTCACCGAGGGAGCGCTCGATGTCGGACAGCGCAACGGCGGCGCCGATCCGGATGACGTCGTCGCCCACCTCGACGGCGCGCAGTTCGGCCAGTCGGTCGATGGCCACGACGATCGGCGCGCGGGCGCCGCGCAGGTTCACCTCGACGCCCCAGTCGGTGCATCCCGCCACCGGGACCGCGGTGGGCTCGTCGCGCAGGAGGACGAGCGCCTCGTCGAGGGACGCCGGCCGCACGAAGCGCGCGCCCGCCACCTCTTCATCGGTGGCGACGGCCTCGGGCGCAGGCGCGTCGAGCCGCTCCTGGAGCGGGTCGCCGGGCTGCGGCATCCCGAGCGCGAACGCGGCATCGCGGATCGGGCGGTAGCCGGTGCAGCGGCAGAGGTTGCCGCCGATGGCGTGCAGGTCGAACCCGTTCGGCCCGTGCTCGGCGGTGGCCTCCTGCGGCGCGCGGTCCGGCCGGTAGAACTCGGCGGCCATGCTGCACACGAAGCCGGGCGTGCAGTATCCGCACTGCGAGCCGCCGGCCGCCGCGAGCTCCTCCTGCACCGGATGCAGGTCGTCGGGCGAGCCGAGCCCCTCGGCGGTGACGACCTCTTGGCCGTCCAGCGCGAGGGCCGGCAGCAGGCACGCGTTCACTGGCGTCAAGGACGTGCCGCCGTCCGGCGTCGGGGTGGCCAGCAGCACCGCGCACGCGCCGCACTCGCCCTCGGCGCAGCCCTCCTTCGCGCCGGTCAGGCCGAGGCCGCGCAGCCAGTCCAGCGCGGAGGCGTGCGGGGGCGTGCCGGCGAGCGGCCGGGGCCGCCCGTTGACTGTCACTGCGGTGTCACTGTTCGTATGGATGCCCGGAGTCTACGCCGCGCGACTGTCGGCCGACGGTGAGCGACGCCCCTCTGGACACGCCCACGGGGCAAGAGGATCGTTGCCGTGGGACACACACTGGGAGGTTGGCATGTTCACACCCGATCGGCCGTTCTCGAGCTTCGCCGTACCCGACATCGGCGCAGCCGCGGCCTTCTATCGCGACACGCTCGGGCTGAACGTGACCGTCTACGAGGAGATGGGCGGCGGCTTCACGATCGCCCTCCCCGGCGGCGGCCACGTGTTCGTCTACCCGAAGGAGGACCACGAGCCGGCCGTCTTCACCATCCTCAACTTCGAGGTCGACGACGTTGACTCCGCCGTCGACGACCTCAACGCGCGAGGCGTGGTGACCAAGATCTACACCGATCCGGACTACGGCACCGACGAGAAGGGCATCTCGCGGGGCTTCGAGGGCGGTCCCGACATCGCGTGGTTCCGCGACCCGGCGGGCAACGTCATCGCGGTGGGCGAGATGGCGCCGCAGATGCTGGGCGGCGCGGGCTGACGGCTGCGAGAGACGGATGCCGCGGCCCGCGGCATCCGTCATCCGTCACGGCAGCACCGGCCAGCCTTCGGGGCCCAGCGACCCGGCGGGGTACTCCTCGAGCGGCACCTCGCCGGCGCGCCAGGCGGCCAGCACGGGATCGACGATGCGCCAGGACTCCTCGGCGGCGTCGCCGCGCACCGCGAGGGTGGCGTCGGCGTCGAGGATGCCCGACAGCACCTCGCCGTAGGCCTTGAGCGCGCCCTCGCCGAGGTCGGCCCCGATCGTGGCGCGCTCGAGCTCGAACGGGTCGTCGCCGCCGTTGACGTTGAGCTCGAGGTCCATGTGGTCGGGTCCCAGCGAGAAGCGCAGGACGGATCCTGGCGCCTGGCCGACGAGCCCTTCCGGCACGTGGTTGACCCGGCGGAACGTCACGACGACCTCGCCCTTCTTCTCGGGGAGCGCCTTGCCCGAGCGCAGCGTGAACGGCACGCCCCGCCACCGCTCGTTGCGCACCTCGCACACGAGCTCCGCGAGCGTCTCGGTCTGGCGTGCGGCGTCGACGCCGGGCTCGTCCGCATAGGACGGCAGCTGCCGCTCGCCGATGGCGCCGGCGGTGTAGCGCGCCCGCCGCGAGGCCGTCGCGGGATCGCCGCCCCACACGTGCGTCGCGCGCAGCACGGCCGAGGTGGCGTCGCGGAAGTCGCGCTCGTGCAGCGTCGCCGGCGGCTCCATCGCGAGGATCGCCATCACCTGCAGCAGGTGGCTCTGGATCATGTCGGCGAGGGCCCCGGCCCGGTCGTAGTAGCCGGCACGTCCCTCGAGCCCGAGCGTCTCGTCGTAGCGGATGACGACGGACTCGATGTGCTGCGCCGACCACACCGGTGCGAAGATGCGGTTGGCGAAGCGCACGCCGAGCAGGTTGAGCGTCGTCGACCGGCCGAGGAAGTGGTCGATGCGGAACACCTGCGCCTCGGGCACCAGGCGCTCCAGCGTCGCATTGAGCGCGCGGGCGGTCACCTCGTCGACGCCGAACGGCTTCTCGAGCGCGAGCACCGTCCCCTCGGGGATCTCGACGCCGACGAGCGCCTCGCACGCCGCCTTCGTGACGGCGGGCGGTACGGCGAAGTAGAGGGCGAGCCGGCCGTCGCGGTCGGACAGCAGGCGAGCGAGGTCGCCGGGGTCGGTGATATCGGCGCGCTGGTAGGTCGTCTCGGCGATCGCGTCGAATGCCGCCGCGAATCCAGCCGACTCGAACGAGCGCCGCACGGTCTCGCGCCAGTGCGCGTCGTCCCAGTCGTCGATGCCGGCGCCGCGCAGCCGGATGCGGCGGTGCGGCTCGAGGGTGAGCAGCTGGCCGAGCGCCGGCAGCAGCAGTCGTGAGGTGAGGTCGCCCGAGGCGCCGAGGATCAGAAGCGTGGTCTCCGCCGACATGCGCCCACGTTAGCCAGCGACCGCTGCGCCGGGGGAGGGGCTGGCGGGTGCGCGGCTCCT
The DNA here is from genome assembly GCF_037083505.1 of Microbacterium sp. CCNWLW41. Lineage (NCBI taxonomy): Bacteria > Bacillati > Actinomycetota > Actinomycetes > Micrococcales > Microbacteriaceae > Microbacterium > Microbacterium sp. CCNWLW41. The sequence continues at coordinate 792,020 of NZ_JBAOJP010000001.1, forward strand.
ATGCAACGGTGCGCGGCGGTCGTAGCGGACGTCAGCCGGCCCCGCGCCAGTCGCCCATATCCAGCCGGGGGCGGTGATGCACCCTGCCGGCATCGACGGGCGCGGTCTCGTGGCCGCCCAGTGCGTGCACCCAGGGCGGCTGATGGTCCATGTTCACCGAACCCGCGCCCGTCGTGAAGTAGGCGGCGACCGGAGGACTCGCCACGAACGCGGCCGCGAAGACGGCGGCACTGGGGATGCGCACCAGGGCATCGCGCGACATGAGGTCGCGCATGAATGAGGCGAACGCGAGCGGATCGTCGGATGGCGGCGTCTCCGCTCCCGGCGGCAGCTGCGACAGCAGCTGCCCGAGGATGTCCTCGCGCTGCGCGGCCGGGAACCCGGCGAAGGCGGCCGCGTAGGCCTTGTCGGCGACGCTCGCGGGGACGTTCCCGAGCACGTAGGCGTAGCGCCCGATCTGCTCATCGTCGCTGAGGACGGGCTGTTTCTCGTGTCGCCATCTCATGACTCTCGGCTCCCGAGCGCCAGCGTACGCCGGACGCGACATTTCGTCGATGTCGGCGGGGCCGGTGCCGGCACCGCACCGGCCTCGGCGATCACCTTCGGCGATGAGGACGGTGACCTGCACCCCAATGTCGGCGTCGTCGTGATCGACCGGAGCGCCGGAAGCCCAGGACCCGACATCACGTGCTCGGGCACCTTGATCGCCGAGTTCGTCTTCCTGACGGTCGCCCACTGCGTCGACGTGCTCGAAAGCGTCGGCCAGCCCTACTACGTCTCGTTCGAGTCGACGTATGACGAGGATGCGGCGGCACTGGCCGGGCTCATCTCGGGAACCGCGATCCAGCATCCGCTGTGGGGTTCGGGCCGGCAGGACGACACCCACGACATCGCCGTGGTGCTGCTCGACAGCGCACCACCTGGTGTCGTCCCCGCAGAGCTGCCGACCGCGGGCCTCCTCGACCAGCTCAACGCCAGCGGCGAGCTTCGTGACAGCACGTTCACCACCGTCGGCTACGGCGCCGTGCGCACCGACAAGACCGGCGGGCCGAACTCCGTAGAAGGCCGCGACGGCGTGCGTCGCTACGCGCTGCAGAGCTTCCAGTCGCTGAGGCCGAACTCCCTCGAGCTGTCGCAGAATCCCTCGACCGGCGACGGCGGCACCTGTTTCGGTGATTCGGGCGGGCCGCATTTCCTGGGCGGCGTCGACAGCAACCTCGTGGTCTCGACCACGGTGCGCACCGACCGCTGGTGTCGGGCCACCAGCCAGACCTACCGGCTGGACACCGAGTCAGCCCGCGACTTCCTGGGTCAATACGTGACCCTTCCCTGACCGCGGGATCACCAGGCGTACGCCTCCGGGGCGATGCCGGGGCCGGGCCAGAGGGTGTCGAGCCGCTCGAGGACCTCGCTGGTGCGGCGACTGCGGACGCCGACGATTCACGGCTGCCTTAATTCACGAGGGCCTGTATCGTTGGCGCCGTGCCCGTTCTCACCGCCACGCTCACCCACACCGCCGCGCTCGCCAGGCTCGGGTCGGCGCTTTCCGACCCGACGCGAGTGGGCATCCTGCTGGCGCTGCGAGACTCCCCGGCATACCCGTCGGATCTGGCGGATGCGCTCGGGGTGTCGAGGCAGGTGATGTCGAACCAGCTCGCCTGTCTGCGCGGCTGCGGTCTCGTACAAGCCTCGCCGGATGGCCGGCGCACCGAGTACCGGCTGGCCGACCCGCACCTGGCGCCGGCGTTGAGCGAGCTGCTTCAGGTGGTCCTGGTCGTCGAGCCCGACTGCTGCGACGGGGAAGGGTGCTCCTGCGCATGAGCGCGACTGCCCTGAGCGCCGACCGTCGACGTGTGCTGCAGCGACGGGTTCGCTGGATCGTCGCGGCAACCATCTCCTACAACGTCGTCGAAGCGATCGTCGCCATCACCGCCGGCAGCCTCGCGTCGTCCGGCGCGCTGATCGCGTTCGGGCTGGACTCGACGATCGAGGTGCTCTCCGCGGCGGCGGTCGCGTGGCAGTTCACTCGCCGGGATCCGGAGCGCTGGGAGACGCCCACGCTCCGTGTCATCGCCGTCGCGTTCTTCGCCCTCGCCGCCTACGTCATCGCGATGTCGCTGCTGGCGCTGCTGAGTCGGGCCGAAGCGGAGCACAGCACGCTCGGGATCATGATCACCGCTCTCAGTATCGTCGTCATGCCGTTCCTGTCTCTCGCTGAACGTCGCGCGGGGCGCGAGCTCGGCTCCGCCACCGCGGTCGCCGACTCCAAGCAGACGCTGATCTGCGCCTACCTGTCCGCCGCCGTCCTGATCGGGTTGCTGCTCAACAGTCTCTTCGGCTGGTGGTGGGCCGACGCGCTCGCAGGCCTGGTCATCGCCGGCTTCGCCATCCGCGAGGGCGTCGAGGCTTGGGGCGGCGACGCCTGCGCTGCCTCCGTGGGCATGATCCTCGAGGGCGACGACGCCGAGCACCGCGCGTGACAGGTCGGCTCCGCGACGCAGCACGTTACGGTCGCGGCGAGCGGACGCCGCGGCGACGACTATTCTTAGATCCAGTCCATCAAACCACCGAACGGGTCGCGCACGTGCTTCGAACCGTGCTCAAGTCCAAGCTGCATCGCGCGACCGTGACGGGCAGCGATCTCAACTACGTGGGGTCGATCACGATCGACGCCGACCTTCTCGCGCTCGCTGACATCCTCGAGAACGAGCAGGTTCACGTGGTCGACGTGAACAACGGTGCGCGGTTCGAGACCTACACGATCGCGGGGGAGCGCGGTTCCGGAGTCATGCAGATCAACGGGGCAGCTGCGCGCCTGGTCCACACGGGCGACGTCGTGATCGTGATGTCGTACGCCCAGTACGAGCGCGACGAGCTGCTGCGCCACCGGCCTATCGTGATCGAACTCGGTGAGACCGATCCGTCAGCCGCTCCCAACACCACCGTTCGGGTGCTGACACACGCCGGATGACACGACCGCTGCGACGCTTCGCGCGGCATCCGCGGGCCCGTAGGCTCGCCACGATGACTACCGACACGCGCGAAATTGCAGCCAACGCGATCGTGTGGGCGCGAGCCCGCCTTGGCGACACGGACTACGCCACTCGTTGCCTTGCGTTCGTCGAAGACGCGATCGAACGCTCCAACGGCATCGAGATCTTCGGCGGAGACTGCGCCGCGGAGTCCGCTCGACTGTACGGCTCTGCCGAGAACTCGGGTGTGCCCCCGCTGGGGGCGCTGGTCTTCTACGACGGCGTCGGAGACATCATGGGCACACGCCGGAACTGGGGTCACGTCGGCCTCAGCCTCGGCAACGGTCTCGTGATCCACGCATGGGATCGCGTCCGAATCGATGACCACCGCGCCATCGCAGCGCTGAGCCCGGCGGCGGGGTGGGAGCCGCTTTCGGCCGCGGGGTGGACGCCCTTGGGCAGGGTGCTCGAGAACAGCACGCCGAAGTCCTATGGCGCTGAGGATCCCGCTGACGTCGCCGCGCAGATGCAGACCGCCCGTTTCTCACAGCACTGAGGCCGAACCGTTCGCGGACTCGAGCAAGAGCTCGCCCTGCCCCGGTTGTCGTGTCGGTGCCCGGAGTTATCCTCCCGTCATGGCCGACCGCGTGACCAAACCCGTGCTGCACGTCGACACGGTCGCGGACTGGGAGGCGTGGCTCGACTCGGACCCCGACCCGACAGGGGTCCGGCTGCGACTGCGGAAGAAGGCGTCGACCCAGCCCGGCATCACGTATGCCGAGGCGCTCGATGTGGCGCTGTGCTTCGGGTGGATCGATGGCCAGACGCAATCCCTCGATGCCGACTACTACCTGCACACCTTCACGCCACGGCGGCCGCGGAGCATCTGGTCGAAGGTCAACATCGGTCACGTGACCCGGCTGATCGAGGAGGGTCGGATGCGGCCGCAAGGCCAACACGAGATCGACCGCGCGAAGGCGGACGGGCGTTGGGACAGCGCGTATCGGCAGAGTGATGGCGACCTTCCCGTGGAGTTGCAGGAGGCCTTGGACGCGGATCCCAGGATCGCCGAGGCGTTCGCGAGTCAGTCCGCGCAGAACCGGTTCGCGATGGCGTTCCGCGTGGCCAATCTCAAGCGGCCGGCGTCGCGAGCCGCACGCGTCGCCGAGTACGTCGAGATGCTCAAGCGGGGCGAATCCATCCACTGACGACCGCCCGGAGTGCGCTGCCGCACGCCGCGGACGACCGCCTATCGTGGGCGCGATCCGATCAATACGATGGGCGGGGGAGCGGCGCGGGATCCTCCACCCGGCGACGTCGAGCGAGCGCCTCGACGGATCGGAACGATAGCTCGAGGAGGTGGTCCGGCACTTCTCCGATCCGATCGGCGCCCGCCTCCGAATCACTCAGCGAGCGGGTGATCGGGGGCATGGTGGCAAGACGGGGTGGACGCAGCGCATTCGTCGTCTTCGCCGCGGTCGCGGGAGTGATCAGCGGGCTGGTGTTCCTTGCGGCTGCGGAGCTGGCGGCATTGCTGGTGGCCCGGGAGGCGAGTCCGGTGCTGGCGGTCGGGTCGTTCGTCATCGACGTCATTCCGCAATCCCTCAAGGAGCTCGCGATCTCGACGTTCGGGGAGTACGACAAGATCGCGCTGCTGGTCGGGCTCGGTCTGGCGGTGGTGATCGCGTCGGCGGTAGCGGGCGTCCTGCAATTCCTGCGGCCGCCGCTGGGGGTCATCGCGCTCGCCGTCGCGGGAGCGCTGTCGGTCGCGGCGATCGTGACGCGCGCCGGAGCCACACCCCTCGCGTTCGTCCCGCCCGTGATCGGGGCGCTGGCAGGATCCGTGGCGCTCTCCCTCCTCTGCCGCCGACTCCGAGCCTGGCAGCGCTCCGTTGTCACGCCGGCGGGGGCCGACTCCAGCGATGACAGTGCGCCGGCGATCGACCGACGACGGTTCTTCGTGCTCGCGGGCATCGCCGGGGTGTCCGCGGTGGTGGTCGGCATCACGGCGCGGGCGGTGACCGTGGCGACGTCATCCGTCGAGGCCATTCGCCAGCGCTTGCGCCTGCCTGCGCCCCGGTCGTCGGTGACGATCCCCGACGGAGCGGAACTCGACGTCCCAGGCATCACACCGTTGTTCACTCCCAATGCCGACTTCTACCGGGTGGACACCGCGCTCACGGTGCCGACGGTCGACCCGGCCGCTTGGCGGCTCGTGATCGACGGCATGGTGGACCAGCGCGTCGAGCTCACCTTCGACGAGCTCTTGGCGATGGGGCTCGACGAGTACGCGATCACGCTGACCTGCGTGTCCAACGTCGTCGGGGGCGACCTCGTCGGCAACGCGATGTGGCTCGGTGTGCCGATCCGCGATGTCCTGCGACTCGCGGGCCCGCAGGCCGACGCCGACATGGTGCTGTCTCGCAGCGTCGACGGCTACACCGCCAGCACCCCGCTGTCGGCGCTCACCGATGACGGACTGGACGCCATCCTCGCCGTCGGCATGAACGGTGAGCCGCTCCCGCCCGAACACGGGTTTCCCGTCCGCATGGTCGTGCCGGGCCTGTACGGCTATGTGTCGGCCACGAAGTGGGTGACCGAGCTCACGGTCACCACGTTCGAGCGGGACGAGGCGTACTGGACGCCACGCGGCTACAGCGCTCAGGCGCCCATCAAGTTCTCGTCGCGCATCGACACCCCGAAGATCGGCAAGACCGTCTCGGCAGGCCGCATCCCCATCGCGGGCGTGGCATGGGCGCAGTCGGTCGGCGTCGAGGCCGTCGAGGTGCGCATCGACGACGGCGAGTGGCAGCGCGCGACCCTGTCGACACCGATCAACACCGACACCTGGGTGCAATGGGTCATGGAGTGGGATGCCGCACCCGGCACCCACTACGTCTCTGTGCGTGCGATCAACAAGAACGGCGAGCTGCAGCTGGAAGAGCCTGCACCCATCGCGCCCAACGGATCCTCCGGCTGGCAGCGATCCCTGATCGCCGTGTCATGAGGCCGCGTCCACCTCTCGCGATCGGATCAGGCCGCCACCGTCGACACGACTGAGAGCGCGGCGCTATGGTTCCCCCTGTGGAGAAGGCAGCGACGAGTGATCGGTTGACGATGCCCGGCGCTGTCGCGCTCGCGCTGTCGACCGGCGCAATGCTCTCGCTCTGGGCCTACCACTCGCTGTGGGTTCGGAATGCCGGAACTCCGGCCGCGCTGGACGCGACCGAGAACCTCGCCGTCCTCGCGTGGCTCGTCGGTTGGCTGCTGGTGACCTGCGCAGCCGGTGCAGCCGTGGTGCTCCTCGTCGCCGTGACCCGGCGGCTCGCCGCCCGGGTGCTTCCGCTGATCGACATCGTCGCGTTCGGGGCGGCGACAGTGCTCATCGTGGCTGCGGTCTCGCTCGCCCCTCTCTGGGGCACGGCATTCGCCGTTACCCAGTGAGCGCCGCTGACATCGCCGCCGTGACGGCGATGGTCGCCGGCGGGATCACGGTGGGGCTGATCGCGATCCTTCACGTGCTCGAGCCCGAGTACGACCCGTCTTGGCGGATGATCAGCGAGTACTCCCTCGGGCGATACGGGTGGGTCATGCGCCTTGCCTTCGTCGGGATGGCCATCGGCCTGGCAGCGGCGTGCGTCGCCTTGTGGCCGTTCGGTGGCGTGTTGACCGTCGGCCTCGCCGCTGTCGCACTCGGCGCACTCGGTGCCGCGTTCATCGACGCTGATCCGATCATGACTCCGCGAGCCGGTGCCACAGCCGCGGGCAGGGTGCACACGGTGCTCGGCGCAGTGTTGCTCGCGGGCTTCCCGCCTGCTGCGCTGCTGGCAGGGGTCGCGGTGGCGCCGGAGCTCGGCTGGACGCTGGCGGTCGCATCCGTTGTTCCGTTGGCCGGCCTCGTGTGGTTCCTCATCGCCTTTGCCCCCGCGGGCGGGCAGGGCGGCTCGCCAGAGATCCGCATCGGATGGCCCGACAGATTCTGCCTCCTCGCCTACCTGGCATGGGTGGTGCTTGCCGCGATCGGTGTCCTGTCCGTCATGTGATGCGACCGCAAGGCGCAGCGAGTCCGCCAGGCCTGGGCTCCTGAACGCAACGGAATCGAATCTGAACCCCCGCGTGCGGCCGATAAGGTGTCCGCGTGGAAGGGGAATCGGAGTTCCCGGTGTCGCTCGGGAAGGTCGCACGGCGTGCGCTCGCCGTACACGGGATCACTCGATTCGATCAACTCACTTCGTTCACCGCGTCCGACCTGCTCGAGATCCATGGTGTCGGCCCGAAGGCCGTGCGGATCCTCGCGGAGGAGCTCGACGCGCGCGGGCTGCGCTTCGCGACATAGCAGTGTCCGTTCCGAGAATGGCTGTGAGGGATCCGCAGTCGACTACTTCGGCCGCGCACCGCCGCCAGCCCGATCGTTCGCCACCCATGAGCCCGCTGCCTTCGGCCCTGTGGACTCCCTCGCCTGAAGGGTGAAGTCGACCAGCACGCGTCGCGGGGCGGGGTGCTCGGTGGAGGTCCGCGCGGACCGAACCGGCAAGGCCGGAAGGATGCCGTCGTCAGAGTTAGCATCCGTCCGCGCCGCTGGCAACCCCACCTCGATTTCGTGCTCGGTCACGGGTCGCGCTAATACGATTGCGCGACCGCTCGACAAAGGGAGACGAGAATGACCGACACCCAGGGAAACTCCGAAGCCACACAGGCGGCGAAAGAAGCCGCCGAGCGGGCGAGCATGTCGGTCGCCGACGGGGCAGAATCCTCCGGCGCCACGGCGGAGCAGATCGCTGACGAGGTCTCGGCTGGCGCGCAAGCCACGAAGAGCAATGTCGCAGGAACCGTGAGCGACATCGCAGACTCGGTGAGCGAGAGGGTCGGGGACGTCGTCGATGGAGCCAAGAGCGCTGCGTCCGAGGCAAGGGCCGCGGCCGGAAAAGCCGCTGACGCCGCCGTCGATGCCGCGAAGGCCGCAACCGCGAGTCTCAAGGATGTAGCCGACAACGTCGATTTCGACAGCCTTGTCGCCCAGACCAAGACGGTCGCGGGGGAGTGGACAGACAAGCTGAAGCAGACATATCGCGAGCGTCCCGGCGTGGTGATCGCCGCAGCCGCGGGCGCCGTGGTGGTGCTGGCTTCGATCGTGCGTACGGTCGGTCGTCGCTGACACTCCCGCTTGCCTGCTCCAGCCGCAGCGGGTTGTGGCTCTTACGGACGCTCCGCTGCCTTCTTGCCGAGTTGGGCCGCGACGTCGGGAACGTATCGGAACAGCTCGATCGGTGGCCGCTCGTAATCGTCCGCCTTGGGGCGGTCGGGAATCGTTATCTTCGGCCGGTCCAGGGGGTGGTAGGGGACGCTGTCGAGGAGGTGGCTGATCGCGTTCAAGCGCGCGCTGCGCTTGTCGTCGCTCTCGACAACCCACCACGGCGAGCCCGGTGTGTCGGTGGCGGCGAACATGGCGTCCTTCGCGCGGGAGTAGTCCTCCCACCGGCGAATCGACTCCAGGTCCGTCGGTGACAGCTTCCACAGCTTCATCGGATCTTCGCGTCGCGCGACAAAGCGCGCTTGCTGCTCGTCATCCGAGACCGAGAACCAGTACTTGATAAGGAGGATGCCGTCCTCGATGAGGTGCTGCTCCACGACAGGCGCCTGACGCAGGAACCTCTGATACTGCTCGTCCGTGCAGTACCCCATGACCCGCTCCACTCCGGCGCGGTTGTACCAGGACCGGTCCATCAGCACGATCTCACCCTTGCTGGGGAGATGCTCGATGTAACGCTGGAAATACCACTGGCCGCGCTCCCGCTTGGACGGCTTGGTGAGCGCGACCACGCGCGTATGCCGGGGGTTGAGGTACTCGGTGACCCGTTTGATCGCTCCCCCCTTGCCGGCGGCGTCACGGCCTTCGAAGATCACCAGGACGCGCGCTCCTGATTTCGCCACCCATCGCTGCATCTCGACCAGCTCGACCTGAAGACGCTTCAGCTCGGCCTTGTACAACCGCTTAGGCACGCGCCGCACCGACGTCGTACTCCTGCTTTTCTTCGCCATGTCTCCCCCTGTGTCCGCCCGGCGTCGATCACCGCGCTTCCCTGCCGCCGCATATCTTCCACGCCTATGTCGACCTCGGCCAGGGCTTGCGCTATGCGCCGAGTTGCGGCAGTCACTCTTCCGAGACTCGGACGCACACCCCAGGGGTCCGTGTTGTCTTCCTCGACCATTGATATCCGAGCAGACGCAACCGGGTTGGTGGTGCGATGAGAACGCTTGGGCGAGGCCATTACACGAGACCGTCGGCACGGGCCGCCATGCCCCCGCGGGGCTACGCCGGATCTGGGCAATACAGCCGACCGCGCTGGCTCCGCTGGCGCCGTTTCGATGAACCGCTGTCAGCGGTACTCTCTCACCGGAGATACACGGGGGCGGGTATGGGAGACCGCGACACATCCGATGCGGAACGGATAACGAGGTACCTCTGTCTCTGCGACGTGTTGCCTGATGACGTCGTCGCTGCCGCCAACGGCTACGCCAGTACGAAGCTCGCGCGATACAAGCGTGACGCGCTTCTGGAAGTTCTCGCGCCCTTTCGAACGCCGCAGGAAGGCCGCGACACCGCCTCCCCACTGCTCTTCGGGACATTGCTCTGCAGGGCGCTGCGGTATCAGGAGGAGCACGTCCGCCCGGGCAACCCGTCACCGGCCGCGACAGATCCGCGAGCGGAGGCACGCCCCGTTCTCGAGCTGATGAAGATGGGCGCAGGCCCCGCCTTCGTCTATTGGTTCATGGACAGTCCCGCGTTGAACTCCTACTTCTCTTCAACTGATTCTCATGAGTTCGTCGAGGAGCGCGCCTGGGTGAAAGATCTCGGGCCGCCCCCGAGCATCTGGTCATATGCGGGCCATTACGACGAGGATCCGGGCTTTGCCGGCCTCTGAGCCCGCAGCGAAGGCCGGCCGGCGCGAGGGCGGCGGCGACCGACTACGTGCCCGCACAGCAACTGATCGCTCGCCGTCCTCGCGGCACCCCCCGCCCCGCGCTGAAAGCACGTTGTACTGCCTCGCCTGAACACGGTCCCGATCACGTGCCCGTTCAGATCTCACTGATCCAACGAGGTGCGTCGACGCGGAGCCACTTGACGGCATCGACGCCCACCCAACCCATGTGCGAGGTGGCCGCGACCACAACACTCCCGCGCACTCGCCGATGACCGCGCGTCCACCAGCGCCCGTAGCTGCGACGCCGGTCGGCCCGACAGTGGGCTGATCGCGCGAGTATCATCAGTGCCACCCTGGTCGAAGCTGCTCGAGTCCATCACTGTTCGAGCTCACGACCCAGACCGCGTCGCCGGCCCTCCCGGCGCATGTCGACTCACTCTCGCGGGGTCATCATGACAAGCAGACGAAAGCTGAGAGGCGAAGACCCAGAGAGTCTGCGTCAACGGCTGGCTCAAATTCAGATCGAGAGAGTCCAGATCCTGAATCGTAGCTGGCCGATCGATGATGAGGACTGGAGCGAGGAGCGCTCGGACGCGCTTCACGATCTCGCGATAGAGGAGGGCCGCATCCGCAAGGCGCTGAACCTTCCCCCGGGTGAGTGGGATGCTGGCGTGTGGCCGGACTGGGTCGGCTGGTCAATCCTGACGTTTGTGGTCGTGGGCATTTTCGCCCTGGCGTCGATGGCCAGCTAGGTCACAGCTTGGTCGCCCCTTCCGTCAGAGGTGAGGAAGCCGGTCGACGCGAGGGCAGTGCGGGCTTGAGGTGGTGGCGTGCTGGCCGGAGTGCGTTCGGTGGCGATCCCTCCGCGGGCGGGCAGACCCGCGCCGCCGCCGCCGCGCACCTGCGCAACCGACCATTGCTCGTATACCCCGCCCGCGCTTTCCGCCCGCGGAGGCGCCTCAACCGACGCGCCCCAGCGCCGGCGGCATCCCCCCCGCCCGTCAGCCGGCCAGCGCCTCCGAGAGCTTCACGCGGCCGCCCATGCGCAGCAGCGAGTTCTGGTAGATGCGGGCGGCGATGAGGATCGCGGCGACGCACGTCGCGATCAGGATCGCGATCGACACGAGCGGCTCCCACCACTGCGCCTGGCCGAGGAAGATGCGCATCGGCATGCCCACCGGCGCCGAGAACGGCACGTACGACATGATCGCGAGCACGACCGGGTTGTCGTTGAAGAAGATCACCAGGAAGTACGGCGCCATCACCAGCATCGTGAGCGGCATCGTGGTCGAGCCGATGTCCTCCTGGCGCGACACCATCGACGCGGCCGCTGCGAACAGCGATGCCAGCAGGATGAAGCCGAACAGGAAGAAGATCGCGAACCAGGCGATGGGCCCGCCGAGTCCCTGCAGCAACGCCGTCTGATCCGTGACGGTCAGGCCGATGACCGCGATGGCGGCGAGGATCAGGATCTGGCCCATCGCGAGGATCGTGTTGCCGATCACCTTGCCGGCCAGCAGCGACCGGACGGGGATCGCCGAGATCAGCAGCTCCACCACGCGGGTCTGCTTCTCTTCGACGACGCTCTGCGCGATCGTGCCGCCGAACAGCGACGCGGCCAGCAGGAACACGATGCCAAAGCCCACGGCGGCGATGTAGCCGAGCGCGGCGTTGCCCTCGTCGGGATTCAGCAGCTCGACAGGCGGCACCTGCGCGAGCTGCAGCAGCAGCGTCGTCGGCGGGGACGAGTCGGCGATCACGGCGAAGCCCAGCGGCGACGACGGGTCGCCGACGACGCCGGCATCCACGGTGCCGTCGGCCACGAGCGCCTCGGCGGCGGCCCGGTCGTCGACGTCGGTGACGTCCAGGCCCTCCGCCGCCGCGACGTACTGCTGCGCATCGGCCGTCACGGCCACCGGGGTGCCGCTGTCGTTCGACGCTTGGAAGCCCGCCCAGATCACGAGCGCGAGCGCCCCGATGAACAGGATCGCCGTCGAGATCACGAACGCCTTGCTGCGCAGCTTCGACCCGATCTCGCGCTCGGCGACGAGCCAGATCGCCTGCCCGCTGCCGAGGGTCGCGCCGCTGCCGCGGGTGGTGCCGGTGGTGCTCACTGGATGACCTCCTTGAAGATCTGGGCGAGGGACGGATGCTGCGGCGCGAAGCTCGCCACATCCCCTTGGGCGACCGCGCGCCGCAGCACCCGCTGCGCGGTCTCGGCGGTGTCGGCGTCGAACACGGCGTAGCCGCCGTCGAAGTCGAGCACCTCGACGCCGGGCTCGGTGCGCAGCCAGCCGGCGTCGCCCGCCGACACCAGCTCGAAGCGGCGCGTGGAGTGCTGCGCGCGCAGCGTGTCGCGGGCGCCGGCGGCGCGGATCGTGCCGCCGGCGATGATGACCAGGTCGTCGCAGAGCCGCTCGACGACGTCGAGCTGGTGCGACGAGAACAGCACGGCGGCGCCCGCCGCGGCGCGCTGCTGCAGCACCCCGGCGACGACGTCGACGGCCAGCGGGTCCAGGCCCGAGAACGGCTCGTCGAGGATCAGCACCTGCGGGTCGTGCACCAGCGCCGCGGCGATCTGCGCGCGCTGCTGGTTGCCGAGCGAGAGCGTCTCGACGTTGTCGTTCAGGCGCTCGCCGAGTCCGAGCCGCTCGAGCAGGGCCGTGGCGCGGGCGGTGGCATCCGCCTTCGAGAAGCCGTGCAGCCGCGCGAGATACACGATGTGCTCGAGCACCTTCATCTTCGGGTAGAGCCCGCGCTCTTCCGGCATGTAGCCGAAGCGGCGGCGGTCGGATGCCGTCACCTCGGCGCCGTCCAGCGTCACCGTGCCGCCGTCGCCGGCCAGCACCCCGAGCACGATGCGCATCGTGGTGGTCTTGCCCGCACCGTTCCCGCCGACGAAGCCGGTCAGGCGGCCGGGACGCACGTCGAACGACACGTCGTCGAGCACGCGGCGCCCGCCATAGCTCTTCTCGATCCCGCGGAGCTGCAGCATCCTGAATCCCCTCTCCGGCTCGGCTGACCGAGTCCGTCGAGATCACCGTACGGAAGCCGCGAGCACCCCGCCTCCCCCTGCGGAAGGAGACGGGTCCGCTCGGCGGTGGAATCACCCGCGGTCGGCCGCCGTCACTCCAGGCGCCACGAGGCGACGAGGTCTTGGAAGACGTCGCCGTGCGGATCGGCGCCGTAGTAGACACGGACCCTGAGCGTCGTCACCTCGTCGCCGTGCTGCGCCTGGATCTCGCGCACGACCACGGGATCCACCCATTCGTCCGAGACGTAGGTGAAGACGACCTCCTCCGCGGCGTCCGCGCCGTCGACGACCGCGGCGGCCCGCGACACGAGTGCGAACGAGGGGAAGTCGCCGCTCACGCCATACCCGGCGATCGCGCCGGAGACGTGCTCGTCGAGGGTGCCGGCGAGCATCGTGCGCTCGACGGACACGGATGCCGAATCGCCGACGCAGTCCCGGGCCGTGAGGAGGGGCCCCGCGCCACCGGGCGGCTGGGTCGCGGCATCCCAGTCCTTCGGCACCGTGAGGCGGAAGCCGGCTGTCGAGACCTCCCCGGTCAGCGGCTCGACCGCTGAGGGCGCGCGATCGAGGACCATGTCGCGGAGGACGTCGGTGTCGGCCTGATCCGTGGTCGCCACGAACAGGGCGCCGCCGCACCAGTAGCCCTGGGTGTAGGGGAACAGCGCGACCGCCGCGGCCTCGTTCTCGTCGTCCACGCTGGTGAACAGCGCCCGATAGCTGGGGCCGCCCAGGAACCAGCCGTCCTTCTCGACCACCGCCTCACGGCCGGCCCACTCGGGGAAGGCGAGGTCGAGCTGCCCGCGGAGGAACTCGTCCGACCGCACATAGGGGACGACCCCCTCCACCCGGCGCACCGTCACCCCGGAGTCCTCCGCCGGGCCGACATGCCACGTGGTGCCGGACTCCCACTGCGACTCCCAGCCCTCGGGCGCGACGAGGCTGACCCCGACCCAGTCCGCTTCCAGGCGCGTCATCCCTGCCCTCGGCTCCCTGGGCACCACCTCGGACTCCCATCGGCGCCCGTCGGCATACACATCCGCCCGATACTCGCCCGCGGGCAGCATCGCGGTCGCGGAGTACGGCGTGCCGAAGTGGTCGCCGACCTCGGCCGTCACGAGGCTCGGCTGGGTGAGCACGGCCCACACGTCACTGCCCTCGCGCCGGTGGAGCCACACGATGACCGCCTTGCCGGCGGCATCCGTCTCGAGTTCCATGTCCTGACCCCACACCCGCAGCGCGGCGTCCTCGGCGACGGCCGGGAACGTTCCCTCCGCCGCGACCTCACCCATGACGGCGAGGCGGTACGCCTCCACCTGCTCGGGATCGACGGGCGTGCGGGAGGCACCCGTGAGCAGCTCGAGGTCGGAGAGCGCTGCGAGTCTCAGCACAGCCCGCTGCTGCTTGTCGTCCAGTCCGCCGCCCGCGCAGCCGGCCGTGGGTGCGAGGCAGCGGCTGACCTCTTCGTATGCCTCGAGCGCGGCCGCCGGCTCGCCCAGGGCGGCGAGCGCGAGGGCCCGATTGGCGCGTGCGGTGTGGACGGTGCTGCCGGCGAGGCGCTCGTCGTCGGCGATCTCCTGCAGCGCGGCATCGGTGAGGCTCAGGCCTTCGTTCAGCGCGCCGCGGTCATCGTCGTAGATCCCCGTCAGGATCAGGTACCACCCGAGGTCGGCGCGCCGTGCCGGCCCCGCCGGGCCCGCCTGCAGCGCCGCGCGCAGGTCGGCGACGATCTCGGGCAGCACCTCGCGCGAGGTGTCGCCACTCCATGCCGGCCACTCGTACGTGGCCGCCGCGCAGTCGAGGGCGTAGGCGCGGGCGGCGTGCACGGGGCCGTGGCGGTCGAGCACGCGCACCGCCTCGTCCAGGGTGTCGTGCCAGCTGTCGACGGTCTGCTCGGGGTCGCAGGCATAGCTCTCGGCGCGCGCGACCGCCATCGCGTGCGCCGCGAGCGTCTCGCGATCGGGAGGATCCGACCGGGCTACCATGTGCGGCACGGTCGAGAGGGCGAGGGCGATCCCGACCAGCGCGCCACCGGTGCCCACCGCGAGCAGCGTCTGCGACGCCCGCGGCGAGCGGTCCCTGCCGGTGGCGAGCGCGAACATGAAGCCGCACAGCCCGAGCACGACGAGCGAGACGATGAGCCGCGATCGGTCCGCGGACCACGCGCGCGCGTCGGTGCGCGAGAGCGCGGCGAGCATCTCGCAGGCGCGCGCCGGCTCCTCGCTCTCCATCAGGTACGCGCCGACCCACTCCCGGTAGCGCGAGATGTCTTTGAGGTCGAGGCCGCCCAGCGCGGCCCCGGGCGTGATGACCGGACAGTCCTGCGACACGTGTTCGGTCGCCGAGGCCTGGATCTCCTCGCGCAGATCGGTCTCCACCTGCAGGGTGAGCCGATCGAGCTCGGTCCACCGCGCGCCGAGCGCGGCCGCATCCTCGCCGTCCCCCGACACGGCCTGCGCGTGCTCCGCGGCCGTCCACCGCGCATCGGCGACCGCCAGCAACGCCAGCCTGCTGAGGTCGCGGAGGGCCGTCTGCCGGCCGACGTGCTCGAGCTGCTGCGCGAGCGCCGCCTGGCGATCGGCATCCGCGCGCACGTCGCGCTCGCTGACGGCGACGGCCGCCAGCGTCGCGGCCGACGCGGCGAAGATCACCAGGGTCACCGCCCCAGCGATCTCGGCCCACCACTTCGCCCGGGTGCCGACGTCCTGGCTGTCGGCGGCGGTGCGCCGGCCGCGCATCCGGCGGGTCCAGAAGATCTCGGCCAGGAGCGCCGCGGCGACCGCGCCGAAGACGATCGCGGTCGCCACCGGGTCCACCGTCGCGACGAGGAGGATCGTCATGCCCGACACCAGCGCGAGGGCGGCGGCGCCGAGCGCCCACAGCCGCCCGCGGAGGACTCGGCCGCGCGCGATGAGCCGCGGCCGGGCGGAGCGATTGCCGAGCTCGTCGGCGATGATCAGGGTCGCGACGGTCGCCGCGAACAGCACACCGGCGAGCATCGAGAGCAGCTCCTGCCGGTTGATCCGCTCCGCCTCCCGCGTCGCCTCCGCGGCCCCCACGGCGGGCTGGGAGTCGGTGGAGAGGTCGAGCAGCACCCGCCGCTCGGCCCGCTGCGCCGAGTAGCCGATCTGCTCCTCCTGCTCCTCCTGTACCGCTTTCTCCGCCTGCTCGTCCTGCTCCTCCTGCTCGGCGTCGGCCACAGGGCAGCTGTACAGCGGGTCGCCCTGGATCAGCGGATCGAGCGACTCCATCGCCAGCGACGCCGCCACCAGCTCCGTGGTCTGCGGCGCCGACGTCAGCAGGGTCCCCTGCACCGCGGCGCGGGCGATGGACGCCTCGCAGTACTGGCCGAGCAGGAAGGAGTCGTGGGCGATGAGCGTCTGCAGCCGGCCCTCGTCGCGGGCGGCCTCGGCCTGCAGCGTGCGGGCATGGCTGAACGCCTCGTCGGCCTCCTCCCCGGCGCGCGTCGCCTGGTAGGCCGCGAACGCGCTGAGCGTCGTTGCGATCGCGATCGCGGTGACCAGCGCCGTATCGCGCCGCAGGAAGAGTGTGCCCACGCCGACGAGCCGTCGGACGGGGCGACGTGGTCGGCGTGCCGGTCGCGGGCGCCCCGAGTGCGCGTCGCCCGGCTCGTCCGGTGGCGCCGTCGGATCGACCACCTGGACCCCCATCCCGATGCCCGCTGCCGGCGGATCCCCGCTCCGCCGAACCTGCCGCGAACGTTACTCGCCGGGCTGAGGCGCGACAAGGCGTGCCGGCGACGTCCACGGTCGCCGACGCCGTCATACGGCGACATCTTTCATGCGACGGAATAGATCCCAGATTCATGTGCTTGCATGGAAGTGGAATGTCCACGGTGGTCCCCGCCGGGGACCTTTGTCTTTTCAAGGAGTGAATCCATGTCCGACCGGACCATCGGCTACATCGTCGGCAGCATCTCGTCGACCTCGATCAACCGCCGCCTCGCCAAGGCGCTCGAGCGCCTCGCTCCCGAGGGCACGACGCTCGTCGAGATCCCGATCGCGGACCTCCCCTTCTACTCGCCCGACTACGACGCCGACTTCCCGCAGGTCGCACGCGACTTCAAGGAGGCCATCGACGACGTCGACGGCGTCATCATCGTGACCCCCGAGTACAGCCGCTCCATCCCCGGCGTGCTCAAGAACGCCCTCGACTGGGCCGCCCGCCCGTGGGGCCAGGGCTCGTTCAACGGCAAGCCCACCGCCGTCATCGGCACCTCGCAGGGCGGCATCGCCACCGCCGCCGCGCAGCAGCACCTCAAGGCGATCCTCAGCCACTACAACGCCCCGACGCTCGGCCAGCCCGAGGGCTACGTGCAGACCACGCCGGGCCTCTTCGCCGAGAGCGGCGAGGTCACGAACGACCAGACCGCCGAGTTCCTCGTCGGCTATCTCGAGGCCTTCGGCGCGCTGGTCGACCGCTACGCCGCGGTTCCCGTCGCCGCCTGATTTCACCCTCGCCGGCGGCGTCCGTCGCCGGCATCGTTCCAGCCGATCGGATGCCTCGACCCGCCGGCCCCTCGCGGGCCCGGGTCGAGGCATCCGTGGCTTCCGGCGTTGCCGCGTGTATCAGGCGAGGCCGTGCCGGTGGGCGTACACCACCGCGGCGACGCGGTCGCGTGCGCCGAGCTTCTGCAGCACGTTCGAGACGTGCGTCTTGACCGTCGCCTCGCCGATGTAGAGGCGCTGGGCGATCTCGGCGTTGCTCATCGCCTGTGCCACGAGCCGCAGCACCTCGGTCTCGCGCTCGGTGAGCTCGACCGCCGGCGCCGCTCCCGGGCCCGGCGTGCCTGGCGTCCGCTCGGCCGGTGGGACCTCACCCACGGGACGCGACCCTGGGGAACGCCCGCGGTCTCGTCCGCCGCCTGGGGTCTCACGGTCGACGCCGGGCGCCGGCTCCCCGGGTTGAGCGGCGGCGAAGCGCGCGATCACGCGGCGCGTGACCTCGGGCGCGAGCAGGGCGTCGCCGGCGGCGGCGACCCGCACGGCCGAGATCAGCTCCTCGGGTCCGGCGTTCTTCAGCAGGAAGCCGCTCGCGCCGGCCGCCAGCGCGTCGAAGAGGTAGTCGTCGCGGTCGAACGTCGTCACGACCACCACGGCGGCGCCCGACTCGGCGTCCGCCGCGATGCGGCGGGTGGCCTCGAGCCCGTCCATGTCGGGCATCTGCACGTCCATGCAGATCACGTCGGGACGCAGAGCGGATGCCGCAGCCACCGCCTGGACGCCGTTCGCAGCCTCGCCCACCACGGCGATGTCGCCGGCCGACTCGAGGATCATCCGGAACCCCGCCCGCATCACGGCGTGGTCGTCGACGAGGAGCACGCGCACCGGAGCGCTCACGCGTCGACCTCCGCGCGCGCAGGAACGGGCACGCGCAGCCGCACGAGGAACCCGCCGCGGCCCCGCGGGCCGACCTCCAGCTCGCCACCCGACGCGGCGGCGCGCTCGCGCATTCCGACGATCCCCAGCCCCGGGCGCACGGCCAGGGCGAAGCGGCCGGTATTGGCGACCTCCAGCTCGACGGCGTCGCCCGCGTAGCGCAGGCGGACGTCGGCGGTGGCATCCGGTCCGCCGTGCCGGCGCGCGTTCGTCAGCGCCTCCTGCGCGACGCGGTACACGTTGACCTGCACGAGATCGGGCAGCTCGACCGGCTCGCCGACGACGGTCAGGGTGGTCGGCAGGCCGTTGTCGTTCGCGTGGGCGACGAGGTCGGCGAGGCCCGTCAGGTGCACCGTCGAGCCGCCGTCGGCGTCGCCGCCCGATGTCCGCAGCGTCTCCAGCAGCTGCCGCAGCTCGACGAGCGCAGCGCGGGCGGACTCCTCGACGCCCAGCAGCGCCGCGCGCGCGGCATCCGTGTCCCGTTCCAGCACGGCGCGGGCGGCGCCCGCCTGCACGCCCATCGCCGAGACGTGGTGCGCGACGACGTCGTGCAGCTCGCGGGCGATGCGCACGCGATCGAGGGCGACCGCCTGCGCGGCGGTGACCTCGCGCTCGCGCTCGAGCTCGCGGGTTCGCTCCTCCAGCGCGGCGCGCGACATGGCCGCCGCGTACGCGTGGTCGCCCATGTAGTACGCGCCGCCGAAGAACGCCGCGTTCACGAGGAATTGGATGAGCATGTAGGCCGCGAACGGCGAGAACGCGCCGGCGCGCGACAGCGTCTCGTCGCTGGGATCGATCGCCGCCTGGAAGGTCGTCACGAGCAGCCACAGGAACATGCCGACGATGACGCCCACGCGCACCCACAGGGCGCGGCGCCGGTCGTCGACCCAGGCGCCGACGGTGTACATGGCGATGAACATCGAGATGTTGCTGACGTACACGTCGGGGATGCGGAAGGTCACGCCGAGGAAGAACACCACCGCGATCGCCACGACGACGATCTCGGGGAACCGGCGGCGCACGGCGAGCGGGGCGGTGAGCCCGAGGCTGTAGAGCAGCGCCCACTGCATGCCCCCGGTCGCATCGTCGCCGTAGATGCCGGCGACCGACCCCAGCGCGCTGCTCAGCACCGCCGCGACGAAGAGGCCGGCCGCCAGCCAGACGTCGGCGCGGAGCTCCTGCGGTGTCGGACGCGGCCGCGCGGTCGAGGGCGGGAGGTCGGGCATCCCTCCACGCTACGGCGGGGGCGCAGGCGCGGCATCCCCCGCGAGGCGGATTCACCGCACCGAACCTGCGCGACTTGTTATTGACAAGCGCGCTTGCTTTTTGCAACCATAGACGCGTCGCCACCCCGGCGCCCCTGCCTGAAGGAGCAGAGCAATGACGCACATCTTCGTCAACATCGCCACCAGCGACCTCGAGCGGGCGAAGGCGTTCTACACGTCGCTCGGCGCCGGCATCAATCCGCTGTTCACCGACGAGAACGCCGCGTGCATCGTGTGGGACGACAACGTCTACTTCATGGTGCTCACCAAGGAGTACTTCTCGACCTTCACCGACAAGCAGATCGCCGACCCGCGCACGCAGGCGCAGGTGCTCATCGCCCTCAGCCGCGACTCGCGCGAGGAGGTCGACGAGATCGTCGAGGCCGGCCTCGCCAACGGCGGCACCGAGCCGACCGAGCCGAAGGACTACGGCTTCATGTACAGCCGCGACCTCGAAGACCCCGACGGCAACGGCATCGAGTTCGTCTTCATGGAGCCGCAGGCCGCCGAGCAGGGTCCCGACGCGTACGTCGCGGAGCAGGCGAAGGCGTAGTGGCAGCCCGCAGCTACGGACAGTACTGCGGGGTCACGACCGCCGTCGAGCTGATCGGCGAGCGGTGGGCACTGCTCATCGTCCGCGATCTGCTCGTCGGCCCCCGGCGCTACACCGACCTCAAGCAGGGGCTGCCCAAGATCCCCACCAACATCCTCTCCACGCGGCTCAAGGAGCTGCAGGAGAGCGGCGTCGTGCGCCGCGTGCCGCTGCTGCACTGCGGGCTCGTCTACGAGCTGACGCCGTACGGCCGCGAGCTCGAGCCGATCGTTCTCGCGCTGGGCCGGTGGGGCTTCCAGCAGATGGGCGACCCGCAGCCCGACGACGTCGTGACGGCCGACTCCCTGACGATGGCGCTGCGGACGGCGTTCCGAGCGGATGCCGCGGCCTCGCTGCCGCCCGCCGACTACGAGGTGCACATGGCCGACGTCGTCCTGCGCGTGCAGGTCGACCGGGAGCGGCTGCGGATCGCGCAGCTGCACCCCGCCGGGCGCCCCGTCGACCCGCGGCTGGGCACGCAGGCCTCGACGGCGGGCGAGCCCGATCTGACGTTCGCGGCGGGCCCCGGCATCCGTCGCGTCATCTCGGGCGAACTGACCCCGGCCGAAGCGATCGACCAGGATGTGCTCGCGGTCGTCGCCGGGGATGCGACACTTCTCGAACGGTTCGCGCAGACTTTCCGCATCGAACCCGGCACCGCGCTCGCCGCGTGAGCCTCGCCGCCTTCTGAAGGGACACGACAATGGCCGGTCGCATCCACATCGACCTGTTCACCACGCTCGACGGGGTCGCGCAGGCGCCCGGCGGCCCGCAGGAGGACACCACGGGCGGCTTCCCCTACGGAGGGTGGCAGGCGCCGTTCCCCGACGAGGTCATCGGGAAGACGATCTGGGACGGCATCTCGAACCTCGACGCGCTGCTGCTCGGCCGCCGCACCTACGACATCTTCGCGGGGTACTGGCCGAACCAGACGGGCGGCATCGCCGAGGTCTTCAACCGCGTGCCCAAGTACGTCGCCTCGCGCGGTCTGCCGACCCTCGACTGGGAGGGCTCATCGCAGCTCGGCATGGACTTCGCGCGAGAGGTCGAGGCGCTGCGCGAGCGCCACGAGAGCATCCACGTGATCGGCAGCGCCAACCTCGTCCAGACGCTGCTCATGGAGCAGCTCTTCGACGTGCTGACGCTGTGGATCTACCCGGTGGTGCTCGGACAGGGCAAGAAGGTGTTCCCCGAGGGGTGCGCCCCCGCGAACTTCACGCTCCTCGAGCCGGCCGTCACCGGTCCGAGCGGCGCCGTGCTGCTGCGGTACGGTCCGGTCGCCGGAGACGTGCGGACCGGAGACATGACCGCGGAGGACTGACCGGGGTCGCTGAGATCTCGATACGCGTGCTCGTTCCTCGCGCGCTACTCGATCTTGACCCGGCGCGCATCAACGCTCGTACCTCGCATCGATCCGCGCCGCGTCAGAAGATCATCGGGCGGTCGTCGTCGTCGGGGCCCTCGAGGTCGAGGTCGACGACGACGGGGACGTGGTCGCTCGGCAGCTCGCCCTTGCGCTCGTTCCGGTGGATGGTCGCGCCGGTCACGGCGTCGGCGATGGCACGGGACCCCAGGATGAAGTCGATGCGCATGCCCTCGTTGCGGGGGAACTTCAGGCGCTTGTAGTCCCAGTACGTGTAGCCGGTGGGGATCAGCGGGCGCACCACGTCGTGCAGGCCGACGGCCTCGAGCGCGGCGAACGCCTCGCGCTCGGGCGGTGACACGTGGGTCGAGAAGCCCGGCACGACCGCGGGGTCGCCGTTGTCGGCATCCGTCGGCGCGATGTTGAAGTCGCCCACCAGGGCGAGCGGCAGGTCGGGATCCGCGGCCAGCGAGTCGGACGTGTACTGCGCGAGCGCCGACAGCCAGTCGAGCTTGTAGTAGTAGTGCGGGTCGCCGAGCGAGCGGCCATTGGGCACGTACAGGCTCCACACCTCGACCCCGCCGACGGTCGCGCCCATCGCGCGGGCCTCCTGCGGGGCATCCGGCCCGTTGTGGCCCTTCTCGAAGCCGGGCATGCCGGGGAAGGCGGTGCGCACCTCGGTGACCGGCTCGCGGCTGGCGATCGCGACGCCGTTCCACTGCGAGAAGCCGTGCGCCTCGACGTGGAACCCCGCCTCTTCGAACCGCTCGAACGGGAACTGCTCGGCCTTGCACTTGATCTCCTGCATCGCGAGCACGTCGATGTGCTCGCGCACCGCGAAGTCGACGATGCGGTCGACCCGGGCGCGGATCGAGTTGACGTTCCAGGTGGCCAGGCGCATGGCCTCCAGCCTAAAGCGGGCGGCCGACGTCGAAAGGACGCGAGCGGATGCCGCCCACCTGGCGTAT
The DNA here is from genome assembly GCF_037083505.1 of Microbacterium sp. CCNWLW41. NCBI lineage: Bacteria > Bacillati > Actinomycetota > Actinomycetes > Micrococcales > Microbacteriaceae > Microbacterium > Microbacterium sp. CCNWLW41. The sequence continues at coordinate 814,533 of NZ_JBAOJP010000001.1, forward strand.
CACCCGTTCGGAGAGGAGTCTCCTTCTTGTCAGCGGCCGCGTCCGCGGTCGGGAAAGCGAGACCCACCATGGACCACGACTGCGGCTGCGGCCACGGGGCGCAAGCCGCCCACGACTCCGCGCCCCTGGAGTTCGACGCCGACGGGGAGCTCATCCTCCCCGATCCCGTCATCCGCCCGGAGATGCTCACCCGCGCGTGCCCCATCGGCACGCTCGACGGGTCCTGGCTGCTCGAGCTCGAGCGGCGCACCGTGTTCGGCCCCGAGGTGCGCGGTGCCATGCGCATCGAGGTCGGCGCGTCGTCACTGCGCGTCTCGGGCGACATGTACTCCCGCCGCGTCTTCCCTCCCGTGCTCACGGAGGTGGAGCGCCCGTTGCCGTTCCCGCTGCCCGAGCCCCGACCGCAGCCGTTCGGCGGGGACGCCGAGGCCGACGGTGCCGAGCCGGATCCGGGAGAGGACGACGCGCCGGTGCTGTCGGAGCTCACGGCGTTCAACCTGCGCTGGTACCCGGCGTTCCCGGCATCCCAGTACACCTGGTACTTCCGCTCCAACGGCGCGACCTACTCCGGCGGCACGCTCACCGTGCAGATCGTGCGACACCTGTGGAACCGCACCACGCAGGAGTTCGTCTCGACCGACACCGGAACGCTCACGCTGCGCTGCCGGCGCCCGCTCGTGGTGACCGCGACCAGCGCCCTGCTGGGCTCGTCGCAGCGCATGACGGGCACGCTGTCGATCGGCGGCACGGTCACGAACGTCACGGCGTCGAAGACCTCGCCGATGTACCGCGGATGCCGCATCGAGGTCGATGCGATGGTGAACCGCGCGTTCCCGGCATCCGCCACCATCGGCTCGGGCGCGGCGGCGTCGGTGCGCTCGGTGTACGCGTCGGCCGGATGGGACGTCACCGTCGTGACCGACGAGATCAACGTGCCCGAGGACGCCGCGCTCACCAACGCCGAGCTCGCGACGCTCATGACGGGGCACCGGCAGGCGGTTGCCGGTGACGGCTGGCGCCTGTGGCTGTTCGTCGGGTCGGCGCAGGGCGGGCTGTTCGGGATCATGTTCGACGACGACACCGTGCCGCGCGAGGGCGCCGCCGGGTTCGCCGACGTGCGGCTCGGCAACGATTCCTTCATCGCCGCCGGCGCGCGGGGCCGACCGCTGGACGAGGTGCCGGCGGCGTTCCTGCGCACGCTGGTGCACGAGGCGGGGCACGCCTTCAACCTGTGGCATCCGAAGCACGACGTGCACAACCCGGGCATCGGCACCGAGATCATGAACCAGACCGGCGACGTCATGGGCTTCGCCACCTCGGCGAACCCGTACCCCGGCAACGCCTCGTTCCTGTTCTCGGACCACGACCGCACGTCGCTGATCCATTCGCCCGACCCGCAGGTGCGACCCGGCTGGAAGAACTTCGGCTGGGGCCACGGCGACCTGTCGGCGGGGCTGCCCGCGCCGGTGGACGCCGCGGGCCTGTGGGGCGACCAGGGCGACGACGGTCTCGAGCTGACGGTCGCGATGCCCGCGCAGGCGTTCGTCGGCGAGTACGTCACCGCCGAGGTCGTGCTGACGAACGTCTCCGACCAGGCGCGCACCGTCACGACGCTCATCAACCTGTCGGAGGGCGACCTCGTCTTCCTCCACACGCCGCCCGACCACTCGCTCCAGCATCTGGTCGACGTCGCCATCGGCTGCGGCCCGCGGCCGATGACCGTCCTGCAGCCGGGGGAGTCGATCCGCAACCACGTGCAGGTCTTCTTCACCAACCAGGGGGTGACCTTCACCGAGCCGGGACGCCACACGGTCGCCGCCCAGCTGGAGGTCGATCCGGTGACCACGGTGCGCTCCGCGCCGGTGACGGTCGACGTGCGGGGCCCTGCCTCCGATGCCGAGGTCGACATCAGTGCGAAGACGCTCACGCCGGGCGTGGGCCGTGCGATCGCGCTGGGGGACTTCGCGACGGATGCCTCCGCCCGCGCGGTCCTCACGGACCTGGCCGAGCAGCACAGCGACTCCGACACCGGCGCCGCTGGAGCGCTGGTGCTCGCGAACGCGCTGGCGCGGTCGTTCTCGGACTTCCGCACCCGCGACGTGCGCGAGGCCACTCCGGACGACGCGGCGCACTTCCTCGAGCTCGCGCTGCAGGGCCGGTCGGCCGAGCGTGTCGCCGCACTCGCGGTGACCGTCGCGAGCCCGACGGAGAAGCAGGCGCCGGTCGTCGCCGACACCATCGCCGCGCTGAAGGCGCGCGCGAAGGGCGGTGCCCGCTCGGCGGCAGGCAAGGACGTCGCCGAGGCCGAGCGAATCGCGGCGGACTTCGTGTCGCCCGAGGGCCGCTGATCGCGGGTATGGCTGCGGTTCGACGGGAGAAATCGCCCTCCGCAGGAGGTTGGAACGCTTCAGCGTCCTGTGGAGGGCGGTTTCTCCTGTGGAGGTGACACAGAGCCCGGAGACGGTCGGGCGGGAGGTTGCGCTGCGCGTTCAGCGAGGGCCCCGCGCCGGTTCGACAGGAGATGTCGCCTTCCACAGGAGGTTGGAACGCTTCAGCGTCCTGTGGAGGGCGGATTCTCCTGCAAAGGGTGACACAGAGCCCGTCCAGGGGAAGGATCGAGCCGTGACGAAGCACGCGGACGGCGGCGGGCTGGAGCTGCGGCTCTGGCCGGCCTCGGCCGAGCCCGCGCGCGGCACGGCCCCCGGCGACGCGCCGGGGACGGCGCGCGGAGACGCGCCCGGGGCAGAGGCGCGGAGCGGCCCGCGGGCGAGTGCAGCGGGCGCATGGACCGTTCCCCTCGATCGCATCGCCTACGCGGACGCGGAGCTCGTCGCGCGTGAGGCGGCGACGGTGAGCGCGCGGCTGAACATCGTCGAGGGAGACCTCGAGATCTTCGTCACGCCGCCCGGCGGCCGGCCCGTGCGGGCGGCGTGGCCCTGGCCGGTCGACTCCGCGCCGCGGTCGGTCGAACTGGCGCCGGGGGAGTGCCTCGTCGCCTCCGTGCCGCTGCTGTCGGCGGGGAGCGCCCCGCTCTTCCCGGCGCCCGGGCGGTACGAGCTCGTCGCGCGGTTCGCGGCGCGGCCGGGACTGACGCTCGAGTCGAACCCGGTCGCACTCCTACGCACGGCGCCCGAAGACGCGGCGATCGCCGCCGGACTCGGCGACCGCGACGTGCTGCAGAGCCTGCTCGGCGCCGGCGTGATCGGCGCGGCCTCGGCGCAGCTCGAGAAGATGGCGGACTCGGACGACGTCGGCACCGCCGCGGCGGCGAATCTGGCGCTCGGCCGGACCGCGGCGCTCGCGGGAGCCGCCGACGATCCGGCGGTCGCGCGCGCTGTGGCCGCGCTCCTGCCGCCCGGTGCGACCGGCCCCGACGAGCGTCGCGACGCCGTCGCTCCGCGTGCGTCCGCGCGCGACGCCGCCGCCCTCAGCGGGCGCCCGCTCGCCGAGTGACCCGCATCGGCCGGGGCGCGGCATCCGTAGACTCGACGGCATGACCGTCGCCTCCACGCCCGCCCTCGAAGCCGACCGCCAGTACCTGATCGCGCTGATCCAGGACGAGGCGGTCTTCCACGGGGACTTCACCCTCTCGAGCGGCAAGAAGGCCACGTACTACGTCGATATGCGCAAGCTCACGCTCGACCACCGTGCGGCGCCGTCGATCGGGCGCATCATGCTCGACCTCATCCGCGACGTCGACGGCATCGTCGCGGTCGGCGGACTCACCCTCGGCGCGGATCCCATAGCGAACGCCGTCATGCACGAGTCGGCGCGCACCCACAAGCCGCTCGACGCGTTCGTCGTGCGCAAGGAGCCGAAGGACCACGGGCGCGGACGCCAGGTGGAGGGGGCGGATGTCGCGGGCAAGCGCGTCGTCGTCGTCGAAGACACCTCGACCACCGGCCAGTCGGCGCTCAAGGCCGTCGAGGCGCTGCGGCGCGAGGGCGCCGAGCCGGTCGCCGTCGCCGTGATCGTGGACCGCAAGACCGGTGCCCAGGCGGCCGTCGAGGCCGAGGGCCTGCAGTGGCTCGCCGCGATCGACCTCGACGACCTCGGCCTCGAACCGCAGTAGCCCGCGGGCCGTCGATCGGCGCGGCGGTCGCCGGAAGGCGCCGCACTCGCGCGAGCCGAGTGTGTCCGCTTGTCGACTGTCCGATGGCGATGGCATGCTCGTCCGCAACCCACGGAAGGGGTGTGGAATGCGCAAACCCGCGCTCGCTCTCGCTGCAACCGCAGCGGCACTGCTGTTCCTGTCCATCGGCTCTCCGGCCCAGGCCATCACCGACGGCGTTCCCGACGGCGACGGCCATCCCCACGTCGGCATCATGGTCGCCCAGGATGAAGAGGGCACGCCCATGTGGCGCTGCAGCGGCACGCTGATCTCGCCGACGCTGTATCTGACCGCCGGCCACTGCACGTTCGGGGCCGACCAGGTACAGATCTGGTTCGACGACGACCTGCGGGATGCCGCCGCCCATCAGTACCCGAACACCGGCGAGGTGTCGGGCACGCCGTACACGCACCCCGAGTACGACGACGCGCTGTTCTACCTCCACGACCTGGGCGTCGTGGTGCTCGACGAGCCGGTTTACGTCGACGAGTACGGCGTGCTGCCGACGCTGAACCAGCTGGACGCGCTGAAGACCGACAAGAAGTCCGTCACGTTCACCGCCGTGGGCTACGGACTGCAGAAGAGCTTCCCCGACGCGGCCTCGTGGAAGACCCAGGCCGAGCGCCTCCGGATGGTGTCCTACCCCAAGCTGATCTCGATCAACACCGGCTACACCGGCGACGGCTCGCTGATCCTCTCCAACAACGCGCACACCGGCGGGACCTGCTCCGGCGACTCCGGCGGGCCGAACTTCATCGGTGACTCCAACGTGATCGCCGGGGTCACCTCCTTCGGCAAGAACTCGACGTGTGCGGGAACCGGCGGCGTGTACCGCGTCGACCGCGCCGACGACCTCGACTGGCTGGCGACCTTCACCGGCTGACGCGGCCTCGGGCGTGGGGAGAGGCATTCGCCGCCCCCGCGCCCGATGCCTCAGCCGCGCCTGCCGGGGCAAGACGCATGCGGCGGCGGGTCGGGCGCTGAGCGCTCGGGACCGGAGCCTCAGCGGGCGAGGATCTCGGCGTTGAGTTCGCGCTGCCAGTCCCGCAGCTGCCACATCGGGTGGTGCGGCGCGGCGTTCGAGCACAGCACGACGCCCCACACGCCGTGATCGAGGGCGGTGCGCACGCCGTGCTCGGCCAGGGCGCGGCCGATCGGGCCCTCCTCGAACGTCCCGTGCAGCGGCGTGTAGCCGACCCAGCCCTCCCCGACGATCGCCGGAACACCCTGCCAGCGCGCCCACGCGGCGATCGCGATGGTGCGCGAGGCGATCTCGCGACGCATGACCTGCTCGTACGGCGGGTTGTGGCCGACGAGCCAGGCGTCCCACGCGGCGGGGTCGATCCAGTCGTAGCCGTAGATCATCTGGTCGGTGACGACGGTCGCGCGGTACTTCCACTCCTCGGCGCGGCCGTAGTCCGCGACCGGCGGGGCATCCGGACGCAGCAGGGAACGCAGCGCGGCATTGGGGAAGCCCTCGCTGCCCTCCGACCGGATGTCGACCCGTTGCTGCAGGGCGTCGAGCACGCCGTAGCTGTAGACGTGGAACTGCGCGGCACCCAGTCCGTCGGGGAGCCGGTGCATGGCGAGGTGCGGCGGCTTGCCGTAGCTGGCGGTGATGAGCAGATCCGGATGCTGCGCCCGCAGCCGCGCCACCTCCTCCGCTCCGCCGTCCTCGAGCGCGGGCAGGATCGAGAAGTCGACCTCGTTGTGCAGCTCCACGAGTGCGATCCGCTCACGGTGGCCGTGGTCGGTGAGCCACCCGATCATCGCGTCCCACGCAGCGGAGAGGACGCGGTAGCGCTCGGCGAGCGGCACCGCGTCGATCGCGTGGAACCATGCGGGAGAGGCGGCGAACGCGGTCGACTGCTGGTACTCCCAGCTGGCCAGGATGATCACCATGCCGTGCGCCGCGGCGGCCTCGAACAGCGCCAGAAGTCGTGCGCGCAGATCGAGGCGGAAGCCGCCCGGAGTGTCGTACCAGCGGGTGCGCTGGCCGAAGTACCCGCCGGCGGGGGAGGCTCCGAGCCCCTCGATCTCGAGGTCGCGGGCGAGGTCGTCGAGCCCCAGCCCGCCGAAGAGCAGCAGCGGTGCGGCGCAGATGCGGATGGCGTTGTAGCCGAGGGATGCGGCATCCGCCATCGCCGCGCCGAGATCGGCGAACGGCTCGCCTGGACCCGCCTGCGTGTACCAGGAGAAGTCCCACAGGGTGATCGTGAGCCGCTGGGGCAGGTGCGCCGGCACCGGTCCGGTGAGGGACGACTCGTCGCGCTCGATCGTGCCGGATCCCAGGTAGCGCTCGGTCATGCGTCGATCCTTCCCGCGGTGCGGACCTCGGTCGCCGAGGCGGCCTGCCGCGCGCGCCCTCGTGCGGCGAGCCGCTCCAGTTCGTCCGCCGTCGCAGCCCGGGTCGATGCGGTGTCGGAGTCGAAGGGCGTGAGCTCGGGCACCGAGGTGGCGAAGTAGTCGATCTCGTCCCTCGCCGCGCGCAGGGCGGCCGCGCGCGCGTCGAGGGCGTCCCAGGCGGCGCTCGCCGCAGCGGCGTCGCCGAGGTGCAGGTGTGCGATGCCCTCCCAGTACGTGGTCTCGTCGGCAGGGCGCGGGTCGACGGCGAGCGGCGTCGGCGCGACGGCTTCGCGCCACGCGTCGGCGGCGCCGGCGGGGTCGCCGGCCGCTTCGCGCGCGAGACCGAGGAGCACCCACCGCCGCACCGGACGCTCAGCGGGGTGCCGTCCCTCGCCGAGCGACCGCGGCGGCACGAATCCCGCCTCGAGGAGGGCCGCTGCCTCTGCCGGCGACGCCGGGAGCATCCGCTCCGCGAGCGTGCACGCGGCGCGATCGAACGCCGCGATCACCCGTCCTTCGCCGCCTTCGAAGGGGCGGAACCGCCGTGTGCTGAGCAGGCGCCAGGCGTCGTCGACGCGCCCCGCATCGAGCAGGAGGTTCGCGTGGCGCACAGCCAGGTCGTCGCGGACGTCGAGAAGCGCGGCGTGCCGCTCGAGCATGGCGAGGCGGGTGGCGGCATCCGTTCCGCGCCGTTCGGCGAGCACGTCGCGCTCGAAGACGAGGCGCGCTTCGGGTCGCAGGGCGAGCGCCTGTGCGAGGGCCGCGTCGGCACCCTCGTCATCGTCGGCGACAGCCACGAGAGCGATCGCGAGATTGCGCCACACCACGGGGTCTGTCGATCCGCCGGCGGTCGACGCGCGGAGGTGCTGCAGCGCGTCGGCCTCGCGGTGCGCGTCGAGCAGCCACATGCCGAGCAGACCGCACGCGACGACGTCGGTCGGGTCGGCGTCGATCGCCGCGACCAGAGCGTCGTACTGATCCAGGCCCGCGGGGAAGGCGAGCGCCGCCGACGACGCACGCGCGGACCGCCGCTCGTCGGCCGCCGCATCCGCCCGCCCGGCGCGCTCGAACCAGTGCGCGCGCAGATAGTGGCGAAGCGGACCGGCGCGCCCCGCCGACGGAGTGGCCTCGAGGTCCAGCGCCGTTGCGGCCAGCGCCTCGTCGTACGCGCCGGCACGGGCGAGCTCGGCGCCGACGTCGAGGGCGGTGCGCGCGTCGCGCCGGGTCAGGTCGCCCCCCAGCGCCCGCGTCGCCGGGTCGAGCGGGTCGTCGGCGAGCAGATCGGACAGAAGGGCGACGGATGCCGCGTCCTCGCCGTGGCGCGAGAGTGCGAGCGCCTCGATCCGGCGTGCCTCCGGGATGGCGCGCGCGGCACGCGCCAGCGCGAGAGCCGCGGTCGGGGACCCGGTGCGCAGGGCGATGCGTGCGCGCGCCAGGGCCGCCGCCCCGGCGAAGGCTGCGTTCCAGCCCGACTTCGCCAGCCACCGATCGGCGGCGTCGTCGTTCCCCAGCCGCTCGTGGACGAGACCGAGGAGGTACGCCGTCTCGCCGTCGCGCGGGTTGAGGTTGCGGCGGGTGAGCCGGTCTGTCGCCGCGGTGAGAAGCTCGAGCGCCTCGGCGTACTGTCCGCGCGCGAGGTGCCACGCGCCGAGCGCGGTGGCGGCCCTCGAGTCGCCCGGATCGCGGCGCAGCGCCTCGCGCAGGTACGGCACCGCGGACCGCGTCGGGTGTCGGTACTGCAGCAGGTGCACCGCCGTGGCGTACAGCTCGTCGTTCGACGGGATGTCCTCCGGCTGGTCGGGCGCGGTCGCGGCCCACGGCTCGCCGGCGTCACCGGTGGGGGCGCGCCACACCACCAGAGGCGCGCCGGAGTGGATGACCCGCACCTCGAGTTCCGGGGCGTCCGCCGGGATCGCCGCGCCCGCCGTGAAGGGCGCATCCGGCGAGAGATCCGCCGTCCACGCCTCGACGAGCTGACCGCCGCGCCGCAGCTCGATCGAGGCGCCGGGCAGCGAACGCGTGGCGATCGCCGTGATGCGCGTGCCGTCGCCGTCGGCGCGGACGCCGAGCGCAGCATCCGTCGTCGCCTGCCGGACCGGGCCGGTGCCGTGGATCGGGTACCAGTACTGGCGGAAGCGCTTGGTCTCGCCCGGGAGCAGCCAGCTGAAGTCGGGCTGGTTGTCGGTGTAGACGCCCGCCATGAGCTCGACGTAGGGGCCGTCGCCGTCGGTGAGCTGATCGTCCCACGCTCGGCCGATCGGGCCGTCGCCCCACGTCCACTGCTTCTTGCCGGGTGAGATCGCCCGGTCGGCCCAGTGCACGAAGCCGGCGTCGGCGGCATGGTCGTAGCCGCCGAAGAAGTCGTCGTCGGTGTCGGTGATCATGTACGACGTCGGCACCGGGATGTTGCTGTAGACGTCGATGCGGTCGGCGTCGGCGCGCTCGGCGGCGCGCGCCGGGTAGTCGACGCCGTAGTACGGCCGGTCCGCCCGCGGGAAGGCGGTGATGGCGCGCCGGGCGTGGTCGGCGACATAGGCGACGTCGTCGGGGAAGAACGACTGGTACTGGTCGTGCGAGCGCGCGGCGACATTGGCCCACCACAGGAACGTCTGCGGCACGTCGGTGCGGTTGTGCAGTGCCGCTTCGAGCTCGATGAGCGAGGAGCCCGGCCGCAGGCGCACGCCGTGCACGCCCCGCATGCGCTGGAGCGGATCGAGGTCGCTGTGCCAGACGACGACCGCGCCGTCGTCTTCGCGCTCGATGCGCGCGTCGACCGGCAGGAACGTCGCCGGCCGGTGGTGCTGGGGCCAGTTGAACTCCACGCCGCCCGAGATCCACGGACCGGCCAGTCCGACGAGCGCCGGCTTGATGACGTTGTTGCGGTAGAAGAAGTCGTAGCCGGCGACCTTGTCGTAGCCGATGTGGATGCGGCCGCCGATGTCGGGCAGCAGCAGAAGGCGCACGTAGGCGTTCTCGAGATGGATCGCCTGCCACAGCCGCGGCGCCTTCTCGTGCGCGACGCTGTCGATCATCGGCAGCGGGTACACCTTGCCGCTGGACCCCTGGTAGACCCGGCGGTCGAGGAACAGCGGGAACGGGTCCGGCTCACCGGCCGCGTAGGTGTCGATCGACACCGGCTCGCTCCAGCAGGCGACGCCGCCGGCGGCGAGGAGGCGCGCCTGGTCGGCGGGGGCGGCGGGCAGCTCGATGCGGCTCGGGGCGTCGGCGGGGGAAGTCACCTGGCAAAAGTACGGCGCGCAGGTCCGCGCGACAATGGGAGAACGCACGTCGAACCTGGATGATCCGCTGGTCGCCGTATGGCAAGATGCCGGAATGGAACGCGCCGACGGCTTCGAGCGGCAGCGGCTCAGTGTCGTGCCGCGCCCCCTCGTGGAGGCCGCACTTGTGCGCCCCGTCACGCGACGGATCCTGGTGACGGATGCCGGATACTTCCCGCGGGCCGAGCTGCACGGGCGTCATCGCCCGAGCGGCGCCGAGGAGACGATCGTCATCGTGTGCGTCGCCGGCTCGGGCTGGGTCGAGGCAGGCGGGGCCCGCCTGCGCGTCGGCAGTTCGACGGCGATCGTGCTCCCGGGAGGCATGCCGCATTCCTACGGCGCGGCGGCCGACGAGCCCTGGACCATCTGGTGGTGCCATGTGCGCGGCACCGATGTGCCCGAACTCGTCGAGGCTGCCGGCATCCGTCGCGACCGGGTCACCCTCTCGCTGCGCGAGGTGGACCGCGTCACCTCGCTGCTCGACGAGATCTCGGTCGCGCTGGCGCGCGACACCACCCCCGCTCGCCTGGCGGCGACGTCGGGAATGGCGTGGCGGCTGTTCACGCAGCTCGCGGTCGACCGCGCGCTGCCGAGCGAGGGAGCACCGGTCGAACGCGCGATGCGCTATCTCGAAGACCGCATCGAGGGCCGGGTGCAGGTGCCCGAGCTCGCCGCGATGGTCGGCGTCTCGCCGTCGCACCTCGCCGCGCTCTTCCGCGAGGCGACCGGCGGAGGCGTGCTCGCCCATCACAACGCGCTGAAGATGGCGCGTGCCCGGGCGCTGCTGGACACCACCCACCTGCCGGTCGCCGAGATCGGCCGGCAGGTGGGCATGGACGATCCGTTCTACTTCTCACGCCAGTTCCGGCGGACGCACGGCATGAGCCCGCGCGCGTACCGGGAACTGCGCAAGGGCTGATCAGCCCTTCGTGGCACCGGCCGTGAGGTCGGCGCGCCAGAACCGCTGCAGTGCGGTCATCAAGGCGACCAGCAGCAGGGCCGATACGGCGGAGCCCGCGACGACGAGCGAGTAGAACATCGGGTCGCGCTGGGTCTGGCCGTTCCAGAGAGTGAGCCCGAGCGTGACCGGGAACGTCGAGGTGTCGTTCAGCATGACCAGCGGCAGCAGGTAGTTGTTCCAGATGGTCACGAACTGGAAGAGGAAGATCGTCACCATCGCCGGCATCATCATGCGGGTCGCCATCGATGCGAAGATGCGCAGGTCGCCGGCGCCGTCCAGGCGCGCCGCCTCGATGACCTCGTCGGGCACGCTCGCGTTCGCATGGATGCGGGCGAGGTAGACGCCGAACGGGCTGACCATGCTGGGCAGCAGCACCGCCCAGTAGGTGCCGGTGAGCCCGAACGTGTTGAGCAGGAAGTACAGGGGCAGGGCGATCACCGTCGCCGGCACCAGCACGCCGCCGAGGATCACCGAGAACAGCGCCTCGCGTCCGCGGAACGGGAACTTGGCGATCGCGTAGCCGCAGGCCGCCGAGAGCACCATCGCCACGAAGGCGCCCACGCCCGAGTAGATGATGCTGTTGAGCACCCAGCGGGTGAAGGCGCCGCCGTCCTGGGTGAACAGCGCGACGAGGTTCTCCCACGCCTGCGGCGAGTCGGAGAACCACAGGCCGAACGTGCCGAAGAGGTCGGCGGGCGACTTGGTCGCTGCGATCACGACCCACACCAGCGGGAGCAGGAAGTAGACACCGGCGACGATCAGCACCGCGTTGACGGCGACGGTGCTCACACCGCCGCGGGTGCCGGACTGCATCCGGGGCTGGGTCGTGGACTGCATCCGGGGCTGTGCCGAGGTCACCATGCGCGGTTCCCCTTCCGGTTGACGAGCCGCAGGAAGCCGAACGAGAACGCGAAGCCGAGGATCGCGACGATGACGGCCATCGCCGCGGCGAGGTTCGGGTTGCCCTGCGCGAAGGCCTGGTTGTAGGCGGCGAGGTTCGGCGTGTAGGTCGTGCTGATGGCTGTCGTGAGCGGGCGCAGCACGAGGGGCTCGACGAACAGCTGGAGCGTGCCGATGATCGTGAAGACGGTGACCAGGATGATCGACGGCCGGACCAGGGGCAGCTTGATGTGCCAGACCGTGGCCCAGCCCGAGGCGCCGTCGACGCGCGCGGCCTCGTAGAGCTCGGAGGGGATGGCGTTCAGCGCCGCCATGAGGATCACCATGTTGTAGCCGGCGAAGCCCCACAGGGCGATGTTGGCGATCGAGAAGAGCACCGTGCCGCTGGCGAGCGGGTCGAAGCTCACACCTGCGAACCCGAGCACCTGCAGCACCGGACTGGTCGCCGGCACGTAGAGGAAGCCCCACAGCAGCGTGGCCACGACACCGGGCACCCCGTAGGGCGAGAAGTAGATGACACGGAACATCCGCGGGAGCCGTGCCCGCCCCGAGTCCAGCAGCAGGGCGAGCCCCAGCGCCGTGACCACCATGAGCGGCACGAGGATCGCCGAGAAGAGCACCAGGCGGCCCAGGCTCTCGACGAACGTGGGGTCGGACAGCGCGCGGACGTAATTGTCGAGGAAGACGAACACCGTCTCGGGAGCGCCGTAGCCGAGCCCGGAGCTGCGCGTGGTGAACATGCTCTGCACGACGGCATAGACGATCGGCGCCACGAAGAACGCGGCGAACATGACGACGAAGGGCAGCACGAGAACCCATACCGCGCCCGGCAGGCGTCGTCGGCGGCGTGGGGCGACAGGTGCGGATTCGGACGCGGGCCCGACGGCGGGCGCAGGGGTGCGGACAGCGAGACTCACGGGTCTTCTCCCAGGGAATGGCGACGGGGTGGGCCGCCGTGCAGCCCACCCCATCGGTGTCAGTCGACCGAGATGCCGCGCTCTTCGAGCGCCGCGACCATGTCGGCCTGGGTCTTGGCGTACGCCTCGGGCAGCGGTGTGCCCGCGTCGACGGCGGCCTTGACGTTGTCGGTGAGACTCGCGAAGAGCGTCGACGACAGCGGCGGCCAGGCCCACGACGTGTCGACGGCCTTGTCGGACTCGGCGAAGACGTCCCAGATGTCCTGCCCGCCGTAGAAGTCGAACACCTCCGGCGCGTCCTGCAGCGACGCGATCGCGCCGGTGTCGACGATCGACGGCCAGCCGGCGCCGATCTCGGTGAGGATGCTGACGCTGTCGGTGTTCGAGTTCAGCCAGACCGCGAACTCGGCGGCCTCCTCGGGGTGCTTCGAGCCCTTCAGCACGGCGTTGGCCGAGCCGCCGGCCCAGGTCGCCGAGACGTTCTCGCCGGCGTTCCACTGCGGCATGGCGCCGACCGCCCACTTGCCGGCGGTGTCGGGTGCGGTTCCGCGCAGGATCGCGTCGGCCCAGGAGCCCGAGATCCACGTGAGGATGTTGCCGTTCTGCAGGTCGGCGTTCCACTCGCTGGAGAAGTCGGCCTCCACCTTCACGAGGTCCTCGTCGATGAGCTTCTGCCAGAACTCGGCCACCTTGATCGTCTCGTCGCCGTCGATCGACACCGTCCAGGCGTCGTCCTCGGCGACGAACCAGTTGGCGCCGCCCTGCTGCGCGAGGCCGATCATCCAGGGTGCCTGGTTGAACGCGAAGGCGGTGATGTAGCGGTCCGGGCCCGAGGCGCGCACGACCTTGGCGGCCTCGTAGAACTCGTCCCACGTCTCGGGGTACTCGATGCCCAGCTCCGCGAAGATGTCCGCGCGGTAGAACTGGCCGAGCGGCCCCGACGCCTGCGGGATCGAGTACACCTTGTCGCCGAAGACACCGGTCTGCCACTGCCAGGGGACGAACTTCTCCTCGGCGTCGGAGACGTACGGGGTGATGTCCTCGAGGGCGTCGTTGATGAGGAAGTCGGGGATGGCGTCGTAGCCCAGCTGCACGACGTCGGCCGGGTTGCCGGCCTGGACCGCCGACAGCATCGTGGCGTAGCCGCCGTCGGGGCCGGCCGTGATGGTCTCGAGCTCGACGTGGATGTCGTCGTGCGCGTCGTTGAACGCGTCGACGGCACGGTCGATGTTCGGCACCCACGACTGGAAGGTGATCTCGACGGGCTCGCCGTCTGCGGGCTGGTCGGAACCCGACCCGCCTGCGCATCCGGCGAGGGTCAGGACGGCGGCGACGCCGCCGGCGAGAAGGGCCGCCGCTCGGGTGCGACGACGAGTGGAAATGGACATACATGCTCCCTTGCGATGCAGACGGGACAGCCTCGTCTGGATGGTGCGCACCGAGATTACGTCGGTGTCACGCCAGGGAACATGGGCGAAGCGCGCCACCACCTGGACGATCCGATGGAGCGACGGTGGAGCGGGTCAGTCGCGCTTGCCGCGATTGCGCCACCACTGCCACAGGATCACGGTGAGCGTGCCGAGCAGGATGACGGCGCTCGTCAGCAGGAGCAGCGTCTGCTCGGTGTCGGAGATCATGGGCGCTTCCCTTCGGCGGCGTCGGCCACGAGTTTCGCGATGCGCGCGGCGCGCGTCTCGGGTCGGCGGGCGGAGTCGACGGCGCCGATGCCGACCTTGCGGGTCGACGGCGGGAAGGCGTCCCACGCCGCGCGGGCGGTCGGCTCGGCGTCGAGGGCGGCGGCGAGGTCGTCGGGCTCGCGCAGCGCCTCGGCGTTGTCGAGCACGGTCCACGCGCCGTTCTGCTTGGCGAGTTCGATGGCACGGATGCCGGCCTCCGCCAGCAGCCCGTCGGCCTCGAGCCGCGCGACCCGCGCCTTGTTCGTCGCTGCCCATCCGCTCGACGGACGCCGCGGCGCGAACCACAGCCCGCCGCGCTGCTCGTCGAAGGAGCGGACCGGCCCGTCGATCCACCCGAAGCACAGCGCCTGCAGGATCGCGTCCTCGTAGCCGACGAACTCGAGCCCGGAGCCGGGCCGGGCGCGGACGAGCCACGCTCCCTTGGAGGTGCGATGGTTCTCGGCGAGCCAACGGCGCCAGGCGGCGGCATCCGTCGCCTCCACCTTCTCGCCGTCGTCGAGCGCTCCCATGCTCGCGACCCTATCGGTGAGCCCCGACGTGAGGGTCAGAGCAGCTCGGGGTCCTCGGACTCGACCGGCTCGGAGTCGAGCAGGTCGGCGACCGAGCCCAGCACCTCGTCGGGGCGGAACGGGTAGCGCTGGATCTCGGCGGCGTCGCTGATGCCGGTGAGCACGAGCACGGTGTGCAGGCCCGCCTCGATGCCGGCCACGACGTCGGTGTCCATGCGGTCGCCGATCATGCCGGTGTTCTCGGAGTGGGCGCCGAGACGGTTCATCGCCGAGCGGAACATCATCGGGTTGGGCTTGCCCACCACGTACGGCTCCATGCCGGTGGCCTTGGTGATGAGCGCCGAGATCGCACCCGTGGCAGGCAGCACGCCCTCGGTCGACGGACCGGTCGCGTCGGGGTTCGTCGCGATGAAGCGGGCGCCGGCCCCGATGAAGCGGATCGCCTTCGTGATCGCCTCGAACGAGTAGTTGCGCGTCTCGCCCACGACGACGTAGTCGGGGTTCGTCTCGGTCATGATGAACCCGGCCTCGTGGAGCGCCGTCGTCAGGCCCGCCTCGCCGATCACGAACGCCGTCCCGCCGGGCATCTGCGACTTCAGGAAGTCCGCCGTCGCGAGCGCCGACGTCCAGATGGACTCCTCGGGCACCAGGAGTCCGGAGGCCCGCAGCCGGGCGGCGAGGTCGCGGGGCGTGAAGATCGAGTTGTTGGTCAGCACCAGGAACGGCACGCCCTGCTCGCGCCACTGCTGCAGCAGGTCTGAAGCCCCCGGGATCGGCGTGTTCTCGTGCACGAGGACGCCGTCCATGTCGGTGAGCCAGCAATCGATGTCGGACCGGGTGCGCATGCGTCCAGACTAGGCGGCGGGCAGGCGTAGGGTCGAAGCCGTGACGTGGGACCCCCGCAGCCTCCCCGACCTGGCGGGTCGGGTGTATCTGGTGACCGGCTCGAACACCGGTCTCGGCTACTTCGCGTCCGAGCAGCTGGTGCGGGCGGGGGCGCGGGTGATCATGTCGGCGCGGCATCCGAATCGTCTGTCGGGGGCCCGCGCCGCGATCCGCAGGAGGGTTCCGGATGCCGCGCCCGACGCCACCGACCCGCTCATCCTCGACACGTCCAACCTCGGATCGGTGCGCTCCGCCGCCGCCAGCATCCGCGGCCGCGGCGCCCTGGACGGCGTGCTGCTCAACGCCGGGATCGTCCACCCGCCGAAGGTGCGCCAGACGACGATCGACGGCAACGAGGTCGTCTTCGCCACGAACGCGCTCGGCCACTTCGCCCTCGCCGGCGAGCTGCTGACGGCGCTCGCCGAGGCCGCCGGCCGCATGGTCTGGGTCGGCAGCATGTCGACCTCGCTCACGCCGTACGACCCGGTCGACCCGCAGCTCGTCGAGAACTACTCGGCGTGGCGCGCCTATGTGCAGTCCAAGGTCGCCACCGCGGCGCTGGGCTTCGAGGCCGACCGGCGCCTGCGGGCCGCGCGGGTCGACGTCGCGAGCATCGTCGCCCACCCCGGGTACTCGATCGGCGGGCGCACGCCCGGCATCGTCGGCGTCAACGAGCCGTCGCGCGCCAAGCGGTTCCGCGACAACCTGCAGTCGGCCTTCTCGCAGTCCAAGGAGCACGGGGCGTGGCCGCTCGTGCGCGCCCTGACCGATCCCGAGGCCGAGAGCGGCGGATTCTGGGGCCCCCGCACCGGCTCGCGCGGCGAGCCGCGGGAGCAGACCGCCGCCAAGGTCACGCGCGACCCCGAGGTCGGCGCCCGGCTGTGGCAGGTGGCCGAGCAGGCGACCGGCGTCCGGTGGCCGTTCGACGCCGCCGCCCGCATCGGCGCCGCCCGGCGCTGACCTCTCGGTGCTGACCGCTCGGTGGCTCGGCTTCGCCGGCGCCGAGCCGACACAGCGTCGGAGGTCTTCGGCGACACGCCGGGTGGCGGCATCCGCTGTCGGCGTGTCGTCCGGATGTTCCGATCCTGTGCTCCCGGACGGAGCAGGAGGGTGTCAGGCGGTGAGCCACACGGCGTCGGAGGCGCCGGCGGGAAGTGCGACGTCGGTTCCGCCGATGCGGAGGGTGACGGCGTCCGTCACCGTCACCGTCGTGCCCACCGCGACGCCGGCCGTCTCGACCGCGCGCAGCAGCTCGGGGTCCCGGTCGCTCACCCGCAGCACGCGGCCCACGTGCCCCGACGGCGCGGTGGCCAGCAGCACGAAGGGCTCGCGGTGCACCTCGCCCGCGGCATCCGGGATCGCATCGCCGTGCGGGTCGAACCGCGGGCGCCCCAGGCGCTCGTCGATGCCCTCGAGCAGCCGGTCGCTGATGGCGTGCTCGAGCACCTCGGCCTCGTCGTGCACCTCGTCCCACGCGTAGCCGAACTCCTGCACGAGCCATGTCTCGATGAGCCGGTGCCGGCGGATGATCGCCGCCGCCCGGCGCACGCCGTCGTCCGAGAGCGCGATCGGCCCGTAGGGGCGATGGGTCACCAGGCCCTGCGCCGCGAGCTTCTGCACCATCTCGGTGACGCTCGACGGGGCGAGGCCCAGCTCGGCGGCCAGCTGCGACGGGGTGATGCGATCGTCCTGCCACTCGGTGTGGTGGTAGATCGTCTTCAGATAGTCGTCGACGGCGGGGGAGGGCACGTCAAAAGGGTACCGGGGCCGCCTCACGCGCCCGTCAGCACGAGCCAGAGCAGCACGCCGTTGAGCGTGATGAGGAAGACGGATGCCGCGATCCCCGCGACCGTCGTCCACACCCGGTTGCGGTACCCGCCGAGCACCTCGCGCTTGGCGGTGAGCGCGACCAGCGGCACCAGCGCGAACGGGATGCCGAACGACAGCACCACCTGGCTGAGCACGAGTGCGACCGTCGGGTCGAAGCCGATCGCCAGGATGATCAGCGCCGGGATGAGGGTGACCAGGCGCCGGGCCAGCAGCGGCACGCGGATGTGCAGCAGTCCGTGCATGATCTCGGCGCCGGCGTAGGCGCCCACCGAGGTGCTGGCCAGGCCGCTCGCCAGCAGGCCGACGGCGAACAGCGTCGCCACGAGCGGTCCGAGCCCGGCGTACAGCGCGGCGTAGGCGCCCTCCAGGGAGTCGGTTCCGGGGACGCCCGCGAGGTTGGCCGCGGCCAGGAGCAGGATGCAGAGGTTCACCGTGCCCGCGATGAGCATCGCGATGGTCACGTCCCACTTCGTCGCGCGCAGCAGGCGCCGGGTCGAGATGCCGCGCAGCTCGGCCAGCGTCGCGTCGGGCGCGGTGCGGTCGCTCAGCGCCGACGCGGCGGCCGGCCGCGGGGCGAACCGGTCGCGGGCGAGCGCGCTGTGGGCGTAGATCGCGTGGGGCATGATCGTCGCGCCGAGGATCGAGGCGGCCAGGAGCACCGAGTCGGTGCCCTCGAAGCGCGGGACGAGCCCGCTTGCGACGCCGGCCGGGTCGGGCGGCGCGACGAGCACGCCGAACGAGAAGCCGATCGCGATCACCACGAGAAGACCGATGACGACGAACTCGAACGGGCGCGGACCCTTGCGCGACTGGATGAGCAGCAGGCCGATCGACACGGCGCCGGTGATCGCGCCGCCCCAGACCAGCGGGATGCCGAACAGTAGGTACAGCGCGACGGCCCCGCCGATCACCTCGGCGATGTCGGTCGCCATCGCGACGAGCTCGGCCTGCAGCCAGTAGGCGCGGCGGCCCCACGGACTGCGGATGCGACGCCCCAGCGTCTCGGGCAGGCTCTGGCCGGTGACGATCCCGAGCTTGGCGGAGAGGTACTGGATGAGCCACGCCATCACGTTGCCGACGACGACCACCCACACCAGCAGGTACCCGTAGCGGGCGCCGGCGGTCATGTTGCTGGCGACGTTGCCGGGGTCGAGGTACGCCACGCCCGCCACGAGCGCCGGGCCGATGAGCCACGCCAGGCGCGGCAGTGTCAGGCCGCGCCGGCGCACGCCAGTGGGGGCATCCGTGAGTTCGGCAGTTTTCGGCACACCGAAACCATACCCGGATTTCGGTGTGCCGAAAAGTGGCGCGTCAGGTGTCGCGGCGCCGGCGGCGCAGCCGCCAGACGTTGCCGCCCTCGGTCTCGTGGATGAGCTCGTCGCACGCGGCCAGCGCGATCGCGAGGCCGCGCCCGGACTCGGCGTCCGCCTCCGGCATGGAGACGGCGCTGAGGTCGAGGAGCGCCGGATCCGCCGTGTCACTGAAGACGGCCGACAGCGCCTCGTCGTCGGCATCCAGCTCGACCGTCACGTGGATCGGCTCGCGCGCCTGCGCGTGCTCGGCGACGTTGGCCGCCACCTCGCTCACCGCCAGGCGGAACAGCATCGCGTCCTCGTCGCCCACGCCCGCGGTGCGACGGAAGAGCTCGTCGAGCGCGTCGTGCACGTGGTCGACGAGCGCGTCGTCGACGATGCCCTCCCAGCGGAGGTCGGCCTCAGTCGCCATCGAATGCCGCCTCCGGGCTCGGGTGATCGCGCAGCACGCGATCCAGGTTGGTGAGCTTGAGCACGCGCTTGACCGGCTCGGTCGCCGCCGCGATCCGCAGATCGCCGCCGGCGAGACGGGCGGACTTGAGCCCGCCGATGAGGGCGCCGAGCCCCGACGAGTCGACGAACTCGGTGCCGGAGAGGTCGACGACGATGCGCGTGCTGCCCGTGCCCACGAGCTCGTCCACGGCCTGGCGCAGCCGCGGCACCGATGTCGCGGTCAGCCGGCCTTCGGGACGGACGAGCGCGTAGTCCGTCCCGGGCGTCACTGTCAGATTCACGGAGCCTCCTCGGGCTTCGGGGCGATGGGGCGCGTCGGCCCCCGGTACAGGGCGGCCTGGACGATGACGCTCAGCACGGCCAGGTCGTAGACCACCCACACGGTGTTGACGAGGGTGCCGGTGCCGTCCGAGGTGCCGACGGCCAGCCGGGCGAGGCCGATCACCAGCGCCAGCACGAGGACGGCGATCGCGGTCAGCTGCGGCCAGATCTCGCGCCACGGCGGTCCGGACTCGTCGCGGCCGTCCTTCTTCGTCACCGCGAACCCCAGCGGGCGTCCGAGGACCACGTTCGCGAACGCCGACGTGCACGCCTTGATCCACACCGGGAACAGCGCGAGGGAGTACTGCTGGCCGCGCCAGGTCCGCAGGCCCCTCGCGACCACCAGGAAGAGGACCTGGTTCACGATGAAGTAGGGCAGGAACCGCGCGAAGAAGTCCACGCTCCACGCGGTCACCGGCATCACGCCGAACACGAGGTAGATGACCGGTGCGGCGAGATAGACCAGTGCGGTGAAGCCCGAGAGGTAGCTCCACATCGTCGCGAAGTACATCAGCCGCTGGCCGGTGGAGAGCCCCTTCTTGGCCAGCGGGTTGTCGCGCAGCATGACCTGGAGCGTGCCCTGGGCCCACCGCAGCCGCTGCGTCAGCATGGTGCGCAGGTCCTCGGGCGCGAGGCCTCGCGCGAGGATCTCGTGGTGGTAGACGCTGCGCCATCCGAGGGAGTGCAGCTGCATCGCGGTGGCCATGTCCTCGGTGACGGAGATCGTCGCCATCGGCTGGACGGGCTGGGCCTCGTCGGGGCGATCGACCCGCAGCGCCTGCAGGAGGGCCGCCACCGACCCGACGGCGCCGAGCGGCGACAGCTCCCGCGTCGTGAGGGCGTCCAGGCCGGCGTCGTCGATGACGACCGCGTCGAGCTCGGCGTCGCGCTGCACCGGCAGCTCGCCGATCGACGCGAGGTCGGCCCGCATGCGGGCCAGATCGCCGCGCACGAGCTCGCGGGAGGCCGTGTCGACCGCCGACTGCACGCGGTAGGTCACCTCGCCGATCGGATCGCCCGCGTCCAGGCGCACGCGCGCCTGGGTGACCTCGCCGCCGAGCAGTCGCAGCTGGAGCCGCACGGCCGGGTCGGCGGTGCGGTCTCTCGCGGCCTTCACCAGCAGCGCCTCCGCCGCGCGCAGCGTGCGGGCGGTGGACTGCTCGACGTCGCGGACGTACCCCACGATGCCGAGCTGCATCAGGGCGTCGCGGCGCAGCACGGCGTTGGAGCCGCAGAAGAACGCGGCGTTCCAGCCGTCCTTGCCCTGCTGGATGGGCCCGTAGAACAGCGGCGCCTGACTGCCGAGCGGATCGGCGTCGTCGACGTTCATGAACCACTGCGGCGTCTGCACGAGTGCGACCTCGGGGTCGTCGGCGAAGTAGCCGAGCGTGCGATGCAGGATCAGCGGGTCGGGCACCTGGTCGGCGTCGAGGATGAGCAGGAACTCGCCCTCGGTGCTGAAGAGCGCGTTGTTGAGGTTGCCCGCCTTGGCGTGCCGGGGCTTGCCGTCCCAGTCGGACGAGCGCGTGATGTAGCCGACCCCCGCCTCGCGCGCGGCGGCCGCCATGTCGGGCCGTGCGCCGTCGTCGAGGATCCACGTCTCGTGCGGGTAGGCGATGCGCTTCGCGGCCCGCGCGGTGGCGATCACCATGTCGACGGGCTCGTTGTAGGTGGTGATGAGCACGTCGACCGTGCCCTGCGGCGGCGACACCGGTGCCGGGCGCTCCCGTGCGCGCCACATCGTGAGCGAGAACAGGAAGGTGTCGATGAGGCTGTACGTCTCGGCGATGACGAGCGGCACCGCGATCCACCACGCCGACCAGTTCACCGAGTCGAGCCAGCGCCAGGCGATGTAGTTGACCCCGAGCAGGACCGACAGCAGCGCGAGGATGCGGATCCAGACGAACCGCGCCGTCACGGATCCCGCCTCACGACGAGCACCGTGACGTCGTCGGGTGCCCCCTGCTGCAGCGCGAGACGCCGCGCTTCCTCGACCGCGCCGTGCGGGCCGAGGTCGCGCACCACGTCGTGCACGTGGCCGAACGGGTCGCCCGGGTCGAGGATGTCGAGGAGCCCGTCGCTGCACACCATGAAGACGTCGCCCGGCGCGAGCAGGGCGCCCGAGGTGATCCGTGTCTCGTCGAAGCCCATGCCGAGCGGGAGCCCCGTCGACTGCAGCGGCTCCCACTCGCCGTGCGCCCGCAGGATGAAGGCGAGGCTGTGGCCGGCGTCGATGAACGAGACGCCGCCGGTCTCGAGGTCGACGTCGGCGGCGACCGCCGTGACGAAGATGTTCGCGCCGCCGAGGTCGGCCTCGAGCATGCGGTCCACCTCCGAGACGGTGTCGGCGAGGGAGCGCGTGGGAGCAGTGCGCAGCGACGCCCTGACGGCCGATGCGACGATCGCGGGACCCGTGCCCTTGCCCATGACGTCGGCGAGGGCCACCCGGAGGCGCCCGTCCACGACCTGCCAGTCGTAGACGTCGCCCAGAAGGCTTCCCGCCGGCGTCGCCGATGCGGCGAGCGTGTACCCGGGGACGTCGGGGGTGCGCGCGGGGAGCATGGCGCGCTGCACGACGGATGCGTAGTCGAGCTCGTCGGCGTCGGTCAGCTCGGACTGCACCCACAGCGCGAGCTCCTTCAGCAGCACCCTCTCGCGATCGTCGAGCGTGCGCGGCCGGGTGTCGATGATGCAGAGCGTGCCGACCTGCTCGCCGCCCGGTGCCTTCAGCGGGTGGCCGGCGTAGAAGCGCAGATGCGGGTCGCCGAGGACGAACGGGCTCTCGGCGAAGGCGGCGTCGGTGGCGGCATCCTCGATCACGAGCGTGCCCTCCTGCCGGATGGTGACGTCGCAGAACGAGCCCTCCCGGGGTGCCTCCCGCCCTCCCAGGCCGATCTGGGCCTTGCGGAACTGCCTGTCGCGGTCGATGAGCGTGACGCTCACCATCGGCACGCCGAACATCTCCTGCGCCAGCCGGGCGACCCGGTCCACCCGCTCATCCGGCGGAGTGTCGAGTACCCCGAGTGCCTCGATGGCGCGCTGGCGCCTTTCGTCGTCGAACAACTGACCCCCCGGTCGTCACGATGACTCCAGTATGGTTCGGTCCCGGACCTGAGGGCGACTTCGCGACGCAAAGCGAACACGCGCCGACGCGGATCGGCGCGCCGCGCCGGGATACCCTTTCCCGGTGACCACGCCCGACCCGAGCGCATCGCGGCCCGAGCACGAGGGGACACCGCCTTCGGATGCCGCGGAACCGACGCTTCCAGTCGGGGTGGGGCCATGGCCGGGCGGACCGGACGCGTGGCCGGACGACGACCGCTACGACCGCGAGCTGCTCGCGCACGGGGACGCCCGCAACGTCGTCGACGCGTACCGCTACTGGACGATGGACGCCATCGTCGCCGACCTCGACGCCCGCCGGCACGCGTTCCACGTCGCGATCGAGAACTGGCAGCACGACATGAACATCGGCTCGATCGTGCGCAGCGCCAACGCGTTCCTCGCCGCCGAGGTGCACATCATCGGTAGGCGCCGGTGGAACCGGCGCGGCGCCATGGTCACCGACCGCTACCAGCACGTGCGCCACCACGAGACCGTCGCGGACTTCGCCGCGTGGGCGGATGCCGCCTCCCTCCCCGTCATCGCGATCGACAACGTCGAGGGCTCGAAGCCGCTGCCGGCGGCCGACCTGCCCCAGGCGTGCGTGCTGCTCTTCGGTCAGGAAGGGCCAGGGCTCTCGCCGGAGGCGCTGGCCGCGGCATCCGGCGTCGTCGCGATCGAGCAGTACGGCTCCACCCGCTCCATCAACGCGAGCGCCGCGGCCGCCGTCGTGATGTACGAGTGGTGCCGCCGCTGGGCCTGAGCCGGCCCGCGGTCAGCCGCGTCCCGGGCTCAGGGCGGTCTCACCGCCCAGCCGCAGCGCGCCCTGCCGCGCGCCCTGACGTGCGGTGACCGCGGAGCGGGCGAGATCCGCCACGACCCCCGCGGCGCGAGCCCGCGAGGGCATGAAGCGCAGGAAGAACACCAGCCGCAGCATCCACGCGAGCGCACCCGTGAACGGCACGCCGTACAGCTCCGAGATGCCCCGGCCGGGGCCGAACGAGGCCGCGCGACCGAGCCCCCGGTACGCGAACGGGCGAGCCGGCCGGCCCGAGATCCGGCGCGCGATGGCGCGACCGATGTGGTCGCCGCCCTTCATGGCCCACAGCGCGTTCGCCGGCACGGGCTGCCGGGTCACCGGGTGGTCCACGCGCGCGCCGTCGCCCGCGGCCCACACGCCGTAGCGCACGGCGAGCGTCCGCTGGGTGCGCAGCCGCCCCCGCTCGTCTCGCCACGGGTCGAGTCCGGGGATGTGTACGGGGCTCTGCCCGGTCGTCGTGACGACGGTCGCCGTCATCAGCGTCGTGCCGTCTGCGAGCACCGCCGCCGTCGGCGTGACCTCGGCCAGTCGCACGCCCGTGACCACCCGCACGCCCAGCCGGGCGAGCTCCGCCTCGGCGCGCGAGCGCAGCCGCGGCTGATCGGACCACTCGCTGAGGATGCGCTCGCCGCCGTGCACGAGGGTGACGAGGTGCCCCCGGTCGGCGATGGCGGCCGCCAGCTCGGCCCCCGCGATCCCGCCGCCGGCGACGACGACGGGGGAGCCGGGGACGCTCGCGAGGTGATCGGCGAGCGCCGCGATCTCGCCCGGCCCCCGCAGCGTGCGGCCGTACCGGGCGAGCCCCGCGACGGCGTCCGTCGGCTCGGTCGCGCCCGTGCCGACGACGAGGTGGTCGTAGGCGATCGCCTCGACCGCGTCGTCGCCGCGTCGGTAGGAGACCGAGCGGCGGACGGCGTCGATGCGCAGCGCCCGGCCCTCGATGATCCGCGCGAGCGGCATGGCCTCGGCCAGCGGGGTGGCCACGCGGTCGTGACGGATGATGCCCGAGACCAGCTCGCCGGTGAACCCATGGAAGCGGTGCGCGCGATCGGCCGAGATCACGACGATCTCCAGGTCGCCGCGCCGCAGCTCGCGCGCCGCACGACGTGCGAGCGTGGCGTAGGCGTGCAGCGTGACATACCCGCCGCCGAGCAGCACGACGCGGGTCATGCGATCACCGCCGTGCGGGGCTCGAGTGCGACGGGTGCGCCGAAGCTCGTCGGGTCGGCGGCCCGGAAGCCGAGGTGCGCCAGGCGCCCCGCGCGCTCACGGATGGCGTCGACCTGCTCGAGCGTCGGGTTGCCCAGCGAGAAGTGGCCGCGGTGGCCGGTCAGTGCCAGGATCGCGGTCTCGGCGAAGCACGCGTACGAGCGGCCGTCAGGCAGCCCGATGTCGCCGCCGACCAGGCGCAGGCTGGGGATCGACACGATGCCGCCGTCGACGACGCGCACATCGGGACGAGCGGTGGCCAGGGCGGGCGAGGTGTTGCGCGGCTGCGTCGCATCGAGCACGATCGCGCCCGGTGCGAGGTGATCGGGTCCGAGCAGCGTGTCGGCCGACGCCGTGAGGAGGACCACGAGGTCGGCATCGCCGACGGCGTCGATCGAGTGCGCGGTGGCGACCTCGACGTCGGTCGCGACCGAGGCCGCGAGCGCCTCCAGGCGCGGCGCCGTGCGCGCGATCAGCGTCAGGCGGGCGCCGGCGGAGTCGCGTGCCAGCAGCCTCGTCACGGCGGTGCCGACGCTGCCGCTGGCGCCGACCACGGCGACGTGAGGGCGCGTGGTCCTCGTCGCGACGTGGGGGAGCAGCATCCGGATCTGGTCCTCGACGATCGCCGCCGTGAACGCGTTGCCGTTCGTCACGCCGATGTCGGAGCGGCCGCGCAGCGACGCGCCGCCCGCGGTCACGGTCGCCGTCAGCGCGCCGAGCCCGACGACGTCGGCGCCGAGCGCGGCGGCGCGGTCGACGGCGCGGCCCACGCGACGCCGGCCGCCGTCGATGTCGGACAGCAGGTGACGGGCGCCGAACGGCACGAGCACGACGTGGCCGACGCGCTCGCCGCCGATCTGCACGCCCGCCATCGTGACCGGCGGGAGCGGCAGGCGCCGCAGCGCCGCGTCGTAGACGGCCTCGGGCATGAGCCCCAGCGGCCGCCACACGCGCGCGAGGTCTTCGCGCAGGCTGGCGCGGGGGTGGACGGTGAATGCGAACGTTCCGCTCTCGGACACGGCGGGCTCCTTCCGGCGCCGAGGTGGGGGCGCCATGCGATCAAGGAG
Organism: Microbacterium sp. CCNWLW41; assembly: GCF_037083505.1. Classification (NCBI taxonomy): domain Bacteria; kingdom Bacillati; phylum Actinomycetota; class Actinomycetes; order Micrococcales; family Microbacteriaceae; genus Microbacterium; species Microbacterium sp. CCNWLW41. The sequence goes on from NZ_JBAOJP010000001.1 coordinate 840,252, forward strand.
CGGGCGGCCCGCACGCTGATACGTGGGTGCGAGCGCGCCCTCAGACGCCGACCGTCATCCAGACGGACCCGCGCACGCGCCAGCCGAGCGTGACCAGCCGGGCGAGCATGTAGACGCCGAAGAACGCGACGGCCAGCCACGCCAGGCCCGCCGCGCCGGCCGGCTGCAGCACGGCGACGAGCACCAGCGCGGGGAGGAACGGGACGAGGTTCAGCACGCCGACGATCGCCAGGTACTTCGCGTCGCCCGCGCCGATGAGCACGCCGTCGAGCACGAAGACGATGCCGCACACCGGCTGCGCCACGGCCAGCACGATGAGCGCCGGCTGCACCAGTGCGGCGATCGCGGGATCGCCGGTGAACAGCAGCCCGATCACCCCCGACAGTGCGGCGATCAACGCGCCCACGACGATGCCGAACCACGCGCCCCACGCGACGGTGCGCCCGAGCACACGGCGGACGAGGTGCGTGTCGTCGGCGCCGAGCCCCTTGCCGATGAGCGCCTGGGCCGCGATCGCCAGCGCGTCCAGCGCGAAGGCTGCGGTGGAGAAGATCGTGAAGGCGACCTGCCAGCCGGCCAGCTCGTCGGTGCCGAGGCCGGTCGCCACGGCCACCGTCGCCAGCAGCGCCACCCGCAGCGACACCGTCCGCAGGAACAGCCAGCCGCCCGATCGTGCCGAGCCGCGCACGCCCTCGCGCTGGGGGCGGACGGATGCCTCGTGCCGGCGCGCGAGTCGCCCCACGACGACCGCGTAGGCGGCCACCATCCCCCACTGCGCGACGACCGTCCCGAGGGCGGAGCCGGCGATGCCCCAGCCGAGCCCGTAGATGAACGCCCAGTTCAGCAGGGCGTTCGCGCCGAAACCGAGTCCGGCGATCCACAGCGGCGTCACGGTGTCCTGCATGCCGCGCAGGAGACCCGTCGCGGCGAAGACCACCAGCATCGCGGGAAGCCCCCACATCGAGATGCCGAGGTAGATCTCGGCCTGCTCGGCGACGCCCGGCGACGCGCCGAAGAGGCCGACGAGGAACGGCGTCCCGAGCGAGCCCATCAGGGCGAGGATCGCGCCCAGGCCCAGCGCGAGCCACATGCCGTCGATGCCGACCGAGACGGCGCGCGTGGGGTCTCCGGCGCCGAACCGGCGGGCGACCGCCGGGGTGGTGGAGTACGCCAGGAAGACCATCAGCCCGACGATCGTCTGCAGCACCGCCGAGGCGATGCCGAGGCCGGCGAGCGGCTCCACGCCGAGGTGCCCGACGAGGGCCGAGTCGACGATGAGGAACAAGGGCTCGGCGACGAGGGCGCCCAGCGCCGGCACGGCGAGCCGCAGGATGTCGCGGTTCAGCGTGTCGGTGGTCACGCTGAAGAGCCTAGAAGGCGGCGCCGACGGCGCGGCGCGGCATCCGTCCCCCTCCGCGTGCGCGGGGCCGGGCTTCATCACGATGCGACGGCGATCCATCCCCACGCGAGAATCGCCCAGGCATGGGGCGACTAACCTGGAACGCATGACCGACGCCCCCCGTTCCGGTCTCGCGCTCGAGGAGCTCAGCGCCGAGATCCGCCCGCAGGACGATCTGTTCCGCCACGTCAACGGCTCATGGCTGGAGCGCACCGAGATCCCGGACGACAAGGCGCGGTGGGGATCGTTCCACCTCATCGCGGAGCAGGCCGAGAAGGACGTGCACGCGATCATCGAGGAGTCGCAGCAGGCCGACCCGGGCACCGAGACCCGCAAGATCGGCGACCTCTACACGAGCTTCATGGACACCGGGCGCATCGAGGAGCTCGGCGGGGCGCCGCTGGCCGACGTGCTGGCCCGAGTCGACGCGATCGACTCCATCCCGGCGTTCCTCCGCACGGTCGGCGAGTTCGAGCGCGACGGGATCGCCGCGCTCATCCACCTCTACATCGAGCCCGACCCCGGCAACCCGCAGCGCTACGTGCCGTTCTTCATCCAGGGCGGCCTGTCGCTGCCGGACGAGAGCTACTACCGGCTCGACAGCTTCCAGGAGACGCGCATCGCGTTCCGCACCCACGTGCAGCGCATCCTCGAGCTCGCGGGGGTCGCCGAGGCCGAGGCATCCGCGGATCTCATCGTCGCGCTCGAGACGGAGCTGGCCACCCACCACTGGGACAACGTCGCCAGCCGCGACGCGGTCAAGACCTACAACCTCAAGACCTGGGACGAGGTGCAGGAGCTGGTCGGCGTCGACCTCGCGCCGTGGCGCGACGGGATGGCCCCCGACCACGCCGACGCGTTCGCCGAGATCAACGTGTACCAGCCGAGCTTCCTCGAAGGCCTCGGCGTGATGCTGACCGACGAGCACCTCGAGGGCTGGAAGGCGTGGCTGCGCTTCGCGGTCGTGCACTCGGCGGCGCCGTTCCTGTCGGACGAGTTCGTCGCGGAGAACTTCTCGTTCTACGGCACCCAGCTCACCGGCGTCCCGGTCAACCGCGAGCGGTGGAAGCGGGGCGTGAGCCTCACCGAGGCCGCGATGGGCGAGGCGATCGGCCGCGTCTACGTCGAGCGCCACTTCCCGCCGTCGGCCAAGGACGCGATGGACGAGCTCGTCGCGAACCTCGTCGATGCGTACCGGCAGTCGATCTCCGAGCTGGAGTGGATGAGCCCCGAGACGCGCGAGCGCGCGCTGGCGAAGCTCGACACGTTCACGCCGAAGATCGGCTACCCGGTGAAGTGGAAGGATTACTCCACCCTCGAGATCGACGCCGAGGACCTCGTCGGCAACGTCCGCCGCGCGCACGTCTGGGAGCACGACCGCCAGCTCGCGAAGGTCGGCAAGCCGATCGACCGCGACGAGTGGTTCATGACGCCGCAGACGGTCAACGCGTACTACAACCCGCTGATGAACGAGATCGTGTTCCCGGCGGCGATCCTGCAGTATCCGTTCTTCGACGCCGACCGCGACGCCGCCGCGAACTACGGCGGCATCGGCGCGGTGATCGGCCACGAGATCGGCCACGGCTTCGACGACCAGGGCAGCCGCTTCGACGGCGACGGGTCGCTGCGGGACTGGTGGACCGACGAGGACCGCGCCGCCTTCGAGGAGCGCACGAAGAACCTCATCGACCAGTTCGACGCGCTCGTGCCGCTGGGTCTCGCCGAGGAGAACCACGTCAACGGCGCGCTCACCATCGGCGAGAACATCGGCGACCTCGGCGGACTCGGCATCGCGATCAAGGCGTACGCCCTGTCGCTGGGGACCGACGAGAACGGCGATCCGGCCGAGGCGCCGGTGATCGACGGCTTCACCGGAATCCAGAGACTGCTGCTGAGCTGGGGACAGATCTGGCAGCAGAAGGGGCGGGATGCCGAGACGATCCGCCTGCTGACGATCGACCCGCACTCGCCCAACGAGTTCCGGTGCAACCAGATCGTCCGCAACATCGACGCGTTCTACGATGCATTCGGCGTGACCGAGTCCGACGCCCTGTGGCTCGACGAGGATCAGCGCGTCACCATCTGGTGAGAAGCGGGCCGATCCCGGTCCGTCTGCCCCGCAACACGTTCAAGGGGAAGGGAAACCCGTGGGCATGGAGCCCAGAAAGGATGCCGAGTCGCTTCGGGGGGCGCGACGAGGCACCGGACGACGACTGCCGAAGAGGGCGGCAGCCGGACGTCGATCATTCACATCCACCCTCAAGGCGCTCGACGACCTCGCTGCGTCCGGCGCGAAGATCTCGGTGCGCATCACCGACCTCGACCGCGGCACCTCCGTCCTCTCGGGCGACGACTTCGTGACCCTGCCGGTCGCGGGGCTCGGTGTGGTGCCGCTGCTGATCGAGGTCGCCGCCGCGTTCGAGTCGGGCACGCTCGACCCGCTCGAGATCATCGACCGCGCGCACATGGAGCCGGTCGGCGTGGGCGGCGTGTGGCAGCACCTGAAGGCGCCGGCGCTGCCGCTGTCGGACCTCGCCGTGCTGACCGCCTCGACGGGCGACGCCCTCGCCGCGAACGCGCTGCTGCGCCGCGTCGGGCTGCCCGCCGTCCGCAGCCGCATCGAGGAGCTCGGGCTCGCGCGCTCGGCGCTGCTCGACCGCTTCCGCGACGAGCGCGGCCCCGACGACGCGCCGCACTTCGCGCTCGGCTCCGCCCGCGAGCTCGCCGAGGTCTTCGCCGCCCTGGTGAACTCGCAGGTCGTCTCGCCGAGCGTGAGCGCCCAGGTCGCGGAGTGGCTCAGCCTCAACCACGACCTGTCGCTCGTGGCATCCGCCACCGGTCTCGACCCGTTCTCGCACGAGAACGACGAGCACGGGCTGCTGTTCATCAACAAGACGGGCAGGGACTCCGGTGTGCGCGTCGAGGCGGGGGTGCTGGCCGGTCCACGGGCCGGGGTGTCGTACGCGCTCATCGTCTGCTTCGACGACCTCTCGATCTCGCACCGGCTGCGGGCGCACGAGGCGTTCCGCATCCTCGGCACCGACCTCATGGAGTACGTGTTCTGAGGCGTGGTCGGTGACGCCGGATGACGAGTGGATGCCTATGGCGGGAGGCATCGGGTAACCTCGCCAGGGTGTCAACACCGCCGTTCCGCGCCGACATCGTCGGCAGCTTCCTCCGCCCCACCGAACTCGCCGAGGCCCGCCGCCGGTTCGCGGCCGGCCAGATCGACGCCGACGCGCTGCGCGTGGCGGAGGACACGGCGATCGCCGAGCTCGTCGTGCGCGAGGCCGACGCCGGGCTGAAGCTCGCGACCGACGGCGAGTTCCGCCGCTCGTGGTGGCACTTCGACTTCTTCGGCCTGCTGGACGGCGTCGACATCGTCGAGCTCGACCACGGCATCCAGTTCCAGGGCGTGCAGACCAAGCCCCGCGGCATCGAGGTGACCGGGAAGATCGGGTTCAGCGACAGCCACCCCTTCCTCGACCACTTCCGCTCGCTGAAGAGCCTGCTCGAGCGGACGACCGGCGCCGTGCCCAAGTTCAGCATCCCGGCGCCGACGGTGCTCGACTTCCGCCTGGAGCCCGGGCACATCCTGACGCCCGAGTACGACGGCCGCGAGGACATCGTCGACGACCTCGTGCAGGCGTACCGCGACGCCGTCGCCGCGTTCTACGCCGCGGGCGCCCGCTACCTCCAGTTCGACGACACCGCGTGGGCCTACCTCTGCTCGGACGCCGAGCTCGAGAAGGCGCGGGGCCGTGGCATCCGCACCGACGGCATCGCGGAGCGGTACTCCGGCATCCTCAACCGCATCCTCGAGGGCAAGCCCGACGACCTGGTCATCACGACGCACGTGTGCCGCGGCAACTTCCGCTCGACGTGGATCTCGTCCGGCGGCTACGAGCCGGTCGCCGAGCAGCTGCTGGGCAACACCGCGTACGACGGCTATTTCCTCGAGTACGACAGCGAGCGCGCGGGCGGCTTCGAGCCGCTGCGCTTCCTGCCCGAGGGCGACAAGACGGTCGTGCTGGGACTCATCACGTCCAAGACCGGCGAGCTGGAGAACGTGGATGCCGTAAAGCAGCGCATCGACGAGGCATCCGCTTTCGCACCTCTCGGCCAGCTCGCGCTGAGCCCGCAGTGCGGCTTCGCCTCGACCGAGGAGGGCAACGTCCTGTCCGAGGACGAGCAGTGGGCGAAGGTCCGCGAGGTGGTCGACATCGCCGCCGACGTCTGGCGCTGACCCCTCCCTCCCCGGACTCTCCCCTCCCCGGACTCTTCCCTCCCCGGCCCGAGGTTCCGGGTTTGGGGCGCGTGCCGTGCGTTCGGGGCGCGCGGGGCACGCCCCGACCGGACGCGGCGCGCCCCGAACCCGGGATGGTGAACCCCGAGAGCGGGCGAGGTCAGTGGTGGGGGACCTCGACCACGGGGGTGCCGTGGGTGTGGAAGGTCTCGATCGTCTTCATGCCCCACGCCTGACCCTTCTTGCGCTCGGCCTCGGACCATTCGACGACGGGCTGGTCGGGGTCCAGCAGCAGCCGGGCGCCGGCCTGCGCGAACTCGATCCGGTTGCCGCCGGGCTCCCAGACGTACAGGAAGAACGTCTGGTTGATGGCGTGCTTGTGCGGACCCGACTCGATGTGGATGCCGTTCTCGAGGAAGATGTCGGCGGCCTTGAGGATGTCCTCGCGGGTGTCGGGGGCGAAGGCGATGTGGTGCAGCCGGTTGCCGTGCTTGGTCCAGTCGTCGGAGTAGACGACGTCGTAGGACTTCAGCGAGAAGTGGAACCACCACGCCGCGAACCGGCCGTTGTCGAGCCGGATGCGCTCGGACTCCCGCATCCCCAGCGCGTCGCGGAGGAAGGCGCCGTTGGCCTCGACGTCCTTCGCGAGATAGTTGATGTGGTCGAGGCGACGGGCGTTGACCCCGCGCCCGGGGAACCGTGAGGCCTGGTTCTTCAGCGCCGGCTTGTCGTCGGTCGCGACGTACCGCTCGGCCTCGTAGAAGATCGCCATCGCGTGGCCGTCGGGGTCGGTGAACTCGTACGTCGGGCCGCACCCGACATCGCCGTCCACCCAGCCGCGGCCGAGGCCCGTCGCCTCGATGGCGGCGACCCGGCGCTCGAGCGCCTGCTGCGACGACGCGCGGAAGGAGGTGCGGCCGACGCCCGCGGCATCCGACGCCCTGAGCTTGATCGTGTAGAGCTGGTACTCGTCCCACGTGCGGAGGTAGACCGAATCGCCGTCCTCGGCGACGACCCGCATGGCCAGGAGCTCCTCGAAGAACCAGCGGCTCTCGGCGGGGGTGGGGGTGAGCAGCTCGACGTGGGCGAGGTGGGCGACGTCGAACGACGTGTCGGCGGTCATGGTGCGTCCTCTCTGACGGTCTCGGGCAGACGTGGGTCGGGCGGGGCCGGGAGCCGGGTCATCGGCGTGGCCTCGGGAAGACCGTGCCGTCGAACAGCTTGCGGGCGGTGCGCACGGTCGACGACGTGGCCCGCCAGGTGCCGTCGCCGTCGCGGCTGACGTGCACGTGCGACCGGGACGAGCCGGTCGGGTGCTCGATCTCGGTCTCGTCGCCGTCGAGCGGTCCGGCCAGGCCGGATCCGACGGCTCCGGGGATGCGCAGCGCCGCGGCGACGGATGCCGCCATCAGCACGCCGATCGCCGTGTGCACGCGCGCCGGGATGAAGGCCCTGGTCGAGATCGCGCCGCCGTGGCGCGCCGGCGAGAGGAGGATCATCTTCGGCACGGTCTGCTGCGCGACGTCTCCGAGGCCCATCAGCGGGCCCGCGGCCAGCCGGATGCGCTCGATGCGCGCGGCGAGCTCGGCGTCGCGCTCCAGCGCGGCGGGCGTCTCGCTGCCGTCGACGCCGAACTCGTCGGCGCGCAGCAGTGCCACCGGCATCCCGTTGTCGATGAGCGTCACGGTGTGGCCGTCGATCTCGTCGGTCGCATCGCCGGTCGGAAGCAGGGGCTTCTCGGGGCCGCCGCCGACCTCCAGCTGGATGGCGGATGCCGTGCCGGGCACACCGTCGATCGCGGCGTCGCCGTCGTAGTCGGGGCGGCCGTCGGTCGTCGCGAAGACGGCGGTCGCGGTGTCACCCGTGTTGAGCAGCCGGATGCGGACCGTCGTGCGTTCGCCCGTCGCCGGGACGAGGCCCCGCTCGACGGCGAACGGGCCGATGCCCGCCAGCAGGTTGCCGCAGGTCTGGGCGTCCGCGACGGTCGCCGCGTCGACCCCCACCTGGAGGAAGAGATAGTCGACGTCGATGCCGTCCGCGGTCGACGGCGACACGATCGCGACCTTGCTGGTGAGCGGGTGCGCGCCGCCGATGCCGTCGATCTGGCGCGGATCGGGCGAGCCCATGATCCGCAGCAGCAGGTCGTCGCGCTCGGCCGGGTCGTCCGGCAGATCCGCCGCGAGGAAGTAGGCGCCCTTGGAGGTGCCCCCGCGCATCAGCATGCACCGGATGCCGTCGCGCGCGGCCGCAGCCGCGTCAGGCGCCGCCATCGCCCCGCGCCCCGCCCCGCGCGTCGTACTGCGCCTGCGTCAGGTACTCCACGCCGAGCTCGGAGAGCAGCGGGCGCAGGCCTTTGCGGTCGAGGCTGAGCTGCGCGCCCGACGCGTAGGCCGCGCGGTCGGCCTCCTCCTTCGCCACGCGCGCATCGGCCGCGCGCAGCACGTCGGCCGCGCGCTCGCGGGGGACCACCACCACGCCGTCGTCGTCGGCCACCACGACGTCGCCCGGCCGCACCGTCGCACCTGCGACGACGATCGGCACGTTCACCGAGCCCGGCGTCGCCTTCACCGTGCCTTGCGCGTGCACGGCACCCGACCAGACCGGGAAACCCATCTCGCGCAGGTCCGCGATGTCGCGCACGCCCGTCGTGGTGACGAGGCCGCGCACGCCGCGGGCGGTGAGCGCCGTGGCGAACAGGTCGCCGAAGGCTCCGTCGCTGGACGGCGACGTCGTCGCCACGACGAGGAGGTCGCCCTCGCGGCACTGCTCGATCGCGGCGTGGATCATCAGGTTGTCGCCGGGGTGGCTGAGCACCGTCACCGCGGTGCCGGCGACCCGAACGCCGTCCTGGATCGGACGGATGCCGGGACCGACGAGCCCGGACCTGCCCATCGCCTCGTGCACGGTCGCGACGCCGTGGACTCCGAGCGCGGCGGCGGTCGCGGCATCCGCTCTGGCGATGTCGGTGACGACGACGGGCTTCATCGCGACGCGTCCTTGATCACGAGAGGACGCCGGTCACCTGCGGGAAGTACCGCATGTACGCCTCGCCCATCGTCTCGTGGGGGAGCCCGAGGTTGGGGCCGGCGTTGCGCTTGAGCTGCACGCCGCGTCGCACCGCGAGGTCGGTGTAATACGACCACATGTGCTTCTGCGCGGGGAGGCACTCCATCGCCGCGCGCTTGCGCGGGAACGCCTCGGAGATGTCGAGGAGCACGTTGGGCGTGAAGTCGCACTGCTCGGGCTGATGCGGCTCGAAGAAGAACACCGGCGGGGCGCCGATGATGTCGTCCTTGCCGGGGTACCCGCCGTCGGAGTTCGCGACGCCGATGGCCTGGGCGAGCACGCGGGCCTCGAGCGCCATGCGCGCCGCGGCCGGATGGTCGCCGTTGTACGGGTCGCGCAGGGTGTGCGTCAGCACGACCGTGGGCTGCACGCGCCGGTAGAGGTCGACGAGGCGGGAGACGGCCGCGCGCGACTCGACGAGCGGGTAGTCGCCGAGGTCGAGGAACTCGATCTCGGCACCGAGAGCGGATGCCGCGGCCTCGGCCTCGTCGCGGCGGACGGCCTTGATCTCCTCGAGCGACCTGCCCTCGAGCCATTGGCTGGCGGACTCGCCGCGCTCGCCGTAGGACAGGCAGGCCACCACGGCGCGGTCGCCGCGGAGGGCCGCGGCGGCGATCGCGCCGCCCGCTCGCCAGACGAAGTCCCCGGCGTGGGCGCTGACGACGAGGAGCGTGTCGGCGGTGACTGTCATGGGGCCAGCGAATCACACCCATGGCGAAATGGTCAACAAATTGTCTACAATCGTGGCGACCATATACCTCTGGACGTAGGTATAGCCGACACGTAGCATCGCGCTCAGGTCACCCCGCACGAACCACTGGACGAGGAAGTCGAGACAGGCATGGCGAGCAATCTGCAGGAGCTGCTGGACGAGAAGGGGAACGTCGTCGAGATGCTGCGCAACTCGCAGCTCGGCACGTACATCTACCCGGTGGTCCCGGCCGAGTTCACGAACTGGCGCCGCGAGCAGAAGGCGTGGCGCGAGACGGCCGTGCTCTACGACCAGACGCATCACATGGTGAACTTCTTCATGACCGGGCCGGACGCGCTGAAGCTGCTGTCGGACACCGGGATCAACTCGTTCGCGAAGTTCCCCGTGAACACCGCGAAGCAGTTCGTGCCGACGTCGTCGACCGGCGGGGTCATCGGCGACGGCATCCTCTTCCATCTCGCCGAGGACGAGTACGTCTACGTCGGCCGGGCGCCGGGCGCGAACTGGCTGCAGTTCCACGCCGAGACCGGCGGCTACGACATCGAGACGCGCTACGACGACCGCTCGCCGTCGCGGCCCTACGGCCAGGCGGTCACCCGCGAGTTCTACCGCTTCCAGATCCAGGGCCCGAACGCGTGGCCGATCATCGAGAAGCTCGCCGGCCGCGAGGTGGAGCAGGTGCGGTTCTTCCACATGGGCGAGCTCGAGATCGCCGGGGAGCACGTGCGCACGCTCCGGCACGGCATGGCCGGAGCGCCCGGCCTGGAGATCTGGGGGCCGTACGAGCAGCACGGCCGGATCCGCGACGCCGTGCTGGAGGCGGGCCGCGAGTTCGGGATCGAGCCGTGCGGGTCGCGCGCGTACTCGTCGAACACCCTCGAGTCGGGGTGGATCCCGTCGCCGCTGCCCGCGATCTACACCGGCGGCGACATCGAGCGCCGCTACCGCGAGTGGCTGCCCGCGAACAGCTACGAGGCGATCAACGCGCTCGCCGGCTCGTTCGTGTCGGACGACATCGAGGACTACTACCTCAACCCGTGGGACCTCGGCTACGGCTCGTTCGTGAAGTTCGACCACGACTTCATCGGCCGCGACGCGCTCCAGCAGGTGGACCCCGAGGCGCAGCGCAAGAAGGTCACGCTCGCGTGGAACGACGAGGACCTCGGCCGCATCCTCACGAGCGTGCTCGACCGCGAGGGGCCGGGATACCAGTTCTTCGACCTGCCCAACGCGAACTACGGCTCGTCGAACTACGACGCCGTGATCGACGCGGACGGGAGCACCGTGGGCCTGTCGCTGTTCACCGGCGTGACGGCGAACGAGAGGCGCGGCCTGTCGCTGGCCACGGTCGACCGCGACGTGCCGATCGGCGCCGAGGTGCGGGTGGTGTGGGGCGAGCCGGACGGCGGCTCGGGCAAGACCACCGTCGAGCCGCACGAGCAGATCGAGGTCCGCGCGGTCGTCAGTCCCGTGCCGTACGCGGTGACGGCCCGGCAGGAGTACCACGGCGGCTGGCGCACGACGGGCGTCGCCTGACGCTGCCCGGTCCCGGCGACCGGCGGGTGCGGCATCCGTCGTCACCCGGCAGGGAGGAGTGAGGTGGCACGCGCCTCGGACGGCGAGTCCGTCCTGCACAAGCACCTGCGGGTGCTGCAGGCGTTCGACCTGCTGCGCCCGTGCCTCACGCTCACCGAGATCGTCGAGGAGACCGGGCTGGCCGCATCGACCGCCCATCGCCTGGTCGCCGAGCTGGAGCGGGAGGAGCTGCTGGAGCGGATGCCGGACCGGTCGTACCGGCTCGGCATCCGGCTGTGGGAGTTCGCCGCCCGCACGCCCGGGGCCGTCGGCCTGCGCGAGCTCGCGCGTCCGTGGCTCGAAGCGGTCCATGCGCGGGTGCGTCAGCACGCGCAGCTCGGTGTGCGCAGCGGCCGGGACGTGCTGTTCCTCGAGCGGCTCTCGACGCGCGAGGCGGTGGTGAACGCGACGATCATCGGCGGACGCGTGCCGCTTCCGGTCAGCTCGAGCGGGCTCGTGCTGCTCGCGCACGCCGGGCCCGGCGTCGTGGACGACGTGATCGCCGCCGGATGGCCGGCGTTCACGCCGGCGACGATCCGCGGCGGCGACGAGCTGCGCGCCGTCCTGCGGCGGGTGCGCGCCGACGGCTTCGCGCTCACCGACGGGCATGTCCACCCAGGAACGCGCGGTCTCGCCGTGCCGATCGCGGACGCGCGGACCGGCGCGCTGCACGCCGCGCTCGGCGTCGTCGTGCCGAGCGACGGCACGTCGCCCCAGCCGCTCGTCGAGCTGCTGACGGTGGCGGCCGCGGGGATCGCCCGCACCCTCGACGAGGCGGGCGCGGCCGACGGCGGCCAGGGCATCCGCACGTGGGCGAGCACCTCGCGCAGGTCGCTGGACTACTTCTCGTCGCTCGGGAAGCGATCCGCCGGCTCACCGCCCGCACAACGGGCCGGCTGACCGCGCACATCCGAAGACCCCGGCATCGTGCAGATGCCGGGGCCCTCGGATGCCGTCACGCGACGGCGCCGCGCCTCACCCGGTCACGCACGTGAACGAGCTCGCGTCGTCGACCGAGCCGGTCCCGGAGTACTCGGGCCAGGCCGGGTACTCGCACATCGGACGGGTGCGGTCTGCGCCGGCGGTGCCGTCGCCCGCCACGAGGTCCGACGGGGCGACGCCGTTCTCGACCCAGTCCACGATCGCGCCGAGCCCGTCGTACTGCGCGACGAACCGGCCCTGGCCGTGACCCCAGCCGGGCACCATGTAGAACTTCGCGAACGAGTCCAGGCGCTTGCCGAACTCGTCCTGCAGCGACTCCCAGTACTGCACGGTGTTGTGCGGCGTGATGAAGTCGTCGATCGTGCCGTGGGTCAGGATGACCTTCCCGCCGTGCGCGCGGAATCGGTTGAGCGAGACATCCGTCACATCCATGATCTCGCCGACCTCCTGCACGCGATCCGCGTAGTCGAGCGGATCGACGGTGTACGGGTCGAAGCCGGGAGGGTCGCCCGCCACGCCGTAGCGCATGGTCGCCGCGAAGACCTGGAACTGCAGCCCCTGCGCCAGCGGCCCGCTCCCGAAGCCGGCGAAGCCCTGGTAGAGGGCTCCCTCGAACAGCGCGCTCCGGGCGAAGATCGAGTCGCCCTCGATGTCGATGCCCAGGTCGTAGTCGGTCGTGATCTTCAGCGCCGCGTCGATCTCGACCTCCGACAGGCACGTGTCGACCGTCGCCGGGTCCGTGCCCGCGGGGCATGCGAGCGTCTGGACGTCGAACGCCTCGCCGCATCCCTGCACGTCGCTGACGATCCCGTCGACGGCCCCGTCGAGACCGTCGCACGCGGCGTACACCGCGCCGGTGATGGTGGTCGTCTCGGCGGCGTTGAGGTGGCCGGCGCCGCCCTCCAGCAGGAGCGCGTCGCGGAAGTTCACCGCGCCGACGTGCATCATCGTGACGTTGTAGGCGGGGTAGTTGGCCACGATGCCGTCGTAGTCCTTCGGATACCGCGCCGCGGCGTCGAGCGCCTCGTGCCCGCCCTGGGACCCGCCGATGAAGTACGACCACGTGGCGTCGACGCCGTAGGCGGCGTCGATGACGGCCGCCGCCGCGTCGTGCGCCTTCTTCACCGACCACTGCCCGTAGTTGAGGAACAGCTCCTCGTCGAGCTGGAACGTGCCGTCGAATCCGGGAGCGCCCTGATGCCCGCCGTCGGAGCCGAGCGTGACCCAGCCCTGGGTGAGGGCGGTGGGGGTGCCGGCCGGCTGGGCCGTGTAGTTCCCGGTCGCCGTCACGAGCGAGCCGTCGAAGCCGCCGCCGCCGAACTGCAGCGTGCGTCCGTTCCACGCAGCGGGGAGGTTGACCTGGAACTGCATGTCCTGCGGAGCCGAGACGGCGCGGATCCAGCCGGTCACGGCGCAGTAGCTGCCCGTGGCGTCCCAGGTCGCGGTCTCGACGACGGCGCCCCGCGTGGGCAGGTCGATCGCCTTCTCGGCGATCTCCAGCCCGACGAGCGAGGTGCACGTCGCAGGGGTGAGCACCGGTGGTGCGGCGTGGGGGCCGCCGGGGGCAGCGGCTGCCGGGGCGACCCCGGCCGTGAGGGCGAGGACTGCGGCGATGCCCACCGACACCGCCGTCAGCCGCCTGGACGTTGACTTCATCGACGCTCCTTCGCGTGGTGATGCGCTGCCGTCGTGGGGTCGGCGGCGTGCGTGTGCCGAGACCATGTCAGCTCGCCGCGCGCCCCACAACACGACTTCCGTCCAATGCGCTGTGCCGTTGTGCCGGCGGGGCATGCCGGGTATGGTTCCCGGCGCGAAGGTGGCGGGGCTCAGCCGGCGTCGCGCTCGGCGACGAGACGCTCGAACCACGCGAGGGTCGCCCGGGTCATGTCGGCGGGCTGCCCCGACGACTCCAGCGCCGCCAGCGCCGCCCGCACCTCGTGCTCGCGGCGCACCGCGTGCTGGGAGCTGCCCTCGACGAGCCGGTCCACGAGCGCGGCCCCGTCGGGCCCGAGCTCCGCGGCCATCTGCGTCCGCATCCAGTCCTCGGCGCCGGCCGCGCGCGCTGCGCCGAGGCCCTCCAGCACGAGGGCGGCGAGCCCCTTCATGAACAGGCTCCGCAGCAGTCGCAGCCGGGCGGCCTCGCCCACGGCGCCGTCGACGACCTCGACCGGCACCTCGAACGGCGCCATCCGTGCCGCGAACTCGCGCGCACCCGGGCCGCTGGCCAGCAGGGGGGTGCGATGACCGGCGCGCACGACGGGTGCGAGAACCGCGACATCCGCCATCTCCACTCCTCGCTGGGCGGCCAGCCGGCCGATCTGCTCCTTCAGCTCGGGGGCGGCGGTGTTGAGGTCGGCGTACACGGCGCCCGCCGCGACGTGCGGGAGGGCGTCACGGGCGACGGATGCCGCGGCATGGCCGGTCACGAGACTCAGCGCCACGTCTGCCCCGGCTAGAGCGTCGGCGAGCGTGGCGGACTGCGGGACCTCGGGGTCGCCGAGGTCGTGCGCCGGATCGAACCCGCGGACCTCCGCGCCCGCCCGGGCGAGGCCGCGCGCGTAGCGGCGGCCGGCCTCGCCGAGCCCCAGGACCGCGATCCTCGTCATGGCCGAACCCTAGAGCACGGCCGTGCGGTCGGCGCCGGCGGGCGGGATCCCGTCGTGCGGGTCGGCGTCGAGGCTCTCGAGGTACTCCAGCGACCGGCGGGATCCGCTCACCAGCGAGCGGATGCCGTGCGTGCGCTCGTCGACGTCGGGCCGGTACGCGATGGCGAGGTCGTGCGCGATGCCGGCGGCGGCGCGGCGCAGCAGCTCGACGTACGGGTGGGGCGAGACCTTGTCGTTGGGGACGACGACGCCGATCGCGGCGTACACCGTCCCGCCGGGGCCGATCACAGGCACCGCGATGCCGCGCGATTCGGGGTGGATGTGCCCCTCGGTCATCGCGTACCCGTTCTCGCGCACCGTCCTCAGCTGCGCCTGCAGGTCGGCCCCGGTCCGGATCGTCCGCTCGGTATAGGCGCGCAGCCCGCCCGCGATCACGTCGGCGACGACCGACGCGTCGGCGTGCGCGAGCAGCACCAGGCCGGTCGACGACGCGTGCAACGGGATGCGGCCGCCGATGAGCGTGGCGTTGACCACGGCGTCGCGCGTGGACATGCGGTCGATGAAGAGCACGTCCCGCCCGCTCAGCACGCCCAGCTGCGTGTGCTGCCGCACGCGCTCGTGGACGGCGCCGAGCCACGGGCGCGCGATCTCGCGCAGCCCGACCGCCCCCGGCGTGCGGCTGGCGAACTCCCACAGCCGCACGCCGAGGCGGTAGGTCCGGTCCGGAAGCCGCTCGAGCAGCCCCTCGTGCTCCAGCTCGGCGATGAGGCGGTGGGCGCTGGACCGGGGGATCCCGGCGGCGTCGGCGATCTCGCTGAGCGTGAGGAACGGATGCCACGCGTCGAAGCTCTCGAGCACGCGCAGGTGGCGGTGCAGCACCGACTCGCCGGCCGATCCTCGTGCCACGGCATCCTCCTCGACGACGTCGCCATGCTAACCCCGCGCCGCGCGCGCTCTTCCGTTGAACGGAAACGAGACAGGCGCGGCGACGGGTCAGCGAACCCCCTCTGCCGGTGTCGTCAGGCGTTCTGGCGGTACACCGTGCGGGCGTAGTCGTGGTACGGAGCGGGGGCGACGGTCGCGCGGATCCGCACCTGGCGGTGGTCGGCGTCCACCGAGTCCTTGTGCGAGATCGGGTCCTCGCCCCAGACGACCTCGACCTCGTCGCCGTCGCGGAGGCCGACGTCCAGCGTGGCCAGCGACATGTAGAGCTGGTCGTACGCCACGTATCCGGCATCCGTCGAGATCCCCACGCGCTGCCCGTCCTTCAGGATCTCGTCCATCTGGTACAGCCCGTAGCGGGCCTTGGGGAAGTCCAGGTACTTCGCGGGCGTGCCCGGCTCGACCTGCGAGCGGACGACCGCCGCGACGTCGTCGGCGTTCCAGATCAGCGTCACCTTGCGGCGCCGCTGGTTCTCGGCGTGCTTCTCGAGCGCCTCGCGGCCGTGGAAGTCATGGTCGAAGCGCACCGAGCGCCCGAGGCCGATGTCGAACGGCGTCATGTAGAAGTCATGCACGTCGGTCGAGTACAGCGAGCCGGCGACCGAGCCGATGCGTGCAGCGGGGAGCCACGCGCGGTACTCGGCGAAGTCGTCGTCGAAGACGGCGGGGAACGGCGTCGGCACCCATCCCGACTCGAGCGGCGACGACGAGTACGCCTTCGCGCCGACGCGGCGGATGCCGTGCTCGGCGCCGGCCTCCATGAGGGCGTTCAGGACGATCTCGTTGTCCTCCCACGGGCCGTAGAACTCGAAGCCGGGCTGCCCCGCCATCCCGTGGCGGAGCGCCTTGACCGGCCGCCCGGCGATCTCGACGTCGCCGATGTGGAAGAACTTGATGTCCGGCGCCGGTCCGCCGAACACCTTCTCCATGACGAGGTCGGCCGCCGGTCCCTGCAGCTCGTAGCGGTAGAAGGTGGGCGGCCCCTGGCGCATGTGCGAGTTGGCCTCGAGCCGGTAGCGCACGTCCTTGCCGGCCGCCTGCGCCTTCTCGACGTTGAACCGCACCCAGTCGATGAGGATGTGGTGGCCGATGAGCACGAGCCCCTCGGGGCCGTCGGCGTTGTAGAACAGGATGCCGTCGCCGATGAGGTAGCCGTCCTTGTTCACGGAGATGAGCTGTTTCGCGACCCCCGGGCGGAACGTCGCGAACGTGTTCGGCGAGATCGAGCTGAGGAGCGGGATGAGGTCCTCGCCGTCGAGGAACAGCTGCGTCATGTGGTGCGACTGGTCCATCAGCGCCACCGTGGTGTTCCAGGCCCGCTGCTCATCGCGCCAGTTGGTGAACTCCGGCGCCACCGGGAAGGTGAACGCCGGCCAGTTCTGGTTGCGCAGCAGCTCCACGGGGCTCCCCGCGCGATCGATCGCCTGCGCGAGTGTCTCGGTCATCATCGACCCTCTTTCTGGTTGTGGTCAGCTGCGGTCAGCGTAGGAGCGGCCCCTCTGCGCTTCCCGGCGCCGTTCCGTTCAACGGAATCGGATGCCACGACCCCCGATGCCGCGCGCCACGATCGAACCGCAGGGTCACGGTTGTGAATCTTCACACCAAAATCGTTGACAATCTTTCCGGGGATCCGTAGTTTTCCCAGCAGGGGAGGACTCGAGTCCCCTTGATCGACCACGACGCGACGACGCGAAAGGTGGGGCCATGGGCGCTCGGCTCGAAGTCCGCGACGTCAGCCTTCACTTCGGCGGCGTCAGCGTGCTCGAGGACGTCACGTTCACCGTCGAGCCCGGACAGATCTTCGGACTGGTCGGGCCCAACGGGGCCGGCAAGACCTCGCTGTTCAACTGCGTCAGCGGTCACTACCGGCCGAGCTCCGGCTCGATTACGGTCGACGGCGCGGAGGTGCTGGGCTCGTCCCCGGCCACGCTCGCGCGGCGGGGATTGGCGCGCACGTTCCAGCATCCGGCGCTCCAGCTGCGCGAGACCGTGCTGGAGAACGTCCTGCTCGGCGCGCACACGCGCCTCCCCGGCGGTCCGGTGGAGTGGTCGCTGCGCATCCCGCGCACCGTGCGCGCCGAGCGGGCGCTGCGCGAGGAGGCCCTCGCCCTCCTCGAGCGAAACGGCCTGGGGTGGGCGGCGAAGATGCGCGCCGACGAGCTCTCGCACGGCCTGCACAAGGGCATCGAGCTGTGCCGGGCGCTGCTGACGAAGCCCGGGCTCCTGCTGCTGGACGAGCCGGCCGCGGGTCTGCCGCACTCCGAGGTCGAACAGCTCATCGAGACCGTGCGCCGCGTGCGCGACGACGACATCACGGTGATCATCGTCGAGCACAACATGGGCCTCATCTCGGCCCTCACCGACCGGGTGGTCGTGCTCGACCACGGCCGCAAGCTGATGGAGGGTTCGGCGGCGCAGGCCCAGTCCGACCCGCGCGTCATCGAGGCCTACATCGGGAAGGACGCGGTCGATGACGCTGCTTGAGCTCGCCGACGTCCGCGCCTTCTACGGCCGCGTGCAGGTGCTCGAGGGCGTGTCGCTCACGGTGCCGGACGGCGGCGCCGTCGGCATCCTCGGAGCGAACGGCGCCGGCAAGACCACCACGCTGCGGGCGATCTCAGGCACCGTGCGCTCCGCCGGCACGATCCGCTTCGACGGCAAGGACCTCCACGGGCTCCGCCCCGATCAGGTCGCGGCGCTCGGGATCGCGCACGTCCCGGAGGGACGCGGCACCCTCGCCGACCTGACCGTGCGCGAGAACCTCAGGGTCGGCGCCTACAAGCGAAAGGATCGCAAGGGCATCGCGTCGGACATGGACTACTGCCTCGACCTGTTCCCGCAGCTGCAGGACAGGATCCGCTCGAACGGCTCCGCGCTCTCCGGCGGCGAGCAGCAGATGCTCGCGATCGCCCGCGCCATCATGTCCAAGCCGCGCCTGCTGCTGCTGGACGAGGCATCCCTCGGGCTCGCCCCCAGCACCGCCAAGGCCGTGTACCAGGCGATCGGGCGTCTGCGCAGCGAGTCCGGCATCGCGATGCTGGTGGTCGAGCAGAACGCCAACCTCGCCTTCACCCTCGTCGACAGCGCCACCGTGCTCGAGACGGGGCGCAACGTCCTCACCGGCTCGTCGGCGGAGCTGCGGGGCATGGACGAGATCCGCCGCGCGTACCTGGGAGGCTGACGTGGGCACCTTCATCCAGCTCGTCATCGACGGCCTCTCCACCGGGTCGATCTACGCCGCGCTCGCCCTCGCAATCGTGCTCGTCAACCAGGCGACCGGGCTCATCAACTTCGCGCAGGGCGGCATGGCCGTGCTGTCGGCCTACATCGCGTGGGCGCTGAACGGCTTCGGCATCCCGCTCCTGCTCGCCATCCTCGGCGCCGTGGTCATCTCGTTCTTCCTCGGCGCGGTCATCGAGCGCTACCTCATCCGCCGGTTCGAGCGCGGCGACCCCGATACCGCCGTCGTCGTCACGATCGGCCTGCTCACCCTCATCACGGGGTTCTGCGCCTGGATCTGGACGTACAACAACCGGCTGTTCCCGTCGCTGTTCCCGCTGGAGACCATCCAGGTCGCGGGGGCGGTGGTCAGCGTCCGCTCCCTCGGCACCTTCATCGTGATCGTCGCGATCATGCTGCTGCTGCAGGCGCTGTTCCTCGGCACGAAGCTCGGCCTCGCGCTCCGGGCGGTCGCCATCAATCCGGCATCCGCCGCGTTCTCCGGCGTCAACGTCGGCCGCAACCTCATGATCGGCTGGGGCCTGGCTGCCGTCCTCGGCGCGGTCGCGGGCGTGCTCGTGGCACCGCAGCTCACCCTGACGCCCGGCATGATGGACTCCGCCCTCGTCTACGCCCTCGCGGCGTGCATCCTCGGCGGCCTGTCGAGCCCCATCGGCGTCGTGGCGGCCGCGTGGCTCATCGGCGTGCTGGAGAACCTCGCCGCCGTCTACGTGCCGTTCATCGGTCACGACCTCAAGATCGCGGTGCCCTTCATCCTCATCTTCGTCGTGCTCATCGTGCGGCCACAGGGCCTGTTCGGTCGGAAAGCGGTGGTGCGCGTCTGATGGCTGCGAACACGGACCCCACGAACCGGACCCCGGTGCTCGGCCGCCCGTGGGTGCGCTGGGCGGTCACCGGCGCCGTCGTCGTGCTGCTGATCGTGCTGCCGCTGATCCTCCCGGAGTTCGCCAACCAGACCATCGCCCGCATCGGCGTCTTCGCGGTCGCCGTGCTCGGGCTCAACGTCGTGATGGGGTACACCGGCCAGGTCTCGCTCGGCCAGATCTTCTTCGTCGGCGTCGGCGCGTACGTGACCGCGTACGGCGTGAACGCCGACTGGAACATCGCGCTGATCTTCGTGCTGGCCTGCCTCGTGCCGGCCGTCATCGGCCTGCTCATCGCCCTGGCGGCGGCACGGCTCGGCGGACTGGCCATCGCCATGGTGACCATCGCCCTGCCGATCGTCGGCGTGCCGCTGGCCAAGCGCCTGTCGGACTTCACCGGCGGATCGCAGGGCACCTCGGCGCGCTTCTCCAGCGCGCCGGAGTGGACCGGCCTGTACGACGACCAGTGGCAGCTGTACATCGTGTTCCTGATCGGCGGGATCACCTTCCTGCTCACCAGCAACCTCGTCCGCGGCAAGTACGGCCGCGCGTTCGCGATCGTGAAGGGGAACGAAGCCGTCGCCGGGTCGCTGGGCGTCTCGCCGTACCGCTACAAGGTGCTCGCGTTCACGATCGCCTCGCTCATCGGAGGCGTGAGCGGCTTCCTGTACATGGTCGTGATCCAGTACACCTCGCCCGAGACGCTGCACTTCGGGCACTCGATCGAGTTGCTCGCGGCGATGGTGATCGGCGGTGCCGGCAGCATCATCGGCTCGCTTCTCGGCGGGGTCTGGTACGTCATCGTGCCGTACATCACCGGGATCATCGACCCGAACATCACCGCTCTGCTGCAGGGCGCGATCCTCCTGATCGTGCTGTTCATCCTGCCCGGCGGCCTGGTGTCGCTGCCGCGACTGTGGCGGCGACGCGGGCGCCGCGCCGACAGCGGCCCGGGACCGGCCGGCGGTGCGATGCAGGCGGATGCCGCGGCATCCGTCACCGGCGCTCCCACCGTGGGGGACGCCCTGGGCGCTCCCTCGACCGGCACCGCACCGACGCAATCACCACCACCCCCTACGACGAAGTCGTAATCACAGAGAGGCAGATCCATGAGCACGAATCGCAGAAGGATGCGCGTCGCCTCGGTCGTCGCGGGGATCGGCATCGTCGCCGTCCTCGCCGCCGGCTGCGCGCGCGGCGGAGACTCGCCGGACAGCACCGACGACGGCGGCGCCGCCGAGGCGAGTCCCGGCATCACCGACGACTCGATCACCCTCGGCATCACCACGCCGCTGTCGGGGCCCACCGCGGGACCGGGCACCTGCACGGTCGCCGGCGTCACCGCGTACTTCGGCGCCAGGAACGCCGAGGGGGGTGTGGAGTTCGGCGACGGCAACACCCGCACCGTCGAGATCGAGGCGCTGGACGACGAGTACGACCCGCAGAAGGCCAAGGCCAACTACGACCAGCTCAAGAGCAGCGTCTTCGCGATGACCGCCGGCCTCGGCACGCCCACCAACCGGGCGTGGCTCGACGCGGCGATCGCCGACGAGGTGCCGCAGGTGCTGATCATGACGGGCGACCCGATCTTCAGCAACCAGGAGGAGAGCCCCTGGCAGCTCGGGTTCGTGCCGATCTACCAGAACGAGGGCGAGGCGTTCGGCGAGCTGCTGGCCGGGTCCGCCGAAGACCACAAGGTCGCGATTCTCTCGCAGAACGACGACTACGGCGAGGGCTACGTCGAGGGCTTCAAGACGGCCATCGAGGGCGCCGACAACATCGAGATCGTGAAGGAGCTCACCTACGAGGCCACCGACACCTCGGTCGACGCGCAGCTGACCGAGCTGGCAGGGTCCGGTGCCGACGTGTTCTTCAACGCGATGTCGATCACCCCGCTGGTGATCTCGTCGCTGCAGAAGTCGCAGGAGCTCGGCTGGCTCCCGTCGTGGTTCCTCCCGTCGAACACGTCGAGCCCGACCGCCATCCTCGAACCGGGCGGCGCCACGGCGTTCCCCGGCGTCTACACGGTGGCGTTCGCCCAGTCGGCGGCGGCGCCGACGTTCGCCGAGAGCGAGGAGGGGGCGGCGTTCCTCGAGCAGCTCGCGGAGTACGCGAACTACCCGGACGTCCCGGCGTTCCCGCACTGCGTCTGGTCGTACCAGATCGGGGCGACGCTCGAGGAGGTGTTCGGCAAGATGACCGAGCCGACGCGCGAGAACTTCATGGAGGCGCTGCGCGACGTCTCGGGCTTCACGGCACCGCTCATGCTCGAGGGCTCCACGGTCGACACGACCCAGGACGGGCAGCCGGCGGTCTCGACCGTGCAGGTGCAGAAGTACAACGGCAAGGGCTACGCCCCGGCCGAGAGCTGGGACGAGTGACCTGAGGTCACGAGGACGGGCGGCCGGAGGCATCCGGCCGCCCTTTCTCTGCGTGCCGGCGTTGCCGCATCGGCTGAACCGGGAGACGGATGTCGCGCCCCGGCCGCGGCTCACTCCATGCTGTGGAGCACCTCGACGATGCCCGACAGGTGCGCGCGGGTCGCGGCCTCGGCGGCGTCGGGGTCCTTCGCGAGGATCGCGTCGATGATAGCGATGTGCTCCGGGGCGGAGGTCGCGGCGCGGCCGGGGTGGAACGCGAGGCGGAACTGGTGCCGCGCCGACTGCGCGCGCAGGCGCTCGAGCAGCTGCGTGGCGGTGCCGTGGCGGCTGAGGTCGCGGATGCGGCGGTCGAGCTCCTGGTTGAGGCGCGAGTACGCCATGAGGTCGCCCGAGCCGATCGCGCGCTCGATGTCGGCGCGGAGGGCGCGCAGCTGCGCGGCGTCGGACGCCGTCACGTTCTCGGCCGCCTTGCGCGCGCAGAGTGTCTCGAGCCCGATGCGCACCTCCACGATCTCGATGGCCTCGTCGACCGAGATCGCGCGGACGCGCGCGCCGCGGTTGGGGAGCCGCTCGACGAGGCCTTCGCCGGCGAGATTCATCAGGGCGTTGCGCACCGATGCGCGGGAGGCGCCGTAGCGTTCGCTGAGATCGGCCTCGATGAGGCGCTGGTGGGGTGCGAACTGGGCGTCGAGGATCGCGTCGCGGATCTGCTGCGTGAGGTCGGGGCGGTCGGTCGTGTCGGTCTCGCCGAGCACCGCGGCATCCGTCATCTCGGTCTTCCCCTTTCGGCGCCGTTGTCCGTGCACTGACACTATCTCGCGATCAGGACGGGCTTGCGAAGCATTTCATACGAAATCTGCGCGAAAATCGTCGACAATCTTGATCCGTCCGGGTCCGAGGGGCAGGCTGGAAGAGACGTCGATCCGCGCAGACCCGGCGCGGGACCGCGGACGACCGGCGCGCGACGGCGTCGCGCGGCGGGAACCAACACAGAGAGGTGGACGTTCATGAGCGATACGGCGACAGGGACTTCGGTGCGGACCGGCCTGTACATCGGGGGTGAGGAGCGCTTCACCGACGACGTGCTGACGATCCCCGACCCCGGCAGGCCCGGTGCGGTCGTCGGCGAGGCGGCCGCGGCATCCGCGTCGGATGTGACGGATGCCGTCGCGGCGGCGAAGAAGGCGTTCCCGGCGTGGTCGGCGCTCAGCGCCCAGGAGCGCGCGGCGAAGATGGCCGAGGCGATCGCCGGCATCGCCGACGACCGCGACACGGACGCCGCGATCCTGTCGCAGGAGAACGGCAAGATCCGCATGGAGGGGTGGATCGACGCGCTCGTGTTCGAGATCCGCTGGAACCTCGCGCTGATGCTCGCCGACGAGGTCGACGCGTCCAAGACGCTGCCGCCCGTGCCGGGCGCCATCCCGGTGTCGACCGAGGTGGCGTATCAGCCGCTGGGCGTGGTGACGGTGATCGTCCCGTTCAACTGGCCGATCGCGATCCTGGGGGCATCGCTCCCGCACGCGCTGCTGGCCGGCAACACCGCGATCGTGAAGCCGCCGCCCTCGGCGCCGCTCGCGACGACCCGGGTGGTGCAGCGGGTGGCCGAGAAGCTGCCGCCCGGCGTGCTCAACATCGTGACCGGTCGCGACCAGGACATGGCCGGGCTCATCCAGAACCCCGACATCGCCAAGGTCTGCTTCACCGGCAGCGTCAACGGCGGCAAGCGGATCATGGAGATGGCGTCCAAGACCCTGACGCGCGTGACGCTGGAGCTCGGCGGCAACGACGCGGCGGTGTTCCTCGAGGACGCGATCCTCGACGACGCGCACCTCGACCGGCTGTACGCCGCGATCTACGACACCACCGGCCAGATCTGCATGAACGCCAAGCGCGTGTTCGTGCACCGCTCGCGGATGGACGAGCTCGTCGCGGGGCTCACGTCCCGCCTCGAGCAGGCCAAGCTCGGGCACGGTCTGGAGGAGGGCACCACGATGGGCCCGCTGCACCAGCCGGCGCAGAAGGCCTTCGTGGACGAGATCATCCAGGAGGCGAAGGATGCCGGCGCCGACGTGCGCGAGTTCGGCGAGCTTCCCGGTGGTGACCTGGCAGGCGGCAACTTCGTGCGCCCGGCGATCGTGGTGGACCCCGACCCGCAGCTGCGGGTGGTGACGCAGGAGCAGTTCGGTCCCGTCATCCCGGTGATCCCGTTCGACGACGAGGCCGAGGGCGTGCGCCTCGCGAACGACACGTGGGGCGGGCTGTGCGGCTCGGTGTGGACCGGGTCGCCCGAGGCGGCGCAGCGCGTCGGGTCGCAGCTCGTGTGCGGCTACGTGTGGGTCAACGACCATGGCGCGACGCGCCTGGACCTTCGGGCGCCGTTCGGCGGCATGAAGCAGTCCGGCTTCGGGCGTGAGCAGGGCATCGAGGGCGTCCGCGCCTTCCAGGACACCCGGTCGATCGCCACGATCGACCCGGAGGCGCTCGCGTCCATGGCCCACTGACGTCGTCCGGCACGATCCCTTTTTCCGGGTTTGGGGCGCACGCCGTGCGTTCGGGGCGCACGCGGTGCGCCCCGAACGTGCACGGCGCGCCCCAAACCCGGAGAAGTAGGGTGATCGGGCAGGGCCTGACGAGTCGAGCAGCAGGGAAGGGAACATGAAGCTTCTTCTCACGTCTGCGGGCGTCACCAATCCGAGCATCCGCGGTGCCCTCGAAGACCTGCTCGGCAAGCCGATCAGCGAGTCCAGCGCACTGTGCATACCCACCGCCCAGTACGGCCACCCGTGGCTGGGACCCGGCGTCAAGGCCTGGGAGTTCATCAGCGGGAAGTCCGAGAATCCCATGGTGGATCTGGGCTGGAGGTCCATCGGAGTGCTGGAGCTCACGGCGCTGCCGAGCATCGACGAAGAGCGCTGGAAGCCGCTCGTCCTCGAGACCGACGTCCTGCTGGCTGCCGGTGGCGACGCGCTCTACCTCAGCCACTGGCTGCAAGAGTCGCGGCTGGCCGACATGTTCCCGTCGATGGCGGAGACGGTGTGGGTGGGCATGAGCGCCGGAAGCATGGTGATGACACCGCGGATCGGCCAGGAGTTCGTGGGCTGGAAGCCGCCGGCCGGCGACGACAGCGCGCTCGGGCTCGTCGACTTCTCGATCTGCCCGCACCTCGCGCCCGACGGTGAGCCGGGCAACTCCCTCGCCGCAGCGGAGAGATGGGCTGCCGGCATCCGTCACCCGTCGTACGCCATCGACGACCAGACGGCCCTGAGGGTGACCGATGACGGGGTGGAGGTCATTACAGAAGGTCAGTGGAGGTACTTCCCCGAGTAGACCCGCGGGCCCGAGTCCGCCGCGCCGGAGCGCCCGCTCCCTGGCCGCTGCGCTGTGGAGGAGGTAGAACAGCTTCATGGCAACCCCGCTGGTGCTGGGACCGATGCTGCGTTACGTCGATGACACATCGGCCAGCATCTGGGTGGAGACGCGCGCCGACGGTGTCGTCAGCGTCCACGCCGACGCGCGATCGTGGCAGGCCCGCACCTTCGCCGTGCACGGCCACCACTTCGCGCTCGTCGAGGTCGACGGCCTCGAGCCCGGCAGCGTCTCGCCGTACTCGGTCGAGATCGATGGGGTACGCGTGTGGCCGGAGCCCGATTCCCAGTACCCGGCGTCGGTGATCGCCACGCGGGCGCCCGGGCGACGGTCGCGGATCGCCTACGGTTCGTGCCGCACCAGCGTCCCTCACGACCGGTCCGGCAATCGGACCCATGGTGTCGACTCGCTGCGCGCCTTCGCGCTCGCGGTGGGCGACGGCCGCGAGGCCCGGCCGGACCTGCTGCTCTTCCTCGGCGACCAGGTGTACGCCGACTCGACCACGAAGGAGATGCAGGAGTTCATCCGCAGCCGTCGTGACATCCATGAGGAACCCGGCAAGGAGCTCAAGGACTTCGAGGAGTACGCCCACCTCTACCAGCTGGCATGGTCGGACGACGCGAATCGGTGGCTGCTCTCGTCCGTGCCGAGCGCGATGATCTTCGACGACCACGACATCCGCGACGACTGGAACGCCTCGCTCGACTGGAAGAAGGACATCCAGGCCACGACCTGGTGGCACGAACGCATCGTCGCCGGCTTGGCGTCGTACTGGGTGTACCAGCACCTCGGCAACCTGTCTCCTCGCGAGCGGGCCGCCGACGAGATGTGGCAGCAGGTCACCGGGCGCCGCGACGGCGCTTCGCCCGACCTCACTGCCGTGCTGGACGCGTTCGCCGACCGGTGCGACAAGGACCCGGACAGCTATCTCTGGAGCTACTCCCGAGACTTCGACGGAACACGCCTCATCGTCCTGGATTCACGCGCCGCGCGAGACCTCACTCCGTCGGCGCGGGGGCTGCTGGACGCTCAGGAGCTCAGGTGGTTCGACGACCATATGCGCGGCGGATTCCGCCACGTCCTCATCGCCACCTCGCTCCCGTTCCTCCTGCCGTTGGGTCTGCATCACGTCGAGGCATGGGATGAGGCCATCGCGCAGGGCGCGTGGGGTCGGCCGGCGGCGTGGGTCGGCGAACGGCTGCGGCGGGCCTTCGACCTGGAGCACTGGGGGGCGTTCCAGAACAGCTTCCAGGCGGTTGCCGGGATCGCGACGGAGCTGGCGGACGGCGACCGGGGCCCGGCGCCGCAGACGGTGACCTTCCTGTCCGGTGACGTGCACTTCTCGTACCTGGCTGAGGTCGAGCGCCAGAGCGGCAGCCGCATCGTGCAGGCCGTGTGCTCGCCCATGCGGAACCCGCTGCCCCGCTTCCTGCGGTGGTTCTCGGTCGTGATGTCGTACGGCGCCGCGACGCCGATGGGTGCCGCAGCCGCGCATTCCGCGAAGGTCCCCGACCCGCCCTTCCGCTGGAAGACGGTGAAGGGCCCGTGGTTCGACAACAACGTCGCGCTGCTGGTGGACGGACCCGATGGCCTCACCATGACCTGGCACACCGGCGTGGTCGAGGACGGAGACGAGCTGCATCCCCGTCTCGAGGAGGTGGCGTCCATCACGGTGCCGGCGGAGCGGGACGCCACGGTGTCGTCGTCCTGACCGGCTGCCGGCTTGGTCGCGCGCATCGGACACGCGCCGCGACGAACCGGGTCACCTCCGCCGTGCGATGCGACCGCGTCTTCGGGTGGGGGATTTCGTGGCGGGCCGCCACTTCACACGTGCATCCCACAGAGGGTGGGTCCTGACCGGACCCACCCTCTCGCGCACGCCGGATGGCGCGTCAGCGGGTGCCGTAGGCGAGGCCGGGGTGCGGCATCCCGCAGGCGAAGCTCGACGCGCTCTCCGGGTCGCCTGAGATGTACTGCGGCACCTGCGGGTAGACGCAGAGCGGGCGCGAGCGAGTCGGCGACCATTCGGCCGGCACCTCGGGGTTGGCGGGGTTGACCGACGCGACCAGCTGCTCGGGCGCGGCCCCCTGCTCGACCCAGGCCACCAGCGCGGCGAGCCCGCTGTGCTGATCGGTGGCCGGTCCGCCGGCGACGTGGCCCATGCCGGGAACCTCGAAGTACCGCGCGAACTGCTCGGCGTCACCGCCCTCGTTCCGGTCGAGCTCGTCGAACCAGGCGGCGGTGTCATCGGGAGAGAACACGCCATCCGAAGCGCCGTGGATCACGATCATCTTCGCGCCGCGGTCGCGCAGCGTGTCGAGGTGCGTGGGGTCGGGCGGCGTCATGAACGACATCGCGCTCTCGGTGTAGATGCCCGACGTGGCGTAGATCTTCGCCGCTTCGGTGTCGACGTCGAAGCCCATCGCGTACCCCTGCAGATCGGCCAGGATGCTCGGGTCGGCAGGCGGTGTCGTGAAGATGAAGCCGACGGCCGGCGCGTCACGGGTGATCGGGGCGCCGAACTTCCAGCCCGCCCAGCCGCTCTGCGTGAGACCCGCATCGAACGGGAACGAGGAGTAGATCTCCTTGTTGTTGCTCGTGCGCGCGCCGACGAACACGTCCTCGATGACGGACTGCTGCTCTTTCGTCAGGCATGTCCCGTCGCGCTCGCCGTCACAGCGCGGCACGTCCCGCTTGATCGAGAACGCCTGCTGGCACGCTGTGCTGTCGAACACCATGCCGTCGGCGAGACCGTCGAGCCCGTCGCAGCGGGTCAGGATCGCCTGAGCGACGAGGGTGCGCTCGGCCGGCGTGAAGGCCGTGCCGAGGTCGGCCGGCGACGCAGCCACCTTCGCCCACTGCTGGGCGCCCCACAGTTGGGCGACCGCCGCCTGCGGCAGGTTGAAGCCCGGCGCGATCGCCAGGAACCCGTCGTACTCGTCGGCGTAGCGCGCCGCGGCCACCATCGTGTGGCGACCTCCGTTCGACCCGCCCGTGATGTACGAGCGGTCGGGCCCCCGGCCATAGGCATCGGCGATGAGGGCCTTCGCCATCGGCGTGAGGGTGCCGACGGCCTGGTAGCCGTAGTCGAGCCGCGCCTGCGGCTCGCGACCGAACAGCGGGTTCTGACTGCCGTTGTGACCGGCGTCGGAGCTGATGACGGCGAATCCCATCTGCAGTCCGCTCTCGCCTCCGCGCGTGGCGCCCAGTGCGGGCGTGACCGAGCCGTCCAGGCCGCCGTTGCCCTGGTAGAGGAAGCGCCCGGCCCACTCGACGGGAAGCCGCATCTCGAACCCGATGGCATATGTCTGCCCGTCGAAGGTGCTCACGCGCTCGTTCATGCTGCCGCGCACGAGGCAGTGCTCGCCGATCGGGCTCCCGCCGTTGCTGACCGTGCCGGCCGCGACCCGCGACACCTGCGCGATCTTCGTGGACGGGAAGGTGAACGCCGTGAGCGTCTCGCACTCCTGAAGTGCGCCGGGCTGCGCGGCGGACAGCTGCGGCAGCTCTCCGGAGTTCCCGGGCGGCGCCGCGGCGGCGGGAGCCGCGAGGCCGGCGACGAGGATGACGGATGCCGCGGCGGCACCGATGAGCGATGACAGGCGACGCCGCGCGCGATCGTGTGGGGGTCGTTCGTCTTGTGGAATGCTCCGGCGAGCGCGATCGAAGAAGCGTGACATGGGAGTCCTCTTCCGGTCCGGTCCGCCGAGGTCGTTCTCGCCGGACGATCTGGGATGCGCCGGCTGCGTTGCGGGCGTGGTCACAAGCTAGAGATAATGGTTGCAGATTGCAACTGTATTTCTCCGTGAGCGCGCGACCGCGTGACTAGACTGCGACCGAGACAGCCGGCACGGAACGGGGATTCGTTGGCACCACTGAGCGACGCGCGCGCCGCGGGGCGGCTCGCCGCCAATCCCGGATTCCTCGCCGCGAGATTCGCGTCGGCGGCGGCCACGGTGTCGAATCGGGTTCTCGCCCCTTTCGGGCTGCGCACCCGCAGCTACGCCCTCGTGGAGATCGCCGTGGCGTCCGGAGGCCTGTCGCAGCAGGACGTCTCGCGCGCCCTCTGGCTGGACAAGGCGCACGTCGTCAGGCTCGTCGACGAGGTTGCCGCGATGGGGCTCGTCGTCCGCACGAGAGATCCCCGCGACGGCCGCGTCTGGCTGATCCGCGCGACGCCGCAGGGAGCCGCCGTTGCGGAGGATGCCGGCCGGGCGCTCGACGAGGCGTTCGCCGAGCTCCTCCGGCGTCTGAGTGAAGACGAGGTCGCCGCCGCCGTGACGACACTGCGGCGCCTGGCGTTCGAGCTCGAGGGCCCGGACGGCGAGGGCTGACCTCGGGGAAGCGCCGACGCGCCTCGCGGCACACCGAGCCTGCGAGACCTACCCCTTCGCGGCGCCGGACACCGCCGCGCCGGAAACCTCGGCTGCGGAACCCGAGACAGCCGAGCCGTCCAGGCGATCGACCAGCTCCAGCCCGCGGCGCGCCCAGGCGATCTCGCCCTGGGCGCGCTCGACGAGCCCCTCGTAGGCGAAGCGCTTGTAGGCGATGGTGCGCTCGCGGTCGGCCTCCGACGTCACGGCCAGCCGCCGCACGAGCATGGGGTTGGCGACCGCGTCGATGCGCTCGAGCTCGCCCTCCCACTGCGCGAGCTCGCCCTCCCACTGCGCGATGTGCCGCTCGAGGAAGGCGCGCGCGGCCTCGGGCGGGGCCGCCTCGAGGTAGGCGGCACGCAGGTGGGCGGGGTCGCGCACCCGCTGGTAGTCCAGGGGAGCGGCCATCCAGTCGAGGAACGCCTGGTTGCCGGCATCCGTCACGTGATACATCCGGCGCGTGCCGCGCTCGCCTCGCGGCTGCTCCTCGCCCTCGATGAGGCCGAGCTCCTCCATCTTGCGCAGCTCCGGATAGATCTGCGAGTCGGGCGCATGCCACACGTGACCGACGGACTGGTGGAACTGCTTCTGCAGGTCGTAGCCCGACAGCGGGCCGACCCGCAGGATCGCCAGCAGCGCATACCGCAGACTCATGCGACTCCTCTCCCTCCCGAGACTAGCGAGCGGCGGATGCCTCCTCCGCCGCCGTGACGGAATGTGCGAGGGGGCCCGCCCGGCGCGGGCGGACCCCCTCGGGTCGGTGCGGGTCAGGCGGATTCCTGGTACCCGGTGCGCCAGCCGCCGTGGTACGTCTGGCGGGCGACCGTCGAGTACGGCACCGGAGAGACGACGGCGCGGACCTCGAGCTGCTTGTGCGGCTCGACCGACGCCTTCTTCGTGCCCCCGTCGGGCTCGCCCCACACGACCGTGACCTCGGCGCCCTCGGGCACGTCGGGGTTGACCGTCGCGAGCGACAGTGCGCGCTTCTCGTTCGCGCTGTAGCCGGTGAACATCGAGAATCCGACGACGTCGCCGCCGGCATCCGTCACCGCGTCGTAGTTCGCCGACCCGTAGTTCGCCAGCGGCAGGTCGAAGAACTTGAAGCTGTCGCCCTCGGTGTCGAAGAGCGACGCGAAGATCTTCGTGACGTCCTCGGCGTTCCACGCCAGCGTGACCTTGCGGCGCTGGGTGGCCGGGTCGATCTTCTCGAGGGCGTCGCGGCCGATGAAGTCGTGGTCGAACTTGACGAACGAGCCGTAGCCGAGCTCCCACGGGGTGAGGTAGTAGTCCTCGATGTTCTGCGACACGAACGAGCCCGCGAGCGTTCCGGTCGCCTCATAGCTGTCGACGCCCAGCCACTCGCGGTAGCCGCGCTCGGCCTCGCCCGAGTAGATGGCGGGAAGCGGCGACGGGATCCAGCCCGACTCCAGGGTGTTCGACGGATAGGCCCGCGAACCCACCGGCACGAGGCCGAACTCGGCGCCCGCCTCGACGATGAGGTCGCGCACGCGGTGGTGGTCCTCGTACGGGCCCCACACCTCGAGACCCGGGGCTCCTGCCATGCCGTGGCGCAGCGTGCGGACGTTCGCCCCGCCGATCTGCATCTCGGACATGGCGAAGAACCTCAGCTGCTCGAGCGGGCCGCCGTTGAGCTTCTCGATGACCTGCCACGCGGCCGGCCCCTGGATCTGGAAGCGGTAGTAGCGCCGGCTCACGGCGTCGCCGTACGGGCGCGACGGCGAACGCCGGTCGACCGTGACGTCGAGGTTCGAGTAGCCGCCGGTCTCACCGTGGTACATCAGCCAGTTCGACGCGGGAGCGCGGCCGACGTACACGTACTCGTCCTCGGCCTCGTGGAACAGGATGCCGTCGCCGATGACGTGGCCCGACGCGGTCGTGGGCACGTACTGCTTGGCGCGGTTCACCGGGAACGTCGCGACCGAGTTGATGGCCGTGTCGGAGATCAGCTTGATCGCGTCGGAGCCCTTGAGGAACACATTGTCCATGTGGTGCGACTGGTCGTAGAGCACGGCGGTGTCGCGCCACGCCTTCTGCTCCTTGATCCAGTTCTGGAAGTCCGCGGGGACCACCGGGTAGATGTACGAGCCGATCTGCGAGTTGCGCAGCATCTCGACGGCGTTCTGCGCGTCGATGAGCTCCTGCAGATTCTTCGCCATGGGGGAACCTCTCTGTTCTGGTGATGGGTCAGGTGAAGACGATGGTGTGGTTGCCGTGCCGGATCACGCGGTCCTCGGCGTGCCACTGCACGGCACGGGAGAGCACGGCTCGCTCGACGTACGCCCCGCGGGCCTGCAGGTCCGCGGCGGACATCGAGTGGTCCACCCGCGCGACGTCCTGCTCGATGATCGGACCCTCGTCCAGGTCCTCGGTGACGTAGTGGCTCGTCGCGCCGATGAGCTTGACGCCCCGCTCCTTGGCCTTGCGGTAGGGCGCGGCGCCGATGAAGGCGGGGAGGAAGGAGTGGTGGATGTTGATCACCGGGACGCCGACCTCGTCCAGGAACGTGTCCGAGAGGATCTGCATGTAGCGGGCGAGCACGACGAAGTCGGCGTTGCCCTTCAGCAGCTCGACGATCTTCGCCTCGGCCGCCGACTTGTCGGGCCCTTGCGACGGCACGTGGAAGAACGGGATGCCGAAGCTGCGGACGTCCTCGGCGGTGTTGGTGTGGTTGGAGATCACCATGGGGATCGTCACCGGCAGCTCGCCGCGGCGGTGGCGCCACAGCAGCTCGAGCAGACAGTGGTCGCTGGTCGAGACCAGGATCGCCATGCGCTTGGGGATGGACTGGTCGGTCACGCGCCACTCCATCTCGAGCGGACCGAGCGTCTTGTCGAGATCGGCCTCGATCTCGGGCAGGGCCGCCTGCAGGTCGGGCCGGTGGAACACGACCCGCTGGAAGAACTCGCCGCCCTCGGGGTTGTCGGAGTACTGGTCGAGGGTGACGATGTTGCCCTTGTTGCGGGCGATCAGCGCGGTCACCGCCGCGACGAGCCCCGGCTGATCGGGACCGTGGACGATCAGGCAGGCGTGGTCGCGGTGCGTCTCGAGGTGGGCCGTCATCGGCGCGCCCCCGAGGACTGCGCGGCCACGAACTCGCGCGCCCAGGTGCTCGTGGCGAGCAGTCCGCCGAACGTGTAGAAGTGCAGCTTGACGTCGCCGGACTTCGGGTCGGCGGCGAGCAGCTCCGCGAGGTCGGAGACGAAGCGGTCGGGTCCGGCGGTGCCCATGAGGTTGGTCAGCGAGAAGCCGTACTTCTTCACGATCATGGCGTTGGCGCCGATGCCGAACCGGCGGGCGAAGCCGAGCAGGCGCTTGATGCCGGCGGGACCGGGGGTGCCGATGCGGATCTGCGCGTCGATGCCGCGCTCGCGCACCTGGTCGATCCACGCCATGACCGGGTCGGTGTCGAAGGCGAACTGCGTGAGGACGACGGCATCCAGCCCCTGCTGCGCGAGGGCGAGCGCCTTCTCGTCGAGGTGGCGCCACAGCACGTCTTCCGGGATGTCGGGGTGACCCTCGGGGTAGCCGGCGATCGACACCTCGCGCGCGCCGTACTTCTTCAGCAGGCCCGACCGGATCAGGGTGAGGGCGTCGGGGTACGGGCCTGCGGGCTCGGCCGGGTCGCCGCCCACCGCGAAGACGTGCTCGGTGGCCCCGACCTCCTGCAGGCGGGCGAGGAACTCCTCGAGCTGCTCCTGCGACTCCAGCCGCCGTGCCGAGATGTGGGCGACGGGGACGAAGCCCATCTCCTTGACGGCCTTGGCCGCGGCGACCCGCATCTCGAGGTCCTCGTTGCCGAGGAACGTCACGTTGATCTTCGTCCCCTGCGGGATGGTCTCGCGGGCCTCCTCGAGGCCGGGAACGTCCTTGCCCGTCATCTCGAGCGAGAAGCCGTCGACCAGAGCGGCCGCCGAGGGGGAGGCGGGAGTCGGGTGCGCCATGGGAGGTCCTTTCCTCGTCCGGGTGCGTCGCTGCGTCCCGGTATCCAGAGAATACCTATCACCATAGGTAATGGCAATAGGCACGTCGTGTGCGTGACCTCCATGTTCGGTGCGCGGACCGCGGTGGCGACGGGTCGATTCCGTTGAGCGGATGCCGCACCCGCCCGGAACCTGTTCTTCAAGAAAATCGTGACGGGCGTCACGAAACCATTGACAATCGCTCGAGGGTGGCGCACCATGACTCTTGTCCGGCACGCCGAGGTGGGGACTCCGACTCCGGTCGGACGGACCCGGCGGCCGGTGAACCCGCACAGTCATGAGAGGCCCGTCAATGAAGAAGAGTCTTGCCACCGTCGGCGTACTCGCCGCCGCCGCTATCGCCCTGGCCGGCTGCACCGATTCCGGCGCCGATCCCGCCTCGAGCCCGTCCGACGGCGGAGACGCCGGCTCGGGCGACCTGACGACCGTCCGCGTCGCAGCCCTCCCCATCGCCGAGACCGGCGCGCTCTGGGCCGCGATCGACGAGGGCATCTTCGAGGAGCACGGCCTCGAGATCGAGGTCGTCCCCTCGCAGGGCGGCGCCAACGCGATCCCGGCGCTGCTCAGCGG
The DNA here is from genome assembly GCF_037083505.1 of Microbacterium sp. CCNWLW41. Lineage (NCBI taxonomy): Bacteria > Bacillati > Actinomycetota > Actinomycetes > Micrococcales > Microbacteriaceae > Microbacterium > Microbacterium sp. CCNWLW41. The sequence goes on from NZ_JBAOJP010000001.1 coordinate 874,537, forward strand.
CGACATCCAGTTCGCCATCGGCCAGCCGTTCGGCCCGATCCGCGCCGACCTCCAGGACCTCGGCGTCGTCATCGTCGGCAACTACGCCAACAGCATCGCCGAGGGCGACGACGTCAACGCCGTCGTGGCGCTCGGCGACTCGGGCATCGCGCGTCCCGCCGACCTGGCGGGCAAGAAGGTGTCGGTCAACACGATCGGCGCGGCCGGCGACCTCACCATCCGCAAGGCCGTGCAGGACGACGGCGGCGACCCCTCGACGATCGAGTTCGTCGAGGTCGCCTTCCCCGACGTGCCGGCGCAGCTCGAGGCCGGCACCATGGATGCCGCCTGGGCTCCCGACCCGTTCCGCGGCATGATCGTGGGCGGCGGCGGCGTCTCGGTCGTCCAGCCCTACCAGGCGACGATCCCCGGTCTGACGGTGCTGACCAACATCACGACGCAGGCGCTCATGGACGAGGACCCCGAGCTCGTCACGGCCTACTCCGAGGCGATGGCTGAGGCCCTCGACTGGGCGGCCGGCAACGAGGAGGCGGTCCGCGCCGCGATCGCGACGAACCTCGAGATCCCCGAGGAGGCGGCCGCCGGCATCACGCTGCCGACCTTCACGTGGGACCTGGCCGACGCCGGCATCGAAGACCTCGGCGCCCTGGCGGTCGAGTTCGCGTACATCGACGCCGAGCCCGACTACGACCGCCTGCTGCAGCAGCAGTGACGGCGTGGAGTGAGCGGATGCCGCGCGCTGCGGCATCCGCTCCCTCCCTCCTGCCCTCCCGACGCCGCCCCTCCACCGATCGGACCCGCCGATGGCCGTCGCCGACGCCCCCATGATCGTCGCCACACCGCCGCGCCGACGCAGCGCGCGACGGATGCGCACCCTCCGCAAGTTCGCCCTCGGCGTCGCCGGCGTCGTCGGATTCCTCGTCACATGGCAGCTGCTGCCGACGCTCGGCCTGGTCGATCCGCGCTACTTCCCCAGCGCGACCACGACGCTCGCCGCGCTCGGGCAGGAGCTGCGGGACCTCGAGTTCTGGCGCAACGTCGGGCGCACGATGACCGCCTGGGGCATCGGCCTGGCCATCGCCACCGTGCTCGCGACGGTGCTCGGCACGGTCATCGGACTCGTCCCGTTCCTGCGCCGCGCGACCCACACCACGGTGGAGTTCCTCCGCCCGATCCCGTCGGTCGCACTCATCCCGCTCGCCATCCTCATGTTCGGGCTGCGGATCGAGGCGGCGCTCGTCATCATCGTCTACGCGAGCTTCTGGCAGGTCTTCATCCAGGTGCTGTACGGCGTCGCCGACGTCGACACGGTCGCCCGTGACACCGCCCGCAGCTTCGGCCTCTCGCGCGGCTCGCGGATCGTGAACCTGGTGTTCCCGACCGCCCTGCCGTACCTCATGACGGGTCTGCGGCTCGCGGCGGCGGTAGCGCTGATCCTGGCCATCACGGCCGAGATGTTCATCGGCAACCCGGGCCTCGGGCGCGAGATCGTGTTCGCGCAGTCCGCGGGCAACTGGCCCACCGTGTATGCGCTCGTCATCGTGACCGGCATCCTGGGCCTGCTCATCAACCTGGTGTTCCGCGCGATCGAGCGTCGCTCGCTGGCCTGGCACCAGTCGGTGCGAGGAGAGGAAGTGCTGTGACGCTCTACACCAGCACCGTGGTGACCCCCCGGCGGCCGTCCCGCGTCTGGGCGAAGATCGGCGAGAACACGCTGTACGCGATCGGGCTGCCCCTTCTGCTGCTCATCATCTGGGGCATCTGGGCGAGCTTCACGACGGCCACGTTCTTCCCGCCGCCGCTCGAGATCCTCGACGCGTTCATCGACACCTGGATCGGTCCGGCCTTCATCACCGACGTGCTGCCGAGCCTCGGCCGCCTCGCGATCGGCATCGTCATCTCGATCCTCGTCGGCATCGTCGCGGGCACCCTCATCGGCCTGAACCGATGGCTGCGCGAGCTGCTGGAGCCGATGCTGGAGTTCTTCCGCGCGGTCCCCCCGCCCGTGCTGCTGCCCATCGTCGTCGTGCTGATGGGACCGACCGACGCGATGAAGATCGTCGTGATCGTGGTGGGCTCGGTGTGGCCGATCCTGCTCAACACGATCGAGGGCGTGCGCGCCACGGACTCGGTCATGACCGAGACGGCCCGCTCTTTCGCCGTGACGCCCATGGAGCGCCTGCGCTACCTGGTGCTGCCCGCGGCGAGTCCGCGCATCATGGCCGGCGTGCGGCAGTCGCTGTCGATCGCCCTCATCCTGATGGTGATCTCGGAGCTGGCGTACTCGTCGTCCGGCCTGGGCTATCAGATCGTCTACTTCCAGCGCAATTACCTCATCGCCGAGATGTGGAGCGGCATCCTGCTGCTCGGCCTCATCGGCATCCTGCTCGCGACGATCTTCGGGCTCGTCGAGCGTCGCGTGCTGCGCTGGTACCACGGAATCAAGGAGGTGGAGCGTGCCTGACACGCTGCTGAAGGTCGAGCACCTGCGCAAGGTGTACGAATCGTCGACCGGGAACGTCGAGGCGATCGGCGACATCAGCTTCCGGATGGATGCCGGCGAGCTGGTGTGCATCGTCGGCCCCTCCGGGTGCGGCAAGACGACGCTGCTGAAGTGCATCGCCGGCCTGCTGCGGCCCACCTCCGGGGTGGTGGAGCTCGACGGCAAGCGCGTGACCGCGCCGCCGCCCAAGATGGCGCTCGTGTTCCAGGAGTACGGCCGCAGCCTCTACCCCTGGCTCACCGTGCGCGGCAACGTCGAGCTGCCCCTCAAGCACAAGAAGCTCTCGCGCACCGACCGCGACCGGCTCATCGACGACGCGCTGACGGCCGTCGGCCTCGACCACGCCGCCAAGAGCTACCCGTGGCAGCTGTCCGGCGGCATGCAGCAGCGCGTCGCGATCGCCCGCGCCGTCGCGTACCAGCCCGAGGTGCTCATCATGGACGAGCCGTTCGCGGCCGTCGACGCCCAGACCCGCGCCGACCTCGAGGACCTGGTGCGCACGCTCCACCGCGAGCGGGGCATGTCGATCCTCTTCGTGACGCACGACATCGACGAGTCGGTCTACCTCGGCGAACGGGTGATCGTGCTGTCGAAGTCGCCGACCTGGGTGCAGGAGGACCTCGCGATCGACCTCGAGGCCGACCGCGACCAGATCACCACGCGCGCGCTGCCCCGCTTCACCGAGCTGCGCACCCACGTGTACGAGCAGATCCAGCGTGCCAAGCGCGGCGAGGCCGTCCGCCCGGGGGCGGCGTGAGCGTTCTCCCCGTCGAGGGCTCGGTCCTCACGCGCAAGCCGAGGCAGCTGCTGCTGGCCTTCTTCGGCGAGTTCGTGTGCGACCGGTACTTCGCACCGCTGCGCGCGAGCGTGCTGATCGGCACCCTCGAGAGCGCGGGCGTGGCGGCCTCCGCCGTGCGCACCAACCTCGACCGCATGGTCGCGAGCGGGGTGCTCGAACGCCGGCGCCTCGGGCGCGAGATCGGGTTCGAGCTGACCTCCCACGGCAGCGAGGTGCTGCGCGAGGCGTCGGGCCGCGTGAACGGGCCCGCGCCGTTCGAGCCCCAGGGTGAGGGCTGGACGCTCGTCACCTTCAGCGTCCCCGAGCACCTCCGCGACCTGCGGCACCGCCTGCGCGCCGCGCTGACGTGGTCGGGATTCGCGGTGCTGCGCGACGGGCTGTGGATCGCCCCCGGGGCGGTGGACCTCGCCGCCGCGCTGGATGCGATCATCCCCGACCTGCCCCCGGGCTCGGTCACCGCGTTCTCGGCGACCGAGCTCGACGGGTTCCCGATGGCCGAGGCGGTGCGCGTGGCGTGGGACATCGAGCGCATCCGCGAGGCGCACCTCGAGTTCATCGCGCACTGGGAGCGCGAGGATGCGGCATCCGATCTCCCTCCCGTCACCGCGCGGACCCTGCTCGTCGCCGACTGGCTCGCGCTGCTGCGCGCCGACCCGCGGCTGCCGCGCCAGTACATGGGCGAGGACTGGCCGGCCGACCGCTCCGCCGAGCTGTTCACGCGGCGGCACCGGGAGTTCGCCTTCCCGGCCGTGCGGGACTTCGCCGGCCTCGTCGACTGAGCACTGCCGACAGTCCCAGCGCGCGTACCGGCCTCGCGACCCTTGGCTCTCAACAGGTCGACCGCGGTTCTACAGGACCGATCCGGTCCGCGGCCTCCTGTAGAGGGCCGGTTGACCTGTCGGCGGGTGGGCGCGCGGGTCGGGGGAGACTGCCGGGAGCCGCGTGCTCACCGGCTCTCGCCGAACCGCGCGCGCAGGTCGGCCTTGCGCACCTTGCCCGAGGCGGTGCGCGGCAGCTCCTCCACCACGACGACGTTCTTCGGCAGCTTGTAGCGCGCGAGCACGCCGTCCAGGTGGGAGCGCACGATCTCGGTGTCCACCTCCGCACCCTCCTTGAGCGTCACGACCGCCCACGGCACCTCGCCCCAGCGCTCGTCGGGCACGCCGACGACAGCGACGCCCGAGATGCCCTCGATGTCGGAGATGAGGTTCTCGACCTCGGCGGGATAGATGTTCTCGCCGCCCGAGATGATCATGTCCTTGAGGCGATCGGCGATGTAGAGGTAGCCGTCGGCATCGAGGTAGCCGAGATCGCCCGAGCGGAACCAGCGGTCGTCGGTGAACGCGGCCGCCGTCGCCTCGGGCTGGCCGTGATAGCCGAGGAAGACGTTGGGCCCCGAGATCTCGATCTCGCCGACGGTGCCGCGCGGCACGACGTCGCCGTGCTCGTCGGTGATGCGCACCTCGGTGAAGAAGTGCGGGAGGCCGACGCTGCCCTGCTTCTCACGGGTCTTCGACGGTGCGAGCGACGTCGCGCCCGGCGAGGTCTCGGTCATGCCGTAGCCCTGCGAGAACGACAGCCCGCGCTCCTCGTAGGCATTGAGGATGCGGGTGGGCACGGCCGAGCCGCCGCACGTGAGCTTCCGCAGCGTCGAGATGTCGGTCGCCGCCCAGTCCGGGTGGTCGGCCAGCATCTGGTACGTGGTCGGCACGCCGCTGAGCATCGTGACGCCGTGGCGCTGGATCTGCGCGAGCGCGCGGCCGGGTTCGAAGCCCTTCTCGAGGACGAGCGTCGCGCCCTTGAGGATCACCGGCAGCGCGCCCATGCCCAGCGACGCGACGTGGAACAGCGGGGAGATCATCAGCGAGACGTCGGTCGAGACGACGTCGTAGTCGACGATGCAGTTGACCGCGACCCACGTGAGGTTGCCGTGGCTCAGCACGGCCCCCTTCGGACGCCCCGTGGTGCCCGACGTGTAGATGATGGCCGCCGGGTCGTCGAGGCCCACGTCGGCGACGGTGTGGCCGCCGGGGGCCTCGGCCACGAGGCGGGCGAGACCCGGGTGCCCCGGCAGCCCCTCGCCGGTCACGATGACGTGGGCGATGCGCCCCGCCTCGATGCCCGGCATCGCGCGTTCCAGGAACTCGGGGTCGAGCACGACGGCGCGTGCCCCCGAGTCGACGAGGATGTGCTGCATCTCGGGAGCGGCGAGCCGCGTGTTCAGCGGCACGAAGACGGCGCCCAGCTGCGCCGCGCCGAACATCACCTGCAGGAACTGCGGGCTGTTCTCGCCGATGTAGGCGACGGCGTCGCCACGGCGGATGCCGCGATGCCACAGCACGGCGGCGACATGGTCGGCGGCATCCGCCAGCCGGCGATAGCTCAGCTCGTCGTCGCCGAAGACGACGGCCGTCTTGTCGGGGTCCTTCAGCCGCCGCTTGGCGAGCCAGAACCCGATTCCCTCGTGCATCGTTGCGGGGTCCTCTCCCTCGAGGAAGCGTGCGGGTCGGAAGTGCCGATCAGGCGTAGAAGCGGTACAGGCCGCGCGCCGCGACGGCGGGCTTCTCGGCGCCCTCGATCTCGATGGTCTGGTCGACGGCGAACTGGTAGCCGCCGCGCACCTCGGTGACCTCGGCGATGACGGCGGTCATGCGCACGCGGGCGCCCACGGGCACGGGCGAGACGAACCGGACCTTGTCGAGGCCGTAGTTCACGCGCGTCGTGACGCCGGTCACGTCGAAGAGCTCCGACCAGAACTTGACCGCGAGCGACAGGGTGAGGAAGCCGTGCGCGATGGGACCGCCGAACGGCCCCTCCGCCGCGCGCGCCGGGTCGACGTGGATCCACTGGTGGTCGTCGGTGGCATCGGCGAAGAGGTTCACGCGGTCCTGCGTGATCTCGAACCACTCGGTGTGGCCGAGGTCGGTGCCGGCGAGGCCGGCGACGTCGGCGTAGTCGACGGTGGTGGTCATGTTTTCTCCTTCGTGGACGGGTCAGGTGAAGGCCGACGCGCCGGTGAGCGCGCGGCCGACGATGAGGGCGTTGATCTCGTGCGTGCCCTCGTAGGAGTACACGGCTTCGGCATCGGCGAAGAACCGCGCGACGTCGTGCTCGAGCAGGATGCCGTTGCCGCCGAGCACCTCGCGGCCGAGCGCGACCGTCTCGCGCGCGAGGCGCGCGGTCTGCATCTTGGCCAGGGCGGAGTTCTCGTCGGCGAACTCGCCCTGGTCCTGCCGGGCGGACAGCTGCACCACGAGGGCGAGCGAGGCGACGGTGTTGCCGAGCATGCGCGCCAGCTTCTCCTGCACGAGCTGGAAGCCGCCGATGGGGCGCTCGAACTGGTGACGCTCTCGCACGTAGCGGACCGCGGCGTCGAGGGCGCCGGCCTGCAGGCCGGTGGCGATCCACGCCACGTCTGAGCGCATCGCCCGCAGGATCCGCGAGACGTCGCGCCAGCCGTTCACGTTGTGGAGGCGCGCCGTCTCGGCCACACGCACGCCGTCGAGGGTGATGATCGCGTTCTGCATCGGACGCAGCGCGACCTTGCCGGTCATCGCCTCGAGCCGCACGCCCTCGGCGTCGGTCGGCACCAGGAACCCCTTGACGGCGTGGTCGTCGACGTCGCGCGCGAAGACCAGCAGGACATCGGATGCCGCGGCCCCGCCGATCCACTTCTTCCGGCCGTCGATCACCCAGTCGCCGCCGTCGCGCCGCGCGGCCGTCGCGAGCCCGCCGGCGATATCGGAGCCGTGCTCCGGCTCGGTGAGCGCGAACACGCCCTTGAGGTCGAAGCTGCGCACACGGGGGTCGAGCTCGGCAGCCTGCTCCGGCGACCCGCCCAGCGCGACGGCGGTGCGGAAGAGCCCGGACTGCGCGTTGTACAGGGTGGCCACCGACACGTCGGTGCGGGCCAGCACGTAGTTGCGGAAGCCCGAGTACATGCTCGACGCCGCCTCGGCGGCATCCACCCCCTCCGGCTGCATCAGATCGAGGGGGATGAGCGCGTCCAGGACGCCGGCCGGCATGGTCGCCGTCTCCCACGCTTGGGCGAGGAGCGGACGGATGCTGCGATCCAGCGTCTGCTGCAGCCGCGCGAGCGCCGCGCGCGCGGCCGGGCTCAGGTGCGCGGCAGCGATCGCATACGGGTCGAACCCGAACGTCGCATCCGACTCGAGCGCAGGCATGTCAGCCCCCGAGTCCCAGCAGGCGTGCCGCGTTGTCCTTCAGGATGCCGGGCAGGACCTCGGGCTTGAACGAGCCGGCGGTCTCGGCATCCGTCATCCAGCGGTCGGGCGTGAGGAGCGGGAAGTCCGAGCCGAACAGCACGCGCCTCTTGAGGTAGGAGTTCGCGGCGCGCACCAGCGACTCCGGGAAGTACTTCGGGCTCCAGCCGGACAGGTCGATCCAGGTGTTGTGCTTGTGCGTGGCGACCGAGAGCGCCTCGTCCTGCCAGGGGACCGAGGGGTGGGCCATGATGATCTGCAGGTCGGGGAAGCGCGCGGCCACCGGGTCGAGCAGGATCGGGTTGGACAGGCCGAGCAGCAGCCCCCGCCCGCCCGGCAGGCCGGCGCCGATGCCGGTCTGGCCGGTGTGGAAGAGCGCGACGACCCCGGCCTCCTGCAGCGCCTCGTACAGCGGGAAGCGTGCCTCGTCGGAGGGGTCGAAGCCCTGGACCGTCGGGTGGAACTTGAAGCCGCGCACGCCGTGCTCGTCGATGAGCCGCCGCACGCGGTCGAGCGCATCGGGCCGACGCGGGTCGACCGAGCCGAACGGGATGAGCACGTCGTTGTTGCGGGCGGCGCCCTCGGCGATGTCGGCGCTCGACAGCGGGGGGTGACCCAGCTGCGTCTCGGCGTCGACGGTGAACACGACGGCGGCCATGCGCCGCTCGCGGTAGTACGCGGCGACCGAGTCCAGGTCGGGGTTCGGCCCGTCGGTGCTGAAGTACTTCGCCGCGGCGTCGGCGAGATCGCCCGGCAGCGAGGCGTGTCCGTGCCCGTCGACCTCGATGTGCACGTGCACGTCGATCGCCGTGAGCGCGTCGAGGTCGATCGCGGGTTCGTAGCGGGTCATGTCGGGCCTTCCGGGTCTTCGGTCCCGAGCCTGCCGAAGGGCGCTTCGACAGGCACGGGACCGACGGGTCAGGGGCGCTGGAGGTCGTCGGGAAGCGGTGGGAACTTCTCGCCGACCGTCTGCAGGTCGCCCACCGCGTCGCCGAAGCCGGCGGCGAGATCGTCGTACGACCAGCCGCCGTCGTGATAGGCGGTCGCGACCGGCTCGGGGTGCGACCACAGCTGCAGCCGGTCGCCGCCGATCCCGATGGCCTGGCCGGTGACGCCGGCGGCGGCATCCGATGCCAGGTACGCGATGAGCCCGGCGACGTCGTCGGAGGTGCCGAAGCCGAGGTCGTGGCGGAAGAACGGGGGCATCGGCTCGCCGGCCGCCTCGGCCTCGACGGCGGCGGCGAAGTACGGGACGGTGGCCGTCATGGCGGTCGCGGCGACCGGGATGACGGCGTTGGCGGTGATGCCCGCGCGCTTGAGCTCGAGCGCCCACGTGCGCACCATGCCGACGATGCCGGCCTTGGCGGCGGCGTAGTTCGTCTGCCCGAAGTTTCCGCGCTGCCCGGTCGGCGATCCGATCGCGATGATCCGGCCGGGGACCTCGTTCTCGCGCATCCAGGTGGCGGCCGCCCGCACGCACGTGAAGGTGCCGCGGAGGTGGACGTTGATGACGGTGTCGAAGTCGTCGTCGCTCATCTTCCACAGCACGGTGTCGCGCAGCACGCCGGCGTTCGTGACGAGGATGTCGAGCCGGCCGAAGGTGTCGACCGCGGTGCGCACGAGCTGCTCGGCGGTCTCGGTCGGACCCACGGGGGCCGCCACCGCGGCGGCGCGTCCGCCCTCGGCCTCGATCGCGGCGACCGCCTCGGCGGCTGTGGCCTCGTCGACGTCGTTGATCACCACGGCCGCTCCCTGCCGGGCGAGCTCCTGCGCGTAGGCGAGGCCGAGCCCGCGCCCGGAGCCGGTGACGATCGCGACCTTGCCGTCGAGGGGGCGGGCGGTGCCGCTCGGGGTGACGTCGGATGACATGCGTGAGACTCCTTCGTGTCGCGGCCCGGTCGCGCGGGGCGCCGTACCGAGGTTCGGGACCCATTGAAGACCCAACCGTTGAAAATGTCAATCATTCCGTTCATCCACGAACTGGGCTACGCTCGTGGCCATGCCGAAATCCGCCGACGCCGTCGCCCCGTCGGGCCTGCGCGCCTCGGTGCTCGCCGACGACGTGAGCTTCCTGCTCGCGCGTGCGAACGCGATCGCGCTCGCCGCGGGCAATGCGGCGCTGGCAGAGCACGGGCTGAAGGCGCGGTCGTTCTCGGTGCTGGTCCTGGCGTCGGGCGATGCCCGGCCCTCGCAGCGCGACCTCGCCGAGTTCCTGCGCCTCGACCCGAGCCAGGTCGTCAGTCTCGTCGACGATCTGCAGTCCCGCGGCCTGGTCGAGCGGCAGCCCGACCCCTCCGACCGGCGCGCGAACGTCGTCGTCGCCACGGATGCGGGGCGCACGCTCGCGGCCGCCGCCCGGGAGGCCGCGCGCGTCGCGGAGGAGCGCGTGCACGCGCAGCTGTCGGAGGAGGAGCGCGAGCTGCTCACCGGCCTGCTGCGCCGGCTCGCCTTCCCCGACGACTGACGGCTCTGCGGGTCGGCGTCGGTGTTGGAGAGCGGCGCCGGCGGGGCGCGGCATCCGTCATCGCGTCAGCTGCGGTCGAGCACGTAGCGGTCGCGGCCGGCGAACACCCCGACGACGGTGAGGCCCACGAGCACGGCCAGGACCAGCGCGAGCGACGCGGTCCACCCGCCGGTGATGCTGTGGAGTCCGCCGAAGGCCACCGGCCCGAGCGCGGCGATCACGTAGCCGACCGACTGCGACATGCCCGACAGCGCGGCGGAGGTGTCGTGATCGCGGGCGCGCTGCGCCATCAGCGTGAGCGACATCGCGAGGGTCGCGCCGCCGGTGAGGCCGATGAGGGAGCCCCACACCAGCACGGCGCCGGGGGCGAGCATCAGGCCGATGACGCCGATGACCGCGAGCGACGGGATCAGCGCGGGGGCCCAGCGCTCGAGGCTCCCGCGGAGGATCAGCGGCAGCAGCAGGCAGCCGGCGAGCGAGAACAGCTGGTAGACCATGACGTCGACGCCGGCGACGACCTCCGAGCGACCGGTGGACATCGACAGCGGCGCGAGCCAGGTCACGAACATGTAGAACATGGATGCCTGCAGCCCCATGTAGACCGCCACCAACCAGGCGATCGGATCCGACCAGATCCCGGTGCGACCGCGCGGCGCCTTCGTGCGATCGTGCACGCTGCGGGCCCCGCGGTGCGCCCACCACCACGCCGCGACGGCGAAGGGCAGCAGGGCCGCGCCCGTGACGAGCAGCGCGAATCGCCAGCCCGCCGCCTCGCCGCCGACCTCGATGTGCGAGATGGGCACGACGACTCCGGACGAGACCGCACCCATGCCGGCCAGCAGCGCGGTGTACACGGCGGTCATCGCCGGGACGCGGCCCGGGAACTCGCGCTTGACCACGGCCGGCATGAGGACGTTGATGATCGCGATCCCGACGCCGATGATGGCCGTGCCGATCCACAGGCTCACGACCGGCCCCGGTATCGACCGCACGAGCGTGCCGGCCAGCAGCACGAGCAGCGACCACAGCAGCACGCGGGGCTGGCCGAAGCGGCGGCTGAGCTCGTGCGCGACGGGGGAGAACAGCGCCCAGGCGACCAGCGGCACCGCCGCGAGCACGCCGAGCGCGGTCAGCGACATCCCGGTGTCGGCGCCGATCTGGTCGAGCAGCGGCCCGAGCCCCGTGATGGCCGGGCGCATGTTGGCCGCGACCAGGCACACCGCCGCCAGCAGCATCGCCACCGACGCCGTGCGCGGCGTGCGCGGCGGAGCGGTCCGCGACGATGGGGTCATAGGGCTCGGACTATAGCCCACGCGGCGGGCGTGGCATCCGTCCATTCCCGTTCAGCGGCAGCCCTCGTGCGAGGAAGGGGCGTCAGGCGAGGCCCTCGAGGGGCCAGCCGGTGTAGGCCTCCGCCAGGAAGCGGCGGCCGGCCTCGGACTCGACCACCGACTGCAGCTCGCCCAGCTGGCGCAGGCGGTCGAAGTCCGACGCGTCGGGGGCGACGTGGAGCATGTTCGTCATCCACCAGGAGAAGTGCTGAGCCTTCCAGATGCGGTGCAGCGCCTTCTCGGGGAACTGCTGGAGGAGGCGGTCGTCGTTCTCCAGCAGCAGCGCGCGCAGTGCGCGCTCGAGCACGATCACGTCGGCGACCGCGAGGTTCATGCCCTTCGCGCCGGTGGGCGGCACGGTGTGGGCGGCGTCGCCGATGAGGGCGACGCGACCGTGCAGCAGCTCGTGGGCGACGAAGCTGCGGAACCGCAGCACGTCCCGCTGGAAGATCGGGCCCTCCTTGAGGGTCGTGCCGGGCACGCGCTTCTGCAGCTCCTCCCACAGCTGCTCCTCGCTCAGCGCGTTCGGGTCGGCGTTCGGGTCGCACTGGAAGTACATGCGCTGCACCGTGGGGCTGCGCTGGCTGATGAGCGCGAACCCGTCGGGGGAGTTGCTGTAGATGAGCTCCTCGGCGCTCGGCGGCGCCTCGCAGAGGATGCCGAACCACGCGAACGGGTACTCGCGGAAGTAGCCGCCGGTCGACGAGCCGGTGACCGCCTCGCGCACGACGCTGCGCGAGCCGTCGGAGCCGACGACGAAGTCCGCCACGATCTCGAGCGGAGCACCGTCGGCGTCGGTCGCGATGACGCGCGGACGATCGGATGCCGCATCCTCGACGCGCACGGCGGTGACGCCGAACCGGAGGTCCTGGCCCTTGTCCAGGCGTGCGGCGATGAGGTCTTTGAGCGCCTCGTGCTGCGGGTACAGCCACACGCCACGGCCGACGAGCTCGGCGAAGTCGATGCGGTGGCCGGCACCCGAGAAGCGCAGCTCGATGCCGTCGTGACGGTTGCCCACGGTGCGGACGCGGCTCGACGCTCCGGACGTGTCGAGGATCTCGACGGTGCCCTGCTCCAGGATGCCGGCGCGGATCGTCGTCTCGATCTCCTCGCGCGAGCGCTGGTCGATGACGATCGACTCGATGCCGGCGTTGCCGAGGAGATGCGCCAGCAGGAGTCCGGCGGGTCCGGCGCCGACGATGGCGACGCGGGTGCTGATCGTGGTGGTCATGACGTCTCCTTCGACGACGTGAGGGGGTGCGGATGCCTCGCCCCAGTGTGACCCCGCTCCACCTCGTCGGTGTGTAGATTCCCGTTCATCGGGACGGCTGTCACCCCGTCCCTTGCCGAGTTCGCGGTTACTCGGCGAATGACCAGGCTGTGGGCGCCCAGGACGTGGTCGCTCGTCGAGGAACCGCGAACTCGGCGGGGGGTGGGGGTGGGGATGGGGGTGCGGGTGGGGGTGGGGGTGGGATCGGGTGGGATGACGGATGCCGCGGGCCGGCGTGGGCTCAGCGGCGGTCGGTGCGGAGGGCGGCCTCGATGCCGGCGGCGGCGGCGCGGAGCGCCGCGACGGCGGCGTCGGGCGGCGTCTCGCGGGGGAGCACCACCGACAGCGCGGCCACGACCTCGCCCGCGTCGCGGATCGGCACCGCCACGCCGGTCGACACCGACTCGATCGATCCCGGCGCCACCACCACGCCGGTGCGACGGACCTCGGCGAGCAGGCGGCGCAGGCGCGCGGCATCCGTCACCGTCTCGGGCGCGAGGGCGCGCAGCGGTCCGGCGAGCACCCGCTCGCGGAGGGCGGCCGGCGCGTGCGCCAGCAGCACGAGGCCCGACGACGAGGCGTGCAGCGGCAGGCGTCCGGCGATGCGGGTGATGTTGGCGCCCGCGTCGGGATGCGAGAGGCGCTCCAGGAAGAGCGCCTCGTCCTGCTCGAGCACCGCGAGCTGGGTGTGCTCGCGGATCGCCGCCTGCACCCGCTCCATGTGGGGCAGCGCGGCCTGCCGGAGGCGCAGCGCCGTGGAGCCGCGGAGGGCCAGCTCCCACAGCCGCATCCCGAGGTGCACGCGACGGTCCTCATCGCGCTCGAGCAGCCCGGCGGCGACGAGCTCATCGACGATGCGGTGCGCGGTGGACGACGGCAGCCCGGCGCGGCGCCCGATCTCGGCGGCCGACTGCATCGACCGTTCGGCCGTGAACGTCTCGAGCACGCGCACGATGCGCTCGGTCATCGAGTCGCCGGTCGGCGAGTTGGCCATGCGCCCACTGTGACACACGCCCGGGCGGGTAACGTCGCTCGGGGAGGAGCCATGGCGGACGGTGAGGGCGTGCTCGAGCGCACCCTGAGGGTGCTCGACTGCTTCACCGACGACGAGCCGGCCGTCACCGCGGCGGTGCTCGCCGCGCGCACCGGCCTCGCCTCGTCGACGCTGCACCGCCTGCTCGCGACCCTCGTGGCCGAGGGGCTGCTGACGCGGGGTCCGGGTCACACCTACGTCATCGGGCCGCGGCTGTGGGAGCTCGGCGAGCTGTCGCCGCTGTCGCTGCGACTGCGCGAGACGGCGCTGCCGCACATGGTGCGGCTCTACGAGGCCACGGGCGAGAACGTGCACCTCGCCGTGCTCGACGGGGCCACGCCCGAGACGACGAGCGCGCTGTACGTCGGGCGCCTCACCGGCCGCCAGTCGATCCCGACCCTGAGCCGCATGGGCGGGCGGGGGCCGCTGCACACCACGGGGGTCGGCAAGGCGCTGCTCGCCACGCGGGACGAGGCCTGGCTGCAGCAGTACTTCCGCGCGCCGCTGGTGCGCGAGACGGTGAACTCCATCACCACAGAGGCGGGCCTGCGCGCCGACATCGCGCGCACCCGGGCCCTCGGCTACGCGACGACCCGCGAGGAGATGACCCTCGGCAACGTCTCGGTGGCCGCGGCCCTGCCGCGCGTGGAGGGCCTTCCCCCCATCGCGATCGGCCTCGTCGTTCATCTCGAGCGCGCCGACGCGCGGCGCCTCGGGCCCCTCGTCGTGCAGTCGGCCAAGGACCTCCACCACGACCTCCGCGGCGCGTGAGCCCAGGCCCGGTCCCCCGGGTTTGGGGGAGTCGCCCGGGGTTTGGGGCGCATGCCGTCCCTTCGGGGCGCACGGCGCGCGCCCCGAACGAACGTACGGCGCCCCAAACCCGGAAGAAAGAGCCCGAAAGAGCCAAGGGGGACGGATGCTTCGACCTGCGGCATCCGTCGATCCCACTGAGTGGGAGCGCGAGCCCGCACGGCCCGGCGCCGGTGCGACGCTGGGACGACCCGAGTCGTCGAAGGAGACCTTGATGAGTGCGACGCAGCCCGATCCCCGGGGTGAAGAGGCGTTCTCGTCGTCGGTGGTTCTCGAGCAGACGGTGGCAGCGCCCGAGTCGCTGCTGGCCTCGCCCGACCAGCTGACGCAGAACGAGATCACGCAGGAGATCGTCGATTACCACGCCGCCGCCGCGCGACGCGAGGAGGCCGGCGAGAAGCTGAACATCAGCCTCCACGACTTCCCGCCCTACCGGTCGAGCCTGCTGCGGCATCCGACCAAGAACCCCAAGCTCGTCGACCCCGAGACCATCGAGCTGTGGTCGCCGGCCTTCGGCCAGCGCGACGTCGCGGCGATCGAGTCCGACCTCACGCTGCAGCACATCGGTGAGCCGCAGGGCGAGCGCATGACGGTCGAGGGCCGGCTCCTCGACTCGTGGGGGCGTCCGCTGGCGAACCAGCTGGTCGAGATCTGGCAGGCCAACGCGGCCGGCCGCTACATCCACCAGCGCGACCAGCACCCCGCGCCGCTGGACCCGAACTTCACCGGGGCCGGGCGCACGGTCACCGACGACAACGGGTTCTACAAGTTCACGACGATCAAGCCGGGCGCCTACCCGTGGAAGAACCACGTCAACGCGTGGCGCCCCGCCCACATCCACTTCTCGATCTTCGGCAGCGGCTTCACCCAGCGTCTGGTGACGCAGATGTACTTCCCGGGCGACCCGCTGTTCCCGCTGGACCCGATCTACAACACGATCTGGCGCCAGAAGGACCGCGACCGCCTCATCGGGCTGTACGACCACGACCTGTCGGTGCCCGAGTTCTCGATGGGGTACCGCTTCGACATCGTGGTCGACGGACCCGACGCCACCTGGTTCGAGCCCGAAGAAGGAGAGCACTGATGGCCGCTCGCACCCAGCGCGACCTGGGCCCCAAGACCCACGAGCCCACCGGCGGCCAGACCGTCGGCCCGTTCTTCGCCTTCGGCTTGGACTACCCCAAGAAGCACGAGGTCGTCTTCCCGCACAGCCCGGGTGCGATCGTGCTCGGCGGCACCGTGTTCGACGGCGCCGGCAACCCGATTCCCGACGCCGTCGTGGAGATCTGGAGCGCCGACGAGGACGGCAGCATCCCGCGCGCGCACGGCGCGTTCCGGCGCGACGACCACTCGTTCACCGGATTCGGGCGCGCCGCGACGACGGATGTCGGCCACTACGAGTTCTGGACCCGCAACCCCGGTCCGGTCGACGGAGGCGCGCCGTTCTTCTCGGTGATCGTGTTCGCCCGGGGGCTTCCCGACAAGCTCGTGACGCGCATCTACCTGCCCGAGCGCGAGGATCTCCTCGCCGCCGACCCGCTGCTGTCCTCGCTCGACGAGGGCGAGCGCGCTACGCTCATCGCGACGCGCCGGTCCGACGGCAGCCTGCACCACGACATCCACCTGCAGGGCGAGAAGGAGACCGTGTTCCTTGCCTTCTGATCCGCACCCCCCTCTCGACGAGGGGCTGCTCTCGCCGGTGACCGTCGGTCACGACGAGACGGTGACGGATGCCGCGATCCTCGACGCGCTCGTGACGGCCGAGGTCGGCCTCGCCCGCGCCCTCCTGGAGGCGGGCCTCGCGCCGGCCGAGGCCGTCGACGAGATCGAGACGGAGTTCGGCTGGCAGGGCGCACTGCGCGGATGCCGCGACCACGGCGTCGACGGGAGAGCACTGGCAGCGGCGGCCGTGGCCGGCGGCAACCCGGTGATCCCGCTCGTCGGCGTGCTCAGGGAGCGCGTCGGCACCGACGCGCGCCTGTGGATCCACCGCGGCGCCACCAGCCAGGACATCCTCGACACCGCGCTGATGCTCGTCGCGCGGGCGGCCACCAGCAAGGTCATCGCCGCGCTCGCGCACGCCGAGGTCTCGCTGCGCTTGCTGGCCCGCTCGCGCCGCGACGAGGTCGCCGCGGCGCGCACGCTCACCCAGCACGCGGTGCCGACCACCGTCGGCCTGCGCGCGGCCGGCTGGCTGCGAGGCGTCGCCCACGCCAAGGGACGCCTCGAGCAGGCCGGGCACGCGCTCCCCGTGCAGCTCGGCGGCGCAGCCGGAACGCTCGCCTCGTTCGTCGAGCTCGGCGGAGCCGAGACCGCGGCGGGGCTGCCGGCCGCCTACGCGCGCGAGCTCGGACTGGCCGCGCCCGAGGCGCCGTGGCACACCGCGCGCTGGCCGGTGACCGGGCTCGGCGACGCCCTCGTGCAGGCCGTCGACGCGGTCGGCAAGATCGCCGCCGACGTCGCCACCCTCAGCCGCAGCGAGATCGGCGAGCTCGCCGAGGGCACCGGCGGAGGATCGTCGGCGATGCCGCAGAAGCGCAATCCCGCGGCATCCGTCCTCATCCGCTCCGCCGCGCTGCGCGCGCCGCAGCTCGGCGCGACCCTGCACCTGGCGTCGGCGCTCGCCGTCGACGAGCGCCCCGACGGCGCCTGGCACGCGGAGTGGCCGACGCTGCGCGAACTGCTGCGTCTCGCGCTGGGCGCGACCGCCCACGCCGCGACCCTCGTCGCCGGCCTGCACGTCGACACCGACGCCGTGACCCGCAACCTCGACGTCGGCGGCGGGCTCATCCTCGCGGAGCGGCTCTCGCTCGTCCTCGGCCCCGCGCTCGGACCGGCCCGCGTGTCGCGGCTCGTCCTCGAGGCCGGCGCCGACGGCGACCTCGCCGCGGCGCTCGCGGCGCTCCCCGAAGTCGGCGCGCTCGCCGCCGACCGCGGCCGGAGCGCCGAGGCATTCGTCGCCGACCTGCTCGACCCCGCCCGGTACACGGGCCTCGCCGCACGCCTCGTCGACGAGGCCGTCACCCCACAGGAGACAGAGTGACCGTCCCCGCCATCTCGCTCACCGCACCCGTCGGCCCGATCGCCGCGCCGACCCTGATCCTCGGCCCGTCGCTCGGGACCTCGACCCTGCTGTGGGAGCGCGCGCTGCCCCCGCTCGCGCAGGAGTACCGGGTCATCGCCTGGGACCTCCCCGGTCACGGCGCCGCACCGGCCGCCGCCGCACCGTTCTCCATCGCCGACCTCGCCGACGCCGTGGCCGCGAGCATCGACGGAGAGTTCCTGTACGCCGGGGTGTCGCTCGGCGGCTGCGTGGGGCTCGAGCTGCTGCTGCGGCATCCGGATCGCGTCCGCGCAGCGGCGATCGTGTGCTCGGGCGCCGCGATCGGCGAGGCCGCAGCGTGGCACGAGCGTGCGGCCCAGGTGCGCGCGCAGAGCACCTCGAGCCTCATCATCGGCTCGGCGCAGCGGTGGTTCGCGCCGGGATCCATCGAGCGCGACCCCGACATCACCGGCCGGCTGCTGCACGCCCTGCAGGACGCCGACGACGAGAGCTACGCGCTGTGCTGCGAGGCGCTCGCGAGCTTCGACGTGCGCGATCGGCTGGGCGAGATCGCCACCCCGGTGCTGGCGGTGTGGGGCGATCACGACGGCGTCACGCCGGAGGCATCCGCTCGCGAGATCGCCGACGGCGTGCAGCGCGGCGAGGCGATCGGGATCGCGGATGCCGCGCACCTGCCGCCCGCCGACGCGCCGGCCGCGACGGCCGACGCCCTCCTCGGCTTCTTCGACGCCCACGCGGCGGAGCGCGCCGCATGACCCGCCCGGACGGCGAGGGCCTCACCGACCAGCAGCGCTACGACCAGGGCATGACGGTGCGTCGCGAGGTGCTCTCGGACGCGCACGTGGACCGTGCGATCGCCGGCACCGACGAGCTGACGGCCGACTTCCAGGACTTCATCACCCGCGTCGCGTGGGGCGACATCTGGTCGCGGCCAGGGCTCGACCGCCGCTCGCGCTCGGTGGCGGTGCTCACGGCGCTCATCGCGCTCGGTCACCACGAGGAGCTCGCGATGCACCTGCGCGCGGCGCGGCGCAACGGCCTCACCGTCGACGAGATCCGGGAGGTGATCCTGCAGGCGGGGCTGTACTGTGGCGTCCCGGCCGCGAACACCGCGTTCCGCATCGCGAAGGACGTGTTCGCCGACGAGTCCTGACGCCCGTATGCTTCATCGCATGACGGGCTCGGGGAGCGCATGACGGCCGAACACGCACCCCGGATCCTCTACCAGGTCAAGCAGGTCGAGCTCGCCGTCCGCGGACGCCTCGACGACGTGGTGCGGCCGCACGGCATCACCGTGACGCAGTACACCGCGCTGACGGTGCTCGAGCAGCACCCCGGGATGAGCTCGTCACAGTTGGCGCGGCACGCCTTCGTGACGGCGCAGGCGATGGAGGGAATCGTGCGCGCCCTGGTGGACGCGGGGCTGATCGACCGCGTCCGCGACCCCGAGAACCGGCGCCGCATGGCGATCTCGCTGACTCCGGCCGGCGTGGCGCTGCTGTCCGCGTGCCGCGACGACGTCGACCGCATCGAGGCCGTGGCGTTCGGCGGGCGGTCCGGATCGGAGCGCGCGGCGCTCGGACGCTGGCTCCAGGAGGCCCGGCGCGCCCTCGAGCAATCCACGGAACCGGTTGACTGACGTTCAGGAAACTTGATAATTGGTCCTAGCTCCGTCGCCGACGACGGCGCCCTGTCGACGATGACACGGAAGGACCCCACATGTCCCAGCTCCGCACCCGAACCATCGGATTGGCCGCGGTCGCCGCCGCCGCCCTGTCTGTCGGCCTTGTCGCGCCACCCGCCCTCGCGGACACCGGCGGCGAGTACGCCGGCTCGCTCTCCAACGGCACGACCTGGCTCGCCTCGGTCCCCGCCGACTGGAACGGCACCGTGCTGCTGTACAGCCACGGCTACCGGCCCTCGTTCATCCCCGGCAACCCGGCCTCCGTCGCCCCGGACGGCGCGACCAAGGCACTGCTGCTCGAGCGCGGCTACGCGCTCGTCGGGTCGTCGTACGCGTCCAGCGGCTGGGCGGTGCCGACCGCGGTCGACGACCAGCTGCAGTCCCTCGACGCCATGCTCGATGAGACCGGACTCGACCCCGAGCACATCCTCGCCTACGGCACCTCGATGGGCGGTCTCGTCACCGGCCGCATCGCCGAGAGCGCCGGCGACCTCATCGACGGGGCGATGCCGACGTGCGGGCTGATGGAGGGCGCCGTCGATCTGAACAACTACCAGCTCGACGGAGCGCACGCCATCGACCAGCTGCTCGCGCCGGCCCAGGACATCGACATCGAGGGCTACGCGACGCTCGGCGACGCCTTCGCCGCCTCCGGCGCGCTGAGCGCGGCGGTGCAGGCCGGTCAGCAGACACCGGAGGGGAAGGCGCGCATCGCGCTGGCCGCGGCGCTGTTCCACATCTCCGACGGCGCGGCCGCGGCCGACGCGCCGACGGACCCGGCGGTGCTGCAGCAGGGGCTGTACGAGCAGCTGCTCGACACGATCGGCTTCGTCACCCCCGGCCGCTTCGACATCGAGTCGACGGCGGGCGGCAACGCGACCTGGAATGCGGGAGTGGACTACCACAAGCTCTTCGCGCAGTCCGAGGACCGCGGGCTGGTGCAGGAGCTGTACCGCGAGGCCGGCCTGGAGCTCAAGGCGGACCTCGCGACCCTGACCGCGACCGCGGACGTCGTGGCCGACCCCGGCTCGGTCGAGACGCTGCGCGCCTCGTCGGGGCTCTCGGGCGACCTGCAGATGCCGGTCATCGCGCTGCACACGCTCGACGACATCCTGGCGCCGATCCAGGTCGAGGAGGAGTACGCCGAGGACGTCCGCACGGCCGGAGACACCAGCCTGCTGCGCCAGTTCCAGGTCGACCGGGTCGGGCACTGCAGCTTCACGCCTGCCGAGATCGCGGCGGGGATCGAGGCGCTCCTGGACCGCGTCGAGACGGGCAACTGGGGCGCGGTCGGGCAGTCCGCGCAGCGCATGAACCAGCTGGCCGCGTCGCTCCATGACAGCGGGTCGGCGTTCGTCCCCACCCAGCCGGGCGAGTTCCTCGGCGACCGGGAGGGACGCCGCTGACGGCGCCGAGCTGAACCGAGGGCGGCATCCGTGACGGGTGCCGCCCTCGGCGTCTCGCCCTGGCGGTGAGAGACGCGCTGCGGTATCGTGTCCGTTAGACGGACAGGTGTTCGCAGGACGAACACGAGGAGGCGCAGCGATGATCGACAAGACCGTGGCGTCCGTCGCGGAGGCCGTGGCCGGCATCCGCGACGGGGCGACCATCATGATCGGCGGCTTCGGCCGCGCCGGTCAGCCCGTCGAGCTGATCGATGCGCTCATCGCCCAGGGCGCGAGCGATCTCACGATCATCAACAACAACGCCGGCAACGGCGATACGGGCCTTGCCGCGCTCCTCGCGAAGAAGCGGGTGCGCAGGATCCTGTGCTCGTTTCCGCGCCAGCACGACTCGTGGGTGTTCGACGGCCTGTACCGGGCGGGCGAGATCGAGCTGGAGCTGGTGCCGCAGGGCAACCTCGCCGAGCGCATCCGCGCGGCCGGCGCCGGGATCGGCGCGTTCTTCTCGCCGACGGGCGTGGGCACCGAACTCGCCGAGGGCAAGGAGATCCGCGAGATCGACGGCCGTCTGTACGCGCTGGAGTACCCGATCAAAGCCGACGTGGCGCTCGTGAGCGCGTACCGCGGAGACCGGTGGGGCAACCTCGTGTATCGCGAGACCGCGCGCAACTTCGGGCCCATCATGGCCGCCGCCGCGACGACGACGATCGTGCAGGTCGACGAGCTCGTGCCGCTCGGCACGCTGGACCCCGAGGCCGTCGTGACGCCGGGCATCTTCGTCGACCGCGTCGTCGCGGTGGGCGAGCGGGCGTGGCTCGAGGGCGGCGCCTTCGTCGGAGGCGTGGACATCGAAGGGCGTCCGCTCGCGGCGGACGCGGCATCCGGAAACGAGGTCGACCAGTGAGCGTCACCGAACCGAGGACGCAGGGCACGCGCATCACGCGCCAGCAGCTCGCGGCCCGCATCGCCCGGGACATCCCCGAGGGCTCGTACGTCAACCTCGGCATCGGGGCGCCGACCCTCGTCGCCGACTACCTGCCGCAGGACCAGGAGATCATCCTGCACACCGAGAACGGGATGCTCGGGATGGGGCCGTCGCCCGCCGCCGGCGAGATCGATCCCGACCTCATCAACGCCGGCAAGCAACCCGTCACCGCGCTCGCCGGCGCCGCCTACTTCCACCACGCCGACTCGTTCGGCATGATGCGCGGCGGCCACCTCGACGTGTGCGTCCTCGGTGCGTTCCAGGTGTCGCAGGGCGGCGACCTCGCCAACTGGTCGACGGGCGCCCCCGGTGCCATCCCCGCCGTCGGCGGCGCGATGGACCTCGCGATCGGCGCGAAGAACGTCTACGTCATGACCGACCTCCTCACCAAGTCGGGGGAGTCCAAGCTCGTCGAAGCGTGCACGTACCCTCTCACCGGCGTCGGCTGCGTCACCCGCGTCTACACCGACCACGCCGTCTTCGACGTGATGCCCGAGGGATTCGCGGTGCGCGAGGCGTTCGGCGACAACACCGTCCAGCTCCTCGCCGCGCTCACGGGCCTGGAATTGACGGATGCCTCGACCCCCGGCATCCGGGAAGGTGAATGACATGGTGACCTGGATCTACGACGCCGTCCGCACGCCGTTCGGACGCGCCGGCGGCGCCCTCTCGGCGGTGCGCCCCGACGACCTCGCCGCCGTCGTCATGAGGGCGACGATCGAGCGCACGGGCCTGGATCCCGCGCGCATCGACGACGTGATCTTCGGCGACGCCAACCAGGCGGGGGAGGACAACCGCAACGTCGCGCGCATGGCCGCGCTGCTGGCGGGCCTGCCGACGACCGTCACCGGCGTCACGGTGAACCGGCTGTGCGCGTCGTCGGTCGAGGCCGTCGTCCAGGGGTCCCGTGCCATCGATGCCGGAGACGCCGACGTCGTGCTCGCGGGAGGCGTGGAGTCGATGAGCCGCGCGCCGTTCGTCGTCGAGAAGTCACCGCGGCCGTGGCCGAGCGTCGGCAACCAGACGCTGTGGAACACGTCGATCGGCTGGCGCATGACCAACCCGCAGCTGCCGAAGCACTGGACGATCTCCAACGGCGAGTCGGCCGAGAAGATCGCCCGGGAGCAGGGCATCTCGCGCCAGGCCCAGGACGAGTTCGCCGTGCGCTCGCACCGCCTGGCAGCCCAGGCCTGGGCCGACGGCCTCTACGCCGGTGAGATCGTGCAGGTCCCGGGCTCCGAGCTCGCGCGCGACGAGGGCATCCGCGACGACACGTCCGTCGAGAAGCTGGCAGGTCTCAAGGCGCTGTTCGCCGCCGACGGACAGGGCAGCGTGACCGCCGGCAACTCCTCGCCCATCAACGACGGCGCTTCGGCGGTGCTGCTCGCCCGCGAAGGGGCGCTGGACGGCGAGCCCCTCGCCCGCATCACGGCGCGCGCCGCGCACGGCGTCGACCCCGACCAGTTCCCGCTGGCGCCGATCGAGGCGGCGGACAAGGCGCTCGCCCGCGCGGGCCGCACCTGGGCCGACGTCGACCTCGTCGAGCTCAACGAGGCGTTCGCGTCGCAGTCGCTCGCCGACATCCAGGGCTGGCCCGAGCTCGACCCGGAGCGCGTCAACATCCACGGCGGCGCGCTGGCGATCGGGCATCCCCTCGGCGCGTCCGGCGGCCGCATCATCGGCCACGCGGCCCACGAGCTGCGCCGTCGCGGCGGGGGCGTCGCGGTCGCCGCCATCTGCATCGGCGTCGGGCAGGGCCTCGCCGTCGTGCTCGAGCGCTGAGCCGCGGAGCCGGACGGGTAGGGTGAGCCGGTGACCGAAGCCGCGGGCCGCACCCACGACACCGTGCAGTCGCTCGCCCGGGGGCTTGCCGTCATCCGGGCCTTCGACGCCGAGCACCCCGAGCTCACGCTCAGCGAGGTCGCACGCCGGGCCGGCATCACCCGCGCGGCGGCGGGCCGGTTCCTGCGCACACTCGAGCAGCTCGGATACGTCCGCGGCTCCGGCGCGACGAGCGTCGGACGCAGCTACGGCCTCACGCCGCGGGTGCTCGAGCTCGGCTTCAGCTACCTGTCCGCGCTGTCGATCCCCGAGGTCGTCCAGCCGCACCTCGAGCGGCTCTCGCGCGAGGTCGACGAGAGCGTGTCGGCGGCCGTCCTCGACGGGAGCGACATCGTCTACATCGCGCGCGTCCCCACGCGCCGCATCATGAGCGTCCGCATCACCATCGGCACGCGGTTCCCCGCGTTCGCGACGTCGATGGGGCGCGTGCTGCTGGCGGGGATGCCGGATGCCGCGCGCGAGGCCGCGCTCGCGGCATCCGCCCTCCCCGCCCTCACCGACCGCACCCTGACGTCGGCGGGAGCCCTCCGCGAGGAGCTCGTGCGGGTGGGGGAGCAGGGGTGGGCGCTCGTGGACGGCGAGCTCGAGCCAGGCCTGCGCTCGGTCGCCGTGCCGCTGCACGACCGCCGCGGCGGCGTGGTCGCCGCGGTGAACGTCTCGACGAGCGCGACGCGCGACACCGTCGAGCACGTGCTCGATGAGTACCTGCCCCCGCTGCAGCGCACCGCCGCCGCGATCGACGCCGAGCTGCGCCTGGTGTGAGGGAACGGATGCCGCGGCCCGCGGCATCCGTTTCAGAACACGATGGTGTGGTTGCCGTGGCGGATCACGCGGTCCTGGGCGTGCCACAGCACGGCGCGCGAGAGCACCTGGCGCTCGACGTCGGCGCCGCGGCGGGCGAGCTCGGCCGCCGAGTCGGCGTGCGTGACGCGCACGGTGTCCTGCTCGATGATCGGCCCCTCGTCGAGGTCGTCGGTGACGTAGTGCGACGTCGCGCCGATCAGCTTGACGCCGCGCTCCTTCGCCTTCTTGTACGGCTCGGCGCCGATGAAGGCGGGCAGGAACGAGTGGTGGATGTTGATCACGGGCACGCCGACCTGCGCGAGGAAGTCGCCCGAGAGAATCTGCATGTACCGCGCCAGCACGACGAAGTCGACGTTGCCCCTGAGCAGCTCGACGATCTTGGCCTCGGACGCCGACTTGTCGGGTCCCGCGACGGAGGGGACGTGGAAGAAGGGCACGCCGAACGAGCGCACGTCTTCGGCCGAGGTGGTGTGGTTCGAGATCACCATCGGGATCGTCACCGGCAGGTCGCCGCGGCGGTGACGCCACAGCAGGTCGAGCAGGCAGTGGTCCTGCTTCGACGCGAGGATCGCCATGCGCTTGGGGACGGACTGGTCGGTCAGCGACCACTCGAGCTCGAATCCGGCGAGCGTCCGCGCGAGCTCGTCCTCGATGCGGGGACGGTCGGCGGCGAAGCCGGGGCGGTGGAACACGACCCGCTGGAAGTACGCACCGCCCTCGGGGTTGTCGGAGTACTGGTCGAAAGCGACGATGTTGCCGCCGATGCGGGTGATCATCGCCGAGACCGCCGCCACGATCCCCGGCTGGTCGCTGCCGTGGACGATGAGGCAGGCGTGGTCGGGGTTGAGGTGCATCGCGGGCGAGGTCATCCCTCGATTCTGCCGTGTGATGACGCGTCGGATTCCGCCGCTCGGCGCCCACCGATCACCGACGGCGTCGCCGGGCCGTCCAGAGCAGGTATCCGCCCAACGTGGACGCGGCCGTCATGCCCGCGCCGACGAGGGCGCTCCGCCACGATCGCCACCGCTCGTCACCCGCGACGAAGCGGCCGACGGCATTGATCAGGGCGGCGGTGATCATCCCGGCCACCAGGCGGTTGCCGATGCGCTCGGTCCGGGCGACCAGCGGGTCAAGCTCCGCCGCACGGAGGTGGACCTCGACGCCGTTGCCGTCCATGGTGTCGAGGATCCTGCGCAGGCGCGTGGGAAGCTCCAGCAGCAGGGCGCCGGCGTCGGTGGAGGCGCGACCCATCCGCTTGGCGAGCGCCGCGGGGGAGAGCCGGTCACGGACCAGCCGCTGCGCGTAGGGAGTCAACACGGCGGCGAGGTCGAACTCGGGATCCAGCTGCACTCCGATGCCCTCGATCACCATGAGCACCTTGAAGATGAGTGCGACCTCGCGCGGAAGCTGCAGCCGCTGCTCGCGGAGCACGCGGAGCAGTTCGGTGGCCATCCGGCCGAACCCCACCTCTCCCAGCGACCTCTCGGCGGCCAGCCCGATGAAGGACGCCATGGCCTGACGGAACCCATCCCGATCGACGTTGCCCTTGGTCACCGACACGCGCACGAGCGCGTCGGCCAGCGCGTCGGGGTTCTGCAGGGCGTAGGCGATGAGGAAGTCGGCGAACCGGTCGCGGAGGTCCTCGCTGATCTGGCCGACCATGCCGAAGTCGATGAGCGCGATGCTGCCGTCCGGCTGGACGAAGAGGTTGCCCGGGTGGGGATCGGCGTGGAAGAAGCGGTGCTCGAAGATCATCTGGAGCATGACGTCGGCGCCCGTCTTCGCCAGCGCGCCGCGGTCGATTCCCGCCTCGTCCAGCGCCTCGAGGTCGTTGATCTTGATACCGGTGACGCGCTCGAGAGTCAGCACACGCGAGGTGCTCCGCGTCCAGACGACCCCAGGGATCAGCACGTCGGGGCGGTCGGCGAACAGCGCGCCGAACCGGTCGGCGTTCTCCGCTTCGCGGACGTAGTCGAGTTCGGCGCGGAGCGTCCGCGAGAACTCCTGGACGATTCCCCGCACGTCGTATGTGCGCGCGGCTTCCCACGCCCGCGCCGCGCGGTCGGCGAGATCGTTGAGGATGTCGAGGTCCTCCTGCACCTGCCGAACCGCATCGCGGCGGCGGACCTTCACCACGACGGGTGTGCCGTCCCGCAGCTCTGCGGCGTGGACCTGGCCGATGGATGCCGATGCCAGCGGGGCCGGATCGAACGACGCGAAGGACTGCTCCGGCTCCGCGCCCAGTTCCCGGCAGATCGTCTCCCGGATCTCGTCGAAGGACACGGGGGGAGCGGCATCCAGCAGCTTGGAAAGCTCCGCGATGTAGGCCGGCGGAAGGAGGTCGGGGCGCGTGGAGAGAAGCTGGCCGAGCTTGATGAAGGTGGGCCCCAGCTCCTCGAGAGCGAGCCGGAGGCGAGCGGCCCTCGTCAGGGCGGGGTCGGCCGGCCGGTGCTGCGGGTGGCGACGGCCGGCGGGGATCCACCGGCCGAGTCCCGTCGCACCGACGAGGAAGCTCAGTCCGTGACGCGCCAGCGTGTCTGCGATCTCCTGGTACCTGCTGAGATTCGCTCTCACCGCCGCGATCGCCGTTCCGCCATCGGCTCATTGTCGCCGACCTCCCCAGCGGGGACAAGAGACCTAGAGCAAGCCGTCGCGGTGCGCAACCGTCATGCCGGCACGACGGTGAGCGCGTACATTTGGTCCTCTTGAATCGCCCGGCCGATGGGAGGGGCAAGGGAGGTCCCATGGCGGCGAACGCGACGACCCGTTTCGACAATGTGTCACTGCTCTCGGTGGTGAGCACTCTGCCTGGGCGGGTGACGACGTCCGAGGAGATCGAGCACCGCCTGTCGGGCTCGCTTCGTCGATTGAGACTGCCCGGGCGGCTCCTGCAACGCGTCGCGGGCGTCCTCGAACGCCGCAACTGGGCGGCGGACGAGTCCTCGGACGAGGCGACGGTGTCGGCCGGTCGGCGCGCGCTGGCCGAGGTGTCGGTGGCACCGTCCGACGTCGGACTCCTCATCAACACGTCGGTCTCGCGCAAGCACCTCGAGCCGTCGGTGGCGGTCCGTCTGCACCACGGGCTCGGTCTGTCGAGCTCCGCCGTCAACTTCGACGTCGCCAACGCGTGCCTCGGGTTCGTCAGCGGCATGAGTCTCGCGGCGAACATGATCCAGTCCGGTCAGATCCGCTATGCCGTCATCGTCAACGGCGAGGACGCCGATGAGATCCAGGACAACACCATCCGCCGCCTCCTGCGCGACGACGTCGACAGGGACGGCTTCATGAGCGAGTTCGCGTCGCTCACGCTCGGGTCGGGCGCCGCCGCAGCGGTGCTCGGCCGCGCCGACGAGCACCCGGAGGGCCACCGGATCCTCGGTGGTGTGACCCGGGCCGCGACGCAGTTCCACGAGCTGTGCGTCGGCAGCGTGGACGGCATGTTCACCGACGCGAGAGCGCTCCTGAAGGGCGGGCTGGACCTGGTCCTCTCCGCCTGGCGGGACGCGCGGCCGGAGTGGGATTGGTCGGACATGAACCGGTACATCACCCACCAGGTCTCGGCCGTGCACACCGATGCCATCATCAAGGCGGCCCACCTCGACCGCACGCGCGTCCCGGTGACGTTCCCGAGGTACGGAAACGTCGGTCCTGCCTCGATCCCCATCACCCTCGCGGAGGAGCAGGCGACGCTGCGCGCGGGCGACCGCGTCCTCCTCATGGGGGTCGGGTCCGGGCTCAACACCGCCATGATGGAGCTCGCCTGGTGACCCGGCGCGCGGTGCCGCCTCCCGCGGGACTCCCCGGGCTCGACCCGGGCTGGAGCCGCATCGTCGCCGTGCCGGGCGTCGGCCCCGATGCCGGCGTCACCCGCGGTTGGCACGTCCTCGACACCGGGCCCGAGCTGGTGCGACGAGGGGTCGACGCGGTCGGCACGATCCTCGCCGTGCACGGGAATCCGACGTGGTCGTACCTGTGGCGCCGGCTTGCGGCGCGGTCGCTGGACGCCGCGGCGCATGGCGAGCCGGCATGGCGTCTCGTCGCCGTCGACCAGCTCGACATGGGCTTCTCCGAGCGCACCGGTGCCGACCGTCCGCTGGCGCAGCGCGTCCCCGACCTCGGCGCGCTGACGGATGCCCTGTCGCTGAGCGCGCCGGTCGTCACGCTGGGTCATGACTGGGGCGGCGTCATCTCGCTCGGCTGGGCGCTGGAGCATCCGTCGTCCCTCGCCGGGGTCGCGCTCGTCAACACGGCCGTACACCACCCGCCGGGGGTTCCGATCCCGGCTCCGCTCCGGCTGGCGCGGGCACCGGGGGTTCTCGCGGGCGCGACGTCGGCCACCACGGCGTTCCTCGACACGACGCTGGCGCTGGCGCGACCGGCCCTGACCGATGAGGCGGGAGCCGCCTATCGCGCGCCGTACCTCTCCGCGGCCCGGCGGGCCGGCATTCGCGGCTTCGTCGCCGACATCCCCGTCGGGCCTCACCATCGCAGCTTCTCCGAGCTGGAGAGGATCGCGGACGGCGTCCGTGGGCTCGACGTTCCCGCGCTGCTGATGTGGGGCCCGGAAGATCCGATCTTCGGCGACCGGTATCTCGATGATCTCGTGGACCGGCTTCCCCATGCCGACGTCCACCGGTTCGAAGGCGCGGGTCATCTGCTCGCCGAGGAGGAACGCTGCGCGGACGGCCTCATGGCATGGCTGCACGACGACGTCGTCCCGCTCCGGGCCCGCGTGCCTGCGACTTCACGTGGCCCGGCCGCCCAGGTGCCGCCGAGCGCGTGGTCCGACGCCTCCGGCACCCCCATCTGGCACGCCCTCGATCAGCGCAGCGATGACGACGGGACCGCGATCGTGCAGATGACGTCCGGCGGGCGCGCGCCGCGGCGGGTGAGCTGGCATCAGCTCCACGACAGGGTCCGACGACTCGCGGCGGGGCTGCATCGCGTGGGCGTGCGAAGGGGCGACCGGGTGTCGCTCCTGGTTCCCCCGGGGCCCACACTGTCGGCCGTCGTCTACGCCTGCCTCCGGATCGGCGCGGTCGTCGTCGTCGCCGATGCCGGCCTCGGAGTGCGCGGGCTGACGCGCGCCGTTCGGGGGTCGTGGCCGGACGTGATCATCGGGGAGACGCGAGGTCTGACGGCCGCGCGGGTGCTCGGGTGGCCCGGCATGCGCATCTCGGTCGCTCGACTGCCGAAGACCGCCGCCGCGGCGCTCGGCATCTCCCACACTCTCGGTGAGCTCGCGCGGGAAGGGTATGACGCCGCCGCGCCGGCCGACCCGCCCGGGCCGGATGACCCTGCCGCGATCCTGTTCACCTCCGGCTCCACCGGGGCGGCCAAAGGGGTCGCCTACACGCACCGGCAGCTCTCCGCGCTGCGCGATCTGCTCGCCTCGCACTTCGGCGTCACCGGCGAGACCGGCCTCGTGACAGGCTTCGCGCCGTTCGCCCTTCTCGGTCCGGCTCTGGGCACCCGGTCCGTGACACCCGACATGGACGTCTCCTCACCGAGGACGCTCACGGCGCCGGCCGTCGCCGCAGCGGTGCAGGCGTCGGGTGCGGAGATGGTCTTCCTTTCGCCGGCGGCGATCCTCAACGTCGTCGATACCGCGGACGCGCTGACGGCAGAGGGCCGTGGCGCGCTCGCAGGGGTGCAGACGTTCCTCTCCACCGGAGCCCCCATCAGCCAGGGGCTGCTGGAGTCGGCTGCGGCGCTCATGCCGAACGCCACGGCTCACACCCCGTACGGCATGACGGAGTGCCTGCTGGTGACCGACATCACGCTGGCCGGTGTCCGCGACGCGGCCGGCAGCCGTGACGCGGGCGTCTGCGTCGGAGTCCCGATCGGCGCGAACCGCGTTCTGGTCAGCCCTGTCGACTGCGACGGTCGCGCGACCGGCCGTGCGACGGACGCGCCCGGAGTGCTCGGCGAGGTCGTCGTGTCGGCATCCCACGTGAAAGACCACTACGACCGGCTCTGGCTCACCGACCGGGAGGCGGTCCGCGAGACGGCCGGTCTCGACTCGCCCGGAGAGACCCGTCGCTGGCACCGCACGGGCGATGTGGGCCACCTCGACGCGCACGGGCGGCTGTGGATCGAGGGACGGATGCCGCACCTCATCGTGACCGCCCACGGCCCGTTGGCGCCGGTGGGCACGGAGCAGCGGGTGGAGCGGGTCGAGGGGGTGCGCCGCGCGGCCGTGGTGGGGGTGGGCCCGCACGGGCTGCGCCAGGCGGTCGCGATCGTCGAGACCACGCCCGCAGCGAGGCGGGCAGGCCTTGCGGACCCGCTCCTCACCAGCGCCGTGCGGAACGCTGCCGGCACGCCGCTCGCCGCGGTGCTCGCCGTCCCGGGGCTGCCCACCGACATCCGGCACAACTCCAAGATCGACCGATCCCGACTCTCGGTGTGGGCTGAGCGCGTGCTCGCGGGAGAGCGCCCCGGCGCACCATGATCGTCCTCGTCACCGGTGCGTCCGGCTTCCTCGGCTCGGCCGTCGCGACCACGCTCGTCGCGGCAGGCCACGACGTGCGCACACTGCAGCGACGGCCGTCCGCCGTGGCAGGAGCGGCTGACTTCTGCGGGTCGATCACGAACCGGGCCGACATCGACATCGCCGTCCAGGGCGCCGAGGCTGTCGTCCACCTCGCGGCCCGGGTATCGCTGACCGGCAGGCGAGACGAGTTCCGTGCGGTCAACGTCGAGGGGACCCGGATCCTGCTCGATGCCGCGGAACGCGCCGGGGTGACGCGCTTCGTGCACGTCTCGTCGCCGTCCGTCGCGCACGCCGGTTCTGCGCTCGTCGGTGTCGGTGCGGGGCCCGCCGATCCGGAACGTGCCCGCGGCGACTACGCGCGCACCAAGGCGGAGGCCGAGCTCCTCGCACTGGAGCGCGACTCGACGGCGATGAGCGTGGTTGCCGTCCGCCCTCACCTGGTGTGGGGGCCCGGAGACACCCAGTTGGTCGCCCGGATCGTGGAGCGAGCCCGGAGAGGACGGCTGCCCCTCCTGAACGGCGGAACCGCTCTGATCGACAGCACCTACATCGACAACGCCGCCTCAGGCATCGCGGCGGCGCTCGAGCGGGCGGATGACGCGCACGGCCGCGCACTCGTCCTCACCAACGGCGAGCCGCGGCCGGTGGGCGACCTCCTCTCGGGCATCTGCCTCGCGGCCGGGGTCGCGCCCCCGCGCTGGAGCATCCCCGCCTGGCTCGGCCGCGCGGCGGGGACCGCGGTCGAGGTCGGGTGGCGGATCGTGCCGGCGCGTGACGAGCCGCCGATGACGCGGTTCCTGGCCGAGCAGCTGTCGACCGCCCACTGGTTCGATCAGCGCGAGACCCGGCGCATCCTCGCGTGGTCCCCCGCGGTGTCGATCGACGAAGGACTGGCCCGCCTGGCTGCTCGTTCCTGAACCCGTCCTGGCCGAGGTGGTGGACGCCGCGGCCGAGCGCGCTTCGCCTCGTCAGACCGGATGATGCGCCGCGATGGTGGATGGCCGGGCCGACACGCCGGCTGCCGCCTGCTCGAAGATGCCCCGCATCCACGCGTGCTCGGGGTCGCGACCGTGGACCGGATGCCACCACAAGGCGTTGACGACGGGCGTGGCGTCGAAGGGAGCGGCGAGTGTGCGGACTCCTGCGACGGACTCGGCGACGTGCGCGAGGCCTGCCTGGATCAGGCCGAGCCGGTTCGTGCCGGCGATGAAGTGCGGCAGGGCGAGGAAGCTCTCGACGACCGCCTCGACGTGCGGCTCGATGCCGAGCTGCTGCAGCTGCCGCGCCGCCGAGGTGAATGCGGTGCGCGACTGATACGTGAAGACCCACGGCAGGGCGCCCAACACCTCCATCGTGAGCTCGTCGCCGACCATCTCGTTCGAATCGGAGGCGACGACCACCCAGCTGTCGCGCCACAGGTCGGTGTAGGGGAGATCGACGAGGTAGCCGTGCGGGATGACCATTCCGTCGGCGGCGCGCAGCCGGTTGAGCGCGTCATCGACGATGGACGGATTGTGCAGCATGAACCGGAAGCGCACGCCGGGCGCCGACTCGGCGGCCAGGCGCGAGACCTCGCTGCCGATCGTGGCGAAGCCGTAGTCCGACCCGTAGATCGAGAACTCGCGGATCGACTCGCGGGGGCTCCACGTCGCCTGGCTTTCGAACACCCGCCGTGCCGCCTCGAGCGCCGTCGTGGTGTGCTCGGTCAGCCGCAGGGCGAGGGGGGTGAGCTCATAGGTGTTGCCGCGGCGGGCGAGGATCGGGTCGTTGAAGTGCGTGCGCAGCCGTGCGAGCGAAGCGCTCAGCGCGGGCTGGCTCAGATGGAGTCGCTCGGCGGCGCGCGTCACACTCCGCTCGGTCAGCAGCGCGTCGAGGGCGACGAGCAGGTTCAGATCGAGACGGGAAAGGAGTGGTTGATCGGACACTGATCCTCCGGGTGCGGGAGCCTCGGTTCAGTGTATCGGCGCAGTCTATGCAGGCGGGAGGCGGTATCGCCCGCAACGATGAACACCTCCCCCCGCAGTTATGTGCGCATCACTCTTACTTATGTCAAAATCCAGCGTAACGCTGATAGGCTCGATGCGACTCACGGCCTGCGGTCAACGCGGTCCCGACCCAGAGAGCGAGCATCGATGCTTCTCGAAAGAGACCTCATCCAGTCCGTCGGATTCCGCAACATCCGCGAGGGGGGTGAGGTCACCGGCTTCCAGCTCCGGCTCCGCATGCCGTCGTACCGCGGCATGGCGGCATCCCTCATCGACGGTGTCGCCGTGCGCGTCGGCGACCTCGTCGACGTCGCGCCGGACGTGCCGCTGTGGACGTTCGCCGGCCGCACGTACTCGCTGCAGGAGCTGTGGGACGCGGACGGCGTGCGCTGGCCGCTCGAGGAGGCGGCCGTCGTCACGGTGCCGCACCCCGGCGGGCTGCCGGAGGGCACGCACGAGGTCTCGGTGCAGCTGCGGCTGCGGATGTCGTACATCCCCGAGGAGCACCAGCCCTCGACCTACGACGTGTCGCGGCACATCACCCTCACATCGGCAGAGGAGGGCGGTCCGTTCCGGTACGGCGTGAGCCTGTACAGCTTCATGACCGACTTCGGCACGGTCATGGACCTCGAGACCGCGCTCGCCGCGGTGGCGGACGTCGGCGCCACCGGCGTCGAGATCCTCGGCGAGGGCCACATCGAGCGGTACCCCGAGCCGACCGTCGAGTGGATCGACCGCTGGTTCGCCCTGCTGGAGAAGTACTCGCTCGAGCCCACGAACTACGGGTCGTGGATCGACACCCGCCTGCACTCGAGCGGCGTCCACGCGCGGGATCTCACGGCGGCCGAGGGCGCCGGGATGCTGCAGCGCGATCTGCGCCTGGCGAAGCGCCTGGGCTTCCGCTTCGTGCGCCCCAAGATCGGCGTGGTCTCGAGCGACCTCATCCCGCACCCGATCTGGACCGAGTCCGTCGAGCGCTCGCTGGATCTCGCGGCCGAGCTCGACGTCGTGATCTGCCCCGAGATCCATGCCCCCACCCCCATCAAGCACGAGGTCGTCGACGACTACATCGACCTCATCGAGCGCACCGGCACCGAGCACTTCGGGCTGCTGCTGGACACCGGCATCTTCCAGGACCGTCCGATCCCGCTGAAGCCGGGCGAGCTGCCCGGACGCCGTCCGGCCTTCATGGACGGCATCGCCGTCGACCCGGCCGACATCGCCGACATCGCGAAGTACGTCGTGTTCATCCAGGCGAAGTTCCACGACATCGACGAGAACCTCGAAGACCAGCAGATCCCGTGGGAGCCGGTGCTGCGCGCGCTCAAGGACGCCGGCTACACCGGGTACCTCTCGAGCGAGTACGAGGGCGAGCGCATCCCGTGGCGCTCCATCGAGCAGGTGCGCCGCCAGCACTCCCTCATGCGCTCCATCGCCTCGCGCCTTCCCTGAAACCGGAGACCCCCATGCCCAACGGACTCATCGCCGAAGACAGCCTGCGCCCGCATCCCGACGGGCTCGCGCTCACGCTCACGATCCCCTGGTACCGGAGCCTGTGGCTCTCGTCGGTCACGACGCTGCGCCTCACGGTCGACGGCGCCGACATCCCCGGCGAGGACCTCGCCTTCGAGCTCGACGGCACGCGGTACACCGTCGCCGAGCTGCCCGACCGGAGCGAGACGCTGTGGTTCCTGCAGCAGCATCCGCTCCTCATCGCCCGGCTCGACCGGCCGGTGGAGCTCGGCGAGCAGCACGAGGTCGAGATCTTCGGCGAGCTGCGCCTGCCGTACATGCAGATCGCGCCCGGCCAGGGCGGCGGACCCGGCATGTACGTGCCGAACATCGTGCGCCAGTCGTCGACGCTGACGGTGACCGACCGCGATGCGACGCCGGCGGTGACGGTGACGGATGTCGCACCCCCGCCGCCCGCCGCGGAGGAGGACCCGTTCCGCCTCGGCCTCACGCTCTACTCGGCCAGCGCCGAGTTCCGCGCCGGCTGGTACGACTTCGACGGGCTGCTGGACCGGGTCGCCGCGCTCGGCATCGGGCCGGGGATCGAGATCGTGGCGTCGCAGGTGCTGCCCACGTATCCGGTCGTGTCGGACGAGTTCGTCGCGCAGTGGCGGGCCGCGTTCGACCGCCACGGCTTCGACGAGAGCTCGTTCGGCGCGAACCTCGACATGGGCCGTCGCCGCGACCGCGACATGACGCCCGACGAGGAGTTCGAGTTCAGCGAGCTGCTGTTCCAGGGAGCCAAGAAGCTCGGATTCCCGCTGGTGCGGATCCAGAGCGCGAAGCCGGAGCTCCTGCGCCGCCTGCTGCCGGTCGCCGAGAGCCTCGACCTCCGGCTCGCCTACGAGATCCACGCCCCGATGGGGCCCAACTCGCCCGAGATCATGAAGGTCCGCGACGTGTACGCCGACCTCGACTCGCCGCTCCTGGGCTTCGTCGCCGACTTCTCCTCGACGATGCACGCGATGTCGCCCACCCTCCTGCGTGCGGTGCGCCGAGCGGGGCTCGACGACGAAGCCGTCGAGCGTCTGCAGCAGATCTGGGGGACGGATGCCTCGATGCGTGACCGGCAGCAGGAGTTCATCGCGTATCTCCAGAGCCGCGACTTCGATCCCGGCCGCCTCGGCTCGTTCGCGCACCTCGCGTTCAACATGCACGGCCACGTCGACCCGCGGGAGTGGGCCGACATCATGCCGCAGATCCTGCACGTGCACGCGAAGTTCTACGACATCGACGAGGACGGGCAGGAGCCCGCGATCGACTACCCCGAGCTCGTGCGCGTGTTCGTCGAGGGCGGCTACCGCGGCTACTGGTCGAGCGAGTGGGAGGGGCACGCGTTCGCCGAGCTCGGCGAGGTCGACCCGCTTCTGCTCGTGCGCCGGCAGCACGACCTCATCCGGCGCTCGATGCACGCCGTGGAGGCCGCGCGTGTCTGACACCGACATGAGCGGCGCGTCCCGCGGCTCCGCGTGGTCGTTCGGCGAGGATCTCCGGCTGCGCGAGAACGGCGAGCTGCGTCTGCTGCTCGGCGGCCAGGTGCACAACTCGTCGAGCTCGTCGACGGACTCCATCCGCCGGTCCTTCGCGCAGGCTCGGGACCTGAATGCGAACACCGTGCTGGCACCGGTGAGCTGGGCGCTGACCGAGCCGCAAGAGGGCGCGTTCGACTTCGCGCTCGTCGACGCGATGATCGAAGAGGCCCGGGGTCTCGGGCTCCGCCTCGTGCTCCTCTGGTTCGGCGCCTTCAAGAACGCCGCCTCGACGTACGCGCCGCGGTGGGTGAGATCCGACCAGAGCAGGTTCCCCCGAGCCGTCGTCCACCCCAAGACCCGGGGGAGCGCCTTCCACTATTCCGGGGTGATGCCCACCCCGGTGCTTTCGGTCTTCAGCGAGAACCTTCTCGACGCGGATGCGGCGGCGTTCGAGGCGTTCGTCGCGCACGTCGCCGACGTCGACCCCGGCGATGTCGTCGCGATGATCCAGGTCGAGAACGAGTCGGGACTCCTCCGCGACAGCCGCGACCGTAGCGACCTCGCCGAGGCGGCCTGGCGTCGCGACGTGCCGTCCGCGCTCATCGCCGCCGCGCGCCGATCGGACCCCTCGTCCCTGCTGCGTGAGCGGTGGGACGCCGGTGGCCGGCGCGAGGCCGGGTCATGGCGCGAGGTGTTCGGGGACGACTCGGGCGCCGACGAGATCTTTATGGCCTGGTCGATCGCCTCGTACGTGCAGCATCTCGCCGAGCGCGGGCGGGCCCGCAAGCGCATCCCGATGTACGCCAACGCGTGGCTGGGCCCCCAGCCCGGGCAGGACGAGCCGGGACAGTGGCCGAGCGGCGGACCGTCCAGCCGCGTGATCGACGTGTGGCGAGCGGCCGCGCCGGCCCTGTCGCTGGTCGGCCCCGACATCTACGTCGACGACGCCGACTCCGCGATGCGTGCCTACGCGACGGGAGACCAGCCGCTCTTCGTGCCCGAGAGCAGGCTGCGCGCGGGAGAGCTCGTGCGCGCCGTCGGCGGCTACGGAGCAGTCGGCTGGTCGGCCTTCGGCATCGACGGGGCGAACCCCGAAGGTCAGGTCGCGGCGGTGCTCGCGTACCTGAGCGCCTTCGAGACGACGATCGCCGAGGCCCAGCGACGGCAGCGCATCGGCGCCGTGGTGGTGGAGCCCGGGGCCCCGCCGGCCGAGGCATCCGTCGGGGATCTCACCGTGAGCGCGCGCGGGCTGAACGACATCGTGCGCGACTTCCTGCTCGACGTGGGTGTGCAGCTGCCCGCGGGGCCGCTTCCGGTCCCGGACGAGACGCTGCCGGGTGAACCGGTGCCGACGCCCGGCGAACGACGCCCGTTCGCGCTGGTCTTCGCCGAGTCCGAAGATGACATCGTCGTGGTCGGACAGGGCGTGAAGCTCGACTTCGCCGCGGCGCACGGATCGGTCGAGGTCGACGCGGTCGTCGAGCTGCTCATGGACGCCGGCGCCGTCGTCGCCGGCCGCGTGCTCAACGGCGACGAGCGGCTCCAGGTCGTGCCGGTGGATCGCGTCGGCGCCGCGCGGATCACTCTGCTGCGTATCGAGGCGGGGCCCCGAGCGTGAGGGATGACGCGGCGACCTTCCGCAACCCCGTCCTGGGTGGAGACCGGCCGGATCCCGCCGTCATCAAGATCGGCGACGAATACTGGATGACCTACTCGTCGTTCGAGTCCGCCCCGGGCCTGCTGCTCTACCGATCGCGCGACCTGGTGAACTGGACGTACGAGTGTGCCGCGCTGCCCGAGCCGCTGGGCAGCACGTTCGCGGTCGACATCGCCGTTCACGACGGGCGCTTCTTCATCTACATCCCGTTCATCCCCGCGCCGTGGTCGACGCTCACAGCCCCATCGATCTTCGTGATCCACGCCGACTCGATGGAGGGGCCGTGGTCGGAGCCGATCGATCTCGGAGTCCGGTGGGCGATCGATCCCGGGCACGTCGTCGGCGAGGACGGCACGCGGTACCTCTTCGTGAACGGCATCCGTCGCATCGCGCTCACCGATGACGGGCTCGCGACCGTCGGCGAGCTCGAGCAGGTGTACGACGGCTGGCGCTACCCCGACGAATGGATCACCGAGGCGTACGCGCTCGAGGGACCGAAGCTGTTCCGGCGCGGCGAGTGGTTCTACCTGGTCAGCGCTGTCGGCGGCACCGGTGGCCCGCCGACGGGGCATATGGTCATCGTCGCGCGGTCGCGGTCGGTCCACGGACCGTGGGAGAACAGCCCGCACAATCCCGTGGCGAGGACGACGGATGCCGCGCAGGCCTGGTGGTCGCGCGGGCACGCGACGATCCTGCCCGGTCCCGCGAGCGAGGACTGGTGGATGGTCTCGCACGGCTACGAGAACGGGTACCGCACGCTCGGACGGCAGATCCTGCTCGAGCCGATCGCCTGGACTGCGGACGGCTGGCCCGTCGGCGTGCTCGAAGACATCGGCGGAGACCTCACCGCACCGGCCGGCGCCGCGGCACAGCGCGCCCCGGTCGCGTTCGCAGACGACTTCTCGACACTGCGGCTCGGCGAGCGCTGGGCGTTTCATGCACCGTCGCCCGGCGAGGCGTCCCGGCTCACTCTCGACGACGGCCTCGTGCTCGCCGGAAGGGGCACGAACCCCGGTGACACGTCACCGCTCGCCGTCCTCACCGGCGACCACTCCTACGAAGTCGAGGTCGAGGTGGAACTCATCGGCGGCGATGTCGAGGGCGGCATCCTCCTCTACTTCAACGACCGGCTCTTCTGCGGCATGGGCATCGACGGCGAGCGCATGCGCAGCTACGCCGGCGGGCACGTCACGCACTGGCGGGAGCCCGCGCCGGCCGTACGCCGCCTGCAGCTGAGGCTCCGCAACGACACGCACATCGTCACCGGCTGGTACCGCGAGCCCGGCGGGGACTGGACGCGCCACGCGATCCGGTACGAGACGTCCGGCTACCACGCGAACACCATGGCCGACCTCCTGAGCCTCCGGCCGGCGCTCTACGCGGCCGGGGAAGGATCGGTCCGGTTCCGCGAGTTCCGGTACCGCCCGCTCAGCTGACGCGCAGCTCGACGGCCTGCGTCGACGCGAGCGTCGCGCCGACGTGGAGCCGGAAGAGGCCGGGCTCGACGACGAAGGCCGGGGTCGCGGCATCCGTCGTCCAGAAGCCGAGCTGCTCGCGGCCGATCTCGAACCTGGAGACGACCGTCTCACCGGCGCCGATGGTGCGGCGCTCGAACGCGACGAGCCGGCGGACGGGCGGGGCGACGCTGGCCACGACGTCTTCGACGTACACCTGCACCACCTCGTCGCCCGGCCTGTCGGAGGTGTTCGTCACGTCGAGCTCCAGCACGACCGGCTCGTCGATCGCGCTCCCGGGCGCTTCGGTCCGTGACAGGCGCGGGGTGCCGTGCGCGAAGGTCGCGTAGCCCGAGCCGTGACCGAACGAGAACTGCGGGCCGAGCTCGAGGTCGAGGTACTTCGAGGTGAACTTGTCCTCGACGTTGTCGGGTCCGTGGAGGCCGACATCGGTCTCCTCCGCCGTGAGCCTGCCCCCGGTCGACGCGGGACGCCCCGTGTGCTCGTGCGGGTAGTGGATCGGGATCTGGCCGACCGAGCGCGGCCACGACATCGGGAGGCGCCCCGCGGGGTCCTCGTTCCCGAGGAGCACGTCCACGATCGCGGCGGGGGCCTCCGTGCCTCCGTGCCACGCCACCAGCACACTCGGTGCGAGATCGATCCAGTCGCTCACGACGAGCGGGCGGCCGGCTTCGAGGACCACGATGAACGGGATGCCGCAGCCGGCGACCGCGCGGATCAGGTCCTCCTGACGCCCGGGGAGTCGGATGTCGCTCCGGGAGGCCGCCTCGCCCGAGAGCGCGCTGGGCTCGCCGACGCAGAGGATCACCAGGTCGGCCCGTGACGCCGCGTCGACCACGGCGGAGATGCCGGAGTCGGTGCCTGCGAGGAACTCGACCCCGGGCACGACCTCGAGCTCGACCTCGGGCCGACGCGTGCCGAGCTCGTCGGCGATGCTTCCCGCGCGGGCGCCGAAGTACTGCGTCCACGCGCCGAGGTGGTCGGTCGACTCGGCGTACGGGCCGGCGAGCAGCACGCGTCGCGGCGATCGCAGCGGGAGGGTGCCGTCGTTCTTCAGCAGCACCGACGCGCGGGCGGCCGCGCGTCGGACGAGAGCGCGCGACGCCTCGGTGGGCTCGGTGATCTCGGCATCTTCGTCGACGTAGGGCCTCTCGAAGAGCCCGAGCCGCTCCTTCAGGGTCAGCACACGGGTCACCGCGTCGTCGAGCCGCGCGGGGTCGAGCGCCGACAGCGCGCTCGGGTCGAGATCGGCGGGCGCGCCGCCCATCTCGATGTCGAGGCCCGCGCGGAAGGCGAGGACCACGGCCTCTTCGACCGTTTCGGCGACCCGATGAGCGACGAGGTTTCGCACGCCCTCGGCGTCACCGACGACCACGCCCGGGAAGTCCCATTCATCCTTCAGCACACCCGTCAGCAGGCGCCGGTTCGCGTGCATCGGGATGCCGGCCACCGTGTTGAAGGCAGCCATCACGGTCGCGACACCCTCGCCGACCGCAGCGCGGAAGGGCTCGAGCCAGACGTTGCGCAGCTGGTGGTCCGAGGCGTCCACGCCCGCATAGTCGCGGCCACCCTCGGGGGCGCCATAGGCCACGAAGTGCTTGGCCGTCGCGGCGATCGCGGTCGGGGACGAGAGGTCGTCCCCCTGGTAGCCGCGCACCATGGCGCGCGTCATCGTCACGGCGAGGTGCACGTCTTCGCCGAAGCCCTCGACCACCCGTCCCCACCGCGGGTCCCGCGAGATGTCGGCCATCGGCGAGAACGTCCAGGTCACTCCGCCCGACCGGGCCTCCGCGGCCGCGAGGGCGGCGAGGTCCCGAACCAGTGCGGGGTCGAAGCTCGCCGCTTGCGCGAGGGGCACCGGCGCGATGGTGCGCTGCCCGTGGATGACGTCGAGCCCGACGAGAAGCGGGATACCGAGGCGGGTCTCCTCCACGGCCACGCGCTGCAGCGCGTTCGTCGCCGTCGCCGACGGCGGCCAGAAGACGGAGCCGAGGCCTTCGCGCACGAGCTGCGCGGCATCTTCGTGCTTCGGGCGGAAGACGATCTGCAGCTGGCCGAGCTTCTCGGCGTCGGTCATCTCGGCGAGCAGGCTGCTCACGCGTGCGCTTCGTTCCATCGCGGCCTCCCAGCCGGTTCTCGAGAAAGGCATGCCGCCCGGGGCCGAGGCCCCGGGCGGCATGTCCGGTTCAGTGGTGCCGACTCAGCTGTCCCAGGCCGCGTCCATCTCCTCGAGCACCTGGTCGACCGTCTTCTGGCCGGTCAGGAGGCCCTGCACGCCGGTGCCGAGGGTGTCGTAGACGGTCGGGTTGGGCCAGGTCGCGTTGGGCAGGCCCGCGAAGGAGCCGGACTCCAGCAGGTCGCCGATGGGCTCGTAGACCGGGTTCACGTTGCCCGCGTTCGCACCCGAGATCGGCACGAAGCCCGACAGGTCGGCGAACTCCTCGAGCTGGGCGGGCTCAGCGAGCCAGTCCAGGAACGACTGCGCGGACGCCTTGACGTCGTCCTCAGCGGCCGCGTTGACGGCCCAGGCGTAGTTCGCCGAGGCGAGCGTGTACGCGTCCTGGCCGTCGGCCGGCGGGAACGCCTGCACCGTGAGGTCGAGGCCCGTTCCGGCGCCGATCGAGATCGCCGCTGAGCCGGGGACGGCCGCCGTGAGGGACGTCTGGCCGCCGATGCCCTGCGTGATGCTGTCGAACGTGCCGCCCGCGACGCCGTCCTGGAAGCAGCCGCTGTCGTTGAGCGTGATGACGTCGTTGAGCACGTCCTCCCAGCCGCTGCCGACGAACGTCACGTCGCCTGCGGCGCGCTGCTCGTTCCAATCGGGGTCGGCCGCGTAGACGCGCGTCGCCGAGACGAGCATCGAGAACAGGCCGGTGTTGAAGGGCACGCCGCCGGCGAGCACGGTGAACGTCTTGCCGCCCTCGCGCGCGGTGGCGCAGGCATCGAGCAGCTCGTCGAAGGTCTCGGGGTATGCCTCGATGCCGACCTCTTCGCCACCCGCGCCGTTGTAGATGAGCCCGACGGGCGCAAGGGCCGTCGGCTGACCGTAGATCTCGCCGTCGACCTCGTAGAGCGACTGCGTCCCCTCGGGGATGACCCCGGCCGAGGCGTCGTTGAGCGGCTCGAGGAAGCCCGCCTCGGCGAGCGTGACGACCGAGATCGCCTGCCCCGTGCCGGGGGCGAGCACCATCATGTCGGCGGCGTTGCCGGCCTGCAGCTGCGTGGTGACCTGCGTGTTGTACGCGTCGGAGGGGTAGGGGATCATCTCGATCTCGACCCC
The DNA here is from genome assembly GCF_037083505.1 of Microbacterium sp. CCNWLW41. Lineage (NCBI taxonomy): Bacteria > Bacillati > Actinomycetota > Actinomycetes > Micrococcales > Microbacteriaceae > Microbacterium > Microbacterium sp. CCNWLW41. Next base: position 916,629 of record NZ_JBAOJP010000001.1, read on the forward strand.
GGTCTCCTCGGTGTACTTCTCCGCCATCTTCGCGTAGTAGTCGTCCTGATCGTTGGCCTGGGCGACCATGAGCGAGAAGCCGACGTCGGTGGCATCGCCTCCGCCGTCGTTGCTGTCGCCGCCGTCGTCGGCGCCGCTGCCGGCGCAGCCGGCGAGGATGAGGACTCCCGCGATCGGGGCCGCGAGGAGCGGCCAGCGGAGCCGGGAAGCTGTGTGCTGTGGCATTTCGACCCTTTCGTGACTTCGTTGTCGCCAGCTCGGGCTGCTGGCTCGGCACCTGGCCGCGCCCTCACTCTGACACACATTGGCCAGTTTTCGACATTAGTATTGCTTATGCGGTGCAATAGCCCCGCTGATCCGCACATTCCCGCCGGTCAGGCCGGATTCTCGGTCACCAGGCGGACGGGACCTTCCAGCCCCGCGGGAAGCGGCTCGGCCGTGGGCTCGAACACGGCCGTCATCGGGGCGAAGATCTGGGCGGAGGGCCGGCGGGCTTCGGCGATGAGACGGTTGCGCCACGGGGTCGCCACCTCGACCTCGATCGTGTTCGCGCCCTCGCGCACCGCCGGTGTGGCGTCGACCCGGAAGGGCGCCGTCCATGCGACCCCGCAGTCGACGCCGTTGACGACCACCCGCGCGATGTCGTGGACGCGGCCGAGGTCGATCCAGACGCGGGCCCCTGCGTGCGGCTCGGCCACCTCGAACTCGGCACGATAGACCGCCGTGCCTGAGAAGGCGCGCGCGTCGGCGTCGAGCTGCGTCCACAGCGCCGGTCCCGCCGGCAGGACGATCTCCGGCCGGCCGGGGAACGTGAGTGACCACGGTGCGCCCCCGAGCGGGACGCTGTGGACGGATGCCGCGCCCTCGGCCGCCGCGCCGGGCACCACGAACACCGACCCGAACGCCGGCAGGGCGATCTCGGCCACCGTGCGGTCGTCGGTGCGCACGCCGTGCAGCGGATCCGCCCGCAGCTGGACCGGATCCCAGATGCTGAGCGCGCCGACCTGCTCGGGCACGGAGATCCGGACCCGGACGTCCTCCGCTGTCGGGTTGGCCAGGAACGTGACCCGCCGACCGTCGACGATGCGGGCGATGGCGCGCACCGGGGCACCGGCGATCTCGAAGGCGGAGCGCAGGCCGAGCAGCGCAAGCGCCCGGGCGAGGTCCGACGTGGCGACCACCCGCCCGGTGTCACGGTCGGGTGCCCAGATCCCCTCGCGGAGGCGCCGGAACTCGACGTCGTCGTCGCCGAGCGAGGGCGAGGACTCCGGGGGAAGGCCCACGATCGTCGCGCCGGCGTCGAGGAGGCGCTCCAGGCGACGCAGCGTCGCCACGGTGAGTCGCCGGCTGGAGCCGCCCAGGAACAGCAGCCGATACCGCGCGCCCCGCGAGCGCAGGCCGCCGTCGGGGTCCACCCGCAGGAGCGCCAGGCCGTCCGGGCCGACGTAGTCGAAGTCGAACCCGTCCGGCACGGCGGTGTCGACCCCGTCGTCGAACAGGGCGGTGACCGGGGCCTCCTCGCCGACGAACACGGCGACGTCCACCGCGGGCTCGCCGGCCGAGAGCACCGCCGAGCAGCGCGCCAGGTAGTCGACCCAGGGCCGCGCCATGCCGGCCCACGTCTCGGTCGCGGTGAAGGCCTGCCCGAGGAACGGGGCCAGCGCGACGCCCGGCGGCGGAGCGGCGAGCGGCTGGTGCGGCGAGGTGTGGATGCAGAACCGGGTGACGCCCAGCGCGAGCTGGAGGTCGGCGACGTGCTTGAGGCTGCGGGGCGACGACGCCCACGGCCGGTCGAAGCTGGTGAACGCCTCGGCACCGGTCCAGCTCCTGCCGTGGACATGGGCGACGGATGCCGCGCCCTTGAGATCGGCCACGTAGGTCGGCCGCGGCCCGGACCCGGGATCGAACGTCCACATGGCGCCCATCGGCACATCGGCGTGTGAGCGCATGGCGAGGTCGTCCCCGAGCTGGGGGCGGCCGTCCTCGAGCGCCTCGGCGTAGTGGGTCATGCCCCGGCGGCCGGCTTCCGATGCGAGCGTGCCGTAGTACTCGGTGGCGAGGAGCTCGGCGAGCGTGCGGCGATAGTCGTACAGGAAGCGATCGGATGCCCCCGCCCCGCCCACCAGATAACCCGCGAGCGTCGGCAGCCACGGGGTCGGATCGTAGCCCCGCAGCTCGCAGAACCGCTCCGCGATGCCGTCCGTCCAGTTCTGGCTGCCGGCCTCGATACTGTCGCTCAACAGGGCGTCGAACCCCTCCGCCTCGAACTCGGCGAGGTGGCGCTGCAGATAGGCCGCGACCCGCGCGCCGTCGAGCTTGTCGACCTCGAGCCCCGTCGCATCCGGCAGCGCCGGCCCGTTGGTCTGGCCGGTGAGGGAGGCGCCCAGCCGGAGGATGCGCCACCGCCCGGGCGGAGCATCCCACTCCAGCCGCCCACCGTCGACGAGCCCGGTGAGGTCGTGCACGTCCGCGACGCGCACCGCGGCGGCGTCCGCCCGTGCGTCCGTGTCGACGGCGTAGTAGTCCGGCACGACGGCGAAGCCCGCCTTCGCCTCGGCGTGGTGGATGCGGCCACCGGCGCGCAGCGCGAACTCGGACACGAGGAACGCGTCGCTGCGGCGCAGCACCGGCGGGACCCGCACCCCGTCCGCGACGGGCGGGAGGGCCTCGGCCGCGCTCGCGCCGGAGAGGACGAGCCGGAACCGCCGCGCTGTCACGGGCGCGAACGCCGCCGTGCGGGCAGGCGACGTGGTCGCCGCCAGCGTGGCGACCGGCCGGAAGCCCGTGCCGTCGTCGCCGGCCTCGAGCACCGCCTCCGGCGGCGGCGCCGCGCCGAAGCCGCGGGGGCCCGGCAGGCCGACGGTCACCGAGCGCACGGTCACCGGGTCGTCGAACTCCAGCTCGAGCCAGGCGGACGACCAGGCGTCCGGGTCGCGGGGGAGGGCGAGCGCCGTCTCGAACGATCCGTCGGTGAGGCAGGCGACGTCCTCCGCCGAGGCCGACGCGCGGACGCGGTCCGGACGCAGCACATCGTGGGCGGCCTCGGCCGGGAACGCGAGCACGCGCCAGTCGGTCGCCCAGGGCTCCCGCCGAGCGGCCCCCCAGCGGGGGGCGTCCTGGAAGAGCCCAGCCGCGTCGGGAAGCGGCGGCAGCACGACGGTGCGCCGGCCACCGCCGTCGACGACCGCCTCCGACCACACCGGCTTCTTCATGGCATCCGCCGGATCCACCCACGGACCGCCGCTCGCACTCCAGCCCGCCGAGGTCGCCACGGCGAGCTCGAGCCCGAGCTCCGCCGACGTGCGCACCGCGGTGTCGATCGCCTCGTGCCACGCGGCCGACCCCGGGCGGACCGGCTCCGGCACGACCAGCGGAACCCCCATGCCGCCGTCGAACAGCTGGACGCCGCGCACGCCGACGGCGTGGAGCCACGTGAGATCGCGGACGATGCCGTCCGGGTCGACGTTGCCGTCCATCCAGTGCCACCATGCCCGCGGCCGTGCCGCATCGGGCGGGTCGACGAAGTCCCGCCACAGGTCCGAGGGAGTCGGCATCGACGGCGTCGCGGGCATGCCCTCATCCTCTCCGCCGCCCGCTGCGCGGAGCCGCCTGCGCCACTTATATCCGATATCGCTAAAACTAATGTGTGCTTTCGACGCAAGTGTGTGAGGGTGGCATCAGCGCCGCCGAAGTCGCGGCGCGTGACGACGAGGTCAGAGAGCAGATGACAGTGACGATTGAGCGCGATGCCACTCGCACCCTCACGGTGCCTCCCGATGCACGCCGCACCCCTCGCCCGCGCGGCCGCAAGCCGCTGATCAGCTACGGGCACTGGTGGTGGGCGCTGCCCGCGATCATCCTCGTCATCGCGGTGCACTACGTCGCCACCCTCACCGGCGGCTTCTTCGCCTTCACGAACTGGACGGGCCTGGGCGACTGGGAGTTCATCGGCCTCGACAACTTCGTGCGCATCTTCAACGACCCGCTGATGGTCGGCGCCGTGCTCAACACGCTGTTCCTGGCGTTCGGCTCGGTCATCCTGACGAACATCCTCGGGCTCGGGTTCGCCCTCGCGATCAACCGCACCCTCAAGACGCGGTACGTCCTGCGGACGCTCCTCTTCCTCCCGGTGGTGCTCAGCCCGCTGGCGGTGGCCTACATCTGGAAGTTCATCTTCCAGTTCAACGGACCGCTCAACGGCTTCCTGGCGGCGATCGGCCTGGAGTCGTGGCAGAAGGTGTGGCTGGCAGACCCCACCTGGTCCATCTGGGCGATCCTGCTGACGGTCGTGTGGCAGCAGACCGGCTTCGTCATGGTCATCTACCTCGCCGGCCTCGCCTCGGTGCCGGTCGAGATCGAGGAGGCGGCCGCCCTCGACGGGGCCAACATCTGGCAGCGGTTCCGGCACGTCACGGTGCCCGCGATCCGCCCGTCCATCGCCATCGCCACCACGCTCGGCATCATCCAGGGCCTGCGCATCTTCGACCAGATCTTCGCCCTCACCGGCGGCGGCCCGGCCGGCGCCACCGAGACGCTCGCGACGCAGGTCTACAAGCAGGCCTTCTCGCTCGGCCAGTTCGGCTTCGGCTCGGCGCTCGCCCTCGTGCTGACGCTCATCATCCTCGTCTTCGCCATCCTCCAGCAGTACGCCACCCGCGACCGCGACGCCGTCGGAAGGGCCGCCTGACATGTTCCGCTACACCAAGCTCACCGCGGCCCGCGAGGTCGCCATCTGGGTCGTCACCCTCCTCGGGCTGCTGCCCTTCTACTTCCTGATCGCCACCGCGTTCAAGACCGACGAGGAGGCGCTCACGACGAGCGCGATGGCGCCGCCGTCGTCGCTGGACTTCAGTGCCTTCGTCGAGGTGCTCACCACGGGGGGCCGCAACAGCATCCCGATGAGCATGCTCAACAGCGTCATCATCACCGGCGGGGCCATCGCGGGGCTCGTCCTGTTCGGGTCGGTCGCCGCGTACGTCATCACGCGCCGGACGCGCGCATGGACGAACCTCACGTTCTACCTCGTCCTCATCGCCATCATCCTGCCCGCGCAGCTGGGCACCGTGCCGCTGTACATCGGGGCGCGGTCGGTCGGCCTCACGGGCAACGCGATCGGCATGATCCTGCTGTGGATCGGCATCCTGCTGCCGCTGTCGGTCTTCCTCTACGCGAGCTTCTTCCGCGGGCTCACCACCGAGTACGAGGAGGCGGCCGTCATCGACGGCGCGTCCCCGACGCAGGCGTTCTTCCGCGTCGTGCTGCCGCTCATGGCGCCGGCCACCGGCACGGTGGCGATCCTGGCAGGGCTGATCGTCTGGAACGACTTCTTCAACTCGCTGATCTTCCTCGGCGGATCGACCACGCAGACGCTGCCCGTCGCGATGTACACCTACGTCGGCGGACTCGTCTCGGCGTGGAACAAGATCTTCGCCGTCGTGCTCATCTCGATGATCCCGATCCTGCTGTTCTACATGTTCGCGCAGAAGAAGTTCATCCAGGGCTTCGCCGGCGGCCTGAAGGGCTGACGTCGCGGCACCGATTCGGGGGCGGCCGGATCGTCGAGCGGACGGCCGAGAGGCCACGCACGTCGCCCACTCATCCGAAACACCGACCGGAGACGTCATGTATCGACTCGCACCCAACATTGAGCTGCTCTTCACCGAGGCCGGCGACTACCACGACCGCGTGCGCGCCGCCGCCGCGGCGGGCTTCACCGCCGTCGAGATGTGGGGACCGACCGGCGCCGATGCGCCATCGCAGCCCAAGGACCTCCCCGCGCTGAAGGCCGCCCTCGAAGAGACCGGCACGCAGCTCACCGCACAGCTCTCGGAGCCGCGCACGCAGTTCATGATCCCACCGTGGGACCACTCGGAGTTCTACCGCAAGCTCGACGAGGGCGTCGCCATCGCCCAGGATCTCGGGTGCCCGCGGATCGTCGTCGGCAGCGGAACCGGCTTCGGCGGCTGGAAGCGCCAGGTGCAGCTCGACAAGCTCATCGAGATCTACCAGAAGGCGATCGCACAGATCGACGGATCGGGGATCACGCTCGTGCTCGAGCCGGTCAACGTCCGCGTCGACCATCCCGGCTCGCTCCTGGACCGCACGGCCGAGGCCGTGTACGTGGCACGCGGCGTGGACTCGCCCTTCTTCGGCGTGCTCTACGACATCTACCACTCCGCCGTCGAGGGCGAGGACATGGCGGCCGAGCTCGCCAACGCGGGCGAGCTCATCAGGTACGTCCAGCTCGCCGACGCGCCGGGTCGCGGTGAGCCCGGCTCCGGGGAGCTGGACTGGGCGCAGCGCCTCGGTCTGCTGCGCTCGTCGGGCTACGACGGTCCGATCGGCCTGGAGTACTACCCGACGCAGGAGTCGGAGGCATCCGTCGCCCTCATCCGCGAGCTGGCGGCGTCGGCATGACCCGATACCCCCAAGACGTCGACGTCGTCATCGTCGGGTCGGGTCCGACGGGAGCCGCCTACGCGCGCATCCTCAGTGAGCAGGCGCCGGGAACGACGATCGCCATGTTCGAGGTCGGTCCCACGATCTCGGACCCGCCGGGCGCGCATGTCAAGAACATCGCCGACCCCGAGGCGCGTGCTCGTGCGCAGGCCGCTTCCGAAGGCCCGGGGGAGCGCGGTGCGAAGGTCGCGAACCCCGGTGCCGCCAAGGCCGGCGTGCGCGCGGCGCGTCCTGGGACGTTCCTCCTCGAGGACGGATACCAGTTCCCCGGCGAGGACGGGCTTCCGGTGGTGGCCATGTCGAGCAATGTGGGAGGCATGTCCGCCCACTGGACGGGGGCCTGTCCGCGTCCGGGCGGCAGCGAGCGGATCGAGTTCCTCCCCGATTTCGACGAGCTCCTCGCGGAGGGCGAGCGCCTGCTGGGCGTCACCACCAACGCGTTCGACGCGGCGCCTTTCGGCGAGATCGTCCGCGAGCGTCTCGCGAGGGCCGTTGACGAGGGGCGAGCGGACGAGACGAAGGTGCAGCGGATGCCGCTGGCCGCGCACCGGCGCGAGGACGGCCGCCTGGTCTGGTCGGGGTCGGATGTCGTGCTGGGCGACGTCACGCGCAGGAACCCGGGCTTCACGCTCTTCGACGAATCGCTCGTCACCGCCGTGCTCGTACGCGACGGCCACGCGGCAGGCGTGCGGGTGCGCGCCCTCCGCTCGGACGAGACGCACGAGGTGGCCGCCCGGTTCGTGGTCGTCGCCGCTGACGCGCTGCGCACCCCGCAGCTGCTGTGGGCCTCGGGCATCCGTCCCGCCGCTCTCGGGCGCTATCTCAACGACCAGGCACAGGTCGTGTTCGCCGCCCGCCTGCGCGACGTCCAGACCCTCGGCGCTGATGCTCCGACGACGGGTCTGGCCGAGTACAGCGGGGTGAGCTGGGTGCCGTTCACCGACGATGTCCCGTTCCACGGACAGGTCATGCAGCTGGATGCCTCGCCCATCCCTCTCGCCGAAGACGACCCGGTCGTCCCCGGTTCGATCGTCGGACTGGGGCTCTTCTGCGCGAAGGATCTGCAGGCCGACGACCGGATCGAGTTCGACGACGTCGCGCGGGATTCCTACGGGCTGCCAGCGCCTCGAATCCACTACACGCTGACCGACCGCGACCACGAGGTCATCGAGCGAGCGCGCGCAGAGATCGTGCGACTGGGCGAGGCGATCGGCGACCCGCTGGACTCCCGGCCCTTCACGCTTCCGCTCGGGTCGTCGCTGCACTACCAGGGGACCACGCGGATGGGCGAGGCGGACGACGGCACGACCGTATGCGATATCGACAGCGAGGTGTGGGACGTTTCCGGCCTCTTCGTCGCCGGCAACGGCGTCATCCCGACGGCCACAGCGTGCAACCCCACCCTCACCTCGGTCGCCCTCGCCGTGCGCGGCGCGCGCAAGATCGTCGACGATCTTGCTTCTGTCTAATTCAGACATTAGAGTGTAGAAACATAGACAAAGTAGTCAGGAGCTATCTCGTGATCCCCGATCGCATCATCGAGCAGGGCACGCTCACGACCGACGGCACGCGTGCCGCGGTCGAGGTGCGGCTCCCTTGGTACCGCGCGTTGCCCGCTTCGTGCATCGCCGGCGCGAAGCTGTCCGTCGACGGCGTCGAGGCGCCCGCCGAGTCGCTGCGCTGGGAGATGAACGGCCGCACGTTCACCTTCGCCGAGCTCGCACCGAACACCGAGGAGTGGTGGTTCCCCACCGACTCGGCCGTGCTCTCGGGCGACCTCGCAGTGGACGAGGACGGGGAGCACACCGTCGCCGTCGAGCTCGTGCTGTACATCCCGTACATCGTCATCGGCGCGGACGAAGTGCTCCACATCGAGGAGAAGGACATCAAGACGATGTCCGCACGGAAGGCGGTGGCGGCATGACCCTTCGACAGGCTGAGGCAAAGCCGGAACTGGGAACCCCGATCCAGGGCGTCACGCTCTACAGCTTCACGCGCGCCTTCCACGGCCGCGAGTACGACCTCGAGGGCCTCGTGCGCAAGGTCGCCGCCGACGGCTACGGCCCGGGCCTGGAGATCATCGGCTTCTCCAGCTTCCGCGGATTCCCCGAGATCGACGACCGGTTCGCCGGCTGGTTCCGCGACCTCGTCGACGAGACCGGCCTCGTCACCACTTCGCTGGCCGTCAACGCCGACATCGGCATCCACCGCGACCGCCTGCTCACGCAGGACGAGCTGCTGGAGTACATGCGCAGGCAGATCGCGGCGGCGGCGAAGCTCGGCTTCCCGATCGCCCGCGTGCAGATCTCCATCACGCCCGACTCGATGGAGGCGCTCGCCCCCATCGCCGAGGAGTACGGCGTGACGCTCGCGCTCGAGGTCCACGCCGACCAGTACGCCTCGCACCCGCGCATCCTCGCGCTGCGCGACCGCTACGAGAAGGTCGGGTCGCCCTTCCTCGGCTTCACGATGGACTGGGGCGCCACCGTCTCGGGCTTCGCCCCCTCGCTCATCGAGGCCTACCGCCGTCGCGGCGCGTCGGAGGAGCTGCTGGCAGAGGTCACCGGGCTGTGGGACGAGTTCTACCGGCAGGGTCCGCCCGCCGACCAGGCCGAGCACGGTCAGCGCTTCGGCCGCTTCATCGGCCTCGCCGCGCAGCACGGTCGCCCCGACCTGGGAATCGACATGGGCATCAACGCGACCGGCTTGTTCGGCCCCGCCCGCGTGGACGACTGGCTCGAGATCTTCCCGTGGATCAAGCACGTCCACGGCAAGTTCTTCGGCATCGACGACCAGCACGAGGAGCCGTCGGTCCCGGTGCGCGACCTCATCCGCCTGCTCGTGGAGAACGGCTACAACGGCGCGATCTCCAGCGAGTACGAGGGCTGGCACTGGAACCACTGGCAGAGCCCGTTCGACATCATCCGCGACGAGCAGGCGGTGCAGCGCTCCGCCGCCGCCGACGCCGGATCGCGCATGACCACCGATCTCGTCGAGGCGCGCGCTCAGCTCGCCGCCTGGCTTCCCACCACGCAAGGAGCATCCGCATGACCCTTCGACAGGCTCAGGGCGGCGCCGACGGCATCGCCGGCACCGGCATCAAGCTCGGAACCACCCTCTACTCGATGACGAGCGAGTTCGCCGCGGGCCTGTACACGCCCGAGACGCTCATCGCCGCCGTCGCCGAGGAGGGGATCGGCCCGGGCGTCGAGTTCAACATCGCACAGCTGCTGCGCACGTACCCCGACGTCGACCAGGAGTTCGTGAAGCTCTGGTTCGACTCCCTCGAGAAGTACGGGCTCGAGGCGAGCGCAGTGGGCACGAACCTCGACATGGGCCGCCGCAAGGACCGCGACATGACGCCGGACGAGGAGCACGACTTCCTCGCCCGGCAGCTGAAGACGGCGAACACGCTGGGCTTCAAGAGGGTCGTCATCCGCTCGCACGGCAAGGAGCTGCTGCGCAGCCTCCTTCCGCTCGCCGAGAAGTACGACCAGTACCTCGGCTACGAGATCCACGCGCCGTCGGGGCCGAACAATCCCCAGGTGCTGCAGATGCGCGAGATGTACGACGAGCTGCAGTCCGAGCGCCTCGGCTTCACCGCCGACTTCTCCTCGACGATGCACAGCCTTTCGCCGACGCTGCTCGCGCAGCTGGGGAAGATGGGCATGGACGAGAAGCACTTCGCGGTCATGGACGAGATCTGGCACGAGCCGACTCCCATGCACGTGCGCAACCAGAAGTTCGAGGACTACCTCGTCAGCCAGGGCGTCGACCCGCTGACCTTCGGCCCGTTCACGCGCCTCGCCTTCAACATGCACGGCCTCGTGCCGCCGGAGGAGTGGCTGGACATCATGCCGCAGATCTTCCACGTGCACGCGAAGTTCTATGACATCGGTGCCGACGGTGAAGAGCCGGCGATGGACATCCCGCGCATCGTCAAGCAGTTCGTCGTGGGCGGGTACCAGGGGTATCTCTCCAGCGAGTGGGAGGGTCACGCTTTCCAGGATCTCGGCGAGGCCGATCCGATCCACCTCGTGAAGAAGCAGCACGCGCTCATGCGCAAGGCGATCGAAGACACCGTCGCCGAGCAGTCGAAGGAGACCGCGAATGTCTGACACCGCCATCGCCCCCGCATCCCTCACCGAGCTGCAGGCCGAGCTCGCCGCCCTCCGCGAGGAGGTCTTCGCCGCCCGCGCCCTCGCGCAGCGCGCCGAGGACCGCGGCCAGGTCGAGAACCTGTTCAACCGCTACATGTACCTGCACAACGCCTTCGAGGACGAGCAGATCATCCCGCTGTGGGTCAAGGAGGGCACCGAGGGCATCCGCGCCCGGTACACCAACGCGGGGCAGTACACGACGTGGAAGAGCGTCACCGATTACCACCGCGGCCGGCCGCACCCCGAGGGAAAGCTCATCCTCCACGCCACGACGACGCCCGTGATCGAGGTCGCCGCCGACGGACAGACCGCGAAGGGCGTGTGGATGATGGCCGGCACCGAGTCCGGGCTCACCGACCCGAAGGTCGCAGAGGCGTTCCCCGACATGTACTCCCCCGAGGAGGTGCTCGGCAAGAAGGTCTGGGCGCACTGGGTGTGGTGCAAGTACGCGATCGACTTCCTCAAGCAGGACGGCGAGTGGAAGTTCTGGAAGTTCCGCTGCTACGAGCTCGCCCGCGCTCCCTTCGAGGAGAACTGGGTGAGCTTCGGCCTGAAGAACCAGGGCGCGTTCGACCTCGACCTGATGTACTTCGGCGACGACGGCAAGCCCGTGTTCATGCCGCCGGCCGACGAGCCCGTGCCCTCGACCAACCACCCTTACAGCCCCGAGACGGTGCAGAAGCTCGAGCCCGCCCCGCCGGTGCCGCACGCCACCTTCACCGACACCTACGCCTGAGGAACGACCATGGCAACGCACGATTCCCTCTTCGCCGACAAGGACGTCACGCGCACCGAGAGCGGCGTCGCCGTCTCGCTGCAGCTGCCCTGGTACCGCAGCCTCTGGCTCTCGGCGGTCGACGGCGTCGCGGCATCCGTCGATGGTGTCGAGATCCCCACCGACAAGCTGCGCTTCTCGCTCAACGGGCGCGAGTACCGCATCGAGGAGCTGCCCGAGCAGTCCGAGACCCTGTGGTTCGTCGCCGACAGGCCCGAGGTCCTCATCGACCTGGGTCGCGCCCCCGAGCCCGGTGAGAAGCTGACCGTCGAGGTCGTCCTCACGATGCGCCTGCTCTACATGCAGATCGCGCCCGGGGTCGACGGTGGCCCCGGCCGCTACGTCACCAACCGCGTCCCTGTCGAGCGCGAGGTCGTGCTCGCATGACCCTTCGACAGGCTCAGGACGGCGCCCTGCGCGTCGCGATGATCGGGTACGGCTTCATGGGCGCCGCCCACTCGGTCGGGTGGCGGCAGGCACCGCGGGTGTTCTCGCTGCCCCAGGCCGTCGAGATGGCCGTCGTCGTCGGGCGCAACGCCGAGGCGGTGGCGGATGCCGCGACCCGCTGGGGCTGGCAGGAGTCGGCGACGGACTGGCGCGAGGTCATCGCCCGTGACGACATCGACATCGTCGACATCGTCACCCCTGGTGACTCGCACGCCGAGATCGCCATCGCGGCGCTCGAGGCGGGCAAGCACGTGCTGTGCGAGAAGCCGCTGGCGAACACCGTTGCCGAGGCGGAGGCGATGGCCGATGCCGCAGCTCGCGCCGCCGCGCGCGGCATCCGTTCGATGGTCGGGTTCACGTACCGCCGCGTGCCGGCGGTGACCCTCCTGCGCGACCTCATCGCGCAGGGCGCCGTCGGCAGGATCGCGCAGGTCCGCGCCGCCTACCGCCAGGACTGGCTCGTCGACCCGGCGATGCCCCTCGCGTGGCGCCTGCAGAAGGAGCACGCCGGCTCCGGCGCGCTCGGCGACATCGGCGCGCACATCATCGACATGACGCAGTTCGTGACGGGCGTGGAGGTCACCTCCGTCTCGGGCGTCCTCGACACGATCGTGAAGCAGCGGCCGCTGCAGGCCTCGGGCTCGGGACTGTCCGGCACCGCCGCGGCGGGCGTCGGCGACGTGACCGTCGACGACGTCGCGATCTTCACCGGGCGCCTGTCCACCGGCGCGCTCGTCTCGTTCGAGGCGACGCGGTTCGCCACGGGTCGCAAGAACGACCTGTCGATCGAGGTGTCGGGAGACAAGGGCGCCCTGCGGTTCGACCTCGAGGACCTCAACACGCTGTGGTTCTACGACCGCACGGCCCCCGAGGCCACGCAGGGCTTCACGCGGATCCTCGTCACCGAGCCGCAGCATCCGTACGTCGCCGCGTGGTGGCCTGCCGGGCACATGCTCGGCTACGAGCACGGGTTCAGCCACCAGGTCGTCGACCTGGTGACCGCCATCGCCGAGGGCTCCGACCCGCACCCGTCGTTCGCCGAGGGGCTCTCGGTGCAGCGCGTGCTGGCCGCCGTGGAGGAGAGCTCGGACAACGGCTCGGGCTGGGTACGGGTCGAGGCGCCGGTCGCGGCCGGGACGACCGCGGATTGACCCGTTGCCACGGGCGGATCGCCGGATAGGTTTGTAGAAACAACAAAGCAAAGGAGCTTCGATGCCTCGTCCGATCACCCTCTTCACGGGCCAGTGGGCCGATCTGCCGTTCGAGGAGGTCGCACGACTCGCCGGCGAGTGGGGCTTCGACGGCCTCGAGATCGCCTGCTGGGGCGACCACATCGACGTGTCCCGGTGGGACGACGCCGAGTACGTGCAGTCCCGCAAGGACATCCTCGAGCGCAACGGCTTGAAGGTCTGGGCGATCTCGAACCACCTCACCGGCCAGGCCGTGTGCGACGACCCGATCGACGCGCGGCACAAGGACATCCTCCCCTCCCGGGTGTGGGGCGACGGCGAGCCGGAAGGCGTTCGACAGCGGGCCGCGGAGGACATGAAGAACACGGCCCGGTTCGCCGCGAAGCTCGGCGTGAAGACGGTCAACGGCTTCACGGGCTCGTCGATCTGGAAGGCGGTCGCGATGTTCCCGCCGGCCTCGGACGAGTGGATCGCCGCCGGATACCAGGACTTCGCCGACCGGTGGAACCCGATCCTCGACGTGTTCGAGGAGGTCGGGGTGCGCTTCGGCCTCGAGGTGCACCCGAGCGAGATCGCGTACGACTACTGGACGGCGAAGGCCACGCTGGAGGCCATCGGCCACCGCGAGAGCTTCGGCCTCAACTTCGACCCGTCGCACTTCATGTGGCAGCAGCTGGACCCGATCGCGTTCGTGCTGGACTTCGCCGACCACATCTTCCACGTGCACGTCAAGGAGTCGATCACCAACCTCGACGGCCGCAACGGCGTGCTCGGGTCGCACCTGCCGTGGGCGAACCCGCGTCGCGGCTGGACGTTCGTGTCGACGGGGCACGGCGCGGTGCCGTGGGAGCCGCTGTTCCGCGCGCTCAACGCCATCGGCTACGACGGGCCCACCTCGATCGAGTGGGAGGACGCCGGCATGGACCGCCTGCACGGCGCCCCCGAGGCGATCGAGTTCGTGCGCAAGCTCAACGCGATCACGCCGCCCGCCGCAGCCTTCGACGCCGCCTTCTCGACCAAGACCGACTAGCCGCCGCACGCCCGGCACCGGCCCGCCGGGGCCGGTGCGCGGCGTGCCCGGACGCAAGGAGCGCCCCGATGTCCGACGTGCTGAACGTGCTCATCCTCTCGGGTCACATGACCCGCGAGCACGACAACGAGTTCCGCAGCTTCCGGCTGCACAACCAGTGGCTCACGACGCTGCTGGAGGACACCGGCCGCTTCCGGGTGCGCGTCGTGGAGGACCCGCGCGGCCTGGGCGCGGAGGTGATCGACAAGTACGACGTCGTCATCGTCGTGTTCGAGGGGCGCGACGGCTACTTCGACAGGGCGGTCGGATTCGGATCGGAGACGGATGCCGCGCTCCTGAAGTTCGTCCACGACGACGGCAAGGGCATCGTGTGGTTCCACGGCTCGGCCGCTCAGGAGGACGACTGGGGCTACCCCGCGGAATACGACGTCATGCGCGGCTCACGGCTCACCGTCGCGGGCGGCCTGCGACCGCGGCCGTGGGGCGAGGCGCAGCTCGACACCGTCGAGCCGCGGCATCCGATCACCGAGGGCATCAGCGCCCGTTGGACCGTGACCGGCGACGACATCCTCACCGGCGTCGAGATCCTCGACGGCGCCCGGGTGCTGCTGACGACCTACGACGACCTCGAGTCGTACGAGAAGGCGCCGATGTGGCCGATGTCGCACTATCCCGTCGCGATCCCCGAGGCGGGGCTCGCGGCGCTGCCCGGCATGAACACCGACCAGCCGATCGCCTGGATCAACGAGTACGGCGCGGGGCGCTCCTTCACGATCACGATCGGCCACGACATCGACACGTTCCGCCGGATCGAGTTCATCCGCATGTTCCCGCGGGGCGTCGAATGGGCCGCGACCGGCGAGGTCACGCTCGAGGGACCCGACCGTCGCGGAGATCGCCGGTTCCTGCCCTGGCCGTACTACAACCACGAGGGATGAGATCATGTCGTCGGAGCTGCGGATCGGCATCCTGGGTGCCGGTGGGATCGCGGAGCGGGCGATGGTGGAACCCGGCCGCGATGTGGGGGGTGTTCGCGTCGTCGCGATCGGCGCGCGAGACCCGGAGCGCGCTCGAGCCTTCGCCGAGCGGTGCGATCTGCCGAAGCACGGCGACTACGAGACGATCCTCGGCGATCCCGACATCGACCTCGTCTACCTCGCGCTCCCGCCGATCACGCACGCCCAGTGGGCGACCCGTGCGCTGCAGGCGGGGAAGCACGTGCTCTGCGAGAAGCCGCTGTCGGTGAACGGCACGACGGCATCGGCCATCGCCGACGCCGCGACCGCGACGGGCCGGCGTGCCTTCGTCGGCTTCCACTACCGACTGCACGGCTTCACACGGCGTCTTCTCGAGGTGATCGCGTCCGGTGTCCTCGGCGACATCGAGCGCGTGGACGTCGACTTCAGCATCCCGCACTTCGTCGTGAAGCCGGGCAACATCCGCCTCGACGGCGACCTCGGCGGCGGGGCGGTCATGGACGTCGGATGCTATGCGGTCGACCTCATCCGCGCGGCCTGGGGCGAGCCCGTCGTCGAGTCAGCCCTGGCGGTGCTCTACGACGACGACCCGCGGATCGATCTGCAGACCGACGCCCTCCTGCGGCTTCCGTCAGGTGCCCCCGCGCGCGTGCGGGCGTCTTTCATCGGCGACGACCGGGGCGCGATGTCGCTGCGGATCGAGGGATCGGAGGCTCGCCTGGAGGCGACGAGCGTCATCGTGCCGCAGTGGGGAGCGACGCTGCGCGTCACCGCCGGCGACGAGCTGCTTCTGGAGGAGAAGGCCGCCGAGGGTGAGAACAGCTACGCGCGCCAACTCGAGCATCTTGCCGCGGTGCTCCAAGACGGCTCTCCCAGCATCCTCGACGCCGAGCGAGGTGTCGGCACGATGCGCGTCGTCGACGACATCTACCGCGCCGCCGGTCTCGAACCCCGCTGACGCCGCGTCAGCCGGCGAGCGAGTGGAAGGCCTCGGGCGAGAGCGCGTGCTCGATCGCCAGCATCCCGGCACCGATGACGGCCGCGTTCTCGGCGGCGGCGGACGGCACGATGGCGAGGTGCTCGGTCGCCAGCGGCATGGACCGCGTGTACACGACCTCGCGCACGCCGGCGATCAGGTGCTCCCCGACGCGTGACATCGAGCCGCCGATCGCGATGACCGACGGGTTCATGAGGCTGACGCACGCCGTCAGCACCTCGCCGATGTCGCGTCCGGCCTGGCGCACCGCCTGGATCGCATCGAGGCTGCCCCGCTGCACCAGCGCCACGACGTCGTCGCCGCTCTCGGCGGGCACGCCCTGGGCGCGGAGGGCGCGGGCGATGGCGGGCCCCGACGCGATGGCCTCGAGGCATCCCTGATTCCCGCAGTGGCACGGCACCGACGACCCCCGCGCGACGCGCACGTGGCCGATGTCGCCGGCGACGCCCTGCGCGCCCCGCTGGAGCTCGCCGCCCGAGATGACGCCTGCGCCGATGCCCGTGGCGACCTTGACGAACATGAGGTGAGCCGTGGCCGGCCACGCCGTCGCCCGTTCGCCGAGCGCCATGATGTTCACGTCGTTGTCGACGAGCACCGGCACCTGCAGGTGCTGCTGGACCCAGCCGGGCACGTCGAACCGGTTCCAGCCCGGCATGATCGGCGGGTTGACCGGCTGACCGGTCGAGTGCTCGACCGGGCCGGGCACGCCGATGCCGATCGCGACGAGCGAGCGGATGTCGCGCCCCGCCTCCTCGAGGAGCCCGGCGGCGGCGTCCACCACCCACGTGAGCACGGGCTCGGGCCCCTCGGCGACCGCCCGGGACTCCGTGCGGGTCGCCAGGATCGCGCCCGTGAGGTCCATCACCGCGACCGTGGTGTGCGACGCGCCGATGTCGGCGGCGAGCACGACGCGGGCGCTGGGGTTGAGCGCGAACTGCGAGGGCGGCCGGCCACCGGTGGACGCGGCATCCGCCACCGGCATGATGAGCCCCATCCGCATGAGCTCCTCGACCCGCGCCGCGATCGTCGACCGGGCCAGGCCGGTGGATTTCGCGAGCTGCGCGCGGGTGCGGGGCACACCGTCGCGCAGCAGCTGGAACAGCTCCATCGCGCCGGTGCCCGCCGCAGCCGATTCTGGAGAGAGAGTGACCACGACGGAAGTCAATCAGGACGCGGACCGCGCCGCGGTCGGGCGGCCGCGCCGGGGATCGACGGATGCCGCGCCCCCGCGACGGCCGGAGCCCTCACGTCGCGCGCCCGGTGGGCCGGGCGAAACGCTGCTGCAGGAGCACCGCCACCACGATGATGATGCCCTTCACGACGGCCTGCACCGACGAGTTCAGGTTGTTCTGCACGAACACGTTGCTGAGCGTGGCGAAGATGAGCACGCCGAACACGGTTCCGGTGATGGTGCCGCGGCCGCCGATGAGGAGTGTGCCGCCGACGACCACGGAGGCGATCGCGTCGAGCTCGAGGAGCGTGCCGTGCGTCGACGTGCCGGCCGTGGTGCGGCCGAGGTACATGATCGCGGCGATCCCGGCGCACAGCCCCGAGATCGAGTACAGCCACATGGTGTGGCGCTTGACGTTGATGCCGGCCAGGCGCGCCGCCTCGCGGTTGCCGCCGATGGCGACCGTCCGACGGCCGAACGTCGTGCGGTTGAGCACCACCCAGCCGATCGCCGCGACGATCGCGAAGATCCAGATGAGGATGTCGACGCCGATGATGTCGAGGTTCATGAACTCGATGAAGTCGCGATTGCCGACCTGGAGGGTGCGGCGCTCGGCGAGGATCTCGGCGAGGCCGCGTGCGCCGACGAGCATCGCCAGGGTCGCCATGAAGGCGACCACCTTGCCGTACGCGATGACGATGCCGTTGATGAGGCCGGCGCCGAAGCCGACGAGCAGCGCGAGCAGGATCATGACGAACCAGTGGAGCTGGTCGGCGAGATCCTGGACCGCGGCGAGCGTCGCGACGACGGAGGCGAGCCCGATCAGCGACCCGACCGACAGGTCGATGCCGCCCGCGATGATGACCAGCGTCATGCCGATGCTGACCACGCCGATGATCGACGCCTGACGGAGGATCGTGAGGACGTTGCTGACGCTGGTGAAGGTGTCGGGGGCGGTGACGGCGCCGACGATGATCAGCACCACCAGCGCGGCGACGAGGCCGAGGTTGCGGCCGACGGAGCCCGACATGACGCGCTGGAGGCCCGACCTGCCGGAGGGTCCGGGGGCGCCGGCGGGCGGCGGCGCCTCGCCGGCAGTGGGGACGCCTGCCGTCCCCTGGGTGGTCTGCTCGCTCACGCGGCGGTTCCTTTCATGACGAGGTCGAGCACGCCGTGCTCGTCGATCTGGGAGGCGGGAAGGGTCTTCAGCACGCGGCCGTCGGCGACGACGAGGACGGTGTCGGCGAGGCCGAGCACCTCCTCGATCTCGCTCGAGACGATCACGATCGCGTTGCCGGCGGCGGCGAGCCGGCGGATCAGGGCGTAGATCTCGGCGCGTGCGCCCACGTCGACGCCGCGCGTCGGCTCGTCCAGCAGCAGCACGCGGGTGCCGTGGACGAGCCAGCGGGCGAGGAGGATCTTCTGCTGATTGCCGCCGGACAGCGTCATCGCGGGGCGGTCGGGATCGGCAGGGCGCAGCTCGAGCGCATCGATCTGCTCGCGCGCGATCTTCCGCTCGGACCGCTCGTCGAGGAAGCCCGCCTTGGCGAAGCGCGACATCGACGACAGGGTCACGTTGACGAAGATCGGCTCGTCGAGCACGAGCCCCTGGCTCTTGCGCTCCTCGGGGGACAGCCCGATCCCCGCGCGCACCGCGTGGACCACCGAGCCGCGGCGGAGGGGCTTCCCCCCGACCTTCACCGAGCCGGCGGTCGCCTTGCGCGCGCCGTACACGGTCTCGAGGATCTCGGAGCGCCCCGATCCCACGAGCCCGGCGAGCCCGACGATCTCGCCGGCGCGCACCGAGAACGAGACGTCGGCGAAGAGCCCGCCCAGCGCCAGATCCTCGACCTCGAGCACGAGCGGCGCGTCGGCGGGGATCGGCGCGGCGGGCGGGAAGACGTTCTCGACCTCCCTGCCCGTCATGAGCCGGATGAGCTCGGAGGTCGGGGTGTCTGCGACGGGGATGCCGCTGGCCATCGAGCGGCCGTCCTTGAGGACGGTGATGCGGTCGCCGATCTGGCGGATCTCCTCGAGGCGGTGGGTGATGTACACCACCGCGATGCCGGCCGCCGTGAGCTCCCGGACGACGTGGAAGAGGTTCTTCACCTCCTCGGTGTCGAGCACCGCGGAGGGCTCGTCCATGATGATGAGCTTGATGTCGTGCGAGAGCGCTCGCGCCATGCTCACGATCTGCTTGTTCGCCGCGCTGAGCGTGCCGACCTCGGTGTGCGGCGACAGCTTGTCATGGCCGAGCCGGCGCAGGAGCTCCCGCGTCTGCCTGGCCGCCTCGGATCGCTTGGTGAAGCCGCCGCGCGACAGCTCGTGGCCGAGGAAGATGTTCTCGGCGATCGTCAGGCCGTCGACGACGTCGAGCTCCTGGTACATCGTCGCGATGCCGAGTTCGATCGCCGCTTCGGGGTCGGGGATCACGACCTGCTCGCCGAGCCACGTGATGACGCCCTCGTCGGGGCGGTGCACCCCGGCGAGCGTCTTGATGAGCGTGGACTTGCCCGCGCCGTTCTGACCGAGGACGCAGTGCACCTCGCCCGGACGCACGTCCAGGTCGACTCCTCGAAGCGCCTTGACTCCGGCGAACGACTTCGTCACGCCCCGGACGACGAGTAACGCCGATTCATGGTCGTCTTTGATCACGGCATGAACATAACATGCGCGCTTCCGGGCGTCGATGCTCGCGAATCGCGGCGCTTCTCGGCTCCCCGCGCGTCCCTTCCGCTCTCGAGAACGGAAGTTTCGGGAAAACGCTTTTGCCGCAACTAATGCAAAAGCTGTCGCATCGGCAGCGCGCCTGCTACCGTGATGCCGTCAGCGTGGACGGCCGGCCCGTGCGCCGTTTGCTCCGAGCTCGCCCCGTGCGCTGCCGCCCTGCATCACATTTCAAGGAGGAAAGAATGCGCTCACACCTGAAGGTGCGCACACGGCTGCTGCTGACCGGAACCGCCGTCGCCGCCGCCGTCGGCCTGCTCGCCGGCTGCACCGGCACCGGAGCTGACGAGGACGACGTCGTCGACCAGGGCACGTCGTCGGAGGAGAACGCCGAGTCCGGCGACACGGTCGTCATCGGCTTCTCCGGGCCCGCCGCCGACCACGGCTGGCTCGGCGCCATCAACTCCGGCGCCCAGGCGGCCGCCGACAGCTTCGACGACGTCGAGCTCCGCGTCGCCGAGGGCACCAACGACCCGATCGCGCAGATCGCGGCCGTCGAGACCTTCGTCAACGACGGGGTCGACGCGATCGTGCTGCTGCCGACCGACGGCGCGGCTCTCACCGAGGCGGCCATCGCGGCGATGGAGGCAGGCATCCCGGTCATCAACGTCGACCGCGAGTTCTCGAGCCCCTTCGCCGCGCGCACCACGATCCTCGGCGACAACTACGGCATGGGCGTCAGCGCCGGCACGTACATCTGCGAACAGCTCGGCGACAACCCCGACGCGATCGTCGCCGAGATCGCCGGCATCGACTCGCTGCCGCTGACGCAGGACCGGTCCGACGGCTTCGCCGACGCGCTCGGCGACTGCGGTCTCGAGGTCTCGGCCCGAGTGGCCGCGGACTTCACGGTCGCCGGCGGCGAGGCGGCGGCATCCCAGCTGCTCTCGGCCAACCCGCAGATCGACGCCATCTGGAACCACGACGACGACCAGGGGATCGGCGTGCTCGCCGCGATCGAGTCGGCCGGCCGCGACGAGTTCTTCATGATGGGCGGGGCGGGCAGCCGCAGCGCCATGGAGGCGATCGAGGCCGACGACACGGTGCTCAAGGCCACGGTCATCTACCCGTCGACGCAGGCGGCCGACGGCGTCGCGCTCGCGCGCCTCATCGCGCAGAGCAAGACCATGGGCGACCTCATCACGCCGAGCATCCCCAACCGGGTCGTGCTCGACGCGCCCGTCGTCACGAAGGACAACGTCGACCAGTTCATCGACCTGTCGTTCGAGTGATCCATCCTCGCGGGCGCCCGTCTTCGACGCGGGCGCCCGCGACCTGCTCCCGAGGGGGAATCGCGTTGACCACCGACCACACCGCCGCCACCCGTCCGCTGCGCGTCGCCATGATCGGCTACGGCTTCATGGGCGCCGCGCACTCGCAAGGCTGGCGCGTCGCGCCGCGCTTCTTCGACCTGCCCCTGGCACCGTCGATGGACGTCGTCGTCGGGCGTGACGCCACCGCCGTGGCGGCCGCGGCCGACAAGTGGGGGTGGCGCGAGAGCGCGACCGACTGGCGCGAGGTCATCAGCCGTGACGACATCGACCTGGTCGACATCGTCACGCCCGGCGACACGCACGCCGAGATCGCGATCGCCGCCCTGGACGCCGGCAAGCACGTGCTCTGCGAGAAGCCGCTGGCCAACACCGTCGCCGAGGCGGAGGCCATGACCGAGGCCGCCGCCCGCGCCGCGGCCCGCGGCATCCGCTCGATGGTCGGCTTCACCTACCGCCGGGTGCCGGCGGCGACGTTCGCGCGCGACCTCGTCGCGGCCGGCCGCATCGGCGAGGTCCGCCAGGTGCGCGCCGAGTACCTGCAGGACTGGCTGATGGACGCCGAGGCGCCGCTGACGTGGCGCATGCAGAAGGATCGCGCGGGCTCCGGCGCGCTGGGCGACATCGGCGCCCACGCGGTCGACCTGACCGAGTACATCACCGGGCAGCGCGTCGAGACGGTCTCGGGCATCCTCGAGACGATCGTGACCGAGCGGCCCCTGCTCGGCGAGGGCGTCGGGCTCTCCGGGACGGCCCGGCAGGAGCGCGGGGCGGTGACCGTCGACGACCTCGCGCTGTTCACCGGCCGCCTCTCGTCCGGCGCGCTGGCCTCGTTCGAGGCGACGCGCTTCCGCACCGGGCGCAAGAACGCGCTGCGCATCGAGGTCGCCGGGTCTCTCGGCGCGATCTCGTTCGACCTCGAGAGCATGAACGAGCTCGGCTTCTACGACGCGACGCTTCCCGCGACGGAGCAGGGCTTCCGCCGGATCCTCGTCACCGAGCACGACCACCCCTATCTGGCGCCGTGGTGGCCGACCGGGCACATGCTGGGCTACGAGCACGGCTTCAGCCACCAGGTCGTCGACCTCGTGGCGGCGATCGCCGCCGGCACGCAGCCCGAGCCCTCGTTCGAGGCCGGGCTCCACATCCAGCGCGTCCTCGATGCGGTCGAGCGCAGCTCGAACGACGGCAGCGCCTGGACGCCGACCGGCAGCTGAGCCGGACCGGTCCCCGTCAGACGGCGGGGACGGATGCCTCGGCCAGCGCACGCCGGGCGAGGTCCAGGTGCGCGCGGGTCATCGTCGTGGAGTCCTCGTCGAGCCACTCGTGCCCGCCCCACTCGCTGGTCAGCGACCCGGAGAAGCCCGTGCGGCGCAGCGCGCCGCCGATGTCGGCGATCGGGCGTGACACGCGGCCGTCGGTGTCGTCGAGGTCCCAGAACTTCAGGTGCACGCCGGCGGTGAGCGGAAGGAGCGGCTCGAGGTCGGAGACCTCGGAACGGCCGAAGCGCACCAGCAGGTTCATGAAGAGGGTGTGCACGACGGGCGGCACGCGTCCGCCGCGCAACGCGGCGAGCACGGCCTCGTGCGTCTCGGGCGCCCGCCACTCGCGCTCCAGCCGGACCACGAGCTCCTCCTCGACCCCGCCGCGGCGGAGCTCCTCCACGTAGGTGGGCGGCAGTGACGGCATCAGCATGCTGATGTCGATGAGCACGCGGACGCGCGGATCGCCGAGCTCCTCGAGGAGCTCCAGGTTCGCCAGGGTCCCGGGTTCGTCCAGGGTCTGCCGGCCTTGGATCTCCTCGAACAGCACGATGTCGAGCTCCTCCAGCACGGGCTGGACGAGCCGCAGCAGCTCGGGTCCCGCCTGCCCGAACGGCACGCGAACACCGCGCGCACCGAGCCGGGCCGCGGCACGCAGCTGCGGCTCGAGGAATCCCCGTCGCTCGGCCTCGCCGCGGCGGCGGGCGGGCAGCGCCCAGTCGTCCAGGCTCGCCCCGACGATCGTCACCGCCCCTCCGGCGGTGGTGAGCCGCTCGCGCAGGCGGTCGACCTCGGCATCGGAGGGCTGCGGGAAGGTGCGCCACACCTGTCCGGCCTCGATCTCCAGGGTCGGGCTGACGCCGTCGGTCACGACCGCGACGGCGACGTCCTCGGCCGTGCGCTCGGCGCGGATGACCTCCGGCGTCCAGTTGAACGCGCTCGCCGACAGCGTCCACCCGGCCGGCAGCGGGGTCGGCCGAGCGGGTGTCGGCGGTGCGGCAGCCGTCGTGGACGGTGACCCGGCGTCGTCGGCCACGGCTTCGACGACGGATGCCGCGACCCCCGCGTCGAGCACGCGCTCCGCCCGGAACGGCAGCATGAGAGGGCCCGAAGGACCGGCCTGCAGGTACGGGACGGCGAGGACGAACGAGAGGGCGACGGCGTGGGCGCCGGGCGACGGCACGCGGTCGCCCCGCAGTTCCAGTCGGTCCTGGATGAACCACCAGCCGACTTCGCGGGACAGCTCGGGGAGGGGCACGCTCCGCCCGTAGACCACGGCGTCGACGACGACCGGCTCGCCGTCGATCGACACGTGGAGGTCGGTGACCGCGGCGAGCGGCATCGAGCGGATCCACGGCAGGCTCACCCGGAGGGTGAAGCCGGAATCCGTCGCGATCAGCGCGTCTTCCAGCAGCATCGGCAACGTCATCGGGCCCGCTTCCTCGTCCGGCACCGGCAGACCCGGCTTGAGGTAGAAACCTACACCCTTATGTCGGTTTCTGGAAGAAGTAAGCTGCGAGGGTCGCGAGTCAGGCCACGGCCTCCAGCGTGCCCGCGATCGCGGCGATCGTGGGGCGGCCGATGCCGAACCACCGCGGGAAGGTGACGTCGAAGAGCTGCTCGCGCACCATCTCGAAGCCGCCGCGGAGCGGCTCGCGCACATCGTTGACGGATTGCGCGATCGTCAGGTCGCGCGTCGCGAGGGGCAGGGACAGTTCGTAGACCCGCTGCCGCACCTCCGCCAGGAGCAGTTCGCCCGCTCCTGCGACCGCACCGCCGACGACGATGACCGAGGGATTGAACATGTTGACGAGGGCCGCGATCGACTCGCCGACCACCCGCGCGCAGCGCTGGATGAGCCGGATGGCCAGGGCGTCGCCGTCCTCCGCGGCGATCGAGATCCGCTCGGGTGTCAGCTCCGCGCCCTCGCGCACCGCGGAGGCGAGCGCGCCCGTCGCGCCGGCCTCGATCTCGGCGGCGGCGTCGCGCACGAGCGCCCAGCCGCCGGCGACCGCTTCGAGGCAGCCGACCTTGCCGCACCGGCACGCCAGATCGGAGTCGTGCACCCGCACGTGGCCGATGTCGCCCGCGGCGCCGTTCGCGCCGCGGTGGATGCGGCCATGCGAGAGCAGGCCGGCGCCGATGCCCGTGCCGATCTTGCAGTAGATGAGGTCGAGGGTCTCGTCGCCGCGCCTGGCCCGCTCGCCGAAGGTGAGCAGGTTGACGTCGTTGTCGACCCAGACCGGCGCGTCGTAGCGCTGCTCGAAGCGCCGGCGCACGTCGAAGCCGTTCCAGCCAGGCATGATCGGGGGCGCCACCGGTCGCCCGGACTCGAAGTCCACCGGGCCGGGCACGCCGACGGCGATTCCCCACACCGGGAGATCGCCGGTCCGCGAGAGCACCTCGTCGATCATGCTGAGCGCCTTGTCGAGGGTCTCGGCGGGTCCGCTGGCGATGTCCCACGCGGAGTGCGCCTGCTCGATGACGTCGCCGTCCAGGTGGGCCACGCCGACGTGGATGTGCAGCGCGCCGAGGGCGCACACGACGATGCGGCCGGCGTCCCCGCGGAACCGCAGGGTGCGAGGGGCGCGGCCGCCGGACGAGGGGCCGAAGTCGCCGTCGGCGAGGTAGCCCATCTCGATCGCGTGGTCGACCCGCTGCGTCACGACGCCGCGCCCGAGGCCCGTGACGCGGCCGATCTCGGGACGGGTCGCCGCCTCGCCCGTGCGAACCATGTTGACGATCCGCAGCAGGCTCGTCATCTCGTCAGTCTGCGCGCCGAAACGCAAGGTGGACTCCCTGGCCATGGTCGATTCTTGCATAACGGCATGCGATTGAACCCGATTCTCGACCATCTATAGTCAAACGGCTCCGAACTTAGGTAAAGTTCACGCAAAAGTAGGAGGCGACGATGACCCATCGCGTCGGTGTGATCGGGGCCGGCCCCGGCGTCGCCGCACTGCACCTGCCGACGCTGGCGCGCCTGAGCGATCTGTTCGCAGTGACGCACGTCGCCGACGCCGGGAGCGGCCGTGCCGCCGCGCTCGCCGCCCGCACGGGCGCCCGCTCGTCGGCCGGCGCCGAGCAGCTGCTGGCCGACCCGGACATCGGCGTGGTCGCGATCTGCAGTCCGCCCGACGAGCACGCCGGTCACATCCTCGCGGCGGTCGCCGCCGGCAAGCGGGCCATCCTGTGCGAGAAGCCCGTGGCCACCAGTGTCGCCGACGCCGAGAAGGCCGTCGACGCCTGCCGCGAGGCGGGGGTCGCGCTGGTCGTCGGGACCAACCACTACTACGACCCGGCCTGGGGACGCGCGCGCCACCACCTCTCGGCCTCTGGCGGCCCCGTCGTCTCGATCTCGGTGACCCTCGCCCTCCCGCCGAACGGTCGCTACCACGACGTGGTGACCGAGGTGGCGGCCCCGTTCGCGGCGCGCCCGGCGCCCGATCTCTCACGCCCGGAGGTCGCCGCCGGCGTCGTCCGGGCGCTGGTCACGGGGCTCGCCATCCACGACCTCCCTCTTGTCCGCGATCTCGCACCACGGTTCGAGCGCGTCGCCTTCGCGCGCGCCCTCGCGCCGATCGGATTCGCCGTGGGCTTCGTCGCGAGCGGCATCCCGGTCCAGTTCACGACCGTCATGCTGCCCGGCGGTGCCGACGCGCTGTGGCGGGTCACCGTCACCACGACCCGCGACCGGCTGGACGTGACGTTCCCGCCCGCCTTCGTGCACGCGGGCAGCGCCGGCGTCCGCGTGCTCACCGCGGACGGCCGCGACACGACGTACGACCGCGATCCGGGCGACGGCTACCTCGCCGAATGGCGCGCGCTCGCGGAGCTCATCGACAGCGGCATGCCCGTGGAGTACGACGAGCTCCTCGACGACGTGCGCTACGCCTCGACGCTCGCCGACCAGGCCGCCGCCCTCGCGGGGGTGCCGGCGTGACCGTCGCGGTGTCCACGACGCTGCAGCCCTATCGCGTCGCCGCGGCGGAGCTGCCGCAGAGCGTCCGCCTCGCCGGCGACCCGTCCGGCGCGGTGGTCGCGATCGGCGGGGAGCGATGGACGGATGCCGCCGAGCGCGCGATCCGCGCCGGCGCTGCCGCCGTCGTGGTGAGGCGCCCGGGGGCGGCGCCCCTCGACGACCTCGCGCGGCTCGCTGAGCTCGCGATCCCGATCGTGCTCGATCGCCCGCTGCTCCGGGCCGATGCCGTCGTGGCCGCCCGCGCGGCGCTGGACGGCGCCGGTCCGTCCGCGACGGCGACCGTGGAGTGCCACGCACCGTCCCGCGCGCTGCGCGACGCGCTCCGTGACGCGGTGGGCTGGACGCGGGTCCTGCTCGGCGCCGACCCCCGGGTGTCGTCCTCGAGCTTCGACGGCTCGGCGTCGGGCGGCCGCGGGCTCGCCCTGCTCGAGGCGCCCGGCGGCGTCCCGGCGTCCGTCATCGCAGCCGCGACGCCCGGCGCCCCTCCGCTCGGACGCGTGCGCGCCATGCGCCTCGGTGAGACGCTCGTCGAGTTCGACGGCGACGAGCACCAGCAGCGGATCGAGGTCGCCGATGCCGCCGGCCGACGCGTCCTCCCGCGGCTGTTCGAGTCGCCCGAGCGGGTGGCGCTGCGCCGCGCCGTCGCGGCGGTCCTGGCCGGCCAGGCGACGCGCGACGTGGCGGAGTTCGCGCACGACGACGGGCTGGCGGCGGTGCTCGGCGACGCCGTGACTGCATAAACGGCGTCGATCCGAGGGATAGCCGATATGGCATTCCCGGATATGCCCGACTCCGACGAAAGTGGGATGCGGGATCACCCGCCAGCTCTTCCGAAAGGGTCGATGATGATCAAGCTCCTGTCCCACCTCTCCTATGTGGAGATCACGTCGCCGGATGTCGAGGCATCCGTCGACTTCTACGTCAACCAGGTCGGCCTGACCGTCGTCGACCGCGTCGACGGCGCCGTCTACCTCCGCTGCTGGGGCGACTACTACGCCTACAGCGTGGTCGTCGTGCCGGGCGACGAGCCCTCGCTCGTGACCGCCGCGTGGCGCACCTCCAGCGAGGAGGCGCTCGAGGAGGCCGCCAAGCGCGTCGAGGCCGCCGGTGTCCAGGGCCAGTGGGTCGACGTGCACAAGATCGGCCGCGCCTACCGCTTCACCGGCCCGTGGGGCCACACCCTCACGCTGCACTGGGACGTCACCCGCCACCACGACACCGAGGGCGACGCCGCGTCGATCTACCCCGACCGCCCGTCGCGTCGCAGCAAGGTCGCGGGCGCCCCGCGTCAGCTCGACCACGTCACGATCGCCACGAGCGACGTGGACGGCTTCGTCCAGTGGTACGTCGACGTGCTCGGCTTCCGCTTCATGGCGCGCACGGTGCTCGACGAGGCGCCCATCTCGGTCTTCTCGGTCCTCACCACGAACGAGAAGTCGCACGACCTCGGCGTCGTCCTCGACGGCTCCAGCCGCGCCGGCCGCGTGAACCACTACGCCTTCTGGGTCGACACGCGCGAGGAGCTGCTCATCGCGGCGGACGTCCTCGGCGAGAACGGCTACCCGATCGAGTACGGCCCGTCGATCCACGGCATCGGCGAGCAGAACTTCCTCTACTACCGCGAGCCGTCGTCGCTGCGCATCGAGCTCAACACCGGCGGGTACCGCAACTACGTGCCGGACTGGGAGGCGAACACCTGGAAGCCGTCCCAGGGGTCGAACAACTTCTACCGCAACAGCGTCATGCCGATGTCGATGACGGAGTCCTTCCCGCCCGCCGACGGACCGTCGGCGACCGAGGAGGGCGTGCCGGACGAGATCAAGGCGGCGCTCTTCAACCCCTACGCCAAGCACGGCCAGGGCTGACAGGCTCGGGGGTGGGGGTGCCGACAGCGCCCCCGCCCTCGCACCCCGTTCCGAACCACGGACATGGAGACACGATGACGACGACGTCGACAGCAGGACTCACCGCCCCCTTCGCCCTCGCGCGCTACCGCGACGGCGATTCCGTGCGTCTGGGCCTCGTCGCCGGCGACCGCATCCGCGCGGTCTCGGCCGACGAGCTCGGCGCCGCCGACCTCAACGCCTTCCTCGCACAGCCCGACTGGGACCGCCTGCGCCTGCTCGCCGACGCGGAGAGCGAGGGGTGGATGCCGCTGACAGACGTCGTGCTCACGGCTCCGGTCGAGCCGCGGCAGGTGCTGCAGGCGGGTGCCAACTACCGGACGCACGTCGTGCAGCTGATCATGGCCGGTCTCACCAAGGGCGGCGAGGCGCGGCTGTCGCCGGACGAGGTGCGGGCCAAGGCGGAGAGCATCATGGACGCCCGTGCCGCGAGCGGGCGCCCTTTCATCTTCCTGGGACTGCCCCAGTGCGTCGTCGGCGACGACGTGCCGCTCGTGCTGCCGGACTACAGCGAGACCCATGACTGGGAGCTCGAGCTGGCCGTCGTGATCGGCCGCGAGGCCTTCCGCGTCGACCCCGAGCACGCACTGGACCATGTCGCCGGCTACACCATCGTCAACGACATCACGACCCGTGATCGCGTCTTCCCGCCCGATGTGGGCGACATCGGCGCCGACTGGTACCGCTCCAAGAACGCTCCGGGTTTCCTCCCCGCCGGGCCCTTCCTCGTGCCGTCGACCTTCGTCGACCCGAGCGACCTGTCGGTGAAGCTGGAGCTCAACGGCGATGTGATGCAGGATGCCACGACCGCCGAGCTGGTCTTCGATGTCAAGACGCTCGTCGCGGCGGCATCCCAGACCCTTCCGCTCCTGCCGGGCGACCTCCTGCTCACGGGAAGCCCCGCAGGCAACGGCCAGCACTGGAAGCGGTTCCTGCGGGACGGCGACGTCATGACGGGCTCCATCGCGGGCCTCGGCACGCAGGTGGTCCGCTGCCTCGCAGAGGGGCCGGCGGCATGACCGGTCCGAGCGAGAACCCCGCAGACCTCGACCGGCAGGGCCCCGAGGCCGAGATCGCCGCGCGCGCCGAGGCGTTCCGCAACTGGGGCCGCTGGGGCCAGGACGACGTGCTGGGCACCCTGAACTTCATCGACGAGGCCAAGCGGACAGAGGCCGCCGCGCTCGTGCGCAGCGGCGAGGCGATCTCGCTGGCCCAGGCGTTCGACACCAACGGCCCGCAGAAGGGCTGGCGCCGGCGCACCAACCCGGTGCACACCATGACGGACACCGGCACGGACGCCGAGCGTGGCAACCAGGGATTCCCGCACGGCATCGGCGGCGCGGACGACGTCATCGCGATGCCGCTGCAGTGCTCGACGCAGTGGGACGGGCTCGGGCACATCTTCGACCACGGCAACGCGTGGAACGGCCGGCGGGCGGGCGACGTCGTCACCAGCGACGGCGACCTCGTCACGGGCATCGAGCACGCGGCATCCGTCATCGTGTCCCGTGGCGTGCTGCTCGACGTCGGCCGCCACCTCTCGCCCGCGACCGGCGAGCTCGCCGACGGGTACGCCATCACCGTCGCCGACCTCGAGGCGACCATCGCGGCGCAGGGGGAGTCCAGCCGCGTCGGCCGCGGGGACATCGTGCTCGTGCGCACCGGCCAGTACGCGCGCACACGCCGCGACGGGTGGGGCGACTACGCCGGCGGACCGGCGCCGGGCCTCTCGCTCACCACGGCCGGGTGGCTGCACCGCACCGAGATCGCGGCGATCGCCACCGACACCTGGGGGTTCGAGGTGCGCCCGAACGAGTTCGACGCACCCGCCTTCCAGCCGCTGCACCAGGTGGTGATCCCCAACATGGGGCTGACCATCGGAGAGATGTGGAACCTCGACGCCCTCGCCGACGCCTGTGCGCGCGGCGGGCGCTACGACTTCCTGCTCTCGGCGGCGCCGCTGCCCATCACCGGGGCCGTCGGGTCTCCGATCAACCCGATCGCCATCCTCTAGCCACTTCATCCGCACCATCCAGAACAGGGAGGTTCTGACATGACCGCAGTCCGCAAGGTCGCCATCGCCGGAAGCGGCGTCGCGGGACTCGCCGCCGCCATCCAGCTCGCGAAGGCCGGCGTCGACGTCGACGTCTTCGAGGCCAAGCCCGAGCTCACCGCGCTCGGCTCGGGCATCTCGCTGCAGGGCAACGCGCTGCGGGTGTTCGACGCCCTCGGCGCGTGGGACGACATCAACGCCGCCGGCTTCGCCTTCGAGGGGCTCAACCTGCGCGCCCCCGGTCCCGGCGCCCCGGTCGTCGCGGCGCTGCCGGACCTCAAGACCGGCGGACCCGACTACCCGTCGAGCATGGGGATACCGCGGGCAGACCTGGCGCGGATCCTGTCCGAGCACGCGCAGAGGGCCGGCGCACGCCTGCACTTCGGTGCGGACATCAGCGGTCTCGACGCGCGCGCCGACGGCGCCGTCGAGGTGTTCGTCGCCGGCGAGTCGGTCGGAGAGTTCGATCTGCTCATCGGTGCAGACGGACTCAACTCGAAGGTGCGCGGACTCATCGGCATCGAGACCAAGCCCGAGCCGACGGGCATGGGCATCTGGCGGGCCTTCGTCTCGCGTCCGGCGGAGGTGGAGAGCACGGAGCTCTACTACGGCGGACCGATGTACATCGCCGGCTACACGCCCACGGGCGACGACAGCATGTACGCGTTCCTGGTCGAGAAGGCCCAGGACCGCTTCGGCCTGTCCGACGAGGAGGCCAGCCGCATCATGCTCGAGGAGTCCCGCGCCTACGACGGGCCCTGGAACGCGATCCGCGCCGACCTCGAGAACGGTGCGCACGCGAACTACACATGGTTCACCCAGCACATCGTCGAGGAGCCGTGGAACCGCGGCCGCGTCGTCATCATCGGCGACGCCGCGCACTCGTGCCCCCCGACGATCGCTCAGGGCGCCGCCCAGGGCCTCGAGGACGCGCTCGTCCTGACCGAGCTGCTGGTGCAGCGCGACGCCGTCGACCAGCAGCTGTGGGACGAGTTCCACGCGCGACGCCTGCCGCGGGCGAAGGCCGTGGTCGAGGCATCCGTGCAACTCGGCCAATGGCAGCTCGACGGCGTCCGCGACGCCGACGCCGGTGGTCTCATGTTCGGCATCGCACAGATGACGGCGCAGCCGGCATGACCACCGACGTCCACGCGCACCTCCTCCTGCCCGCCCTGCACGACGAGGTGGTGCGCCGTGCGCCCGAGCTCGTCGCCGAGGCGGCGGAGCTGGAGCGGCGCCGCAACGGCATCGAGAGCCTCCAGGCGTCCGGCGCCATGGTCGGGGCACGCATCCCGAAGCTCACCGACGTCGGCGCCCGGCTCGCGGCGATGGACGCGCAGGGCGTCGACCGGCAGTGGGTGAGCGTCTCGCCCAACCACTTCTATCCGTGGGCGCCCGAGGGCCTCGCGGTGTGGGTGGCGGGGGAGACCAACCGGCTCATCGCCGAGCACGTCTCCCGTGCGCCCGACCGCCTCACCGGATTGGGCGTGGTGCCGCTGCAGCACCCGGAGCGGATCGTGGAGTACCTCGACGACGCCGTGCTCGGCCGGGGCCTCGCGGGCGTGGAGATCTCGTCGTTCGCCGGCGACGTCGAGCTGTCGGACGAGCGTCTCGAGCCGTTCTGGGCGCGCGCTGCCGAGCTCGGCTGCGTCGTGTTCCTGCACCCGTTCGGCTGCAGCCTCGACGAGCGCCTGGACCGGTTCTACCTGTCCAACACCGTGGGGCAGCCGACCGAGAACGCGGTCGCGCTGTCGCACCTCATCTTCGCGGGGGTGCTGGATCGTCACCCTGACCTGAAGATCGTGGCCGCCCACGGCGGGGGATACCTTCCGTTCGCGATCGGTCGCTCCGACCGCGCGTGGGGCGTCCGCCCCGAGGCGCGCCGCTGCGCGCACGCGCCCTCGAGCTACCTCAAGAAGCTGTGGTTCGACACCGTCGTGCACGACCCGGTCGCGCTGCGGCACCTGGTCGAGGTGGCGGGCGGCTCGCGGGTGCTGCTGGGCAGCGACTTCCCGTTCGACATGGGCCTGGACGACCCGGTGTCGTTCGTGCGCGGCGCGGACCTGCCGCCGGAGCTGACCGAGCGCATCCTCTCGAGCAACGCCGAGGCGCTCCTCCAGACGCGGGTGCGCGCATGAGGATCGCGCGCTGGGAGTCCGGCGGCGCCGTCGGCGAGGGGTTCGTCGTCGGCGACCGCGTCATGCCGTTCCCCGACGGCGAGACCGTCGCGGGGATCCTGGCGGGAGGGCTGGATGCCGCGCGCGCCGCGTTCGCGCGGATCGACCGGTCCGGCGGCACGGCGCTGGCCGACGTGCGCCTGCTGGCGCCGCTGGTCCCGGCATCCGTCCGCGACTTCGTGGCGTTCGAGGAGCACGTCGAGGGCGTGAGCGCCGGCGTGGAGGGCAAGAGCTTCGTCGCGCCGGAGTGGTACGAGGCTCCGACGTTCTACTTCACCAACCCGCACACGATCCTCGGCCCCGGCGACACGCTCCGGCCGCCCGTCACCGAGCGGCTCGACTTCGAGCTGGAGCTCGCCGTCGTCGTGGGGGGAGAGCCCGGTGCGAACCTCGACCCGGAGGCCGCGGCATCCCGCATCTTCGGCTACACGATCATGAACGACTGGTCGGCGCGCGACCTGCAGGGCCGTGAGATGAAGGTGCGGCTCGGGCCGGCCAAGGGCAAGGACTTCGGCACGAGCCTCGGCCCGTGGATCGTCACGGCCGACGAGCTGGAGCCGTTCCTCGACGCCGACGGGTTCCTCGCGGTGCGCGCCGAGGTGCGCGTCAACGGCGAGCTGATCGGCGAGGACCTCGTCTCGAACATGGGCTGGCCCTTCCCCGAGCTGGTCGCCTACGCGTCGCGCAACTCCCGCGTCGTGGCGGGCGACGTGCTCGGCAGCGGCACGGTCGGCAACGGCGGATGCCTCGGCGAGCTGTGGGGCCGCAACGGCGGCCTCGTCCCCCCGCCGCTGGGCGAGGGCGACGAGGTGCGCATGACGGTGGAGGGGATCGGCGAGCTCGTCGGTCTCGTGGGAGAGTCCGTCCCCGCCCCCCAGCCGACTGTGGCGCGCCCGCGCCCGCGTGTGCGGCACCGCGGCTGACAAGGCGTGCACTTATGTTGATTTCTTGCTAAAGAATGGCTAGAATCGACGGTGACGTCGGGGCCGCTGCCGGCCCGTCCCCTGCCGCGAAGGCGCGCGGGGGCACATCCCGTCGCGTCGATCGCCCGGTCGTACGGGCCACAACGCGTATGAGCATGTCACCCTGGCGGATCCGCCTCCTGATCGTCTCGCTGCTGACGGTCGCGATCCTCGGAGCGCTCGACCACACCATCGTCGCGACGTCCCTCGCGACCGTCGCCGGTGACCTCGGCGCCCTCGCCCAGATGGGCTGGATCGTCGTCGGCTACACCCTCGCCAGCACCGTGCTGCTGCCGATCCTCGGCAAGCTCGGCGACGCGGCAGGCCCGCGGGGCGTGTTCCTCGTGTCGCTCGTGCTCTTCCTCGTCGCATCGCTGGCGTGCGGCTTCGCGCAGGACATGCCCCAGCTGATCGCCGCGCGCGTGGTGCAGGGCATGAGCTCGGCGGGGCTGCACCTCATGTCGCAGACGATCGTCGCCCGGGTCACCACGCCGCGCGAGCGACCCCGGTACCTGGCGATCATCGGCGCCGCCTTCCCCGTCGCGATCCTGGTCGGCCCCGTGCTCGGCGGCCTGATCACCGACTACTGGGGCTGGCCCTGGGTGTTCTGGATCAACATCCCGTTCGGGGTCGCGGCGCTCCTCCTCGCGCTCATCGCCGTCCCGCGCCTCCCCGGCTTCGGTCGGCGGCGCTTCGACATCGCCGGCGCGCTCTCGTTCGCGGTCGGCATGGTCGCACTCGTGCTCGCCGTCACCTGGGTCGGCGATCCCGCGCGGGCCGCGGCATCCGTCGTCTCGTTCGTCATCGCCGCCATGGCCTTCGCGGCGTTCTTCCTCATCGAGCTGCGCGCCCCCGAGCCGCTCGTGCCGCTGCGGCTCTTCGCCGACCGGACCATCGCGGCCGGGACGGCGTTGTCGGCCATCATCGGCATCGGACTGTTCTCGATCACGGCGTACCTGCCGACCTACTTCCAGATGGCCTACCGCACCAGCGCGACCGTGTCGGGCCTCGTCCCCATCGCGACGGTGTTCGGGATGCTGGTGTCCAACCTCGCGACCGGATGGCTGGTGAGCCGCACGGGCCACTACCGCGTCTACTGCATCGTGGGCACCGCGCTCGGCGCAGCGGGACTCTTCGTGATGGCGCTGCTGCCGGTGGGGCTGCCGCTGTGGGTGCCGATGGTCGTCATGGCCGTCGTCGGGATCGGCACCGGGGCGTTCATGAGCCTCGTCATCGCCGTCGTGCAGAGCGCCGCGCCGCGCCGCGACACCGGCAGCATGACCGCTGCCGTCAACCTCGTGCGGCAGATCGGGTCGACCGTCGCGACGGCGATCGTCGGCGGTGTCATCGGGCTCGGCGTCGCGGCGCTCCTGCCGTCGTCCCTCGACGCCGCGACGCTGACGCCCCAGTTCGTGCACGAGGCATCCGTCGCCGTCCAGACGGAGGTCGCCGCCATCTACAGCAGCGTCTTCGCCCCGGTTTTCGCGGCGCTCGCCGCCACCTACGCCGTGGGCGTCGTCGCCGCCGTCCTGCTTCCCGCCGGGCGGCTCTCGGACGAGTCCGAGCACGCCCCCGCCCCCAGCTCCGAACCGCTCACCGCGTGACCAGAAGAGGTACTCCGATGTCTCACACCCCCATCGTCGCCATCGTCGGCTCAGGGCCGATCGGCTCCGCCTACGCCAGGGTGATCCTCGAGGGCTCTCCCGAGGCTCGGGTCGTCATGTTCGAGGCCGGCCCGCAGCTGACGGCGGTGCCCGGCGAGAGCGTCCGCAACATCGCCGACCCGGACGAGAAGGCCCGCGCCCGCGAGATGTCGCAGGGACCGCAGTCCGGCGCGTTCCGTGAGAGCCTCGGCATCCCCGCCGGGGTGGTCGTCGAGGGCATGTTCACGGCACGCCAGGGAACGCACCTGCTCGACTTCGGGGGACCCGGCTCGGCGCACGCCCCCACCTTCCGGGCAGCCGCCGCGGCCACCAACGTCGGCGGCCAGGGCGCGCACTGGACGTGCGCCATCCCGCGTCCCGCGTTCAGCGAGAAGGTCGACTTCATCGACGACGGCGAGTGGGAGGAGCTGATCACGGCGGCCGAGGCGCTGCTGCACGCGCAGAGCGCCGCGTTCGCCGACTCGCCCATCGGCTCTGCCATCCGCTCCCTGCTCGACGCGGAGTTCGGCGCCGAGCTGCCGGAGGGCTACGGCGTGGGCACCCTGCCCGTCGCCGGCGACCCGCAGCCCGACGGCTCCATGGTGTGGGCGGGCGCGAACACCGTCCTCGGCCCGCTCATCGAGGAGGGCACGCCCGAGTCGGCACGATTCGAGCTGCGCGACCTGACGCTCGTGCGCCGGATCGAGCACGAGGGCGGCGCGGTGACCGGCGTCACGATCGAGGACCTGCGCACGAAGGAGATGTCGTTCTTCCCGGCCGACGTCGTGGTGGTGGCCGCCGACGCGTTCCGCTCGCCGCAGCTGCTGTGGGCCAGCGGCATCCGTCCCCGCGCCCTCGGCCGCTACCTCACCGAGCATCACGTCGTCATCACGACCGTCGCCCTGGACGAGGAGCGCATGAGCGGCCTCATCTCGGAGGAGGCGTTCGCGGCCGAGCTCGCGCGCCGCGCGCAGAACGCGGCCGACCCGGTCGCCGCCGTCAACCGCATCCCGTTCTCGGAGCCAGACCACCCCTTGTCGCTGCAGGTGATGTACGCCGAGAACCCGCCGTTCCCGCTCGACCCGTCGCACCCGGCGGCGGGCAACCGGTGGGGCTACGTGAACATGGGCTACGGCGTGCGCAAGCACCCCCGCGTCGAGGACGGGGTCACCTTCGACGACGCCGAGCTCGACTACCGCGGCTTCCCGAACATGACGATCGAGTACGCGCTGACCGATGCCGAGCAGCCCGAGCTCGACGAGGCCCACGAGCGGGTACGGCGTGCCGGCGCGGCGCTCGGGGCGTTCGTCGCCGAGCCTCGGCTCCTCCCGAACGGCTCGAGCCTGCACTACATGGGCACCATGCGCATGGGCGCTGCCGACGACGGCACGTCGGTCGCCGACCCGTGGTCGCGCGTGTGGGGGTTCGACAACCTCGTCGTCGGCGGGAACGCACTCATCCCCACGGCCAACACGATGAACCCGACGCTCATGAGCGTCGCGATCGCGGTGCGCGGCGCGCGCCGGGTCGTCGAGCAGGTGTCGGGCACGCGGGTCGAGGAGGTCGCCCGCTGACGCCGATCGTGCTGTCGAGATCGTGCGTTCTCGCCGAGATGACACGACGCGGGCGCCCAGGACGTGTCATCTCGGCGAGATCATGCGATCTCGGCGACGGGACCGGACGCGGCGGCTCCGTCAGGGCCTGCCGATGCGGTCGGCCATGAACTTGGCGCCGGCCGACGAGGTGGCGCCGCCGTCGACCGGGATCTCGGCGCCGGTGAGGTAGGACGCGGCGTCCGAGAGCAGGAACGCGACGAGCTCGGCGACCTCGTCGGCGTCGCCCAGCCGCTCGAGCGGCGTCAGCGCGAGCTGCGCGTCGCGCATGACCTCGGGGGCGCTCGCCGTCATGGGCGTCTCGATGAAGCCGGGGTGCACGACGTTGACCCGGATGCCCCGTGGGCCGAGCTCGGTGGCAGCCACGTGGGTGAGTCCGCGCAGGCCCCACTTCGACGTCGTGTAGGCGACGGGGTAGTGCGCGTTGAGGGCCGCCGACGATCCGATGTTGACGATCGACGACCCGCTGCCCATCAGGGGTGCGAGCGCATGGATGCCGAGCATCGGCCCCGTCAGGTTGACCGCGAGCACGCGGTCCCAGTCGGCGCGCGCGACAGCGCCCAGCCGGGCACGATGCGTGATGCCGGCGTTGTTCACCAGACCGCGCAGCGGCTCGCCGCGGAGGCTCTCCGCGAGCTCGGCGGCGAGGCCCGCCCAGCCGGCTTCGTCCGTGACGTCGAGCCGACGGTGCTCGATTCCCGGCGCCTCGGCGGTGGCATCCGTCACGTCCGTCGCGATCACGCGCGCACCCGCGGCCGCGAGCAGGCGAGCCTCGGCAGCCCCCTGCCCGCCGCCCGCACCCGTCACGACGACCGTGCGTCCCTCGAGCCCCGGATAGCTGGTCATGGGGCGACCGTAGCCCGTGCCCCGGGCGCGCGGGAACGGGCATCTGCTGATGGCCCGCATCGGAATCCGCGAATCCACCGTGCGGCGCGTTGGTGAGGGCGGCCCGGCGCGGTCACCCGTCGTGTCGAGCCGAGGATCAGAGCCCGCGCGCCGCCCTCACGAGCTCGGCGTAGACGCCCGCGCTCGGCTTGGCGGTCCGCTCGAAGGTCTCGCGGTCGACGGAGTGCAGCCCGAGCTTCGGGCCGTATCCGAAGATCCACTCGAAGTTGTCCATGAGGGTCCAGTGGCAGTAGCCGATCACGGGCACGCCGTCGGCGATCGCCTGCGCGAGGCCATCCAGGGAGGGCTCGATGAAGGCGGCGCGGATGCTGTCATCCTCGGTCCCGATCCCGTGCTCGCTCACGAGCACCGGCACCTGGGCGACCGAGTGCACGTACTCGACGGCGCCGCGCAGCGAGTCCGGCTCGACGGCCGTCCCCATCCCGTTCACGGCGACGCCGTCTGCCGGACGCACCTGACCGTCCGGGCCGTAGATGATGCGCTCGTAGTTCTGCACTCCGATGAAGTCGTCCTCCCGGGCGAGTGCGAGCCAGTGCTCGTAGACCTCGGCGCGCTTGCGGTCGCGCAGCTCCTCGCCGCCGGGGGCGGCGACATCGTCGACGACCGCGAGTGACAGGCCCACCGGCAGCTCCGGCCGGTGCGCCTTGATCGCGGCCTTCGCCGCCTGGTGGCCGGCAGTCATCCCCGCCCGCATCGCGGCGAAGTCCTCGGGCAGCATGACGTTGCCGGCGCGGTACCGCTCGACGCCCGCCGCCGCCGAGGCGGCCGCCAGCGTGGCGCGCTCGAGGTCGGCGACGAACGACGGCAGATCCGCCCACGTGAGCATCTCGGGCAGGTCGGGCTCGTTGAAGGTGACGGCGAGGCGGATGCGGTCGCCGAAGCGTTCCATCACCCTGCCGCAGTAGCGGGCGAACAACTCGGGCGCCTCGGGGTCCAGCCACGCTCCGCGCGCCGCGAACCAGTGCGGCGACGTGAAGTGATTGAAGGTGACGATCGGGGCGAGCCCGCGGGCGTGGCATCCGTCGACGACCGCCTCGTAGTGCGCCAGCGCCCCTTCGGAGAACTCGCCCTCGGTGGGCTCGACGCGGGCCCACTCGACCGAGAAGCGATAGGCGTTGAGGTTCATCCCGGCGACGAGGTCCAGGTCGGACTCCCACAGCTCCCAGCCGTTCGTCGCCTTGCCCGACCGGTCCTGGAACACCGATGGCGTGACGTTCTCGAGGAACCACGTGTCGCTGTGGACGTTGTCGCCTTCGTTCTGGTGGCCGGCGGTGGCGACTCCCCAGAGGAAGTCGGCGGGGAAGGATGCTGCGGGCATGAGTGGTCCTCTCTGACTCTCGTCGATCCTCTCACATTTGTTCAGTGTATGAAAACCTGTTTCACTGTAAGCAACGCCTGAGAGGAGCAGCGTTAGGCGTTCGCTAACGCAGCCCAGCCCGGATCCGAATGGCCAAACCGGCCGCACCGGGTCAACCTGTACCGAAGGATCGACTCCCGATCAGCGATCCGCGACCACTGAAGTCCGCACCAGCACACCACGATCACAGGAGATCAGGATGTCTCGAATCACCACAGCGCGCGGCGCCGCCGTCCTTGCCGCCGTCGCCGCCTCAGCTCTGGCGCTCAGCGCCTGCACGGCGCCCGGCGGCTCGGGGGGCACCAGCGGCGAGCCCGCCGACACGTCGGTCCTCGTCATCGGCCTCGACTCCGACCAGGCCGCGCTCGGCTACGACCCGCTGCGCTACGGCAGTGGCCAGCGCATGTTCTTCGAGGGGGTCTACGACTCCCTCTTCCTCCTCGACGAAGAAGGGCAGGTCGTCCCCGACCTCGTGACGAACTTCGAGTACAACGAGGACCAGACGCAGCTCACGCTCGACCTCGACACGAGCGCGGCGTTCGCCGACGGCTCCACCGTGACGGCCGATCTCGTGAAGCAGAACCTCGACTTCCGCGGTGACCCCGACCTGTCGGCGTACAGCGGATTCGCGGGGGGCGGCGAGCAGGAGATCTCGGAGGTCACCGTCGTGGACGACGACACCGTCACGCTGACCTTCGCGGCTCCGCAACCCGGGTTCGAGGCCAACCTCGTGCTTCCCGCCGGCGCGATCGTGGGCGCCGCCGGCGTCGCCGACCGCAGCACCCTCGATGCCACGGCCGACGGCTCGGGACCGCTCGAGGTCGACACCGATGCCACGATCAAGGGCAACTCGTACCTGCTGGTCAAGAAGGAGGACCACCCCGACGTCGACGCGTACCCCTACGACTCGTACGAGTTCCGCCCGATCCTCGACCCGCAGGCGCGCGTGAACGCCGCCATCTCGGGCGAGGTCGACCTGGCCTTCATCACCAGCGCCACGCAGGACCAGGTCGAGGCCGCCGGGGTCGGACTCGTCGCCAACGGCGGCGTCGTGCAGAACCTGCTGCCCTTCGACAAGAACGGCAGCCTCGCGCCGCAGTTCGGCGACCCGCGCGTGTGGAAGGCCCTGTCGATCGCGATCGACCGCGAGGCCTACGTCGCCGCGGTGCACCCGGGTGACATCCCGACCGCGAACGCGCTTCCTGCCGAGAGCCCCGGCTACATCCCCGAGCTCGAGGACGACTACGCGTACGACCCCGAGGGGGCCAAGGAGCTCCTGGCGGAGGCGGGCTACCCCGACGGCTTCGCGTTCGACTTCACGATCAGCCAGCAGAGCCAGCGCGACCTCGAGGCGCTGCAGCCGTACTGGGCCGAGATCGGCGTGGACGTCTCGCTGAAGAACGCCTCGTCGACGGAGGAGATCTTCGCCGCCGTGCAGACGCAGCCCCTGGGCGGCCCGATCGCGCTGACGTGGACGAACCCTCCCGGCAACGTGTTCGGGGTGCTGTTCGGCTTCGCGAACTTCCACGGCGCCGAGAACGCCGAGATCCAGGCGGCGGCCGGCGCGTACGGCGCGGCGGCGGGCTCCGGTGATGATGACGCTCAGGCGGCGGCCCTGACCGATCTCAACGCGGCGATCGTCGAGTCCGGCTGGCTGCTCCCGCTCTTCGAGCAGCTGTCTCCCTGGGCCTACAACGAGGCGGTCCTCGAGGAGCCGACCTTCCCCGGGACGGACTCGTTCCCGATCCTCTCGGCGCTCCAGCCGGCGTCCTGACAGGCTCCGGTGCGGCGGCGGCCCTCGCCGCCGCCGCACCGGACACACCAGGGAGTGATGATGCTCACCTTCGTGCTCAAGCGGATCGCGTTCGCGATCCTCACCCTCGTCGTGGCCACGATGCTCGCCTTCGTGCTCGTCCACCTGTCCGGGTCCACGCCCGGCGGGGTGGCGCTCGGCATGGCGGGCACCCCGGAGCAGGTCGAGGCCTACAACATCGAGGTCGGCTGGTACGACCCGTGGATCGTGCAGTACCTCAGCTGGTGGGGACAGGTCCTGCAGGGAGACCTCGGCGTCTCGCTCATCGACGGGCGCCCGATCGGCCCCGACATCGCCAAGCGCCTGCCGGTCACCGCCGCCCTCGCCGTGCTCGGCACGCTCGTCAGCGCCCTCTTCGGGATCACGATGGGCGTCGTGGCCGCCGTGCGCGGAGGAGCGGTGGACCGCGGAATCACCGCGCTCTCCGGCATCCTGCTCTCCCTTCCCGCGTTCTGGGTGGGCGTCCTGCTCGTATACGTCTTCGCCGTTCAGATGCGGCTGCTTCCCGCGACGGGATTCGTGCCGTTCGCCGTGAACCCCGAGGCGTGGGCGAGGTCGCTGGTGCTGCCGGTGCTGACGATCGCGATCACCTCCGCGGCCGGCCTCGCGCGGCAGACCCGGGCCTCCATGGGAGAGGCGCTCACCCAGGAGCACATGCGCACCCTGCGCGCCGTCGGCACGCCCACGTGGCGCATCGTCTACGTCCATGCGCTGCGCAGCGCGAGCCTGCCGATCCTGGCGAGCGTCGCGATCCAGTTCATCATCCTGTTCGGCGGCTCGGTCATCATCGAGGTGCTCTTCGCGCTCCCCGGCATCGGGCAGGCCATGCAGGCGGCGGTCGGCTCGGCCGACCTGCCCTTCGTCCAGGCGCTGGTGCTGGTCGCGACGCTCGTCGTCGTGGTCGTGAACCTCGGCCTCGAACTCCTCAACCGCGTCCTCGACCCGAAGCTGCGTGCATCATGACCATCGACACCACCTCGATCCTGCGCATCCGCAAGCCGCAGCGGCGGCTCGGCGGTCGCGTCCTGCGCTCGCCGGCGGCCGTGCTGTCGATCATCTGGCTGGTGGGACTCGTGCTCGCCTCGCTCACGTCGCCGCTGTGGCTGCGCTACGGTCCGCTCGAGCAGGACCTGTCGGCCGTGCTCCAGGGCCCCTCGTGGGCGCACCTCCTCGGCACGGACGAACTCGGCCGCGACCTGCTGTCCCGCATCGTCACCGCGGCCGCCCCGACGCTGCTGATCGCGGTCATCACCCCGATCGTCGCCGTGCTGGTCACCGTCCCGATCACGCTGTGGGCGGCGCGCTACGCGCGCGCCGAGGGCGTGGTCAACCGGGTCAGCGAGATCGTGCTCTCCCTTCCCGGCACCGTGATCATCCTGGCGTTCATCGCCGCGGTCGGCACCAACATGCCGCTGGTCATGGTCGCCTTCGGGCTGCTGCTGTTCGGCGCGCTCTACCGCGTCTTCTTCGGTCAGGCGAAGTCGCTGCACCAGCAGCTGTACGTCGAGGCTGCCGCCGTCGACGGCGTGAGGCCGATGACGGCGAGCCTGCGCCACGTGCTTCCGAACATGTCGACCACGGTCATCGTCCAGTTCGTGCTGCTGTTCGGCGCGGCGATCGGGCTGCAGGCGGGACTGGCCTTCATCGGGCTCGGCCCCCAGCCGCCCGAGCCCACGTGGGGCGGCATGGTGCAGACCGCGTCGCAGTACATCTTCCAGCAGCCCTGGATGATGATCCCGACGGGCGGCGTGCTCGCGCTCACGATCATCGCCGCGAACTCGCTGGCCGATGTGCTCGCCGGGGGCTCCGCGATGCCGCCCTCCCTCGTCTCACTGAAGCGCAGGAAGGCGCCGACGAATGCCCCGGCCGCCGCGGGGGAAACGCCCGCCGCGGCGCCGGCGCCGGTCGCGGCATCCGAATCCCTCGTTCCCGCGGATGCGGACGGCGCGCTGCTCGTCCAGAACCTGGTCATCGGCGTCGACGACGGGCCCGAGCTCGTCTCCGGTGTCTCCCTCCGCGTCGGGGCCGGCCGGGTGCTGGGCCTCGTGGGCGAATCGGGCTGCGGCAAGAGCGTCACGTCGTACGCG
The DNA here is from genome assembly GCF_037083505.1 of Microbacterium sp. CCNWLW41. Lineage (NCBI taxonomy): Bacteria > Bacillati > Actinomycetota > Actinomycetes > Micrococcales > Microbacteriaceae > Microbacterium > Microbacterium sp. CCNWLW41. Next base: position 959,592 of record NZ_JBAOJP010000001.1, read on the forward strand.
ATGCTCGGGCTGCTCGCCCCGGGGCTGTCGGTGCGGTCCGGCAGCATCCGGTGGAACGGCGTCGACCTGGCCCGTGCCGACGAGAAGACGCTGCAGCGCACCCGCGGGCACGAGATCGCGTTCATCTCGCAGGAGCCGACCCGTGCGCTCGACCCGATGTTCACGGTCGGCTGGCAGCTCGCGGCATCCGTCAAGCGGCTCCGCGGAGTGGGCGGCCGCGAGGCGAAGCGCATCGCGCTGCAGCTGCTGACAGACGTGGGGATCGTCGACCCGCCCCGCGTGCTCAAGAGCTACCCGCACCAGATCTCGGGCGGCATGGCCCAGCGCGTCGCGACCGCCCTGGCGCTGTCGGGCACGCCGAAGCTGCTGATCGCCGACGAGCCGACCACCGCGCTCGACGTCACCGTGCAGGCGGAGATCCTCGGACTGCTGCGCGGGCTGATCGCCGAGCGCGAGATGTCGATCATCCTCGTGACGCACGACCTCGGCGTCGTCGCCGACCTGTGCGACGACGTGTCGGTGATGTACGCCGGGCAGATCGTCGAGTCCGGGACCGTGCGCGATGTGCTCGTGCGCCCCGAGCACCCGTACACGATGGCGCTGCTGGCCGCCGACCCGCACGCGATCATCGACTTCGAGGGGACGACCCGCCTCGCGTCCATCCCCGGTCAGGTGCCCCTGCCGGGATCGTGGACGAGCGGATGCCGCTTCGCCGCGAGGTGCCGGTTCGCCCGGGACGAGTGCAAGACAGCGATCCCGCTCCTGCCGCGCGCGGAGGGCGAGGGCGGCGTGCGCTGCATCCGCCGCGACGAGGTCGAGGGCAGACAAGAGGAGTGGCGCCGTCCGGTCGCCGTCGGAGGAGAGCTATGAGCGCGCTACGGCCTGTCGTGATCTCGCCGGACGCCCCGCTGCTGGAGGTGCGCAACCTCTCGATCCGCTACGGGCGGAAGGGGCCGCTCGCCGTCGAGGACGTGTCGTTCACGATCGGCCGCGGCGAGACCCTGGGCCTGATCGGCGAGTCGGGTTCGGGCAAGACCACGATCGGGCGCGCCATCCTCGGGCTGGTGCCGGTCACGAGCGGGCAGATCATCTTCGAGGGACGCGACATCACCCGGCTGAGCGCCGCGGATCGCCGCACCCTGCAGGGCGACCTGCGCGCCGTCTTCCAGGACCCGTTCTCGTCTCTCAACCCCCGCAGGCCCATCGGCGACGCGCTCGGCGAACCGCTGCGCGTCGCGGGCGTGCCGCGCGCGGAGCGCACGTGGAGGGTGCAGGCGGCGCTCGAATCCGTGGGCCTCGCGCCCGGCTCGGAGGATCGCTATCCGCGCCAGTTCTCGGGCGGTCAGCGCCAGCGCATCGCGATCGCGCGCGCGCTCGTCACCGACCCGCGCCTCGTCGTCTGCGACGAGGCGGTCAGCGCGCTCGACCTGTCGACGCAGGCCCAGGTGCTGAACCTGCTCTCGGACCTGCGCGCCGGCGCCGATCTCGGCTACCTGTTCATCGCGCACGACATGGCCGTCGTCGAGTTCCTCGCCCAGCGGGTGGTCGTGCTGAACCGCGGCCGGATCGTCGAGCAGGGCGAGACCGCCGAGGTGATGCGCAACCCGCAGGCCCACTACACCCGCGTCCTCATGGCGGCGTCGCCCGTGCCCGATCCCGACGAGCAGGCCCGCAGACGCGAAGCATGGCAGGCGCTCAGGGCGGCGGCATCCGTCCCCGCCGCCTGAGCGGGGTCAGTGGAACGTCGCGTCGACGATCGGAGACAGGGCCTGGGCGGTCTCGCGGAACGACGTGACCATGGGGTTCGGGCTGTCGCTCAGGCTGCACAGCACGATGGTCGCCGGTTCGATGTCGGAGATCGGGATGAACGCCAGTTCGTCGCGGCGATAGTGCTGACTGGCCGACTGCCCGGCGATGTTCACGCCCGCGCCGGCGGCGACCAGCTCGAGCAGCCCCTCGACGCTGTCGGCGGTGGGTCCGCGCTGGGGTCGCGTGCCGTCGGGGCGAGGGTCGACGAGCCACCAGTTCACGACCTCGGCCGGACCGTTCGCCACCGAGACGAACATCTCGTCGCCGGTCTCGAGGATCGAGATCGACTCGCGTCCGGCGAACGGATGATCGGCCCGCACGACGAGCACGCGCGCCTCCCGCCAGAGCGGTTCGGCGCGGACGCGCGGCGGCAGCAGCATGGGCCACGGTGCGAAGACGACGTCGACGCGCCCGCCCTCGAGCTCCTCGGCGACGTCGAAGAAGCCCAGCCGGCGCATCTCGATGCGCGCCTGTGGGATCGCCTGCATCGTCGCCGCGATCGCCGCGGTGGTCAGGCTGCCCGCCCCGGCGGCCACGACCCCGACCCGCAGCATCGGAGCGTTGCGATCGCGTCGGATCGAGCGGCCCCAGCTGAGCAGCTGGTCGTGGTCGTCCTGCACCCGACGGGCGAGGGGCAGCAGCTCGCGCCCGTAGGCGGTCAGCTCCACCTTGCGGGGGCTGCGATCGAACAGCTTGACGTCGAGCTGCTGCTCGAGGCGGCTGATCTGCTGACTCAGCGACGGAGGCGTGATGCTGAGGCGTTCCGCAGCCCGTCCGAAGTGCAGCTCCTCGGCGAGCACACAGAAATAGCGGATCACGTGGATAGGCACATCCATGGTCCGAATCTTAGCTTCCGGCTAACGCCGGGTAGGGAGCTCGAACTTCCGCCTGCCGCGCGCTCTGGCGAGACTTGAGGCACCCGGAGCAGTTGTTCGGAACGACCCGATGCTCCGTCTGCCTAACGGCACCGCGTTCTTACAAGGAGGTAAGCATGACCACTTTCCCTGCCGACGACCCCGACAAGGTCCCCTTCGCAGGCGTCCTACCGGCGTCGCCCAGGCCGTTCGTCCTCGGCGAAGGGCAGGGGGAGAAGTCGCTCGTCTTCGACCAGCTCTTCTCGATCCTGCTGTCGGCCGACGAGACCGACGACCAGTACGGAGCCTTCACCATGGTCGGCCCGAAGGGCGACCGCATCCCGGCCCACAAGCACTTCAAGACGCACGAGATCTTCTATGTCGTGGACGGCGAGATCAGCATCTGGATGGACGACGAGGCCGACTACCATTCCAAGACCACACTGACGACGGGTGACTTCGCATACATCCCCGCGAACATCGTGCACGCGTTCCAGATCCACAACACGACCAAGGTGTTCGGTGTGGGCACGGCCGGCTTCGAGCGGTTCTTCCACGCGATGGGCCAGAAGACCGATCTCACCGAGCCCCAGGGCGTCTACGTGCCCGACTACCCGACCATGCGTGCTGCGGGCGAGAAGTACTGGACGCAGTTCATGCCCGAGTTCCGGTTCCGCGACTGACTCCGATGCCCTCGATCCTCGAGGTCGACGTCGCCCAGCCGGAGGGATCCCGCCCGCTCTCGCTCGATCTGCGCACACCCGGCGCCGCCGGCGCGCCCCTCGTCGTGTTCCTGCACGGCGGGGGGTGGCGACGCGGCAGCCGCAAGGTGTTCACGCCCGGCATCGGCGAAGCCCGGTCGTTCGACCGCATCGTCGCCGCAGGGTTCGCGGTCGCCTCGTGCGAATACCGACTGAGCGCCGAAGCGCGCTTTCCGGCGCAGCTGGACGACGTGGACGCCGCGCTCGCCTGGCTGCAGGCCCACGGCGCCGAACACGGAGCGGATGCCTCGCGCATCGTGCTGTGGGGGGTCTCGGCCGGTGCGACGCTCGCCGCCCTGGCGGGACTCCGCCGAGACGACATCCGCGGCGTCGTGGATTGGTTCGGCCCGGCCGACCTGTTCGCGATGGCCGAACACGACACCGGCGAAGCGCCCGTGGACACCCGGGAGGCGCAGTGGTTGGGCGGCCCTGCAGCAGATCGCCCGGAGGTCGCACGTCTGGCTTCGCCGGCGCTGCAGGTGCGCGCCGGGGCGCCCCCGTTCCACATCGCGCACGGCACGGCCGACGAGCACGTCCCCTTCGCGCAGAGCGAGGCACTGGCCGCGGCCCTGCGTGCGGTCGGCGTCGGCGTCGAGCTCCGCCCCGTTCCCGGCGGCAGACACTTCTGGGAGGGGCTCGGCGACACCGACGTGGTGTTCGATCGGGCCATCGACTTCGTCGCCCGCGTCACCGGGCACAACCGAGAGGATCACCGATGACCCGAACGCATGACGTCGCACTGGAGGGTGGCGGCTACGACTTCCGGGTGCGGGTCTACCCGGCCCGCGAGCCGAACGGCGCACTGCTGGTGTGGCTGCACGGCGGCGCGTTCATGTTCGGCACGCTCGAGATGCCCGAAGCCGACCAGGTCGGCCGGCGCCTCAGCGCGGGCGGTGTCACGGTGGTGTCGGTCGACTACACGCTGGCGCCGCTGGACGCCCTCGAGGTGCTCGGTCCGCCGGACCCCGACGCCGACATCCCGTCTCCCGAGCAGATCCGCGCCGAGATGGAGGCCGCCGGTCCCCGGGCGCGATTCCCCGTCGCCGGCCTGCAGATCGTCGCCGCCTTCGACTGGGCCGTCGCGAACGCCCGCAGGTACGGCGCGGACCCCGAGCGGGTGTCGCTCGGCGGCGCGAGCGCCGGCGCGAACCTGTCCGCCGGCGCCGCGATGCGGCTGCGCGACCGTGGCACCACGGCGCCACGCGTGCTCGCCCTCGTCTACCCGTCGCTGCACGACGGCATCCTGCCGCCGAACGACGAGACCGCCGAGCTGTTGACGCACGTCCCTGCGGCGCATCTGTTCACGCCCGAGAGCCGGGACGCGATCAACCGCAACTATCTGCCCGACGGCCACGACCCCGAGGGCTACGCGTTCGCGGGCGGCCACGACCTGGCGGGCCTCCCCGAGGTGCTGATCGTCAACGCGGAGCTCGACAGCCTGCGGCCGTCGGGCGAGGCCTTCGCAGCCGAGCTGGCCGCAGCGAGCGTCGACGTCCGCGTCGTGCGCGAGCGCGGCGCGATGCACGGCTACCTCAACGAGATCGGGCATCCCGCGGCGGAGCACACTCTCGCTCTGCTCGCCGAGACCCTTTCTCCGCCGAGTGACCGCGTCCTCGCCGAATGACCACGGTGTCGGCGCCGAGGACGTGGTCTCTCGACGAGATCGGGGTTACTCGACGAAGCGTGGGGCGCCGGACTCAGGTCGAGCGCAGCAGGCGCGAGATGTCGTCGGCGGTCGCCTGCAGGCGCGTGAGCAGCGGGCCGCGCAGCGCGGCGACGTCATGACGCGACGACGCGACCGCGATGTTGATCGCCGCGGCGGGCCTGGAGGCATCCCGGCCGAAGACCGGCACCGAGACCGAGCGCAGGCCGGCGGCGACCTCCTGATCCTGCAGCGAGTAGCCCTGCTCGCGGATCTCGGTGAGTCGCGCGCGCAGCTCGTCGAGCGACCGGGCGGCGTTGGGGCCGGCATCCGCCCCGAAATCGTGGTTCGAAAGCGCCGCGGCCAGCTCGGCGTCGCTGAGATACGCGAGCAGGAGCTTGCCCATGGAGGTGTACGCCGCGGGCAGCGTCGAGCCCACCTGGATGTTCGCGGTGACGAGGTCGGAGTTGCGCAGGCGCGCGAGGTAGAGCACCTGGTCACCGACCAGCACGCCGAGGTTCACGGTCTCGCCGGTCTCCTCGGCGAGGTGGCGGAGGGGCTGCTCGCTGAGCTGGACGAGGCTCGACCCGCGCAGCGCCGCCGACCCGAGGAGGAGCACCGCCACTCCCGGCCGGATGCTGCCGTCGGGCAGCCGCTCGAGATAGCCGCCCTCCTCGAGCGTCGCGACGACGCGGAACGCCGTCGGCATCGGGATCCCGGTGCGGTCGGAGACCTCGCGCAGCTTCAGCGACGTCACGGACTCGTCGAAGAGCCGAAGGACGTCGAGGCCTTTCGCGAGCGCCTCGATGCGGTAGCGGCTGGCGGTCTTCCCGGGTGTGTCGGCCGCGGAGTCGGCGTCGTCTCGGGCGGGCGACTCATCCGGAGTTTTCATCGTGTGAAACCGTATCTGCTGGTCTGGATGCCGGCAATGTCAGGGCCGCACGCGGAAGACGCGCAGCTGCAGGGCGAGCGTGGCGTAATAGCCCACGAGCACGGTGAGCTCGAACACGCCTTCGGCGCCGAGAGCCGCGGATGCCTCGTCCCAGGCCTCGTCGCTGAGATCACCGTCGAGCAGCCGCATGGTGGCGACCGCGACGACCGCGTCGACACCCGTGAACGACGTGATGTCGCCGTCGCGCAGCGCGCTGAGCTCGGGCGGGGTGAGGCCCGCCGCCGATCCCACGGCTTCGTGCGCCTCCCGCTCGAACTCGCTGTCCCACCGGGCGGCCACCAGGAGGATGGCGATCTCGCGGGCACGGCCCGTCAGGGTGCCGCGGTAACGGACGGCGGCTCCCACGCTCTGCAGGGCGGCCCCCAGCTCGGGGGCGAGCAGGAAGGCGTTGAACGGCCCGCGCAGCGAGCCGTCGGCGCGCGTGAGCGCGAAGTGCTGGGGTCCCTGCGCACGCGGTCCGCTCGCGATGGCGTCGTAGAGCTCCCGCTGCGCGCCGGTCAGCGCCTCCGGGGGGAACGGTGGCACGCGCTCGGTCATCGGCTCGTCCGTTTGACGGATCATGGCGATCAGTATACGTTCATTCAACGAAATCAACTTTCATTTAGTGAACTGAGCGAGAGAAGCGTCATGGCCGACACCATTCCCCAGCGGGGCGTCGACCCCGACTGGCTGGGCCTGAGAGGCTCGCGCGTCCTCGTCGCCGGAGCCGGCGGCATCGGCGGCGCGTGCGCTCTGGCGTACGCCGGGGTCGGGGCATCCGTCGCCGTCGTCGACCGCGATCAGCGTGCCCTCGATGCGCTCGGCACGCACCTGTCGGAGATGAGTGCCCGCCACGAGCTGATCCAGGCGGACCTCACCGAGCACGGGGCGGGGGAGCGGGTCGTCGCGGACATCGTCGAGCGGCTCGGCGGCCTGGACGTGCTGCTGCACGCCGTCGGCATCAACGACCGGCGCCCGATCCTCGATTTCACCGAGGACGAGTGGGACCGCATCCTGCGCGTCAACCTCTCGTCGCTGTTCGGGCTCGCGCAGGCCGCGGGTCGGCACATGGTCGCGCAGGGGCATGGGCGCGTCCTGGCGCTGTCGAGCGTGTCGGGGCTGCTGGCGCACCACTCGCACGGCCCGTATGCGGCCTCGAAGGGCGGCATCAACCAGCTGCTGCGCGTCATGGCACGCGAGTGGGCCTCGGCGGGCGTCACCGTCAACGCGCTGGCTCCCGGCTACATCGAGACGCCCCTGACCGCCGGCCACCTGTCCAAGCCGGGCAAGCGCGAAGAGCTCGAGAGCCTCGTGCCGGCGGGCCGGCTGGGCACCCCGGACGAGCTCACCGGTCCCGCGCTCTTCCTGTCCTCACGTCATGCCGGATTCGTCACCGGCCATGTCATGTACATCGACGGCGGACGCACGCTCGTCTGAGCGCGCTCGACGATTGGAGAACCCATGACCGACCCCACATCCCAGATCTACCCCCGCTTCGCCGGCAAGACGGTGCTCGTCACAGGAGCCGGCACCGGCTTCGGCGCCGAGATCGCCGTGCGCGCCGCGCAGGAGGGCGCCAAGGTCGCCGTGCACTACCGCTCGTCGAGGGCGGGCGCCGAGGCGACGCTCGAGCGCATCCGCGAGGCGGGCAGCGACGGCATCCTGGTGCAGGCCGACATCGGCTCGTGGGACCAGATCAAGCGCATGGCCGACGAGGTGTTCGAGGCCTTCGGGGTGCTCGACGTGCTCGTCAACAACGTCGGCGACGTCTCGAGCGAGCAGATGTCATGGCGCGACCTCACGCAGGAGGCCCTCGACGCGGTCGTCGACGTCGACGTGAAGGGCACGCTCCTCATGACGCACGAGTTCGGCGAGCGGATGCTCGAGCAGGGCCACGGCAACATCATCAACGTCGGCTCGACCGTCATCGTGCGCGGGTCGCCTCGCGCGCCGCAGTACGCGGCGGCGAAGTACGCGATCCTCGGCATCACCAAGTCCTACGCAAAGGTGCTGGCGCCCGCGGTGCGGGTCAACACCTTCGCTCCGGGCTTCATGGAGACCGAGCGTCTGCTCCAGCGCGAGGACTGGAAGAGCGGCCGGCGCGAGGTGCTGATCTCGCAGACGCCGATGGGCGTCATCCCGCCGCCGGAGTTCGTCGCCGGCACCTGCCTGTGGCTGGCGACGGATGAGTCCGCACACCTCACCGGCGGCTACCTGCTCGCCGACGGCGGCTTCAACATGGTCGGCGCCTGAGCGCCGCCGGACGACATCAAGGAGAGAACGAACGATGAAGCTCATCACCTTCGACGGCGGCCGGGTCGGCCGTCTGGAACTCGAGGAAGGCGTCGTCATCGAGCTCGACGTGCCCTCCACCCGCGAGTACTTCGAGCGCAGCGGCCAGGTCACCGAGACCGGCGAGCGCCTCGCCTACGCGGACGTGACGCTCGAGGCGCCCATCCGCCCCAAGAAGTTCTTCCACACCGCGGGCAACTTCGCCGACCATCACAACGAGCTCGAAGCCGTCAATTGGTCGCACCCCGTGCACAAGGGCATCGTCTTCTTCCAGAACGTCGACGCGATCATCGGTCCGGACGACGACATCGTCTACCCCGATCACCTCACGAAGGAGATGGACTACGAGCTCGAGCTCGCCATCATCATCGGCAAGTCGGGCAAGTTCTTCGGCCCCGACGAGGCCGACGACTACATCGCCGGCTTCACCGTGTTCAACGACATCTCGGCGCGCGACATCCAGCGCAAGGAGATGGAGTCGGGCGTCTTCTCGTTCTCGAAGGCGATCGACACGTTCTGCCCGATCGGCCCGTGGATCGTCACGCGCGACGAGGTGCCCGACATGCACGAGCTGCCCATGCAGCTGCGTGTCAACGGCGAGGTGCGCCAGCAGGGCAACACCAACCAGACCCGCATCAGATTCCCGCACCTCGTGGCGTACCACTCGCCGCAGATCTACAGCGCGGGCGACATCATCACGACCGGCACCATCTCAGGCGTCGCGGCGATCCAGGACGACCCGTTCGACTTCTACCTCAAGCCGGGCGACCAGATCGAAGCTGAGATCACCGGCATCGGGACGCTTCGCAACCGGGTCATCTCGTGGGAGGACCGCTACGGCGAGCCCGCTCCGCAGCGGGTCGACTGGTGAAGCTGGCCAACCTCGGCGGGCGCGCCGTCCTCGTGACAGAGGACCGCGCGGTCGACGTGCACCGGGCTTCGGCGGGCCGGTTCGGTCCCGACCCGCAGTCGCTGTTCGACGACTGGGCGTCGTTCGCGCAGTGGGCCTCGACGGCGACGGATGCCACGCCCGAGGCATCCGTCACGCTCGACGTCGCGGCCCTCGGCGCCCCGGCGCCTTGCCCGCGGCAGGTGTTCGCGATCGGCCTGAACTATGCCGAGCACGCGGCGGAGGCGGGATACCCGCCGGATTCGATGCCGGTGACGTTCACGAAGTTCCCGTCGTCGATCGTGGGGCAGGATGCCGTGGTCGAGCTGCCCGAGGGCCACGTCGACTGGGAGGTCGAGCTCGTCGTGGTGATCGGGCGCGAGGCGCACCGGCTCGAGCGCGAGCAGGCCTGGGATCATGTCGCCGGCCTGACGATCGGGCAGGACCTGTCGGAGCGCATCACGCAGCTGCAGGGCACGGCGCCGCAGTTCAGCCTGGGCAAGTCGTTCCCCGGTTTCGGTCCGACGGGCCCATGGCTCGTCACACCGGACGAGTTCGCCGACCGCGACGACCTCGCGATCTCGTGCCGCCTCTCGGGTGAGAGCATGCAGTCCTCGCGGACGTCGATGATGCTCTACGACGTGCCCGAGCTGCTCGTGCGGCTCTCGGCGGTGTGCCGGCTGCTGCCCGGCGACATCATCTTCTCGGGCACGCCGGCGGGCATCGGCAACCGCCGCACGCCGCCGCGCTTCATCGGCCCGGACGACGTGCTCGTGAGCGAGATCGAGGGCATCGGCACGCTCACCACGCGCTTCACCGCCGGCGACCGACCCCTGGACCCATGACCCCCTACGGCCTGCGCGTCGACTACCTGCACGAGCCGATCGGCGTCGGCGCCCGCGAGCCCCGCTTCTCGTGGCTCGCCGACCACGTCCAGGACGCCTTCGAGCTGGAGGTGTCGACCGGTGGTCGGGTCGTCTGGGCGAGCGGCCCGGTGGACGGCCCGAACGGGGGACTCGTCGCCTACGCGGGGGAGCCGCTCGCCGCGAACAGCGCCTACCGGTGGCGCGTGCGCAGCCGGTCGCCCGAAGGCGGTTGGTCGGAGTGGGCGGCGTCGACGTTCGAGACGTCGCTCCTCGACCCCGCGGACTGGTCGGCGGCATGGGTCGAACCCGCGCAGCAGGAGGCCGTCATCGAACGGTGGAGCATCGTGGACTGGGTGCGCGGGCTCGGCCCCCACACATCGCCCGAAGAGCGGCTGCGACCGCCGCAGCTGCTCCGCCAGCGCTTCGACGTCGGCCCCGGCGTGACCAGGGCGCGACTGTTCGCCGCCGCGCGCGGGGTCTACTCGCCCTTCGTCAACGGCGCCCGCGCGGACGACCAGGTGCTCGCCCCGGGATACGACAGCTACGAGCACCGCATCTCGTTCCAGGCCTACGACGTCACCGCCGCGCTCACCGAGGGCGAGAATGTGCTCGGCGTCGCGCTGGCCGACGGCTGGTGGGCCGGCCGAATAGGTCTCACCGGCTCAAGTGCGCAGTTCGGCCGCCGCACCTCGGCGATCTGGCAACTGCACATCGACTATGCCGACAGCACGACGCAGGTCGTGGCATCCGGCTCCGACGTGCGCAGCGCGACAGGGCCTTGGGCGTACGCCGACCTGTTCGTGGGCGAGCGGTTCGACCGGCGTGCCGAGCCTGTCGGGTGGGATCGTCCCGGTTTCGACGACGGCGAATGGATGCCGGTGGCAGAGGTCGGCGCCGACCACCACGTGCTCGTGCCGTTCCGCGGCGAACCGATCCGCCGCGTGCGCGAGATGCCGGCGGTCTCGCTCGTCGACACCGATCAGGGCACCATCGTCGACTTCGGGCAGGTGCTCGTCGGCCGCGTGCGGCTGAGACTGCGGGAGTCGACGAACGGACAGCGGATCGAGCTCGAGCACACCGAGACGCTCGCCGCCGACGGCTCGTGGTTCGCGAACATCGTCGGCATCAACAAGGAGCAGACGGACGTCTTCGTCGCCGCCGGGGGACCCGACGAGTGGGAACCCGCGTTCACTTTCCACGGCTTCCGGTACGCGAGGATCAGCGGGCTGACCGCGCCGCTCGAGCCCGAAGACGTGGTGGCTGTGGTGCTCGCCAGCGATCTGGAGCAGACGGGCTCGTTCGTGTCCTCCGATCCCCGTCTGAACCGCCTGCACGAGAATGTGGTGTGGAGTCAGCGCGGCAATTTCCTGTCGGTGCCCACGGACTGCCCGCAGCGGGAGCGCGCCGGGTGGACCGGCGACATCCAGGCGTTCGTCGGCGCCGCGACGAACAACGCCCTGGTGCTGCCCTTCCTCGAGCGATGGCTCGACAATCTGCGTGCCGACCAGCTGCCCGACGGGCGGATCCCGATCTTCTCGCCGCGCTCGCCGTTCGACGCCGAGGCGGCGGACGCCGCGCAGGGCATCGGCTCGATCGTCGCGGCAGCCGGCTGGAGCGACGCCGTCGCGATCGTGCCGTGGACCCTCTACCAACGCACCGGCGATCGCCGCGTGCTCGACGAGAACGACGACGCGATGCTGCGGTGGGTCGAGTACCAGCGCGCGACCGCCGCGGCGCAGTTGCCCGAGGCGCTCGCCGGCGCCGGGCTGTCGGATGAGCGCCGGCGTGCGCAGGCGCTGCTCTACAACACCGGCCTGCACTTCGGCGACTGGCTGACCCCGAGCACGATGGAGGGCCGCCCGACGCACGAGGCGATCGGCGTCGCCCCGGCACTCACGAGCGAGTACCTCGCGCCGATGTTCCAGGCGCAGACGCTGACGATCGCCGGACAGGCGGCGGCGGCTCTCGGACGACCGGCGGATGCCGCGGCCTTCGCCGCACGGGCGGCCGAGGTGCGCGCCGCCTTCGCCTCCGAGTACATCGGCGCCGACGGCGACCTCCCCGTGCGGCTGCAGGGCGTCTACGTCGTCGCGCTCGCCTTCGACATGGTCCCGCCCGAGCTGCGTGCACGCACGGCGGCGCGGCTCGTGGAGTTCATCCGGGAGCGGGGGAACCGGCTCGACACCGGGTTCCTCTCCACGCCGTACCTGCTCGACGTGCTGTGCGACCACGGCTACGCCGACGTCGCGCGCACGCTGCTGTGGCAGTCCGATGCGCCGTCGTGGCTCTACGAGGTCGACCGCGGCGCGACGACGATCTGGGAGACGTGGGATGCGATCTCGCCGGACGGCGCCATCCGGCCCATGTCGTTCAATCACTATGCGCCGGGCTGCGTCGACGACTGGCTGTACCGCCGGGTCGCCGGCATCCGCTCCACCTCGCCCGGCTTCCGTACCGCGGTGATCGAGCCCGACTTCGATGCCGGGGTCGAGTGGGTGCGCGCGCACGTCGGCACGCCGTTCGGGCGGCTCGCGGTCGAGTGGACCCGCGCGGCGGGGGCGGGGACGACACGCGGAGGGGTCGTGGGCACCGTCACCGTCGACGTGCCGTTCGGCGTCACGGCGCACCTCGTCGCGGGTGGGGTCGACGTCGCGCTCACGCCGGGGCGCAGCACCCACGTGATCGAGCTCGGGGGATGGTGACACAGCCGGCGGATGTCGCCCCGTAGGTGCCGCGCCTCCTCCACAGGGCGGTCCTGCACCCAACACCTCAGCGCGCGCCGCCTCAGCGCACGCCCGCCTCAGCGCACCCCCCGCATGAGCCGAAGCACGGGCTTCACTGCGGCGAGCAGTGCGAGGCCCAGCACGATGGCGATGCCGCCGAGGATCGTGAAGTAGGGCACCTCGTCCTCGGGGTTGTAGAACTGGGCGAGCCAGCCGGCGATCGCGGTGCCCAGGGCGATGGACAGGAAGTACAGCGCGACCATCTGGGTGTGGAACCGCTCGGGTGCGAGCTTCGTCGTCACCGAGAGCCCGGGCGGCGAGATGAACAGCTCGGCGATGGTGAACACCAACAGGATCAGCACGATCGCCAGCAGCGGCGTCGAGTTCGGCGCGCCGTTCGCCCAGGGCAGGAACAGCAGGAACGCAACGCCCATGATCATCGCGCCGAGCGAGAACTTCATCGGCGCCGACGGCGCGCGATCGCCGAGCCTCGTCCAGATCGCGGCGAACACGCCGGAGAGGATGATCACGAACACCGGGTTGATCGAGTTGACCCACGACACCGGCATCTCCCACCCGAGGATCGTGCGGTCCAGCTGCTTGTCGGAGTAGATGGTCAGCACCGTGAACTGCTGCTGGTACAGCGACCAGAACCCGACGTTCACGACGAAGAGCGGGATGAACCCGATCACGCGCGACCGGTCGTCCGCGCCGATCGCACGCGAGGTGATGATGACCGAGAAGTAGGCGATCGCCGCCACGAGGGTGACGAGGATCACGATGCCCGCCAGGTTGTCGGCGCGGATCACCCCGGTGAGCACGAGAATGACGAGAACCAGGATGCCGGCGACCGCGACGCCGATCATGAGCCCGCGACGGTTCGCCGGCAGCGGGTTGGCGACGACGCGCGAGGACGCGGGGAGCTGCTTCCGCCCGAACGAGTACTGCGTCAGCCCGATCGCCATGCCGACCGCCGCGGCGCCGAACCCCCAGTGGAAGCCGACGCTGCTCTGCAGGAACCCGGTCACGATGGGCCCGAGGAACGCACCGAGGTTGATGCCCAGGTAGAACAGCGAGAAGCCGGCATCCCGGCGCGGGTCCTTCGCCGAGTAGAGCGTGCCGACGACGGCCGTCGCGTTCGCCTTCAGCCCGCCGGAGCCGACGGCGACCAGGATGAGGCCGACGCCGAGGCCCCACACGCTCGGCAGCAGCGCCAGCGCGATGTGGCCGGCCATGATGACCCAGGCGCTGAAGAAGAGCACGCGCTCCGAGCCGAGCAGGCGGTCCGCGACCCACGCTCCGAGGATCGTCGACAGGTACACCGTGCCGCCGTACGCGCCGACGATGCCCGTCGCCGTCGCCTCGGGAATGCCGAGCCCGCCCTCGGACACGGAGTAGTACATGTAGATGAGCAGGATGCCCTGCATGCCGTAGAAGCTGAACCGCTCCCACATCTCCACGCCGAAGATGTGCGCGAGCGCCCACGGCTGCCCGAAGAACCGGGAGTCGTGGTCGGCGCCGTCGTCGGCGGTCGTCGCCGCCGCGTCCGTTCCGCTGCGGGCCGCTGCCGTCCGCGACGCCGCGCCCGTATCGCCCGATGCCGCGCCCGTGTCGCCGGCGGCCGCGGTGGCGCCGTCGGGCGGGCCGACCGGGACCTGCTCAAGTCGGCTCTCGGCATCCCGTGCGCCGTCCCCGAGCCGTGCGCCCTCGCCGTCGTCGAACCCCTGATCGCGCTCGTCCATGAGCTCGCCTCGCTCCCGTCGCCCCCCCGGTTTCCCCGTCAGGGTAGCGGGCACCGCCCGCGCGCGGGAGGGGTGCTGCTCACTCCGGGAGGGACGGATGCCGCTCCTGCGGCGAGTGATGACGCGGGATGAACAGCGCCACGAGGAGGGCGACCACCGCGGCCGCGCCGCCGAGCAGGAAGGAGACCTGGAAAGCGGCGGGGCCGGGGACCGCCACGCCGTCGAGGTCGACCACGTAGGTGGCCAGCACCGCGCCGACGACGGCCGCGGCCGTGCTCGTGCCCAGCGAGCGGAACAGCGCGTTGAGGCCGTTCGACGCGCCCGTCTCGGACTGCGGCACGGAGCGCATGATGAGCATCGGCATCGCGGCATAGCCGAAGCCGATCCCGAATCCGATGCCGATGTTCGCGACGAGGATCTGCCACACCTCGCTCGCGAACAGGAGCGTGAACCCGTAGGTCAGCACGAGGGCGATGGCGCCGAGCACGAGGAGGAGCTTCGGCCCCATGGTGCGCGCAAGGCGCCCCGAGAACGGCGAGAGCACCATCATCACCAGGCCCGCCGGCATGACCACGAGGCTCGCGGCCACCAGCGACAGGCCGAAGCCGCCCACCGTGGCGGGCAGCTCGAGCATCTGCGGATAGACGACGTTCGACGCGAACAGCGAGAAGCCGAAGGCGATGGACGTGATGTTCGTCAGCAGCACCGGCCGACGCGCGGCCACGCGCAGATCCAGGAGCGGCTCGGCGATGCGCAGCTCGTACCAGCCCCACACCAGCAGCACCAGGAGGCCGCCGAGACCGCTGACCAGCGTGGCGGGCGACGTCCAGCCCCACTCGTTGCCGCGCGAGATCGCGAGCAGCACGCCCAGCAGGCCCACCGCGAGCCCGGCGGTGCCCACATAGTCGAACCGCCCACCCGTGCGCAGCGCGCTGACGGGCACGATCCACAGCACGAGCGCGAACACGACGGCGCCGAGCGCGGCCGAGACCCAGAACAGCACGTGCCAGTCGCTGCGCTCGGTGATGAGCGCGCTGATCGGGAGGCCGAGCGCGCCGCCGACGCCGAGCGTCGCGCTGATGAGCGCGATGGCCGAGTCCACCCGGTCCTCGTGCAGCACGTCGCGCAGGATCGAGATGCCGAGCGGGACGACGCCGGTGACCGCTCCCTGGAGCGTGCGCCCGATGATCACGCCGATGATGCCGGTGGATGCCGCGGCGATGACCGAGCCGACCACCAGCAGCGCCAGGAGCACGAGCACGATGCGGCGCTTGCCGTACATGTCGCCCAGGCGCCCCGCGATCGGGGTCATCACCGCGGCCGCCAGCAGCGTCGAGGTCACGACCCACGCAGTGTCCTCGCGGCTGGCGTCGAGCAGCTCGGGCAGCTTGGACTGGATCGGCACGACCAGCGTGAACATGAACGACGAGGCCAGGCCGGCGATCGCCAGGACCGCCACGATCGCGCCCTGGCGAGGCATCCGGGTGAGTCGGCTTCTCGCGTCCTCATCACCCGTGTGCATCAGTTCAGGCTATCGGCGCTCGGGCGGGCGGGCTCCGCGGGTGCAGACTGAGGGCATGGCCCCCACCGTGCCGCCGCCGGGCATCGACATCATCCCCCTCGACACCGTCGAGCAGGTCCACCTCGCCGCGCAGGTGCTGGCCGAGGTGTGGGGCGGCGACCCGGGCGGCATGCCGCCGAATCTGCTGCGCGCCCTCGCCCACTCCGGCAACTACGCGGTCGGCGTCTACGACGGGGAGCAGATGGTGGGGGCATCCGTCGCATTCTTCGGCGACCCCTCCTCGCGTTCGATGCACAGCCACATCACCGGGGTGCTTCCCGGTCGCCAGGCGCGTGGCGTCGGCCGTGTGATCAAGCAGCACCAGCGGGAGTGGGCGCTCGCCCGCGGCGTCGGCCACATCACCTGGACGTTCGACCCGCTCGTCGCCCGCAACGCGCACTTCAACCTGCGCGTGCTCGGTACCCGCGCGACCGAGTACCTCGTGAACCACTACGGCGCGATGGACGACGGGGTCAACCGGGGCGACCAGACCGACCGCATCATGGTGTCGTGGGCGCTCGCCGCGCCGCCGGTGCCGACGCCCGGCGACGACCGCGTGGTCGCGTCCGTCGAGATCCCGCGCGACATCGAGACGATGCGGCGGAACGCGCCGGCGGATGCCGCGGCCTGGCGTCTGCGCGTGCGCGAGCAGCTCACCCGGCACCTGGCCGAGGGTTTCGTGATCGGCGGCTTCGACGACGCGCGCGGCTACCTGCTGGTGCGCCGCTGACGCGTGGCGCGCGCGGCGCTACTCGCCCGGGTCCTTCGTCGGGTCGCCCGGCCGCACGTCGGCGTCGTCGCGGATGTCGATGCGGGTGACGCCGTCGCGGTGCGTCACGTCGATCCGCGGATCGGCGTCGGACTCCACCGCGTTCGGCGCCGACGTCAGCTGATCGCGGCGCTTCTCCTCGTCCGTCATGCCGGTGCCGTCCGTCGCCCGGCCGCTGTCCTGCGCCATGCTCATCCCTTCCGCCACTCGTCGCTCTTCAGGTGCGAGCCCGCCTGGGGCCCCATCTGCAGCATCCCGCCGTCGACCGTCCAGCTCGCGCCCGTCACGTAGCTCGCCGCGGGCGACGCCAGGAACGCGACGACCGCCGCGATCTCCTCCGGCTTGCCGGGCCGCCCGAGCGGTATGCCCGGGCGGTGCGTGCGCTCGGCGTCCTCCGGGTCCTGGTCGGTCAGCGGCGTCGCGATCTCGCCCGGTGCGACGGCATTCGCGGTGATGGCGTGCTCGCCGAGCTCCTGCGCCATCGTCTCGATGAGGCCGCCCAGGCCGTGCTTGGCGGCGACGTAGGCGGCCGAGCCCACCCGGGGCTGCGTCTCGTGCACGCTCGTGATGGCGATGAGGCGCCCGCCCTGCCCGGCACGCACCATGTGCCGCGCCGCCGCCTGGAGCGCGGCGAAGGCGCCGTCGAGGTTCAGCGCGACGACCTGCCGCCAGTCCTCGATCGACACCTCGAGGAACGGGCCGCCGGAGCCGCCGCCGGCGTTGTTCACGAAGACGTCCAGCCCGCCGAGCCGCTCGACGAGCCCGTCGATCGCCGGCGCGACGCCGTCCAGGTCGGTGGCGTCGAACCGCGCCACCTCCGCGGTGCGGCCCCGCTCGCGGACGGCATCGGCGGTTCGCTGGGCGCCCTCCTCGTCGCTGTGCCAGGTGATGCCGACATCGAGGCCGGCCTCGGCGAGGGCGATGGCCGTCGCCTGCCCGATGCCCGAGTCCGAGGCGGTCACGATCGCGCGGCGCGGGGAGAAGTCGAAGGTCTGCATGGGCTCGAGGCTACGAGCGCGCTCTCAGCGGTGGCACGGGGTTGCGCTCGCGGCGCCCCGGGGCTACGCGACGCCGCCGGCGGCCCCGTCGAGGACGGCCGGAGGAAGGAGGAGAGATCGGCGGGAATCGTCCGCTGCTTCGCGTTTTTCCTCCGGTCGACCGCGGGTGATCCTGTCTAGGCTGACCGGCATGCCGACCTCGCCTGCGCAGTATCGCGCGCACTTCGACTTCGATATCCGCTTCGCCAACGGCGGTGCGCTGTCCGGCACGGGATTCCGGCTGGATCTGCCGTCGGCCGACGTCGCCGACGACGAGGTGGCGCGCCTCCTCGTCATCCACCTCGGCCTCGCCCTCGTCGACGAGGTCGAGCTGCGGGCCCTGCGGGTGGTCGAGGAGCCGCACCGCGGCAGCCGCGGCGTCGACGCCGGAGCGACTGCGACGCAGGGCGCGACCCGCGTCGTGGACCTCAGCCACCCGATCCGCGCCGGGCTCGTCACGTACCCCGGGCTGCCGGCGCCGACCATCACGCCGCATCTCACCCGCGAGGACTCCCGCGCCCGCTACGCGCCCGGCACCGAGTTCGCGATGGACGTCATCACGATGATCGGCAACACCGGCACCTACCTCGACTCGCCGTACCACCGCTACGCCGAGGGCAGCGACCTCGCTGGGCTCGACCTCTCGACACTGGTGGGGCTGCGCGCCGAGGTGTTCCACCTCGAGGACGCGTGGGATGCCGCGCGCCGAGGCATCCGCTCCACCACCCTCGCCGATCGCGACGTGCGCGGAGCCGCCGTGCTCCTGCACACCGGCTGGGACCGCTGGTTCGGGCTGCCGGAGTACGGCGCCGGCGCGCCGTTCCTCACCGGCGAGGCCGCGCAGTGGCTGATCGACGCCGGGGCCGTGCTGGTCGGCATCGACTCGGTCAACATCGACGACGCCGACCCTGCGACGGGTGCGGGAGGAGGCGAGCGCCCCGCCCACTCGCTGCTCCTCGGTGCGGGGGTGCACGTCGTCGAGCACCTCACCAACCTCGGATCCCTGCCCGCGCGGGGTGCGCGCTTCACCGCCGCCCCGCCTGCCGTCGCGGGCTTCGGCACGTTCCCGGTGCGGGCCTTCGCCGAGGTCCCCGCCTGACGCACCTCCCTGCCTGACGGGCGTCCCTGGGTGCCGTAAGAGGGACGTATCAGCGCGAGGCTCCGCCGCTCTTCTCAGGCGAACGAGGAGAAGCCATGCGCGAGCACATCGAGACCCTGATCGTCGCCCTGACCGACACCATGCGCGGCCAGGCGCAGCACACCGCCCCCCGCGAGCCCCGCCGGCGCCGGCCGCGCATCGCCCGCTCGACGTACGTGCCGGTGCGTCGCGACGTCGTGCCGCAGCGCTTCGCCCACTGACCCGCCACGCCCGGTCTCCAGGCCGAGGCACTGCTCGGGCCCGGGCGTACGCTGAGCGCATGCCCATCGCCACCCCGGCGGCATCCGTCGCCCTGCAAGGCTTCGAGCTGCGCGTGCTGCACGTGCCGCTGGTCGCCCCGTTCACGACGTCGTTCGGCACCGAGACGGTGCGCGAGGTCATCGTCGTCCGTGCGCTGACCTCTGACGGCGAGGGCTGGGGTGAGATCGTGACGCAGTCCGACCCGCTCTACTCGAGCGAGTACACGCAGGGCGCGTGGGACGTCTCGCTGCGCTTCCTCGTGCCGGCTCTGCTGGACCGCCACCTCATCGCCCCGCACGAGATCGCGGGCGCGCTCGAGCCGTTCAAGGGGCACCGCATGGCGAAGGCGGGCCTCGAGCTCGCCGTGCTCGACGCGGCCCTGCGCGCCGAGGGGCGCAGCTTCGGCGCATACGTCGGCGCCGTGCGCGACCGCGTGCCGAGCGGGGTGTCCGTCGGCATCCAGCGCGACCCGGCCGCGCTCGTCGACACCGTGCGCGGCTACCTCGACGAGGGGTACGTGCGCATCAAGATCAAGATCAAGCCCGGCCGCGACGTGGCCGACACGGCGGCCGTGCGCGACGCGTTCGGCGGCATCCCGCTGCAGGTCGACGCGAACTCCGCCTACACGATGGCGGATGCCGACACCCTGGCGGAGCTGGACCGCTTCGACCTGCTCCTCATCGAGCAGCCGCTGCAGGAGGACGACCTCGTCGACCACGCCACGCTCGCGCGGCGCCTGCGCACGCCGGTGTGCCTGGACGAGTCGATTGTGTCGGACAAGGCCGCAGCCGACGCGCTCGCGCTGGGCTCGGCATCCGTCATCAACATCAAGGCGGGCCGCGTCGGTGGATATCTCGAGGCGGTGCGCATCCACGACCGCTGCCTCGCCGCCGGCGTCCCGGTGTGGTGCGGGGGCATGCTCGAGACGGGCATCGGCCGCGCGGCCAACGCCGCGCTCGCCGCCCTCCCCGGGTTCACGCTGCCCGGCGACGTCTCGGCGTCGGACCGCTTCTACCGCCGCGACATCGTCACCGAGCCGGCCGTCCTGGAGGACGGGCACGTGCGGGTGCCCACCGGCCACGGGCTCGGCGTCGAGATCGACCCGGTCGCCTTCGACGACTTCACCGTCGCGCGCGAGACGCTGACCCGGTAGCCGGGCGCAGATCCGGCCATGCGCGCGCAGCGGCGTACCGTTCGCACGACGGAAGGGCGACGGAGGCCCCGACACGCCGCCGCACCGGGGCGAGGGCCGGGATCGGTCCTGCGAACGGTACGGCCGGCGGTCGAGAGGCCAGGCCGACGCGGGCGGATCGGCGCGGTTGTCGCGGGGATTCTGCTGCTCGCCGGCTGCACGCCGACACCGGCGCCGTCGGCCACGCCGAGCCTGCCCGCCGGGGTGACCGTCGAGCTGCACCAGCTGCGCTCCGACGTCGGACCGCGACAGGCCCAGGTGCGGGTGGCGAACGCGTCCGATGCCGCGGTCACCGTCGGTGCCGTGCGCGTCGAAGACCCGCGGTTCGAGGGCCCGGTCACCCGCGTGATCGAGGGTCGCGTCAGCACGATCCCCGCGGGCGGCGCGGCCGACATCCGCGTCCAGCTGCCTCCCGTCGAGTGCTCCGTGCCCGACGACGCCGAGGCCGAGGCCGTGCTCGAGATCGTCGGCGACGACGGCAGCGCCGAGATGACGGCGTCCGCTCCCGATCCGCTCGGGTTCGTCGCGGCGCTGCACGCGCGCGAGTGCCTGCTCGAGCGGGTGACGGATGCCGCCTCCCTCGCCTTCACCGGGTTCACGCCGTCGCCCCCCGGCGAGCCGGCCGCCCTGGAGCTGACCGTCGCGCCCACCGGGGATGCCGCGGCGACCCTCGTCGGCATCGAGCGGACGAACCTGCTCGGCTTCGCGGGACTCCCGCCCGAGGCGGACCTGTACCCGCTGCAGCGCGAGATCGCCGCGGCGGAGGCGGAGCCCTCGGTCGTCTCCCTTCCGCTGACACCGACCCGCTGCGACCCGCACGCCGTGCAGGAGGACAAGCGCGGGACGATCTTCGGCGTCCGCGTCGCCGTCGACGGCGAGGCGGGCGAGGTCGAGCTCTTCGTCGGCGAGGACATGCGGGGCAGGATCCTGTCGTGGGTCGCCTCCTGGTGCGGCTTCGCCGGCTGACCATCGCCGCGCGCCCCGCGCCGAGCGACCCGAAGTCAGCGCCACGAACGGCGAGCGGCCGGCCGCCCGAGGGCGACCGGCCGCGTCCGGCGCTGGTCGGGCTACCGCACCGTCACCGTGATCGCCTTGGAGCTGGTGGCCCCGGCGGCGTTGGCGAACTCCGCCACGTAGGTGTACGTGCCGGGCGCGCGTCCCGCGATCGCGGTCCGGGCCTGCTGCGCGTTCGGGGATGCCGCCTCGAGCGCCTGCTCGTCGATCAGCACGCCGTTCTCGTACAGCCGGTAGCTCGTGCCGTTGGTGCCCCACCACAGGTTCGCGGTGACGGTGTAGTTCCCGTCCTTGTCGCGGTTGTCGTGCGAGAGGACGGGCACCGCGGGAGCGGCATCCGCCACCTTCACGGTGACCGACGACGTCGCCGTGGCGCCTGCGGCGTTGATCAGCTCACCCGTGTACACGTACGTGCCGTTGGGCTTGCCGCTCACGTCGACGGTCGACACCTGCGCGTTCGGCGAGTCGGCGTCCAGCAGCGTCGTCGAGATCAGCGCGCCGTTCTCGTACAGCCTGTACACCGCGCCGTTCACCCCGTGCCACAGATTCATCGACACCGTGAAGGTCCCGTCGTGGAGACCGTCGTCCCAGCCGGAGTTCGTCGACAGGATGCCGCGGCCCGGCGCCGCGGTCGGACCTTCGTCGTCGAACACGAGCAGCTGCGCCGACGCCTGGGTGACCAGGCCGTCGTGGTTCACGGCGTTGACCGTGAGCGTGTGGGTTCCCACCAGCCCGTCGAGCTCGATGACCTGGCCAGGGGCCACCGGCTCGCCGTCGAACGCGATGTCGAGGTTGCGCACGCCCGACTCCGGGTCGTCCGCGGTCACCTCCACCGTGAGGGCCGCCGTGCTCGCCAGCAGCGTGCCGTCGGCGGGCAGCCCGCTCACCACCGGGGCGGTGGTGTCGGTCGCCCCCGAGGGGTCGCCCGTCACCGCGATGCGCGGTGCCGGCGGCTGCTCCATGCCGTCGCCGAGGAAGAAGCTCGTCTGCGGCGGCTGGTTGTAGCCGGTGTTCTGCCACGCCACCGACAGGCGGTAGACCGGGTCGTGCATCAGCGTGCGGATACGCAGGTCGGTCTCGTCCGTCGTGGAGTAGATGCGCAGCTCGGTCGAATCGGCCGACCGCCACGCGATCTCCTCGCGCCAGTCGCCGAAGAGGTCGGCCTGCACGTTGGGCGTGCCCTTGGTGTCGTTGTTCGACAGGGCGCCCTCGGCGCGCAGGATCACCTCCGACGACTGCGACTCCGCGTCCCACTTCGACACGGTCGGCACGCCGGTGCGCGGCCCGTCGTCGAACTCGTGGTCGACGATCTCGCGCAGCGGGTCGCCGTCGAACCAGGCGAGGAAGTTCGCCGCCGGGATCGCACTGCCGATGCGCTCGCCGTCCGCCGACATGAGGTACCCCGCGCGCGAGTTCCACGCGGCGTCGCCGCCGACCGCCCAGCCCTCGGCACCCTCGTAGCGGGGGTCGATGTCGCCGGAGGCGGCACGGCCGGTGTCGCGGTCCGCCGGGATGTCCCAGAGGATCTCGCCGGTGCGCGCGTCGCGCATGGTCGCGCCGCGGTTCTGCGACGAGCTCATGTCCTCGTGCGCCGCGAAGACCTCCAGGCCCGGGCGGGACGGGACGAGGTCCGACACGTGCAGCGCGTCGCCGTGGCCGAGCCCCGTCGCGTACAGCACCTCGCCGTCGTCGTCGATCGTCGCCGAGCCGAAGACGATCTCGTCCTTGGCGTCGCCGTCGACATCGGCCACCGACAGGTTGTGGTTGCCCTCGCCGTACAGTCCCTCGTTGCCCTCGTCGTTCGAGTCGAGCACCCACCGCTCGGTGAGTTGCTCGCCGTCGAAGTCGTAGGCGGCGACGACGGCGCGCGTGTAGTACCCGCGGCTGAACACCGCACTCGGGTGCTCGCCGTCGAGGTAGGCGGTGCCCGCCAGGAACCGGTCGACCCGGTTGCCGTACGTGTCGCCCCACGCCCCGACGTCGCCTCGGGCCGGCACGTAGTCCACCGTGTCGATGGCGGCACCGGTGGCGCCGTCGAAGACCGTGAGGTACTCCGGTCCGGTCAGCACGTAGCCCGAGCTGTTGCGGTGGTCGGCGCCGGCGTTGCCGATCGGCTGACCGGTGCCGTCGATCGTGCCGTCGGCGGTCTTCATGATGACCTCGGCGCGGCCGTTGCCGTCGTAGTCGTACACCTGGAACTGCGTGTAGTGGGCGCCTGCCCGGATGTTCACCCCGAGGTCGATCCGCCACAGCCGCGTGCCGTCGAGGCGGTAGACGTCGAGGTAGACGTTCCCGGTGTACCCGCCGGACGAGTTGTCCTTCGAGTTCGTGGGATCCCACTTCACGAACAGCTCGTACTGACCGTCGCCGTCGACATCGCCGACGCTGACGTCGTTCGCGCGGTAGCCGTACGGCTGGCCGTCCTTGGAGTAGGCGTCCGCCGGCTTGTCCAGCGGCACCGAGCGGTATGCACCGGTCTGCACCGTGAACTCGTCGGTGTCGGTGACCTCCACGCCGTCCAGCACCTTCGTGACGAAGTAGACGGATGCCTCGTCCCCGGCCTCGTCCAGGAAGTTGGTCGAGTCGGTGATCGGCGTCGTGGTGACCCGCGCGCCGTCACGGTAGACGTGGAACGCCACGCTGTCGGGGTCGGTGCCGAGCATGCGCCACGACACCAGGTTGCCGGCATCCGTCGCCACCGCCGCGGGAGCGCGATCGAGGTACTCCGCCTGCCGCTGCAGCACCGTCACGGCCTCCGTCTTCAGCTGTGCCGACGCCGCACCGGCGCCGCCCGCGTTCACCGGGACCACCGTGTAGAAGTACGGGATCGTGGTGAGCACCTCGCCGTCGGTGAACCGGCTCGTATCGGCCACGCCGATCAGTTCGCCGCGCTCGCCCTCCACTTCGGAGCGGAACACCAGGTAGTACAGCGCGCCCAGCGGCTGCGCCCACGAGAGCTCCACCGAGTTCTTCTCGATGCCCTCGACGGTCAGCCCGTCCGGTGCGGCCGGCGGCGTCACCTCCGGGTCGACGAAGGACACCTCGGCGGTCGCCGACGGCACCGACTCGAGCTTCGTCTGGTCGATCGCGGTGACGTGGTACTCGTAGTCCAGACCCACGCGGGCTGTCGTGTCGACGTACGCGGGCTCGTCGACCGCGGCGATCCGCACCGGCTTCGCGTCGAACGGGGACTGACGGTAGACGTTCCAGGTGAGGTCCGGCTCGGCATCCCACGCCAGCGAGACGCTGGGCGCGGCCGGGTCGGCGTCGACGTCGGTGACCTCGAGCCCCACCGGACCCAGCAGGATCGGCGTGATCTCCAGGCCGTTGAGACGTGTGCCCGACGCTGCGCCGTAGGCCTCGACGTTCAGCTGACCGTCGGTGACGAGGAACGGTCCGCGCAGCGTGGCGTTGACCGAGGCGCGGCCGGCGTTGCCCGAACCTGCGTCCCTTCCTTCGATGCGGAAGCTCGTCCGGCTCGAGCCGATCCAGTCGCCCGAGTACGTCTTCACCGAGTACGTGCCGTTGGGCACGTCCAGCGCGAAGGTCGAGCTGTCGCCGGGGAGCACGAAGTCGCGCACGAGGTCGTTCGAGCCCTCGGCCGCGCCGCGATCGCGCCCGGCGTTCGCCGGCAGGACGCCGAGGAAGCCGTAGCCGCGCTCGGTCGTGTACGTGAGGTCGGGAGTGACCTCGGTGTAGCCGGCCATGAGCGGGTTGCCCGCGAGCTGGAAGTCGTACTTGTACAGCGCCTGCTTCGTGGTGAAGGTCACCACGGCGCTCGGCTCGGAGTCGCCCCGGCCGTTGACCGCGACGACGCGGTACCGGTAGGCGGTGCCCTCCGCGAGACCCTGCACGATCGAGCTCGTCTGGGTCACCATGCCGACGAGGGCCCACTCCGGATCGGGGTCGGCGACGGCCTGACGGTGGATCTTGTAGATGTCCGCCGTCGGCGAGGCATCCCACTGCAGCGTCGCCCCGCCGTTGCTGATCGCACCCGCGACGAGATTCTGCGGCGCCGGCGGCACCTCGGCGGGCGGCTCGATGTCGGAGACCTTGGCCGCGAGCGGGGTGTCGAGGCCGGCGACGTCCTGCGCGACCAGGCGGGCCATCTGGATGGCGCCGTACTCCTGGAAGTGCGTGTCGTCGACGGTCCCAGCGGGACGGTTGGGGAACACGCCGGGGTCGACGTGGAGGAAGACCGCCTTGGCCGCCTCCGGGCCGATCTCGTCGAGGTAGGCCCGGCTGGAGGCCGACAGGTCGACCAGCGGCACGTCCTCCTCGACCGCGAGCTCGGTCATCTTCGCCACGTACTCCGGGAAGCTGACGTTGAAGAGGCCGGTCGCGGGGTCGAAGCTGCGCCGCGACACCGGCGTGACGAGGATCGGGGTCGCACCGCGCTGCCGTGCGCCCTCCACGTAGACGCGCAGATACTCCTTGTAGTCCTCAGGGCTCGCGTAGCGGTCGTCGACGCCCTGGGTGGCGTCGTTGTGCCCGAACTGCACGAACAGGTAGTCGCCGGGACGGATGCTGCGCAGCACCTCGTCGAGGCGGCCCTGCGTGAGGAAGTTCTTCGACGAGCGGCCGCCGATCGCGTGGTTGGCGACGGCGATGTCGTCGGCGAGGAACCGATCGAGCATCTGCCCCCACCCCGCCTGCGGCGCGTAGGCGATCGGGTCGTAGGTCTGCACGGTCGAGTCGCCCGTGAGGTACGCCGTCGTGATGGCGCCCGCGACGCGCTCGGGCAGTCGCGTGATGGTGAGGGCGTTGACGGATGCCGCGTCCCCGCCGAACTGCAGGGTGAGGCGGCCGTCGACCAGGGCGATCGGGAACGCCATCTGCAGGTACGAGCCCGCGCCCTGCGGGTTGGACTGCACCTTCGCGATCGACTCCGCCGTCATCGTGGTGGTCGTCGGGCTCTCCTCGTCGCCCGCCACCAGCTGCACGGAGTAGTCGCCGGCGCCGAGATCCACCTCGAAGGTCGCCCCCGCGACGGCGACGAAGTCGCTGCGCAGGGCGTCGTCGGTGCCGCGGTCGACGTCGGGCGTCTCGGCGGCGGGGGCCGTCGAGAAGCCGTAGCCCCACTCGTCGCTGAACGCGGTCGACGAGGTGACGCCGAGCGCTCCCTCGGCCACCGCGCCGGGGCCGAAGTCGAAGGTGACGACGTCGCTCTCGGGGAGCGGGGCGGGCGCGACGTAGGCGGGCGCGATGACGACCGCCGACGCGGGGGAGGCCCCAGCCAGATTGCGGGCCGTCACGCGGTAGGACCATTCCGCCGAGGTGTCGACGGTGTCGGTGTGCCCGGGTGTCGTCAGCGTGGCGATCTCGGCGAAGACGCCGTCGGCGCCGGCGCGCTCGACGACGTACTCGTCGCCGTTGGCCACCGCCGACCAGGTCAGGACGACGGCTTCCCGCGTCACCTGCGAGACCGCGAGGTCGCTCGGGGCCTCGGGCGCGACGAGCGCGGGGATCACGCCGCTGCGCACCTCGGCGGTCCGCTCCGAGGTGCGGTCGTACGCGCTCACGGCGACCACCGCATACGCGTACGAGGCGCCCTCGACGACAGAGGTGTCGGAGTACGAGGGCGCCGTGGTCTCGGCGATCTGGGAGAACTCGCCGGTGGTGTCGCCGACGACGTCGGCACGGAGCACCTGATAGGTCGCGGCGCCGTCCGCGGGCGACCACGCGAGGTCGACGCCGTTCCAGGCGACCCGCGTTGTGGCGAGGTCCGCGGGGGCGTCGGGCACGACCGGCGCGACGACGAGGCCGTTGACGTACGCGCCGAGCCCGCTGCCGGTGAAGCCCACGGTGAGCTGGCCGTCTTCGACCGTGGTGCGGAACGTCTCCGTCGTGGTCGCCGCGCCGCCGGTGATCAGACGGGTCTGGACGATCCCCTCGAGCGACATCGTCGCGTTGGTGCCCGAGGTCCCCGTCAGGGCGTCGCCGATCGTGAGGGTCACGTCGTACTCGCCGACCGGCACGCCGTCGAGGAGGAATCCCCAGTTCGTCCCGGCGACGAAGTCCTCGGCGACGGGATCGGCCGGCGTGCGATTGCCCGTGCGGTCGCGGTCGAAGAGCGTGGCGCCGTCGGGCACAGTGATGCCCCACCCCGCTTCCGCCGTGTGGAGCGACGTGGTGAGCACCTGCTGCCAGCCGTCCGCCACGGGGCTCGACGCGGTGCCGAAGTCGAAGCGCCACGCTCCGTCCTCGGCGGGGGCGAGGGACGCGGCGGCCGGGGTCGCGGTGAGCAGGGCCGCGACGACGGCGGTGGCGCCGGCGATCGCGGCGAGGCGGAGCCCGTGGCGGGGAGCCCGGGGCATGGGGGCGTGGTCAGCGGGTCGCTGCGCGCCGTCGGCGCGTGCGGACACGTGGGGCACGGTTCCTCCTGTTGTCAGCATCGGCAAAGGATGACGGCGGCGGACGCGACATCGCGACAGCCGTCGACGTGAACCGGGCGCGTACGGACTCGAGCCCTGTCCGGTCGGGCCGGGGTGGGGATACTCCGGTCCGATTTGTTGTCGGCTCCGACGGAAAGCGTATTCCGATGGAAGCCGCTGGCAGTCTGACATGCGGCCGGGCGGAGGGGCAAGACATTTCTGAAACGTTTTTGCGATGTCGCCGCCGAGGCTTGCGCCACCGGCGACCTGTGGCCTAGGTTCTCGGGCGAACGCTTTCCCAAACCCCCGCCGCCGGGGTGCTTACGGACCACCCCGGCGGCGGGCCCGCGCCATCGCGGCGTCCGGGCGCCGCGCGCGGTGGGAGGGCCGCCCCGCCGTGACGTCGGGGGGCATCCCCCTCCTGCCGGTCCTGTGCGCGCCAGTAGGCTGACGCCATGACGACCCCTCCACCTCCCTCCGCGTACGGCGCCGCCCCTCCGCCGCAGCCGATGTCGCCCGCCGACGAGAAGCTCTGGGCGACCCTCGTGCACCTCGGCGGCCTGTTCTTCGGATTCCTGGCGCCGCTCATCGGCTTCCTCGTGCTCAAGGACCGGGGCCCGTTCGTCCGCGCCCACACCGCCACCGCGCTCAACTTCCAGCTCACCCTGCTGATCGCCTACATCGTGGGCGCGGTGCTGAGCGTCGTGATCATCGGCATCTTCATCCTCATCGCCGCGTACGTGCTCAACATCGTGCTGTGCATCGTCGCCGCGGTGAAGGCCAACCGCGGCGACTGGTACAAGTACCCGGTGACCATCTCCTTCATCAGCTGAGACGGCGCGGTCTGCCGTGGCGACGGCGGACGGCGGGGACGAGCAGGGGAGCGGACCGATGAGCGAGTATCCCGACATCTCGGACCATGGGCTGATCGGCGACCTGCAGACCGCCGCGCTCGTCGACACCGAGGGGTCGATCGACTGGTTCTGCGCGCCGCGGTTCGACTCGCCGAGCGTGTTCGGGTCGCTCCTGGACGCGCAGCGAGGCGGCTTCTGCCGCGTGCGCCCCGAGACCGACGACTACGTGACGCGGCAGCTGTACCTGCCCGACACGGCCATCCTGCTCACGCGGTTCATGACCGAGGAGGGCGTCGGCGAGGTCCTGGACTTCATGCCCATCGCGGGCGACGAGCCGACCGACCGGCACCGCATCGCCCGCCTCATCCGCGTCGTCCGGGGGTCGATGACGTTCGTCGGCGAGATCCGGCCCGCGTTCGCGTACGGGACCGTCGCCCACACCGGCGTCGAGCCGGCGGTCGGCGACGGGGTGCTGTTCCGCGGCGGCGATCAGGCGCTCACCGTGCACCGCGTCGGCGAGATCATCCGCCGCGGCGATCAGCAGGCCGGCACGATCGAGCTGATCGACGGCGGGCTGCGCGTCCACGGGACGCTCCACGCCGGCGATCGCACGGGCGTGCTCCTCGAGACGGGCGGGGCGGCGCCCCGGCGCGTCTCGATCGACGAGCTCGAGCGGATGTACACCGAGACGCAGCGCTTCTGGCGCGACTGGGTGGGGCGCTCGACGTATCGCGGACGCTGGCGCGAGACGGTCCACCGATCGGCCATCACGCTGAAGCTCCTCACCTACGCGCCTAGCGGCGCCCTGGTCGCCGCGCCGACGGCGGGACTGCCCGAGCAGGTCGGCGGCGAGCGCAACTGGGACTACCGATACACCTGGATCCGCGACGCGTCCTTCTCGGTGCAGGCCCTGCTGGGGCTCGGCTACCGCGACGAGGCGGAGGCCTTCGTGCAGTGGCTCACCGACCGGGTGCAGGAGAGCGCGGGCGACGAGTCCGGCCCGCTCAAGATCATGTATCGCGTCGACGGATCGTCCGATCTGGCCGAGACGACGCTGCCCGGGTGGCGCGGCTACCGCGACTCGTCACCGGTGCGCATCGGCAACGGCGCCGCCGATCAGCTGCAGCTGGACATCTACGGCGAGGCGATGGACTCGATCCGGCTCGCCGCCGAGCACGGCTTCCAGCTCAGTGACGGGGAATGGTCCGAGGTGAGCCGCATGCTCGACTGGGTGTGCGACAACTGGGACAGGCCCGAGGAGGGGGTCTGGGAGACCCGCGGCGGACGCAAGAAGTTCACGTTCGGCCGCTTCATGTGCTGGGTGGCGCTGGACCGCGGCATCCGTCTCGCCGAATCCGGCGGCCGGCCCGCCGACATCGTGCGATGGCGCGGCGGGCGGGATGAGATCTACCGGGCGCTCATGGCCACGTCGTGGGACGCAGATCGCGGCGCTTTCGTGCAGGCCGAGGGCAGCGATGTGCTGGATTCCGCGAATCTCATCATGCCGGTCATGGGTGTCATATCGCCGCGCGACCCCAGGTGGCTCTCGACGCTCGCGGCCATGGAGACGGAGCTCGTGTCGGACAGCCTCGTCTACCGCTACAACCCGGCCGCGTCGCCCGACGGGCTGCGCGGCTCGGAGGGCACCTTCACGCTCTGCTCGTTCTGGTACGTCGACGCGCTCGCGCGCACCGGACGCACCGAGGAGGCCCGCCTCACCTTCGAGAAGATGCTCACGTACGCCAACCACCTGGGGCTCTACGCCGAGGAGATCGGGCTGACCGGCGAGCAGCTGGGCAACTTCCCGCAGGCGTTCAGCCACCTGTCGCTCATCAACGCGGCCGTGAACCTGGACCGGCTGCTCGATCACTAGAATCGACGGATGGCCGTTTCACGCGGCCGCCGGATCGAGTGCTCGCTCTGCGAGCGTATCGAGATCATCAGCACCCTCGTGCATCCCCTCTCCCGACCATTGGAGCCACCGTGGCCGAGCAGTCTCGCCTCGACAAAGTCATCAGCCTCGCCCGTCATCGCGGGTTCGTGTTCCAGGCAGGTGAGATCTACGGCGGATCCCGGTCGGCATGGGACTACGGCCCCCTCGGCACCGAGCTGAAGGAGAACATCCGCCGCCAGTGGTGGCAGACGTTCGTCCGCGGCCGCGGCGACATGGTGGGCCTGGACTCGTCGATCATCCTGCCCAAGCGCGTGTGGGAGGCATCCGGTCACGTCGCCACCTTCACCGACCCGCTGGTGGAGTGCCTGCAGTGCCACAAGCGCTTCCGCGCCGACAACCTCGTCGAGGACTTCGAGGCGCGCAAGGGTCGCAAGGCCGAGAACGGCCTCGCCGACGTGCCGTGCCCGAATTGCGGCACGAAGGGGCAGTACACCGAGCCGAAGGCGTTCTCGGGCCTGGTGAAGACCTATCTCGGCGTCGTCGACGATGAGTCGGGGCTGCACTTCCTCCGCCCCGAGACCGCGCAGGGCATCTTCGTGAACTTCTCGAACGTGCTCACCGCCAGCCGCAAGAAGCCGCCGTTCGGCATCGGCCAGGTGGGCAAGGCGTTCCGCAACGAGATCACCCCCGGCAACTTCATCTTCCGCACCCGCGAGTTCGAGCAGATGGAGATCGAGTACTTCGTGCCGCCGGCGGAGGCGCAGGAGTGGTTCGACCACTGGGTCGACGAGTGCTGGGACTGGTTCGTCGACCTCGGGATCGACCCGGCCAACATGCGCCGGTTCGACGTGCCCGAGGAGGAGCGCGCGCACTACTCCGACGGGACGATCGACGTCGAGTACCGATTCGGGTTCCCGGGCAAGGAGTGGGGCGAGCTCATGGGCATCGCCAACCGCACCGACTACGACCTCGGCAGCCACACCGAGGCCTCGGGTCAGAGCCTGACCTACTTCGACCAGGCGTCGGGCGAGAAGTACATCCCCTACGTCATCGAGCCCTCGTTCGGCCTCACCCGCAGCATGATGGCGTTCCTCGTCGACGCGTACCACGAGGAGGAGGCGCCGAACGCGAAGGGCGGCACCGACACCCGCACCGTCCTCAAGCTGGACCCGCGCCTGGCGCCGGTGAAGGCCGCGGTGCTGCCGCTGTCGCGCAACGAGCAGCTCTCGCCCATCGCGCGCGAGGTCGCCGAGACCCTGCGCGGCCAGTGGAACATCGACTTCGACGACGCCGGCGCCATCGGCCGCCGCTACCGCCGTCAGGACGAGATCGGCACCCCGTTCTGCGTGACCGTCGACTTCGACTCGCTCGACGACCGCGCCGTCACGGTCCGCGACCGCGACACGATGGGGCAGGAGCGCGTCCCGCTCGAGGGTCTGCACGCCTACCTCGCGGAGCGTCTCAAGGGCGCCTGACCCCTCGCTCTCACGCGAGGCCGGATGCCTCGACCCGGCCGGGTCGAGGCATCCGCCGTTCCACGGGTCTAGCCGTTCGCCGCGCTCTTCGCGCCGTCCGACGCCGCCTTGGCCGCGCCCGACACGGCGAGGCCGTCGGCGCCGGCGGCCTTCAGCGCGTAGCCCTGCAGGAGCGCGTGGAGGTCGAGGCCGGTGAGGCCCTTGACGACCTCGGTGCCCTCGCCGAGCACCTTGCCCACCGTCTTGGTCATCTCGGAGGCGCCGTCGGTCGAGACCACGGTGAGCTTGTCGATCGAGGCGATGGGCTCGGCGGCGGCGCGGACGATCTCGGGCAGGCGCGAGATGATCTCCTGCGCGAGCGCGGCCTCGCCGTACTTCTGCAGGGCGAGGGCCTTCGCGTCGGTCGAGGCGGCCTCGGCGAGACCCTCGGCCTGGATCGCGGACGCCCGGGCGTCACCCTCGGCCTTGATGCCGGCGGCGAGGGCGACCTGCTTGTCGCGCTCGGCCTCGCCCGACACGCGGACCGCGGTGGCGGCGGCCTCGGCGTCCTGCACGGCGGCGACCTTGTTGGCCTCGGCGATCTTCGTGCGCTTGTAGGCGTCGGCCTCGGTCGCGGCGTTCGCCGCATCGCGCTGCGCGGTCGCGCGCTGCACCTCGGCGTACGCCTGCGCCTCGGCGGGCTTGCGGATCTCGATGTCGAGGCGTTCCTGCGTCACCAGCGCCTGCTCGGTCAGCGCCTCGCGCTCCTGCACGGCGACGAGCTTGTCCTGCTCGGCGGTCGCCAGCTGACCGGCCGCCTGCGCCTCGGCGTTGGCGCGGTCGGTCTCGGCCTTGATCGTCGCCTGCTTGAGGGCGAGCGCCTTCTGGCGCTCGGCGATCTGCTCCGCAGCCTCGATGCGCGCGAACTCGCTGGCGCGGGACGCCTCGGCCTCGCTGATCTCGGCGACCTGGCGTGCGCGAGCCGCCTCGGCGCGACCGAGGTTCGCGAGGTAGTCGCTGCCCGGCGTCGAGATGTCGCTGATGTTGAGGAGGTCCACCTGGAGCCCCTGCTCGACGAGGTCGGCCTTGGTCTCGGCGACGACGCGGTCGGAGAGGCTCTTGCGGTCGGAGATGATCTGCTCGATCGTCATGTCGCCCACGATGGAGCGGAGCGACCCCTCGAGCGATTCCTTGATGATCTCGGTGAGCAGGTCCTGCTGCGAGAGGAAGCGCTGCGCCGCCCGGCGCACGCCCTCTTCGGTGCCCGACACCTTGAAGTTGATCGAGGCCTTGATGGCGATCTTGATGCGGTTCTTGTCGACGCCCTCGACCGTGATGCCGATCTGGCGCTGCTCGAGCGAGATCGAGAAGCCCTGCTGGAGGATCGGCCAGACGAAGGTGCGGCCGCCGATCACGACGCGCTGGCCGCTGCCGATCTCGCTGGGGTCGGGCTTGCCCGCACCGCGGCCGACGATCACGAGCGCCTCGTTGGGCGGGACGCGCCGGATGCGGCGCGCGATGAACGTGATCAGACCGAGCACCGCCACGATGAGGGCGACGACCGCGATGACCTGGATGAGTTCGTTGGTCATGGACGACCTTTCCTGTGTGGGTGCCGCGCCGGGTCCCCCACCCGCACGCGGCCGGGACGAGGGTTACTCCGCGACGACCTTGACGCGGGTGCCGGAGTGCTCGACGACGCGGATCCGCACGCCCTCGACGATGGTCTCGTCGGCGTACGCGAGCCGGCGCTCGACCTCCTGCGGACCGTCGAGGCTCACCTCGCCGCCGGCGGGCGACACCGTGGAGCGGGTCACGCCCGACAGCCCGACCGCGGAGGCGGGTGCCCCGTCGGAGCTCTGCGTCAGCCGCTTCACGAAGAGCACCGCGATGAGGTAGGCCAGCACGGCGAGCACCGCCGCGAGCACGTAGGCCCACACCGTGTCGAGGCCGCTGGTGTAGGTCAATGCGCCGGACGCCCCGAACACGACCGCGGCGATGCCGAGGGCGGTGCCCGAGATGGCGCCGTCGCCGATGTCGAAGTGGTCGAAGATGTCGCCGACGATGAGCGAGATCAGCAGGACGGCGAGGCCGACGCCTCCGACGATCAGGAACGGCAGCACGGGATCTCCACGAAGGGCGAGGGGCGAGGTCCCCCCACCCTAGTGGGACTGGGTGTCTCACCGCTCGCGGGAACCGCCCGCCTGGGGAGAACCGGGTGCCCGGCCGCCTCAGTCCGTGACGGTGAGCGTCGCCGGTCCGGTGTCGCCCTCCATCACCCTGCGGTAGTCCTCCGCCACGATGTCGCGCAGGACCGCGGTGTCGACGGTGTCCAGATCCTTGATGTACAGGCAGCCGACGCCGGTGTCGTGCGGCCCGAGCTGCGCGAGGCGCTCCGCGTGCGCGTCGGTGCGGAGCAGATAGACGGTCGTCGCCTGCCTGCGCGGCGCGAACCCGGCGATCGGTGCGTCGCCCTCCGTACCGGTCGGGTACCGGTAATGGCACGAGCCGAAGCCGATGATCGTGCCCCACAGCTCGGGCTCGCGGCCCGTGACGTCGCGCATCAGCTGCACCATGGCCGCCGCGTCCCGCTGCCGCTTGGCGGGCGTGACGGCGGCGATGAACTCGTCGACGTCCCCTCCGGTCTTCTTCATCAGACCCCTCCGCCGCCGCTCTTCGCCGCGGATTTCATCGCGCGCTTGTGCTCGCGCACCTTGGTCAGCGATTCCGGCGAGACGATGTCGGCGACGCTGCGGTACGACCCCTCCTCGCCGTAGGGGGCGGATGCCTCGCGCCAGCCGTCGCCGGTGTACCCGTACTGCTTGCCGAGCAGCGCGAGGAAGATCTTGGCCTTCTGCTCCCCGAAGCCCGGCAGCTTCTTGAGGCGCTTCAGGACGGTGGCGCCGTCCGGCTCGCCCTGTCGCCAGATCGCCGAGGCGTCGCCGCCCCACTCCTGCTCCACCGCGGCGCACAGCGCCTGCACGCGCGCGGCCATGGACCCGGGGAAGCGGTGCACCGCGGGCGTCGCCGCGAACAGCTCGGCGAACGCCTGCGGGTCGAAGCTCGCGAGTGCCGAGGCATCGAGCGTGCCCGCGCGTTCGGAGATCTTCAGCGGGCCGGCGAACGCGGTCTCCATCGCGACCTGCTGGTCCAGCAGCATGCCGATGAGGAGCGCGAGCGGGTCGTCGGTCAGCAGGCGGTCGGCGGCGTCGTCGCCCGTGATGTGGAGCGTCATGGCCCCAGTCTCCCACCCGCCCCGCCGCGGCGGCACAGTGCCGGAGGGGAGGACCACCCGGATGGGAGGATGGATGCCGTGACCGACCCCGCGCCCACCCCAGACGCCGCCGCTGCGTCGCCCGGAGCCTCCGGGCGCGTGGGCCCGGCCGCCGAACCCCTCCCGGACCTCGTCGCCCACGCCCGCGACACGCGCATCGTCGTGGTCGGCGGCGGCATCGCCGGACTCGTCGCCGCGTGGGAGTGCGCGAAGGTCGGCATGGATGTGACGGTGGTCGAGGCATCCGATCGACTCGGCGGCACGATCGGGGCGACGCGCATCGCCGGACTCGACCTCGACACGGGCGTCACGTGCTGGTCCACCCGGGGCGGCGCGGTGCGCGCCCTGATCGACGAGGTGCTGCCCGACGCGGCGATCGTACGGCCGCGCGATGACAGCGAGTGGATCGCGGGACTGCCCAAGGGTGCGGCCGCACCGCTTCCGGCCGAGCAGGTGCTCGGCATCCCCGCCAACCCGTGGGACGAGAGCGTGCGCCGCATCATCGGCTGGAGCGGCACCTGGCGCGCGTACCTGGACCGCCTGCGGCCGCCGCTGACCATCGGGAAGCAGCGCAGCCTCGGCCGGCTCGTCGGCGGACGCATGGGCGAGAAGGTGCGCGACCGCCTCGTCGCGCCTCTCACCCTCGACCGTTTCGGCGTCGCGCCCGACGACGTCGACGTCGTGGTCGCCGCGCCCGGGCTCGGCTCGGCGCTCACCCGCACGGGGTCGCTGAGCGGCGCGGTCGCCGAGCTCCGCATCGACGCGTCCCGGGGTGGCTCGATCGAAGGACTGGACGGCGGGATGCCGCAGCTCGTCGCCGCGCTCGCCGCGCGCCTGGCCGAGCGCGGCGCCGTGGTGCACACCGGAGCCCGTGCGACCGGGCTGGCGGGGCACGACGGCGTATGGAGCGTCACGCTCGAGGAGCCCGCGGCGCCGGAGGGTGACACTGCGGCGCCGGCGGGCGGGCCCGTCCGGCCGGCCGAGCTCACCGCCGACGCGGTCGTCGTCGCCGCCGATGAGGCGGCCGCGCGCGCACTTCTCGGGCCGGTGCTCGGCGACGCCGCCTTCGCGCAGACATCGCCCGCCGGCATCGTCCGCGAGGTGGTGACGCTCGTGCTCGACGCGCCCGAGCTCGACGCGGCGCCGCGCGGCGCGCACGTCCACGCCGTCCCCGGCACCGGCCGGGCCAGCGGTCTCGTGCACGAGACCGCGCGGTGGGAGTGGCTCGCCCGCGCGGCGGGCCCGGGCCGGCACGTCGTGCGCGTGGCGTTCGGCGGGCCCGGCGCCACACCGGCGACGGCCGGGATGACGGATGCCGACGCCGCCGCGCTCGCTGCGGGCGAGGCGTCCGCCCTGCTCGGCGTCCCGCTCGACGCCGACCGCGTCGCGGGCTTCCACCGGGGCGTGTACAGGCTGGCGCCGCCCGCCTCGGCGATGGGGCAGCGCGAGCGCGCCGCGGGCGTCCGCGCCGACGCCGGGAGGGTTCCGGATCTGGCGGTGGTGGGCGCATGGCTCGCCGGGAGCGGGCTTGCGCGGGTCGTCGCCGACGCGCAGAACCAGGCCGACGAGCTCCGTCGTCGCGTGCTGTGGGGAGCCGGGCCGAAGAAGTGAACACCGCGCGGCGAGCGGTGTCAAGGGTGGATGCCCTGATCGGCATACAGGGCTACCCTGGGAGCATCGTCAGGTCACACCGAGCGTGAGGAGACCTCATGAAGGGCAAAGCAGGACTCGTCGTCGGGATCGCCATCGGGTACGTGCTCGGGAGCAGGGCCGGTCGCGAGCGCTACGAGCAGATCAAGGAGCAGTGGCTCAAGGTCTGGAACATGGACCAGGTGCAGGAGCAGGTCGTCAAGGTCAAGGACTTCGCGAAGTCCCAGACGATGGCGCTGCCCTCGACCATCTGGGACTCGGCCGTCAAGGTCACCAAGGCCGCCGGTTCGAAGGGCACTCCCGGCGAGCGCCTGGACGCCGCGATCAAGGTCGGGAAAGACTCCTCCGACGACGTCGGCCGGGCGGCGCAGACCTCCGCGGAGGCCGTGAAGGACGCCGTGGACGACGCGGTCGGGGACCCCTCCGAGAACGGACGCGGCGGGGCCTGACGTGATGACCACACCGCGTGGCTTCCGCGACCGCGCGGACGACAGCCTGCTCACCCTCGTCGGGGAGATCCCGGAGCTGGTCCGCAACCTCGTCATCGCCGAGATCGACGCCGCCAAGGTCTGGCTCGCCCGGACGGCGAAGGACGGGGGCTGGGGCGCCCTGTGGGTCTTCGCGGCGCTGTTCGTGCTGTTCTGGTCCGTCCCCGTGCTCGGCACCTTCGTGATCGCCGGGCTGTCGTCCTGGTGGCCGGTGTGGCTCTCAGCGCTCGTCGTCTTCTTCGGCATGCTGATCATCACCGCGGTGCTGGCGCTGCTGGGCATCCTGCGCTTCCGCAAGATCGGCGAACGCCAGAACCCGGTGGAATCGATCGCCCTCGACGTCAAGGAGGTCCGCGATGAGCTCTGACGCCGTCGTGCCGGTCCCGCGCACCGCCGTCCCCCTCGGCATCGCCGACCCCGTGGTGCAGGCGCGCACCGAGCTGAAGGCCGCCCTCGCCGCCATCGAGGAGAAGGCGAACCTGCCCCGGCGCGCCGGGCGCGCGCTCGATGTCGGGATCGACCGGGCCCGCACCTTCCAGCGCCGCAATCCCGCGCTGGCCGCCGTCGCGGTGATCGTGTCCGCCGCCGCAGTCGGTGCCGCGGTGTGGGGTTTCGTCCGCCTCTACACCCGCTGACCCGGACCGCTCCGCCCGCCGCCCTCGCCGCCACCGTCCCCCGACGGCGGTCCCCGCCTCCCGCAAGGAGGGGTATGCTCGTGAGGCAAGGCAGTGCAATGGTGCGTATGCTGCCGATCGCGCGAACCCGATTCCAATCGCGCAATCGGCTGCTCGAACGTCGTGGGCGGCCGACTGAGCACCATCGAGAGTCGACCCCCTTATGAACACCGCCGCAGCACAGCACCAGTCCGCCAAGCCGC
Organism: Microbacterium sp. CCNWLW41; assembly: GCF_037083505.1. NCBI lineage: Bacteria > Bacillati > Actinomycetota > Actinomycetes > Micrococcales > Microbacteriaceae > Microbacterium > Microbacterium sp. CCNWLW41. The sequence continues at coordinate 997,938 of NZ_JBAOJP010000001.1, forward strand.
TCACCGGCTGGCGCGTCCTCGTGCCCCGTGGCGGCCCCTGGGGCGACGGCGTCGCGGCCACCCTGCGCCGTCAGGGCGCGACCCCGGTCATCGCGCCGCTGATCAACTTCGCCCCGACCAACGACCAGGCCACCCTCGAGCAGGCGATCGCCGACCTCGCCGCCGGCGCCTTCGACTGGCTCACCGTGACCAGTGCCACGACCGTCGACGTGCTGTACGCCTACCGTGCCGTCGTGCCGCCGACGACCAAGGTCGCGGCGGTCGGCGAGACGACCGCGGCGGCGCTGCTCGCCGTCGGGTATCGCGTCGACCTCGTCCCCGAGCGCGACAACTCCGCCGCCGGCATGGCCGAGCAGCTCATCGCGCTCGAGCCGCAGGCCCGCGACATCCTCACCCTCCGCAGCGAGATCGCCAAGCCCGTGCTCACGCGCATGCTCACCGAGGCCGGCCACCGCGTCCGCAGCGTCGTGGCGTACCGCACGGTCGGGGTCCCCGTCACCGAGCGCATCGCCGAGGACGTCCGCTCCGGTCGCATCAACGCCATCCTCGTCACCAGCGGCTCGGTCGCCGAGCAGGTGCACGACCAGTTCCCCGTGATCCCGCGCACGACCCTGATCGCCGCCATCGGCCCGCGCACCGCCCGCGACGCCCGCCGCGCCGGGCTCGACGTCGACGTCGTCGCCGACGCGCAGACGGTCGACGCCCTCATCGACGCGGTCGGCAAGTTCGACCTGCCCCACGCCGCCGACGAGTTCGCCCCGAAGACGGGTGTGCTGCCGCAGCTGCGCGCCGACCGGAGCTGAGCCCGGTGACGGACTCACCGCGCGTCGTCGTGATCGCGGGCGGCGTCGGCGGCTCCAAGTTCGTGCTCGGCGTGCGCGACGCGCTGCGCGAGCGGGGGGTCGACGACACCGCCTCGGCGCTGACCGTCGTGGTCAACACGGGCGACGATCTGTGGCTCTCGGGTGTGCGGCTCCAGCCCGACGTCGACTCGATCACCTACGCCCTGGCGGGGGTGAACGACGCCGAGCGGGGGTGGGGCCGCCAGGGCGACAGCGAGCGCGTCAACCACGAGCTCCAGGAGTGGGGAGCCGGATGGCCGTGGTTCACCCTCGGCGACCTCGATCTCGGCACCCATCTCGCACGCACCGGGTGGCTGCGCGAGGGCGCGACGCCCACGGGCGTGCTCGAGCGCATGTCGCGGCGGTGGGACCTCGGAGCACGACTGCTGCCGATGACCGACGACGAGGTGGACACCGTCGTCGTGCTGAGCGACGGCACGCGCCTGCACTTCCAGGAGTGGTGGACGCGCCACCGCGCCACCCTCGCTCCCGCCCGGTTCGAGAATCCGGGCATCGAGGCCGCAGCAGCCGCGCCCGGCGTGACCGCCGCCATCACGGCCGCCGATGCCGTGCTCGTCGCGCCCTCGAACCCGGTCGTGTCGATCGGCCCCATCCTCGCCGTGCCCGGCGTCCGCGACGCGCTGCGCGCTGCGCCCGCCCAGGTGGTCGGCGTCTCGCCGATCATCGGCGGGAAGGTCGTGCGCGGCATGGCCGACGTGTGCCTCACCGCGATCGGCGTCGACACCTCGGCGGCCGCCGTCGCCTCCCTCTACGGGGCCCGCGGCGCCGGCGGGATCCTCGACGCTTGGCTGATCGCCGAGGAGGACTCGTCCGCGTCCGACGAGGTGACAGGGCACGGCATCCGTTCCCTCGTCCGTCCGCTGTGGATGACGGATGCCGCGCGCCGTGCCGCGCTCGCCGAGGCCGCCCTCGCGGCGGCCGGGGTCTGACGTGCCGGAACTCGCCTGGTGGGCGTGGGTGCTCCTCGGCGTCGCGGCGGTGATCGTCGGGCTCTCGAAGACCGCCGTGCCGGGAGCGGGGACCATCGCGGTCGCCATCTTCGCCGCCGTCCTGCCGGCGCGGCAGTCGACCGGCGTGCTGCTCCTGCTGCTGATCGTCGCCGACATCTTCGCGGTGACGATGTACCGGCGCCACGCCGACTGGCGCACCCTGCTGCGGCTCGCGCCGGCCGTGGTGGCCGGCGTGCTGGCCGGCGTCGTCTTCCTGTGGTTCGCCGACGACCTGTGGGTCAAGCGGACGATCGGCGTGATCCTCCTCGCCGTCATCGCGATCACGCTGCTGCGCCGGCGGTTCGTCTCGCAGGTCGACACGGACGGGCCGCACCGCGTCGCCGCCGCGACCTACGGCTCGCTCGGCGGGTTCACCACGATGGTGGCCAATGCCGCCGGTCCGGTGATGTCGATGTACTTCCTCGCCGCTCGGTTCGAGGTGAAGGCCTTCCTCGGCACCGCCGCCTGGTTCTTCGCGATCGTGAACCTCTTCAAGGTGCCGTTCTCGATCGGCATCGGCATCATCACGGTCCCGGGGCTGCTCATCGACCTGGTGCTCGTGCCGTTCGTGATCGTCGCGGCCCTGGCCGGCCGCTGGATCGCGGATCGGCTCGATCAGACGGTGTTCGAGCGACTGGTGATCGCGTTCACGATCGTGGGGGCGACGTACCTGCTCGTGTCGTAGGTTCCCGGGCGCGGTTCGGACTGGGATGGGGACGTTCCTCGTCGTTCCGATCTTCGATCATCCACATGTGGATGATCCTGTGGACTCGAAGATGATGTCGGAGGCCGGCGCGACAATAGACGCATGAACGCACCGCCGCCGATTCTCGACGAAGAGGTCGAAGCGATGCTCTGGCGCGAGCGTGAGTTGGCCGCCGAGGGGTGGGAAGAGCCGTACGACGGGCCCCTGGAGACCGGGCCGCGCATGGAGTCGAGGCACAAGTGGGATGTCGTGGCGATGCGCCGCGAGGAGCTGCTGTACAAGTGGGAGAGGGCCACCGAGCAGATCGCGCGGTGGCAGGGTGCGCAGGTGCGGCTGCTGGCCGAGGCCATGGACCTCGCCCTCGAAGACGGCACGATGCGCGACGACGCCCCGTTGTTGTCGGTGCGCAACGTCGCCGCCGAGCTCGCGTGCGCCGTCGGCATGGCCGACCGCACGATCGAGCAGCGCATGGACGACGCGCTTGTGATGCGCGACCGCTTCCCGCAGACCATGTCGGCGCTCGAAGCCGGGCGACTCTCGCTGCCGCACGCCCGGGTCGTGGTCGACGCGGGCGTGCGGGTCGCGTCACCTGAGGGCCGAGCGTCCTACGAGGCCGCCGTGCTCGACCGCGCCGCCGGGCTCACGACCGGCCGCCTGCGCGTGGTCGCGACGTCGATCGCCGAAGACTACGCGCCGTCGACGATCGCCGAGCGTCACGCCGAGGCCCGTGTCGGGCGGAGAGTGACGCTTCACGACGTGGACGACGGGATGACCGAGTTGTGGGCGCTGCTCCCGTCGGTGCTGGCGCACGGCATCCACGATCGCCTGACGCGAATCGCGCGATCGGTGAAAGATGCCGCGGTCGGCGCGGTCGGCGCGGTCGGCGCGTTCGGCGCGTTCGGCGAGGGCGAGGACGCGCCTGATCGCCACGCCGGCACGATCGGTCTCGATGCTCCCGACCCCGACGACCGAACGATGGATCAGCTGCGGGCCGACGCGATGTGCGACCTCGTGCTCACAGGTCATCCGACGATCGCGGGGGTCGACCGGTCGGGGGGTGAAGGCATCGATGCACTGCAGGCGATCGTGCAGCTCACGGTGCCCTTCCAGACGCTCGTCGGCGATGACGGCCCCGCGCCCGTGCTCACCGGGCGCGCGCCGATCGACCCCGAGTCCGCGCGGCGGCTGCTGGGTGCGGCGACCCTCTGGGATCGCGTGCTCACCGATCCGGTCTCGGGCGATGTCCTTGCGGTCGATCGCAGGTTCCCGACCGAGGCCCAGCGGCGTCACCTCCGGGCACGCGACGAGCACTGTCGATTCCCCGGCTGCCGCATGCCCGTGTGGCGCTCCGACATCGACCACACCATCGATCACCAGCACGGCGGTCCGACCGAGCACACGAATCTCGCCCACCTGTGCCGCCGACATCACACGCTGAAGCATCACACTCCGTGGCAGGTCGAGCAGCACTCCGGCGGCGTGCTCGCGTGGACGAGTCCACTGGGCCGACGCTACATCGATCGCCCGCCGCCGGGTCTGCGGTTCGTCGCCCGGGAGTGAGTGCTGCCCCGCGAAACCCGCGCCCTCCTGAGAGCGGGCCACACCCCGGTGCGGGAGGAGTCGTGGGAGAACGCACTCGTCGTCACTTGCGGCACTCGAGCGATGGCGTCAGGCTCACGGAATGGGCATCCAGAGTGGCGAGTCCACCCTTGCTCAATGCGCAGGGGAGGCTCCGAGCACCGCAGCCGTCCTCCAGCCCACCACCAGCCGCACCGCAGCCTCGAGCTGATCTGCGGTGTCGACGTCACGACGGAGGGTCGAGGCATCCGGAATCTCCAACGGCGTGCACCCCGCGGCCGTGTGCCGCGCGAAGGAGCCGTCGCCGAAGGACGACGACCAGGGCACCCCGGGCCGGGCCGTCACCAGGGTCGAGCCGGTTCCCTCGGCGTCGGCGACGACAGCACGGTCGACGGATGCCGCAGCCCGCAGCGCCTCGTGGAGGTCGGCGGGGCGGAGCGAGGGGAGGTCGCCGAGGAGCGCCGCGCGCGGCATCCGTCCACTCGGGTCGATCGCCTCGATACCGGTCGCGACCGCGGCGTCGAGTCCGCGCGGATCACCCTCGGAGACGGTCCGCAGCGCGGGGATCGTCGCCGACTCGCGTGCGAGCACCGGGTCGTCCGAGACGACGACGACCTGCAGCACGCTCTCGCAGCGCGCTGCCGCCTCGATCGTGTCGAGGGCGATCGCCCGCGCGAGCTCCGCGCGGTCCACGCCCGCAACCTCGAGTCGCGACTTGCCCTGCGCCGACCTCTTCACCGGGACGACGACGACCCAGCGCAGCGCAGGGGCCGGCGCCCCAACGGGCTCAGCCCGCGACCGCCGCGTGAACCAGGGCGTCACGCGCCGAACTTGGCCCGGAGGCGCGGCAGGATCTCCTCGCCGTACATCCGCAGGAACGAGCCCTGGTCGTGCCCCGGGTCGTGGAACACCAGGTGGCGGAAGCCGAGCTCGACGTACCACGAGATGCGTTCGACGTGCTCGTCGGGGTCGTCCGACACGATGAACCGTGATGCGGCGCGCTCGATCGGCAGGGCCTCGCCGAGCCGCTGCATCTCGATGGGGTCGTCCACGCCCATCTTCTCCTCGGGGGTCAGCGCGAGCGGCGCCCAGAACCGCGTCTTCTCCTGCGCGGCCTCGAGGCTCTCGTCGAGCGAGACCTTCACCTCGATGAGCGTGTCGATGGCGTCGGGTGCGCGTCCGGCCTTCTCGAGCCCCTCGTGGAGCGCCGGCAGCAGCGTGTCGGTGTACAGCTCCCGCTTCTTGCCGCTCGTCGTGATGAACCCGTCGGCGATCCGGCCCGCGAGGCGCGTGGCGGCCGGTCCCGCGGCGCCGATGTAGATCGGCACCGGCTCGGGGAGCTTGTCGTAGATGGTGATGTTCCGGGCGTGGTAGTAGGTGCCGTCGAAGGTGACGCGGTCCTCCGACCACAGCCGGCGGATGAGGCCGATCGCCTCCTTGAGCCGCTGGAAGCGCTCCGGCGGCTCGGGCCAGGTGATGCCGAGGTTCGCCTCGTTGAGCGCCTCGCCGGTGCCGACCCCGAGGATCACGCGTCCCGGGTACATGACGCCGAGCGTCGCGAAATCCTGGGCGACGACCGTCGGGTTGTAGCGGAACGTCGGCGTGAGCACCGACGTGCCGATCAACACGCGCGACGTCTTCGCGCCGAGCGCCCCGAGCCAGGGGACGGATGCCGGAGCGTGGCCGCCCTCGTGCAGCCACGGCTGCAGGTGGTCCGAGATGAAGACCGAGTCGAACCCGGCCTCCTCCGCCTGAATGGCGTAGTCCAGCAGCTCGGCCGGGCCGAACTGCTCGGCGGAGGCCTTGTAGCCGAAGCGCAGGGGAACGGGCATGAGTGTCCTCTCAGCGGGGAACGGGGGCGGGTTCGGGCAGGAACTCCGAGCCGTCGGCTCGGGCGATGCGCGCGCGGAAGGCGTCGACGGTGCCCGGCCACAGCAGCGTGAGCCGCCCCGAGCGCTCGTCGACGTACCAGTTGCGGCATCCGCCGGTCATCCAGCGAGTGGATGCCGCGGCCCGCGCGATCTCGGCGGTGTACGCGCGCTCGGCCTCGGGGTCGACGCGCAGCACGCGTCCGCCGCGGTCGTCCAGCACGCGCGCGACGTACGCCGCCTGCTCCTCGATCATGAGCACGGAGGAGGAGTGGCCGAGCGACGCGTTCGGGCCGTTGAGCACGAAGAGATTCGGGAACCCCGCGACGACGGTCGAGGCGAACGCCGTCATGCCGCCCGACCAGTGCGCGGCGAGCGTCGTGCCGTCCTCGCCGGCGACGAGCTCGGCGTAGGGCTGGCGGGTCGAGGCGAAACCCGTCGCGAGGACGAGGGCGTCGGCCTCGTGCCGCGAACCGTCGGAGCCGACGAGCGTCGAGCCCTCGACGGACGAAAGCGCGCCGCGGACGAGCGAGACCGCCTCGGAGGCGACCGCGGGGTAGAAGTCGTCCGACAGCAGCACGCGCTTGCAGCCGAACGCGTAGTCCGGCGTGAGCGCGGCGCGCAGCGCCGCGTCGGGGACCTGTCGCTCGAGGTGTGCGCGCGCGACGGCCTCGGCCTCGGCCGCGGCGTCGGAGTCGCCCGATCGCGAGGCGAAGCGCGCCTCGCCCTCGGCGTACAGGTCGGCACGCAGCGCCTCGAGCGCCTGCGGAGTCGCGGCGAACCGGGCGCGGTCGGCGTCGGAGTACGAATCGCCGCCGCGCGGCACGATCCAGGCGGGCGTGCGCTGGAAGAGGGTGACGTGCGCCGCTGTGCGGGCGAGCTCGGGAACGATCTGGATCGCGCTCGCCCCGGTGCCGGCGATCGCCACGCGGGCGCCGTCCAGCTCGGCGGAATGGTCCCACCGGGCCGAGTGGAACAGCGGGCCCGGGAAGGTCTCGAGTCCGACGATCCGGGGGATCGAGGGCTCGGTGAGCCGCCCGCACGCGAGCACGAGCACGTCGGCGACGATGACCTCGTCCCCGCGGTCCTCGTCGGGCGCGTCGCCGTGATCTGGCGTGCCGGGCCACGTCCCGGACGAGCCGGTGCTGATCCGCCAGAGGCCGAGCGCGGCATCCCACTGCGCCCCCCGCATCGCGGTGCGGAGCCGCAGGCGGTCGCGCAGCCCTTCCGCGTCGACGACATGCTCGAGATACGCCCGGATCTCGTCGCCCTTCGCGTAGGTGCCCGACCAGGACGGGTTGGGGTGCGCCGCGAAGCCGTAGAGGTGGGAGGGCACGTCGCACGCGATGCCGGGGTACGTGTTGTCGCGCCACGTGCCGCCGACGGATGCCGCGCGCTCGAGCACCACGACGTCCTCGCGGCCCGCGCGACGCAGCGCCGACGCCACGCCGATGCCCGCGAACCCGGCACCGACGATCGCGACCTCGACGCGGGTCATCGGGCGACCTGACCGTAGGTGGTCGTGCGCAGGCGGAACGGCCGGAACAGTCGCGCGACCAGGGCGGCGGCATCCGTCACCGGCAGCTCGAGACCGTGCTCGATCCCCGCCTCGGGCTTGACGCGCCCGTCGAGCAGGGCGCCGCCGAGGTCGTCGCCGCCGGACTGCAGGAGGACGGCGGATGCCGCGCGCGCGACGCGCGTCCACGGGATCTGGACGTGCGGGATGCTGCCCGACAGCAGCAGGCGCGACACCGCCACCATCGCACGGTGCTCGTCGAGCACGGCGCGGCCCGGCACGAGCGGGACGCCCCCGGCCGGGCCCGGCAGCGGGATCGGCACGAACTCCGAGAAGCCGCCGGTCTCATCCTGGATCGCGCGGAGCCGCCGCAGGTGGGCGATGCGCTCGGCGGCCGTCTCGACGTGCCCGTAGAAGATCACGCTCGTCGAGCGGAAGCCCGCGCGGTGCGCGGTGGTGATGCCCTCGACCCAGCGGTCGATCTCGAGGTCCGTCGGCGCGACGAGCCCGCGGACACGCTCGCTCAGCACCTTGACCCCTGTACCCGGGACGGTGTCGACGCCCGCCTCGCGCATCGCCGAGAGGGCGCCGTCGAGGCCGAGACCGGTGCGGTCGGCGAGGTCCCAGACGTCCTGGGGGCGGTAGGCGTGGAGGTGGAGACCGGGTGCCGCCGCCCTCGCGGCACGGGCGATGTCGAGGTAGCCGGTCGGCTCGGCGTCGGCGTCGAGGCGGCCCTGCACGCAGAGCTCGGTGGCGCCCAGGTCCCACGCGTCGGCCGCGATGGCGCCGACGTCGTCGAGGGTGAAGGCGGCAGGCTCGCCCGTCGGCGCGGCGCGGAGCCCCGTCGAGGTGAGGTTGCGGTTCACGACGAGCGTGACGGCCTCGCCCACGGTGTAGCGCCGCACGTCGTCGGCGGTCGCGGCGAGCACGTCGAGGTCGTCGCCGGTCGCCCCCAGCAGCCGCACCCACTCGGCGTCGTCGAGGGTGAGCGGGTCGGCGGCCGCCGCCTCGGCGAGCCGCCGGACGCCCGGTCCGGGAGCTGTCGAGGCGCGACGCTCCTCCGCCTCCTGGACAGGGAGGCGGGAGGGCCGGACGGGCGCGACGGCAGGTGCGGCGGCCAGGCCGGTCCCGGCGTCCGCGAGGGCCGCCACGGCGGGGCGCAGGGCGGGGTCGATCCATGTCTCGGCTTCGAGCACGAACTCGGGCTGGGCCGTCAGGCGCTCGCGCAGGGCGAAGCCGAGCTCCGCCGTCATGCGCGCGAGGTCGTCGAGGTGCGGCCACGGCCGCTCCGGGTTCACGTGGTCGGCGGTGAGCGGCGAGACGCCGCCCCAGTCGTCGGCACCGGCGCGCACGAGCAGGCCGAACTCGCCGGCGTCCGACAGATTCGGCGGCACCTGGATGCGCATGCGCGGGCCCATCACGAGCCGCGCCACGGCCACCGCGGCGACGTACTCGAGCAGGTCGGCGTCGGGCGCCCCCTGCATCGCGGTGCGGGGCTTCGCGCGGAAGTTCTGCACGATCACCTCCTGCACGTGGCCCTGCCCGGCCACCTGATGCCGCTCGTGGGCGTCGCGGATGGCGACGAGCGATGCCGCGCGGTCGTGCTCCGTCTCGCCGATGCCGACGAGGATGCCCGTCGTGAACGGCACCCGCTCGCGGCCGGCCGCGTCGATCACCTCGAGTCGCACGGCGGGGTCCTTGTCGGGCGAGCCGAAGTGCACCTGCCCGGGCTCCTCGAAGAGCCGGCGCGACGTCGTCTCGAGCATCATGCCCATCGACGGAGCGGCCGGCCGCAGCATCCGCAGCTCGTCCTCGCTCATCACGCCCGGGTTGGCGTGCGCGAGCAGTCCGGTCTCGGCGGTGACGAGGCGGGCGATGTGGGCGACGTACTCGATCGTCGAGCCGAACCCGTGCTCGTCGAGCCACGCCCGAGCCTCGGGCCAGCGGTCCTCCGGACGATCGCCGAGCGTCAGCAGCACCTCCTTGCACCCCATCGCCTGTCCCTGCCGCACGACGGCGAGCACCTGCTCGGGTGACATGAAGGCGGGCTTGTGCTTCTTCAGCAGCTGACCCGGCGTGTCGACGAACACGCAGTAGTGGCACCGGTCGCGGCACAGCGTCGTCAGCGGGACGAACACCTTGCGCGAGTAGGTGATGACGCCGGGTCGGCCGGATGCTGCGAGCCCGGCGTCGCGCACGCTCCCGGCCAGTGCGAGCAGCCGCTCGAAGCGGTCGCCCGCCGCCCCCAGCAGCGCCTCGGCGTCGCCGACGTCCAGCCGGTCTCCCGCGGCCGCGCGCGCGAGCGCGGTGTCGACGGCGGCGGAGGGGGCTGCGGCGGCCGGGACGGTGACGGAGGGGGACACGACGGTCACCGACCCAGTCTCGCACCGTGCGTGCACCGCGAGGGCCGCGGATCGTTGCCCTCCCGTAAGCAAATGAGCCGGGTTCTCACCGGAGCCGCTGGCAGACTAGTGCCATGGTGACGCTGCTGCTCGACTCGACGCAGCTCGAGGTGGTGCTGTCGCTCTCCGAGCGCGCGCTGTCATTCCGCAAGGGGAATGTCGTGATCGAGCGCTCCGCGATCACCCGTGTGCAGCTGACGGACGACGCGTGGACGTGGCTTCGCGGCTACCCGAGCCCGGGCTCGTACGTGCGCGGCGTCATCGCGATGGGAACCTGGCGCTCGGCGGGCGGCGACGACTTCGCGCTGATCCGCCGCCGGCGCCCGAGCGTCGTGATCGATCTCGAGGGCCACCCCGAGTTCCAGCGCATCATCCTCACCACCCGGCACGGTCTCGCCCTCGTGCAGGCGCTGCGGGTCGACCTCGACGAGGAACCCGCTGACGTCGCCGAGATCGCGGCCGAGACCGGCACCACGCCCGTCATCCCCGAGAAGAAGCCGCGCAGCCGCAAGACCCCGGCCACAGCGCCGGCGGTCTGACGAGCGCCGCCGAGGCCACCGCCCGGAGCCGGCGCGTCAGCTGACGTCGCGGCGCCAGCTCACCAGGTGCCCGAGCACGACGAACACGACGGCGTAGCCGAGGAGCACGAGCCCGCCGACCCACCACTCGAGCTCGGAGGCCCCATCGGCCTGCGGCATGCCGGCGTTGTACACGCTCGCGCCCACCAGCGCGTCGCTCGCCGCACCCGGGAGGAACCGCGTCACGTCGGACAGGCCCTCCACGAACGCGGCCGCGGCGCGCCCGATCGGCTCGATGAACTGCGTGAAGACGAGCACGCCCACGATCGCCCCGACCTGGTTGCGCACGAGGGCTCCGACGCCGACGCCGATGAGCGTCCACAGCACGAACGCCAGCAGCATCCGCCCCATCATCGCCCACGTGTCGGATTCGCCCAGCATGGTGTCGATGCCGAACCCCGCGAGGAAGGCCGCCGACGTGCCGACAGACGCGATCACCCCGATGACACCGAGGAGCAGGCCGATCAGGGCGGCCACGGCGAGCTTCGCGGCGAGCACGCGCCCGCGCCGGGGCGTCGCGAGGAAGGTCGGTGTGAGCGTCTTGTGGCGGAACTCCGCGGTCACCATGAGCGTCCCGACGAGCAGTGGGAAGACGTATCCGACCGCGGTCGCTGTGCTGTACAGCGTCGCTGCGAGCCCTTCCTCGGGCAGGGGCGGCGCGTTCCCGGGGAGCGATCCGGTCGCCGCCGCGGCGTAGATGAAGCCGAGGGCGGCGGCGGTCACGGCGATGTACGCGAACAGCACCAGCGCGAGGATCCACCAGATGCTCGTCGAGAACAGCTTCGTGGTCTCCGCGCGCGTCGCGGCGGTGAGGCTCATCGCTCATCCCCTTCGTCGTGGCGGGATCCGTCGTCGTCGGCAGCGTCGGGGGAGGTGACGGATGCCGCATCCTCGCCGTCGTCGCCCGGTCCGGCCGTGTCGTCGGGGAGGGGTTCGGGACCGCCCTCGCCGGCCGGTGCCGGCTCGGCGGCGCCGTCGCTGTCGTCGAAGGCCGCGAAGAACGCGTCCGCCTCGAGGTCGGACTCGGTCTTGACGAAGCGCTCCCAGGGGCGGTCGTCGGCATCCGGGGGCTCGGGTGCGGTCAGCTCGTCGTCCACGGCGGCGATGGCCTCGACGTCCGGGTCGGCGTCCACCGGCGCCCACGGGTCGTCTTCGGGCGCGTCGGCCCCGGTGGCGGGCACGATGTCGATCACGCCCGTGCCGGCGACCGCGTACGCCGCCGTGCTCGCGTCCGGCCGCGGCGTCTCGGGCTGCTCCGCCTCGGGCTGCTCCGCGTCGGGCTGCTCCGCGTCGGGCTGCTCCGCCTCGGGCTGCTCCGCCTCGGGCTGGTCGGCCTCGGGCTGCTCCGCCTCCAGCTGCCCCGACACGGGTTCCGCCGCCTCAGGCTGTTCGGCCTCGGGTTCCGTTGCCTCGGGCTGGTCGGGTTCGGGTTCCGCAGCCTCCGGACGTCCGGGTTCGGGCTCCGCAGCCTCCGGCTGCGCAGCGGCGACCGCCGCGACCGCCGCGACCGCTGCGACCGCTGCGCCGGTGTGCACGCGCGCGCCGTTCACGAGATCCAGGAACACCTCCTCGAGCGCCGGACCGCGGCGGTGCAGCGTCGACAGCGCGATGCCGGACGCCGCGGCGATGGCGCCGATCGCGACGGTGTCCTGTCCGCGCACCGTGAGGCCCGACCGCAGCACTTCGAAGGGCACGCCGGCGGAGCGAAGGGCCGCGGTGAGCGCCTCCCGATCGGGGGCGTCGACGACGGTCGCGTGCTCGGCCGTGTCGGCGAGCTCGTCGACGGAGCCCTGGAACACCAGCCGGCCGCGCGCGATGATGAGCAGCGCGTCGACCGTCTGCTGCACCTCGGCCAGGAGATGGGAGGAGACCAGCACGGTGCGCCCCTCGGCGGCGAGCTGCCGGAGGAAGCCGCGCATCCAGCGGATTCCCTCGGGATCGAGGCCGTTGGCCGGCTCGTCGAGCACGAGCACGCCGGGGTCGCCGAGCAGGGCATAGGCCAGCCCGAGGCGCTGGCGCATGCCCAGCGAGTAGCCGCCGACCTTGCGGCCCGCGGCATCCGACAATCCGACCAGGCCGAGCACCTCGTCGACGCGGCCCCTGGCGATCCCCGCGGCCTGCGCGTAGATCGTCAGGTGGGCGGCGGCCGTGCGGCCGGGGTGGAAGCTGGAGGCCTCGAGCACCGCGCCGACCGCGTGCAGCGGCCGATCGAGGTCGGCGTAGCGCCTGCCCCCGATGGTCGCGCGCCCGCCGGTCGCGCGGACGAGGCCGAGGAGGATGCGCAGCGTCGTGGTCTTGCCGGCCCCGTTCGGTCCGAGGAAGCCCGTCACCCTCCCCGGTTCGACCTGGGCGGTGAGGCCGGACACCGCCGTGACCGCGCCGAAGCGCTTGGTGACATCGGAGAACTCCAGCAACTGGCCATCGGGCATGCCTCACCCTCTCGTGGTCGTGAGCGAACACCCCGTTGGGGCTGGGACGGGCCGCTCCCTTGCGGACTCAAAGCAGAACTGCGTCCCATCCTGGCGGAAATCCGGTTCCGGCGTGGAACGAGTTCGCCCGCCCGGTAACGTTGCGACCGTGACCGACCCCGTCGACGCCGCACCCGAGCCGCCCGTCCTGGTGAGGGCGAGCGGCGGTCTCGGTCGCCTCACTCTGAATCGCCCGCGGGCGATCAACGCCCTGAACCTCGACATGGTCCGCCGCCTGCACGAGACCCTCGACGCCTGGGAGCACAGCAGCCAGGTGGACGCCGTGCTCCTGGACGGCGCAGGAGAGCGCGGGCTCTGCGCGGGCGGCGACGTGCGTGGACTGGCCGAGCAGGTGACCGGAGGGCGCGTCGAGGATGCGGCGCTGTTCTTCCGCGAGGAGTACGCGCTCAACGCCCGCATCGCCGAGTACCCGAAGCCGTTCGTCGCGGTCGCCGACGGGATCACGATGGGCGGCGGCATCGGCGTCGCCGGGCACGCGCGCATCCGCATCGTCACCGAGCGCTCGAAGCTGGCGATGCCCGAGACCCGCATCGGCTTCACACCGGACGTCGGCGGCACCTGGCTGCTCGCGCACGCCCCGGGCCGCGTGGGGGAGTACCTCGGGCTCACCGGCGCCGTGATGGACGCCTCGGACGCGATCTACGCCGGCTTCGCCGACCATCTCGTTCCCCACGAGCACCTCCACGCGCTGCGAGACGCGCTCCAGACGCGGGCCGATCCGTCGACGCCGACCGAACTGGTGCTCCTCTTCGACGAGACGCCGGCCCCGTCCGGGCTTCAGGACGCGCGCGCCTGGATCGACGACGCGTTCGCCGCCGACACCGTCGCCGGGATCATCGAGCGGCTGCGGGCCCGGCCCGAGCCCGAGGCATCCGCCACCGCCGACCTCCTCGGCGAGCTGTCGCCGACCGGGCTCGCCGTCACCCTTGCCGCCATCCGCGCCGCCCGGAAGCTGCCCGGCCTCAGAGAGGCCCTGGAGCAGGAGTACGGGCTGGTCATGTGGTTCGCCACGACGCAGCCCGACCTGCCCGAGGGAATCCGGGCGCAGGTCATCGACAAGGACCGCTCGCCGCGCTGGCAGCCGGCGACCGTGGCCGACCTGCCGCCGGATCTCGCGGCATCCGCTCTCGCCCACCGTCCCGACGTGCCGCTCTGGGGCTGAAGGACTGTAGGGGGGATCATGAGCAGCCGGCGACGCGCCTACTCCCTGGGGGTCGCGATCGGCTGGTTCTTCTTCGTCTTCGCGGGGATGGCGGCGCTGTGGCTGGCCTACCTCAGCTTCACCGAGACCTTCCAGGTCGGATGGTGGGGCATCCCGTTCTTCATCGCGTTCTGGGTGCTGTTGGCGTATCTCGTGCTGCCGCGGCTGCACCGCATCCTCACCACCATCTACGTGCCCGACTACTTCATCGGTCGGACGCGCACCAGCGACGGCCTGCTCGGCGACCCCGTGAACCTGGCGTTCCTCGGCACCGGGCAGCAGATCGAGGCGGCGATGCGGGCGGCGGGCTGGACGCCCGCCGAGCCCGTGACCCTGCAGTCGTCGTGGCGGATCATCACGTCGACGCTCGCCCGGCGCAGCTACGACGAGGCTCCGGTGAGCCCGCTGTTCCTGTTCGGGCGCCAGCAGGACTTCGCCTACCAGCAGGAGGTCGACGGCAATCCCTCCCAGCGTCACCACGTGCGGTTCTGGCGCTGCCCCGACGGCTGGCTGCTGCCGGGCGGACGTCGTGTCGACTGGCTGGCGGCGGGCACCTTCGACACGAGCGTCGGGCTGTCGCTGTTCACCCTCCAGGTCACCCACCGCATCGACGCCGACACCGATGTCGAGCGCGATCACATCGTCCGGACGGTGACGGATGCCGACCCCCGCGTGGCGGTGGACGTCATCGCCGACTTCGCCACGGGCTATCACGCGCGCAACGGCGGCGGCGACAGCATCCGCACCGACGGCGACCTGCCGATCGTGGACGTCCGGGCGATCCAGGAGGTGACTTCGTGAGCGCGTCGACACCGCCGCCGGAGCACCCGCCGGCGCCGAACAAGCGCCCCGCCTTCGAGCCGCCGGGGCGGCTGCTCAAGCCCACGGGCTACGACCCCGACATGCCCCGCCCTGCGACGATCATCGCCGGCACGGCGCTCGTGCTGCTGCGCGTGGTCGCAGGAGTCGTGGTTCTCGGCAGCCTCGCGATCGGCTGGGAGGGCATCATCGCCGATCCCGACATCGTCCTCGACGGCTTCGACCCGTCCCCGGAGGGCACGCACGCGGCGCTGTGGTTCCTGCTCGCCGCCGGCGGCACCGTGCTGCTCATGGACCTGCTGCTGGCGATCCTGGTGTACCGCGGGCACAACTGGGCGCGGGTCGTCGTCATGGTCATCGCCGTGGGCTCGATCAGCACATCCTTCTTCGCGTGGTGGGTGCAGGGGCAGGAGATCACGCTGGACAGCACCTTCGTGTCGCTGAGCCTGGACATCCTCGTCCTCCTCGCGCTGTCCAGCCGCAGCGCCGCCGCCTACGCGCGACGCAACGAGCATCGCTGGGAGCCCGTCCAGGCAGGCGTGTCGTAACCTGAGTCCCGCCGCGGGGCGCGGCGGAACCTGCGGGGAGGATGCGTGTTCGACAGTCCGCTCTCGGCGTCGGCGTACGAGGTGCTCGCGGTCGACCCCGGTGTCGACGAGGAGACCCTGCGCCGGGCGTACCGCCTGCGGCTGCGCCAGACGCATCCCGACACCGGCGGCGACGCGGCCGTGTTCATCCAGGTGCAGCGCGCGTGGGAGCTCGTCGGCACGCCCGAGGCGCGCGCGGCGTACGACCGCGGCCACGGCTTCGGCGAGAC
Organism: Microbacterium sp. CCNWLW41; assembly: GCF_037083505.1. Classification (NCBI taxonomy): domain Bacteria; kingdom Bacillati; phylum Actinomycetota; class Actinomycetes; order Micrococcales; family Microbacteriaceae; genus Microbacterium; species Microbacterium sp. CCNWLW41. The sequence goes on from NZ_JBAOJP010000001.1 coordinate 1,013,764, forward strand.
GGCGGCGCCGGAATGGTCGGAGTGGCGCCCGCCCGCGGCGCGCACCGACACCCGGCCTCGCGCCCGCTCCTACGGGCACCCCGGCGGTTGGCGGCGCGAGCGGTACCTCACGCTCATCCGCGAGTGGGCCGGTCGCGGCGTGACCGTCGAGGATCCGTACGACCCGGCGCTCGTGCGCTCGGCGCCGGTCGGCCTCCGCCGCCTCCTCGCCGACGCGCTCGCCGAGGAGGCCACCGCGCGCATCGTGGCGGACCTGGGCATGGGCTACACCGTCTGGCACGACGTCGCCGCCGCCGGACGGGACGCCGACCCCGACGCGAAGATCGACCACATCGTGCTCGGGCCGAGCGGGCTGTACGGCGTGCTCTCGGAGGACTTCGGCGGGCCGGTGTCGATCCGGCGCGGCGAGTTCGTGGGCGACGGCGTACCCGGCACCCCGATCGCCGAGCTGCTCGGCCGCATGCGGGTGGTCTCGCGTGCGGCCGGCGTGCGCTTCAGCGGCGCGATCGTCGTGCTGCCCGACGAGGACGTGCTCGATCCCATCGTCGAGATCGGGAAGGTGCGCGGCGTGCGCGTGGCGGTGACCTCGCGCAGTGCGCTCAGCACCGTGCTCCGCCGCGGGATCACGGGCGCCCGCGACATCGGCGGCAACGAGGTGTTCGACTACCGCACCCGGCTGCAGCAGACGGTGCGCTTCGCGTAGGCGGCGGGCTCAGGCGTCGCGCGCCTGGCGCAGCCAGCGCTCGATGCCCGCGATGTGCACCTGCGCGGTCGAGACGGCGAGCTCCATGTCGTGGTCGGCGATCGCGTCGAGGATCGCGCGGTGCTCGGCGAGGGTGCGCTCGACCGCGCCGGCCTGGGTGAGGCCGCGCCACACGCGGGCGCGCACCGTCTGGCTCGTGAGGCTCTCGAGGAGGCTCTCGAGGTAGGTGTTGCCCGCGAGCCGCGCGATCTCGCTGTGGAATCGCATGTCGTGCTCGACGAGCGACTCGATGTCGGTGTCGGGCGCCATCGCGCCGATCTCCGCGTCGAGGGCCGCGATGTCGTCGTCGTCGGCCCGCTGGGCCGCGAGCCCGGTCGCGTGCGACTCGAGCAGGCGCCGCACGGCGAAGATCTCCAGCAGCGAGTCGTCGTCGTGCAGGTCGACCACGAACGAGATGGCCTCGAGGAGGAGCTTCGGCTCGAGGCTCGTGACATACGTGCCGTCGCCGCGGCGCACGTCCAGGACGCGGATCACCTCGAGGGCCTTCACGGCCTCGCGCATGGAGCTTCGCGACAGGCCGAGCCGTTCGGCGAGGTCCTTCTCGGGAGGCAGCCGCGATCCCGGCGAGAGCTCGCCGCGGACGATCATGTCCTTGATCTTCTCGATCGCTTCGTCGGTGACGGCCACGCGTTCATCATAGACATCGGATGTCATCGCGGGCGGATGCCGCACCCCGTGCCCGTGCACGGCAGAATGGGGCACATGCGAGTCGTGGACGCACACCTCCATCTGTGGGACCCCGCGGTCCTGTCGTACGACTGGCTGGAGGGGCCGCTCCTCCGATCATTCGGGCCCGCCGAGCTCGACACGGCGATCGCCGAGGCGCCGGATGCGGCCTACGGCTTCGTGTTCGTCCAGGCGGAGTGCGCGCCGGAGCAGTCGCTCGCCGAAGTGGACTGGGTCGCGGCGCTGGCCGGCCGCGTCGGGGTCCGCGGCATCGTCGCCCGCGCCCCGCTCGAGGACCCGGAGGCGACGCGCGAGCACCTCGCCGCCTATGCCGATCGACCTCTCGTCGTCGGCGTTCGGCGACTGCTGCAGTCCGAGCCGGCGGGGTTCTCGGCGACGCCGGGGTTCCGCGAATCGGCGCGGGCCGTGGCATCCGCCGGTCTCGTCTTCGACGCGTGCGTGCGCTGGACGCAGCTGCCCGACATGGTGGAGCTGGCCGACGCGGTGCCCGAGCTGACGATCGTGCTCGACCACCTCGGCAAGCCCGAAGTGGGGTCCGCCGAGGCGCCGGACCCCGCCGACGGGACACCGTGGGCGGAATCGCTGCGCGACCTCGCCCGCCGTTCCAACGTCGTGTGCAAGCTCTCGGGGCTCCCGGCCGAGGCGCAGGGCGCGTGGGCGGCCGCCCAGCTGACGCCGTTCCTCGACGTGGCGCTGGACGCCTTCGGGCCCGGCCGCCTGCTGTTCGGAAGCGACTGGCCGGTCTCGGGCCCGTACGGGCGCTGGGCCGAGACGGTCACGACGTGGCTCGACGAGCGTGTCGGCGAGCACGGCCGTCACTCCGTGCTCGCCGGCAACGCCGAACGCGTCTACCGTCTGGCGTGACCGCCCCGCGCGTGCCGTGCGCCCGGGCGTCACCGCCCGTCTCTCGCACCTCTCCGACAGGTCAACCGGGGTTCTGCAGGACGTTTCGCCTGGATTCCCTCCTGTGGAGGCCCGGTTGACCTGTCGGGACGGTTTCAGGACTGCGCGGGGCGCAGCCGGAGTCCCGACATGCCGCCGTCCACCTCGATGAAGGTGCCGGTGGTGGAGCCGGACAGGGGGCTCACCAGGTACAGCACCGCTCCGGCGACCTCGCCCGCCGAGACGAGGCGGCCGTGCGGCTGACGCGCCTCGAGGGCGGCGCGCTCGGCGGCCGGGTCGGGCGCGCTGTCGAGCAGCCTGGCCACCCACGGCGTGTCGGCCGTGCCGGGGTTCACGGCGTTGACGCGGATGCCTTCGCGCACGTGGTCCGCGGCCATGGCGCGCGTCAGCGACAGCACGGCGCCCTTTGAGGCGCTGTACAGTGCGCGCTGCGGCAGGCCCGCCGTCGCGGCGATGGACGAGGTGTTGCAGATCGCGGCCGCGGGGGACCGGCGCAGCCACGGCAGGGCGGCGGCGGTGACGCGCGCGATGCCGGTGACGTTGATCGACAGGACGCGCGCCCACTCCTCGTCGTCGTTGGCGGCGATGTCGCCCTGCGCGCCGATGCCGGCGTTGTTGACGAGGATGTCGATGCGGCCGAACCGCTCGCCCACCTCGGCGACCGCGCGGTCGACCGCGGCGCGGTCGGACACATCGGCGGCGAAGGCGGCGAACCGGGGGTCGGCGCCCGAGGTGTCGCGGTCGAGGATCGCGACCTCGGCACCCTGATCGGCGAGCGTCGCGGCGATGGCGGCGCCGATGCCCGACGCGCCGCCGGTCACGACGGCGACCAGGCCGTCCAGCTGCGAGGCGCTCATCGGGCCGCCTCCCACGCTGTGAACTCCTGGCGCTGCGCGCCGAGGCCCTCGATCTCGATGTCGACGACGTCGCCTGGGGCGAGGTAGGGGAAGCGCCCCGACAGTGCGACGCCCTCGGGCGTGCCGGTGAGGACCAGGTCGCCGGGCTCGAGGGTCAGGAACTGCGACAGGTGCCACACGATGTGGTCGACGGGGAAGATCATGTCGGCGGTCGACGAGTCCTGGCGCGGCTCGCCGTTGACGCGGCTGCGCAGGCGGAGCGCCTGCGGGTCGACCTCGTCGGGGGTGACCAGCCACGGCCCGGTCGGGTTGAAGCCGGGCGCGCACTTGCCCTTGGACCACTGCCCGCCCGACACCTCGAGCTGGAAGGTCCGCTCCGACACGTCGTTCGCGGCGACGAAGCCGGCGATGTGCGCCGCGGCGTCGGCGGCCGAGTCGAGGTAGGCGGCGCGGCGCCCGATCACGATGCCGAGCTCGACCTCCCAGTCGGTCTTCTCGCTGCCGCGCGGGATCGTGACGGGGTCGTACGGGCCGACCACCGTGTTGGGGGTCTTGAGGAACATCACCGGCATGCTCGGCGGGGCGGAGCCGGACTCGGCCGCGTGCGCGGCGTAGTTCATGCCGATGCACACGACGGCGCTCGGCCGGGCGATCGGGGCGCCGACACGCAGGGCGTCTGCGCCCGCCAGCACCGGGAGCCGCCCCTCGGCGATCGCCGCGGACGTGCGGCCGACGGGGTCGTCGGCGAGGAATCGGCCGTCGACATCGGATGTGAGCGGGCGCAGATCGAGGTGACGGTCGCCGTCGAGGACGACGGGGATCTCGCTTCCAGGCTCGCCGAGGCGCGCGAACTTCATTGCTCTCCTGAACTCTCGTGCGGGGCGGCGTCCGTGCCGTCGTGGTCCGCGGGGCGTGATTGACAGTATAGACATCCGATGTTTACACTGCGAGCGGTCCGTAACAGCGGATCCAGACATTCAGGAGCCGCCCCGTGAGCCGCATCGTCGCCTTCGAGACGACCGACATCCGCTTCCCGACGTCGCTGAGCCTCGACGGCTCCGACGCCATGAACCCCGACCCCGACTACTCCGCCGCCTACCTGCGGGTGGTGACGGATGCCGCCGACGACGTCTCCGGTCACGCCTTCGTCTTCACGATCGGCCGGGGCAACGACGTGCAGGTCGCGGCGCTCGACGCGCTCGCCGCGCATCTGGTCGGACGCGAGCTGGAGCCTCTCCTCGACGACATGGGCGCGACGAACCGCGAGCTCATCGGCGACTCGCAGCTGCGCTGGCTCGGCCCGGAGAAGGGCGTCATGCACATGGCGATCGGCGCGGTGGTCAACGCGCTGTGGGACATCAAGGCCAAGCGCGCGGGGCTGCCGCTGTGGCAGCTGCTGTCGAGGATGTCGCCGGAGGAGATCGTCGGACTGGTCGACTTCCGCTACCTCACCAACGCCCTCACGCCCGAGGACGCGCTCGCCATCCTCCGTGCCGCCGAGCCCGGCCGGGCGCAGCGCGAGCAGGAGCTCCTGGCGACCGGCTACCCGGCCTACACGACGAGCCCCGGCTGGCTCGGCTACTCCGACGAGAAGCTGGCCCGGCTGTGCCGGGAGGCGATCGCGGACGGCTTCGGGCAGATCAAGCTCAAGGTGGGCGCGGACCTGCAGGACGACATCCGCCGCTTCCGGGTCGCCCGCGAGGTCTGCGGGCCGGACTTCCCGATCGCCATCGACGCCAACCAGCGGTGGGAGGTGTCCGAGGCCATCGCGTGGGTGAACGCGCTCGCCGAGTTCCGGCCGGCCTGGATCGAGGAGCCCACGAGCCCCGACGACGTGATCGGCCACGCGGAGATCGCCCGCGGCGTCGCCCCGATCCGCGTCGCCACCGGCGAGCACGCCCAGAACCGGGTCATCTTCAAGCAGCTGCTGCAGGCCGAGGCGCTGTCGGTCATGCAGATCGACGCCGTCCGCGTGGCCGGTGTCAACGAGAACATCGCCAACCTGCTGCTGGCCGCGAAGTTCGGTGTGCCGGTGTGCCCGCACGCCGGCGGCGTGGGACTGTGCGAGGCGGTGCAGCACCTGTCGATGTTCGACTTCGTCGCCGTCAGCGGCACCCGCGACGGCCGCATGATCGAGTACGTCGACCACCTGCACGAGCACTTCGTCGTGCCGACCGACATCCGCGGGGGCGCGTACATGGCCCCGCTCGCACCCGGCGCCGGCATGGAGATGAAGGCCGAGAGCCGCGCGGCCTACGAGTGGGAGGTCGCCCGTGCGGCCGTCTGAGTCCCGGGTGCCGGCGCTGCCCCGCCTCGGCTACGGTGCGGCGAACATCGGCAACCTGTTCCGCGAGGTCACCGACGATCAGGCGTGGGCGATCCTCGACGCGGCGTGGGAGAGCGGCATCCGCTACTACGACACCGCGCCCCACTACGGGCTGGGGCTCTCGGAGCGCCGCCTCGGCGCCTTCCTGCGGACGAAGCCCCGGGACGAGTTCGTCCTCTCGACCAAGGCGGGACGGCTGCTGCGTCCCAACCCGGACGACGACGGCGGGCTCGACCTCGCCAACGACTTCCACGCGCCGACGACCGTCCGCCGCGAGTGGGACTTCTCGGCGGACGGCATCCGCGCGAGCCTCGACGAGTCGCTCGAGCGGCTCGGACTGGACCGCGTCGACATCCTCTACCTGCACGATCCCGAGCGACATGACCTCCAGCTGGCGCTGCGCGAGGGGTTCCCCGCCCTCGAGCAACTGCGCGGCGACGGCGCCGTCGCCGCGATCGGCATCGGCTCGATGGTCGCCGACGCGCTGGCGGCTGCGGTCGAGCAGGCCGATCTCGACGTCATCATGATCGCCGGCAGGTACACCCTGCTGGAGCAGCCCGCGGCCGACGCGGTGCTGCCGGCCTGTCACGACCGCGGGACCGGCGTGGTGGCGGCATCCGTCTTCAACTCCGGCCTGCTCGCGAAGGAAGAGCCGAGCCGGGACGACCGGTACGAGTACGGACGGATGCCGGACGCGCTGTGGGACCGGCTCCAGCGCCTCCTCGCCGTGTGCCGGGCGCACGGCGTCGCCCTCCCCGCCGCGGCGGTGCAGTTCCCGCTCCGCGACCCGGCGGTGCGCTCGGTCGTCGTCGGCGGGAGCCGCCCGGAGCAGCTGCGGCGCAACGCCGAGCTGATGGAGGTCGGCATACCCGCGGGCCTGTGGGAGGATCTGGCCGCCGAAGGACTCATCCGCTGACGAAAGGACCCCTCATGCTCGAGGGCATCGACCCCCTGCTCACCGGCGAGCTTCTGCTGCACCTGGACCGCATGGGTCACTCCGATGCGATCGTGGTCGCCGACGCGCACTTCCCGGCATGGGCGGTGGGCACCCGCGTCGTCGACCTCCCCGGCACGACGACGCCGCAGGTCGTCGCGGCGGTGCGCACGGTGCTCCCGCTCGACGACGCGCCGGCGCTCGACCTCATGGCGTCGGCCGACGGCGAGGTGCTCGACGTGCAGCGCGAGCTCGCCGCGGCCGCCGGCACCGACGCTCCGCGCTACGTCGACCGGTTCGACTACTACGAGCTGGCGAAGAAGGCCTACGTCATCGTGCGCACGGGTGAGACGCGCAAGTACGGCAACGCCCTGCTGCGCAAGGGTGTCGTGGGACATCCCTCCGCCTGAGCGGCGACGGCCGGCGGCACCCGGCCGCTGCCAGCCGGCGGCTCGGCGCTGTCGTCAGTCGTTCAGCCCGAACAGATCCAGCGGGTGAGTGAGGCGCCACCACGGCGACGGGTCTGGTACTTCCTCCGCCAGGCGCAGATCCACCGTCGCCTCGTCGAGCGGGCCGGTCACGGTCAAGGATCCGACCACATCCCCCTCGTCGCGGGCGTCGCCGAGGTCGTAGGTGGTCGCGACCGCGCCCGTGCCGCCGTTCCACAGCACCACCGACGCGTCACCGGCCGCGAGGATGTCGACGTCGTCGCCCCAGCGCGTCTCGACGATGCCGGCGACGGTCCCCGCCGTCACCGAGGGCTTCAGCTGCAGCTCCTGCTCGAGCTGAGAGTAGATCGCACGCGAGGCGGCGAGCCGGGACTCGTCGTCCGGCTGGCCCAGCACCGAGGCGTAGAGGCGCACCGTCGTGTCGCCGATCGCGACGTCCTTGGCCGACAGCAGGTTCCACTCGTCGAGCGTGCCGGTCTTGATCCCCACGACCCCCGGGTCCGCCAGCAGCTCGTTGGTGTTCTCGACGAGGCCCGCGCCCGGCAGCTCGGTCGACTGCTTGGCGACGATCTCGGCGATGACCGGGTGGGCGAGGGCCTTCTGCGCGAGGGTGATGAGAGCCTCGGGTGAGGCGCTGTTGCGCGGATCCATTCCGGTGGGCTCGACGACCTGGACGCCCGTCACGCCGTGCGCGGCCAGCCACTCGGTCGCAGCCGCCGCGTAGACGGCGTCGGACGGCCACAGGTTCTGCGCCAGGCGATCGGCGTAGTTGTTCGCCGAGCCGATGAGCATGCCCTCGAGCATCTGGTACTCGGTGAGGGTGCCGCCCACGGGCACGTCGAGCGCCGACTCGCCGCGGGCGCGGTACTGCCAGTACCGGTAGTTGTCGGAGGCGCTGAAGCGGAACTCGGGGCCGGTCTCGCCGAGCGCGAGCGGCATCTCGTCGAGGACGACCAGGGCGGTCACCACCTTCGTGATGCTCGCGATGGCTGACGGGTCGGGCGACGACGTGAGGAGGCCCGGGATGCCGCCGACCGCGGCCGCCGCGCTGCCCTGGGCGGGCCAGACCGGCACCGCCGCGGGTGCCGCCTCCGGCTGCACCTCGATCGCGGTGACCGTCGGCGCGACCGCGTGCAGGGGCCACAGCAAAGTCGTCGCGGAGTACGCGCCGACCAGGCCGGCGATCACCAGCGTCGGCACCAGCACCCCGGGACGCAGCGGCGACTGGCGCGGCGGGTCGGCGAGCAGGCTCGGCTCGACGGCGACGTACGGCGTCGACGCCGCCACGAGGTCGCCCGGGGTCGAGCCCGCGGCGAGCGTCGTGTCATCGACCCACGCGAGCGCGGTCCGCCCTCCCGTCGCGGTCGCGGCCTCGGCGGAGACCGGGTCGCCCGTCGGCGGGCCCGGCTCGGTGGCCGCGGGGGGTTCGCTCGGCTGAGCGGCCGCGGCGGGTTCGCTCGGCTGAGCGGCCGCGGCGGGTCCGCTCGACTCGAGAGCGGCGACGGCGCCCCCGAGGGGAGGGGTCAGCGTGGTCCCGGGCGGCTCGAAGACGGGCACCGTCGGCGCCGCGACGGCCGTGGCGCCGCCGAGGGGCACGGTCGCGATCGTCGCGGGCACGAGCGGGACCTCGTCGGGCGCCGTGTGAGTTCCGGGGTGCGACGAATCGGCCGCGCCGCCGGTGGGCATGGTCAGCGTCCCGCTGTCGGCCGGATCCTCGGGGGACCCGCCCGGCACGGCCCTCGACCGCGTCCGATGCGCACGGCGCGTCGGTGCGGGAACGTCATCGGGGGTCACGCACCCCAAAATACCCGTCATAGCGGCGGTATACTCGCCATACGACCACGGGAGTCCGGTGAGCCGGGCTGAGAGGAAGCGAACCACGCTTCGACCGTCGAACCTGATCCGGATCATGCCGGCGCAGGGAGGAGTTCACATGCACGCATCCACGTCCGCATCCACCCCCGTTGCGGCCACCTCGGCGAACGCCCGCAGTCTGCGGTGGCGCGTCGTCGACATCGTCGTCGCCGCCGTCCTCGGCGTCGCCATCGGCCTCGTCTTCTGGGCCTGGAACACCGTCGGCTACGCCTGGTTCACGGCGATGGACGGACTGACCCCCGGCCTCGGCGGCCTGGCGGTCGGCATCTGGCTCATCGGCGGCGTCATCGGCGGCCTCGTGATCCGCAAGCCCGGTGCGGCGCTGCTCGTCGAAGTGATCGCGGCGATCGTCTCGATGCTCATCGGCAACGTGTGGGGGGTCTCCACGCTCCTGTCGGGGCTCGTCCAGGGACTCGGAGCGGAGCTCGTCTTTGCCCTCTTCCTCTACCGGCGCTTCACGCTGCCGGTCGCGATGCTCGCCGGTGTCGGCGCCGCGGTCGGGGCGTGGGTGTTCGAGCTGTTCTACGGCAGCTCGCCGAACATCCTCAAGACGCTCGAGTTCAACACGATCTACCTGATCTCGCTCATCGTCTCGGGCGCGCTGCTGGCCGGGCTGGTCGGCTGGCTCGCGGTGCGCGCGCTCGCCGCGACGGGCGCGCTCAGCCGCTTCGCCGCCGGACGCGAAGCGCGCCGCGAGGTCTGACGATGCCGGGCACCCGTCCTGGCCGCATCACCGCGGCGGGCTGGGGGTGGCGCTACGCCGGGCGGCGCGCGCCGGCGGTGCGCGACATTACCTTCACGATCGAGCCGGGTGAGCGCGTGCTGCTGCTCGGCGCCTCGGGCGCGGGCAAGTCGACGCTGCTGGCCGGGATGGCGGGGCTCCTCGGCGGCGCCGACGAGGGTGACGAGACCGGCTCGCTTCTCATCGACGGCGAGCGCGCCGAAGCGCACCGCGGACGCGTCGGCCTGGTGCTCCAGGACCCCGACGCCGGTGTCGTGCTGGCCAAGGTGGGCGACGATGTGGCGTTCGGGCCCGAGAACCTCGGGGTGCCGGCGGCCGAGATCCCGGCGCGCGTGACCGAGGCCCTCGATGCGGTGGGGCTGCGCGTCCCGCTCGGCCGGCCCACCAAGGCGCTCTCCGGTGGCCAGAAGCAGCGCCTCGCGCTGGCCGGGGTGCTCGCGATGCGCCCGGGCGTGCTCCTGCTGGACGAGCCGACCGCGAACCTCGACCCCGACGGGGTGCGCGAGGTGCGCGCGAGCGTCGAGCGGGTGCTGGCCGAGACGGGGGCCACGCTCGTGGTGATCGAGCACCGCACCGCGGTGTGGGCCGATCTCATGGACCGCGTCATCGTGGTCGGCGCGGACGGCGGACTCCTCGCCGACGGCACCCCGGCCGACGTGTTCGCCCGTCACGGCGCGGACCTCGCGGCCGCGGGGGTCTGGGTGCCGGGGATGCCCGTCGACCTGCCCGTGCTGCCCGCCGCTCAGCCCGACGCGGCGGCGGCGCTGGCGGCATCCGCTCTCTCCCTCTCGCGGGACGGGCGGTCGATCGTGCGCGCCGGGCTCGACCTGACCGTGCCCCGCGGCGCGGCGACCGCCATCACCGGGCCCAACGGCGCCGGCAAGTCCACGCTCGCCCTCACCCTCGCAGGGCTGCTGCCCGAGGCGGCGGGGGAGGTCGTCGCGGCCCCCGAGCTGGCGGGGCGGTCGGGGCGCCGCCCGTCGCGCTGGACGTCGCGAGAGCTGCTCACCCGCATCGGCACGGTGTTCCAGGAGCCCGAGCACCAGTTCCTCGCCTCGTCGGTGCGCGACGAGCTCGCCATCGGCCCGCGCTCGCGCGGCGTCGATGCGGCGGCCGTCGACGTGATCGTCGACGAGCTGCTCGAGCGGCTGCACCTCGCCCCGCTCGCCGCGGCGAACCCGTTCACGCTGTCGGGCGGGCAGAAGCGCCGGCTGTCGGTCGCCACCGTGCTCGCCGACGCGCCGCCGGTCATCGTGCTCGACGAGCCCACCTTCGGGCAGGACCGCCGCGGCTGGATCGAGCTCGTGCAGCTGCTGCAGTCCGAGATCGCCGCCGGCACGACGGTCGTCGCCGTCACCCATGACGAGGACGTGCTGCGCCACCTCGGCGGCCATCGCATCGAGCTCGGCGCCCCCGTCCCGGCCGGGGCTCGGCCGTGACCGCGGTCGAGGCGCGCGAGGGCGTCCCGGAGGCGACCGCCGAAGCGCGCGCGTGGCTGGACGGCGTCAACCCGGTCACCCGGATCGTGCTCGCGCTGCTGCTGTCGGTGCCGCTCCTCGCCTCGATCGACGTCACCAGCTCGCTCGTCGCGATCGCGCTGCAGCTCGTCTGCATCCCGCTCACCGGCCTCGCCGTCGTGACCGTGCTGATGCGGATGCTGCCGGTCCTGGTCTTCGCGCCGGTCGCGGGGGTGAGCATGCTGCTGTACGCCGAGCCCGGGGGAACCGTCCACTGGTCGTTCTGGTACGCGACGATCAGCGACGACTCGATCGCCCTCGCCGTCGCGGTGTGCCTGCGGGTGCTCGCGCTGGCGCTGCCCACCATCCTCCTCTTCGGGCGCACCGACCCCACCGAGCTCGCCGACGCGCTCGCCCAGGTGGCGAAGCTGCCGAGCCGGTTCGTGCTCGGCGTGCTGGCCGGCACCCGCACGTTGGGGCTCTTCCTCGACGACTGGCGCAGCATGCAGCTGGCCCGCCGCGCGCGCGGGGTCGGCGACACCGGTGCCGTCCGCCGCTTCCTCTCCATGGCGTTCGTGCTGCTGGTGTTCGCCGTCCGCCGCGGCACGAAGCTCGCGATGGCGATGGAGGCACGCGGTTTCGGGTCCGGCATCCCGCGCACGTGGTCGCGCCCGTCGCGCCTGCACGCACGGGACGCCGTGGCGCTGGCGGGCGGTGTGGCGATCATGGCCGCGGCGATCGGCGCCGCGGTGGCCGTCGGCACCTTCCGCTTCGTGTGGTCCTGACACCCGGTCGGCGGCGAGCATCCGATCGGGCGGCCCGCCGCGTCAGTCCGCGGCGACGGTCCGTGGCGTCAGTCCGCGGCGACGAGCCTCTCGTACGCCGGCTGCAGCGCCGGGAAGTAGTCGTCCCACCTGACCTCGTCGGGATCCAGGCCCGCCTGCGCCGCCACCAGCCGGTCCAGGTAGTACTCCCAGCCCGGGCCGATCGACCCCACGTCCTCACTGGGATTCAGGCGCTGCCCGAAGGTGAGCACGGTGTCTTCTGGCACGTCCTCCGCGAGCTCGAACCACAGGTGCCACGAGCCGCTGCCCTGCGACGTGTCGCCGGAGAACCGCCGCGGGCGATCGCACTCGAGGATCGTGTACTCCTCCGGCTCCGGCTCCTGTCCCTCCGCGGTCATGTAGAAGGTCACGCGGCCGGACGCCGGATCGCCCTCCCAGCGGCCGATCCAGCGCTCGAGGCGCTCGGAATCGGTGAGCTCCCGCCACACCGCGTCGGCGGTCGCCCGGAACCGCCGGAGGATGACGAGGTTCGGGTGTCCGTCGATCTTGCAGACGGTGCCGGTGATTTCGGTCATGTCGCGTTCCAGAGGTCTCGGTAGTACGACAGGCGCTCGCGGTCGGGGGCGACCCCGTACGCCTCGATGAGGGCGTCCTCCCATCCCTCGCCATAGTTCCACGCCGTCGACATCGACGCCACGGCGATGTCCGCCCAGCGGTCGGCGACCCCCAGCGTCCCCAGGTCGACGTGGGCGACCCACCGGCCGTCGTCGCCGATGAGCGTGTTGGGGCAGCACGCGTCGCCGTGGCACACGACGAGACGGTCGACCGGCGGCGGCTCGCGCAGCGCATCGGGCACGCGGATGCCGCGCCCCGCCGCATTCGCGATGCGCCCGGCGACACCCCAGTCGAACGGACAGTCCGCGACCGGCAGCGCGTCGTGCAGGGCCCGGAGGCCCTCGCCGACCGCCCGGACGGCGGTCGCGGGATCAGCGACCCAGCGAGGGTCGACGGCCGAGAGACCGGGGAGTGCGGTCGTCACCAACCACTCGTGCGTGTCGTCGCCGCCGACCTCGAGCACGCGCGGCACGGCGATGCGGGCGACGGCCCAGTCGAGCCGCTCGGCCGCGCCGGCGAAGGACGATTCGGCGTTGCGCGGGCCGTGTTTGATGTACCGGCCGTCCTCGGTGCGGAAGGTCACCCCGCCGTAGTCGTTGCGCCACACCGGCACGATGCGGGTCCCGCCCGCGAGCAGGCGCACGCGCGGCGGCACGACGACGTCTTCGCCCGGGATCGACACCCTCCCATCCTGCCGGGTCAGGCCTCGAGGACCTCCCTGGTCAGGCCCCGAGGACCTCCCGCAGGATGAGCGCGTGGTTGTGGGACTCGTCGGCGACGGCGTGCAGCAGCGTCACGACCGGGTGGGCGGCCAGCTCCGCGCGCAGCGACGCGACGGCCGTGCGCGTGGGGCCGTCGAGCTCGGCGCGGTAGGCGGTCTCGAAGTCCGCCCACGACAGGTCGCCGTGGTGGAACTCCCTGCGCAGGTCCGTCGAGGGCGCCACCTCCTTCGCCCACAGGTCGAGGGCGGCGCGCTCCTTCGTCAGCCCGCGCGGCCAGAGCCTGTCCACCAGCACGCGGAACCCGTCGTCCGGGTCGGGGTCCTCGTACACGCGCTTGAGCCGGATCTCCACCCGTCCAGTCAACCCCGCCCGCCGCTGCCGCGCCACCGCGCGGCGTGACCGATCGGCGGTCGCACGACTAGCCTGGGGGCGGCGGCCTCCAGGCGTCGCGGCTGATACTCAGTCCCGCGTATGCTGGTACGCGGTTTCGTGACATTCCGGACTTCGAAGGAGAATCCATGGATCTGACGGATGCCTCGGCCCTCGTCACCGGCGGCGCGAGCGGGCTGGGCCTCGCCACCGCACGGCGCCTCGCCGCGGCGGGCGCCCTCGTCACGATCGTGGACCTCCCCACCTCCGCCGGGGCCGGCGTCGCCGCCGAGCTCGGCGGGTCGTTCGCCCCCGCCGATGTCACCGACCCGGAGCAGGTCGCGGCCGCGGTGACGACGGCGGCGGCATCCGCTCCGCTGCGGGTGGTGGTCAACTGCGCCGGCATCGCGCCGCCGGCAAAGGTGCTCGACCGCGAGGGCCGCCCGACGCCGCTGGACGCGTTCGAGCGGATCGTGCGCGTCAACCTCGTCGGCACCTACAACGTCATCGCCCAGGCATCCGCCGTCATGGCCAGGACCGATCCCACCGCGGACGGCGATCGCGGCGTCATCGTCAGCACGGCGAGCGTCGCGGCGTTCGACGGACAGATCGGTCAGCCCGCGTACTCGGCGTCGAAGGGCGGCGTGCACGCGATGACCCTGCCGATCGCGCGCGAGCTCGCGCGGTACGGCATCCGCGTCGTCACGATCGCCCCCGGCATCATGGAGACCCCCATGCTCGCCTCGCTGCCCCAGGCCGCGCAGGACTCCCTCGGCGAGCAGGTGCCGTATCCGAACCGCCTCGGCAGGCCGGACGAGTACGCGCGTCTGGTGATGTCGATCGTCGACAACGGCTATCTCAACGGCGAGACCATCCGCCTCGACGGCGCCATCCGCATGGCGCCGAAGTAAGGAGACCGCATGAGCGACTCGATCCTCGTCACCCGCGACGGCGCCCTGGCGCGCGTGACGTTCAACAGGCCCGCCTTCCTCAACGCCATGGGCTTCGAGATGGGCGGTCGCTGGCGCGACGTGGCGCACGAGCTCACGTCCGACGACTCGGTCGGAGCCATCATCCTGGATGCCGCCGGCCCGGCCTTCTGCGCCGGCGGCGACGTGCTCGAGATGGCGACGTCGGGGGCCTCCGGTGCCGACGTCACGGCAGCCGCGCACACGATCCACGACGGCATCCGCACCTTCGCCGAATCCTCCACGCCGATCGTCGCCGCCGTGCAGGGCGCGGTCGCCGGCGGGGGCCTCGGGCTCATGCTGACGGCGGACTACATCGTCGCGTCCGACCAGGCGAAGTTCGTCAGCAAGTACGCCAACATCGGCCTGACGCCCGACCTGGGGGTCTCGACGCTGCTGCCGGCCGCCGTCGGCCAGCGTCGTGCCCTGCAGCTGCTGCTGCAGGACCTCACGATCGACGCGGCCACCGCGCTGGACTGGGGCCTGGTCACCGAGGTCGTGCCCGCGGGCGAGGTCGCGGCGCGGGCAGAGGCGGTCGCGCGGTTCTGGCTCGACGGCGCGACCGGTGCGTTCGGGCAGGCCAAGCGTCTCGTGCGCACCGGAGCCGGACGATCCTTCGCCGACAACCTGGACGACGAGGCGGCCGCGATCGGCGCCCGCTTCGACACCGACGAGTCGAAGGCCCGCGTCGCCGCCTTCGCCGCGGCATCCGCCAAATCCCGCCCCTGACCCCACCCCACCCCAGACCCCACCCGCCCCCGCCCCCGCCCCTGATCCGCCCCCGCCCAAACACCGTCGAGATACCGCGACCTCGCCGAACGACCACGTCATCGACGCCGACAACGTGCTAGCTCGCCGAGAACACACGATCTCGACGGAAGTGCGACCCGAAAGGACCCCGAGATGAGCGACAAGCCCCTCGCCGGCAAGACCATCCTGATGTCCGGCGGCAGCCGCGGCATCGGGCTCGCCATCGCCCTGCGCGCCGCCCGCGACGGCGCGAACGTGGCACTCCTGGCCAAGACCGACACCCCGCACCCCAAGCTGGAGGGCACCGTGCACTCGGCCGCGGAGCAGATCCGCGAGGCGGGCGGTCAGGCACTGCCGATCGTCGGCGACGTCCGCAACGACGACGACGTCACCGAGGCGGTGCTCAAGACACAGGGGGAGTTCGGCGGCATCGACATCGTCGTGAACAACGCCTCGGTCATCGACCTGTCCCGCTCGCTCGATCTCGACGCGAAGAAGTACGACCTCATGCAGGACGTGAACGTCCGCGGCACCTTCATGCTGTCGAGGGCCGCGGTGCCGATCCTGAAGGATGCCGCCAACCCGCACATCCTGTCGCTCTCGCCGCCCCTCAACCTGTCGCCGAAGTGGCTGGGCGGGCACACCGGCTACACGCTGGCGAAGTACGGGATGACCATGGCGACGCTGGGGCTCGCGGCCGAGTTCGCCGACGCGGGCATCGCCGCGAACACGCTGTGGCCGCGCACCACGATCGCCACGGCCGCGGTGAAGTTCGCCCTGGGCGGCGACCGCATGATGAAGGTGAGCCGGACCCCCGAGATCTACGCCGACGCCGCGTACGAGATCTTCACCAAGCCGTCGCGGTCGTACACCGGCCAGACGCTCATCGTCGAGGACGTGCTCGAGGCGGCCGGCGTGACCGACTTCTCCGGCTACGCCGCCGTCCCGGGAACCCCCGACTCGGAGCTCTTCCCCGACATCTTCCTCGATTGACGCCGGGTCGGCCCGCACCGCCTTTCCGGGCCGACCGGGCCGACGTAGGGTGGCTCCATGGCGGTACGGAGCCTGTTCCCGATCCTGCTCGCGCGAGACCTTCCGGGCCTCGTGAGGTTCTACGAGACCGCGCTCGGCGCCTCGGTGCCCTACCGCTTCGCCGGCGGGGACGAGGACGACTACGTCTCGCTCCAGATCGGCGAGGTGTCGCTGGGCATCGGACGCGACCTCGACGCGCTGCCGCCTTCGGTGGGCGACCGGGTCGCGCTGTGGTTCTACGTGGACGACGTCGACGCGACCTATGCGGCCTGGCTCGCGGCCGGCGGTCGCGCGGAGCAGCCGCCCGCCGACATGGCGTGGGGCGAGCGCGTCGCGCAGGTGCGGGACCCCGCCGGCAACCTCGTCAACCTCGGCGCCGAGCCGCCCGAGCCGCCCGCAGCGCCGCCGGCGTGACGCGAGCGGTCAGATGAGGCCCAGGCGCCGGAAGGCGTTGGCGATCCCGTCGTCGAGCACGTCTGTGGTGACGAAGTCGGCGAGGGCCTTGAGCTCGGGGTGGGCGTTGCCCATCGCGACCGCGACGCCGCACACCTGGAACATCTCGACGTCGTTCCAGCTGTCGCCGACGGCGACGGCGTCGGCGGCGTCGATGCCGAGGCGGTTCAGCAGCAGCTCGATCGCGGAGCCCTTGGTCGTGTCGCGCTCGTTGATCTCGCCGTTCGAGCCGCCCGGCAGCGGCATGCTGCCCGGCACCACGAGGAACCTGTCCCCGAGGTCGGCGCGCAGCTGCTCGAGGCCGTCCTCGTGGTCGCTGACGAACACCGCCTTGTCGATGCGGCCGAGGTCGGCCTCCTCGATCGGCGGGAAGGTGCGCTGGGCCAGCCCCACCAGCGAGTCCTCCGGGCGCACCTCGCCGCCCGCGGCCTCGCGGGCCTCCAGTGCCGCGGCATAGTCGCGCATGAGCTCGGCCATGTCATCGCTGGCGTAGACGCCGTCGCGGGTCTGGAGGAAGAAGCGGATGCCGCGGCTGCGCATCGCCGCCAGCAGGCGCTCCGTCGCCTCGCGCGGGAGCGGGCGGTCGATGACGACCTCGTCGCCGGAGACGACCAGGGCGCCGGAGTTCGTCACCGCGCCGTCGAAGCCGATCTCGGCGACATTCGGGTGGATGTCGGCGGCGGAGCGCCCGGTGCTGAGGTAGACGAGGTGCCCGGCCGCGCGGGCGGCGCGCACGGCGTCGCCGGTCGAGGGGGCGACATGCGATCCGTGCTCGAGGATCGTGCCATCGACATCGAGGAAGATGATCCGCCGCCGGTGGGGACGCGTCGCGTCGGCGGCCGTTGAGCCCGTCGGAGTGGTCATGAGTGCTCGTTCCCGGTGAGGAGGAGGATGCCGCCGAGGCCGATCATGAGGCCGCCGCCGGTCGCGGACAGCCGCGCGATCCGCTTCGGCGAGCGCCCGAACCAGCCGCGGGCGCCCGCGGCGATCAGCGCCCAGATCGCGTCGGAGACGAGCGCGATCGCGAAGAACACCAGGCCGAGCACGATCATCTGCAGCGGCACGGAGCCCGTCGAGAGGTCGACGAACTGGGGGAGCACCGCGACGAAGAACGCGATGGTCTTGGGGTTCGTCACGCCCACCACGAAGCCCTCGCCCAGCTGACGCCACGCCGAGCGGGGCAGGACGCCGCCGTCGGCCTCCGCCGCCGCCCGGTCGCGGTGCCGGATCGCCTGGATGCCGAGGTACACCAGGTACAGCGCGCCGGCGATCTTGAGGATCGTGAACAGCACGACCGACTGCGCCACGATGCCGCCCACGCCCAGCGCGACGAGTGCGATGACCGGCAGCAGCCCGAGGGCGTTGCCGAGCACGCTCAGCAGGCCGCCCACGCGCCCGAGCGCGAGTGCGCGCCCGATCGTGAAGAGCACGCTCGGGCCCGGAATCACGATCAGCACCAGCGCGGCGAGCGTGAAGGCGAGCAGGTTCTCGAGGGGGACCACGGTGCACACCCTAGCCTTCTCCGCCGGGCGGTTCAGAGCCGCTTGCGCAGGAACACCTGCTCGGTGCCGTCGTCGCCCTGGACGCGCTCGGTCTCGACGTAGCCCTCGCGCTCGTACAGGCGCAGGTTCGCCTCGCTGAGCGACCCGGTGAACAGCTCGGCCTCGGTCGCGCCCGCTTCCGCCCCGCGACGCTCGACGGCGGCCAGCAGCGTCGTGCCGATGCCTTCGCCGGCCCGGTCCGGCGCGATCGCGATGCGCCCGACGAGCAGCAGTGACCCGTCCAGGCGTGCCCGCACCGCGCCCACCATGCGGGGCCCGTCCAGCGCGACGCACCCGATGTTCTCGTGCAGCTCGGACTCGACCTCCTCGAGGGTCTGCGTCAGCGGCGGCATCTCGGGCGTCCCGTAGATCAGCGCCTCCTGCACGAACGCGGCGCGCTGGAGCGTCATCACCTCGCCGGCGTCGTCGGGGCGGATGGGGCGCACGGTCAGATCGTCCATGCGGCCACGCTAGCCAGGCGCTGCGCCGGCGTGCGGGGGATTGACGGCGTCATCGGGCATCGGGCATCGGGCATCGGCATCCGTCCAGGCGTCGTCGCCTACCCTGGAACCCATGACCGAGTCCTCCCCCGTCCGCGCCACGAAGCCGAAGCAGGTGCGCCCGGCGACCGAGGGGTGGACCCAGAAGAAGGATGCCGAGGGGCGGCCGCTCCTGCAGTTCGCCAGTCCCAAGCGCGGCAAGCCCCCGGTGCACATGGCCGATCTCACTCCCGAGGAGCGGGTCGCGAAGGTGAAGGAGCTCGGGATGCCGGGCTTCCGCGCGAAGCAGCTCGAGAAGCACTACTTCCAGCACTGGACCCACGACCCGGCCGACATGACCGACCTGCCGGCCGAGGGCCGCGACGAGTTCGTGCACGGCATGGTGCCCTCCCTCCTCACCGAGGTGCGGCGCCTCGAGACCGATCGCGGCGACACGATCAAGTTCCTGTGGAAGCTGCACGACGGCGCGCTCGTCGAGTCGGTGCTCATGCGCTACCCGGGCCGCATCACGCTGTGCGTCTCGAGCCAGGCCGGGTGCGGCATGAACTGTCCGTTCTGCGCGACCGGGCAGGCGGGCCTCACCCGCAACATGTCGGCGGCCGAGATCGTCGAGCAGATCGTGCGCGCCAACCGCCTCATCGCCGAGGGTGGACTCGGCGGCAAGAAGAAGACCGATCACTCCGCCGAACGAGTGTCGAACATCGTGTTCATGGGCATGGGCGAGCCGCTGGCGAACTACGCGCGGGTGATGCAGGCGGTGCGTGTCATGACCGACAAGCAGCACGGCCTCGGCATGAGCGCTCGCGGCATCACCGTGTCGACGGTCGGACTCGTGCCCGCGATCACGAAGCTCGCGAACGAGGACATCCCGGTGACCTTCGCGCTCTCGCTGCACGCGCCCGACGACAAGCTCCGCGACGAGCTGATCCCCGTCAACTCCCGCTGGAAGGTCGACGAGGCCCTCGACGCCGCCCGTGCGTACTTCGACAAGACCGGACGACGCGTCTCGATCGAGTACGCGCTCATCAAGGACATGAACGACCACGCGTGGCGCGCCGACCTCCTGGCCGAGAAGCTCAACGCCCGCGGGCGCGGCTGGGTGCACGTGAACCCGATCCCGCTCAACCCGACCCCCGGCTCCATCTGGACGGCGTCCGAGGTGCCGGTGCAGAACGAGTTCGTGCGGCGGCTCAACGACGCGGGCATCCCGACCACTCTCCGCGACACCCGCGGCAAGGAGATCGACGGCGCCTGCGGCCAGCTGGTCGCCACCGAGGAGGACGCCGCGGTCGCCGCGGTGACCCCGCTCGAGGTGTGACGGATTCCGGATGCCGCGGGCCGCGGCATCCGCTCGACGACGAGGGTCTTCCACCTGGCGTCCAGGTTGCGTTGTCTAGGGTGTCCGGATGTCTTTCTCCGCTCACCGGCCGGGCCGATTCGGCTCCGACGGCCGCATCGAGTTCGACGCGCCGGCCGATCAGGCCGAGGAGCTGTACCTCGACGACGTCCGCGCCGCGCAGGCCGCCGGCGCGCGTGAGGACGGCGGGCGCGAGGACGGCGGAGGCCCGGACGACCCGTTCCCCGAGACGCGCCTGCTCGAGGACTCCTTCGCGATGAGCCCGACCGAGCCCGTCGCGGTCGAGGCCCCGCGGACCGCGCCGGAGCGTCAGCCGGCCGTCGGCGAGTGGGGCGCCGTGGACGAGCCTCTGCCCGAGGGGACGCCCGCACCGCCGGAGCCTGAGGCGCCGGAGCCGGCGGCGGCCGAAGGAGCCGAACCGGCGGCGGAGGCATCCGTCCCCGTCACCCGCTCCCCGCGTGCGCAGCGCCGCCGCGAGCGGACCTCCGCCGCGCGACGCCTCGCCGTGCTCGGCGGCGCGGAGGGCTCGGTGCTCGACGAGGTGCCCACCGAGACGCCCCGCTTCGTGCAGATGTTCTTCGTGCTCGCCGGGACGGCGCTGGTCTCGGCCATCTCGATGTACTTCGCGCTCGTGACCGGGGTGCGGATCGCCGCCTTCGTCGCCGTGCCGCTCGCACTGGTGTGGGCGCTCATCATCTTCAACCTCGACCGCTTCCTCACCTCGACGATGCGCTCGACGCACAACGTGTGGCGGCTGATCGGGCTCGCGATCCCTCGTGTGATCATGGCGGCGGTGATCGGCATCGTCGTGGCCGAGCCCCTCGTGCTGCAGATCTTCCAGAACGACATCGCACGCGAGGTGAACGCGACCAACATCACGCAGGCGCAGTCGGATCAGGATGCCGTCACCTCGGGCCCGGAGAGGCAGGCGCTCGACGCCGCGAGCGAGCGGGTCGCCGCGTTGGAGAGCCAGGCGGCGACCGGCGTCGTCGACGGCGCCGAGACGACGACCGCGTCCGCCGCGGCGGCGCAGGCGTCCGTCGACGACCTCACCGCCAAGCTCGCCGAGCAGCAGCAGGTGATCGACCAGGCGCGGGCGATCTACCAGTGCGAGATCAACGGCCAGGGCGCCGGCGAGGTCGAGGGCTGCAGCGGCGTCGCCGGCGAGGGGGCGAGCTCCGAGGCCGCCGAGGCGCAGCTGGCCGCCGCGCAGGCCTCCTACGACGACCTCGCCGCGAAGCTGCGGTCGGCCCAGGCCGACCTCGCCGACGCCCAGGCGTCGGGCACGGCCGCCGCGAGCGCGTCGGAGGAGCAGAACAAGCAGCAGGCGCGCGACGAGCTGCCGGCTGCCCGCGAGCAGTACCAGGCGGCGCTCGCCGCGTACGACGCCCGGGCGGCGGAGATCGCGAGCGGCAACGCCGGCGCGGTCGGCCTGCTGAGCCAGATCGGCGCCCTGGAGCGGCTGGGGGAGCGCGAGCCGACGCTGAAGTGGGCGCACCTGCTCATCGCCGTGCTGTTCTTCATGATCGAGCTGCTGCCCGTGATCGTGAAGGTGCTCACGAGCTACGGCGACCCGTCGCTGTACGAGAAGGCCGACGCGCTGCGCCGGCAGGTGGCCCTCGACCGGGTCACGGCGCGCAGCTGGCGCGAGCGAGCCGGCATCGCGCAGGGCGCGGAGGCCTGAGCGCCGCGGCGCGCGATCCGGCGGGCCCGTTCCGCTCTCGGTGAACGCGAATGCGCGATGTCGGCGGCCCGTGCCAGGGTGGGAGCCGCATCCATCCATCGCATGAGCCGGGCTTCGCCATGCCCTGCCGTGCCGCCGCATCCGGGAGACCTCCGTGCTGGCCAAGCTCCTCGTCCGCTACCTGAAGTCATCCGGGTGGCTGCTGCTGGGCGTGCTGGTGTTCCAGTTCGCCTCCGCTCTGGCATCGCTCTACCTGCCGAGCCTCAACGCCGACATCATCGACAACGGCGTCTCCCGGGGCGACACCGACTACATCTGGCGCACCGGCGTGGTCATGCTGACGATCTCGCTCGGCCAGATCGTCGCCGCCATCATCGCGACGTATTTCGCGGCCCGGGCGGCGATGAAGCTCGGCCGCGACATGCGCGACGACATCTTCGAGCGCGTGTCGGCGTTCTCCGAGCGCGAGGTCACCGGCTTCGGCGCGGGCTCCCTCATCACCCGCAACACCAACGACGTGCAGCAGGTGCAGATGCTCACGATGATGGGCGCGACCTTCCTCGTCTCCGCGCCGCTCCTCGCCGTCGGCGGGATCATCCTGGCGATCGACCAGGCGGCGAGCCTCGCCTGGATCCTCGCCATCGCGGTCCCCGTGCTGCTGCTGGTCGCCGGCGTCGTGATCGCCCGCATGGTTCCGCTGTTCCGCAGCTTCCAGGGCAAGCTCGACGGCGTCAACCGCATCATGCGCGAGCAGCTGACCGGCATCCGCGTCATCCGGGCGTTCGTGCGAGAGCCCATCGAAGAGGAGCGCTTCCGCGTCGCGAACACCGACATCATGGTGGTCGGCCGCAAGGTGGGCTCGCTGTTCGTGCTGCTGTTCCCGGCCGTGATGCTCATCCTCAACGTCACGGTCATCGGCGTGATCTGGTTCGGCGGCATGCAGGTCGACAGCGGCGAGATCCAGATCGGCACGCTCTTCGCCTTCATGCAGTACGCCATGATCATCCTCTCGGGCGTCCTCATGGCGAGCTTCATGACGCTGATGATCCCGCGCGCGGCCGTCTCGGCCGAGCGCATCGGCGAAGTCCTCGACACGCGCTCCACGCTGGTGCGCCCGGCGGACGTCGTCGCCGCGTTCCCCGAGCCGGGGGCGGTCGAGTTCCGCGGCGTCACCTTCACCTATCCCGGCGCCGAGCACCCCATCCTCGCGGACGTCACGTTCCGAGCGGATCCGGGTGAGACGGTCGCCGTCGTCGGCTCGACGGGTGCGGGCAAGACGACCCTGGTCTCGCTCATCCCGCGGCTGTTCGACGTCACCGACGGCGCGGTGCTCGTGGGCGGCGTCGACGTCCGGCGGGCAGACCTCGACGCCCTGTGGCGGACGATCGGCCTCGTGCCGCAGCGCCCGTTCCTGTTCACCGGCACCGTCGGCTCCAACCTGCGGTTCGGGCGGGAGGATGCCACCGACGCCGAGCTCTGGCGGGCGCTCGAGATCGCCCAGGCCAGCGACTTCGTCAGCCAGATGGACGGCGGGCTCGACGCGCGCATCGCGCAGGGCGGCACGAACGTGTCGGGCGGCCAGCGCCAGCGCCTCGCGATCGCGCGGGCGATCGTCCACGACCCGCGCGTGCTCGTGTTCGACGACTCGTTCTCGGCGCTCGACCTCACGACGGACGCGAGGCTGAGGCAGGCACTGTGGCGGGAGCTGCCGCACGTCACGAAGATCGTCGTCGCGCAGCGCGTCTCGACGATCATCGACGCCGACCGCATCGTCGTGCTCGACGACGGCGGCGTGGTCGGGCTCGGCACGCACGAGGAGCTGCTCGAGAGCAGCCAGACGTACCGCGAGATCGTCGAATCCCAGCTCGGAGCGGAGGTCGCCCGATGAGCGAGCAGCAGCCCAGGTCCCGCCGCCGCGTTCAGGACGCCGTCGCGGAGCTCAGCGCCGAGGAGAAGGCCGAGATCGAGCTCGGCGAGCAGGCGCGCATCGCCGCGGACGACTGGAGCGGCGCGGTCGCCCCCGGCAAGGCCGCTCACTTCGGTCCGTCGTTCCGTCGCCTGCTCGGGCTGCTCAAGCCGCACGCGGTCGCGTTCACGCTGGCGACGGTCCTCGGCGCGGCGGGCGTCGTGCTCGCCGTGCTGTCGCCGAAGGTGCTCGGCGAGGCGACGAACATCCTCTTCGAGGGCGTCGTGTCGTCGATGGCACCGGCGGGCACCACGAAGGAGCAGGTGGTCGCCGGCCTCGAGGCGCAGGGTCAGCAGGATCTCGCGAACATCGTCCAGGCGATGCAGCACTTCGTGCCGGGCGCCGGCGTCGACTTCCTGGCGCTGAGCCGCGTGCTGCTGATCGTGCTCGCACTCTACTTCGCGTCGGCGCTGCTGATGTGGCTGCAGGGCTACGTCATGAACGTCATCATGGTGCGCCTCATCTGGCGCCTCCGCGAAGACGTCGAGGCGAAGGTCAACCGCCTTCCGCTGCGGTACTTCGACCGGGTGCAGCGCGGCGAGCTCATCTCCCGGGTCACCAACGACATCGACAACATCACCCAGATGATGCAGCAGTCGCTGTCGCAGGCGCTCACCGCGGTGCTGACGGTCGTCGGCGTGCTCATCATGATGCTGTCGATCTCGTGGCAGCTGACGCTCGTGGTGCTGGTGAGCTTCCCGCTCATGGGCGTGCTGTTCGGCGTCATCGGGCCGCGCTCGCAGAAGGCGTTCGGCACGCAGTGGCGCAAGGTCGGGCGCCTCAACGCGCGCGTGGAGGAGTCGTTCTCGGGGCACGCGCTGGTCAAGGTGTACGGCCGCGAGCAGAGCTCGCGCGAGGCGTTCCGGGCCGAGAACGAAGAGCTGTACCAGGCGTCGTTCATGGCGCAGTTCCTCTCGAACACGATGATGCCCGCCATGATGTTCATCGGGAACCTCACCTACGTGGGCATCGCCGTCTTCGGAGCGCTCATGGTCGCCGGCGGCCAGCTCCGGCTGGGCGACGTGCAGGCGTTCATCCAGTACTCGCAGCAGTTCACCCAGCCGCTGTCGCAGCTCGGCGGCATGGCTGCCGTGGTGCAATCCGGCACCGCATCCGCGGAGCGGGTCTTCCAGATCCTCGACGAGCCCGAGCAGGAGCCGGATGCCTCCGACGCGCCGGCGCCGGTGGACGGCGACGGGACGATCGAGTTCCAGGACGTGGCGTTCTCCTACTCGGCCGACCACCCGCTCATCCACGACCTGTCGTTCCGCGTCGAGCCCGGGCAGACGGTGGCGATCGTCGGCCCCACGGGTGCCGGCAAGACGACGCTGGTCAACCTGCTCATGCGGTTCTACGAGCTGGACAGCGGGCGCATCCTGCTCAACGGGCAGGACATCTCGCTGCTCACCCGGCGCGACATGCGGGCGAAGACGGGCATGGTGCTCCAGGATCCGTGGCTGTTCGCCGGGACGATCCGCGAGAACATCCGCTATGGCCGTGCCGACGCCACCGACGACGAGATCCTCGCCGCCGCCCGCGCGACGTACGTCGAGCGGTTCGTGCACTCGCTGCCCGACGGCTACGACACGCTCCTCGACGAGGAGGCGTCCAACATCTCGGCGGGCGAGAAGCAGCTGATCACGATCGCGCGCGCGTTCGTGGCGCAGCCGTCCGTGCTGATCCTCGACGAGGCGACGAGCTCGGTCGACACCCGCACCGAGCTGCTGCTGCAGCACGCGATGGCGGCGCTGCGAGAGGGCCGCACGTCGTTCGTGATCGCACACCGCCTGTCGACCATCCGCGACGCCGACCTCATCCTCGTGATGGAGAACGGCGGGATCGTCGAGCAGGGCACGCACGACGAGCTCATCGCCGTCAAGGGCGCGTACTTCCGGCTGTACAACTCGCAGTTCCAGCAGGCCGCGACCGACGTCGACGACGAGGCGCCCGCCCTCGCCGACGCCGGCCAGCCCGATGCGGCGCGCGTCGTGCCGGACGACGCGACCGAAGGGGAGACGGCCTCGGTGAGCTGAGACCGCGGGGTCGACAGCAGTCGAGCCCTCGGCATCCGTTCGCAAATGGACGCGCGCGCGCCGACCCCATGGCGCGGGCGGGTAGCGTTTTCTCATGGTCAATTACCGGTACCTCGGAAACAGCGGTCTCAAGGTCAGCGAGATCACCTACGGCAACTGGGTCACCCACGGCTCGCAGGTCGACGACTCCGCCGCCATCGACACCGTCCACGCGGCGCTCGACGCCGGCATCTCGACGTTCGACACGGCGGACACGTACGCCAACACGCTCGCCGAGGAGGTGCTCGGCAAGGCGCTGACCGGCCAGCGGCGCGAGTCCCTCGAGATCTTCACGAAGGTGTACTGGCCGACGGGTCCCAAGGGCCCGAACGACACCGGGCTCAGCCGCAAGCACATCCTCGAGTCGATCAACGGTTCGCTCAAGCGCCTCGGCACCGACTACGTCGACCTCTACCAGGCGCACCGCTACGACTACGAGACCCCGATCGAAGAGACGTTCCAGGCGTTCGCCGACATCGTGCGCCAGGGCAAGGCGCTCTACATCGGCGTATCGGAGTGGACGGCGGAGCAGCTTCGCGAGGGCCACGCCCTGGCCAAGAGCTACGGCATCCAGCTCATCTCCAACCAGCCGCAGTACTCGGCCCTGTGGCGCGTCATCGAGGGCAAGGTCGTTCCGGCGTCCGAGGAGCTCGGCATCTCCCAGATCGTGTGGTCGCCGATGGCGCAGGGCGTCCTGTCGGGCAAGTACCTTCCCGGCCAGCCGCTCCTCGAGGGGTCGCGCGCGACCGACGAGAAGAGCGGCGCGCAGTTCATCCAGCGCTTCATGCGCGACGAGGTGCTCGAGGCCGTGCAGCGCCTGAAGCCCGTCGCCGAGCAGGCGGGGCTGAGCCTGCCGCAGCTGGCGATCGCGTGGGTGCTGCAGAACAAGAACGTCGCGTCGGCGCTCGTCGGGGCATCCCGTCCCGAGCAGCTCGCCGACACCGTCAAGGCCTCGGGCGTCGTGCTCGACGCCGACACGATGTCCGCGATCGACGCCGCGCTCTCCGGCGTGGTCTACGACGACCCGGAGGACACCTACACGGTCTCGCCCAAGACCCGCGTGGTCTGACATGATCACCAGTGCCGGCATCCTGCTGTACCGGATCCAGCCCGAGCCCCAGGTGCTCATCGCGCACATGGGCGGGCCGTTCTGGGCGGGCAAGGATGCCGGCGCGTGGTCCATCCCCAAGGGGGAGTTCACCGAAGGCGAAGGCGCGCTGGATGCCGCGCGCCGCGAGTTCCGCGAGGAGCTCGGCATCGACCCGCCCGAGCCGCCCTACGCCGAGCTCGGCACGTTCGCCTACTCGTCGGGCAAGCGCGTCACGGTGTTCGTCGCCGACGGCAGCGGATTCTCGCTGGACGGCCTCGAGTTCGGCGAGTTCGAGCTGGAATGGCCGCCGCGCTCGGGGCGGACGGCGTCGTTCCCCGAGGTCGACCGTGTCGAATGGACCGCGACGGATGCCGCACGCGAGCGCCTCGTGAAGGGTCAGCGTCCGGCGATCGATGCGCTGGAACAGCATCTCGCGGAGGCCTTCTCCTCCGGTCGCTGAGCCCGTCCGGGGCCTTGCGGGGGCCGTGAGGGCGGCGGAGACTGTCCGGGTCGGATCCGCACGAGAGGAACACCATGGCCCACGGCGACATCACGCACATCGACATTCCCGTCACCGACCTCGGCAAGGCGGCCCAGTTCTACTCCGGCCTGTTCGGCTGGCAGATCGCCGAGGTGCCCGGCTTCGAGGGCTACCCCATGTGGCAGGCGCCGAACAAGATCTCGGGGGGCGGCCTCGCTCCGCGCGGGGAGGGCTTCACGCAGCCCCGCTCGTACGTCGAGGTCGATTCCATCGACGAGACGGTCGCGGCGGCGAAGGATGCCGGCGCCACGGTGCTGATGGAGAAGGACCAGATCTCTCCCACGAGCTGGTGGGCCGTGATCGCCGACCCCGACGGGAACGCGATCGGCCTCTACGAGGGCACGACCGACGCCTGAGCCCTCCGGGCGCAGCTCTGAGGTTCAGCGGCCGTTCTTCGGACGCGTCGAGACGTCGATCCGGTCCTGGGCGCCGAGCGACGACCACGCGCTCGCGACGCCCTTCGCGGCGTGCTCGGACGCGCGCACCGCCCGCTCGTCGGCCCACGCGTTGAGCACGTGGCCGGAGTGGCCGCGCACGTGCTCGAGCACGACGTCGGGAAGCCCGGCGGCTCGCCGGGCGTCGCGGGCGACGATGAGCTGCTCGAGGATGTCGACGTTCTTCGTCGGTGCGCCGGTCGAGGTCTTCCAGCCGCGGCGGCGGTGGCCGTCCATCCACTTCGTGTAGGTGTCGATGGCGTACTTCGAGTCGGCCTGCACGACGAGGTTCGGAACGTCGGCGTGGTCCTCGATGGCCTTCAGCAGTCCGGTGAGCTCGCCGACGTTGTTGGTCCCGACCGGGATCGACCCGGCGGCCCAGTGGCCGTCCTCGCCGACCCACGCCCACCCCGTCGGTCCGGGGTTGCCCTTGCAGGCTCCGTCGGTGGCAACGATGTAGCGGGGCGCGTCGGTCACTCGGGCAAGGCTACCCGGCCCCGGACCCGCCCCCGTCCGCGCGGAGCCCGGCCCGGGTGCCGCCTTCACCGCCGTCGCGCTCGGCCCGCCACTCGGCCGCGAGCTGCGGCATCCGCTCCGACAGGTATCGCAGGAAGTCGGCGATCTCGTGCGCGCGGGCGGCGGACAGGGGTGCGTCCGCGTTGTCCTCGGCGATGCGGTCGAGGTAGGCCGCGAGGCTGCCGTACAGCGGCGCGTTCGCCGCGATCATGCCCGACCAGGAGTCGTCCGCGAGGTCGTAGCGATCGCGGCGGTCGCCCGGTCGTGACAGCCGGTGGATGAGCCGCATCGACACCAGGTAGCGCACCGCCCCCGACACCGCTGCCGGCGAGACGCCGAGTCGCTCGGCGAGCTCCGCAGCGGTGTAGCCGTCGTCGGGCGAGCCGGCGAGCGCCATCATGACCCGCGCGGGCATGCGCGGCATCCCCACCGCATTCAGCATCGCCGCGGCCTGCTCGGCCGGTTCGGTTCCCGGGTGATCTGTCGGCATGGGTCCTATCCTGCCGACGCCAGCTCGCGACGGCGCATCAGCGACAGGGAGGCCACGGCCCCGGCACCCGTGGCGAGCACCAGCCACCACAGCCCCCGCAGGTCGACCGCATCGCCGTCGACGAAGGGCGTGACCGCGATCGGCGAGGCCTGCACGAGCCACTCCGGGAAGCCGAAGAGCGGGCCGAACAGTCCCAGCGCCATGCCGAGGAGCACCAGCGACCACCCGAGGGGGATCGTCGCGCGCGGCACCAGCACGAAGGCGAGAGCCGTCACGACGAGGAAGACGGATGCCGCCGCCACCTGCCCCGCGCCGGTCACCAGCACCGTGCGCATGAGGTCCGTGTCGCCGTCCTGCCCCGCGATGCCGAGCGCCGCCCCGGCGATCGCCGCGGCGATCACCAGCACCACGCCGATGAGCGCGACGACGAGGTAGTCGGCGAGCCACCGCACGCGTCCGACGGGTGCTGCCAGCAGCGGCTCGGCGGTGCCGTGCGCCTCCTCCTGCCGTGCGCGGCAGACGACCTGCACCGCGCAGCAGGCGGCGAGGACCCCCAGCATGGTGAAGAACGTCGTGATGGTGCCCTGCTGGACGCTGCCCGCTCCGGAGATCTGGCGGAGGATCTGCTCGACGGCGGGGTTGGATGCGCCGATCTCCTCGACCAGGGAGGCGAGCGAGGTCGACAGGACGCCGATCAGGAAGCCTCCGACGGCCCAGCCGAGCACGGCGCCGCGGGTGAGCCGCCACACCAGTGCCATCGGTCCCGACAGGGCCGGTGAGGCGTCCGCACGGCCCAGCCGCTCGGCGATGAAGCTGCCGCCGAGGTCGCGCACCGCGACGAGGACGGCCGACACGGCGGCCAGCACCGCACCCACGCCGAGGGAGAGCAGCGCCGGCCACCACAGGTTCTCATCGAACGCCCGCGTGTTCTCGCCCCACCCGAAGGGGGAGAGCCACGTGAGCCACGAGCTCTCCACGCGCGTGAGGTCGTCGCTCGGCGTGCCGATCGCGTTGCCGAAGCCCGCGATCACGAAGGTCGCCATGAGCGTCCAGACCGCGAGCGAGTTCGCTCCGCGGGAGGTGCGCATGAGCTGGGCGGCGAGGAGCCCGACGCCGAGGAATGTCACGCCGACCGCGCCCGTCGCGGTCCCGGCCAGCAGCGCGCCTTCGGCCTCGGCCCCGACCGCGAGGAACGCACTCGCCACCAGCGCCGCCAGCAGCGCGTTCGCGAGCAGACCGTGAAGGGCGGTGGCCGCGAACGGCACCGTCCGTGCCGCCGGCGTCGCGGCGACGAGCTCGGCCCGCCCGGTCTCCTCGTCGCCGCGGGTGTGCCGCACGGCGAGGAACGTGCTCATGAATGCGGCGAGGATCGCCAGCCACGGGAAGATGAGGAAGATCATGAAGGCGCCCTCGTCGGCGCCCGACGGCAGCCCGCGGAACATCAGGATCACGGGGTTCGCCAGCGCCGCCGCCAGGAGGGAGGTGCGGTCCTGAGCGGTGCCGTACGCGTCTCTCACCCCGATGAACGACGCGTAGGCGAGGAGCGCCGTGCCGACGCCCCACAGCAGCACCTGCAGCCAGTCGCGCCGCGCGCGCTGGCCGAGCAGCGCGAGCAGGCGGTTCATCGCAGCTCCGGTTCACGGGTGCGCTCGGGAGTGAGTGCCGCCAGGTCGTCGCCGTAGTGCCGCAGGAACAGCTCCTCCAGCGACGGCGGGGCGATGCGAAGGCCCGCGACGCCGCGGGCGGCGAGCTCGGGCAGCGTGCCCGCGACGGAGTCGCTGTCGACGGTGAAGCGCACCCGCCCGTCGTCGGCCACGACGTCATGGGCGGTGGCGATGCCGGCCGCGCTCGCGGCATCCGTCCCCTCGAACGAGATCTCGGTGCGCGTCAGGTGCCGCAGGTCTGCAAGCGTGCCGGACTCCACGACGCGGCCGGCGCGGATGATCGAGACCCGGTCGCACAGCTGCTCGACCTCCGAGAGGATGTGGCTCGACAGCAGCACCGTCGCGCCGCCGGCCCGCACGCGGGCGATCTCCCGGCGGAACATGACGTCCATCAGCGGGTCGAGGCCGCTCGTGGGCTCGTCGAGGATGTAGAGGTCGGCGGGCACCGCGAAGGCGGCGATGAGCGCCACCTTCTGCCGGTTGCCCTTGGAGTACGCCCGGCCCTTCTTGCGCGGATCGAACTGGAACGCCTCGATCAGGCGCTCCTTCTCGGTGCGGTAGGCGGCGTCGCTTCGTGACGCGCCGCGCAGCCGCGACATCAGGTCGATCGCCTCGCCGCCGGACAGATTGGGCCACACGCTCACGTCGCCGGGCACGTACGCGATCCGGCGGTGCAGCGCGACGGCGTCCCGCCACGGCTCCTGGCCGAAGACGGATGCCTCGCCCGACGTCTTGCGCGCGAGCCCGAGCAGCACGCGGATCGTGGTCGACTTGCCGGCACCGTTCGGGCCGAGGAAGCCGTGGACCTGACCTTCGTCGACGGTGAGGTCCAAGCCGTCGAGGGCGTGGACGCGGCCGTAGTGCTTGGTGAGGTCGCGCGTGTTGATGACAGTGGTCATGGCGCTGAAGGTACGCCGATTTCACAAATTCCTGAAGATTCCTCACGCTTTCCTCACGGTCGGCGCGAAGCCCGGGGGCTGCGGCGATGGGCCCCGCAGCGTCGAGCGTCGGGAAAATGTATACCTACGCCGCGCAGGGACCCGCTCCACTCGCACTGACGACGCCGAATGTATACACTGGCTGAGATGCAGGACGAGGAGGTGGTGCGAATGCGCGCGAGCGACCGCGCCTATGCGACCCTCCTCGACGAGATCCAGTCGGGCATGCTGCGTCCGGGCGCCGTCCTCGGTGAGGTCGAGCAGGCCGCGCGGCTCGGCGTGAGCCGCACCCCGCTGCGCGAAGCGCTCGGCCGCCTCGCGGCGGACGGCCTCGTCGCCCAGCAGTCTCCGCGGGTCACCGTGGTCACCGCGATCGACGCCGAAGACATCCGCGAGATCTTCGAGGTGCGCCGCGCCCTCGAGGAGTCGGCGGCCCGCCTCGCCGCCGAGCGCGGCGACGCCGCGGCCTTCGCCGACCTCGCCCGCGACTTCGCCCGCGTCGACCTTCCCGGCGACGGCGGCCGGTCCGGCGGCGCCGACGTGCGCGACGCCTACTACGCGCTGATCGCGCGCTTCGACCTCGCCCTGGACACCGCCGTCGCCAACGACTACCTCACCGCGGCGCTGCGCACCGTGCGCACCCACCTGGTGCGGGTGCGGCGCCTGGCGCGCGACAATCCCGGCCGGCTCGCGGCATCCGTCTCGGAGCACCGGCTCATCGCCTCGGCGATCGCGGCGCGCGACGCCGACCTCGCCGCGCACGCCACCCACGTGCACCTGCACAACGCGCTCACCAACATCCTCGATTCCCTCGACGCCTCGACGGGCTCCGCGGCCGAACCGGTCCCCGCGACCGCCTCGGCCGCCGGGCCCGGCGAAGGGCAGTGACACCGAAAGGCCGGCCATGACCGTGATCCACCACCTCCGCGTCCACCGCAGCGACGAGCACCTCGTGCGGGAAGGGCAGCTGGCCTGGCATATCGCCGAGGTCGCGGCCGACCCTGTCGAGGTCGACGCCGACGTCGTCGACATGATCATCAACCGCGTGATCGACAACGCGGCGGTGGCTGCGGCATCCCTCACCCGCGCCCCGGTGAGCGCTGCCCGCCAGCAGGCGCTCGACCACGCCGTGTCGGTCGGCGGCTCGGGGGCGACGGTGTTCGGCTGCGCCCTGGACCGCAAGACGAGCCCGGAGTGGGCGGCGTGGGCCAACGGGGTCGCGGTGCGCGAGCTGGACTACCACGACACGTTCCTCGCGGCCGACTACTCGCACCCCGGCGACAACATCCCGCCGATCGTCGCCGTCGCCCAGCACGTGGGCGCCGACGGCCGCGCGCTGGTGCGCGGGCTCGCGACCGGTTACGAGATCCAGATCGACCTCGTCCGTGCGATCTGCCTCCACAAGCACAAGATCGATCACGTCGCCCACCTCGGCCCGTCGGCCGCTGCCGGCATCGGCACGCTCCTCGGCCTCCCGGTCGAGACGATCTACCAGGCCGTCGGTCAGGCCCTGCACACCACGACCGCGACGCGCCAGTCGCGCAAGGGCGAGATCTCCACCTGGAAGGCGCACGCCCCGGCCTTCGCCGGCAAGATGGCGGTCGAGGCCGTCGACCGGGCGATGCGGGGCGAGACCTCTCCGAGCCCGATCTACGAGGGCGAGGACGGCGTGATCGCGTGGCTCCTGGACGGGCCGGATGCCACGTACGAGGTGCCGCTGCCGGGCGCGGGCGAGCCCAAGCGCGGCATCCTCGACTCGTACACGAAGGAGCACTCGGCCGAGTACCAGGCGCAGGCCTGGATCGATCTCGCGCGCAAGCTGCACGGCGAGCGTCCCGACCTCGCCGACCCGGCGAACGTCGAGTCGATCGTGCTGCACACCTCGCACCACACCCACTACGTCATCGGCTCCGGGGCGAACGACCCGCAGAAGTACGACCCGACCGCGTCCCGCGAGACGCTGGACCACTCGATCCCGTACATCTTCGCGGTCGCACTGCAGGACGGCGGCTGGCACCACGTCGACTCGTACACCCCCGGCCGCGCGGGCCGCGCCGACACCGTCGAGCTGTGGCAGAAGATCACGACCGCCGAGGACCCCGAGTGGACCCGCCGCTACCACTCCGACGACCCGAACGAGAAGGCCTTCGGCGGGCGCGTCGAGATCCGTCTCACCAGCGGCGAGACCGTCGTCGACGAGATCGCCGTGGCCGACGCCCACCCGCTCGGCGCGCGGCCGTTCGCGCGCGAGGACTACGTGCGCAAGTTCCGCACCCTCGCCGAGGGCGTGCTCGCCGCGGATGAGATCGAGCGATTCCTCGACCTGGCGCAGCGCCTGCCCGAGCTCACCCCCGAAGAGGTGCAGCAGCTCACGATCGTCGCCGACTTCGGGGTGCTCGCCGCCGCCCCGGCGCCGAAGGGGCTGTTCTGATGCTGTACTCCACCGTGCCGGCGCACGAGAAGCGGCGGCGGTTCCGGGAGCGGCTGGCAAGCGGGGAGCTGCTGCGGTTCCCCGGCGCCTTCAATCCGCTCAGCGCCCGGCTCATCGAGCGCAAGGGCTTCGAGGGCGTCTACATCTCGGGTGCCGTCCTCAGCGCCGACCTCGGGCTGCCCGACATCGGCCTGACGACGCTCACGGAGGTCGCCGGCCGTGGGCAGCAGATCGCCCGCATGACCGACCTGCCCGCGATCATCGACGCGGACACCGGGTTCGGCGAGCCGATGAACGTCGCCCGCACGATCCAGACGCTCGAGGATGCGGGCCTGGCCGGCACCCACATCGAGGACCAGATCAACCCGAAGCGCTGCGGCCACCTCGACGGCAAGGCCGTCGTCGACGAGGACACCGCGATCAAGCGCATCCGCGCCGCCGCCGACGCGCGCCGCGATCCGGACTTCCTCATCATGGCGCGCACCGACATCCGTGCGGTGGAGGGGCTGGATGCCGCGACCCGGCGTGCGAAGGCCCTCGTCGACGCCGGGGCCGACGCGATCTTCCCCGAGGCCATGCGCACCCTCGACGAGTTCGCCGCGATCCGCGCGGCGGTGGACGTGCCGATCCTGGCGAACATGACCGAGTTCGGGAAGTCCGAGCTGTTCTCGGTGGATCAGCTCCGCGACGTCGGGGTCAACATCGTGATCTGGCCCGTCTCGCTGCTGCGGATCGCGATGGGCGCGGCATCCCGCGCGCTCGATACGCTCTCAGACGAAGGGCACCTCACGTCCAGGCTCGACGAGATGCAGCACCGCGCCGACCTCTACGACCTCATCGACTACGAGCAGTACAACCAGTTCGACACCAGCGTCTTCAACTTCCAGATCGCCCGCTGAGGAGAGCACCAGTCATGACCGAACCCGACATCAAGAAGGGCCTCGCCGGCGTCGTCGTCGACTACACGGCGGTCTCGAAGGTGAACCCCGAGACGAACTCGCTGCTGTACCGGGGGTACCCCGTGCAGGAGCTGGCGGCCACCCAGCCGTTCGAAGCCGTCGCCTACCTGCTGTGGCACGGTGAGCTGCCCACCGACGTGCAGCTCGCGCAGCTGCGCGCGACCGAACGGGCCTACCGGCACCTGCCCGCCGACGTGCGCGCGGCGATCGACCTCGTGCCGATCGACGCGCACCCGATGGACGAGGTGCGCACCGCGGTCAGCCTCATCGGCGCGCGCGACCTCGCCGGCACCGGCTCGGTGCTCGAGGTGAGCGGCAGCGCCGAGGAGAACCTGGCGCGCAGCATCCGCCTGTTCGCCGTGCTTCCCGCGATCGTCGCCTATGGCCAGCGCCGCCGCCGGGGCCAGCAGCCGATCGCGCCGCGGGACGACCTGGACTACGCCGCGAACTTCCTCTGGATGACCTTCGGCGAGGAGGCCGACGAGGTCGTCGTCGACGCGTTCAACCGCTCGATGATCCTCTACGCCGAGCGCTCCTTCAACGCCTCGACGTTCACGGCGCGCGTCATCACCTCGACGCTCAGCGACCTGTACTCCGCGGTCGTGGGCGCCATCGGCGCCCTCAAGGGGCCGCTGCACGGCGGCGCCAACGAGGCCGTGCTCCACATCTTCGACGAGATCGGCGACGCCTCGAACGTCGGGCCGTGGCTCGACCAGGCGCTCGCCGAGAAGCGCAAGATCATGGGCTTCGGCCACCGCGTGTACAAGCGCGGCGACTCGCGCGTGCCCACGATGAAGGCCGCCCTCGACACGCTCGTCGAGCACTACGACCGGCCCGACGTGGCCGCCCTGTACGACGCGCTCGAGTCGCAGTTCGTCGAGCGCAAGGGCATCTACCCCAACCTCGACTACCCGTCGGGTCCGGCCTACAACCTGATGGGCTTCGACACGCTCACCTTCACGCCGCTGTTCGTCGCGGCGCGCGTCACCGGCTGGACCGCGCACATCACGGAGCAGCTGGCGTCGAACGCGCTCATCCGCCCGCTGTCGGAGTACAACGGTCCCGACGAGCGCCACATCGAGGGGTACGTTCCGGATGCCGCGACCCTCGAGGCCGCGAAGCGCGCAGAGGAGCCGGCGGGATGACCCCATGAGCCTGTGGCACGACCTCGAGGGCGTCGACCTCGCCGCCATGGCGCCAGGGACGCTCATCGAGCACCTCGGGATCGAGATCGTCGAGATCCGCGACGACGCGCTGGTGGGACGGATGCCGGTGGACCACCGCACCGTGCAGCCGGCGGGCGTGCTCCACGGCGGCGCCTCGGTCGCGCTCGCCGAGACACTCGCGTCGTGGGCCGGCCACCTCGCCGTGGACCGCGAGCGGTTCCACGTGGTGGGGATGGAGATCAACGCCAATCACCTGCGGCCGGTCTCAGGCGGTTCGGTGACGGCGACGGTGACGCCGATCAACGTCGGCCGCCGTGCGCACGTCTGGGAGATCCGGATCGTGGACGACGCAGGCAAGCTCGCGTGCATCTCGCGGTGCACGCTCGCGGTGATCGAGCAGCGTTCGACCTACGCGACCCCCGACGCCAGGGCCTGACCCGTCTGCCGCAGGGCGGAGCGGCCGCCGGTGCGCGGCATCCGTCGCCGTCTTAGGCTCGTTCTCAGGAGGACTCCCATGCCCGAAGCCGTCATCGTCGACGTCGTCCGCACCCCCTCGGGGCGCGGCAAGCCCGGGGGAGCGCTCAGCGCGGTGCATCCGGTCGACCTCGCGGCGGGCGTGCTGCGGTCGCTGCTCGAGCGCAACGGGCTCCAGTCGCGTCAGGTCGACGACGTGCTCATGGGCTGCGTGAGCCAGATCGGCGACCAGTCGATGAACATCGCGCGGCAGGCAGTCCTCGCCGCGGGCTTCGACGAGACGGTCCCGGCCGCCACGATCGACCGCCAGTGCGGATCGAGTCAGCAGGCCGCGCACTTCGCCGCGCAGGGCGTGATCGCCAGCGCCTACGACATCGTGATCGCCGCCGGCGTCGAGTCCATGAGCCGCGTGCCGCTCGGGTCGTCGCGCGCCGGCGGGAGCATCGCCGAGGGCCTCGCCCACCGCTATCCCGAGGGACTGGTGAACCAGGGCGTCTCGGCCGAGCTGATCGCGCAGAAGTGGGATCTCGACCGCGGGCAGCTGGACGCCTACGCCGCCGAGTCGCATCGACGGGCGGCGGATGCCTGGTCCCGCGGCGCCTTCGATTCCCAGGTGCTGCCCGTGCTCGCCGGCGGCGCGGACGCGGTGGCGTTCGACGAGACGGTGCGCCCGGGGACGACGGCGGAGGGGCTGGCAGGACTCGCTCCCGCCTTCCGCACCGACGCGCTCGCCGAGCGCTTCCCCGACCTCGACTGGCGGATCACGGCGGGCACGTCGTCGCCCCTCACGGACGCGGCATCCGCCGTCCTCATCATGAGCGCGGAGAGGGCGGTCGCACTCGG
The DNA here is from genome assembly GCF_037083505.1 of Microbacterium sp. CCNWLW41. Lineage (NCBI taxonomy): Bacteria > Bacillati > Actinomycetota > Actinomycetes > Micrococcales > Microbacteriaceae > Microbacterium > Microbacterium sp. CCNWLW41. Next base: position 1,051,117 of record NZ_JBAOJP010000001.1, read on the forward strand.
CCTGACGCCCCGCGCGCGCTTCCACGCGTTCGCCGTCGTCGGGGACGACCCGATGCTCATGCTCACGGGCCCGATCCCGGCGACACGCCGCATCCTCGACCGCACCGGACTGTCGATCGACGACCTCGACGCCTACGAGGTCAACGAGGCCTTCGCCTCGGTGCCGCTCGCGTGGCAGCGGGAGCTCGGCGCGGACCCTGCCCGCCTCAACCCGTGGGGCGGGGCCATCGCGCTCGGCCACGCCGTCGGCGCGTCGGGCACGCGACTGCTCGGCACGCTGGTCTCGTACCTCGAGGCGACCGGCGGCCGCTACGGCCTGCAGACGATGTGCGAGGGCGGCGGCATGGCCAACGCCACCGTCATCGAGCGGCTCTGACGCCGGCGGGTCGAGCCGCCCCGACGTCCCAGGCGAAACACCACGATTCGGACGAGACACCGCAACGCACCGTGGCGTCTCGTCGCGGACGTGGTGTTTGCCCGCTGCCTGCTGACCGCGGGACGGAAGCGCGCCGGACGGGGGCGCTGCAAGCGGTTGCGCGATGCGCGCGGGGCGGAGGCCGGGGAACGCGGCTAGCGCCAGATGAAAGGCTTCTCATTCTGTAAGCGCTTGCAACATCGGTGAATCCGCTGCTAGCGTCGGCCGCACACACTCCCCATCCGGCACGTCACCGTGCCATCGCCCCACCTGGAGCCTCCGTGTCGAAGACGACCTCCACCCGTGTCCGCCGCGCTGCCGCGACTCTTGCCGCCGCCGCCTTGATCGTCACCGGGGGAGTGGTCGCCGCAGCGCCCGCCGCCGCCGCCGACCGCACGTTCGCCCTCGTCGGCAGCCTGCAGTCCGAGCTCGGCTGCAGCGGGGACTGGCAGCCCGACTGTGCCGCGACCGAACTCGTCGCGACCGCGGACGCCGGCGTGTACGCGGCGGAGTTCGAGGTGCCCGCCGGCTCGTACGAGTACAAGGTCGCCGTGAACGACACGTGGGACGAGGCGTACGGCCGCGACGGCGAGAACATCCCGCTGACGATCGCGGGGCCGGCGACGCTCCGCTTCCTCTTCGACGACACCACCCACCGCGTCGGCCTCGAGGCGGTGACCCTCCGCGCCGGCTACACCGCCGACGACGACGCGCTGGTCGCCGCTCCGGTGCGGCAGCCGGGCAGCCAGGAGCAGTTCTACTTCGTCATGACGGACCGCTTCGCCAACGGCGACGCGTCGAACGACCAGGGCGGGCTCGAGGGCGACCGCCTCGCGACGGGCTTCGACCCGGCCGACAAGGGCTTCTTCCACGGCGGCGACATCGCGGGGCTGCGCGAGAACCTGGACTACATCGACGGCCTCGGCACGACGGCGATCTGGCTGACCCCCAGCTTCAAGAACCGTCCGGTGCAGGGTGAGGGCGCGAACGCCAGCGCGGGCTACCACGGCTACTGGATCACCGACTTCACGCAGATCGATCCGCACCTCGGCACCAACGCCGAGCTCGAGGCGCTCATCGCCGAAGCCCATGCCAAGGGCATCAAGGTCTACTTCGACATCATCACGAACCACACCGCCGACGTCATCTCGTACGCCGAAGGCCAGTACTCGTACGTCGACCAGGCCACCAGCCCGTACCGCGACGCGAGCGACGCCGCCTTCGACCCTGCGACCTACGCCGGCACCGGGTCATTCCCCGACCTCGACGCCGAGACGTCGTTCCCGTACACGCCGGTGATCGCTGCCGGCGACGAGTCCGCGAAGACGCCGGCGTGGCTCAACGACCCGACGCTGTACCACAACCGCGGCAATTCGACCTGGTCGGGCGAGTCCGTCACCTACGGCGACTTCGACGGCCTCGACGACCTCATGACCGAGCATCCGACCGTCGTGAGCGGGTTCGTCGAGGTGTACCAGGACTGGATCGACCTCGGCATCGACGGCTTCCGCATCGACACCGCCAAGCACGTGAACTTCGAGTTCTGGGAGCAGTGGACCGCCGAGGTGCTCGACTACGCCCGCGACGTCAAGGGCAAGAAGGACTTCTTCATGTTCGGCGAGGTGTACGACGCCGACCCGGTGAAGCTCGCGCCGTACGTCCGCGAGACCGACATGTCGAGCGTGCTCGACTTCACCTTCCAGTCCTCCGCTGTGAGCTTCGCCGCCGGCAACAGCGCCAAGGGCCTGCAGAGCCTCTACGCCGGTGACGACTGGTACACCACCCCCGACTCGTCGGCCACGGCCCTGCCGACCTTCCTCGGCAACCACGACATGGGCCGCGTCGGCTTCATGCTGCGCAACAGCGACAACGCGCTCGAACGCGACCTGCTGGCGCACGACCTGATGTTCCTCGGCCGAGGCCAGCCCGTCGTCTACTACGGCGACGAGCAGGGCTTCGTCGGCGCGGAGCCCGGCAACGACAAGAGCGCGCGGCAGTCGCTGTTCGCCTCGCAGGTCACCGAGTACCAGGACCAGAACCTGATCACGGGCGAGATCGCCGGAGCGGTCGACCGCTACGCCACCGATGCGCCGGTCTACGCGCACGTGGCCGAGCTCGCCGCACTGCGCGCGGCCCACCCCGCGCTCGTCACCGGCGCGCAGATCGAGCGCCACGCCGACAGCGGCGCGGGCGTCTACGCCTTCTCGCGCGTCGACCGCGACGACAAGGTCGAATACCTGGTCGCGCTCAACAACACGACGGCCGAGAAGACGGTCGCGCTGACCACGCTCACCCGGAGCACGGCCTTCGCGCCGGTCTACGGCACGACGACCGGGATCTCGACGGATGCCTCGGCCGCGGCATCCGTCACCGTCCCGGCGCTCTCGGCCGTGGTGTATCGCGCCGACGCGCCCGTCACGGCCCCCGAGGCGCCGCTCGCGGTCGCGGTCTCGGCACCGGCCGCCGGTGCGGGCGTCAGCGGCTCCACGCCGATCTCCGCCGACGTGGACGACGCGACCTGGACCGAGACGAGCTTCGCCTGGCGCGTGGTCGGCTCCGCCGAATGGCACGCGCTCGGCACCGCAGAGGATTCCGACCCCCGCGTCTTCCACACGGTGGAGGGGCTCGCGGACGGCACGCTCGTCGAGTACCGCGCCGTGACGACGGATGCCGCGGGCGGCCACGCCGCCGCGTCCACCTACGCCTCCGTGGGCGACCCGGTGACGCTGGAGCTCGCGGAGGAGCCGGAGTCGCCGATCTCGATGGTGACCGTCCCGGGCAGCCTCAATGACGAGATGGGGTGCGCCGGTGACTGGGCGCCCGCCTGCGAGGCCGCGAAGCTGACGCTGCGCGCCGACGGCATCTGGGCGGGCACGTTCGACCTTCCCGCCGGCGAATACGAGTACAAGGTCGCCATCGACGGCTCGTGGGCGATCAACTACGGCGCGAACGGTGTGCGCGACGGCTCGAACATCGCCATCGACCACCCCGGCGGTGAGATCACGTTCTACTTCGACCCGCGGTCGAACGTCGTCCAGTCGACGGCGGAGGGTCCGATCGTGACGGTGCCCGGCTCGTACCAGAGCGAAGCGGGGTGCGCCGGTGACTGGGCGCCCGACTGCCTCGCGAGCCTCATGGCCGACGGCGACAAGGACGGCGTCTACGAGCTCTCGGTCACGCTTCCGGCGGGCGCCTACGAGGCGAAGGTCGCCCACGGCATGAGCTGGAGCGAGAACTACGGCGTGGGCGGGGCGCCCGGCGGGTCGAACTACTCGTTCACCGCCGAGGAGGGATCACCCGTCGTCTTCCGGTACACCCTCGCGACGCACGTGCTCGACATCGGCGGCGAGGGCATCGCGGGTCTCGGTGAGGAGCGCGCGCACTGGATCGACGAGCGCACCATCGCCTGGCCGGCCGACCTCGGGGCCGACGTCGCGGCGACCTGGCAGCTGCACGCATCCCTGGACGCGACTCTCGCGCTGGAGGAGGACACGGTGGCCGGGGGCGACGCGATCGACCTGACCCGCATCGACGGCGGCCTCACCGACGAGCAGAAGGAGCGGTTCCCGGCGCTGGCGGAGTTCATCGCGCTGGAGGTGGCCGACGGGACGGATGCCGCAGCCCTGCTCCGCGGGCAGCTGATGGTGTCGCAGCGCGACGCCGACGGCGCGGTCCGCGCCTTCACCGGCGTGCAGATCCCCGGCGTCCTCGACGACCTCTACGCGGACGCCGTCGCCGACGTGGAGCTCGGTGTGTCGTTCGACGGCAAGAAGCCGACGTTCCGCCTGTGGGCGCCGACCGCGCAGGCCGCGACGCTGCTCACGTGGGACGCCGGCGCCGACGGCGACGCCGCACGTCACGAGGCGACGTGGGACGAGGCATCCGGAATCTGGACCGTCGAGGGCGGGAAGAAGCTCAAGGGCGACGAGTACCTGTGGGAGGTCGTCGTCTACGCGCCGACCACCGGGGCGATCGAGACCAACCAGGTCACCGACCCGTACTCCCTCGCGCTCACCCTGAACTCCGAGCGCTCCGTCGCCGTCGATCTCGATGACAAGTCGTGGCGGCCCAAGGCGTGGGAGAAGACGGAGGCTCCCGTCGTGGATCGCCCCGTCGACCGCGCGATCTACGAGCTGCACGTGCGCGACTTCTCGATCACCGATGAGTCGGTGCCCGAGGCCGAGCGCGGGACGTACACGGCGTTCACGCGCGACAGCGCGGGGACCGCGCAGCTGCGCGAGCTCGCGGACGCCGGCATCAACACCGTGCACCTGCTGCCCACGTTCGACATAGCGACCATCGAGGAGGACCGGTCGAAGCAGGCGGTGCCCGCCTGCGACCTGGCCTCGTTCGCGCCGGACGGCACGGAGCAGCAGGCGTGCATCGAGGCGGTCGTCGACGCCGACGGCTTCAACTGGGGCTACGACCCGTACCACTACACGGTGCCCGAGGGCTCCTACGCCACCGATCCAGACGGCGGTGCGCGCGTCGCCGAGTTCCGTTCGATGGTCGGCGCCCTCCACGGGATGGGTCTGCAGGTCGTGCTCGACCAGGTCTTCAACCACACCGCGCAGTCGGGCCAGGAGGCCAAGTCCGTCCTCGACCAGGTCGTGCCCGGCTACTACCACCGTCTCAACCCGGCCGGCGGCGTCGAGACCTCGACGTGCTGCCAGAACGTGGCGACCGAGCACGAGGTCGCGCAGAAGCTCATGGTCGACTCGGTCGTGACGTGGGCGCGTGACTACAAGGTCGACGGCTTCCGCTTCGACCTCATGGGCCACCACTCGAAGGCGAACATGCTCGCCATCCGCGATGCGCTCGACGAGCTGACGCTCGAGCGTGACGGCGTCGACGGCGAGGCGATCTACCTGTACGGCGAGGGCTGGAACTTCGGCGAGGTCGCGAACAACGCCCTGTTCGAGCAGGCCACCCAGGGTCAGCTCGGCGGCACCGGCATCGGCACGTTCTCCGACCGGCTGCGCGACGCCGTCCACGGCGGCAGCCCGGTCGACGGCGGCTCGAAGTTCTACCAGGGCTTCGGCACGGGTCTGGCCACCGACCCGAACGGCAGCGACCGGTCGGCGCCGGGCGACCCCTTCGCCGACCTCGCGCACAAGACCGACCTGGTGAAGCTGGGACTCGCGGGCAACCTGCGCGACTTCTCGTTCACCGCCTCCGACGGCACCGTGAAGGCCGGAGACGAGCTGGACTACAACGGCTCGCCCGCCGGGTACGCCGACCAGCCCGACGAGGTCATCACCTACGTCGACGCGCACGACAACGAGACGCTGTACGACCTCGGCGTGCTGAAGCTGCCGGCCGACACCCCGATGGCGGACCGCGTGCGCATGAACACCCTGTCGCTCGCGACCACCGCCTACTCCCAGACCCCGTCGTTCTGGCACGCCGGCACGGAGCTCCTCCGCTCGAAGTCGCTCGACCGCAACAGCTACAACTCGGGCGACTGGTTCAATCGCATCGACTGGACCGGCCAGGAGTCCACGTTCGGCTCGGGCCTGCCCCGCGAGGGCGACAACGGGAGCCACTGGGACGACCTCGCGCCGCTCCTGGCAGACCCCGCGAACAAGCCGGGTGCGTCCGACATCGCCGCGGCCGAGGCATCCGCCCTCGATCTGCTCCGCGTGCGCGAGCAGGTGGGTCTGCTGCGTCTCGGGTCCGCCGGCCTGATCGAGCAGAAGGTCTCGTTCCCGAACAGCGGGACGGATGCCGCTCCCGGCGTCATCGTCATGCTCATCGACGATCTGGTGGGCGACGACGTCGATCCCGCGCTGAAGGGTGCGCTCGTGGTGTTCAACGCGGGCACCGAGACCACGACGCAGACCATCTCGGAGCTCGAGGGTCGGCCGTTCTCGCTGGCGCCGGCGCTCGCCCAGGGTGCCGACCCCGTCGTGAAGACGACCACGTGGGATGCCGCCAGCGGCACGGTCACCGTCCCGGCCCGCACGGCGGTGGTGCTCGTCGAGACGCAGCGGCGCTGACTCACCGGCGCTCGCCCGTCACGTGGCGGGCGGGCGCCGGGAGCTCGTCCGTTGGGGGGTCAGCGCCTCCTCCACAGGGCGCCGGATCGCGTGCTCCAGACGCCCTTTCCACGGGTTCGAAAAACCTGTTGATCTGGGTGTTTCGATGTCGGAACCCCTGGCCACAATGGGGGTATGACGCAGTTCGCCGCAGCCCTCGCCGACCTCGGCGACGCGCTCGCCGGCGTGGTCGCCGCGGCGTTCGCCGCTGACGGGCTGCGCGCCTGTGACGACGGCGAGGTGCTGTCGGCGCTCGCGGCCGCGGCTCGGGTGCACCGCGGCGTCGAGGCCGTCATGGTCGAGGCCGTGGCGCAGCTGCAGGCGCGCGACGACCTTCGGCCCCACCCCGACCGGGCGACGACGCGGTACGGGTGCCGCAACCTCAGCGAGCTCGTGCAGCGGGCCACGCGCCTGTCGGGGCGCAGCGCGGCCGATCTCGCCGCCGCGGCCGGCGCGGTGCAGCGCAGCACCGCGCCGTCGACGGGAGAGCTGCTGCCTGCGACGTTCCCGTGCATGCGCGACGCGCTCGCGGCGGGGCAGGTGGGCGTCGATGCGGTCGTCGCGGTGGCCTCGGCGTTCCGTCGCGTCGGCGTGGGTCGGGTCGAGATGCTCGCCGCCGACGAAGAGCTCGCGGCCGCGGCAGCCGGTGCGGGGCCGGATGCCGCAGGCCCGGCCTCGGCCGACGAGCTGCGCGCGCTCGCACAGGTGTGGGCGGCCTACCTCGATCCCGATGGCGCTGAGCCCGTCGAGGCGAGGGCGCTGCGCAAGCGGGGACTCACGGTGGGGCGACGCGACGGTGACGGGCTGGTCCCGGTGCGCGGCAATCTCCTGCCCGAAGTCGCCGCGCAGCTGCGACTCGGGTTCGACAGCGTGCTGAACCCACGTGTGGACGCCGCGACCGGGATGGGCCCGTGCTTCACCGAGGCCGACGCCGACAGCGTCCACGACTCCGGCGCGCCGTCCGAGGATGCCGCCGATTCGCGCACCCGCACCCAGAAGCAGCACGATGCGCTGGCCGTGCTGCTGACGGCGGCCGTGGCATCCGGGGAACTGCCGATCCTCGGCGGCGCCGCACCGACACTGGTCGTGTCGGTGCGCGAACAAGACCTCGCGTCGGGGCGCGGGTATGCGCACCTCCCCGGTGACGACGAACCGGTCTCGATCGCCGCGGCCCGGCACATCGCCTGCGCGGGCGCGGTGCAGCGGGTCGTGCTCGGCGCGGCCGGCCGGATCGTGTCGCTCACGACGCTGGACCGCGTGTTCAACCATCACCAGCGCCGGGCGATCACCCTGCGTGACGGCGGATGCCTCATCCCCGGGTGTCAGGTGCCGCCGCAGTGGTGCGAAGTGCATCACGTCGAGGAGCATTCGCGGGGTGGGTCGACGCACACCGACAACGGAGTCCTGCTGTGCTGGTTCCACCATCGCACCATCGACTCCGGCGGGTGGCAGGTGGCGATGGTCGAGGGGGTGCCGTACGTGAAGGGCCCGTACTGGTGGGATGCCGAGGTGAAGTGGCGGCCGGCCACGAAGTCCCCGACCAGACAGCGAGATCAGATCGCGCTGCGCATCTGACCACGTCGCTGTCGGCAGTGATCGGATGCCGCCAACGCGTCGCGATCGGCGCTAACGTCGCGATCGGCGCGAACACCGCGAACGCCGTGAGTGCCGTGATGTCGGGGGCCGGTGCGTGCCGTGATGTCGGGGGCCGGTGCGTGCTGTCCGGCGGGCATGAGGGGGTCCGGACCGTTACGGGTCGGGCAGTCCGAGCTCGTACACCTCGTCGTAGTCCTGGTACGTCACCGTGACAGTGACGGGCCGGTCGATCACCGCTGGCGGCAGCCTGAACACGTGCGTCGTCGGTCCCATGTCCGCGGTGCAGGGGTTGTTCGGCGACGGTCCGAACTCGACCTCCACCTCGCCGCTGCCCCGCACCTGCGGTGCCGACGGGACCGGCGGACAGCTGCCGCTGCCCATCGTGATGATCGCGAACTCGTCGTCGTCGACCCAGCCTGCGGAGGGCTCGCCGGTGAGGGGGTCGGGCATCGGGCCCTCCCAGTCGTCGGGGATCCCACGAATCGTCTGGTCGGCGCCCGAGCCGGAGCACCCGGTCAGCGCGAGCAGTGCGAGCACGACGGCCGCGATCGGTGGCGCGGCGGCCCGCCGACCCGGCCGCGTCACAGGCCCAGCCGCACCAGCAGCGTCTCGCCGGCGCTGGAGATGATGTGCAGCTGCCACGGCGGTCATAGCCGCGAGCCTAGAGGTCGGCCGCGGTCGCCGTCACGCTTCCGCGAGTCCGAGCGCCGCACCTGACCGCCGTCGCGTCTGCCCCGGCCGCTCGCTGTCAGAGCGCGTCCACGACGGCTCCGCCGAACACCGCAACGGCCGCGAGCGCCACACCGGCCACGCCCAGCGCGGCGATGGCGAAGACCAGGATGTTCCCGCCGATCGTGAGGAGCAGGGCCGTGGTGCGCGAGAGCTCACGGCGACGGGGAACCGGGATCGACGAGGAGGTGAAGGCCATGATCCGACGCTACGGACGTGCACGCGCCGGCGCGTCCACCCACGGTCGCATCGTCCTCCGCCGGAGGGATGATCCCGGATGCCTCGCGCTCTGCGGCCCGCGCGGCGCAACGGAAGAAGGCTTTGCGACGAAGTGTCGACCTCGGCCGATCCCGGACGACGCCCGGAGTGAGGTTGGCATCGGCCCGCCCGCAACGGAAGGATCACACCATGAAGTACATGATGTTCGTCGTCTCCTCGCTCGAGCCGGACACCGAGCCCGACCAGTCCGACGTCGACCTGTGGGTCGACCCGCTCGACGCCAGCGGCAAGCGGATCATCGGCGAGGTGCTTGCCCCGGTGTCCGACTCCACCGTGGTCAAGGTGCGCGGCGGCAAGGTGCTCACCGCGCGCGGGCCCTTCGCCGAGACGACCGAGGTGATCCTCGGCTTCGACATCCTCGAGGTCGACGACCTCGACGAGGCGATCGAGATCGCGTCGAAGCACCCGATGGCCCGCAACGGCCAGATCGAGCTGCGCCCGTTCATGCAGTGGCCCGACGGGGACAGCGCCGCCGCGGGCGACTGAGACCCGGCATCCGAGAGCAAGGAAGGGTGGGCCCCGCGGGACGGGGGCCCACCCTTCCGGCCGCTCGGCGCGTCAGCCGCGCAGCGAAGCGATCTCGAACAGCGTCGTCGTGCCCGACACCGAGAAGTCGAGGTTGTGGATGTAGGTGACGAAGTGGGATGCCGCGGGCTCGGTCACATCGAACACCGCGATGCCGCCGATCCGCTCGAAGCCGATGAACGCGTACGTGCGACCGCAGGTCCACCTAGCAGATACAAGGACGTCCATGTAAAATCAGCACAGTGCTGATGTCGGCACGATCGCACTGATCAGGATGCCTCACGAGGGCGTCGCTGCATCACTGAAGGAGCAATGGTGTCCACGATCACCCCTCTCACGCCCGCCCTCACGACCGAGGAGCGCGAAGCGATCCTCGAGGCCGTCCGCGAATTCGCCGAGACGCAGCTCGCGCCGCACGCCCTGGAGTGGGACGCGCAGTCGCACTTCCCCCGCGAGACGCTGGGCCGGGGCGGCGAGCTCGGACTCGGCGGCATCTACGTCCGCGAGGACATCGGCGGCTCGGGCCTGTCGCGCTCGGACGCCGCGGCCATCTTCGAGGAGCTCGCCCAGGGCGACACCGCGATCGCCGCGTACATCTCCATCCACAACATGGTGGCGTGGATGATCGACACCTACGGCACCGAGGCGCAGCGCACCGAGTGGCTGCCGCTCCTCACGTCCATGTCGGGCTTCGGCAGCTACTGCCTCACCGAGCCGGGTGCGGGATCGGATGCCGCGGCCATCACGACGAGCGCGATCCGCGACGGCGACGAGTTCGTGCTGACCGGCGTCAAGCAGTTCATCTCGGGCGGGGGCGAGGCATCCGTCTACATCGTCATGGCACGCACCGGCGAGCCGGGTGCCCGCGGGATCACGGCGTTCCTCGTGCCCGCCGGCACCGCCGGCCTGTCGTTCGGCGCGATCGAGCACAAGATGGGGTGGAACGCGCAGCCCACGCGGCAGGTGATCCTCGACGAGGTGCGCGTGCCCGCGGCGAATGTCCTCGGCGGCGAGGGTCAGGGGTTCAAGATCGCGATGTCGGCCCTGGACGGCGGCCGCGTCAACATCGCGGCGTGCTCGCTCGGCGGCGCGCAGTGGGCCCTCGACCGCGCCGTCGCCTACGTGCAGGAGCGGTTCACGTTCGGCGAGCCGCTGGCCGAGAAGCAGGCCGTGGTCTTCGCGCTCGCCGACATGGCCACCGAGCTCCGTGCCGCACGGGCCCTCGTGCGCGACGCGGCGGCGGCGCTGGACGCGAAGGCACCCGACGCGTCGATGCAGTGCGCGATGGCCAAGCGATTCGCCACCGACGCCGGCTTCACCGTCGCGAACCAGGCCCTGCAGCTGCACGGCGGGTACGGATACCTTCACGACTACGGCATCGAGAAGGTGGTGCGCGACCTGCGCGTGCACCAGATCCTCGAGGGCACGAACGAGATCATGCGCGTGATCATCGGCCGCCAGCTGCTCGCGCACTGACGCCCCCTCGATCCCACGCACCGACGAAGAGGTCCGACATGAAGATCGCATTCCTGGGGCTCGGCCACATGGGCCTGCCCATGGCGAAGAACCTCGCCGCGACCGGTCACGAGGTGGTCGGCTTCGACGTCGCCCCTGCCGCGGTCGCCGCGGCGGGTGAGGCCGGACTCGCCACGGCCGATTCGGGGACGGATGCCGCCACCGGCGCCGACGTCGTCATCACGATGTTCCAGACCGGCGCGCAGGTGCTCGGCGCCTACCGGGGCGCGGGCGGCGGGCCGGGACTGCTGGAGGTCGCGGCATCCGGCGCGCTCTTCATCGACTGCTCGACGATCGCCGTCGACGAGGCCCGCGCCGCGCACACGCTCGCCGAGGAGGCCGGGCGCCGGTCGCTGGACGCGCCGGTGTCGGGCGGCGTCGTGGGCGCCGAGAACGCCACGCTCGCCTTCATGGTGGGCGGCACCGATGAGGACTTCGAGGCCGCGCGGCCGCTGCTGGAGGCGATGGGGCGGCGGGTCGTGCACTGCGGCGGCGCGGGCCTCGGGCAGGCGGCCAAGGTGTGCAACAACATGATCCTCGCAGTGTCGCAGATCGCGGTCGCCGAGGCGTTCGTGCTGGGGGAGCGGCTCGGGCTCTCGCACCAGGCGCTGTTCGACGTCGCGTCCAACGCGTCGGGGCAGTGCTGGGCGCTGACCACGAACTGCCCGGTGCCCGGCCCTGTGCCCACGAGCCCTGCCAACCGCGACTACCAGCCGGGGTTCGCCGGGGCGTTGATGAACAAGGACCTCGGCCTCGCCGAGCATGCCATCGCCGCCACCGGCGTGGACGCGCGCATGGGCATGCTCGCCCGCGAGATCTACCAGGCCTTCGCCGCCGGCGACGGCGCAGGGCAGGACTTCTCCGGCATCATCAACACCATCCGCGCCGAGTCCGCCTGACGACCGGGCCGCCTCCGCCCCGATCGCCACGCGCCGGACTCTGGTGGAATGTTCACGACCCTCGACGAAAGCGGAGCGATGACCGAATACGAGACGATCCTGGTCGAGACGCGCGGACGCGTCGGTTGGATCACCCTCAACAGGCCGGACGCGCTCAACGCGCTCAACACGCAGGTCTGCCGCGACGTCGTCGCCGCGGCAGCCGCCTTCGACGCCGACGAGCACATCGGGGCGATCGTCGTCACGGGCTCGGAGCGCGCCTTCGCGGCGGGGGCGGACATCAAAGAGATGGAGTCGAAGTCCGGGCTGGAGATGGTCATGACCGACCACTTCGGCGGATGGGCCGACTTCGCGAAGGTGCGCACCCCGGTGATCGCCGCCGTCTCGGGCTACGCGCTCGGCGGCGGGTGCGAGCTGGCCATGATGTGCGACATCATCCTCGCCGCCGACACAGCGAAGTTCGGCCAGCCCGAGATCAACCTCGGCGTGATCCCCGGCATGGGCGGCTCGCAGCGGCTCGTGCGGGCGGTCGGGTACTACAAGGCCGCCGAGCTCATCCTCACGGGCCGGATGATGGATGCCGCCGAGGCCGAGCGCTCGGGACTCGTCTCACGCGTCGTCCCGGCGGCCGAACTGCGGGACGAGGCGCAGAAGACCGCGGAGTCGATCGCCGCGAAGAGCCTGCCGTCGCTGTACGCCGCGAAAGCCGTGCTCGACGCCGCGCTGGAGTCGTCCCTCGCCGAGGGCCTGCGCCTCGAGCGCCACGTGTTCGCCGGCCTCTTCGACACCGCCGACCAGAAGGAGGGCATGGCCGCCTTCCGCGAGAAGCGTGCCCCCGACTTCCACGGCCGCTGAGCCGAGCGGCGGTGCGGCGGGGGCCCGACGGCGACTAGAGGGGCTCCGGCTGCGGCCGCGGGTCGGTGAAGTCGCCGGCGTCCTTGCGGAAGCGCGCGATGATGCGCACCAGCTCGGTCGTGTCGTCGTCGGAGAGGCCCGGGCTCTCGAACACCTCGGTGTTCAGGGCCGTGGTCGCGCGCTCGACGAGCTCGCGCCCGGAGTCCGTGAGCACCAGCATCGCCGCCCTGCCGTCGTCGGGATGCGGCTCGCGCGACACCAGGCCGTCGCGTGCGAGCCGGTCGACCGTGTTCGTCACGCTCGTCGGGTGCACCTGCAGGCGCGCGATCGCGCTGGCCATCGGCATCCGTCCCTCCCGCGTGAAGCCGAGCAGTCGCAGCATCTCGTACCGTGCGAACGACAGGCCGAACGGCTTCAGCGTGGCGTCGATGCGCGCGAACAGCAGCTGCTGAGCCCGGATGATCGACGTGACGGCGGTCATGCCCGCGGCCGCCGGCTCCCAGCCGTGGGCGATCCACTGACGCTTGGCCTCGGCGATCGGATCGACCGGAAGGCGCTTGGGTGCTGCCATGACGACCTCCTGGATCCACCGTACCGGGCGGCGTCCGGACGGGCGTGCGCGCCGGCCGGGCGACGGCGTCTATGTATACACACAGCGGTCGTCCGCCCGGTCCGACCGGGCGCCCGTCCCTGGATTGGGTACATTCCAGGCCGCGCCATAGACTCGTGCCCAGCGTGAGGAGATCGTCATGAAGATCGTCGTCCTGGTCAAGGAAGTCCCGGATACGTACGGGGATCGGAAGCTGTCGCTGGAGACGGGGCTGGCTGATCGGGAGGCATCCGATCGGGTGCTGGACGAGATCGGCGAGCGGGCACTCGAGGTGGCGCTGTCGTACGCCGACAAGACGCCCGGGACCGAGGTCGTGGTGGTGTCGATGGCGTCGCAGGCGGCGTCGGCGACGGTGCGCAAGGGTTTGGCGATGGGGGCGGCGTCGGCGGTGCAGGTGATCGACGACGCACTGCTCGGTGCCGACATGGGGCTCACGGCGGAGGTGCTGGCGGCGGTGCTGCAGCGCACCGGGTTCGACCTGGTGATCGCGGGCAACCAGTCCACGGACGGCTCGGGCGGGGTGGTGCCGTCGATGATCGCGGAGATCCTCGACGTGCCCAGCGCCACGTACCTGAACTCGGTGGAGATCGGTGCGGACGCGGTGTCGGGCACGCGGGCCTCCGACGGTGCGACGAAGCAGGTGGTGGCACCGCTCCCGGCGGTGATCTCGATCACCGAGGCGCTTCCGGACGCGCGCTTCCCGAACTTCAAGGGCATCATGGCGGCCAAGAAGAAGCCGTTCGAGACGCTGTCGCTGGCCGAGCTGGAGATCGACGCGCACGACCCCGACGCGTCTCGCTCGATCGTGATCGCGCTGAGCGAGAAGCCGCCGCGCGAGGCGGGCGTGAAGATCGTCGACGAGGGCGACGCGGGCGAGAAGCTCGCGGAGTTCCTCATCCAGAACCGGCTGGCGTGAGGTGCGTGTGATGACGTTTGCAGATGACTCCATCGTGGTCCTCCTGGACACCACCCCGTCGGGCGGGCTGGCCAAGTCCGCCGCGGAGGTGCTGGGGGCTGCCGCCTCGGTGGGCACGCCGGTCGCGGTGGTGGTGGGCGATGCGGCGCTGGCGGCGGATGCCGCGGCTCTCGGCGCGGCGCACGTGCTGGTCGCCCCTCCCGGTGAGGGGCTGACCGTTCCGGTCGTGGACGCATTGACGGCGGCGGCGGATCTGGTCCGCCCGGACGCGGTCCTGGTGTCGCACTCGATCGAGGGCCGCGATGTCGCGGGTCGGTACGCGGCCCGCACCCGGTCGGGCATCGCGGTGGACGCGGTCGGTGTCTCGCGGGACGCGGAGGGCGTGGTCGCGCACCACTCCGTGTACGGCGGTGCGTACAACGTGGAATCCGCGGTGACGTGGGGTGCGCCGGTGATCACGATCCGGCAGGGATCGGTGGATGCCCGCGCCGACGCGGTCGACGGTGTCGAGGCGGAGCCGCTCGAGGTGCGTGCCTCCGGCCGGAAGGCGGCGACGGTCACGTCGGTCGATCAGGCGGTGGTGTCGTCGTCGCGTCCGGAGCTGCGCGGCGCGGTGAAGGTCGTCTCCGGCGGGCGCGGTCTCGGATCGGGGGAGAAGTTCGCCCTGGTCGAGCAGCTCGCCGACACGCTGGGCGCGGCGGTGGGCGCGTCGCGCGCCGCGGTGGACGCCGGGTATGTGCCGCAGACGTATCAGGTCGGGCAGACCGGGGTGTCGGTGTCGCCGCAGCTGTATGTCGCGCTCGGGATCTCCGGCGCGATCCAGCACAAGGCGGGGATGCAGACGGCGAAGACGATCGTCGCGATCAACAAGGACGCGGATGCCCCGATCTTCGAGATCGCCGATTTCGGGGTGGTCGGCGACGTGTTCCAGGTCGTGCCGCAGCTGATCTCCGCGCTCGAGGCGAAGAAGGCGTAACCCGGGATGGCCACGTACGGTTCTGCGGTGCGGCGCGGGCTGCCCAGGGTGCCCGGCGGTGAGCCGTGGCCGCCCGCCGGCGACGCTCCGGTCCCCAACGGGGACGGCAGGGGCGAGGCCGTCCCGTCGCTCACGGCCCAAGCCGTCTCGGTCGCCGTGTCATCGTCGGCTGCCGCGACCGAGTCCGCTCCCGCCCCGCCCGCCGAGCCTGCCGAAACGGCCGCGAGCCCCTCGGCCGGCGTGCAGACCGGTGGGACGAGCTCCGTGGCCGACGGGACGAGCTCCGTGGTCGGTGGCGGGGAACGCGCGATCCGCCGCGGTCTGCCGCGCGTCCCGGGCGGCGAGCCCTGGCCGCCGGCATCCGTCGTCGCCGCTGCGGCGGCTCCCGTCGCTCCCGCTGCGGCGGCTCCCGCCGCTCCCGTCGCCGCCGCTCCTGCGGCCGCCCCGGCGGCCGCGACCCCCGTCGACGAAGCACCCGAAGCGCGCGACGTCGCCGCCTCCGCTGCGGCGGTGGCGCAGCCACCGGCGGTGGCCGCTGACGGGGCGAAGCCGCTGCGTCGCGGACTGCCGCGTGTGGCCGGCGGCGAGCCGTGGCCGCCGGCAGGTCTCGCGCCCGCCGCCCGGGCCGCCACCGCCGGAGCACCCGACGCCGAGGGCGCCGTCGCGGCGCCGGTCGAGGCATCCGTCGACACGCCGAGGCCCGTCGAGGCGCCGACGCTGCCCGAGACCCCGGTGGCGGCATCCGTCGTCCCGGCTGTCCCAACCGCGGCGGTGACGCCCAGCGGGGTGCCGCTGTCGCAGCCGCTGCCGTTCACGAGGACGGTGTGGGAGGGCGCGGCCGCGCGCACCCGCCCGGCGTCCCGGGTCGAGCCGCAGCGGATCGGCCCCTTCACGAAACTGCAGTGGGCGGGGGCGGTGGTCGTCGGCGGTGCCGGGCTGCTGTTCGCGGCGGCGCTGGCGGTCGCGCTGGTGCGGTTCCTGCTGTCGACGCCGTGGGGGATGGACTTCCTCGCGGTGTACCCGGGCGAGTACCACCTGCCCGAGGGCGCGCCGGTCGGGTTCCCGGCGTGGCTGGGGTGGCAGCACTTCTTCAACGTGTTCCTGATGGTGCTGATCATCCGCACCGGCCTGCAGGTGCGCACCGAGAAGCGGCCGAGCGTGTTCTGGTCGCCGCGCAGCAACAACCGCCGCAAGATCAGCCTGAACCTGTGGTTCCACCAGTCGCTGGACATCCTGTGGCTGGTCAACGGCGTGATCTTCGTGGTGCTGCTGTTCCTCACCGGGCAGTGGATGCGGATCGTGCCGACGTCGTGGGAGGTGTTCCCCAACGCGGTCTCGGCGGGCCTGCAGTACGTGTCGCTGGACTGGCCCACCGAGAACGGCTGGGTGAACTACAACGCGCTGCAGCAGCTGGCGTACTTCGTCACGGTGTTCCTGGCCGCGCCGCTGGCCGCGATCACCGGGGTGCGGATGTCGGGGGTGTGGCCGAAGAACGCCACCGGGCTCAACAAGGCGTACCCGGTGGAGTGGGCCCGCGCGGTGCACTTCCCGGTGATGCTGTACTTCGTGGCGTTCATCGCGGTGCACGTGTTCCTGGTGTTCGCGACCGGGGCGCTGCGCAACCTGAACCACATGTACGCCGCGCAGGGCTCGACCGACCCGAACGCGTACGCCGACAATTGGACCGGGTTCTGGTTCTTCGCCGCCTCGCTCGTCGTCATCGCCGCCGCGTGGATCACCGCCCGCCCGCTCGTGCTCGCCCCCATCGCCCGCCTCTTCGGCAAGGTGAGCGGCCGCTGACGCACGCCTGACGGTCGGGCGCTCGCGCGCCCGCAGCCGTTGGACCGAGCGCCCGTCGCGGCCCGGTCAGGGCTCGACGACGAGGCCGGCGAGATCGGCCAGTCCGGGCGCCATGAGCTGCAGCTGCTCGGGCGAGATCGTGGCACCGCGCAGTCCCGCCATGCCGACGACCTGGCCGAGGTCGGCTCCTCGCAGATCGACGTCCCTAGCCCGCGATCCCGACACGCCACGTCCCGATGGCGGGGGCCGTTCCCATCCTGGGTCACCAGCCCGCCCGAGGGCGGCCCGGCCTGGGGGATAACCCGAACCGAGGTCTCCGGCTTCCTCTGGCGCGCCGCGCGCCCCGCGCGCCTACCGTAAGGGGCATGACCTCCTCGGACACTTCCCACTCCCGCCCGGTGACGCGGCCGGCCCAGGTGGCGGGCGCGATCGCGCAGCTCGCCGCACTCGGCGTCATCGGCGCCGCGGTGTTCTCGCTCCTCTTCTCGATGCTCGGCCTCGGCATCGGGCTGCTGTTCGTCCTCGGCGTCGGCCTGCTGGTGCTCTTCGCGCTCGTCTACGTGCTGTACGCCGTCGGCTGGCTCGAGACGCAGCGCGTCGACGGGCTCTACCGGTTCGGGCTCGCGGCACCCCGGCCCCGGTCGAGCGGCCGGCCCGGCTTCGGCGGCTTCCTCCGCACGGTGTGGCTGCAGGCGATCGACCTCTCCACGTGGCGCGCGATCGCGAACCTCGCGATCGCGACGATCCTCGGCTGGGTCGTGGTCGCCCTCGCGGGGCTGCTCGTGTCGGGCGTCGTGCTGGCCTTCGCGCCGCTCTTCGCGGATGCCAGTGCCGTGCGCCTCGCACGCACCGGCATCGACGTGCCGCTCTCGTGGGCGCTGCCGGTCGGCATCCTCGCGGTGCTCGTCTCCGCCGCCGGCCTCGTCGGGCTGGGCGTCCTCCACGGCGTCATCTCGCGCGCCGTCATGGTGCCCTCGCGCGAGGCCCAGCTCGCGGCCGCCGCGCGCGCCTCGAGCCTGCAGCACGCCGGTGCCGTGCGCGCCGCCGACGTGGAGCGCACGCGCATCGAACGCGACCTTCACGACGGGGTGCAGCCTCGGCTGGTGTCCGTCGGCATGACGCTCGGACTGGCGCAGCAGAAGATCGACGCCGACCCCGAGGCCGCGAAGGCGCTGATCAGCGAGGCCCACACCTCGACGAAGGCCGCCATCACCGAGCTGCGGCAGCTCGCCCGCGGCATCCACACCTCGGTCCTCGACGATCGGGGCCTCGACGCCGCACTGTCGGCGCTGGTCGCCCGGTCGGTGGTCCCCGTGCACACCGACGTGCGACTCGACGGCCGCTGCAGTCGCGACACCGAGGCGGCGGCGTACTTCGTGATCGCCGAGGCGCTGACGAACGCCGCCAAGCACTCCCGGGCCACCGAAGTCCGTGTCGTGGTGCGGCTGCGCGAGCCGGGGGTCCTGTGGGCGCGCGTCGAGGACAACGGCGTCGGCGGCGCGCGCGTCGTCCCCGGCGGCGGTCTGGACGGCATCGTCAACCGCGTCCTCGCCGCGGGCGGCGAAGCCCGCATCGACAGCCCCGCCGGCGGCCCGACCAGCGTGGAGGTGAGCATCCCGTGCGCATCCTGATCGTCGAAGACTCCGCGCTGCTGCGCGCCGGCCTCGTGCGCGTGCTCGAGGACGCCGGCCACGAGGTGGCCGCCGCGCTCCCCGACGCCTCGCACCTCGACGAGACGGTCGACCGGACCGCCCCCGAGCTGTGCATCCTCGACGTGCGGCTTCCGCCGACCTGGACCGACGAAGGCATCCGCGCCGCGCTGTCGCTGCGTGCGCGGCTTCCCGAGCTGGCGGTCCTCGTGCTGTCGCAGTACGTGGAGGAGCGCTACGCCGCAGACCTCATCTCGTCCAGCGGCGGCGCGCTCGGCTACCTCCTCAAGGACCGCGTCGCCGACGTGACCGAGTTCCTCGAGGCGATCGACCGCATCGGGTCCGGGGCCACCGTGCTTGACCCCGAGGTCGTCGCGCAGCTGCTCAGCCGCAGGAAGCGGGATGAGCGGATGCTGCGGCTCACCGAGCGCGAGTCCTCCGTGCTCGCCCTGATCGCGGAGGGCCGCTCCAACCAGGCCATCGCCAAGACACTCCACGTCAGCGAGGGCAGCGTCGAGAAGCACATCACCGCGGTCTTCCAGAAGCTGGACCTCGAACCCGACGAATCGGGCAACCGCCGCGTCCTCGCGGCGCTCGCCCACCTCGAGCACGGCGGCACCACGCCGCCCGGCATCACACCAGGCGGCCGCGCGCCGCAGACAGGAACGAACCGATGAGCACCACCATGACCCCGCCTCCTCCGCCCTCCTCCGCCGTCCCGGATCGGCCCGCCGATGCGCCGCCGCCCTCCAGCGGGTCGCGCGTCGTCGCGATCGTGCTGATCGTGTTCGGGGGACTGGTGCTCCTCGGCGCGATGATCTCGGCGGCCGTGGGCACGATCGCCTCGGCGTCCGTGTCCACCTCGACCCGCACGGTCGACGTCGCGGATGTCGACCAGCTCGACGTGGACGCCGCCGCCGGCACGCTCCAGGTGGAGTTCACCGACGTCGCCGAGGCCGAGCTCGAGGTCACGAGCTCGTGGGGCGCCGACGTGTGGCGGTTCGAGCGTCAGGGCGACACCCTCGAGGTCGCGTCCCCCGACCGGTTCGGCTGGTTCGGCTGGGGCGGGTGGTTCGGCGACCAGCGGACGGATGCCGTGCTGCGCCTGCCTGTCGCACTCGAGGGCCTCGACGCCGACGTCTCGCTGTCGGCCGGTGAGTTCGTCACCGACGGCGAGTTCGGTGCGCTGGACATCTCACTGGCCGCCGGGTCGTTCGACGTGACGGGCTCGGCCGAGACGCTGACGGCGGACATGAGTGCCGGCCGGGGCAACCTCGAGCTCGAGGACGTCGGCACGGCCGTGCTGACGGTGAGCGCCGGCTCCATGGAGGCCCGGCTGACCGGCAGCCGCCCCGACTCGATCGACATGGACGTGAGCGCCGGATCGCTGCGGCTCACCGTCCCCGAGGGCGACTACGACGTGACCTCCGACGTGTCCGCCGGCGGGTTCGACAACGACCTCGGCTCGACGCCGGGTGCCGCCAGCACGATCACCGTCCAGGTCTCGGCGGGCGAGGTCGTGCTCCGGTCCGAGGGCTGAGCCCCGACCGCCCGACCCGCCGCCGCCCCCGGGGGGGGGGGGGGGGGGGGGGGGCCCCGCCCCCGCCCCCCCCGGGGCCGCGGGGGGGGGGGGGGGCGGGTGCGCGCCGGCGGCGAAGCCCTCCGCATAGGCCTCGTCGGCGCCGAGGCGGAACATGTCGCGCTCGAGCGGGCGCACGATGGAACGGGCGCCGGGAAGGTCCAGCGGCCCGACGAGGTCGCCGCGACCGCGCACCACGGCGACGGGCAGGCGTGCGGCCTTGCCCTTGACGAGATCGGCGGCGGCGGCCAGCTCGTCGCCGACGCACGGCATGGTGACGACGAGCGGCCGGCCCTCGGCATCCGTCCCTCCGCGCAGGTCCTCGAAGACCAGCACGCCGCCGGCGCCGATCGCGTGATCGGTCTGGCCCTCGCGCCAGGCGCGGCCGAGCGTGTCGGAGACGATGACGCCCACCTCGACGCCCAGCCGCTCCCGCAGACCGCCGGCGATGGCGCGTGCCGACGCGTCGGGGTCGATGGGCAGCAGCAGGACGGTGCCCTCGGGAGTGTTCGACGCGTCGACGCCGGCTGCGGCCGACACCATGCCCAGGCGGTTCTCGACGATGCGGGTGGTGGCGCCGGTCGGGGAGGTGCGCGATGCCACGACCCGCACCGTCTCGGCGGTGATGGCGTCTTCGCGGTCGTCGGCGACGACGAAGCGCCCCTCGGCCTTCGAGACGATCTTCGAGGTCACCACGAGGATGTCGCCGTCGGCGAGGTCGCCCGTCGCCGCTGTCGCGATGACGTCGACGAGATCGGTCCCTGCGGTGATCTCGGGGATGCCGTCCAGCGGCCAGACGGTGAGGCGGGTGCGAGCGGAGGCCATGGGTCCAGTCTTTCCGATCGCCGGCGGGTCATCGCCCGCGCCGGCTCCGGGCTCGTGGTGCCGCGCCGCGTCACGACGACGTCACGCACGTTCCGCGAACGACAGAGGGCGTGCCCGGCGGACCGGACACGCCCTCCGCCGAGCGCGGGCCGCGAGGGATCAGCGCACGAAGCGCACCTCGGTCAGCGTCTCGCCGAGGAAGGGTTCGGTGTGCGTCGCACCGTCGAGCGTGAAGCCGTTGCGCGTGTAGAACCGGTGCGCGCGGGGGTTGTCGTCGGCGACCCACAGGTACAGGCCCTCGGCGGGCTCGACGACCGAGTCGAAGAGCCGCTGGCCGATGCCGGTGCCGTGGTATGCGTCGAGCAGGTAGATGAAGTAGAGCTCGCGGAAGCGCGGGGCGTCCTTGTCGCGGGCGGGGCCGGACCCCGCGAATCCGACGATCTCGCCGTTGACGAGCGCGGCGAACATCTTGAACTCCGGGCCCTGGACGGCCCAGTGGGTCCAGAGCTCGGCGAGGCGCTTGGGGGAGACCGCCTCGAGGGCGGCCTTGCTGATGAGGTGGTCGTACGTCTCGTGCCAGCACGTCGCGTGGACGCGGCCGAGGGCCTCCGCGTCGACGTCGCGCACCGGACGGACGACGATGTCGGTCTGGGTTTCGGCTTCCATGGGCCAGACTCTACGCGGCCCCGGGCGAGACCTGAAATCCGCCGGATCGCGCGCGCACGCGACGTACCGCTTCGGCCCGCCGGCGTCCGGGCGACTGCGGATTCCGACAACCGAATCGGCGGATCGGTTCCGGATCGCTACCATCGCTCGTCGTGAACGTGTTGTGGCGGACCCTGATCGTGATGCTGACCGCGCGCCGGCGCCTGCGCCGCTCCGGGCGGATCGGGCCGACCGAGATCGGGCGGGTGCGGGTCACCACGCTGCCGACCGACATCGATCTGCTGCGCCACATGAACAACGGGCGCTACCTGTCGCTGTTCGACCTCGGCCGCTGGGATCTGCTCGTGCGGACCGGCCTGTGGGACGTCATGAAGCGCTACGGGTGGTACGCCGTCGTGTCCAGCGAGACGGTGACGTTCCGCAAGTCGCTCAACCTGTGGCAGCGGTTCGACATCGAGTCCCGCATGATCGGGCACGACGACAGGGCCGTCTACCTCGAGCATCGAGCGGTCGTCGACGGCGAGGTGTACGCCCGTGCCATCATCCGAGCACGGATGATGAAGCGCGCCGGCGGCACCCTCTCGCACGAAGAGCTCTTCGCGGCGGTCGGCCGGCCCGAGGGCATCCCCGAGGTGGATGCCTGGGTGCACGAGTGGGCCGCGGCATCCGCTCTTCCGCCTACTCGTGCGGAGGCGCCCAGCGTCTGGCGCTGAGCGACGGCGTTCGGCCGGCGATCAGCGGAGGATGACCGCCGTGACGAGCGAGATGGCCGCGAGGATTCCGACGTTGACGGTCGCGAGCAGCATCGTCCAGAGCCTGCTGCTCGGGTCGGCGGTCGTCAGCGGCCGCCGGTCGACGGCGTCCAGTGCCGCATCGAGGGACCGGAATCGGCCGATCGTGCGGCGGCCGCGGGTCGCGACGTAGCCGCGATCGTCCCGCTTCACCTCGCCCACGGTGCGGCCGAAGCGGTCTGCGGCCCATGCGCCGCGCTCCGGGCTCGACCAGTGGATCGCCCAGCGCGTGTCGATGTCGTCAGCGTGCTGTGTCATGCGTAGAACGCTAGACACGCCGTGAATCAGGTGGGTGCCCTTGACGGATCGGGAGCGGTCGACTATGGAGCGCCTGTCGGCGCCTCGGGCTCGGGGACGAGGGTCAGGCCGCCGGGAGAGTTCGCGGCCTTGGTGAGTGCGTCGATCCAGGCGGGGTTGAGGCGGGGCTGGCGTCCGCCGAAGTACTCGAACGCGAGCGACACATGCGGGCTCAGCCACACCGAGGTGCGCCCCAGGCCGCTGCGCATGGGGTCCGTCCACGTGAAAGGAAAGGACTCCCCGCGACGGAGCTTGGCCCAGATCACGGTCTGCAGGTGGGCCAGGACGCGGTCGTCGAAGGAAGCGGTGACCCTGGTGTCATAGGTGAGCGTGCCCATCGGATCTACAGTAGCCTTCCGAGCGGCTTTGCGGGCGTGTCGTGGAGCCCGATGGGGTGTGAGCGTGGATTATAGCGGTTTTGACGATCCGTGTCT
This sequence comes from Microbacterium sp. CCNWLW41, assembly GCF_037083505.1. Classification (NCBI taxonomy): domain Bacteria; kingdom Bacillati; phylum Actinomycetota; class Actinomycetes; order Micrococcales; family Microbacteriaceae; genus Microbacterium; species Microbacterium sp. CCNWLW41. The sequence goes on from NZ_JBAOJP010000001.1 coordinate 1,074,511, forward strand.
GGTGTTGCGCCCGAAGGCGCAAATCACCGAATCTTGTGAGATGGTCAGCACGCCTCAGCTCACTCGGGATCTGCGAACGGCTCTGTCCTCCGGTGCCTTGACACTCGCCTTCCAGGGCCAATTCGATCTTCAGACGGGCGCGGCCGCGCCGTCTGAGACGTCGCCGCCGGATGCAGTCGAAGCGCTCTGTCGCTGGAATCATGTGACGCTGGGAGCAGTGCCACCCGACCGGTTCATCGCGCTGGCCGAGCGCGGCGAGTTCCTCGAAGAGATCGACACGCGCGTATTCGCTCTCGCGACCGAGCACGTCGCGCGGTGGCGGAAGTCCGGTCACACCGTCGGGCTGGCGGTGAACGCGTCTCCCGCTCACTTCTCCACCCGCTATGCGGGCACGGTGCTGACCAGGCTGGACGAGCTCGGACTCGATCCCGCCGGCGTGACCGTCGAGATCACCGAGGCGCCCCTGCCCCAGCTGCGCCCCGGCATGCTCTCGGCCATCGAGGCGCTGCGGGCGGAGGGCGTCGCCATCTCGGTCGACGACTTCGACGCCGGCGGCGACGTCGCAATGCTCGAGACCCTGCCGATCGACGAGGTGAAGATCGATCGATCGCTCACCCAGCGCGTCGATGCCGCGGCAGAGGACGCGATCTCCGCCGTGGTGGACAGCAGTGCGAACCACGGGTGGCGTGTCGTCGCCGAAGGGATCGAGACCCTCGACGACTTCGAGCGCTCACGCAGCCGCGGCTGCCACCGTGGCCAGGGCTACCTGTGGGGTCTGCCGCTGCCCGTCGAGCAGATGGACGTCGTGCTGGCAGGAGAAGCCTGAGCCCGCACGCGTGAGCCTCGGGCGTCGGACTCGGGGGATCATCGCGGGACTCGGCTCAGGAGCCGTCGCCCGCGACCCTCAGAGGCCGTAGTCCGCGACGTCGTCGGAGATCTCGTCCACCGGGGCGCCGGCGCTCGGGACGGTGTCGCCGACCTCGAACTGGGACCAGGTCACCGGCATGCCCGGCGAGAAGAGGATGTCGACCCCGGGTCCGCCGCGCAGGGGTGGGACGTTGACATAGCCGCCGCCCGCCTTGATCGCCTCGAGGATGCTGTTCTTGAGCTCGGTGACGGGGTCGGGGAGGAAGTAGTCGCGTCCATCGACAGTCAGCCGGTTCACGATCGCCATGGCCCCAGCGTACCCGGTGGCGTGCCGCGTAGGATCGAGGCGTGGGCACACTTCACTACGGCTCCCCGCCGGCGTCCTTCAAGATCGACGACCGGGCGCTGGCGCATGTCGAACTGGTCATCATGGCCAAGCTGCGACGCCGAGAGAACCTCTCCTTCGCCATCGTCGACGAAGAGACGTCGGTGCGTCAGGCGATGTGGATCTCGCCGGTCACCATGCTGCGCTTCGAGTACGAGGCACCCATGCCCGAGATCAACCGGCTGTGGCTTCAGGAGCTCGTCGACACCGCGAACTCGTCGGGCGGCCTGCGCATCGTGCCCGAGCCGGAGCTCCCCGCCTCACGCTGAGACGCGTCCACCGCCCCCGCGCTTCGCGCGGTACATGGCGGCGTCGGCGGCATCGAGCAGTTCGCTCGCGCCGGTACCGCGCTGGGCGGCGACGACGCCGGCCGACGCGTGCACGCGCATCTCGATGTCGCGCACGACGATCGGCTCGGTGATCGCCGCGAGCGCGCGGCCGGCGACAGCCGCCGCCTCGGCCGGACTCGCGTCGACGCACACGATCACGAACTCGTCCCCGCCCAGCCGTACGACGACGTCGGTCGTGCGGGCGACCCCGCTCAGCCGCCGGCCGATGGCCGCGAGGACGGCGTCCCCCATCTCGTGGCCGTGGGTGTCGTTGACCAGCTTGAAGTCGTCGAGGTCGAGGAAGACGACCGCGACGGACCTCTCGGAGGCGCCGAGCAGATCGTTGAGACGCTCGTCGAGGTACCGGCGGTTGTGGAGCCCGGTGAGCGCGTCGCGCACCGCCAGCTCCGCGAGCTCGGCCTGCGTCCGCGCCACCAGCGCGGCGCGGATGTCCTCGCCGAGGTCGTAGGCGTCCTGGGCGTGCTCGCCCCACGGAAGGCTCCGGCCGGTCACGCTCTCCTGCCAGGCCGAGAACGACCGTCGCGGGGAGAGGGGGTGCTCGCGGTTCTCGGGTCGCTGATCGCCGAGCCACTCCACCGTGCGGGCGACCTCGCTGCGCACGAACACCAGGCGGTCGCCGTCGCTGCCGAGCGGGACGACCAGCAGGCCGGTGACACCCGGGATCTCGACGGCGAGCTCGGGGCGCTCGATCGGCAGCGCCTCCCAGAGGAATCTCCCGGGTCCCAGCTCGTCCACGACGGCGAACAGGCGCTCGGGCGCGGGGACCACGCCGACGGTGTCGATCGCGTCACCGAGGCGCAGCACCGCGCCGTCGGCGGGAACGACGTCGAGCACCGTGCGCTCTCCGCGCATGAGCACGGAGCCCGCGTCGGCGCGGCCGAACAGTGGGGCGATCAGCGCGATCCTCCGCTCCCTCGCCTCGAGCTGACGGCGGAGCCTGCGGATCTGCTCGGCGGAGGCGAGCTGCGAGGCGACCTGCGAGGCCAGCACCTCGATCGCGCGGCGCAGCAGCACCGGGATGCGGCGGGGCGTCCGGTGGGCGCAGGTGAACATGCCGACCAGCTGGTCGTCCAGGACGATCCCGAACGACACCGTGGAGGCCTGGCCCATGTTCCGCATGAACTGCAGGTGGTGAGGGGAGACGGCGCGGAGCTCGGTGGGGCCGAGGTCCAGCGGGCTGTCCTCCGGGAGGAGCGTGTGGATCGGCGTCCCCGGGTCTGCGGTGTCGGCGATCACGCGGGAGCGCTTCTCGATGTAGAGCGTGCGCGCCTGGACCGGGATGTCGGATGCCGGGAAGTGGAGGCCGAAGTAGGGCTCCATGTCGGGCTCGCGCTCGTCGGCGACGACCTGCCCGTGCGCGTCGTCGTGGAAGTGGTAGCACATCACCCGGTCGTAGCCCGTGATCGCCTTGATCTCACGCGCCGCCTGCTGGCGCAGCTGATCGGGATCGGTGATCGCCGCCAGTCGCTGGATGGCGCCGACGACCCCGGTGCGCACGTAGTCGAGCCCGGGGACCACCGGCTCGAACTCGAGGACCAGCGGCGACGTGCCGCGGTGGGCGATCACGTCGTAGACGACGCCCTCGAACTCGGCGCGCACGGGGTCGACGGCGACGCCGTGGGTGATCGACCACGACACCATGTCGCTGCCGGCCTCGCGCAGGTCGCGCCCGAGCCAGTGCTCGGCGTTGGCGCTCGCCGCGACGACGACGCCTGTGACCTCATCGATTGCGAACAGCCTGCCGTGCGACTGGATCGCGCCGATCGTGCGGATGGGCTCGGTCGAGCATTCGCGGAGGCGGAGCATCTCGGCGTCGTCGCCGGGAAGGTCTCCGTCGAAGGTGAGAGCTGGTACGTCGGTCACGCAGGCCCTTCAGTCTTGATGTGGGGGCGGACAAGGGGCACTGCGTTAGCGGGTCCCTACATCCTAAACGGAGGTCCCGACCATGCCAAAGGATGCCGCCGCGCCTGATACCGCAGGCGGCGCAAGGGCGCAATGGGTTTGTGCGCGGCCGCGGCGGGGCGGTTCGCTGACAGTGGTGGCGTCGGCACCCCCGCCGGCGCCGGAGGGAGAAGGAGGGGCCGTGGATACGACCACCCTCATCTGGATCATCGTCGGCATCGTGGTCGTCGTCGCGATCGTCCTCGTTGCGCTGCTGCTGTCGGCGCGCGGCCGCCGCAACCGGCGGGAGCAGGCGCAGCACGAGAAGGCCGAGAAGCTGCGCGCCGAGGCGCGCGAGTCCGAGTTGAAGGCGCGGGAGCACGAGGCGGAGGTAGCCCAGGCCCGCGCGGACGCGGCATCGGCCACGGCGGCCGCCGAGCAGGCGCGCGCCCGCGCCGCGCAGGCGTCGATCGACGCCGAGAAGCGGCAGAGCACGATCGACGAGCACGAGTCGGACGCCGCGAAGCTCCGTGCCGAGCAGGCCGAGCGGCTGCGCAAGGCGGACGACGTCGACCCGTATGTCGGCGACGACGGTCGCAGCGCCACGGCGACGGGCGCCGGTGCCCGGAACGCGTCGGCGGCAGCCGGCGACGTCCGCACCGACGAGCGCACCGCCGACGCCCGCACGAGCGATCGCTCGGACGCGCCGGTCGGCGTGTCGGACGACGGCGTGCGTCGCGTGCACCGCGACGACGGGGTCGACGCGGCGGCCGCCGCGGGCGACACCGCTCCGCCGGCGGACGAGCCGCGGACGCGGCGTCCGGACGGCGCGTGACGGCACTGACCTGACAGGCACCCGGGCCTGCGTGCCCGGGCGCCTGTCATGCCCGGAGCGCCCGAAACGTCAGCCCGCGGCATCCCGCCTGGTCGTCGGGAACGCGTCCTGCAGCGCGCTGCGGACTTCGGCGATGCCCGCCCTGCCCTGGGACGAGGTGCGCTGCGCGAGGAAGATCTCGCGCGCCGGACGCCCGGGGAGGTCGAGCACGGCGACGGGCGTCGGGTCGCCGCCCCACAGCAGATCCGGGAGCACCCCGACCGCCTGGCCGGCGGCGATGAGCCGGGCATGGGCCGACAGGTCGGCCAGCTCGAAGCGGACGTCGGGTTCGAAGCCGGATGCGCGGCACTGCTGGACGGCCCAGAGCCGGGCGGCGGTGCCCGCCGGCTCCATCACCCACGCCCGAGCGCGCAGATCGTGGAGCGACCGCGCGGAATCCCCCGCGGGAACGGCCACGCGGATGGAATCGATGCCCAGGATCTCGCGCTCGATGCCCGCCGCGTGCGGACGCGTGTGACCCGGGTACTGCTCGGCGATCACGAGGTCGACGCTGCGCGCGGCGAGTTCGAAGAGCCCCCGCTCGGGAGGCAGCTCGACGAGCTCGACGCGGAGGTACGGGGCGCGTTCAGCGAGGAGGGCGAGGGCGACGGGCGCGACGGCCAGCGCCGCCGTCTGCATGACGGCGACGCGGACGGGGGCGAGGCCCGGGTGCAGGGACTCGAGCTCGCCGCGGGCCCGCTCGTCCTGGTCGAGGGCGCGCGCGGCGTGGGCGGCGAGGACCTGTCCGTGCTCGGTGAGGCGCACGCGGCGTCCCTCCGGGGCGAGAAGCGGCACGCCCGCCTCCTTCTCGAGCTGCGCGAGCTGCTGCGAGATCGTCGACGGGCTGTACGACAGCGCCTCCGCCACGGCGGCCAGCGTGCCCCGCAGTGCCAGCTCATGCAGCAGGCGCAGGCGTCGCAGCTCGAACATGAGCATCCCATCGAAAATCCTGAACGATACTGATCGTAGACGATCGCTTTTCACGAACGGACGGATGCCTCAGGCTGGACGCCATGCAGCACATCGAGGTGCAGTCTGGAAGCACGGGCCCTGTCGAATCGACATCTGGAGTGCGAATGGAAGACGCTGCCGAACGGCATCTCGCAGACGAAGCCGTCACGCTGGCTCGGCGGTGGATCGCCGAGAGCGCGGAGGCCCACGTCGACCCGGCGGCGGAGCGCCTCGCCGGAGTCCTGAAGGACCCCAGCGGCCTGCCGTTCACGATCGGCTTCGTCGACGGTGTCATGCGACCGGAGAGCCTGTCGGCGGCGGCATCCCATCTGCACCGCGTCGCGCCCCTCGTTCCCGGGTTCCTCCCCTGGTACCTCCGCTCCGCCGTGCGGGTCGGCGGCGCCGTCGCCCCCGTGCTGCCGGCGCCGGTCGTGCCGATCGCGCGCCGGGTGCTGCGCGAGATGGTCGGGCACCTCGTGGTCGACGCGCGACCGGAGAAGCTCGGCCCGGCCATCGAGCGTCTGCGCGAGACGGGAGCGCGGCTGAATCTCAACCTGCTCGGCGAGGCGGTGCTCGGCGAGCAGGAGGCCCTGCGGCGACTCGAGGGGATCCACGAGCTCATCCGCCGCCCCGACGTGGACTACGTCTCGGTGAAGGTCTCGGCGATCGCCAGCCACATCTCGATGTGGGCGTTCGACGAGATCGTCGACACGGTGGTCGACCGGCTCCTGCCGCTGTACCTCTCGGCGGCGCGGGCGGACGCGGCCGACGCGCCGACCGACCCGGACGGTCGGGCGCGGGAGGCCACCTTCATCAACCTCGACATGGAGGAGTACCGCGACCTCGACCTGACCGTCGCCGTGTTCACCCGGCTGCTCGAGGACCCGCGACTGCGCGGCCTGGAAGCCGGCATCGTGCTGCAGGCGTACCTTCCCGACGCGCTGCCCGCGCTGGAGCGGCTGACGGACTGGGCCCGGGAGCGCGTCGCGGCCGGCGGCGCCCCGATCAAGATCCGCCTCGTCAAGGGCGCCAACCTCGCGATGGAGCGCGTGGACGCGGTGCTGCACGGCTGGCCGCTCGCCACCTACGACACGAAGCTCGACTCGGACGCGAACTACATCCGGTGCCTGCGGTACGCGCTGCAGCCCGAGCGCACCGCCGCCGTGCGGATCGGGGTCGCCGGCCACAACCTCTTCGACATCGCCTACGCATGGCTGCTCGCGGGTGCGACGGGCGTGCGCGACGCCGTCGAGTTCGAGATGCTCCTGGGCATGGCCCAGGGCCAGGTCGCGGCGGTCGCGCGCGAGGTCGGCCACGTGCTCCTGTACGTGCCGGTCGTGCGTCCCGACGAATTCGACGTGGCCATCAGCTATCTCGTCCGGCGGCTCGAAGAGAACGCGTCCAGCGAGAACTTCCTCTCCGCCGCGTTCGAGCTCGCCGACGATCCGGCGCTGTTCGCACGCGAGCGCGACCGCTTCCTGGCCTCGCTCGCGCGTGCGGACGATCCGGCGCTGCCGACCGGCCCCCGCCGCACCCAGGACCGGGCCGCCGAGGCGGCAGTCCTCGACGCCGCGTCCGTCGCGGCTCTGCGCGCTGAGGCGCCGCTGCGCCGCACGGCGTCGCCGGGGGAGGACGCCGGGCTCACGCAGGCGGTGATCGGCATCGCGCGCTCGGCCGGCGCAGCCGGCGCGCCCGGTGACACCGCGCCGATGGAGCGCATCGTGCCGGAGCAGGTGTTCGGCGCCGACGCGTTCGTCGAGACCGCCGTGTTCGCGCCCCGCGAGTCGGGGGCCCGGGCAGCGGGCGCGCCCGGCTTCCGCAACGCGTCCGACAGTGACCCCGCGCTGCCCGGGAACCGCGCGTGGGCGCGGGATGTGATCTCCCGGATCGAGTCGTCGCACGCCGGCGACGCCACGATCGCCGCCGCCGCGGTGACGGACGAGCAGTCGCTGCACGAGATCGTCGCCCGCGTCCGCCACGCGGCCGCCGCGTGGGGCGCGACCCCGGCGGCCGAGCGCGGGGCCGTGCTCGCGGCGGCGGCGCGTGCGCTGGAGGCCCGCCGCGGGGAGCTCATCGAGGTGGCCGCGTCGGAGACGGGCAAGGTGTTCGCCGAGGCGGACGTCGAGGTGAGCGAGGCGGTCGACTTCGCCGACTACTACGCCGCGACCGCACGAGAACTCGATCGCGTGAGCGGGGCGGTGTTCGAGCCGGCGCGACTGACGCTCGTCACCCCGCCGTGGAACTTCCCGATCGCCATCCCCGCGGGCGGCGTCCTGGCCGCCCTCGCCGCCGGATCGGGTGTCGTGTTCAAGCCGGCGCCGCAGGCGCGGCGCTGCGCCGCGGTCGTGGCGGAGGCGCTGTGGGAGGCCGGGGTGCCGCGCGACGTCCTCGCCCTCGTCGACATCGACGAGGGGGGTCTGGGGCGCGCGCTGGTGTCGCATCCGGACGTGGACCGCGTGATCCTCACCGGCTCGTGGGAGACCGCCGCACTGTTCCGCTCGTGGCGCCCGGACATGCCGCTCCTCGCCGAGACGAGCGGCAAGAACGCGATGATCGTGATGCCGACGGCGGACCTCGACCTCGCGGCATCCGACCTCGTCAAGAGCGCGTTCGGTCACGCCGGACAGAAGTGCTCGGCCGCGTCGCTGGCCATCCTGGTGGGGCCCGTGGGCCACTCGCGGCGATTCGCGCGCCAGCTGGTGGACGCCGCGACCTCGCTCCGCGTCGGCCCGCCGTCCGACCCGCTCAGCGAGGTCGGCCCCGTGGTCGAGGCGCCTCGCGGCAAGCTGGAGTGGGCCCTCACCACCCTCGAGGAGGGCGAGCAGTGGCTCGTCGCGCCTCGACAGGTGGACGCCGGACCGGAGTATGCGGGCCGGCTCTGGACCCCCGGCATCCGCACCGGCGTGCAGCCAGGATCGCGGTTCCACCGCGAGGAGTTCTTCGGACCCGTGCTGGGCATCATGCACGCGACGTCGCTGTCGCACGCGATCGAGCTCCAGAACGCGGTCGAGTACGGTCTCACCGCAGGCCTGCACACGCAGAACCCCGACGACCTGGCGATGTGGCTCGACCGGGTGCAGGCCGGCAACCTGTACGTCAACCGGGGCATCACGGGCGCCATCGTCCAGCGCCAGCCCTTCGGCGGGTGGAAGCGCTCGTCGGTGGGCGCGGGGGCGAAGGCGGGCGGCCCGAACTACCTCATGGGTCTGGGCCGCTGGCGGCCGACTTCGGGATCGCCGGCGTCGGCGACGCTCCACCTACGAGGGCTGGACACCCGCATCGTGTCGCTCATCGAGGCGGCGCAGCCGTCGCTGGGCTACGAGGCGTTCGAGTGGCTCCGCCGCGCCGCGCTGTCGGACGCCATCGCGTGGGACCGCGAGTTCGGTCAGGTGAGAGACGTGTCGGGTATCGGCGTCGAGCGCAACCTCTTCCGCTACCGGCCGGTCGACTCGGTCGCGGTGAGGGCGACGGCGGATGCCTCGTGGCAGGCCGTGCTCCGCGTCGCCGTCGCGGGGCTGCGGGCGGGGTCGGCGATGACCCTCAGTGCGCCCGTGGGCCTGCCGCAGACGGTGCGTCGCGTGCTGGCGGACGAGGGCGTGGGAGTGTTCGTGGAGACCGAGGAGGAGTGGCTCCAGCGGCTCATCCGGGACGAGGACATCGTCGCCGCCGCGGCCGACGCCGATCCGGCGCCCCGTCCATCGCGCGTGCGCCTGGTCGGCGGGGCCGAGTCGGTCGCCGCGCTTCACCGAAGGCTCGCCGAGGCGGTCGACGGAGACCCCGACCTCGCCGTCTACGACAACGACGTGACGACCGCGGGCAGGCTCGAGCTTCTCCCGTTCCTCCACGAGCAGTCGGTGACGATCACGGCCCACCGTTTCGGGAATCCGGACGCGTGGTCGGAGGCTGTCATCTAGCGCCGTCGCCGCGGCGCGGTCCGCGTCCGGCGCGTGCGGTCGGCTCTCGTCAGGGCTTCTCGTCGGCTCCGGCGTCGGGGAAGCCCGTGGACTCCCGCGCCACGATGCGGAACGGCGGCTTGAAGGTCTCGGGACTGCGCCGTTCGCCCTTCTCGTTGATGCGCTCGAGGAGTCGGTCGACGGCGATGGCGGCGATCTGCGCCCGGCCGGTGTCGACGGTCGACATCGACGGGACCGAGTACTTGCTCTCGTCGATGTTGTCGAACCCGATCACGGCGACGTCGTCGGGCACGCGGAGCCCCTCTTCGCGCAGAGCGCGCAGGACACCGAGTCCCAGCGTGTCGTTGAGCGCGAAGACGGCATCGAATTCCACGCCCTCCTGCACCAGCAGGTGCGTCGCGGCCGCGCCGCCCGCCCGGTTCCATCGATGCATCGAGGTATGCCGGATGAGGGCCGGATCCTGATCGATGCCGGCCTGCTCGAGGGCGCGCCGGTAACCCTTCAGGCGCAGGCTCGCCGAGCTCGCCTCGTCGACGTCCTCGTGGTCGGCGCCGATCAGCGCGATCCGCCGGCGGCCGATCGAGAGGAGGTGCTCGACGGCGGCCTGCGCGGACGAGGTGTTGTGCATCGTGACGTGATCGGTCGGGCCGCCGAAGATCCGCTCGCCGAGGAGCACGAGCGGGCCCTCGACGTTCAAGGCGTCGGCATCCTCCTGGCCCAGCCTGACCGGGCTGAAGAGCAGCCCGTCCAGGAACCGCGGCCGGCTGCGCGAGACGGCGCGCAGCTCGGCATCCCGATCCCCGCTCGTCTGCTCCACCATGACGCCCAGGCCGTGCTTCTCCGCTGCTCTGATGACCTCGTCGGCGAGTTCTGCGAAGTAGTTCTCGCGCAGCGACGGGACCGCCAGCCCGATGACGCCCGTCCGGCCGGAGCGCAGGCCGCGTGCCGAGAGGTTGGGCCGGTAGTCGAGCTGCTCGATCGCTTCGTTCACACGATCGCGGGTGCCGGGGCGCACGTGCGGATAGTCGTTGATGACGTTCGAGACCGTCTTGATCGAGACTCCCGCCACCCGGGCGACGTCGTGCATCGTCGGTCCCATGGGCGCCCGCCTTCCGTTCGATCTGCACTCTAGTGTGACGCAGATGCGATGCCCGTCGTGTGCGGATCGGGCCCCGCCTCTTCGACGTCTCCGTGCAACGTTGTGGATCACCGTACCGCCCCGCCGTCCCGCGGTCGTACGTCACAGAACTTTCGATGCGTGCGCAGGAATTTGCGGTGCACCCTTGACACCCCTCGCGGCCGGTGGGAAAGTGTCTGCAACGTTGCTCTACAACGTTGTAGACCCGAGAGCACCGCGATCCTGCACCCTCGTGCTCCAGGCGGTCATGCACCGACGAAGAAGTCAGCACACCGAAAGGAAAGTCCAGTGAAGACGAAGCCTGTCCTTGCTGCGGTCACAGCGTTCGCCCTGGTCGGCGCCCTGGCCGCATGCACCGCCGGAGGCGGCGACGCCGATGGCGGCGGCAACAGCGACGCCAGCTGCACCAACGAGATCAAGAACCCCGACGCCCCCATCGTCACGCTGTGGGCCTGGTACCCCAACTCCGAGACCGTCGTCGACAACTTCAACGAGGCGAACGACGACGTCCAGGTGTGCTGGACGAACGCCGGCGCCGGCGGCGACGCGTACGACAAGTTCCAGACCGCCATCTCGGCGGGAAGCGGCGCCCCCGACGTCATGATGGTCGAGGCCGACCGCATCGCGGTCTTCCAGGCGCAGGACGCCCTGGTGGACCTCTCCGATCTCGGCTACGAGGACGTCAAGGACAACTTCAGCGAGGGCGCCTGGAAGGACGTCTCCGTCGGTGACGGCGTCTACGGCGCACCGATCGACGGCGGCCCGATGGGCATGATCTACCGCAACGACATCTTCGAGCAGTTCGGCATCACGCCCCCCACCACGTGGGAGGAGTTCGAGGCGACCGCGCAGGCCGTCAAGGACGCCGGCGGCCCGTACATGGCGAGCTTCGCCGCGAACCAGCCCGCCGCGGTCACGGCGCTGATGTACCAGAACGGCGCGCAGCCGTTCGAGTACGACCCCGCCAACGAGGGCGAGATCGGAATCAACCTCAACAGCGACGAGATCAAGGAGGTCCTGGACTACTGGGCCGGCCTGGTCGAGAAGGACCTCGTCGGCACGGAGGACCAGTTCACCCCCGAGTACATCGCAGGCGTGATCGGCGGCGACTACGCCACCTACCTCTCGGCCGCGTGGGCGCCCGGCTACCTTCAGGGCGCGGGCGTCGGCGAGGGGGCCGACGAAGGGGTGTGGTCCGTCGCGCCGATGCCGCAGTGGGACGCGAGCAACCCGATCGCGATCAACTGGGGCGGCTCCGCGTTCTCGGTCTCGAGCCAGGCCGACGACCCTGAGCTCGCCGCGAAGGTCGCCTTCGGCGTCTACGCCGACCAGGCCTCGCTCGATGAGGGCTGGCAGGACCAGATCATCTTCCCGCTGAACGTCAGTGTCCTCGACTCGCCCGAGTTCCAGGACTACGAGGTGCCGTTCTTCAGCGGCCAGCAGGCGAACAAGGAGGTGTACGTGCCCGCGGCCAACGCGTACGAGGGCATGACGTACACCCCGCTGGGCCAGTACTACTACTCCGAGCTGACCAAGCAGATCGCCGCCATCCATGACGGCGCGGCCACCGGCTCCGAGGCCGCCGACGCGCTCCAGGAGTCCGTCGTCGCCTACGCCGAGGAGCAGGGGTTCACCGTCACGCAGTGACCTGGGCCGAGGGTCGGTCCGCGTCCGCGCGGACCGACCCTCGGGCATCCCTCACAGACCCGGAGACATCATGACCGCCTCAACCGAAGCTCCTGTCTCGACCCGAGCGCCCCTCTCATCGAAGCGCCGCAAGTCGACCGCCGCGAGGCAGAACCTGGTCGGCTGGCTGTTCGTCAGCCCGTTCGCGATCATCTTCCTCGCGCTGCTCGTGCTCCCGATCGGGTACGCCCTCTACCTCAGCCTTTTCCAGAAGTCGCTCATCGGAGGGACGCGCTTCGTCCTCTTCGGGAACTACGCCAAGGCGTTCAGCGACCCGTCGTTCCTCGACGGCGTGTGGTTCGTGATCCGCTTCTCGATCGTGCTCATCCCGCTGCAGATGGCGGTCTCCCTCGCCATCGCCCTGATCCTCGACATCATCGTCACCCGATTCGCCCGGTTCTCCCGGCTCATGATCTTCATGCCGTACGCGATTCCGACCGTGATCGGCGCGCTGATGTGGGGCTTCCTCTACAGCGACAACTTCGGCCCTCTCGCGGAGCTTTTCGGAATTTTCGGCGCTGAGGCCCCGGACTTCCTGAGCCGGAGCTTGATCTTCTACGGGTTGCTCAACATCGTGACGTGGCAATGGGCGGGCTACTACATGATCATCCTGTACGCGGCGCTTCAGGGCATCGACCCGACCCTGTACGAAGCGGCCCGCATCGACGGGGCGTCGCAGTGGCAGATCGTCTGGCGGATCAAGGTCCCCCTCGTCGCGCCGGCTCTGCTGCTGATCCTGGTGTTCGCACTGATCGGAACGCTGCAGTTCTTCAACGAGCCGAAGATCCTCCAGGATCTCGCGGCGGGTGCGATCCCGAATGACTTCACACCGAACATGTACGCCTACCAGCAGGCGTTCTCGCTCGCGAACTACAACTACGGAGCGGCCATCTCGTTCGCGCTCGGAGCGGTCGTGTTCCTCTGCGTCTACATCTTCCTGTTCGCCACCCGCAAGCGAGGGAGCTTCTTCTCATGAGCGTCACGCCTGTCGAGGTCACCGGCACCCGCACGCCCCGCCGGAACACCATCGAGCGCCGTCGCGGTCCGCGCGAGCGGGGCCGCATCCCGCTCAACATCGTCCTCGGTGCGCTGATGGTCTACTTCCTGGTCCCGTTCTGGTGGCTGATCGTCAACAGCTCCAAGACCGCGGCCGGGCTCTTCGGCGGCGACAGCTCGCTCTGGTTCGCCGACGACATCAACTATCTGGGCAACCTGGTCGACCTGTTCACGTACAGCGGCGGCATCTACGCGCGCTGGCTGGCCAACTCCGCGCTCTACGCGATCGCGGGGGGCATCGGCGCGACGGTGCTCGCCGTGCTCGCCGGCTACGGCTTCGCGAAGTACCAGTTCGCCGGTCGCCGGCTCTCGTTCGCGATCCTCCTCGGCGCGGTCATGGTTCCCACGACGGCGCTCGTCATCCCGACCTTCGTGCTGTTCGCGCAGGTCGGCTGGACGAACACCATCTGGGCGGTCATCTTCCCGACGCTGCTGAACCCGTTCGGCGTCTATCTCATGAACGTGTATGCGCGGGATGCCGTGCCCGACGAGCTGCTCGACGCGGCGCGCGTCGACGGCGCGGGCGAGTTCCGGTCGTTCCTCACCGTGGCGCTGCCGCTGCTGCGTCCCGCCATCGTCACCGTCCTGCTGCTGTCGGTCGTGGCGTCGTGGAACAACTACTTCCTGCCCCTCGTCATGCTCTCCGACAACCGCCTCTTCCCGGTGACCGTCGGAATCGGACTGTGGCAGTCCACTGCGTCGACGTACGGCGCGGCGGGCGGGCAGACCCTCTGGAGCATCATCATCCTCGGCTCGCTCGTCTCGGTGATCCCCCTGATCATCGCCTTCCTCGGATTGCAGAAGTACTGGCGCGGCGGATTGGCCATCGGAAGCCTCAAGTGATCCGACGATCACGCCGCCTCGCCTCGGTTCCCCCTGTCCCTGAAAGAGAAGAATGATCCGCGCACATCTCACCGTCGACCCGCACTTCACCGTCGGACCCGTCAACCGCCGGCTCTTCGGCTCGTTCGTCGAGCACCTGGGGCGATGCGTCTACGACGGCATCTACGAGCCGGGACACGACACCGCCGACGAGGACGGTTTCCGCCGCGACGTCGTCGAACTGGTCCGGGAGCTCGGCGTCTCCACGATCCGCTACCCGGGCGGAAACTTCGTCTCGGGGTATCGCTGGGAGGACGGCGTCGGGCCCCGCGACGCCCGGCCCCGCCGGCTCGACCTGGCGTGGCACTCGACCGAGACCAACGAGATCGGCCTCGACGAGTTCGCGGGGTGGCTCAAGAAGGTCGACAGCGAGCTGATGTACGCCGTCAACCTCGGCACGCGCGGAGTCCTGGAGGCGCTGGATGTGCTCGAATACGCCAATCTGCGATCGGGCACCCATTGGTCGGACAGGCGCGTCGCCAACGGCCATCCCGAACCCCACGGCATCCGCATGTGGTGCCTGGGCAACGAGATGGACGGGCCATGGCAGCTCGGGCACTCGACGGCCGAGGAGTACGCGCAGATCGCGTCGAAGACCGCGAGCGCGATGAGACAGATCGATCCGGATCTCGAGCTGGTCGTCTGCGGCAGTTCGAGCGCCCAGATGCCCACCTTCGGCGACTGGGAGCGCGTCGTGCTCAGCAAGACGTACGACGACGTGGACTACATCTCGTGCCACGCGTACTACGAGCCGAAGGGCGACGACTACGGCAGCTTCCTCGCCTCCGGCGTGAACATGGACCGCTTCATCGAGGCCGTCGTGGCCACCGCCGACCACGTGAAGGCGATCAGGCACAGCGACAAGACGATCGACATCTCCTTCGACGAATGGAACGTCTGGTACCAGTCGCGCTTCAACGAGGTCGACAAGATCACCGATGCGGAGGACTGGCCGGTGGCACCCCGCCTGCTCGAGGACTCGTACTCCGTCCTGGATGCCGTGGTCTTCGGCAGCCTCCTCATCTCGCTGCTTCGCCACGCCGACCGGGTGACGGCCGCGAGCCTCGCGCAGCTGGTCAACGTCATCGCGCCGATCATGACCGAGCCCGGCGGGCCGGCGTGGCGGCAGACCACCTTCTATCCGTTCTCGCTCACCTCGCGCCTCGCCCGCGGTGTCGCGCTCGAGCTGAAGCTCGACAGCCCCACCTACGCCACGGCGGAGTACGGCGACGTGTCGGTCGTGGACGCGGTGGCCACACGCGATGCGAGCGGGGGCGGCACGACGGTGTTCCTCGTGAACCGCAGCCTCGACGAGGAGGTCTCCGTAGAGATCGATGTGCGCGCTCTCGGCGAGGTCGCCGACGCCTCCGCGATCTCACTGTTCGATGACGACATCCACGCGGCCAACACCCTCGAGGATCCGGAGCGCGTCACGCCCAGGACCAACTCGTCCGTCGACGTCGGGGAGGGCAGGGTGACCGTCACGCTGCCGCCCGTGTCGTGGACGGCGCTCACGCTGGACTGACGCGAGCGCCGCGACGAGCCGGCCGGGTGGCGAGATGGCACGACCCCAGAGAGTGACGCTGAAGGAGATCGCCGCTCAGACAGGGGTGTCGCTGACGACCATCTCCAAGGTGCTCAACGGCGGCTCGGACGTCTCGTCGACGACACGGGCGCTCGTCGAGGAGCAGCTGCACGCGAGCGGCTACCGGCGCCGCAAGAGCAGGCAGCGACGGGACTACATCGAGGTCGTGCTCCACGAGCTCGAGGGCGAGTGGGCGCTCGGCATCCTCGAGGGGGTGCGCGAGAGCGCCGCGGCCGCCGGCATGGCGGTCTCGCTCTCCGTGAGCGGGGATCGTCGTGCCCCGGGACCGGAGTGGCTGGACTCGGTCGTGCGCCGCGCGCCGAGCGGCATCATCCTCCTCTTCGCCGGCATACCGGCCGACGGGCGGGAGCGGCTCTCCGCGCGCGGCATCCCGTTCGTCGTCATCGATCCGGCCGGCGATCCCGATGCGGACCTCCCGTCGGTCGGGTCGGCGAACTGGTCGGGCGGGCTGGCGGCCACACGGCACCTGCTGGAGCTCGGGCACCGGCGGATCGCGGCGATCACCGGGCCGGAGTCGGTGATGTGCGCGCTGGCAAGGCTGGACGGCTACCGCGCCGCGATGGCGTCCGCGGGGGTGACGATCCCGCCGGAATGGATCCGCTTCGGCGACTTCCGGCGTCAGGGGGGCGAGCATCACGCGGCCGAGCTGCTGCGGCTGCCGGATCGGCCGACGGCGATCTTCGCCGGCAACGACGCGCAGGCGCTGGGAGTGCTGCACGCCGCCTCGGCTCTCGGACTCTCGGTGCCGCGCGACCTGTCCGTCGTGGGCTACGACG
This sequence comes from Microbacterium sp. CCNWLW41, assembly GCF_037083505.1. Lineage (NCBI taxonomy): Bacteria > Bacillati > Actinomycetota > Actinomycetes > Micrococcales > Microbacteriaceae > Microbacterium > Microbacterium sp. CCNWLW41. The sequence goes on from NZ_JBAOJP010000001.1 coordinate 1,090,877, forward strand.
ACCTCGCGATCGCGGAGCTCGCCCACCCGCGGCTCACCACCGTCCATCAGCCCCTTCGCGAGATGGCGGAGCAGGCCACCCGGCTCCTGCTGCAGCTGCTGGACGGCCCCCGTCCGGACGTCACGCGGATCGAGCTGGCGACCTCACTGGTCGTGCGGGACTCGACGGCGGCCCCGGCGGCGGCCTCAGCCTGAAGCGGGGCACGCCCGTCCTCGCCCGATGCCGTGCCCGCCAGGCGCGCCGTGCACGTGAGAGGGCTGCCGGCGGGAAGCGCGAGTCCGCCGGCAGCCCTGGTCTTGTCAGCAGTGGCTCACTGCACCCAGTACCCCAGGTTGAACGTGACCTTCTCGGCGAGGGTCGTCAGGGCACTGGCCTGCTCGGCGGTCAGCTTGCCCGCGGTCTGGAACTCGGCGACCTGGGCGAGGAAACCGTTCAGGACCTCGAGGGCCCCGACCGAGTCGCCCCTGGTGACGAGCTTCAGCGCCTGGTCGAGCTTCACCGTGAGGGCGTTCGTGTTGCCCTTGTTCAGGCCCGCATCCGCCACGTCCGCCTTCAGGGTGTCGACCTCGTCCTGGAGGAACGCCTCCGGGTGCCACACGTAGTCCCGCGCGAAGATCGTGAACAGCTGGTTCCACGCGTTGAAGTCGTGCGCCCCGGCGACCACCGTGTTCTCGATGAACCCGACGTCGTCGAGGGCCGCGACCGTGTTCGCGTTGGGAAGACCGAAGTCCCACGCGCCACCGCCATAGTGGATGTACGGAGCTGCGAGGTTCGGCGTCGACGCGGGGACGCTCACGCCGCCGCTCCACGGGCCGTAGTACCCGAACTGGTCCGCGTCGTCTCTGATCAGGTTCTGCGTGACGAAGCTGCCGGCGGACAGACCCGCGAACGCCCGGTCGATCGGCTCGGTCGAGACGTTGTAGTTCGCCTCGACGAAGGGGATCACGACATTGCGCAGGTTGGGATACGCGTCGCCCTGAACGGCCTGGTTTCCGACGGGTCCGAGATAGTTCGTGTTCGTCGTGATGACGACGGCCGGCTCGGTGGTGCCGTCCTGGATCAGGTTGTCCATGATCACCGGGACGTCGCCCATGTTCATCCAGTCCGACTGGTCCTGACCGCCGCCGTGCTGCATGTAGATCGTCTTGTACGGCTCCGCACGGTTCGGGTCGTAGTCCGGCGGGAGGTACACGCCCAGCGTGCGGCCGGTCTGGTTGGGGATGTCGATCGGGACGTAGCTCCACGTGCCCTTGGCCGAGTCCTCGCGCGGGAGTTCGATCTGCCGGGCTGCGAGCGGAGCGAAGTCCTGCTTCGCTTCGTCGTAGGGCACGAAGACCTTGTTGAAGGCGCGCCGCTGCGGGAACGAGATCCCATCCGGCGCGAAGATCGGCGAGTTCGCCGGGTCGGCGAGCCAGGCGCTCGTGTTGCCGTCCACGTAGAACCAGTACTGGTTCGCGCCGGCCGCGAGCGGCACCTCGGTGACCCAGTAGCCGTCGCCCGCATCGGTCATCTCGACGTCGTAGCCACCGCCGCCCCGCATGAGACCGGGCTCGTACTGGTGCGGCTGGTAGACCGTGATGTCGGTCCGGTCGGCCCAGTTGCGCAGCAGGATGTCCGCGACGAAGCGCACGCTGGTCGCATCGGGGTCGTAGTACACGAAGCGCCCGGTGTACCCGGTCGGCGACTCCGGATCCGCGTACACGGTGGGCCCGGGCGTCAGCTCCCCGTCCGCGGCCTGCGCCGCCATCGGCACGGTGCTCAGGACCAGGGCTGCAGTAAGGCCCAGGGCCGCGAACGGACGGACGAGCCGGACATTCCGGCCGCGATCCCCACCGCCCTGCGAACCTTCGACGGCGCGGTCGCGCCGGGTGAAAACGCTCATCACTGTTCCTCCTTGAATAGCTGCCGAGCGACCGGAGGCGGCTCCGACACGGTCAGGCTAGCGACGGTTTACTACGTTGTAAAGAAGGTTTTACGACGTTGTAAATCGCTGTGCGCAGGAGGGGGCCCGCGGTCGACCTCGCCCGCAGGGTCTGCCGCCGTCGGCGGGGCCGCGATGCATGTAAAAAATTCTTGACACGCCGGCATCGCGGGCGTAGCTTCGCAGTGTCAAGAAATCTTTACATGCAGGGAGCGCCGTCATGGTGTACGAAGAGCGCAACATCTGGGTGAGCCTGATCGTCAGCATCGTCGGAGTGGGCGTCTACGTCGTGCTGGTGCTGCAGCAGGCGGCAGGCGGGTCCGTCGCCGAGGTGGACTGGGTGCCGCTCATGCTGTGGACGATCGGCGGCAGCATCGCCGTCGCGATCCTGGTGAGCATCGTGTGGGGCATTCTCGCCGGCATGCGCGATCCCGACGGCGTCGGCAAGAGCGACCAGCGCGACCGCGACATCGCGCACATGTCGACGCGGGTCGGCCAGGCATTCCTCGTCATCGCCGGGCTGGGCGTCATCGTGCTGTGCGCGTTCGAGGCCGACTGGTTCTGGATCGCCAATGCGATGTTCTTCGGCTTCGCGCTGTCGTCGATCGTCGGCGGCATCGCGAGCGTGATCGCGTACCGGCGGGGGCTCGTCTGATGGTCAAGCCCACCAAGGTCACCAACTCGATCCGCGCGGTGCGCGAGGCGGCCGGCATGACGCAGGCCGACCTCGCCCGCCGAGTGGGCGTGACGCGGCAGACCCTCATCGCGATCGAGCAGGGGCGGTACTCGCCGACGCTCGAACTCGCCTTCCAGCTGGCCCGCGCATTCGGCGTCGGGCTGGACGACCTCTTCGACTATCCGGAGGCATGACATGTCCGACCAGACGCTCCCCTCGCCGCAGGCGCTGCGCACCGATTCGATGCCCGCGTGGCGGCAGCACCGCTACGGAGAGCCCGACGACGTCGTGCTCGAAACGACGGATGTCCCCGCGCCCGGTCGCGGCGAGGTGCTGCTGCGCCTGCGCGCGACCGGCCTCAACAACGGCGACATCCGCGTCATGCGCGGCGAGCCCCGACTCCTGCGCCTCGCGTTCGGGATGCGGCGGCCGCGGCAGGCGGTTCGCGGGATGGATGCCGCCGCCACCGTCGTCGCGCTGGGCGAGGGTGTCTCCGGTCTCGCCGTCGGCGACGAGGTGATCGGGGAGCTTCCGGCCGGGGGAGGCCTCGCGCGGTACGCGGTGTGCCCGGCGTCCCGCCTCGTCCCGCGGCCCGCCGCTCTGGACGCGGTCGACGCCGCAGCCCTCCCGGTCGCGGGCGGCACCGCCTGGCAGGCGCTGGAACGCGGGGGCGTGGCATCCGGCCACCGCGTGCTCGTGATCGGCGCCTCCGGCGGCGTCGGCACGTTCGCGGTACAGCTCGCCGTCGCGCGCGGCGCGCAGGTGTGGGCGCTGTGCGGCGAGCGGAGCCGGGCGCTGGTCGAGGAGCTGGGTGCGGCACGCACCTTCGACTACCGCGCCGTGCAGCCCGGTGCCCTCGAGCTCGCCGCGGAGCCGTTCGACGTCGTGATCGACATCGCCGGCACCGCGCCGCTGCGGTCGCTGCGGGGGCTCGTGCGCGACGGCGGCGCGGTCGTCCTGGTCTCGGGCGAGGGCGGGCGGGTGATGGGTCCGATCGGGCGTATCGCCGCAGCATCCGTCCTCTCGATCGGTTCGAAGCGTCCGCTGCGTCCGCTCGCCGCCGTCGCCAAGCCCGACGTCCTCGCGGAGCTCGTCGCGCTCACGACCGCCGGCCGGCTGCGTCCCCGCATCGAGCGCAGGTTCGCCTTCGCCCAGGCGCGCGAGGCGCTCGCGCATGTGGCCGCCGGCCACGCGGTGGGCAAGGTCGTCGTGCTCGCGGAGTGACGTGGTGCAGGGCGACGCTGCGCGTGCGCATTCCCAGGCGGCACCCGGCGTCCGTGAGACAATGGACGCGGCGTGCCCGGTTGCTTTCCCCTTCACGGCTGCGGTTCCTGAGCGAGCGCAGCCGGTCGAAGGGCCGCCGGGCCTCTGGACAGCGTCCGCCGCCCCTCGTACAGGAGCATGATGTCCACGCAGAACACCGCGCCCGCAGCCACCGCCCCGACGACCGGGTCCTCCGCCACCGGAGGCCGCGTCCAGCAGCACCGCCGCTACCTGATGTGCCGCCCCGAGCACTTCACGGTGAGCTACCGGATCAACCCCTGGATGGAGCCGGCCAACCCCACCGACACCGCCCTGGCGGTGCGTCAGTGGCAGGCGCTCTACGACACGTATCTCGAGCTCGGCCACGAGGTGCACCTCATCGACCCGATCGACGGCCTGCCCGACATGGTCTACACGGCCAACGGCGGCTTCGTCATCGACGGCGTCGCGTACGGCGCGAAGTTCCGTTTCCAGGAGCGCGTGCCCGAGGGCCCGGCCTTCATGGACTGGTTCCGCGCGAACGGGTTCGACGTCGTCGAGCCGGTGCAGGTCAACGAGGGCGAAGGCGACTTCCTGCTCGTCGGCCAGACCATCCTCGCCGGCACCGGCTTCCGCTCCACCGGCGACAGCCACCGCGAGCTCGAAGACGTGTTCGGCAAGGAGGTCGTGAGCCTCAATCTCGTCGACCCGCGGTTCTACCACCTCGACACCGCCATCTCGGTGCTCGACCCCGTCGAGGGGCCGGGCGGCGTCGACCGCGCCAACATCGCCTACCTGCCGGGCGCCTTCGACGAGCGCAGTCAGGCGATCCTCGCCGAGCGCTACCCCGACGCCATCCGCGTGGCCGACGCCGACGGCGCGGTCTTCGGACTCAACTCGGCCAGTGACGGCCGCAACGTCATCATCTCGCCGCGTGCGAAGGGCTTCGAGGCCCAGTTGCGCGAGCGCGGCTACAACCCGGTGCTCGTCGACCTGTCGGAGCTCCTGCTCGGCGGTGGCGGCATCAAGTGCTGCACGCTCGAGCTGCGGCGCTGACGGTCCGAGAAGAGGACACACCCATGACCGCCACCTCGCCCTCGGTCGACACCGCCACGATCAAGATCATCGCCGGTGAACAGGACCACCTCGCCCACAACTACAACCCGCTCCCCGTCGTCATCGCGCGCGGCGAGGGCGCTTGGGTCACCGACGTCGAGGGTAAGCGCTACCTCGACCTGCTCTCGGCCTACTCCGCCCTGAACTTCGGTCACGGGCATCCCGCGATCGTCGCCGCCGCGCAGGAGCAGCTGAACCGGCTGACGCTGACCAGCCGCGCCTACCACAACGACCGGCTCGGACCGTTCGCGACCGCGCTGGCCGAGCTGTGCGGCAAGGACCTCGTGCTCCCCATGAACACCGGCGCGGAGGCCGTCGAGACCGGCATCAAAGTCGCACGCGCGTGGGGATACCGGGTCAAGGGCATCACGGCCGACAGGGCGCAGATCGTCGTCGCGCACGGCAACTTCCACGGCCGCACCACCACGATCGTCGGCTTCAGCGACGACCCCGGCGCACGCGGCGACTTCGGGCCGTTCGCGCCGGGATTCGTGCCGGTGCCCTACGGCGATGCCGCGGCGATCGAGGCCGCCATCACCCCCGAGACCGCCGCCGTGCTCATCGAGCCGATCCAGGGCGAGGCGGGTGTGGTGCTTCCGCCCGAGGGCTATCTGCGGGCGGTCCGCGAGCTGTGCACGGAGCACGGCGTGCTCTTCATCGCCGACGAGATCCAGTCCGGCCTCGCGCGTGTGGGCGAGACGTTCGCGTGCGACCGCGAGGGTGTGGTGCCCGACGTCTACCTGCTCGGCAAGGCGCTGGGCGGCGGCATCCTTCCGCTGTCGGCGGTCGTGGCGGACCGTGACGTGCTCGGGGTCATCCGTCCGGGCGAGCACGGCTCGACGTTCGGCGGCAATCCGCTCGCCGCCGCCGTCGGCCTGCGCGTGGTCGAGATGCTCCAGACCGGCGAGTTCCAGCGGCGGGCGAAGCTCCTCGGCGAGCACCTCGACGTGAAGCTCCGCGAGCTCATCGGCCACGGCGTCACGGGTGTGCGGGTGGTGGGCCTCTGGGCGGGGGTCGACATCGACCCCGAGGTCGGCACCGGACGCGAGATCGCCGAGAAGCTGATCGCGCGCGGCGTGCTGGTCAAGGACACCCACGGGCAGACCATCCGCGTCGCGCCGCCGCTGGTCGTGCGCGCGACCGAGCTCGACTGGGCGATCGAGCAGCTGCGCGTGGTCCTTGCCGGCTGACGCGCGACCCCGTCGCGCGGGCAGCGCTCAGAACACCTCGACGAACCGCTCGTGCCACCCCGTCGCGCCGTCCGGCGCGGGCGGTGCGCGGTCGGGCGTCTGCTGCTGCCCGTCCCTGCCGGTGGCACGGCACCGCAGCAGGTGGTCGCCGGCGGTCGCGGTCCAGGGCAGGCTCCACTGCACCCAGGTGTCGTCCGAGATCGCTGTCGCGAGGGTCGCCTCCTGCCACGGGCCGTCGTCGATCTGCACCTCGACTCCCGCGACGCCCACGCCCTGGTGCCACGCCACACCGGCGATGACGACGTCGCCGGCCTTCAGCCCCTGCGCCTTGCGGGGCACGTCGATGCGCGACTGCAGCTTGATCGGCCCGCGCTCGGACCAGCCTCGGTCCGTCCAGTACGCGCGGGCGCGGTCGAACCGCGTCACCTCGAGGTCGGTCACCCACTTCGTCGCCGACACGTAGCCGTACAGGCCCGGCACGACCATGCGCACCGGGAAGCCGTGCTCGAGGGGGAGCGGCTCGCCGTTCATGCCGACGGCGAGGATCGCGTTGCGGTCGTCGGTCAGCGCCTCCAGCGGCGTGGACGCCGTGAAGCCGTCGATCGACCGTGACAGCACCATGTCGGCGTCCGCGGCGGGGCGCGCCCGCGCCAGCAGCTCCCGGATCGGATGGCCGAGCCAGCGGGCGTTGCCGATGAGCGTCCCTCCCACCTCGTTCGACACGCACGTGAGGGTCGTCCACGACTCCTCGAGCGGCAGGGCGAGAAGCTCGTCCCACGTGAGCTCCAGCTCCTCGGCGACCATGCCGTGCACGCGCAGCCGCCAGTCGGCCGGGTTTACCTCGGGCACGACGAGCGCGGTGTCGATGCGGTAGAACCGGTCGTTCGGGGTGACGACGCTCGCGAGCCCGGGGAGGTCGAGCTCGGCGCCCTGCGGGACGGCGGATGCCGCCACCGCCGGCGTCGGAAGCCGCAGCGCCATCCGCGCCGCGGCCACGCCGGCCGCCGCTGTTGTCCGCAGGCTGCCGACGACCACCGCGAGAACGCCCGCTCCCGCCGCGGCGCCCGCCCACGCGAAGAAGGCGCGGCGGCTGGGTGGCTGGGTGCCCTCGGCGGTGGCACCCGCGCCCGGCTCACCTGCGTCGGATGCACGCGGATCGGGTGGATCGGCGCCCACCTGCGGCGAACGGGCAGCAGATGGATCGGCGGATGCCGCGGCGGCGGGTCGGAGCAGCCGGAGCAGGAGCCACAGCGCGACCGCGCCCGAGGCGCCCGCGACGACCGAGGGGAGCCAGGCCAGTGGCCCGGCGCCCGGACGCGTGGCCGCGACGACGGCGCCGGCGACGCCGAACACGGCGATCAGCACGACGCCCCACGGCGGGCGCCTGGCCTGCAGCCATCCGGCGAGGGCGGCGACGACGAGCATGACCAGGGCGATGCCGCCCACGAGCGCGATCTTGTCGGCGGTGCCGAACCAGGCGATCGCGGTGTCCTTGGCCCACGGCGGCGCGATGTCGATGAGGGCCGAGCCGATGGCGGCGACCGGGCTGGAGGCCGGAGCCACCACGCCGGCGGCCAGTTCGCCGAGGCCCGCGCCGAGCACGACGGCGGCCACGCCCGCCACCCATGCGAGGGGGGCGGGGATGCCGCCGTCCCGGGCGCGTCCCGCCATGCAGCAAGGGTACGTCCGCGCGGGGGACGCCGGGCGGACGGGGCGGAAACACGAGCGCAACGAACGCCGCATTAGGCTCGTCAGCATGGGTGATCTGTTCGACGGCTACGGCTCCACGCTGGCGCCGCGCAAGACGCCCTCGGGGGTCCCCGCGTTCGACGAGATGTTCGGGAGCCCGGCCCACCCCGGCGCGCCGGCCGAGTCGCGCGAGGCCTACCGGGAGCTGTACCAGGCGCTCGCGCAGATGACGCAGGAGGAGCTGCGCGGCCGCACCGATTCGCTGGCGAGCTCGTATCTCGCGCAGGGTGTGACGTTCGACTTCGCGGGGGAGGAGCGGCCGTTCCCGCTGGACGCCGTCCCGCGGGTCATCACGTACGACGAGTGGTCGCGCATCGAGGCCGGCGTCAAACAGCGCGTGCGCGCCCTGGAGGCGTTCCTCGACGACGCCTACGGGCACCAGCACTGCGTGCGCGACGAGGTGCTGCCGGCCGGTCTCATCGCGTCGTCGCAGTACTTCTACCGCCAGGCGGCCGGCATCCACTCCGCCAACGGCGTGCGCATCCAGGTGTCGGGCATCGACCTCATCCGCGACGAGCACGGCGAGATGCGCGTGCTCGAAGACAACGTGCGCGTGCCGTCGGGCGTGAGCTACGTCATCTCCAACCGCCGCGTCATGGCCCAGACGCTGCCGGAGCTCTTCGTCTCGATGCGGGTGCGTCCGGTCGGCGACTACCCCAACAAGCTGCTCGCCGCACTGCGCGCCTCGGCGCCGGCGGGCATCGAGGACCCGAACGTCGTGGTGCTGACCCCCGGGGTCTACAACTCCGCGTACTTCGAGCACACGCTGCTCGCGCGTCTGATGGGCGTCGAGCTCGTCGAGGGGCGCGACCTGCTGTGCATCGGCGGCAAGGTGTTCATGCGCACCACGCGCGGACCCAAGCGCGTGGACGTCATCTACCGCCGCGTCGACGACGACTTCCTCGATCCGCTGCAGTTCCGCGCCGACTCGATGCTGGGCGCGCCGGGCCTCATGCTCGCCGCGCGCCTGGGGAACGTCACCATCGCCAACGCCGTGGGCAACGGCGTCGCCGACGACAAGCTGCTGTACACGTACGTGCCCGACCTCATCCGCTACTACCTCGCCGAGGAGCCCATCCTCAAGAACGTCGACACGTGGCGCCTGGAAGACCCGAACGCGCTCGAGGAGGTGCTCGATCGGCTCGACGAGCTCGTGGTGAAGCCCGTGGACGGCTCGGGCGGCAAGGGCCTGGTGGTGGGGCCGGATGCCTCGCCGGCAGAGCTCGAGCGGCTCCGGCAGCGCCTGCTCGCCGACCCCCGCGGCTGGATCGCGCAGCCCGTCGTCATGCTCTCCACCATCCCGACGCTCGTCGAGGACGGCATGCGCCCGCGCCACGCGGACCTCCGGCCGTTCGCGGTCAACGACGGCGAGGACGTGTGGGTGCTGCCGGGCGGGCTCACCCGCGTGGCGCTCCCGGAAGGGCAGCTCGTGGTGAACTCCAGCCAGGGCGGCGGCTCGAAGGACACCTGGATCGTCGGAGGCTCGGCCCCCACGGGCGGCGAGTACGGCCCGGGCAAGGTGCCTGAGCTGGTCGCCGACCAGGCCACCGTGACCGCGGCCATCCCGATCATCTACGACCCGCAGACCGAGCCCGCGCACTCGCCGCGCGATCCCGTGCGCGGCAACCGCGAGCAGCAGGAGCAGCAGCAGCAGACAGGGGGTGATGGCGGATGCTGAGCCGCATCGCAGAGTCGCTGTTCTGGATCGGGCGGTACATCGAGAGGTCCGACGGCACCGCGCGCATCCTCGACGTGCACCTGCAGCTCCTCCTCGAGGACCCGTGGATCGACGAGGACATCGCGTGCCGGTCGCTGCTGAGCGTCATGGGCTCGCTCCCGCCCGAGGGCGTCGACCTGGTGCGCCGCGAGGACGTGCTGGCGCGTCTCGCCGTCGACCGCATGAACCCGTCGAGCATCGCCTACGCGCTCACCGCCTCCCGCGAGAACGCCCGACGGGCGCGTGAGATCGTCTCGACGGAGCTGTGGGAGACGCTGAACACCACGAACGCACGGATGCCGCGGCGCCTGCAGAATGACCGCGTGCACGAGTTCTTCCAGTGGGTCCGGGAGCGCGCGGCACTCGCTATCGGCATCGTGGACTCGTCCACCAGCCGCGACGAGGCCTGGCAGTTCTTCACCCTCGGCCGCAGCATCGAGCGCACCGACATGACGGCGCGGCTGCTGGCGACGCGGTCGCTGACCGAGGCATCCGGCCCGTCGTGGACCACGATCCTGCGCTCGTGCGGCGCGTACGAGGCGTACCTGCGCACGTATCGCGGCATGCCGAGCGCGCGCAACGCTGCCGAGTTCCTGCTGCTGGACCGCCTCTTCCCGCGCTCGATCATCTACTCGATCCAGCGGGCCGAGGAGTGCATGAGCGCCATCGATCCGCGCGCGGACCGCGTCGGGCATTCCAACACCGTCCTGCGGGCGCTCGGTCAGATCCGCAACGACCTCGAGTACCGCCCGATCTCCGAGATCCTCGGCGAGCTGCCCGCCCACATGGACCGCGTGCAGAAGGTCACGCGCGAGGCATCCGAGGCCATCCGCGGCCGGTTCTTCCCGACGCAGGCCGAGCCCAGCTGGATCGGAGAGATCTCATGATGGTTCGACAGGCTCACCAACCGGGGGCACACGCCCGCACGCGGAGGTGTCAGTCATGAAGCGACTGCGCATCGAGCACCAGACGGGCTTCAGCTACCACGGAGACGTGAGCGCGTCCTACAACGAGGCGCGCATGCTGCCCGGCTCCACCGACAGCCAGTTCGTGCTGAACTCATCGCTCGACATCGAGCCGTCGACCTCCGTCAACCAGTACGTCGACTACTTCGGCACGCGGGTGGCAGCGTTCGACGTGCTGTCGCCCCACGCGTCGCTCACCATCACGGCGCGCTCGCTGGTCGAGGTGCGTCCGCGACCGCTCGAGCACATCGACGTGACGTGGGACGGCCTCGCCCGCGAGTCGGGCCGTTCCATCGGGACGGTCGAGCAGCTGTCGCAGACGGGGCGCACGCGTCCGCACGCAGAGGTCGCCGATCTCGCGCGGTCGATCGCCGCCCAGCACGACCACCCGGGGCGGGCTGCGCACGCGATCGCGGTCGCCATCGGCGACGCCGTCGAGTACATGCACGGGATCACCGGGGTGCACTCCACGGCGAGCGAGGCGTGGGAGGCGCGCAAGGGCGTCTGCCAGGACATCGCGCACGTCACGCTCGGCGCGCTGCGCGAGGTCGGCATCCCCGCCCGCTACGTGTCGGGCTACCTGCACCCGCGTCCGTCGGCCGAGGTCGGCGTCGCCGTGACCGGCGAGTCGCACGCCTGGGTCGAGTGGTTCGCCGGCGAGTGGCAGGGCTTCGATCCCACGAACAACATCGAGATCGGCGACCGCCACGTGCTCGTCGGGCGCGGCCGGGACTACGGCGACGTGCCGCCGCTGCGCGGGGTGTACGCCGGCCCGTTCAAGTCGAGCCTGCACGTGAAGGTGACGATCACCCGCGAGGTGTGACGCCGCGCCCGCCGGACGTGAGTCCGACGCGGGTCAGACGGGCCGGTTGTCGGGGTCGAGGGTCTCGAGCATGTCCTCTTCGACCGCGTTGTCGGCCTCGAGCTGCTCCTCGGTCGTCGTGTCTCCACCGGTCGGGTTGCCGCCCCCGACTGTTCCGCCGGCGTCCGGGTTCGCCGCCTGGCCGGGCTGATCTTCGTCGCTTCGCCGTTCGTCCATGCCTCCCACGCTAACCCGCAAGAGTGAGGTTCGGCGTGCCACGACCGGACGACGATCCTTGACGTCCTTTCCGCGACGTGCCACCGTAGAGCGGTCTACAGTATGTAGAGCGGTCTACGGATCGCTCCTTCGATGGAGAGGGATCGACGATGACGTTGTTCGAGAACCACCGATGGGGGCGCGCCCGACGCGTCCGCCGACGGACCGCAGCGCTGCTCGTGAGCGCGAGCCTCGTGGCGACCGGCGCCGTGGTCGCGGCCGCTGCGCCCGCTGCCGCCGTGGACTGCAGCACGGTGCCGTGGATGGATGCCTCGCGCTCTGCGGATGAGCGCGCGCAGGCGCTGCTGGATGCCAGCTCTCAGCACCAGAAGTACCGCTGGCTCGTCGAGCAGCCCGCGAACGACCCGGCGCGCACCACCTGGAACCCCGGCTTCTCGGGCGAGGCTCCGGTCGTCTATCCGGCACAGGTGCCCTGCACGCCCGTCGTGATCTACGCGAACGGCCCGGACGGCGTCTACCTCTCGGCGGGGACGACCGCGTGGCCTGGTCCGATCGCGGTGGCCGCCACGTGGAACCTCGAGCTCGGCGAGCAGAAGGCCGTCGCGCACGGCAGCGAGTCGTTCGACAAGCGCAGCGCGGTGATCCTCGGACCGGGCATCGCGTCGGGACGCACGCCCCTGTCGGGCCGCGGCTCCGAGTACTTCGGCGAGGACCCGGTGCTGTCAGGTCTCATGGCGGCGGCGAACGTGCGCGGACTCGAGGACGGCAACCCCGACAAGCCGGTGATCGCCAACCTCAAGCACTACGTCGCCAACGAGCAGGAGGAGGCGCGGCAGTCGAGCTCGTCGAACATGGACGAGCGCACGTTCAAGCAGATCTACGATCTGCCGTACGAGATCGCCGTCCGCAAGAGCGACCCCGGCAGCCTCATGTGCTCGTACAACCAGGTCAACGGCGTGTACGCGTGCGAGAACGAGATCCTCACCACGAGCCTGCGGCAGGACTACCCGTTCGAGGGCTACGTGATGAGCGACTTCGGCTCGGTGCACTCGACGGCTCCGTCGCTGAACGCCGGGCTCGACCAGGAGCTCAACCGGCCGCGCTGGTTCACGCCCGCGCGCCTGGACGCCGCGCTGGCGGCGGGCGAGATCACGCAGGAGCGGATCGACGAGGCGGCCTTCCGCGTGGTGCGGTCGTACATCGCCGGAGGCCTCTTCGACCACCCGGTGCCCGCCGCCCCCGTGGCTGACGTCTCGACGCCCGCGCACAAGGCGCTCGCGCGCGAGATCGCGGAGCAGAGCACCGTGCTCCTCAAGAACGACGGCGCGCTGCCGCTCGCTGAGGGGGACCTCACCGTCGCGGTGATCGGACAGACCGCCTCCAGCATCCCGACCGACGGCGTCAGCGCCAAGACCGGCTGTGCGTGGGACTTCCCGTTCGGTCCCGGCGGGCCGGTGCTCAACTGCAACGCCCTCGTCGACCCGCTCACCGCGCTCACCGATCGGGTCGGGCAGGCGGGCGGACAGGTCGTATACGACGACGGTGCGGACGCGGCCACGGCGGCGGCCGTGGCATCCGCCGCCGACGTCGCGATCGTCTTCGGGCACTACACGATGGGCGAGAGCCAGGACCTGCCCGACCTGCGGCTGGACGGCAACGGCGACGAGCTGATCGCGGCGGTCGCGGCATCCGCTCCTCGCACCGTCGCGGTGCTCAACGCGGGGTCCGCGGTCGAGATGCCGTGGATCGACGACGTCGACGCCGTGTTCCACGCGTGGCACTCGGGCGAGCAGTTCGGCCCGGCGCTGGCGGCGCTCGTGTACGGCGACGTCAATCCGTCCGGGAAGCTCCCGATGACGTTCCCGGCCTCGCTCGCCGACACGCCGACGGCCGGCTCGGTCGCCCAGTATCCGGGCGTGCCGGACGCCGAGGGCATCCTGCAGGTCGACTACAGCGAGGGCCTGAAGGTGGGCTACCGCTGGTACGAGGCGGAGGGCATCGAGCCGCTGTTCGCCTTCGGCCACGGCCTGAGCTACACCGAGTTCTCGTACGACCACGTCACGGTGACGCCGAAGTCGACCACCGGCGACAAGGAGATCCGCGTGCGGTTCCGGCTCACCAACACCGGCGACGTCGCCGGCACCGAGGTCGCCCAGGTGTACCTGGAGCTTCCGGATGCCGCGGGCGAGCCGTCCAAGCGACTGATCGGGTGGGAGCGCGTGACGCTCGAGCCCGGTGAGCACCGCAACGTGCAGGTGACGCTCTCGGCCGAGGACCTCGCGGACATGCACCTGCTCGAGTACTGGAATGCGGACGCGTCGGCGTGGGTCACCACGCCCGGCACGCACACCGTGACGGTCGGCGGCTCGATCGACGCCGAGGCGGCGGCCTCGTTCTCGATCCGGTAGCTGACGGCACCGGGTGGGGCGGTGGCACCGGCCACCGTCCCATCCGGCGCGTGCGCCACCACTAGCCTCAAGTCATGACAGTCGATCGGCCCCGTGCGGCGACCATCGAGGACGTCGCCGCCGCAGCGGGCGTGTCACGCGCCGCCGTGTCGAAGGTGCTGCGCAACGCCTACGGCGTCAGCGACGCGATGCGCGAGCGGGTGACGGTCGCGATGACCGAGCTCAACTACCGTCCGCGGATCGCGGCGCGCGCGATGCGGGGCCGGACCTACACTCTCGGCATCGAGCTGCCGGACCTGGCGAACCACTTCTTCTCGCGCATCGTCCGCGGTGCCACGCGCGCGCTCGAGGGCACCCCGTATCAGCTCATCATCGCCCCCGCCGAAGCCGGATCCCGTGAAGGGCTGCGCGCGCTCGAGGCGCTCGTCGACCGCCAGGTGGACGGCCTCATCGCCGTCTCGCCCCGCGTCGACGAGGCGGGGCTGGAACGCATCTCGGCGTCGGTGCCGATCGTGATGTTCGGGCGGCACGACACGTCCGACCGCTACGACGTGGTCGCCGGCGACGACGCGGCGGGAACCCGTGCCGCGATGCGGCACCTCCTCGGCCTCGGGCACGCGCACATCGCGCACCTCACGCTGCCGGAGTCCGACCACGCCGAGCCGTTCCCGCACGGTGTGCGCCTGCGCGAGTACCTGACGGCCATGGCGGACGCCGGTCACCGCGAGCGCGCGGTCGTCTGGCGGACTGACGAGGGGGAGGGCCCGGCCTACGACGTGGTGCGGCGGATCCTCGCCGACGGCACCCCGGTGACGGCGGTGTTCGCCGCGCACGACGAACTCGCGTTCGGGGCGATGCGCGCGGCCGCCGAGGTCGGCCGGCCGCTCTCCGTCGTGGGCTACGACGACGTGCCGATGGCCTCGCACCCCGCCCTCGGGCTCACCACCGTGCACCAGCCGGGCGAGGCCATGGGGGCGCGGGCGGTGCAGATGCTCCTCGAGCGCTTCGCCGGCCGCACCGAGCCGGTGCACGAGGGGTTCGAGGTCGAGCTGCGCGTGCGCACCTCCACATCGGCGCCCTGAGCGGGGGTGGTCCGGGCAGGCCGCGGCTCAGACCCCGGCGACCACCGCGTTGTCGAGCTCGTCGAGGTCGACGCCCGGGCGCTCGGCCTGGTTCGTCAGCAGCACGAACGCGACGCCCGCCGACGGATGCACCCAGAACTCGGTGCCCGCCCAGCCGCCGTGGCCGAAGACGTCGCGGTCGATGAGGCCGGGGGCGCGGGTGCGCAGGTTCCAGGTGAAGCCCCAGTCCTGGCCGCGCTCGGCGGGATACGGCTCCAGCCGGGGGATGCCGCCGGTGAGCGGACGCAGCATCATGTCGAGCGTCGCCGGCTGCACGATGCCGCCCGTCTCGCCCCGGCGGATGCGCAGGAGGGCCGAGCCGAGCGCCAGCAGGTCCTCGGCCGTCCCGATGAAGCCGGCGCCGGGGTTGCGGTGACGTGCGAACCCGCGCATGTCGAGCCCCAGCCGCGCCGCGTCGACCACGGTGTGCGGGTCGGCGGCCGGGTCGAGGGTGAGTCCGTGGGCGCCGATGGTCGCGGCCCACGCCGTGACGTCGGCATCCCACTCCCATCCTGCGGTGCGGCGGACGAGCTCGGCGATGCCGTCGAACGCGACGGTGGAGTAGCGCGAGGCGGTGCCCGCGGCGAAGTCGCGGCCCGGGGCGAGGAGGGCGGCACGCAGGCCCTCAGCGGGGTCGAGGCTGGGCTCGCGGATCCCCGAGGTGTGGCTCACGAGGTGACGCAGGCGCACGACGTCGTCCCGCCCCGCGCCGAACCCGGGAAGGGCGGCGGCCAGCGGCGTCTCGGTGGTGAGGAAGCCGCGCTCGACGGCGCGGGCCGCCGTGAGCCCGGTGAGCACCTTGGTGATCGAGAAGAGCCAGTACGGGTCGCCGGTGCGCGCCGTGCGGCCGTTCGTCGCCCCGAACGCATCGAGCGCGACGACCCCGTCGGCGGTGGCGACACCCAGCACGGCGGACGGCAGGCGGCCTGCCTCGACATGCCGCCGCGCCCAGTCGAACGCGGCGCCGTAGCCGGTCATCGGCGCGGCTCGTAGCGTTCGGGCGAGACGGATGCCGCGACCACCTGCCGCAGGTCCTTCAGCGTCGCGCCGGGACCGAACCACCCGTGGGCGCGGGCCTGCACCAGCACGTTGCCGAGCGCCGTGGCCTCGACGGGACCGGCGAGCACCGGCAGTCCCGACCGATCCGCGGTCGCCTGGCAGAGCAGCCGGTTGAGCGCACCGCCGCCGACGATGTGGATCACGTCGATGTCGCGCCCGGTGAGCCGCGCCGCGGTGGCGACCGCGTCGGCGAACGCTTGGGCGATGCTCTCGACGATCGATCGGGCGAATGCCTCGCGCGTCTCGGGCACCGCAGCGCCCGTCTCGGCGATGACCGCGGCGATCCGGGCCGGCATGTCGCCCGGAGCCGACAGGCGGGGGTCGTTTGCGTCGAACAGCGGGATGTCGCCCGTCACGTCCGCCGCGTCAGCCAGGAGAGCCGGAAGGTCGATCGCGGCGCCGTCCTCGGCCTCCCACGTGCGTACGGCCTCGCTGAGCAGCCACAGCCCGGTGACGTTGTGGAGGAAGCGCACGCGCCCGTCCACGCCGCCCTCGTTGGTGAAGTTCGCCTCGCGTGCGGCGTCGCTCACGACCGGCTCGTCGAGCTCCACGCCGACCAGGCCCCACGTGCCGCACGAGATGTAGGCCGCGTCGGGCGTGCTGAGCGGCACGGCGACCACCGCAGAGGCGGTGTCGTGCGAGCCGACCGCGATGACCTCGAGGGGTGCGCCGACGCGCTGGCGCGCCTCACCGTGGAGGGTGCCCAGCACCGCGCCGGGGTCGACGAGAGGGGGCAGGACGGATGCCGGGATCCCCAGGCGTCCAGCCAGCTCGACGTCCCACCCGCCGGTGCGGACGTCGACCAGCCCGGTGGTCGAGGCGTTCGTGCGCTCGGCCACGCGGGTCCCGGTGAGGAGGAACGCGACGAGGTCCGGGATGAGCAGCGAGGCCTCGGCGTCGGCCAGCGCGGGCTCGACGGCGTACTGGTACAGCGTGTTGAAGGGGAGGAACTGCAGGCCGTTGCGGCGGTAGAGCTCGTCGAACGGCGCCTCGCGGTGGACGAGCTCGACCCCGCGGGCGGTGCGCTCGTCGCGGTAGTGGAACGGCTCGCCGAGCAGCTCCCCGCCGTGCACGAGCCCGTAGTCGACCGCCCACGAGTCGATGCCGATGCTGGCGATGCCCGGCTCGCGCCGGAACGCCTCGGCGAGCCCGTCGAGGATGTGGCGGTACAGCGCCGTGAAGTCCCAGTGCAGCCCGCCGTCGGGGCCGGGCACGGGACCGTTCGGGAAGCGGGCGACCTGCTCGAGGCGCAGCATCCCGTCCTCCACGTGCCCGAGCATGACGCGACCGCTCGTCGCGCCGAGGTCGACGGCCGCGACCACCCCGCCGGTCACCGCGGGCTCCGGCTCGCAGGAACGCCGTCGGCCGTCGAGATCGCCCGTCCTCGGCGAGCGACCACGTCCTCGGCGCCGACAGCGTGGTCGGTCGACGAGATCGCGGCATCTCGGCGCGCCCTCGCGGCGGTCATCGGAGGAACGCGGCGGCCACGCCGGAGTCGACCGGGATGTGCAGACCGGTGGTGCGCGAGAGCTCGGGACCGGTCAGCACGTAGACGGCGTCGGCGACGTTCTCGGGCACGACCTCGCGCTTGAGGATCGTGCGGTTGGCGTAGAACTGGCCGAGGTCCTCTTCCTTCACGCCGTAGGTCGCGGCGCGGTTGGCGCCCCAGCCGGAGGCGAAGATGCCCGAGCCGCGCACGACGCCGTCGGGGTTGATGCCGTTCACGCGCACGCCGTGCTCGCCGAGCTCGACCGCGAGCAGGCGCACCTGGTGGGCCTGGTCGGCCTTGGTCGCGGAGTACGCGATGTTGTTGGGGCCCGCGAAGACGGAGTTCTTCGACGAGATGTAGATCACGTCGCCGCCGAGCTTCTGCTCGATGAGGATCTTCGCCGCAGCCTTCGACACCAGGAACGAGCCCTTGGCCATCACGTCGTGCTGCAGGTCCCAGTCCTTCTCGGTGGTCTCCAGCAGCGGCTTGGACAGCGACAGCCCGGCGTTGTTGACGACGAGGTCGACGCCGCCGAACGCGAGCACGGCGGCATCGAAGGCGGCCTGGATCGCGTCGGCGTCGGCGACGTTCGCGGCCACGCCGATGGCGACATCCGCGTTGCCGAGCTCGGCCGCGGCGGCCTGCGCCTTCCCGAGGTCGAGGTCGGCGATCACGACGCACGCGCCCTCGGCGGCGAGGCGGGTCGCGATGGCCTTGCCGATGCCGGATGCCGCGCCCGTGACGAGCGCGATGCGGCCCTGGTGCGTCTTGGGCTTGGGCATCCGCTGCAGCTTCGCCTCTTCGAGCGCCCAGTACTCGATGCGGAACTTCTCGGCGTCCGAGATCGGGGAGTACGTCGACAGCGCCTCGGCGCCGCGCATGACGTTGATCGCGTTGACGTAGAACTCGCCGGCGACGCGGGCGGTCTGCTTGTTGGCGCCGTACGAGAACATGCCGACGCCGGGCACCAGCACGATGAGCGGGTCGGCGCCGCGGATCGCGGGGGACTCGGCGGTGGCGTGCGCGTCGTAGTACGCCTGGTAGTCGGCGCGGTACGCCTCGTGCAGCTCCTGCAGGCGCGCGATGGAGTCCTCCACGCTCGCGTCGGCCGGCAGGTCGAGGATGAGCGGCTTGACCTTGGTGCGCAGGAAGTGGTCGGGGCAGCTGGTGCCGAGCGCCGCCAGCTCGGGCGCGCGCTCGGAGGCGAGGAAGTCCAGCACGACGTCGGAGTCGGTGAAGTGGCCCACCATCGGCTTGTCGGTCGACGCCAGGCCGCGGATGGTCGGCGCCAGCGCGGCGGCCTTGGCACGGCGCTCGGTCTCGGGGAGTGCCTCGAAGCCCGCGCGAACGCCGCCGAAGGGGTCGGCCTTGCCGTTGCTCGCGATGTAGGCCGCGGCGGTCTCGATGATCCACAGCGAGTTCTGCTCGGCCTCGTCGGACGTGTCGCCCCACGCGGTGATGCCGTGGCCGCCGAGGATCGTGCCGATCGCCTGCGGGTTCTTCGCCTTGATGTCGGCGATGTCCAGGCCCAGCTGGAAGCCCGGGCGACGCCACGGCACCCACACGACCTTGTCGCCGAAGATCTCGGCGGTGAGCTGCTCGCCGTCGGCCGCGGTCGCGATCGCGATGCCGGAGTCGGGGTGCAGGTGGTCCACGTGCGCGGCGTCGACGAGGCCGTGCATGGCGGTGTCGATCGACGGCGCGGCGCCGCCCTTGCCGTGCAGGCAGTAGTCGAACGCGGCGACCATCTCGTCCTCGCGGTCGACACCGGGATAGACGTCGACCAGTGCGCGCATGCGGTCCAGACGCAGCACCGCCAGGCCCGACTCCTTCAGCGTGCCGAGGTCGCCGCCGGAGCCCTTGACCCACAGCAGCTCGACGGGCTCGCCGGTGACCGGATCGGTCTCGGTGCCCTTGGCCGACGTGTTGCCGCCGGCGTAGTTGGTGTTCTTCGGGTCGGCGCCGAGGCGATTGGACCGGGTGATGAGGTCGGTGACGGCCTGGTTGGTCATGATGCGGTTCCTTCTGCGCGTGCGGTTCGGGGGTTCGTTCGTCGGCTATGCCCGGCTCGGGGCTGATTCGGCGTGCGCCTGCGACGGCTGAACGGAGGGGGTGGAGGTGGGGGCGCCTGCCGGGAGGGCGGCGAGGCGGGCGGCGAAGCGGTCGATCGTGACGGAAGCCGCCGGCTCATGCGGCCGGTTGAGGTGGCCGTGCTCGGTGCCGAGCTCGGTGACGACGTCGACGGGGCGTCCGGCGGCGCGCAGTGACGCGGCGAACGCCTCACCCGACACGCGGAGCTCGTCGACGTCGCCGTTGACCATCAGCGTCGGCGGGAACTGCGCCAGGTCGACGGGTCGGGCGAGGCCGGGGATCGCGCCCAGCGGCGCGCGGTCGACCGGGCCGCCGAGGTAGTTCTCGTACATGCCGAGGACGGCGTCGGGGCCGAACCGGTCGGCGTCCGGACGGGCATCGAGCGCCGCGCGCAGCGCCGCATCCGGCGCGGGCTGCACTGCCAGCAGGGTCGGGTACGCCAGCAGCACCAGGGCGGGCATCGCCTGCGCCCGCCGCTCGATGAGGCGCAGCGTCGCCCCCGCCGCGAGGTTGCCGCCGGCGCTCGTGCCGCCGATCGCGATGCGGTCGCGTGCGATGCGCAGCCGGTCGGCGGTCTGGACGACCCACGACCAGGCCGCGAGCATGTCGTCGGAGCCCGCGGGGTAGTGGTGCCCCGGGCGCGCGGGCTCAGTGGGCCGCCACCCCTCGGGCACCGGAGCCAGTCGGTAGTCCACCGACACCACGGTGGTGCCGCGCGCGGCGAGACTGCGCGCGACCCAGTCGGACTCGGGCATGTCGAGGTCGCCGAAGGCGAATCCGCCGCCGTGCGCCCACACCAGGCCGGAGCCGTTCGGCTCGCGCGCCGGGTATACGCGCACGAGTCCATCGGCGGCGGAGTAGGGCTCGCTCATCTGCATCCTTCGGGATCTGCTCCCGGCGTCGGCGCCGGGATCGGGTGGTGCACCGGGGGCGCGAGGATCGGCATCCCACACCCCCGGTGGGTCTGGTGCGGTCAGGCTCCCCAGCCGGCCTGCGTGCCGCCGACGCGGTCCGCGGCGATCTGCTGCTGGTAGCCGGATGCCGCGTACGCGGCCATCGGGTCGGCGGCGAGCCCGCGCGACTCGCGCCACTGGGCGAGCGCCGGCCGCACGTCGGTGTAGAACGCGTCCATGAACACGGCGTTGGCCGCGAGGACGTCGTTCGCCTGCTGCGCCGCGGCGAGGGCGTCGCGGTCGACGAGGAGGGCGCGCGCCGTCATCTCCTGGACGTTGAGCACCGAGCGGATCTGGCCGGGGATCTTGTCCTCGACGTTGTGGCACTGGTCGAGCATGAAGGCCACGTCGGGGTTGTTCAGGCCGCCGCCGCGCACCACCTCGAAGATGATGCGGAACAGCTGGAACGGGTCGGCGGCGCCCACGATGAGGTCGTCGTCGGCGTAGAAGCGCGAGTTGAAGTCGAACGAGCCCAGCTTGCCGAGGCGCAGCAGCTGCATCACGATGAACTCGATGTTCGTCCCGGGCGCGTGGTGGCCGGTGTCGAGGCAGACCATCGCCTTGTCGCCGAGGCTTGCGACCTGTGCGTACGAGGTGCCCCAGTCCGGAACGTCGGTGTGATAGAACGCCGGCTCGAAGAACTTGTACTCGAGCACCAGGCGCTGCTCGTCCGACAGGCGGTCGTAGATCTGCTGCAGCGAGTCCTGCAGGCGGTCCTGGCGGGCGCGCATGTCACCCTGGCCCGGGTAGTTCGAGCCTTCGGCGAGCCAGATCTTGAGGTCCCGCGACCCCGTCTCGTTCATGATGTCGATGCACTCGAGGTGGTGGTCGATCGCCTTCCGGCGGATGCGGTCGTCGTGGTGCGTGAGCGCCCCGAACTTGTAGTCCTCGTCCTGGAAGGTGTTCGAGTTGATCGTGCCGAGGCTCACGCCGAGGTCCTCGCCGTGGCGGCGCAGGTCTGCATAGTCGTCGACCTTGTCCCACGGGATGTGCAGGGCGACGCTCGGCGCGAGCTTGGTGTAGGCGTTGACCTGGGCGGCGTCGGCGATCTTCTCGTACGGGTCGCGGGGCGTCCCGGGCGTCGTGAACACGCGGAACCGCGTGCCGGAGTTGCCGAACGCCCAGCTGGGCAGCTCGATGGCCTGGCCTTCGAGCGCGGACAGGATGTCAGGTGACAGCGTCGTCGTCATGATGCGGTGCCTTCTTCGTGGGCGGGGTCCGTCTGGAGCCTCTCGCTCGCCGCACCCCGGGCGGCGGTGAGCTGGTCGTGCAGGTTGAAAACCTCGGTGAGGGGCGTCGCCGACTGGTCGGGGCGTCCGTCGAGGCCCGTGAAGAAGCGGCCCATCTCGGCCTCCCACCGCGCGGCCACCTCGGACTGCGCCAGGTAGGCCTGGGCGGCCTCGTCGTCATCGGTCTCGTAGTAGCCGATGAGCCGGCCGCCCTCGCCGAGGAACAGTGAGTAGTTGCGCCGGCCGGCCGCCGCGATCTCCTCGAGCATCTCGGGCCACACCGGCGTGTGCCGGGCGATGTACTCGTCCAGCAGCTCCGGTCGCACCTGCAGCTGGAAGCAGACGCGCTTCGTCGCGGTCGGGCTCGTCATGAGTGTGGGGCTCCTCTGCGGTCGGCCGATCCCCTCGATGGGATCGCCCGCGGTATGAATCGTTTCAACGATAAAGGTCCGAAACGTTTTCCGCAACTGGGAAAGCGCTTCCCGTCGCATGCTACGCGAGGACGCCGGATGTGTCGATAGCGTGGGGAGGGATTCGATGCGAAGGAGCACGAGTGGAGCAACAGGAGCGGGCGCTCGCCGCCTACGTGGATTCGGTACGCGACGAGCCGGGCGTGCTCGGCGTGGTGCTCGTCGGCTCGGTGGCCCGGGGCCGGGAGCGCGAGGACTCGGACGTCGACGTGTACCTGGTGGTGGACGACGAGCGCTTCGCCGCCGAGACCGCGCGCGGCCGGTACGCCTGGGTCGAGCGACGGGATCTGGACTATCCCGGCTCGTACATCGACATCAAGCTCGTCAGCACGACGTACCTCCAGACGGCGATCGAGCGGGCCGACGACCCCACCCGCGCCTCCTTCGTCGGCGCGCGCGTGGCGTGGAGCGAGCTGGACGGGCTGGCCGACACGGTCGCCCGCATCCCGGTGCTCCCCGACGACGTCTGGGAGGAGCGCATCCGCTCCCACGTGGCGCAGGCGCGCCTCTACGGCGGCTACTTCCTGCGCCAGGCGGTCGAGCGTGGCGACGGATTCCTCCGCCGCCACGCCGGACTGCATCTCGCCCTGGCTGCGGCGCGGGCGGCGCTCGCAGCGAACCACGTGATGCTGCCCGGACCGAAGTATGTCTCGAAGCTGATGCTGACCGTCGACACGCCCGACGGCTTCGTCGAGGCGTGGAGCCGTGTCGTGGACGACCCCGACACGGACTCCGGCCGCGAGCTGCTCCGCATCCTCGATGAGTGGCTGGCGGGCGACCTCACCCCCGACGAGACGCTGTCGACCTTCATCCGCGACAACGAACTCGCCTGGCTCCGCGGGACCGTGCCCGCGGAGTTCTGGTGACACCACGCCGCATCACCCCTTGACCGCTCCGCTGGTCAAGCCTGCGACGATCTGCCGGTTGAAGAAGATGTACATGATCAGCGGCGGGATGGTGATGAGCAGGATGTCCATGAACAGCAGGTTCCACTGGCTGAGGTTCTGGCTCTGGAAGTTGTAGAGCGTCAGCTGGACCGTCGCGTTCGCGTCGCCGGGCAGGAAGTACAGCGGCCCGGTGAAGTCGTTGAACACGCGCACCGCCTGCACCACGATGATCGTCACCATGACCGGCTTCAGCAGCGGCATCACGACCGAGAAGAACAGCCGCATGGGTCCTGCGCCGTCGATGATCGCCGCCTCATCCAGCTCGCGCGGGATCGTCGCGACGAAGGCGCGGAACAGCAGGATGCAGAACGACAGGCCGAAGGCCGCCTCGATGAGGATCATTCCGGGCATGGTCTTGAACAGGCCGATCCCCTGCAGCACCCAGATGGTGGGCACCACGGCGGGCGGGACGATGAGGCCCGCGAACACGAAGAAGTAGACGATGCCGTTCCACCGCGACTTGCGGCGCTGCAGCACGTACCCGACGGCGGCCGAGAAGATCACCATGATCGCCACGCTCACGACGGTCAGCACCGTGCTGTTCCAGAACGCGCGCAGGATGATGTAGTCCCGCGTCTGCAGCACCGTGAGGAAGTTCTCCCACAGGTACCAGCCCTCCTGCGGCAGCGTGAACTCGAAGAGCGACGCCTCCTGGGGGTTCTTCGCCGCGGTCAGGAAGATGAACGCGAACGGCACGATGAAGACGATGATCGACAGGATGATCGCGATGACGCCGACGACGTACTTGCGGAGGAACTTGCGCAGCGTCAGCGGGCGGCGGTCCTCGCGGGGCAGTCGGCGCGCAGAGCGCGAGTCCGCGGTCGTGATGGTGCGCGTGACGGTCATGATTCCACCTGCCGACGGTTGATGGCCCAGAAGATCGGCACGACGATGGCCGTGACGATGACGAAGAGCACCACGTTGCCCGCCGTCGACAGGCCGTAGAAGCCCGCCTGGTACTGCTTGTAGATGACCGACGCGATGACGTCGCTCGAGAACCCGGGACCGCCCCTGGTCATCGCCCAGATGAGCTCGAACGAGCGGAGCCCGCCGATGAGGGACAGCAGCACGACGGTGCCGGTCGCCGGGGTGACGAGGGGGAGGGTGATGTTGCGGAACACCTTCCAGGCGCCGGCGCCGTCCACGCGGGCGGCCTCGAAGTACTCCTGCGGGATCGCGACGATGCCCGCGATGTAGATGAGGGTGGCGATGCCGACGCCCTGCCAGACATCCACCAGCGCGACGGAGTAGAGGGCGAGGGACGGGTCGGTGAGCCAGGCGGGACCCTGGATGCCGAAGATCGCGAGGGTCTCGTTGATGAGCCCGTCGAACGGGTCCATGAGCACCTTGAACGTGATGCCGACGCCGATCGTCGAGACCAGCACGGGGAAGAAGATCGTCGCCCGGAGGTAGCCGCGCCCGAGGATCGAGCCGGTCAGCAGCAGGGCCAGTGCGAGCCCGAGGACCACCTTGAGCCCGGACGTGATGAAGCCGTAGATGAACGTGTTGATGAGGCTCTGGTAGAGCATCGGCTCCGTGAAGAACGTCACGAAGTTGTCGAACCCGATGAACTCGACGTCGAACAGCGACCAGCGGGTGAGGCTGAAGTAGAAGGACGCGAACGTCGGGACGGCGAACAGGACGATGAAGAGGATCCCGGCCGGCACGTAGAACCAGAGCGGGTACATGCTCCCGATCGTCCGCCGTCTGCGTGGCGGGGGAGCGGCGGTCTGCGGTGGGGCGGGTGCGAGCGTCGTCATGTCATCTCCATTGATGTGGGGAGGGGGCCGCGCCGCGGACGACGCGACCCCCGAATCGGATGCTGTTCAGATCCGCTGCCGGCTCACCAGCCTTCGAGGCCGAGCTGCTGCGCCTGCTTGACGACATCCTCGTCGTACAGGGCGGCGCCGTCCTCGGCCGTGCTGATGCCCGAGCCCACCTGGACGGTGATGTTCTCGAGGTTCGGTCCCTTGATGGGCGACAGGAACTCCAGCGCCGGGTTGGTGTTGCCCTCGTCGAAGTAGACCTGCATGTCCTTCAGCAGCCCGGGCACGTCGCCGGGAAGCTCGCAGGCGTTCGCGTACGGCCCGCTGGGCACCATCGCGGTGTTCTGCACCTCGCAGCCGGCCTCGGTCTGGGTGAACGCGACGAACTTCTTCGCCGCCTCGAGCTTGTCGCCCTCGGTCGTCTTCGGGATGTAGATCGCGTTCGGCAGCCACACCGTGAGCTTGGTGTCGGCCGCGTCCTGGGCGGGCAGCGGGAAGACGCCGACGTCCTCGAGCTCGTCGGGGTTGTTCTGCGAGATCGTCGAGACGATGCCGGTGAGGATCGGGTAGTGCGCGCCCTCGCCGGTGGCGACCATGCGGGCGCCGTCGTCGAACAATGCCGACCCGAAGTCCTCGTTCCACCATCCGGCGTCGAAGCCGGCCTGCTGGTTCGCGAAGCCCTGGATGCCCGGCTCGTCGACGTACTTGCGGTTGCCCGCGGTGTACTCCTCGGCCCAGTCGGGGTCCTGCGCGAGGACGTTGCCGAAGTCGCCGAGCACGAAGAGCTGGCTCGTCCAGGTGTCGCCGTAGGTCTGGATGACGGGGGCGATGCCGGCCGCCTTGATCGCCTCGTTGTTCGCGGCGAACTCGTCCCACGTCGTGGGCACCTCGAGGCCGAGGTCGGCGTAGATCGCCTTGTTGTAGACCACGGCGCCGGCCTGGGTGGCGCCCCACGGCGCGCCGTAGACGCCGTTGTCGGTGGAGACCACGGCGGTCATCGTGTCGATGAGGTCGCCGGTCCAGTCCTGGTCGTCGAGCGGCACGAGGTTCTGGTCGGGGTTGAGCGCCTGGAACAGCGAGCCCGAGTTGTAGTGGAAGACGTCCTCCATCTCGCCGGTGGCGAGCTTCGTCTTCATCAGGTTGTCGCCCTCGGTGCCCGCCGGCTGCGTCTCGAGGCGCACCGAGATGTCGGGGTTCTCCTCCTCGAACGCCTCGATGAGCGCCTCGGCCGCGGCGACGTTCGCCTCGGCGTTCTGCGTCAGGTACGTGATCTCGACCGTGCCGTCCTCGGATCCGCCGCCACCGGCGCTGCACGCCGCCAACGGAACGGCCAGTGCCACGATGCCCGCGCCTGCGACGAGCACTCTCCTGGTCGGGGAGCTCTTCATCTTTACCTCCTTGTAAAGCCGAGCGGATGATCCGCCCACGCTGCCGGATTCCCTGGTGCTTCGTCGGATGGAGTCCCATGCCATCCGACATTGAAACCATTCAACTCTCGTAAGCTACGGCCCATCCGCGCCGGGGTCAACAGCGGGTTTGAAACGTTCAGTCACGATCGTGTAACGGTCTACACTTTGGTTGACATCCAACCCTGAATCGTTTCACGATGGTCCCGCGGGCCGCGACGCTGCCGCCCGCCGAAAGGATCCGGCCATGACGGCTCTTCCCCCCGCCGACGCGCTCGACGCTGCGACCCGCGTGGTCGGCCTCCGCACCCAGCACGGTGACGCCCTGCTCGGGGTTCCCCGCCGCGGCCTGCGCCTCAGCTGGCGCGCCGAGACCGACGACCCCCGCGCCCGCATCGTCGGATATCAGCTCTCGCAGGGCCGGGAGGGTGCCGCGCTCGCCGCCGCGGAGCCGGTGGCCGATGCGCGGACCGTGGGCGTGCACGTGGCCGGCGAACTCGCGCCCGGGGAGCGCGCGGCCTTCGCGGTGCGCCTGGCGACCACCAACGGCTGGTCCGACTGGAGCGAGCCGCTCGTCGTCGAGGCGGGCGTGGACGGCCCCGATCTGGAGGCATCCGTCATCGGCGCCGACGGCCCGGCGGACGGCCCCGTCCCGCTGCTGCGCACGGAGTTCGCGCTCAAGCGCGTCCCGTCGGCGGCGCGGCTGCGCCTGAGCGCCCTCGGCCTCGTCGACGCCTGGATCAACGGCGTGCGCGCGACCGACGCCCACCTCACGCCGGGGTGGACGTCCTACCAGGAGCGCATCCTCGTCGACACGCTCGATGTCACCGGGCTGCTGCACGAGGGCGTCAACGTGATCGTCCTCGCCGTCGCCGACGGCTGGTACCGCGGCAGCTTCGGCTTCGCGCGGCGGCAGGCGATCTACGGCGACCGCACCGGCGCGCTCGCCCAGCTCGAGGCCGACGGTGCGATCGTCGCGAAGACGGATGCGTCGTGGCGGGCCGGTTTCGGCGCGCTGCGCAGCGCGAGCATCTACGACGGCACCGTGACCGACCTGCGCCGCCACGACCCCCGCATGCACGAGCCGGGCTACCGGGGCGACGGCTGGGTGGCGGCATCCGTCGTCGAGATCGACCCCGGCCGGTTCGAGCCTCGCTCGGCGCCGCCCGTGCGCACCGTCGCCGAGCTGCCGATGTCGGTCGCCGGGCACGACGGCCGCGCGCGGCTGGACGGCGGGCAGAACATCTCCGGCTGGGTCCGGCTGGTGGTGCGCGGCCGCGCCGGCGACGTCGTGACCGTGCGTCACGCCGAGGTGCTCGAGCCTTCGGGGGACCTGCACCTGAAGGCGCTGCGGTCGGCCAAGGCCACCGACGTCTACACGCTCGACCGCGACGGCGAGCAGGTGCTCGAGCCGGCGTTCACGTTCCACGGGTTCCGCTACGCCGACGTCGAGGGCGCGGAGGTCGTCTCGGCGACCGCCGTCGCGATCTCGAGCGACCTCGCCGTGCGCAGCTCGTTCCAGTGCTCGCACGAGGCCCTCGACCGGTTCCACTCGAACGTGTACTGGTCGCAGCGGGACAACTTCGTCTCGGTGCCCACCGACTGCCCGCAGCGCGACGAGCGGCTCGGCTGGACCGGGGACGCCCAGGCGTTCGCGGCGACGGCGAGCACGCTGCTGGACACCCAGGCGTTCTGGCTCTCGTGGCTGCGCGACCTCGAGATCGATCAGACCGACGACGGTGGCGTGCCCGCCGTCGTCCCCGACATCATCCGCCCGCAGGACATGCTGATGGGCGGCCTGCAGACGCCCAACATGGGACGGGCCGGATGGGCGGATGCCGCCACCATCGTGCCGTTCGCGGTGTACGAGTCGTACGGCTCGACCGAGGTGCTCGAGCGCCAGCGCGACAGCATGCGCCGATGGGTCGAGCACCTGCGCCGGCGGGCCGGCGACGACGTCGTGCTGGCGCCCGGCGACTTCCAGTTCGGCGACTGGCTCGATCCGGACGCGCCCGGGGACCGGCCGTGGGAGGCGAAGGTGTCGAGCGACTTCGTCTCGAACGCGTTCTACGCCCGCTCCGCCCGCCTGCTCGCGCGCGCCGAGCGGATCCTCGGCGACGAGGACGGTGCCGCCCGGTACGACGAGCTGGCCGACCGCGTCGCCGCGGCGACGTTCGAGCGCTGGGGCGAGGACGCCGTCCTCACCCAGAGCGGGGCCGCGATCGCCCTCCAGTTCGGCCTCGCGCCGGCCGCGCGTCGCACCGAGATCGCGGCGGGGCTCGCCGAGAACGTCCGCCGCGAGCACGGCCGCATCGCGACCGGCTTCCTCGGGACGCCGCTGGTGCTGTTCGCGCTCTCGCACAGCGGGCACCTCGACGAGGCGTACACCATGGTCCTCCGCCGTGAGGCGCCGTCGTGGCTCTACCAGGTCGATCGCGGCGCGACGACGGTGTGGGAGCGGTGGGATGCGATCCTGCCCGACGGCAGCATCCACTCCGGCGCGATGGACGCCCTGCCCACCGAGGACGCGTCGGAGGCGGACACCGGCATGCTCTCGTTCAACCACTACGCGTACGGCGCGATGATCGACTGGGTGTACCGCACGGTCGCCGGCCTCGCGCCCGACGCCGACGACCCGGGCTACCGCACGGTGCACGTCGCGCCGCGGCCGGCCGACGGTCTCGACCGGGCTGCGGCGTCGATCGAGACGCCGCAGGGGCGCCTCGCCATCCGATGGCGCGTCGAGGGCGACGTCTTCGAGGCGACCCTCGAGGTGCCGTTCGGCTCCCGCGCCCTGCTGGACCTTCCGGTCACGGCCGCGTCGACCGCGACGGTGGACGACGCCCCGGCGCCGGCCGAGCTCGGCCACGGCATGCACCGCATCCGCGTCACGGCCCCGGCGATCGCGCATCCGGTCGCCGTCGTGCCCGCCTGACACCCCCCACACCGACCCCGCCCCACTGCCGACAACCCCGAGGAGTGCCATGAGCAGCCCCGTTCCCCACATCGTCATCGACGCGCCGTACCGCAGCGACGTCGTCGCGTCGCCCGCGCCCGAGATCGGCTGGCGCACCGACACCGACGCCCCAGGCTGGCTCCAGGCGTCGGCCGACGTCGAGATCACCCGCGGTGCCGAGGCGTCGCAGCACCGCATCGAGGGACGTATGTCCACGCGCGTGGCGTGGCCGTTCGCCCCGCTCGCGCCGCGCGAGGAGGCGACGCTCCGCGTGCGGGTCACCGGCGAGGACGGCGTGACGGGCCCGTGGAGCGCGCCGCGGCGCGTGTTCGCCGGCTTCCTCGGCGAGGGCGAGTGGCAGGCGACGGCGATCGGGCTGGCCTCCCCGTCGCAGACGGCGCAGCCGGTCTGCCTGCGCGCCGAGTTCGACGTCACCGGACCCGTCGCCCGCGCGACCCTGTACGCGACGGCCGTCGGGGTGTACCAGGTGGCGATCGACGGGACCGACGTCGACGACCAGGTGATGAAGCCCGGCTGGACGCCGTACCAGCACCGCACCATCCACGAGACGACCGACGTCACGGCGCTCCTCGCCGAGGGGCGCAACGCCATCGGTGTGCGGCTCGCGGGCGCGTGGGCGACCGAGCGCTACGGCTTCCGCGAGAACGCCCGGCCGCTCTACGCCGAGCAGCCCCGCTTCGCCGGTCAGCTGCTCATCGAGTACGCGGACGGGTCGTCCGAGTGGGTGACGACGGATGCCTCGTGGCAGGCGTCGACAGGGCCCATCACGGCGAGCGGCCTGTATGCCGGGGAGGACCACGACGCACGCCGCGCGCTCGTCGACGCCGACGGCCGCGGCTTCGCGCAGCCCGGCTACGACGCGTCCGCGTGGAGTCCGGCCGCAGAGCTCGAGGCGATCCGCACGCCGGAGGCGCGGGTGTCGCCGTTCGTGCGCCGGCTCGACGAGCTGACGGTGCAGGAGGTGATCACGACGCCCAGCGGCAGGACGGTGCTGGACTTCGGGCAGAACCTCGTCGGGCGCCTCCGCATCCGGGTCGAGGGACCGGCGGGCACCGAGATCACGCTGCGCCACGCCGAAGTGCTCGAGCACGGCGAGCTGGGCACGCGCCCGCTGCGCGCGGCGGCGGCCACCGACCACTACACGCTGGCAGGCTCCGGCGTGGAGGAGTGGGAGCCCGAGTTCACCTTTCACGGGTTCCGCTACGCCGAGGTCGACGGCTGGCCGGGCGACTTCGACCCGTCCGCGGTGACGGCCGTGGTGATCCACAGCGACATGGAGCGCACCGGCTGGTTCGAGGCATCCCACCCCCTCGTCAACCAGCTCCACGAGAACATCGTCTGGGGCCTGCGCGGCAACTTCCTGTACCTGCCGACCGACTGCCCGCAGCGCGACGAGCGCCTGGGCTGGACGGGCGACATCCAGGTGTTCGCCCCGACCGCGTCGTTCCTCTACGACGTGCGCGGCTTCCTCGACTCGTGGCTGCGCGACCTCGCGCTGGAGCAGGTCGACGGCGTCGTGCCGTTCGTCGTGCCCAACGCGCTCGGCGCCGCGCGTCCCGCCGCCGCGTGGGGGGATGCCGCCACCATCGTGCCGTGGGTGCTCCACGAGCGCTACGCCGATGTCGCGACCGTCGAGCGCCAGTACTCCAGCATGAAGGGCTGGGCGGACGTGCTCATCGAGCTCGCTGGGCCCCGGCGCCTGTGGGAGGGGATGTTCCAGTTCGGCGACTGGCTCGACCCCGATGCTCCGCCGCACCTGCCCGCCAACGCCAAGACCGACGCCGACATCGTCGCCTCGGCCTACCTCTTCCGGTCCGCGGACGCCGTCGCCCGCGCGGCGGCACTGCTCGGGAGGGATGAGGAGGCGCGTGACTACGCCCGGGTCGCCGAGGAGGTGCGCGCGGCGTTCCTCGCCGAGTACGTGACGCCGGCCGGACGCATGATGTCGGACGCCCAGACCGCGTACGCGATGGCGATCGTCTTCGAGATCGCCCCGCCCGAGCAGCACGCGCAGCTGGGCGAGCGGCTCGCCGAGCTCACGCGGCTCTCGGGCTACCGCATCGGCACCGGGTTCGTCGGCACGCCCATCATCCAGGACGCGCTCACCCGCACCGGCCATCTCGAGACGGCGCGACGCCTGCTGGTGCAGACCGAGAACCCCTCGTGGCTGTACCCGGTGACGATGGGCGCCACGACGATCTGGGAGCGCTGGGACTCGATGCTGCCGGACGGCTCCATCAACCCGGGCGAGATGACGTCGTTCAACCACTACGCGCTCGGCGCGATCGGCGACTGGCTGCACCGGGTGGTCGCAGGGCTCGCGCCGGACGCGCCCGGCTATGCGCGGATCCGCATCGAGCCGCAGCCGCTCGCGGAGTTCGACCACGCCTGGGCCGAGCACCTCACGCCGTACGGGACCGCGCGGGCCGGCTGGACGCGTGGCGACGGCGTCCTGCGCGTCGAGGCTGTCGTGCCGCCGAACACGACGGCCGTGGTCGTCCTGCCCGACGGCCGGCGGCTGGAGGTGGGTGCAGGCACCCACGAGTGGGAGATGACGGATGCCGCGCCCGCCGCGCCGGCATCCCGCATCGGTCTGGACTCGACGCTCGCCGCCGTCATCGACGACCTCGAGGCGTACGAGGCGGTCGGCCGCGTGCTGGAGGCGGTGGACCCCGAGAAGGCGCACGCGTTCCGGACCCACACGCGGTGGTCCTCGCGGCGGGAGCTCGGAGAGGCGCTGTTCATGCACGCCGGTCCCGAGACGCAGCAGGAGATCGCCGAGCGCCTCGCCGCGCTGTCGGCTCAGCGCGAGAAGGCGCACGCGGATGCCTGACCCGGCGTCTGCCCGGGGGAGCCGTCCGGCGCCGCGCACGGCGTCGCGGCGGCCCCTCGGGCGCCACCGCGCGCCGGTGCCCTACACTCGCGGACAGCAAGAGGAAGCACTGGGGGATCCATGGTGGTGAGCGTGCGCGATGTCGCGGCTGCGGCATCCGTCTCCGTCGGAACGGTCTCGAATGTGCTCAACCGTCCCGAGAAGGTCTCGCCGTCGACCGTCGAGCGGGTGACGCAGGCGATCGAGGAACTGGGCTTCGTGCGCAACGACGCCGCACGCCAGCTGCGGGCGGGACGCAGCCGCAGCATCGCGCTCATCGTGCTCGATGCGGGCAACCCGTTCTTCGCCGAGGTGGCCCGCGGCGCCGAGGACCGCGCGGCGGAGTCCGGCATGAGCGTGCTGCTGGGCAACAGCGACGAGCGCCCCGACCGCGAGGACGCCTATCTCGAGCTGTTCCGCGAGCAGCGGGTCAACGGCGTGCTCCTGACGCCGGTGCACGGTGACCTCGACCGCCTCGACCGGCTCCGCAGCGGCGGCGTCCCCGTCGTGCTCGTCGACCACGAGGATGCCGAGCGCGGGTTCGCCTCGGTGTCGGTGGACGACGTCGAGGGGGGCTACCTCGCCGTCTCGCACCTGCTGTCGACCGGACGGCGACGCGTCGCGTACATCGCCGGTCCCCTCACCATCCGTCAGGTCGCCGACCGCCTCGAGGGCGCCCGCCGGGCCATCGCCGAGGTCGAGGGCGCGACGCTGGAAGTGGTCGAGATGTCGGCGCTGACCGTCCTGCAGGGACGCGAGGCGGGTGAGCTGCTCCGCGCGCGGCCGGCCGAGGAGCGGCCGGACGCCGTCTTCACCGCGAACGACCTGCTCGCCGTCGGCGCGCTGCAGGCCTTCTCGCTGATGTCCGACCTCCAGGTGCCGCGCGACATCGCCCTCATCGGCTACGACGACATCGACTTCGCCTCGGCCACGGTCGTGCCGTTGAGCTCGGTGCGCCAGCCCGCCCACCTGATCGGCTACACCGCGGTGGACCTGCTCCTGAAGGAGCAGGAGGATGCCGGCGGCGCGCACGAGCGCACGGTGCGCTTCCAGCCCGAGCTCGTGGTCAGGGAGTCGACGGCGGGCTAGGTTCGCCTCGTCATCCCGCCGTCGGGCGGGTGGCCTCCTCGAGCAGTTCGAGCACGTGCCGGTAGTCCGCTCCGGTCGCGCGCGTGAGGCCCAGCTCGCACGTGCGGTTGCACGACGCGTGCGCGTCGGCGCCCAGCGCGCGCACTTCGGCGGCCTCGGCGGCGGTGGCCGACGCGGTGAGCTCGGGGTGCACCATCCCGCGGTCGCCCGCGAACCCGCAGCACCCCCACGCGTCGGGGACGACGACCTCGGCGGCCACGGCCTCGGCCACCCGGCGCAGCGACGGGTCGAGGCCGAGCTGCGCCGAGGAGCAGGTCGGATGAAGCGCCAGCGTCCCGACCCGCGGCGTCACCGGGCCCAGGCGCGGGAGCAGCACCCGCTCGGTGAACGACACGGCGTCCTCCACGACGCCCGCGACGCCCGCGTCGGCGAGCAGGTGCACGAAGCCCTCGGTGCAGCTGGAGGCATCCGTCACGATCGTCAGCTCGCCGTCCCGGGAGGTCGCAGCGAGCTCCGTCACCACGCGCTCGGCGATCACCGCGCGACCGCCGGCGTAGCCCTTCGAGGTCCACGGAGTGCTGCAGCACAACGAGTCGACGCGGTCGGGCACCACCAGCCGCACGCCGGCGCGTTCCGCGAGGCGACGGAAGGCCTCGGTCACGCCGATGCCGTCCCCGGCCGGCCCGAACATGGTGTTGACGCAGGCCGGGAGGAAGACCGCGACCGGGGCCGCGTCCGGCGCGCCGATCGAGGACCCGAGCCGGGAGCGGGGCGAGCCGCCCGGCGGCAGGTCGTCGGTGTACCGCGGAACGGCGTCGGCGCCGAGCACAGCGCGCGCGACGTCGGTGGCCGCGGTGACCAGTCCGCCGGGGAGCCTGTCCGCGAGGGTCAGGCCCGCGCTCGCGGCCCGCGTGGCTGCGCCCCAGGAGCGGGCGGCGCCCGACCATGCCGTGCTCGCGACGCGCCCGGCGTTCTCCCGCCGCAGCCGCTTGACGAGCGATCCCGTGTTGATGAGCACGGGGCACGCAGTCTGGCACATGCCGTCCACCGCGCAGGTGTCGACCCCCGCGTAGTCGTAGTCGCGTTCCAGCTCCCGCACGAGGGCGTCGTCGCCGGATGCCTCGGCTCGGGCGATAGCTCGCCGCGTGACGATCCGCTGGCGCGGGGTGAGCGTCAGGTCCTTGCTCGGACACACCGGCTCGCAGTAGCCGCACTCGACGCAGCGATCGGCCTCGGGCTCGATCGGATCGGCCAGCTTGATGTTCTTCAGGTGCGCGTCGGGGTCGTCGTCGATGATGACACCCGGGTTGAGGATGCCGGCCGGGTCGCACAGCCGCTTCAGCTCGCGCATGACCTCGTACAGCTCGTCGCCGTACTGCCGCCGCACGTACGGCGCCATCACGCGCCCGGTGCCGTGCTCTGCCTTGAGGTTGCCGCCCGCCTCGAGCACGAGGTCGACCATGTCCTCGGTGAAGGCGGTGTAGCGCGACAGCTGCTCGGACGACTCGAAGCGGTCGGTGAGGAGGAAGTGGATGTTGCCGTCCTTCGCGTGCCCGAAGATGACGCTGTCGCGGTAGTCGTAGCGGTCGAAGAGCGTCTGCAGGCTCTCGCATGCGGCGGCGAGGCGCTCGACGGGCACCACCACGTCCTCCAGGAGTGCCGTGGTCCCGCTCGGCCGGGCGCCGGCCACCGAGGCGTACAGGCCCTTGCGGAGCTTCCAGGCGGCCGTGCGCTCCGCGGCGTCGGACGAGAAGGCGGCCGCGGCCTCGAGCGGCTGCGCCGCGAGCGCCCGCCCGCCGCGGGCGACGAGGTCGGCGAGCTCCTCGCCGTCATCCGCCTGATACTCGATCAGCAGTGCGGCCTGGTCGCGGACGGAGAGTCCCTGGATCTGCCGGGGGGCACCCGCGAGCGACTGGCCGACGCGCAGGGAGGTGGCATCCATCAGCTCGAGGGTCACGGCCCCGGTGGCGACGAGGTCGGGGAGGGCGCGCGTGGCCGCGTCGAGATCGGGGAACACGGTCAGGGCCGTCGCGATCTGCGGGCGCAGCGGCACCGTGCGGTACGTCGCCTCGGCGACGAACGCGAGCGTCCCCTCGCTGCCCACGACGAGGTGGGCGAGCAGCTGCGCGGGGGTCTCGAAGTCGAGGAAGGCGTTGACGCCGTATCCCATCGTGTTCTTCATCGCGAACTGCCTGCGGATGATCTCGACCGAGCGCGGGTTCGACACCACGCGCTCCCGCAGCCGGAGCAGCCCGTCGACGAGCGCGGGCTCCGCCGCGCGCAGCGCGGTGTCGGCGTCGGCGGCGGCGGAGTCGACCACCGTTCCCGAAGGCAGGACGAAGACGAGGGACTCGAGCGTGCGGTAGGTGTTCTCGGTGATGCCGCACGCCATGCCGCTGGAGTTGTTGTTGACCACCCCGCCGATCGTGCACGCCAGCTCGCTGGCCGGGTCGGGCCCGAGCCGGTGGCCGTGGCGCGCGAGGCGCGCGTTGACCTGGCGCACCGTCGCGCCCGGCTGCACCCGCACGCGCCGGCCGTCGTCGAGCACGTCGATCCGCCGGAAGCGCTGCCGCACGTCGACGAGGAGCCCGTCCGTCGAGGCCTGCCCCGAGAGGCTGGTGCCGCCGGAACGGAAGGTCAGCCGCGAGCCGCTCGCGCTCGCCGCGCGCATGACGGCGCCCACCTCGGCGGCGTCGGCGGCGATGAGGACGGCCTGCGGTGTGAGGAGGAAGTGCGAGGCGTCGCTCGCGTAGGCGACGCGGTCGATGGCGCGCCGGCGGATGCGTGAGGCATCCGTCACGGCGCGTATGACGGCGTCGGGCACATGGGCGCGCGGAAGCGTCGACGGGGCCGCCGTCCTTGCCATGGGAACTCCTTGCTGGACTAGACTGCAATCACATTCATGAAAGAATGGATATGCAAGCTCCGATGCACATGCAGAATAGCGGATCTTCGACGGCTGTCTCCGGCGGTCACGACGCGGCGACGGGTGCCGACGTCGGGGAGCGGTACTGGGAGAGTACGGCACCCGGGTCGGGCAGGCGCCGGCCCCGCGCCGATGCCCTGACCGACGCGCGCGTGCTCCGCCTGAACGGGACGTGGCGCTTCCGGCTCTCGCCCACGGCCGAGGGCACCGGCGACGCCTTCCTCGACACGGACTTCGACGACTCGGCCTGGGACGGCATGCGGGTCCCCGCCCACTGGGTGCTCGAGGAGTTCACGCCGCTCGCGGGCGGACCCGCCCGTCGCATGCTCGGCACCGAGGAGGGACCGCTCTACACGAACACGGCTTATCCCATCCCGCTCGATCCGCCGCGCATGCCGGCCGAGAACCCGACGGGCGACTACCGCGTGACGTTCGACGTGCCCGAGCACTTCGGCCGCGCGGTGCTGCGGTTCCAGGGCGTGGACTCGTGCGCGAAGGTGTGGCTCAACGGCCGGGAGCTGGGGTGGTCGACCGGCAGCCGTCTGCCGTTCGAGTTCGAGGCGCCGGTGCGCGCGGGACGCAACGTGCTGTGCGTGCGAGTTCATCGCTGGTCGGCGGGCACGTACCTGGAAGACCAGGACATGTGGTGGCTGCCCGGCATCTTCCGCGACGTCGAGCTCCTCTCTCGTCCCGATGACGCGATCGACGACCACTTCGTGCACGCCGACTACGACGCGTCGACAGGCCTCGGCACGCTGCGGGTGGATGCCACGACCGCGGCGGTGGTCGAGATCCCCGAGCTCGGCATCCGCATGCCGGCCGGTGAGACCGCGACCGTCGCCGTCGAGCCGTGGAGCGCGGACCGCCCCCGGCTGTATCGCGGCACGCTCCGCTCGGCCGGCGAGACGGTCGGGCTCGCCATCGGATTCCGGCGCGTCGAGATCGTCGACGGCGTCCTCACCGCCAACGGGCGTCCGGTGACGTTCCGCGGTGTGAACCGGCACGAGCATCACCCTCTCACCGGCCGCGCGCTGGACCGCGATGCGATGGTCCAGGACATCGTCATGATGAAGCGGGCGAACATCGACGCGGTCCGCACCAGCCACTACCCGCCGCACCCGGAGTTCCTCCGGCTGTGCGACGAATACGGGCTGTGGGTCGTCGTCGAGGTCGACCTCGAGACGCACGGCTTCATCTACGAGGGGTGGGCCCGCAACCCGCCCGCGCTCCCCGAGTGGCGTGAGGCGCTCATGGACCGCCTCCGGCGGACCGTCGAGCGCGACAAGAACCGTCCCAGCGTGGTGGTGTGGTCGCTGGCGAACGAGAGCATGACCGGCGCCGCCTTCGCCGACATGCGGCGCTGGCTCGACGAGCGGGATCCGTCGCGTCCGGTGCTGTACGAGCGGGACCCGAGCTACCGCGACTCGGACCTCTACTCGCTGATGTACCCGTCGCTGGAGCTTCTCGAGCAGATCGGGCGGCGCGAGGAGCCGCGCGGCGGACGGCTCAGCATGCACGGGATGGTGCTGGGGGAGCAGGGTGCGGCGTCCCCGCTCCCTGACGGCGTCACGGAGGCGGACGAGGCGCGGCGCCGGAGGCTGCCGTTCCTCCTCGTCGAGTACGCGCACGCGATGGGGAACGGACCCGGGTCGCTGCAGGACTACTGGCGGATCATCCGTGCGCACGACCGCCTGTGCGGTGCGTTCGTGTGGGAGTGGATCGACCACGGGTTCCACGCGACGACCGATGACGGCATCCCGTTCGTGATGCACGGCGACGACGTGGACTACGAGCCGCGAGGCGGCCGCTTCAGCCTGCACGGGCTGGTGTTCAGCGACCGCACGCCCACGCCGGGCCTCGTCGAGCTGGCCAAGGCCCACGAACCCGTCGAGATCCGGGTGGGGGAGCGCTCGGTGAGCCTCCTCAACCGGCGTCACGCGGTCGACACCTCGGACCTCGTCTTCCGCTGGAGCGTCGAGGCCGACGGCGTCGTCGCCGCGGCGGGGGAGCTGCCCGTCCCGTTCGTGGCGGCCGGCGAGGCCGTCGAGATCGCGATTCCGGATGCCTCAGGCCGCGCGCCCCGACCGCCGGAGCGGAGCGCGGCGGCGGGCGGGGCATCCGTCGCCGACGTCGTCCTGACGGTCGAGGCCGCGCTCGCCGCAGACGAGCTGTGGGCGCCGGCCGGCCACGTCGTCGCGTGGGGTCAGCGGGTGCTCGACGCGGAGGAGCCCCACGCCGGCCCGGCGTCGACCGATCACGCCGATTCGGCGTCGACCGCTGCCGCCGCCGACCGTCCCCGGCGTGGTCCCTCCCGCGCGACCGCGGGGCTGGTCGAGGTCGGGGCCGGCGTCTTCGACGCGACGACGGGGCGGCTGACGCGGCTCGGCGACCTCGACATCGACGGCCCGGTCCTCGACCTGCATCGCGCGCCGACCGAGAACGACCATGGCCAGGGCGAGCTCAACAACCTGGCCGCGGTGTGGCGCAAGACGCAGCTGCACCGGCTGCTGCACCGCGTGGACGAGGTCGTCGCCGCCGACGGCCGACTGCAGGTGCGGGGGCGCACGGCGCCGCGCACGCACCCGCACGGCGTCGAATGGACGATGACGTGGGCAGCGGAGGGCGACGCCCTGGTGCTCACGGCCGACGTCGACTTCGTCGGTCCGTGGGCGGACACCCCCTACATGCACCGCGACATCCCGGTGCCGCGGCTGGGGCTCCTGTTCGCTCTGCCCCCCGAGGCGCAGCGCGCGACGTGGTTCGGGAGGGGGCCGGGTGAGACCTACGCGGATTCGTTCGAGGGCTCGCGCGTCGGCCGTCACTCCCGCAGCATCGACGACCTGCAGGTGCCGTACCCCGTGCCGCAGGAGAACGGCAACCACGTGCAGACCCGCTGGCTCGAGATCGGCGGGGACGGGATGCCGTCGCTCGTGGTGACCGGACGGCCGCAGTTCGACTTCACCGCCCGCCGCTGGGACTCGCACGCACTGCAGCGCGCGGACAAGCCGCACCAGCTCGTGGACTCGGGACGGGTGTGGCTCAACATCGATCACGCGCAGCAGGGCCTCGGCTCGGCATCCGTGGGTCCCGCGCTGCCGGCGCGGTATCGCGTCCCGCGCGAGCGCACGTCCTGGAGCGTGCGGCTCCACGCGCGGTGAGCCGCCGGCTCCCAGGCGCCGGCGGCGTCCTCGGCCGGATCGGCGCGTGACCGTCCGCGGTCAGTCGTCCCCGCCCCCGCCCCGCGCCGGCGGCCGTCCGATCAGCTGCCCGGGCGGCGGGGCGAAGCCGGCACCCGGATACAGCTGATTCGCGGTGGCCTGGATGTCGCGCGCGAGGGGCAGGCGGGCCTGCGACAGCGGGCGTCCGTCGTGCCACACCCGGAACACGTCGCCCTCCCCGATCGCGTTGCCGACCCAGACCGCGGTCGTGACGCGGGTGCTGGACTCGACGAGCCACGTCTGGATCTGCTCGTGCGTGCCCGTCTTGCCCAGCAGTGGCGTGCCGTCGTTGGGGTTTCCGCCCGAACCGGTCCCGCCGGGCACCATCACGCCCTGCAGCGCGAACGCCGTCGCCGCCGCCACCTCCGGGCTGATGGCCTGCGAGCAGCGGTCGCCGGGCACGGGCAGCTCGGTGCCCTCGGCGTTGACCACCCGTTCGATGACCCGCGGGACGCAGTAGACGCCGTTGTTGGCCACCGTGGCGAAGGCGCCCGCCAGCGCGACCGGCGCGATGTTGTTGGTCCCGATGATCGACGCGGCGCCGTCGAGATCCACCGGGTCGCCGGTGCCGCGGGTGACGCCCATCCGTGCGGCGACCTGCTCGATGTCGCAGAGGTCGAGCTTCTCGGCCATGCCGAGGAAGCCGCTGTTCAGCGACTGCGCCGTGAACTGCATCGGGGTCCCGGTGTAGCCGCGCACGCCGCCGAAGTTGCGCACGACGTGGTTCTCGCGGTTGATCCAGGTGCCTTCGCAGCGGTCCCGGAGGCGCGGGATCGCGCGCAGCGTGCCGTTGACGGGCTCGAACAGCGAGTGGCCCTGCTCGAGCCAGTCGACGAGGGTGAAGAGCTTGAACGTCGACCCGGTCGGGAAGCCGTCCGAGACGCCGTGCACCGCGTCACCGGCGTACACGAGGGATGTGTAGACCGGATCGGTCGCGGCCAGGTCCGCGTCCTCGGTGAACCGGTTGTTCTGGCTGATAGCGAGGATCCGGCCGGAGGGCGCGTCGATGCTGACCGATGCGGCGCCGAACGCCATGCCCGGCACCGCCTCCGGCGCGTACCGGCGCATCGCGTCCTGAGACGCGTTCTGCAGCTGCCAGTCCAGCGTCGTGTAGATGTGGAGTCCTTCGCGGGTGAGCGACTGCTGGCGCTGCAGCGCCGTCTCGCCGAACGCCTCCGCATAGTCGGGGTCGAAGCGCAGCGTGTTGACGACGTACTGGCAGAAGAAGGGCGCCGACGTCGCCGCGCACCCGGTGAGTGCGGGCTGGACCGCGGGCGCGATCGGCTCGATCGCGGCGGCGACGTACTGCTCGTCGGTGATGCGGCCGTCCTCGCGCATCCGGTCGAGCACGTAGAGCTGCCGCCCCTTGGTCGCGCTGTAGGCGTCACCGGCCGCGAGGTGCTGCTCCGGCGTGATCGTCCCCGCCGCCAGCAGCGAGTCCAAGCCCGCGAGCGTGCCGGGGGTGACGTCGGCGATCGCGCCGTCGGCGGCCTTGTTGTATGTGGTGCCGTCGGACCCGATGATCGAGCCCCCCGGCCGGTCGATGCGGAACGTGTTCGGGTTCTGCACGATGCCGGCGAGGGTCGCCGCCTGACCGAGCGGGAGCCGCGCCGCCGTGGTGCTGAAGTAGTAGCGGGCCGCGGCCTCGATGCCGTACGTCGTGCCGCCGAAGTTCGCGATGTTGAGGTAGCCGAGCAGGATGTCGTTC
Source organism: Microbacterium sp. CCNWLW41 (assembly GCF_037083505.1). Lineage (NCBI taxonomy): Bacteria > Bacillati > Actinomycetota > Actinomycetes > Micrococcales > Microbacteriaceae > Microbacterium > Microbacterium sp. CCNWLW41. The sequence goes on from NZ_JBAOJP010000001.1 coordinate 1,132,221, forward strand.
TTGGAGTACTCCTGCTCGAGCTGGACGGCGTAGCGGATCTCCTGGAGCTTGCGCTCGTAGCCCTCGACTCCGCTGGCCCGCGTGGCGTCGAGCCAGCACGTCCGCAGCACCTCGTCGCGGGTCTGCCGGTCGGTGGCGACCGCGTCGCGCTCGCACCGCTGCACGAGGACGTTCTTGACGTACTGCTGGCTGATCGATGATCCGCCCTGGATGCTGCCGCCCTGGGCGTTCCTGATCAGCGCGCGGGTGGTGCCGATCAGATCGATGCCGCCGTGCTCGTAGAACCTGGGATCCTCCGACGCCAGGATCGCGTCGTACATGACGGGTGCGACCTCGTCGAAGCGGACCGGAACGCGGTTCTGGTCGTAGAACGAGGTCAGCTCCACGTCCTTCCCGCTCTGGGGATCGCGGGCGTAGATCGTGGTCGGCAGCATGAGCCGGTCGATGGCGAGGTAGCTCGGCATGCCGTCGAAGAGCGACACCGCCCGGCTGGCCGCGTGCCCCGAGAGCGCGAGCACCGGCGTGATCGGAGCGACCGCCAGCAGGCCCGCGATCACGCTGAGGGCGACGAGCCCGACCAGACCGCCGAGCACCCCCGCGACCGTGCGTCGGTAGGGCCCTAGGGGCGCTAGCGGAGAAACCTCTTGTGACGGCTTCACGACAGCTTCCAATCGCGGTGGGAGAAAGCATGACAGACCGTCCGGCATTCCGATACGGCTACCGTCCGCGACCCCTCCGCCTCGGGTCCGGCGTGCTATCGGCGGCCGAGCGCCGCCACGTCGATGAAGAGCGAGTCCGACCCGACCTGGCCGCCCTTGAGCAGCAGCTCGAGCCCGTCGATCGCGGGCTCCCCGGCGTGGGCGCGCAGCAGCACGACGTTCCCCCAGGGGTTCGCGGCGATCGACAGGGACTCGACGCCGAGCAGGCGCGTCACGCGGCTCGACGTGTCGCCGCCGCACACGATCACGCGACGGGACGCGCCGTCGTGCGCGACGGCCGAGATGACGGATGCCGCGGCCTCCGCGATCGCCGGCAGCAGCGGCGCTCCCCCCGCGGCGTCCGTGTCGGCGTCGTCGGAGGTCAGCACGACGCCACGGCCGGAGCCGAGTGCCCGGAGGATCTCGGGCAGCGCTGTGGCGACGCCTGCAGCGTCGAGGGGGAGAGGCCGCACGAGCCACCCCGCGGCGGCTGCGGCATCCGCCTGCCGGCGCGTCTGCGCCGAGCGGCTGCCCGACACGACGAGGACCGGCCCCGAGGCCGTCGACGACGCTTCAAGCTCCGGCGCATCGCCGGGGGCGGCCGCCGCGACGCCGTGCGAGAGCCCGCCCGAGCCGATCGCGAACACCGGCGCGGGCAGCGTGCCGAGCGCCGCGCCGATCGTGACGAGGTGCTCGTCGGTGAGGGCGTCGAGGACGACGGCCGCGGCGGGCGTCCGCCGCAGGAGCGCATCCAGGTCGCCGTACGCGACCAGCGGGATCGAGCCGACCGGAAGGTCCGTCTGCCGCCCGATGTGCGCGGCGAGGTCGGCCTCCGTCATCGGCGTCGAGGGGTGCTGCGACATCGTGGGCTGCCGGTCGAGCCGATAGACGACGCCGCGCTCCGCCGCGAAGTGCTGGCCGAACAGGGTGTAGCGCCCGAAGTCGGGCTGGGCGAACAGCATCGGCACCGGGCGCTCGCCGAATGCCTCTCGGGCGAGCTCGATCACCCGGCCGAGGCTGCCGACGTGCGGCGCCGAGTCCGCGGTCGAGCACGCCTTGTACTGCACGACGTCCGGCTCGAGCTCGGCGAACGCCGCGAACACGGGCCGGAGCTCGTCGTCCATCTCCGCCGGCGCAAGGGAGCGCGAGATGCCGGCCACGCCGATCACGTCGACGTCGCCCGCCGCCGCGCGCAGGGTCGCGGCATCCGGCAGCCGCGTGAACAGGCGACCGGTCCAGCCGCGCCGCGCGAACTGCAGCAGCGCGTCGACGCTGCCGGTGAAGTCGTCGCCGTAGAAGGCGACGCGGGCTCTAGGCACGGACGGGCCCGAAGAGCTCCGCGGCGCGGCGCAGCGCGGGGGAGCTCTCGTACGCGTCGTCGGCGCTCTCGCCGCGTGCGGCCGACGCCCACGCATCGCGCATGCTCGCGACGCCGGCGGCCGCGCCGTCGGGATGACCGTGGATGCCGCCGCCGGCGAGCACGAGGAGGTCGGTGGTGCCCACCGCGGCGTACGTCGCGTGCGCGAGTCCGCCCCACTGCCCCGACGACAGCACGGGCACCGTCGGGGTGAGCCCCAGGAGGGGCTCACGCACGGCGGCGATCGAGTCGAGCACCTGGTCGTCCGTCTCGTAGAACTTGTTGCTGATGCCGTTGGTGTGCAGGTGGTCGGCGCCGGCCAGGCGCGCGAGCTTCTGCCATGCACGGAACCCTATCCCGACCTGCTCCGAGCGTCCGAAGGCGCCGAACATGGCCCGGTGCCCGTGGATCGGCACGCCGCTGTGGCGGCGCAGGAACTCCAGTCCCGGAAGGCCGATGAGGTTGATGCACGCCATCACGCACGTGCCCCCGGCGGCAACGACGAGGTCGTGATTGGCCTCGAGGCGGCCGATGTCATCGGTGATGTTGAACGCGTACATGGGCTTGCGGCCGTGGCGGTCGGCGTAGCGCTCCAGCACGGGCATGACCGCGGCGACGCGCTCGGCCAGCGGGGCGCTCGGGCCGTTGCCCTGCAGCTCGTCGTCCTTGATGAAGTCGATGCCCGACTCGGCGAGCTCCGCCACGACCTCGGCGAGCTCCGCCGGGGCCAGACCGATGCTGGGCTTCACGATCGTGCCGATCATCGCGCCCTCGGGGCGGCCGACGAGCCGCCGGGTGCCCTCGACGCCGAACGCCGGGCCGGGGTAGCGCTCCGCGAAGGCCTGCGGCAGCTCGAGGTCGACCAGGCGGATCGCCGCCAGCTCCTTGATCTCGAACAGGTTGCCCGCGACGGCCGCGAGGAGGTTCGGCAGCGACGGCCCGAAGTTGTCGAGCGGGAACCGCAGCCGCAGCCGCGCCCGCCGGCGCAGCGCCGGATCGCCGACCGCGCCGGGAAGGGGGGAGGCGCCGGTGAGCGGCAGCTCCTCGATGCCGACGACCTGGGCGGCGAACCGGGCGCGCAGGTCGTCGGACTCGCGCTCCACGCGCACGAAGGTGCCCGTGGACTGCTCGCCCGCGAGCACTTCGGCCGCGTGCTGGAGCGGGAGGGAGGTCTCGATGACGTACGTCGCGACGACGGACGCCCCGACGGGGTGCTGGGAGTTCATGCGCGTCACCAGACCAGCGGGAGCCAGACCGACATCTCGCCGGCGCCGCGGTTGCCCCACGCGTAGTACGGGATGAGTCGCACCGTCGCCTGCTGCAGGGCGGTGTCGGCGAGGTCGTCGTACAGGGCGTCGTCGTCGGAGCCCGGAAGGATGACGGCCTCGGTGTCGAGCGCGACGACGCGCCGACCCGTGATCTCGGTCTCGACCGGCTCGAACGTCGCCCCGCGGCGCAGGGCCACCTGCTCGAGGACGACGCCCTCGGGGAGGTCGGCGGACTCGACGCAGTACACGACGGGTCCGCGCCGCACCGCCACCTGGTTCGTGGCCTCCTCCGCCAGCCGGTGGGCGCGCAGCACCCGCACCGGCATCGGCAGGGTCAGCTCGACGACGTCGCCCTTCTGCCAGACGCGCTCGACGGGCGTGTAGGTGCCGGGGTCCGACACGGTGACCTGTTCGCCGTTCACGCTGAGCGTCGCGCCCGATGACCAGCCGGGGATGCGCAGGCGGAGCGGGATGCCGCCGGCCGCGGCATCCGTCACCGTGAACGTCAGCCGCTCCGACCAGGGGTAGTCGCTGTCCTCCCGCAGCGCCAGGCGGCGCCCGTCGCCGGTCGTGACATCGACGACACCGCCGCCGTAGAGGTGGACGTACAGGCCGTCGTCACCGAGCGACGCGGCGCGCTCGTGGAAGCGGGCGAGGGTGCGCGCGATGTTCGGAGGGCAGCAGAAGCACGACAGGTAGGGCTCGCGCAGGCGCTCGTCCGACGGCGGCGGGGGCGGCGTGGGGTGGATGGCGGTGTCGCCGGGCCGGCGCAGCGGGTAGGGGAGGTCCCGCACCTGGCGCAGCGGGTTCGTGTAGAAGTACTCCGAGCCGGCGAGGCTGATGCTGGAGAGCAGGCTGTTGAAGGCCACCTGCTCGATCACGTCGGCGTACTGCGCGTCGGCCGTGAGCGACAGCATCCGCTCGCCCCAGAGGATCAGCCCGATGTTCGCGCACGACTCGTTGTGCGCCGTCGTGTGCGGAAGCTGGTAGGCGCGGCCGTAGGCCTGGTGCACGCGGCTGATCTGGTTCTGCCACGGCGAGCCGTCGGGGGAGGCGCCGTCGTAGAGCGCGCCCGCACCGCCCGTGATGTAGAGCTTCGTGTCGACGACGTCGCGCCACAGTCGCTCGAGCACAGCCTCGAGCTCGTCGTCGCCCGTCTCGGCGACCAGATCCGCCAGGCCCGCGTACAGGTAGTTCGCCCGAACGGCATGCCCGGCGACCACGGTCTGCTCGCGCACCGGGAGGCGGTCCTGGTTGTCGTCGCCGCCCTCGAAGTCGTCGCGCACGCGGATGAACGCCTCGGAGAGCCGCAGGTACTGCTCGTCGCCCGTGGCCCGGTAGAGGTCGACCACCGCCATGTAGTGGGACGGGCAGATCGCACTGCGGGCGAGCTCGAGCGGCTTGTTCGTCGCGAGGTCCTCGAGGAACGAGGCCGCCTTGCGGGCGGCGTCCAGCAGCGTGGTCGACCCGGTCACCTCGTAGTGGCGCACCCCGGCCGTGATGAGGTGGCCGAGGTTGTACGTCTCGAAGTTGAAGCGGTCGGCGAGGGCGATGACGTCCTCGTGGTTGCGGGACGAGATGACCGTGGGGGTGTGGAGGTAGCCGTCCTCGCGCTGCACCGACGCGATGAGCGCGGCGATCTCCTCGATGCGGGCGGCGAGCTCGGGATCGGGGTCCGTCTCGAGGCGCGAGACGGCGGCCTCGAGCCACTTGTAGAAGTCGCCGTCCATGAACGGCGGGCCGGAGTGCTCCCCGGACTCGAGGCCGGCCGCGATGCGGAAGTTCGCGAGGCCGGGGCTGACGGCCGGATCGCTCAGGGAGGACCAGATCTGCGGGATGGTCACGTCGCGCGTGCGATCGTGGACGTCGCCCCAGAAGCCGCTCGCCCACCGTGCGCTCCCGGCGCCGAGGGGTCGCAGCCGGGCGTGGGCCCTGGTCGCGGTCGTGGCGGTCATGGCGGTTCCTTCCGAAATGGCGTCTCAGTCTCGTGCTCGTCGCCGCATCGCGGCAAGCGCGGGCCGATGCGGGTCAGACTAGGCGGCGCTGAAAGTTCTCGCAACGCTGCATGGAAATGCAGTCTAGCGGGTGAATCGTCTCAAAGTGAATAGAATTTCAGTACTGACTGTTGACACACATCGAAATCGTCCCTACTGTCGTGTCGTACCTTTCACCCGCATGGCCGTCGTCAAGGAGGACGCTATGAACACACGCAGCAACCGTCGCCGCACCGCGGTGCTCGGCATCGCACTGGCAGCGGTGCTGCCGCTGGCCGCCTGCGCCGGAGGCAGCGGCGACGCCGACTCCGGATCGTCGGAGGGCGGCAGCGGCGCCGGGGGGACCGACCCCGACACCTTCACCGTCATGACCGCCAATGAGAACCCGGTCCTCGAGGAGCAGCTGACCGCCCTTTCGGAGGGCGCGTGCGAGGCCGAGAACGAGGCGCTCCCGCTCGAGCACCAGAAGGTCGCGCAGGCCGACACCGTGCAGAAGGTCACCCTGCTGGCCAGCCAGGGCGCGCTCCCGGCTCACACGATCGCGGGCACCGCGCTCATCCGTCCTGACGGCGACCTCAACGCCGCCGGCCTCGTGGGCGACCTGAAGGCCGCGCTCGAGGGCGCCGACGCGTGGGACAACGTCCTCCCCGCCGCCGCCTCGACCGTCGAGCAGGTGTACGGCGGCATGTTCTCGATGCCGTACCAGTACAACATCGAGGGGATCTTCTACAACAAGGAGATCCTCGCCGACAACGGCATCGAAGAGCCGCAGACGTGGGACGAGCTGGTCGACGCGGCCGACGTCCTGGCCGACGCCGGCGTCGTGCCGATGACCGAGGCGGGTGCGAACGGCTGGCCGCTCACGCGCATCATGGGCATGTACATCTTCCGCAACGTCGGCCCCGAGGCGATGGCCGCCGTGCGCGACGGCGAGGCGAAGCTCACCGAGCCCGAGTACGTCGAGGGTGCGCAGGCACTCGCGGACTTCGCCGCGGCCGGCTACTTCGGCGAGGGCTTCTCGACCCGCGACGGCGACACCTCGTCGAACATGTTCCTCACCGGCCAGGCCGCGATGACGTACGACGGATCGTGGCTGCTGAGCGCCATCAACGACCCGGAGCGCAACCAGATCGGCGGCGAGAACGTCGGCTTCATGCCGTTCCCCGAGATCGAGGGCGGCAACGGCTCGATCGACCAGTACGCCGCGAACGCCGGCGCCCCGATGATCATCAACGCCGAGCAGTTCGGCCCCAAGGTGGTCGACTGGGTGAGCTGCATCGCCGAGAACTACGGCCAGCAGGCGCTGCAGGACGCGGGCGTCATCTCGGGCTTCAAGGTCAACGGCGAGGTCACCGACCTGTCGGCCAACACCGCCGAGATGCAGGAGCGCATCGCGGGCATCGACGAGACCGTACTGTGGTTCGAGGCTCTCATGGACTCGAAGAGCAACTCGCTCGCATCGACGAACGTGACGCTGCTCACGACCGGGCAGATGAGCGCCGAGGACTACATGGCCGAGCTCCAGGCGAGCATCGACGCCAACGGCTGACCTCCCGCACCGGCTCCCCGGGCGGTCGCTCGGGGAGCCGGTTCCACACAGAAAGCAGTTCGCAGATGAACTCGATCTTCGGAGATCGGAAGACGATCTTCATCCTGCTGGCACCGGCCCTGGTGCTGTACACCCTGCTGAAGGTGGTGCCGGTCGGCTGGTCCCTCGGCCTGTCGTTCTTCGAGGGCAACTCGCTGCGCGGCTTCGACTGGGTCGGACTGCAGAACTTCACCACGTTCTTCACCGACCCGGCGGCGCTGCAGTCGATGTGGGTCAGCATCTTCTTCGCGGTGGTCGCCACCGCCCTGCAGGTGGCGCTCGGCTACGCGCTGGCCCTCCTCTACGTCTTCGTCCTGCGCAAGGGCTCCACCCTCGTGCGCACGCTGGTCTTCTTCCCGACCGTCCTGCCCACGGTGGCCGTGGCGCTGCTGTTCCGCAGCTTCGTGGCCGTGGGTGAGAACCAGGGCCCGGTCAACGACATCATCAACTTCTTCGGCGGTGAGAGCGTCGAGGTGCTGGCCTCGACGGTCGGCACCATGACCACCGCCATCGTGATGACGCTGTGGAGCTCGATGGGCTTCTACGCCGTGCTCCTGTACGCAGGGCTCCTCGACATCCCCGAGGAGGTCATCGAGTCGGCACGGCTCGACGGCGCGAACGGCCTCAAGCTGGTCCGCCACATCGTGGTGCCGCTGTCGCTGCCCATCCTGCTCTCCTCGATCATCTTCAGCCTCAACGCCACGCTGAAGGTGTTCGACAGCCTCCTCGCCCTCAACGGCGGCGGCCCGGGCACGTCGACCGCGCCGATGACGCTGTACATGTACCGCACCGCGTTCGAGTACGCCGAGTACGGCTACGGCTCCACCATCGCCGTCATCCTCACCGCACTCTGCCTGGTGTTCACCCTCGCGATCTTCCGATCGTCGCGTCGCAAGGCGGAGGCCTGACATGACCCTGACGCAGCCCGAGACCGCATACACGGTCGCCACCCCCACCGTCCGACGGCCGACGCCGAACCGCGCCCGCCGAGGCGTGCTGCGCGCGCTGCGCCGCCTGCCGGTGTGGATCGTCGTGGCGGTGCTGATGATCGTGGTGCTGTACCCGCAGGTCTGGATGGTGCTGGGCTCGTTCAAGACCCAGTCCGAGTTCCTCTCCAACCCCGCCCTCTCGCTCCCCGAGACGTGGCAGTTCGACAACTACATCACCGCTCTCACCAATGGGAACGTCGCCCGCAACTGGCTCAACAGCGTGCTGGTCACGATCCCTTCGGTGCTGCTGATCGTCTTCATCGGCGTCGCGGCGGGGTACGCCCTCGAGGTGATGATCTGGAAGGGCCGCAACGGCGTCCTGCTCTACATCCTCGCCGGCATCATGGTGCCGGGGCAGATGATCCTCGTCCCGCTGTTCATCACGTACTTCCGCATCGGGATCACCGACACGCTGTGGCCGCTCATCATCACCTACACCGTCATGGGGCTGCCGCTGACGACGTTCCTCATGGCGACGTACTTCCGATCGGTGCCCCGCGAGATCTTCGAGGCGGCGACGGTGGACGGCTCGGGCCCGCTCCGGTCGTTCTTCGTGATCGGCATCCCGATGATGAAGAACGCGATCCTCACGATCGGCCTGGTCCAGTTCTTCAGCGTGTGGAACGACCTGCTCATCGCGCTGACGTTCACGACGCGGCCGGACCTCGCGACGATCCAGGTCGGACTGCTGAGCCTCAGCGACGAGTACGGATCGACGCAGTACGGACCGCTGTTCGCGGCGGTGAGCATCAACATCCTCGTGCTGCTCATCCTGTTCCTCACGCTCAACAAGAAGATCATGGCCGGCATGTCCGGCGGCGCCCTCAAGGGCTGAGATCCTGGAAGGCTGACTGCATGACCTCCGCACCGCGCATCGCGTTCCTGCACACCGGCGCCGTCAACATCGCTCCGTTCGGGGCGCTGGCGGCCGAGTTCCTGCCGGGCGCGACGGTCGTGAACTACCTCGACGACCGCATCGTCGCCGATCTCGGCGACGAGGAGCGTGCGGCATCCGTCCCCGAACGGATCGACGACCTCGTGCGTGCGGCGGCGGCTGGGGGAGCGGATGCCGTCATGTTCACCTGCTCCTCGATCTCCGAGCTCGCCTCACCCGCAGCGGCAGCGGCCGGTGTGCCGGTGCTGCGCGTCGACGAGGCGATGGCGGATGCCGCGGTGCGCGCCGGTCGCCGCATCCGGGTCCTCGCCACCCTGCCCACGACGTGCCGTCCCACCCTGGGACTCCTCCAGGAGCGCGCCCGGCTCGCCGGGATGGAGCCGGAGTTCACCTCGGAGGTGATCGAGGGCGCCTTCGCCGCCGTCGCCGGCGGCGACCGCGCGACCCACGACCGTCTGGTCGCCGCGGCGATCGAGCGCGGCGCGGCCGAGGCCGACGTGATCGTGCTGGCACAGGCATCCATGGCCTCCGCGGCCGAGGCGGTGTCGGTCGACGTGCCGGTGCTCACGAGCCCGCGCCTCGGCGTCGAGCGCCTCGCGGCCTCCCTCGCCGCCCGCTGAATCCGGGCCGCAGGAGGTCTCGTCGATCCGGAATTCGGAGTTCGTGACGTTCTCCGGAGCGGCGGTGCGCTGCTGATCCGGAAAGCGGCCGAAAGTCCGGTATTCGGATCCGCGGATGCCGTGGCGAGGCGCGGAGGATCGCGGATGCCGCAGCCCGCGCGCCCGCGGAGCGCCGGGGGTCAGGAGCGGTCGGCGAGGGCCTCGGCCGAGCGGAGGTCGGTGACGAGCGTCGTGACCCAGCTGCCGGCGAGGGCGCCGTGGATCGCCTCCAGCTTGCGCTCGCCGCCGGCGATGCCGACGCGGCGGGGGATGCGCATGAGGTTCTCGACGGTGATGGCGATGATGCGGTCGTCGATCGCGCCGCGCACGAGCGAGCCGTCCGCGCGGAAGATGCGGTGGCAGATGTCACCGACTGCGCCCTCGTCGAGCAGCCCCTGTCGCTCCTCGGGCGGGAACGCGTTGCCGCTGGTGGCGAGCACGTCGGACGGCTCGATGCTGCCGATGCCCATGATGGCCATCGTCAGGTCGTTCCAGTGCCGCGCGACCTCCTGCATCGACGGGTCCTGCAGCAGGCTGTCGCGGATCGCCGGATCGCCCACCACGCCGGGGGCCTGCACGTAGACGGGCTCCGCGCCCAGCGTGCGGGCGAGCTCGCCGAGGATGCGGTTGGAGTGGCTCTGGGCCTCGGGCGCGCCGACCCCGCCGAGCAGCTGCACGACCTCCGTCGCGCCGCGCACCGTGAACGGGCGCATGCGGTCGACCATCGCCAGGATCGTCTGGCTCCACGACGAGACGCCGATCCGGTCGGCGCCCGAGAGGGTCGCCTCGAGATAGCCGGCCGCCCCCGCCCCGAGCGAGGCCAGCAGCTCCTTCTCGTCGGCATCGGGGTCGACGTCGACCACGACGGCCTCGGCGAGGCCGTACTTCTCCTCGAGCTGCTCTTCGAGCTCGGCGTGCACGCCCGGCGCCACCGTCACGATGGTGCGCACGATCCCGACGGACTCCGCACGCTTGAGCAGACGCGACACCTTCGCCTGTGAGATATTGAGCGCGGTCGCGATGTCGGCCTGACGCACGCCGCGCTCGTGGTACATGCGGGCCACCTTGGTGAGCAGGCGCACCTGCCCGTCCGGCTGGCGGGTGTACGGCGTGACGGGCACAGTGACTCCGATCGTGGCGAACCGACTGAGGATTCGCTAACGAAAGGATATTCACTCTCCGCCGTCCGCGCCAGTGCCACGGGAGACCTACGGCGGCGCCCCTCTCGTCAGGCCCTCTCGTCAGGCGACCACGGGCACCGCGCGCGAGTGGATGCCGGCGCGGAGGGTCTCCTCCGCGACGCCGTCCAGGTCGAGCACCGCCTCGGCACCCACCGGCACCGTGACCTCGACGTGCAGCTGCCCGTCCGCGATGCGCCACGAGATCGCCACCTCGCCGTACGCGGTGAGCTGGCGCGCCGAGGCCGAAGTGAGTCCGCCGCCGGGGCGAGGCGCGAAGCGGATGCGCCGGTAGCCCGGGGCCTCCGGTGCGAGGCCGGCGATGACGCGGTGCATCCAGTCGGCGACTGCGCCCAGCGCGTAGTGGTTGAACGACGTCATCTGGCCCGGGTTGACCGTGCCGTCCGGCAGCAGCGAGTCCCACCGCTCCCAGACCGTGGTTGCACCCTGCTCCACCTGGTACAGCCACGAGGGGCATCGGCGCTCGAGGATCAGGTCGTACGCGGTGGCGACCTGGCCGCCCGAGCTGAGGGCGTCCGACACCAGCGGGGTGCCGACGAACCCGGTGGCGATGCGGTTCCCCGCGTCGTGCACGAGCTGTGCGAGCCGTGCGGCCGCGGCATCCCTCCGCTGCGGATCGGTGATGAGGTCGAACCGCAGCCCGAGCGCGTAGGCCGTCTGCGCGTCGCTGGTCATCGTGCCGTCGTCGTGGACGTACGCCCCGCCGAAGGCGGCGACCACCTCGTCGGCGAGGGCGTCGTAGTGCCCCCGCTCGTCCGCGCGCCCCAGCACCTCGGCCATGCGGGCGACGGTGCGGGCGGACTTGGCGAAGTACGCGGTCGCGACGAGGTATCGGTCGGTGCGGGCGTCGGCAGGGTCGTTCGGCGGCGCGGCCGGGTCGAGCCAGTCGCCCAGCTGGAAGCCCGTGTCCCACAGTCGGGAGGGGCCGGCGAGCCGCTCGAGCAGGTCCACCCAGCGGCGCGCGCTGTCGAACTGCGCCTCGAGCACGCCGACGTCGCCGAAGCGCTCGTAGAGGGTCCACGGCAGCAGCGTCGCCACATCGCCCCAGGCGGCGCCCGGTCGCATCGGGGTCCACTTGTCGACGGCGGGGATCACCGGCACGTACCAGGGCACCGTGCCGTCGGGGAGCTGCTCGATCGCGACGTCGCGGAGCCAGCCCGACAGCATGCCCGAGACGTCGAAGAGCGTCGACGCGGTCGGGCCGAACACCTGGATGTCGCCCGTCCAGCCGATGCGCTCGTCGCGCTGCGGGCAGTCCGTCGGGATGTCGACGAAGTTGCCCCGCATACCCCACACGACGTTCTCGTGCAGGCGGTTGAGCGCCGCATCCGAGGACTCGAACCAGCCGGTGCGCTCGAGGTCGGTGTGGTACACGCGGGCGACGAGGGCGCCGGCCGCCGCATCCGCGTCGAGGTCGCCCGGCCATCCCGTGACCTCGACGTAGCGGAAGCCGTGGAAGGTGAACCGGGGCTCCCACTCCTCGACCTCGTGCCCGGCGAGGGTGTAGCTGTCGGCCGAGCGCGCGGCGCGCAGCGGCCGGGTGTAGATCTCGCCGTCCTGCATGACCTCGGCGGTGCGCAGCGTCACGGCGGTGCCCGCCGGCCCTGACACCCGGATGCGCACCCGCCCGACGAGGTTCTGCCCGAAGTCGAGGATGCGCGAGCCGCTCGGCCCGGTCAGCACCTCGACGGGGCGGAGCTCCTGGGTCGCGCGCACCGGGGGAGCGGTGGGCGCGACGAGCGTCGCGGGGTCGCGGTGCCGCTCCTGCACGCCCTCCCACTCCGAGTCGTCGAATCCCGGCGCGGACCACCCGGGCAGCTCCTGGCGGGCGTCGTAGTCCTCGCCGTCGTAGATGCCGCTCTGCAGGATCGGGCTGGGCGCCGACCGCCACGACACGTCGGTGGCGATCACCTCACGGGTGCCGTCGCCGTACGTGAGCTCGAGCTGGCCCAGGAAGGACTGGTCGTATCCGTAGACGTTGCGGAAGCCCCCGCGCCAGCCGAGCCGCCCGCGGTACCAGCCGTCGCCGAGCCACGCACCGATCGCGTTCTCGCCGGGGCGCACCAGCGCGGTCACGTCGTAGGTGTAGTACCGCAGGCGCCGGCCGTACACGGTCCAGCCGGGCGAGAGGGCGTCGTCGCCGACGCGCTCGCCGTTGAGCTCCGCTTCGTAGAGGCCGTGCGCCGTCGCGTACAGCCGCGCCCGCACCAGCCCCTCGCGCGCCTCGAAGCCGCGGCGGACGAGCGAGGGTCGCCGGTCGTCGCTGTTCGGGTTCTCGTTGCGGGTCGCGCCGACCGGCCGGGCGACCCAGTCGGACGGCTCGAGGAGCCCCGCCTCCAGCACGGTGGGCGCGGATGCCTCCGACCACGCGTCGTCCGTTCCGCGCACCGCGATGCGCACCGTGACGCGCTCGCGCGAGCGCAGCGGCTCGCCCGGCCAGGCGACCAGCACCTGGTCGGGGCTCTCGACATCGTGCGAGGTGGTCGCGCCGTGCTGTTCGAGCTCCACGCGGTAGGCGGTCTGCCGCCAGCCCGACGGCGCGCCGGCGATGCGCCACGACAGGCGCGGCATCCGCTCTCCGATGCCGAGCGGCTCGCGGTGGTGTTCGATGCGGGGGGCGTCGACGGTGACGGACATCGGTGTCCTCTCTGGGGAATGTTCGAAACGTTTCATTCCAAACGTGTACAGTGAGTGTCGCACCGATTTCGAAACGTTTCAAGCTGCGTTCCCGGTGCCCGGACGAGGAGGTACGGCATGCGCATCGGTGTGACCGGCAGCGGCGGCAAGCTCGGGCGCGCCACGGTCGAGCGACTGCGTGCCGACGGCCATGACGTCATGGGATTCGACCTCGCCGGAACGCCCGGGCCGGGCTTCACGCGGGTCGACCTCACCGACTTCGGGCAGACGCTCGACGCGTTCCTCTCGGTGACCGCGCGCCACGACGGACTGGACGCCCTCGTGCATCTCGCGGCGATCCCGGTGAACGGCCTGGTTCCGGATGCCGCGACCTTCCACAACAACGTCACGGTGTCGTTCAACGCGCTGTTCGCCGCGCATCGCGCGGGGATCCGCACGATCGTGCTGGCCTCGAGCATCACGGCGATGGGCTTCCCGTTCGACGAGGCCCCGCCGTCGCTCCCGGTCGACGAGACGTACACCAGCGCGAACAACACGTACGGACTCGGCAAGGTGGCCGAGGAGGCGATCGCCGCGCAGCTGGTGCGCTGGGCACCCGGGTCGTCGGTCACCGCGCTGCGCTTCACCAATGTCGTCGCCCCGGACGAGTACGCCACCTTCCAGCGCGCCGCGGAGCCGCACTACCGCCGCGACCTCGTCGGGTCGTGGGTGGACGCGCGCGACGGCGCGCTGGCCGTCTCGCTCGCCCTGGCCGCGGCGCAGCCGGGCTTCGAGGTGTACAACGTGGCCGCCCCGGAATCAGGCAACGCGGCGCCGTCGCGCGAGGTCGCCGCGCGCTGGTTCCCCGGCACGCCGGTGGCCGACGACCTCGGCGAGTTCGAGTCGCTCATGTCGACGCGCAAGATCCGCGAGCGCCTCGGATTCGCCGCCGAGCACGACTGGCGCTGACATGTCGGCGACGGAGGACCGGCCCGGGCATCGGCCCGGCATCCGCCAGGTGGCCGCCCGCGCCGCCGTCGCGGTCGGCACGGTCTCGGCGTACCTCAACCACCCCGACCGCGTGTCGGCGGAACGGGCGCGGCGCATCGCCGAGGCGATCGACGAGCTCGGCTTCGTCCCGTCCAGCGCAGGACGGCAGCTGCGGCTCGGCGTCAGCACCCTCATCGGCTACCTCTCGCCCGACGTCAGCAACCCCCGCTTCAGCGAGATCGCGCAGGAGGTGGAGTACCGCGCCGAGCGGCTCGGCCTCACCGTCTTCTTCGCGCACTCCCACGGCGACCGCGAGCGGGAGGACGCGTACCTCGAGGCGTTCGAGCAGCGGCAGGTGCGGGGGCTGCTGGTGTCGTCGTTCGAGCCGATCGAGAACCGGCTCGCCGCCATGCGCGAGCGCGGCACCCCGTCGGTGCTCGTCGGCCGTCGCGCGCGCGACGAGCGGCAGCCCTCGATCTCGATCGACGACGTCTCCGGGGGCCGGCAGGCCGCCGCGCATCTGCTGGCCGGCGGATGCCGCCGCATCGCGTTCGTCGGCGGCCCGCTGCCGGTCCAGCAGGTCGCGGATCGGCTCGACGGCGCGCGCCAGGCGGTGGCGGGGACCTCCGGCGTCATCGACGTCGAAGAGGTGGCGGAGCGATCGATCGCCGCTGGCCGCGCGGTCGGCGCAGAGCTGGCGGCACGCCCCGCGGCCGACCGGCCCGACGGCGTGTTCGCCGCCAACGACCTGCTCGCCCTCGGCGTGCTGCAGGCGCTCATCGCCGGCGGCGTCTCGGTGCCCCGCGACATCGCGGTCGTCGGGTACGACGACAACGAGTTCGCCGAGGCATCCCTCATCCCCCTCACGAGCGTCCGCGCCCAGCACGCCGACTTCGGCGCGACCGCCGTCGATCTGCTCTTCGAGGCGATCGAGCACGGCACGGTCGTCCAGCGCATCTACGAGCCGGAGCTCATCGTGCGCGAGAGCTCGCGCCGGGTCCCGGCCTGAACCGAACCGCCCACGGATACGACATCGAAGGAGAACCCCGTGTCCCACCCGCAGCCGAGTGAGCTGTACCGACCGATCGAGCTGACGTTCGAGGGCGCCGGCGTCATCCCCGCCGACCGCACGCCGCTGACGCTGCGCGCCCAGCACGGGCCGACCGGGCAGGAGCGCGTCGTTGCCGGGTTCTGGGACGGCGGCACGACCTACCGCGCCCGGTTCGCCCCCGACCTCGTCGGCGAGTGGACGTGGTCGACCGATTCCGACGATGCGGCATTGGCCGGGCGCTCGGGGGCCTTCGACATCGTCGCCGGCGGTGATCACGGGCCCGTCCGCGTCTCCCACCGGTTCCACTTCGCGCACGCCGACGGCACGCCGTTCCGCCCGGTCGGCGCGACCGCGTACAACTGGCTGCACCAGGACGAGCCGCTGTTCTCCTCGACCGTCGACGCGATCGCCGAGGCGGGGTTCAACAAGTTCCGGTTCATGGTCTTCCCGCAGGGCGGCGGCTACATCGAGCACATCCCGGCCCTCATGCCGTTCGAGAAGACGGACGGACGCTGGGACGTCACCCGCCCGGTGCCCGAGTTCTTCCAGCGACTCGACCGGGCCGTCGAGGTGCTGGGGGAGCGCGGCATCCAGGCCGACGTCCTCGTCTACAACGCGTACGACCGCGGCCAGTTCGGGCTGAACGAGCTGACGGAGGAGGAGGATGCCGTCTACCTCCTCTACCTCGTCGCGCGACTGGCCGCCCACCCGCACGTCTGGTGGTCGCTGTGCAACGAGTTCGACCAGCTCGAGCGACCCGCCGACCGCTGGGACCGCACCGGCGCGCTGCTGGCCGAGATCGACCCCTACGACCACCTCCGCTCGATCCACAACTGGATCGAGCTGTACGACAACAACCAGCCCTGGGTCACCCACGCGTCGATCCAGAACGGGTCGGTCACGACCGACTTCGGCCGCGCCAACCTCTACCGCGACGTCTACGGCAAGCCCGTCGTGCTCGATGAGATCAAGTACGAGGGCGACATCCCCGACCGCTGGGGTCACCTCGACGCCGAGCAGCTCGTGCACCAGTTCTGGATCGCCACCGTCGCGGGAACGTACGCCTCCCACGGCGAGAGCTTCGTCACCGAGTCCGGCAGCCTCCATATGGTCGAGGGCGGCCCGCTCAAGGGCGACTCGCCGCCGCGGCTGGCCTTCCTCCGCGGCATCCTCGAAGAGGTCGACGGCCCCGGCCTGGACCCGATCGACAAGTGGGACGACCCTGCGTACGTGGCCGGCATCCCGCGCCGTCTCTACGTCCAGTACCTCGGCCCGTCGGCGCCGGCGGCGTGGGACTTCCGGCTGCCCATCGGCGTGCCGGGCGAGCGACCGGAGGAGGGCGACGTGTTCGAGGTCGACGTGATCGACACCTGGAACATGACGATCACCCCCGTCGGCCGCCGGTTCACGCTCGACGACGTGCAGCGCAACGACGCCTACGCCCGGGCGTCCGCACCGGTCGAGCTGCCCGAGGGCGAGGCGCTGGCCCTGCGCATCACGCGCGTGACGGACTGACGCGTGGTCGCGGCATCCGATCGCCTGAAAGCCTGGCGCGGCGGCCCGCGCCTGGGGACGGCGTACTACAACGAGTACCTGCCCGACCCGTCGCGGCTCGAGACCGACCTTCGGCTGATGACGGATGCCGGGATCACCTGCATCCGCGTCGGAGAGTCGGTGTGGTCGACGTGGGAGCCGCGCGACGGGGAGTTCGACCTCGAGTGGCTGACGCCCGTGCTCGACGCGGCGCACGCGCACGGGATCGACGTCATCCTCGGCACCCCCACCTACGCCGTGCCGCCGTGGCTCGCGCGCGCACACCCCGAGCTCGCGGTGGTGCGCAAGGACGGCGGCTCCGTGCCGTGGGGCGGCCGGCAGGAGGTGGATTACACGTCCGAGCTGTTCCGCGGCTACGCGGAGCGCGTCATCCGCGCCGTGATCGGCAGGCACGGCCGGCACCCGGCGGTCATCGGTGTGCAGCTCGACAACGAGGCGGGCCTCCATCTGATCCACAACGACCAGGTCGTCGGGCGCTTCCGCGACTGGGTCGCCGAGCGCTACGGCGATGTCGGGACGCTCAACCACGCGTGGGGGCTGACGTACTGGTCGCATCGCATCGCCGAGTGGGACGAGCTGTGGGCTCCGTCGGGCAACACCACCCCCGCCTACGACCTCGCCTGGCGGCGCTTCCAGGCCGAGCTCACCGCCGACTTCATCGGCTGGCAGGCGGACCTCGTCCGCCCGCTCGTAGGCGACGACACGTTCCTCACCACCTGCATCGCCTACCAGCGTCCGGCGATGGACGACGTCGCCGTCGGCGCGCGGCTGGACATCGCCAGCGGCAACGCGTACTACCTCGCGCAGGACGCGATGGACCTGGAGCGTGACGGCGCGGGCGGTCAGTGGTACGCCGACGACGTGCCGCAGCTCGTGCTCATGGCCGACCGCATGCGGGCGTCCCGCCAGGGTCCGTTCCTCGTCACCGAGACGGGCGCTGCCTCTATCGGCCCCGCGTGGCTCACCCGTCCGCCGTACGACGGGCAGCTCGCCCAGGCGGCGTGGCTGCTCGTCGCCCGCGGCGCACGGCTCGTGTCGTACTGGCACTGGCACACGCTGCACTCCGGCGCCGAGGTGCACTGGGGCGGCATCCTCGGCCACGACCTCGAACCAGGGCGGATCCACGCCGAGATCGCCGCGATCGGCCGGCAGTTCGGGGCGGCGGCGCCCTGGCTGGCGGATGCCGAACCCGACGCCGACGTCGGCCTGGTGTACGCGCACGACAGCGAGTGGATGATGACGTTCGAGCCGCCGCTCGCGCACGGCGCCGATGCAGACCGGGGATCGTACGCGCGCATCGTGGGCGCGTTCGGACGCGCGGCGGTCGATGCCGGGCTGCAGGTGGGGTTCGTCAACGACCGGCAGCTGCCCGACCCGGCGGAGCTCGTGCGGCGGTACCCGGTGCTCGTCGTCGCGGGCCTGGTCGCGGCATCCGATCCGACGCTCGAGACGCTCGTCGAGTACGCCCGCCTCGGCGGCCGGCTGGTGATCGGCCCCCGCACCGGGTACGGCGACGACGAAGGCCGCATGCGACCCGTGCGGGCGCCCGCGATCGTCGGGCCGGCGGCCGGGGTCGGCTACCGGGAGTTCGCGGCGCTCGCCGAGCCGATCGAGGTGCAGCGCGACGGCGTGGTGGTCGGCACCGCGCACGGGTGGGTCGACGGGCTCGAGCCCGACGGCGCCGACGTCGTCCTCGCGTACCGGCATCCGCTGTTCGGCCGATGGGCCGCCGTCACGCGCCACGAGGTCGGTGCGGGCGCGATCACGGTCGTCGGCACGCTGCTCGACCGGGCGACGCTGGCGGACGTGATGACGGATGCCGTCGCCCGCGGCTCCGCGGGCGACGCGGCGCCCGGTCGGCCGGAGCTCGCGGGCGATGCGGGCACCGCGATCCTCGCCGCGCGGCCGGCGTCGGTCACCGCGCACTCGCTCACGGGTGCGCGGGGTCGCGTGTGGGTGGTGCACAACTGGTCGCCTCACGCCCGCACGGTGCGGGTCGCGGCGGACGCGGCATCCGTCCTCGACGACGTCCTGCACCCGGCGGGCACCGAGGTCGACCTCGCGCCGTGGGACGTGCGGGTCTGGCGCGAGGCGCCCTCCGTCGCGGCGAGCCCGCCGTCCCCGTCCGCCGCGTGAATCGGTTGAACGCAGGGACGTGGGGTCAGGGGGTGCGCCGGTAGTCGCGGGGCGAGACGCCGCGCAGGCGCTTGAACGTGCGGCCGAAGTGGGAGAGGTCGCGGAAGCCCGCGGTGGCGCCGATGTCGGCGATGCTGCGGTCGGTCGTGCGCAGCAGGGTGGCCGCGTAGCCGATCCGCAGGCGTGCGACGTACTCGGAGATGGTCTCCCCGGTCGACGCCGCGAAGGCGCGCGAGAGATAGGTCCGCTCCAGGTGGACCCGTGCCGCCAGGTCGGCGAGGCTCTGGCTCTCGGTGAACGAGCGATCGAGGTGCGCACGCACCTCCTCGACGGCGACGTCCGTGCGGCGGCGGGAGCTGCGGGCGGGGAGGAAGCCGTGGTCCGTGATCGCCCGCGCGCACTCGACCAGCAGCGCCCGCCGCAGGGCGGCGACGGTGTCGCCCGTCCCCGGGCCCGGATGGAGGGTCTCGCGTTCCAGCAGCTCGAGCAGTGCGCGCGTCGGGGCGACGTCGTCGATCGCGACCTGGGGGAGCCGCACCCGGGGCGCGTCGCCGAGCGGCAGGAGGGCGGCCAGCGCGCGGTCCAGCGGCGGCGCGAGCGGCTGGACCGGATGCGCGTCGACGTCGAGGTAGACGTTCACGACCTCGAGCGCATCGCCGTCGGTGATGAGACCGTGACGCTCGCCGGTACGCGTGACCGCGAACGACGGGCCCGTGATGGCGTACTCGGTCTCGTCCAGGACGTGCCGACCGGTGCCGCGCAGCACGAAGGTGAGCAGGACCACGTCCACCCCGTGCAGATCGAGCGTGGGGCTGATGAAGTCCGTGAACCTCTCGGCCGCGACGCCGTGCTGTTCGAGCGTCGCGTGGCGTCCGCGGACGCGGGCGTCAGGCATGACCGTCAACATCCTCCGACATGTCGTCAACATACACGTGGAATACGACGCAGAATCGGCGGATATTGCTCTTATGACGATCTTCGCCGACACCACCGCCTGTGTGGGTGCAGGCCAGTGCGCGCTCGTGGCGGGCACGCTCTTCGATCAGGACGATGACGGGATCGTCGTCGTGCTCGACCCCGACCCGACCGCGGACGACGACGTCGCCGCGGCGCTGCGCGCGGCGTCCCTCTGCCCCGCGCGGGCGATCCGCGTGACGGACCGATGACGCATGTGCTGATCGTCGGCGCCTCGCTCGCGGGGTTGACGACCGCCGAGAGCCTGCGTGCCGAGGGGTTCGACGGGCGCATCACGCTCCTCGGCGCCGAACGCCACGCGCCGTACGGCCGGCCGGCGCTGTCGAAGCAGGTCCTCTCCGGAGAGTGGGATGCCTCACCCCTTCGCGGCCGCGCCGAGCTGGCGGGGCTCGACGCGACCTT
This sequence comes from Microbacterium sp. CCNWLW41, assembly GCF_037083505.1. Classification (NCBI taxonomy): domain Bacteria; kingdom Bacillati; phylum Actinomycetota; class Actinomycetes; order Micrococcales; family Microbacteriaceae; genus Microbacterium; species Microbacterium sp. CCNWLW41. Next base: position 1,152,592 of record NZ_JBAOJP010000001.1, read on the forward strand.
GAGCCTCGGCCGCGCCGCCACGGGGCTGGACCCGCGGCGACGCGAGGTCGCGGTCGGTCGCGAACGGGTCGGGTACGACGAGCTGGTGATCGCCACCGGCGCGGCGGCGCGGCATCCGTTTCCCGGGTCGCAGACGCTGCGGACGATCGAGGACGCGCACCATCTGCGCGAGCGGCTCGTGCGCGGCGACCGGATCGCCATCGTCGGGGCGGGCGTGCTCGGCTGCGAGCTGGCCGCCGCGGCGCGCACCGCGGGGTGTGCGGTGACCCTGATCGCCCGCGGCGAGGGGGTCTCGCTGGGCGCCCTCGGCCCGCGCCTGTCGGCGCGCATCGCCGGTCTGCTGTGCGAGAACGGGGTCGAGCTGCGCACGCGTGCGCACGTCGTCGCCGTGGATGGCGCCGGAGTGCACCTCGCCGACGGCACGATCGCCGGCGCGTCGACGGTCGTGAGCTCCGTCGGCTGCGCGCCGTCGGTCGAATGGCTGCGCGGCTCCGGACTCGAGGTCGCCGACGGGGTGGTCTGCGATGCGAACGGCCGCGCGGCCGACGGCATCCACGCGGTCGGGGACGTCGCGGCCTGGACCGATCCGGCGGACGGGCGTCCCCGGCGCACGGAGCACCAGCAGACGGCGATCCTGCAGGCGCAGGCGGTGGCCCGTCGTATCGCGACGGGTGAGGCATCCCCGCCCATCGAGCCGTTCTTCTGGACGACGCTGTTCGGCACGCGGATCCTCGTCCACGGCCGGGTGCGGCCCGACGCCGAGCTGCGCGTGATCGCGGGCGACGCCGACGGCGACCGCTTCGTGGTCGCCGCGCGGCGTCAGGGGCGCATCGAGGCGCTCGTCGGATGGAACATGGCGCGCGAGTTCCGGATCGCCCGCGCCGACCTGCTCCGCGCCGAAGGGAGTCTCGTATGACCGGATGCCCCTACCCCGAGCGTGTCCTGCCCACCGACGGCACGCCTCTCGAGCCCTCGCCGGCGCTGGCGATGTGGCGCGGCGAAGCGCCCGCGACGCCGCTGCGCTATCCCGACGGGCCGGACGGACTCATCGTGACCCGGCATGCGCTCGCGCGCGACGTGCTGGCGGACCCACGGTTCACCGTCGCGGTCCACCGCTTTCCTGGGCCCCAGGAGGGGACGGACCGCGACGACCTCGACGAGTCCGGGCGCGCCGCGCTCGCCGCCTCCAACCTGCTCGCGCTCGACGGCGAGCAGCACCTCCGCATGCGGAGGGCGATCCTGTCGCAGTTCTCGATGCGCGCCGTCCGGGCCCGCGAGGAGGCGGTGGCCGGGATCGTGGCCTCGCAGCTCGCCGACTTCCTCGCCCGGGAGCAGCCCGCCGACCTCTTCGCCGACTACGCGACGCCGATCTCGATGCGCACGCACTGCCTGGTGCTGGGCGTGCCCGACGCGTTGACGCCGCGGTTCGGCGAGCTGTTCGTGACCGGCACGTCGACGACGCAGGAGAAGTTCGACTACATCCGCGACGTCCTCGCCGCGAGGGAGGGCGCGCCGGGCGACGACGTCATCACCCACCTGCTGCAGGGCGAATGGACGCGCGCCGAGGTCGAGGGCATCCTGCTCGTGCTGATGACCTCCGGCCGTGATTCGGTGGCGTACCTCATCTCCACGGCGATGGTGGCGCTGCTCACGCACCCCGACCAGCTCGCCGTCCTGCGGGACGATCCTTCGACGCTGCCGGGCGCGATCGAGGAGTTCATGCGGGTCGGGGCGATGTTCGTCACGCTGTTCCCTCGCACCGCGCGGGAGGACGTCGAGCTGCACGGCGTCGTCATCCCCGCCGGCACCACCGTGTCCGTCTCGCCCGTGGCCGCGAACCACGACGAGCGGCAGTACGACGATCCCAACAGGTTCGACGTCACCCGCGACGCCTTCGGCCATCTCGGCTTCGGTCACGGACCGCATGGCTGCGTCGGCCAGCAGCTCGCGCGCCTCGAGATCCGCGAGGCCGTCGGACAGCTGCTCGCCGCGGCCCCCGGCATCCGTCTGGTGCACGCCGAGCAGCTCTCACCGCTGCCGTTCGCGCACCCCGTCGCGACGTACGAGGCCGGCGCCGTCGAGGTGGACTGGCGCTGACCCTCGTCGTGAACAGTAGTGAACGGGGGCCGGGGGCGGGCGGTGGGGCCGGCGGGGTCAGAGCGTGAGGAACGACGTGGGAGGGACGTCGGCGGTGCGGGTCGCGCCGTCGGGGAGAGTCACCTCGACCCGTCGCGGACGATCGTCGAGGTTGGCGACGAGGACGGTGACGCCGTCGCGGCCCGCCGCGCCGCCCGCCTCCGCGCCGTCGGCGCCGGTGCGGGCGCCGAGGGCCCAGACGAGGCCGTCGGGGGAGTCGCCGCGCAGCCCGGGCGTCCCCGCCAGTGCGGCGAGCGCCGAGACCGCGGCGAACGCGGGGAGCGCGGTGCCGTCGGCCGTGCGGACGCCGCGCGGCCCCCACTCCTCGAAGTACGCGAGCGTCGCCACGCCAGGGACGGCGAGGGCGGCGGCGCTGGCCACCGTCCACGCGGCGAGCTCCGGGGCGGACTGCCGCGGGTCCGCCGCGTCGATCAGCGCCGAGCCGTAGCCGTCGCGCAGGTCGTCGTGCTCGGGTGTCGGCGGGGGCGTCGTGGCGACGTCGTTGAAGTGCGGGCGCAGCGAGATCGGCCCGATGTGCACCGGCGGTCCGCCCGCCAGCTCGACGGCCTGGGTCGCCACGAGCCGCTGCATCGGCACGGACTCCACCAGCTGGGCCGTGCTCAGGCTGTGGAAGAGCGGGGTGCTGCTGAACACGACGCCGTCCAGCCGCCTCGGCAGGCGGTGGTGCTCGCGATTGAGCTCGGTGAAGTGCGAGCGGACGCCGCCGACGATCGGCGCATCCACGCCGGCCTCGGTGAGGGCGTGCCGCAGCAGCCCGATCGCCTCGAGGTCCGAGACGTGCCGGGCGGGCCCGGTGGGCCAGAACGCGGTGACACGTGCCACCGGCAGGTCGTGCAGCGCGAAGACGGCCTCGTCGATGCTGGTCGGGTCGTCCTCGGCGAGCACGAACCGCACATCGAGGGGGAGAGCGGATGCCGCGGCCCGGCCGAGCGCGGCCTGCCAGGTTCGGGTGGCGAGGTCGAGCTCCACCAGCACCGCGGCGGGCCACGCGCCGGCCCCCGGCGAGCCGTCCGGCCCGGACGGCGCGGCGTCGGGCGACACCGCAAGCCCGGACGGCGCCGGGTCGGGCGCCGTGGCGGCGGACACCGCGATGGCGGGCATCGCCGGGCCGTCCTCCAGGCGGATGCGGGCGACCTCGTCACCGGCTCCGGCGGTGGGCGTCCCCGACACCGAGACGTCGACGGTCTGGACGATCCGCTCGCCGGCGGCCAGTTCGTAGGGGAAGGGGAGCGCGAGCGGACGGCTGTACGTCTTGTACGAGGCATCCGTCCAGTTGCGCTGATCCTCCATCTCGAACACGTCGCCGGTGAATCGCAGGTCGACGTCGAGGCCCTCGTGCGACCACGCCAGCCCCGCGATGTCGAACGCCGGCTGGTGCGGGCTGATGGCGACGGGGTAGCGGGAGTGCTCCACCGTCCCCCCGGAGTGGCGCACCTCGAGCGCGGCGCCGGCCAGCCCCGGTGGGTGCAGCACCACCAGTCCGGTGCGGTTCGTGGCGAAGGCGGTAGCCGACTCCAGGTCCGTCAGCAGCCGCAGCCTGCCCGGTCCGCGGATCTCGGCCCGCACGATGCCGCGCAGGTCGGACCCGAGCCCCTCCGAGTGCACGTGCAGCGTGAGGGCGATGCCGGACTCGTCGACGCGGTCGACGACGAGCCCCGCGGTGTCCCAGTTGCGGTCCCGGACGACCGCGCGCACCGACCGCAGCACCACGACGCCGTCGCAGGCGATGTCGGCGAACTCGTCGTCGCGCAGCTCCAGCGACCACCGGCCGCTCCGCCATGACCGTGCCGGCTCACCCTTCCACACATCTGCCATGCGCCCCATCTTCGTCGCGATCCCGCTTCCGCGGGTCAGATCGTGGTCATCCCGCCGTCGACGGAGAAGAGCGCACCCGTGGCGAACGCGCCGTCGTCGCTCGCGAGGTACACCATGATGCCCGCGACGTCGTCGGGCGTGCCGGCCCGGCCGAGCGGGATGCGGCCGATGATCGCCGCCCGCGACGCGGGGTCCTCGCTGATGGCGGCGACCAGCGGCGTCTCGGTGTACGCCGGCTGCACCGTGTTCACGCGGATGCCGCGGTCGGCGTACGCGGCGGCGACCGTGCGGCCGAGACCGTGGATGCCCGCCTTCGACGCGCTGTAGGCGGTGAAGTCCTTGCCCTCGCCGTTCACGCCGGTGGGGCTCCCGGTCAGGATGATCGACCCGCCGCCGCGCGGCAGCATCGAGCGCACCGCGTGCTTGACCGTCAGGAACGTCCCGGTCAGGTTGATGTCGATCGTGCGGCGCCACACGTCCAGGTCGAGCTCGGCCGCCTGCGCGTCCTGCCCGAACAGCTGCACGCCGGCGTTGGCCACGACGACGTCGGGCGCCCAGCCGGCCGCCTCGACCTCGGCGAACGCCGCGGCGACGGCATCCTCGTCCGAGATGTCCATCGTGACCGCCCGGGCGTGCTCGCCGATCTCGGCGGCCGCGGCCGCGGCCCCGTCGCCGTTGCGATCGGCGAGGACGACCCGCGCGCCCTCACGGGCGAACCGGGTCGCGACGGCGAGGCCGATGCCGAGCGCCGCGCCGGTGATCAGTGCGGTCTTGCCTTCGAGCTGCCCCACGTCAGCGCTCGATGTGGTCGAGGTGGAGCATGCGCGCGAGGTTCTTGTCGAGCTCGTCGTCGCGGAAGATCTTCTTCCAGTCCTCCTTGATGATCGACTCGCGGCCGTAGTCCATGGCGATGAGGCAGGCGTCCGAGAACGGGTTGTCGCCGCGCAGGCCGTTGGCGAGGGCCACCTGGGTGTGGCCGTACAGGATGCTGCGGGCGGCGGCCTCGGGAACCCCCATGGTGTTGATCGCCTCGTCGAGGGCCTCGTTGAGGAGCGAGCCGATCATGCAGGCGACGGTCTCGACGAGGGTGGGCTCGAGCTGCGCGAGCTGCTTGACGGTGACGAAGTGGACGTCGATGACGGGGGCGTAGATCGCGCGCACGGTGGCCTCGACGATCTCCTTGTGCGCGGGGTCGTCGCTCTCGACGGCGGCGATCGCATCCTGCGGGGCGGCGATGCCGCCGAACGTGTCGGCCCATTCCTCCTTGGTGGTGCGCTCGAGGAACACCGACGGGTGGCAGGGGTGCGCGACGGCCTGGACGACGTCGTCGCGGGTGGTGAGAAGGCCCGCGTACGCGGCGGCGGGGTCGAGCGTCAGCACGATCGCGCCGGACTTCAGCTGCGGCACGAGGTCGGCGGTGACTGGGCCCAGGGCGAGGTCCGGCACGGCCAGCACGACGATGTCGGCGTCGGCGACGGCGGTGGCGGCATCCGTCAACTCCCGTCCGGCGTCCAGCGTGCGCTGGCGACCGGCGGGCGAGTTCTCGACGTACCAGACGGTGTGGTCGGTCTTGACGAGGTTGTTGGACACGCGCATGCCCATCTTCCCGCCGGCTCCGACGACGGCGATCTTGTAGGTGGCGGTGCTGGTGTTCGCAGCGGTCGTGCTCATGACGTGCTCCTCAGGTGTTCGATGGTTCGGCGGGTCCATTCCCGCTCGATCCGGATGGTGGTCTCGGCGTCCGTCTGCCAGGACAGCCAGTGCTCGACGATCTCGTTGACGCCGCGCTCTCGCGGGCGGACGGTCTCGAGCAGGTGGGGGTAGTCGTGCAGCCCCTCGCCCATGGGCGCGCCGCCGTAGGTGAAGCCGACCCAGCCGGGCTGGCGGGCGAACGCGAAGTCCTTCACGTGCACGTTCTTGACGTGCGCCGCCGTCCGCTCGACGCAGTCGCGCGGCAGCTCGAGGCGCGCGACGACGTTGGCCGGGTCGAGGCAGATCCCGAGCCGTTCGCTGCCGATGCCGGCGACGAGACCCACCAGGTCGGCGGTCGAGACCTGCTCGTACGTCTCGAGGGCGAGATCGACGGCGGATGCCTCGTACGCCGGCAGTGCCGCACGCAGCCACTCCTCGGCCTGGGGCAGGGTCGGGCGGGTGTCGGGCGAGTAGAGCATGCTGCGTACGAGGCGGGCGTCGAAGACGCCGGCGAGGTCGAGGAAGCGGGCGAGCCGGTCGGGCTCGATGCCCTTCGTGCCGAGCTCGATCGCGATGCCGAGGTCGCGGGCGGCGGCTGCGGCATCCGTCAGCTCCGCGTCGTCCATCTGCTCCAGCGGCGCGTAGTCGCAGATCTGGAACAGGCCGACGCCGAGCTGTCTGGTCGCCTCGAACGCGCCGACGAGCGACAGCGGGCGGGGCACCCGGTCGGAGTGCTGCCAGAAGAACGCGTACGTGCCCAGCCCGATCACGCGTCGCCCTCCGACCGCGACCGCGAGGCGGCGAGGGCGGATGCCTCGTCGAGCACCGCGACGAGCGCGTCGGGGTCATGCGCGAAGCGGCCGAGGAACAGGCCGTCGACGCTGCCCGCGAGGCGGGTGAGCAGGCCGGGACCGGCGGAGCCGCCGTAGATGACGACGCTGCCCGCCCGGGCGGGATCGGCGTCGAGCGCGCCGCGGAGGGCGCGGGTGACGGTGGCGATGTGCTCGTCGGGCGCTGGCTCCGCAGCCCCGATCGCCCACACCGGCTCGTAGGCCACGATGACGGGTCCGGCGGGCACGTCCTCGAGGTTCGCGGCGAGCTGTTCGACGTTCGCGAGCGCGGCGGCGGGGCTGCCCAGGCGCTCGGCCTCTCCGATGCACAGCACCGGGGTGATGCCGTGGCTGAGCGCGGCGGCGGCCTTGGCGGCCGTGACGGTGTCGGTCTCGTCGAACAGCCGGCGCCGTTCGGCGTGACCGATCTCGGCGACGGCCACGCCGACCTCGGCGAGCTCGGCGGCGGTCACCTCGCCGGTGTAGGGGCCGGACGGGAACTCCGAGACGTCCTGTGCGCCCACCAGCACCGGGGTGTCGGAGAACGCGGCGAGGGCGGCGGGGATCTGCACGTAGGTCGGGATGACGAAGAACCGCACGTCGCCCGCGGCCACGGCGGGGTGGGCGGCCGCGCGCTGCGCCACGTCGGCGAACCACGCGCGCGCCCGCTCGTGCCCGAAGTACGTCTTCAGGCTCACCCCGACCGTGACCTGCGGCATCAGCAGGAGCCCGTGGTCTCGAACCGATCGATGACGGCCACCTTGTCGGCCGAGGCCGACGTGGTGTCGAAGCGGTAGGTCAGCCATTCGCGCACCAGGCGGCGGGCGAGCTCGATGCCGACGACCCGCTGGCCCATGGTGAGCACCTGCGCGTTGTTGGACAGCACGCCCCGCTCGACCGAGTACGAGTCGTGGGCGGTGACGGCCCGGATGCCCGGCACCTTGTTCGCGGCGATCGCGACGCCCAGGCCCGTGCCGCAGATCAGCAGCGCGCGGTCGGCGTCGCCGTTCGCGACCTGCTGGGCGGCCTCGATGGCGACCGTCGGGTAGGGCGTGTGCCCGTCGGCGTCCACGCCCACATCGGTCACCAGGGCGACGCCGGGGTTGTCCTCGAGGTCCTTCTTGAGGATCTCCTTGTAGTCGTAACCGGCGTCGTCGCAGCCGATCACGATGCGCAGGGGCTCAGCCATTGGCGTTCTCCTTCACTGAGTTCTGGTCCGCGAGCATTTCGCCCACGGCGGTCACGATGAGCGCGAGCGAGATCGCGCCCGGGTCGGGGGTTCCCACGCTGTTCTGGCCGTGCGTGCGAGCGCGGCCCATGCGGGGGAGGAGGTCCGCCGTCGCCTGCGCGGCGCGGGTCGCGGCATCCGCTGCCGTCCGCCACGCGTCGGTCAGGGAGGCGCCGGCGTCGACGGCCTGGCTCAGCGTCGAGCTGAAGGGCACGAGCGCGTCGACGAGCGTCTTGTCGCCGACCTCGGCCTTGCCGTAGTCGGTGACCCCGCGCGAGCCGGCGGCCACACCGGCGGCGATCGCGGCGGGGTCAGGCCGGCCCTGGTCGCCGAGCGCCCGGGCGACCGCGTTGAGGATGAGGCCCCACAGCGCGCCGGAGGTGCCTCCGGCCCGATCGGACCATGCGTCGGCGGCGTGGGCGAGGGTCGTCTGCGCGCCGGCGCCGGCCTCGACCGCGGCGGTCGCTGCAGCAAGCGCGGCGTGCGAGCCGCGCTGCATGCCGATGCCGTGGTCGCCGTCGCCGGCGATCGCGTCGAGGCGGCCGAGCTCGTCGACGTGCGCGTCGACGGTCTGGGCGATGGTGCGCACCGCGGCCAGCACCGTCCGGGCGACGGCGCGCGACGGCTCGTCGGCGTCGGGGATCTCGGCGGCGTCGGCCGCGGCATCCGTCACCGCTGCCCGCTCCTGCGGGGCGACGGAGCCGCGACGGTACGCGGGCGTGTCCACCGCGGTCTCCCACAGCTGCGCCAGCTCGTCGTCCAGCCAGAACAGGGTCAGCGACGTGCCCGCCATGTCGAAGCTCGTGCAGTACTCGCCGACGTGCGGGTCGACCAGCTCCAGGCCGGCACCCTCGAGCAGCTGGGCGACGCGCCGGTAGACGACGAACATCTCCTCGTACTTCAGCGACCCCAGGCCGTTGAGGATCGGCACCACGCGGGCGCCGTCGACCTCGACGCCGTCGGGCACCTCGGCCAGCAGCTTCTCGACCAGGAGCTCTGCCAGGCCGTCGGCGGTGGGGATGTCGGTCTCGTCGATGCCCGGCTCGCCGTGGATGCCCAGGCCGACCGCCATCCGCCCCTCCGGGACGGTGAACAGCGGCTGCTCGGCGCCGGGCAGCGTGCAGCCGGTGAACGCGACGCCGAACGAGCGCGTGCGCTCATTGGCCAGCCGGGCCAGCCGCGTCACCTCGGCGAGGTCCGCGCCCGCCTCGGCCGCCGCCGCCGCGATGCGGAACACGGTCAGGTCGCCCGCGATGCCGCGCCTCTTGTGCTTCTCGTCGGGCGTCGCGCTGAAGATGTCGTCGGTGACGGTGACCGTCTCGCATGCGATGCCCTCCGAGCGCAGCCGCTCCTGGGCGGCGTCGAAGTTCAGCACGTCTCCGGCGTAGTTGCCGTAGCTGAAGAGCACGCCGCCGCCGGCCTCGGCGGCCTTGGCCACCGCGTACACCTGCTGCGTCGAGGGCGAGGCGAACAGGTTGCCCATCGCCGCGCCATGCGCGAGCCCCGGACCGACGAGCCCCCCGAACGCGGGGTAGTGGCCCGAGCCGCCGCCGACGACGACCGCGACCTGGCCGGCCGGCGACGTCGTGCTGCGCACCACTCCGCCGGGCACGCGGCGCACGTGGCGGCCGTTGGCCGCGACGAAGCCGTCGATCATCTCGTCGGCGAAGTCCGCCGGCTCGTTCCACAGACGCGTCATCGCACGTCGCCCTTCGCGGTCCCGGCGACGCCGACGGTGTCGGCGCCGGAGACGGTGTCGTCCTCGTCGTCCACCGTGGCCGGGGTGATGCGGTTGCTGCGGGAGAGCAGCACCATGAGCACGGCCGACACGAGCATGACGAAGCCCACGATGAACATCGGGACCTCGTAGCCGCCGGTCCAGTCGCGCACGGCACCGGTGACGAACGGCGCCGAGAAGCCGGCCAGGTTGCCGATCGTGTTGATGAGGGCGACGCCGGCAGCGGCCGCGGCGCCGGTGAGGAAGCGCGTCGGCAGGGTCCAGAAGTTGGGGAGGGCGGCGAAGATCGCGCACGCGGTGACGGTGATGACCGCGATCGTGGCAGCGGGCGAGCCGGCGAACAGGGCGAGCGGGATGCTGACCGCACCGGCGATCGCGGGACCGGCGATGTGCCAGGTCTTCAGGCCGCGCCGCGAGGCGTCCCGCGACCAGAAGTACATGACGATCGCGGCCGGCAGGTACGGGATGGCGGTGATGAGGCCCTTCTGGAGCGTGTCGAAGGTCTGGCCGGTCTGCGCCTGGAAGCCCTCGATGATCGTGGGCAGGAAGAAGGCCAGCGCGTACAGGCCGTAGATGAACCCGAAGTAGATGAACGACAGCACCCACACGCGACCGCTCTTGAAGGCGAAGCGCGCCGACACGTGGCCGTGCTCCTTCTTCTGGGTCGCGGCCTTCTCGCGGTCGAGTGCGTCGGTGAGCCAGACCTGCTCCTCACGGGTCAGCCACTTCGCGTCGGCCGGCTTGTCCTTGAGGTAGAACCACGCGATGACGCCGACCACGATCGCCGGGATCGCAACGCCGAAGAACATGAAGCGCCAGCCCTCGAGCCCGAAGAAGACCTCGTGCTGCTGGATGAGCCAGCCGGCGAGCGGGGCGCCGATCACCGTGGTCAGCGGCTGGGCCAGGTAGAAGAGCATGAGGACGCGGCCGCGGTACTGCGCGGGCACCCACAGGCTGAGGAAGAGGATAGCGCCCGGGAAGAATCCCGCCTCGGCGACACCCAGCAGGAACCGCAGCACCACGAGCTGCTCGAAGTTCTGCACCCACGTGAACAGCAGCGCGACGATGCCCCAGCTCACCATGATGCGCGAGAGCCAGCGGCGGGCGCCGAACCTGTGCAGCGCCAGGTTCGAGGGCACCTCGAGCAGGATGTAGCCGATGAAGAAGACGCCCGACGCGAAGCCGAACTGCGCGGCGCTGAGCGCGAGGTCCTCGTTCATGCCGTTGGGGGCGGCGAAGCCGATGGCGGTGCGGTCGAGGTAGTTGATGAAGAACATCAGCGCCACGAACGGCACGAGGCGCATCGACACCTTGCGGATGGCTGACCGCGCCACCGGTGGCGCGCCGGTGGTGGTCTGGTTCTGGTCCACAGTGACTCCTGCTATCGACGATGATCGAGGTTACTCGGCGTCCATTGTGGCAAACCGGTTGACCAATTGCAAACGGCGGATGCCACGACGTCAGGACCGGCCGGCTCCGGCGTCCGCGATCTCGAACTCGAGCGTCTCGCCGTCGGGGCTCCCGGGACGGATCCGCAGCTCGATGTCGGCGAAGCGCTGCGTCCACAGGTCCGGCGGCCCGGCATGCGCCGCGATGGCCGCCTGGGCGGCGGGGTCGTCCAGGGCGTCGTAGACGAGCCACTGCCCGTCGCCCATCCGCATCGAGCCGGACCGCGCGGGATCGCACAGCCAGGCGGCGATGAGCACCGTCGCGCCGGCCCGCGCCCGGACCGAAAGCGCGTCGAGCGTGGCGCCGGGCAGGCGGCTCCCCGCGACCACCACGAGCCGCGCGTCGGCGAGCTGGTCCGCGCGGACGTTCTCGTCGAACACGAGGACGCCGCGCGCCGCCTGGAAGAGGCCGTGCATGTGCGTCTGCTCGGGCGCGCCGCTGGGGAGGGGGAACTCCGATCGCGGGATGCCGTTCAGCCGGTGGCGGGGAAAGTCGTAGCCGGGGATGTGGAGGCAGCTGCCGTGGTCGGGGATCTGCCCATGACTGAGCGCATGCCATGCGGCGAAGACGCTGCGCGAGGTCGCCGGCGCGGTGGCCGCGCGATTGCCGAAGGGTCGCTCGCCGCGCCCGAAGTCGCTGTCGTCGGCGTGCACGAGGGCGATGTCGGCGCGGGCGTCGCGGTGGCTCCAGCGCAGCGGATGCCGCGGCACGAAGTCGCGCACGAACTCGCGCCACACCTCGCCGTGCGCGGTCCGCTCGAAGCGGCCGCCGCCCCGGTGCCGCACGAGCACGTCGATGTTCTCCACGAACAGCCTCGTCGGGGCGAAGAAGTAGGCCAGTCGCAGCGCGGACGCGAACTCCGCGGGTGAATGGCCGGGGAAGCCGGGGGCGCGCGTGGGCCAGGGGCCGACGTCCGGCCCCCACAGGTCGGCGCACACCCACAGGTCGCGGCCGTACTGCAGGGCCGCTCCGAGGGCGGTTCCGAGCTGGAGCGGCTGGAACGATTCCTTCATCACCTTCGGGGCCGGCGTCATCCCGGCCCGGGCGAGCGTGTGGAACATCACCGGGAAGACCTGCTCGGCGAGGACCGGCACCGCACGGCCGCCGGACTCCGAGGCCTCCCGGACGTCGCGCACCAGCCCGCGCACGGTGCGGTCGATCACCGCGACCGACTCCTCCGCGGTGAGCCCGTCGGTCCGGCCGAAGTGGGGGAGGTGGTCGTCCCGGCGGTACTGGTCCGCGTGGATCTGGAGGTGCTCCGGCTCGTCGTACAGCACGCCGGCCAGCCGACCGGTCTCGGCCGCCGCGCGGATCACCGCCGCCGGCACGTCGTAGCGGTTCGTGCCCTCGGCGTACGGACCGTTGATGTTGCCGTACTCGTTGCCGAGCACGATATCGATCCCGGCCGCCGCGAGATCGCCGAACAGCGCGTCGTGGTCGTGCTTCGTCGGGATGACGTGATGCACGTAGAACTCCGCGCCGAGGTCCTCGAGCGCCGACACGAACTCCTGCGGTGTCGGAGGGGGATCCTGCGACGGGATCGGGATGCCGGTCCCGGTGCGCATGATCTCGTCGGAGGCCGGCCCCGCCCACGGGTCGTGGAAGGCGACGACCGGACCCTGGATGCCGAGGCTCGGGCGGGCGTCGGAGCGGCCGGGATCGGCCGTTCCGCTCTGCGGTGAGGTTGAGGACATGGGCGGGAGCTCCTCCGGTGGACGGTGCGGACAGGACGGCGGGCCGGCGACCGAGGTCGCCGGCCCGCACGCGTGCTACTGGCCCAGCACGACGTCCATCTCGGCGAAGAACTGGTCGACGGCCTGGTCGACCGTCAGCGTGCCGAAGTTCAGCTCCTCGGTCAGCTCGCGGAACTTCTCGTGCAGCGAGCCGTAGCCGACGATCGGCGCCGGCGGGGCGTCGCCGAGGCGGTCGGCGATCGACGCCTCGTAGTCCACGATGTCCTGGCTGACCGGGTCGAGCTCGGCGGCTTCGCGTGCCGTCGCCGAGGCCGGCAGGCCTCGGTTGGTGCCGAAGATCTCGCCCGACTCCGGCGAGTTGATGAGGAAGTCGATGAGCGTGGCGGCTGCGGCGGGGTGCTCGGAGTTCGCGGCGATCGAGTACATCTGCGATGCCTTGAGGTAGAGGTCCTTCGCGCCCTCGACCGACAGCGGCGGAGCCTGCAAGGTCACCTCGTTGCCCTCACCGAGGTTTGCGAGGTAGCCGGCGAGGAAGTTGTCGGTCTGCGTGTCGCTCGCGCTCAGACCGCTGTCGAACGCGGTCATCGGCTGCACCTCGGCGATCCGCTGCTGCGGGACGAACTGGCCGTTGTCGCGCACCTCGGCCCCCTCTTCCCAGTACTCCGTGAGCCGCTCCTCGTCGAAGCCCGGGTTGCCCTCGTCGTCGAAGAGGTCCTCGCCCTCGGCGCGCAGCTGCATCTCGAAGTTCACGAAGCGCGAGCTCGGGTCCACGCCGCCCCACACGTCCTCCACGCCGGCCGCCTTCGCCGCGTCGCTCACCTCGGCGACCCATTCGTAGTACTCGCCCCACGTGCCGCCGGCGAACGGGTCGACGCCGATCTCGTCGAGGACCGTCGTGTTCATGAACATCGACCAGGCGTTCGTCGAGATCGGCACGGCGGTGGTGACCCCGTCGACCACCCCGGCGCCGAGCACGGACGGCTCGATCGGGTCGGTCTGGATGATGGTGCCGAGGTACGGCTCGAGGTCGAGCAGCGAGCCGCCCTGCGAGTACTGGCGGATGTAGGCGAGATCCATCGTCACCACGTCGGGGAGCCCGTTGCCGCTGGCCTCGATCTGGCGCTTCTCCCAGTAGTCGTTCGGCGAGAGGAAAAGGATCTGGACGTCGATGTTGGGGTGCTGGTCCTCGAACACCTCGATCGCCTCGTTGTAGAGCTCGGCGCGGACGTCGTTGCCCCAGAAGGTGAACGAGATCGACACCTCCTCGTCGGGGTCGAGGGTGGGGTCGGCGCTGGAGGGCGCCGCCGAGGACGCACACCCCGTCAGTCCGATCAGGGCGGCCAGCCCCACTCCCGCCGTTGCCGCCGCCAGCTTCCTGTTCCGGAACTCCATCGTCATAGCCTCTCGTCGTCGAGCATTCAGGAAACGTTTTCTCACGTGGTCGCGAGAAGGGCGACCTGCGTCGCCCGGGGCTAGTCTGGCAAACCGGTTGACCGAATGCAATGTCGGACCTGCGCGGACTGCCGTAAGTTGTTCGCATGCCCGCGTACCCCGACGACCGCTCCGCGGAGATCACCGCCGCGCTCGGCGCGCTTCCGAGCGGCACGCCGGTGTCGGAGGTGGCGCGGCGTCTGATGGACCTCTTCACCACCGGCGACCTCGAGGCCGGCACCCGCCTTCCTCCGGAGCGCCAGCTCGCTGCGACCCTGGGGGTGGGGAGGTCGGCGGTGCGCGAGGCGCTGGCCGCTCTGGAGATCCTCGGCATCGTCGACGTCCGCCCGGGCTCCGGGACCTACCTGCGCGGCACCGCGAGCGAACTCCTGCCGCAGACGCTGCGCTGGGGGCTCCTCATCGGCCGCAAGAACACCGCCGAGCTGCTGGAGCTGCGCTCCGGGCTGGAGATCTACGTCGCCCGGCTCGCGGCCGGCAGAGCCGCGGCATCCGATCTGCGCGCGCTGTCGGGCTCACTGGAGCGCATGCAGCGCGGCACCGGCGATCTCAAGGCCTTCGCCCGCGCCGACCTGGAGTTCCACAACGCGCTGGCCACCGCGGCGGGCAACGACACGCTCGTGGACCTGCTGCACGTCGTGCGGTCGCTGCTCCAGGTCTACGCCGACCGGGCGGTGCACGACGAGGCCGAGGCCCGCGCGGCCATCGACGAGCACGGCGCCGTGTTCCGCGCCATCGAAGCGGGCGACGAGGATGCCGCGGCCTCGGCCATGGCGACCCATATGGCGACCGCCTCCCAGCGGCTCGCCGCCGAAGCCTCGCCCTGACGTTCCGGTTCGGCGATGAGCCGCCCCGACGCGAGCGGGTGAGGCGGGTCTTCGCCCGCTGACGGAAGAATGGGGACATGGAAGGCGATCAGGGCGACTGCGGACCGTCGTGCGCGTGCGGGGCTCCGGCGCGCGCCCAGTTCGTGCAGATCGGGCGGACGGATGCCGCGCCCGCGGCGGCCGTGAACCCGGCACGTCACGCCGTCGAACAGGTCGCCGTCCCGGCGGGAGAGTTCACGATGGGCGACTCGTCGGGGGATCGCAACCCCGGTGACGGCGAGGTGCCGCTCCATCGCGTCGCGCTGCGCGCGTTCGCGATCGACGCCACGACCGTCACCAACGACGACTTCGCGCGGTTCGTCGACGACACCGGGTACCGCACCGAGGCGGAGACGTTCGGGTTCAGTGCGGTGTTCCACCTCGCCGTGCAGGCACCGGCGTCGGACGTGATGGGGTCGGCGGCAGGCACGCCGTGGTGGCTCGGCGTGCGCGGGGCCGACTGGGCGCATCCGGGCGGCAGCGGCTCGACGCTCGACGGCCTCGGCGATCACCCCGTCGTGCACGTCAGCTGGAACGACGCGCAGGCGTACTGCGCCTGGGCGGGACGCAGGCTGCCGACCGAGGCGGAGTGGGAGTACGCGGCCCGCGGCGGCCTCGACGGCGCGAAGTATCCGTGGGGGGACGAGGAGGTCGACGCGGGCGGCTGGCGCGCGAACATCTGGCAGGGCGAGTTCCCCAGGGTCAACACCCTGGACGACGGCTACCTCGCGACGGCGCCCGCGAAGACCTTCGATCGCAACGGATACGGGCTGTGGCAGCCGGTGGGCAACGTGTGGGAGTGGTGCGCCGACTGGTTCTCGCCGCGCACGTACACCGAGGCCGCGGCAGTCGATCCGCGCGGCCCCGACCGCGGCGGCGCGCGGGTGCTCCGCGGCGGCAGCTACCTGTGCCACATCTCGTACTGCAACCGCTACCGCAACTCGGCACGCTCGCAGAACACCCCCGACTCCTCGATGGGCAATGCCGGCTTCCGGACGGTCGCCGCATGAGCGGGGAGCGCCGGTTCCCGGCATCCGTCTTCGGGCAGGGATCCGAGCCGGACGCCCGGTTCACCCTCGCCAACGAGCGCACCTTCCTGGCGTGGATCCGCACGGCTCTCGCGCTGATCGCGGGCGGCGTCGCCCTCGAGCTGCTCGGGCTGGAGCTGCACCCCGGGCTGCGCCTGGCGGCGTCGCTCGTGCTCGTGGTCGCGGGAGTGCTCACGCCCGCGCTGGCGTGGGTGGGATGGTCTCGCGCCGAGCGGGCGCTGCGGACGGGTCGTCCGCTTCCCAGCTCGCTGCTGGGCGTCGTGCTGGCCATCGCGGTGACCGCCGCCGGCCTCCTCGTGCTGCTGGCCATCCTGCTGCGATGACGGGACTCTTCGACCCCGGTCTGCAGCCGGAGCGCACCGAGCTCGCCTGGCGGCGGACGGCCCTCGCGGTCGGCGTGGGGTCGCTCGTGGCGATGCGGCTGCTTCCCGTGGCGTTCTCCGACCCGTGGTGGATCCTGGTGGGCGCAGCCGGCCTCGTCTTCGCGGGGGCCCTCTGGGTCGTGTCGCGGCGGCGGGGCCGGCGAACGGTCCAGCTGCTCCTCGCCCGAGGCGACCGCGCCCCGCTGCCGGGGGGCGGACTCCTGGCGTTCCTGGCTGTCTTCGTCGGCCTCAGCGGGTGCGTCGCGCTCGCCGTCGTGGTGACCGCCGCCGCCACCGGCGGGCTGGGTTGACCTCGTTCGCCGTCGCCGCAGGGCCGATATCCCGTGCAGCCATGATGACGGCCGCGGAACAAGGAAATTGGTCAACCGGTGGTACGATTTCGCCGTTCCCGCGCCCGCGATGAGGAGTCGACGATGACGAAGGTGCCGACAACGGCCGACACCGAGGCCGCCCGTGCGGGCCTCTCCTGGCGCCTCGGCGAGACGCCGTGGCAGGCGATCCCTCCGCTCGGCGCGCCGCGCGCGAGGGTGATCCTCGACAACGATTTCTCGGGGGACCCCGACGACCTCTACCAGCTCGTGCACCACCTGCTGTCGCCGAGCGCCGAGGTCCGCCTCGTCGTGGCGTCGCACCTGCGGCCGGACGATCCGTTCGACCCCAGCGCCGAGCAGGCCCGCAACGCCGTGGCCGTGGCACGCGACGTCTTCGCGCGCATGGGACTGGAATCCGTCGACGTCATCGTCCAGGGTTCGAACGTGCCGCTGACCGACGGCGGCACGCCGCAGCCCGCTCCCGCGGTCGATGCGATCATCGCCGAGGCGCTGCGCGAGGACGTCGACTCGCCGCTGTTCTATCTCGCCGGCGGCGGCCTCACCGACCTCGCCTCGGCGTGGCTGCGCGAACCGCGGATCGCCGATCGGCTGACCCTCGTGTGGATCGGCGGCGCCGAGCACGACGGCCTCGCCGTGCCGCCCCCGGGCGCGATGCCGATCGAGTACAACCTGCTCATCGACGTGACCGCGGCGCAGGTCGTGTTCGGCGACTCCGGGATCCCGGTCTGGCAGGTGCCGCGCGACGTGTACCGCCAGTGCCTGGTGTCCGACGCCGAGCTGCGGCTGCGCGTCGCGGCGACCGGACCGCTCGGCCGCCACCTCTACGACGAGGTCGCCCACGTGATGCGCATGGTGGGCTCGTTCGCGGGCGGCGCCGCCGAGACGTACGCCCTGGGGGACTCGCCGCTCGTGCTGCTGAGCGCGCTGCAGTCCGTCTTCGAACCCGACCCCGCGTCGAGCCGGTACGTCGCACGGCCCACGCCGCGGATCGGCGACGACGGCGCGTATATCGACGTGCCCGGCGCGCGTCCCATGCGCGTGTACACGTGGGTGGACACGCGACTGATGTTCGAGGACTTCTTCCTCAAGCTCGCGGAGTTCAGCCGGTGGCAGGCGGGGTCGGATGCCGCGGAGGTGACCGCATGACCGCCCTCGAGCCGGTCGTCTCGACCATCCCGCGCCCGCGCACCATCGTCACGGCCGATCCCGAACTCGACGATCTCAACTCGATGATCCGCTTCCTGCTGTACAGCAACGAGGTGGAGGTCGAGGGACTCGTCTACGCCTCCAGCCGCTTCCACTGGCGAGGAGACGGGCGGGGGACCGAGTTCTTCCTCCCCGATCGGGAGTACGACCAGCCGCAGACGTCCTGGCGCTGGGCGCCCGGCGAGCGCTTCATCGACGATGCCGTCGACGCCTACGCCGAGGTGTACGAGAACCTGCGACAGCACGATCCGCGCTACCCCGCACCCGAGGCGCTGCGCGCGGTGATCCGCGACGGGAACATCGACTTCGAGGGGGACACGTCGGCCGAAACGCCGGGGTCGCAGTTGATCGCCGACGTTCTGCTGGACGACCGGCCGGGCCCGGTGTATCTGCAGCTGTGGGCGGGGCCGAGCACCGTCGCGCGGGCCCTCATGTCGATCGAGGAGCGGTTCCGCGGCACCGATGAGTGGGAGGCCGTGCATGCGGCCGTCTCGGCCAAGGCCGTCATCACGAAGTTCGCGTCGCAGGACGGAACCTACGACGAGTACATCGCGCCCGTGTGGCCAGGCATCCGGGTGATCGAGGTGGCGACGCTGGCGTGGGGCTACATGGCCCGCAAGACCATCCGCCCCGACGACCAGCGCCTGCTAAGCGCCGAGTGGATGCGCGAGAACGTCGCCGGCGTCGGCCCGCTCGGCGGGCTCTACCGCGTGTGGGGCGACGGTCGGCAGATGGTGCCCGGCGACATGACCGACTATTTCCACCTCTCGGGGCTGTCGGCCGACGAGCTGCGCGCTCAGGGATACCAGGTGTGGATGGAGCCGCAGGCGGCCGGGGAGTGGATCTCCGAGGGCGACACCACGAACATGCTGAACCTCCTCGTCCCGGGCCTGCGGGCGCACGAGCATCCGTCGTACGGCGGGTGGGGCGGTCGATATGTCCGCACCGGCGAGGGAACCGACACCTGGGGCCTGGTGGATGCCGCGTTCACGCCGGGATCCGGAGACTGGGCGTCGAGCGGCCCCTCGGGAGACGAGGGGTCGGTGGTGCGCTGGTTCGCCGACGCCCAGGCCGACTTCGCCGCCCGGCTGCGGTGGACCGTCTCGACCTACGACGAGGCGAACCATCACCCTCGACTGTCGGTCGACGGCGGGATCGACCGTGACGTCGCGCCCGGGGAGCAGCTGACGCTCACGGCATCCGTCGCGGACCCCGACGGGGACGGCGTGACCGTGCGGTGGTGGGTCTACGACGAGGTCGGGACCTGCGACCACGAGGCGGCGGTCGCCCCGCGGGGGGCGACCGCAGAGGTGTCGATCCCGGCCGACGCGCGACCCGGCGACACCATCCACGTCATCGCCGAAGCGGTCGACGACGCCCCGGCGCCGCTGAAGGCCTTCCAGCGGGTGATCCTCACCGTCCGCTGATCACTCCGCGCAGGTGCGTGCGATCAGTCGTCGTGTCCCTCGGCGGTCCAGCTCGACACGGCCACGACGCCGTCGACGGCATAGACGCCGACGACCCTGCCCGTGAACGACTCCGTCGTCTCCGACGACAGGAAGCGCCCGTCGACCTCGGCCAGCTGCACGCGCTCGCCGTCGATGGTCGCCCCGAGATGGATGACATCGCTCGTGCGGGGCAGACCGCCGCCCGCCTCGTCGCCGAGCAGCTGCTCCGTCTGCCCGGGTGCGTGGGTGGGCGGAAGCGAGTCCAGATGCAGCTCGACGACACCGCCGGAGTAGGGGTGCACCCACGTCTGGACCAGCCCGCCGACGACCGCGCGCGCCGTGATGGTGTCGGATGCCGCCTCGAGCTCGACATGGAACCGTTCGTCGTAGCGCACCGCGAGTCCGCCCACGCCGGATGAGGCGTCCATCCGGACCGTGATCGTGCTGGTGAGGTGCTCCTGGCGGCGTCCGATGAACACCGGGCGAGGGTCGTCGAGCGTCGAGCCGTCGCCGCGAAGAGTGAGCCAGCCGGGGCGGGACCGGAGATCGCCGTGGTCGGAGGGCAGCGCCCGCACCGCGATCCACTCGCCGTCGAGCTCGGCGCCCGGCGAGAACGTCACCTCCGTGCGTGTGCCGGGACGGGGGTTCAGCAGCACCGGGTCGATCGCCGGCCAGCCGTCGGACTCCCACCGCACCGGCGTGACGAACGTCTCGCGGCCCAGGGCCGAGAACGCCCGCGTCATGCTCCGGGGGCGTACGCCGAGCAGCACGCACAGCCACTGCCCGCCGGGGCCCACGACCAGGTCGCCGTGGCCGGTGTTCTGGATCGGCCTAGTGGTGGAGCGCGCCGACACGAGCGGGTTCTGCGGCGCCGCCTCGAACGGGCCTTCCGGCGAGTCGCCCCGCGCGATCGAGATGCCGTGACCGCGCTCGGTGCCGCCCTCGGCGATCATGAGGTACCAGCGCCCGCCGACCTCGTAGAGATGGGGTGCCTCCGGGAATCCGCCACCGGTACCCGACCAGAGCGACCGCGGCTCCTCGAGTCCACGGTGGGTGCCGAGGTCGACTCTCACCTGCTGGATGCCGAGGTGCGTCCCGATCTCCGCGCCGCTCAGGAGGAGCCCTGAGTACGTGATGTACGCGCTGCCGTCGGCATCCCACGCGATGTCGGGGTCGATGCCGTCGAGGCTCGCCGAGCCGTCGGCCTTCCGCAGCAGGTCCCCGTCGCTCCACGGACCTGCGGCGTCGGGTGCGGTGAAGTGCAGCATCCCGCGTCCCATCGCGTCGGTGATCACGAGGTGGAACACGCCGTCGCGGTGCCGGATCGTGGGTGCCCACGCACCGCCGGCGGTCGGCACCTCCTCGACGTCGAGCTGCCCGCGACGAGTGGCGACATGACCGATGAGCTCCCACGTCTCGAAGTCGGTGGAGCGGTGGATGGGAATGCCCGGCAGATACTCCAACGTCGAGGTCGCCAGGTAGTAGACGCCGTCGACCTCGACGACCGACGGGTCGGGGTGGAAGCCGTTGATCAGGGGGTTGTACAGCGTGGTCACGAAGGTCTTTCGGGTGCGGGGTTCAGGACGAGAGCAGGATGCCGAGCTCGCGGGCCAGCGCGACGGCGCGAGGGTCCGCGCCGCCGGGCCACGGCCCGCGGGCGATCGTCCACGCGAAGGCGAGGCCGGTGTCGGGGTCGACGCACGCCAGGGCGCCCGCGGCGCCGTCGTGGCCGAATGAGCGCGGGCCGCCGAAGGCGAGCTGCTGCGACGGCTTCTGGAACACGATCGCGTGAGCGCGGTCATGCTGATGCAGCACCTCGTCGTAGCCGCGGATCTGCTGCTGCCCGATCTGCTCGACGGTGTCGGCGCCGAGGAACGGCGGCAGGCCGTCGACGCCCGTGACCGAGGCGGCCATGAGTCGGGCGAGGCCCCGGGCGGTGCCGGCGCCCGAGCCCGCCGGGTGCCCGTAGCGCCAGCTGCGCGGCGAGTTGCCGAGGTCGACGTCGCCCCCCATCGCGCCGAACACGACCGGACCGAGCGCCGAGTACTCGCGGGCGGTCCTGTCGGAGACCGGCTGGATCATCGGCAGCACGGGTGCGCGGCGGTGCTCCTGGTCGGCCGGAAGCCCGAGGAAGAAGTCGATGCCGTGCGGGCGGCGGATCTCCCGCTCGTAGAAGTCGTGGAGGGTGAGCCCCGTCACCCGGAACACCAGCTCGTCTCCGAGGTTGCCGATCGTGACGGCGTGATAGCCGAAGGCGCCGCCGGGATGCCAGAAGGGCCGGCTCGCGGCGAGGCGCTCGGCCGCCGCGTGGTGGTCGAGCAGCTCGTCCCACGAGAGCGCCGGCGTGGCCTGCGGAAGACCGGCCTGGTGCGAGAGCAGCTGGCGTACGGTGACACCGGCCTTGCCCTTCGCGGCGAACTCCGGCCAGTAGTGCGCGACGCGCTCGTCGAGGTCGAGCTCGCCGCGCTCGACCAGGAGGCCGACCGCCAGCCCGATGGTGTTCTTCGTCACCGAGTACGGCACGATGACGGAGTCCTCGGCGAGATGCGGTCCGCCCCACGCATCGAGCACCGGTGCGCCGTCATGGAACGCCGCGACCTGGAACGACAGATCGGGATCGGCCGCCAGGAAGCCGTCGAGGCGCTCGACGATCTCGGCGAGCCGCGGGTCCGCCGCACCCTCGAGGGAGTCCGCGGTCAGCGGCGCCAGGCTCATGCCAGCCCTCCCTCGGCCGGCCACTCCAGCGCGAGCGGGAGGTCGGCGACGGATGCGCCTGCGCGCAACGTGAACGCGCCGGGCTCGACGACCCACTCGCCCGCCCAGTGGGCGAGGCGTCGCGGCGGCACAGCGATCGTCGCGGTCACGGTCTCGCCGGGAGCGGCGTGCACCGTCGCGAAGCCCACGAGCCAGCGCTCGGGACGCTCGACCGACGAGTCCGCCCGCTCGGCGTAGACCTGCACGACCTGCTTCCCGGCGCGGTCGCCCGTGTTGGCGAGCGTGATCTCGAGGGCGTCGCCGACGCGCTGAGCGGCACCCCACGACCAGGTCGTGTAGCCCAGGCCGTGCCCGAACGGGAATGCCGGCGCGGCATCCGCCCGCAGCCAGGCGCGGTAGCCGATGTGGATGCCCTCGCGGTACTCGAGTCGCCCGTCCGTCGGGACGACCTCGGTCACCGGCACGTCGGCGAGGGCCCGGGGCCAGGTGGTGGGGAGGCGACCGCCGGGCTCGGCGGCGCCGGTGAGCACGTCGGCGACCGCGTGGCCGAACTCCTGTCCGCCGAAGTACCCCTGCACGATGGCCCCGACCTCACCTGCCCACGGCATCACGACGGGGGAGCCGGCGTTCACGACGACGACGGTGGGCGTGCCGGTCGCCGCCACCGCGCGGACGAGGTCGTCCTGGCGGCCGGGCAGCTCGAGGCTGGTGCGGTCGTAGCCCTCCGACTCGACCTTCGAGTTGGTGCCGACGACGACGACGGCGACATCGGATGCCTCGGCCTCGGCGACGGCGCGGGCGATGAGGTCATCGGCGTCGGTCCGCTCCGGCGCGATGCCGAGCGTCGCGCTCATGGCGCCCGAGAGCGGGCCGCCGGGCGCGCGGCTGAACTCGACGCGGATCGCAGTCTCGCGCCCGGCCGTCACGGCGACGGTGGACGTGAGCGAGGGCGGGTTGAGGAATGCGGCGCCGAGATCGGTGCCTTCGATGACGGGGGCGTCGTCGAGCACCAGGTGGCCGTCCACGAAGAGCCTGCCGGGATTCGCGCCGGCGAAGCCCAGCTCGATGTCGCCGCTGTGCTCGGGGGTGTACAGCGTCTCCAGCACCACGGTGGCGCTCGCCGCGATCGGCGCATCGCCGCCGAACCACACCAGCGACGTGGAGCGGCGGTTCTCGGCGAACAGCTCCGTGCCGTCGGCGTCGAAGAAGGCGACGCGCAGCCCGGGCTCGCTCGTGGCGGGGTTCCGCAGCTGCGCGAGCGGGATCTCGGCGACGCCCTCCTGGACGACGGCGCCGATCTCGTACCGCACCTCGGCCCCGGGCGCTGCGGCGCGGATGGCGTCGAGCGGCGACACGACCCGCTCCGGGATCACGGTCGCGCTGCCGCCGCCCTGCGTGCGGGCGTCCCGCGCGTTCTGCCCGATGACCGCGATGCGGCCGAGGGTGGCGGCATCCCACGGCAGCACGCCCTCGTTGCGCAGCAGCACGGTGCCGGAGATCGCCGCCTGCCGGGCGAACGCCGGCCCGTCCACGGGTGCGGGCTCGACCGGCGTCGCGTCGCCCAGCGCCCCGACCCGCTCGGCGAGCAGGAGCAGGCGCAGCACCTTGCGGTCGAGGTCGGCCTCCGCCACGCGCCCGTCGCGGACCGCCTCGACGAGATCGGCCCAGGCGGGGGCCGGGCCGGGCATGGCCAGGTCCTGCGCCGCCGGCACCGCGTCGAGCGATCGCACCGCGGTCCAGTCGCTGATGACGACCCCGTCGAAGCCCCACTCCGAGTTCAGCGGCGTCTCGAGCAGGTCGTTCTCGGTCATCGTGACGCCGTCGACGGCGTTGTAGGAGCTCATGATCGCCCACGCGCCCGCTTCGACGGCGCGCTCGAACGGGGCGAGGTAGAGCTCGCGCAGTGCGCGCTCGCCGACGCGGACGTCGACCGTGAAGCGGTCGGTCTCGGAGTCGTTCGCCACGTAGTGCTTGGGGGTGGCGGCCACCCCGTTGTCCTGCAGGCCCCGCACGTACGCGGCCGCGAGCTCGGCCGACAGCTCCGGGTCCTCGCTGAAGCACTCGAAGTGCCGGCCGCCCAGGGGCGAGCGGTGCAGGTTGATCGTCGGGCCGAGCACGACGTCGACGCCCTTGCGGCGGGCTTCGGATGCCGCGGCCGCGCCGTACCGGTACGCCAGATCGACGTCCCACGCGGCGGCCAGTGCCGAACCCGACGGGAGGTTGAGCGACGGCTCGCGCTCGTCCCAGCGGGGACCGCGGACGCCGGCCGGGCCGTCCGACAGGGTCATCGCGCGCAACCCGATCTCGGGGACGGCGACGGTGGTCCAGAAGTCCGCGCCCTGCACGAGCGCGGCCTTCTGCTCGAGCGTGAGCCTCTCCAGAAGCGGCTGGAGGTGCGCCACGGAGGCAGGGCGGAGGGCGGTGTCAGTCATGGGGAGGGTGCTTTCTCGAAGGGAGGATCAGGGATCGGATGCCGCGGCCCGCCACCCACGGGACGGGCCGGGCCGCGGCATCCGGGTCATCAGGCGGCGCCGGCGGCCGCCTCCGCGTCCAGGAGAGCGCGCCGCGCGATGCGGCGCTCCTGCTGCCTGTCGGGATCGGGCACCGGCGCGGCCATGAACAGGCGCTGCGTGTAGGGGTGCTCGGGGTGCGAGGTGACGCGGTCTCCGTCGCCGGTCTCGACGATCTCGCCGCGATACATCACGGCGACGCGGTGCGAGATGTGCCGCACCACCGCCAGGTCGTGCGTCACGAACAGGTAGGCGACGCCCGTGCGGTCCTGGATCTCGATGAAGAGGTCGAGCACGCGTGCCTGCGTCGACAGGTCGAGTGCCGAGACCGGCTCGTCGCACACGATGAGCCGGGGCTGCAGCGCGAGCGCCCGCGCGATCGCGACGCGCTGCCGCTGACCGCCCGAGAACTCGCGGGGCAGGCGCCCTCGCGCGTCGGACGGGAGGCCCACCTGGTCGAGCAGATCCCGCACGCGGCTCTTGGCCTCGGCCGTCGCGACCCCGGCCGCGGTCAGCGGCTCGATCAGGATCTGCTCGATCGTCATCGACGGGTTCAGCGACGAGTACGGGTCCTGGAAGACGACCTGGATCTCGGAGCTCAGCGCCCGGCGCTCCTGGCGCCCGAGATGCGAGATGTCCTTGCCGTCGTACGTGATCGACCCCTCGGTCACCGGTGCGAGCCCCAGCGCGGCGCGTCCGAGCGTGGTCTTCCCGGACCCCGACTCGCCGACGAGGCCCACCGTCTCACCGGGAAGGATGTCGAGCGACACGCCCTTGAGGGCCCGGAACGGCTGCGCACGGAACCCCTTGCCGGGGTACTCGACGACGAGGTCCTTGACATCCAGCAGCGGCGTCTCCCGCGGCGGGGCGGTCAGCGGAGTGGTCATGCTCGCGCTCCCTTCAGGACGAGCGGCGGGCGGGCGGGACCCTCGTCGAGGATCGCGTCCAGCAGCGCCTTCGTGTACGGATGCTGCGCGTCGTTGAAGATCGCGCGCACGGGGCCCTGTTCGACGAAGCGACCGCTCTGCATCACCGAGACCCGGTCGCAGAGGTCGGCCACGACGCCGAAGTTGTGGGTCACGAGGAGCATGGCCATGTTCCGCTCGGCCTGGAGGTCCCGCAGCAGATCCAGCACCTCGGCCTGCACCGTCACGTCGAGAGCCGTCGTCGGCTCGTCGGCGATGATGAGGTCGGGGTCGGTCGAGACGGCCCCTGCGATGAGCACGCGCTGCGCCATGCCGCCCGACACCTCGAACGGATACGCGTCGAACGTGCGCTTCGGGTTGGGGATGCCGACCCGGGCGAGCAGCTCGAGCGACCGCTCGGTCGCCGCCTTCTTCGACAGCCCGAGGTTCTTGCGCAACGGCTCGACCAGCTGGCCGCCGATCGTGAACGAGGGGTCGAGGTTCGACATCGGCTCCTGCGGGATGTAGCCGATGCGCTTGCCCCGCAGCCCCGCGTAGGAGCGGTCGTCGCCGCCCGCGAGCTCGGTGCCCTCGTACAGGATCGAGCCGGCCGTGACGTGCCCGCCGCGGGGGAGGAGCCCCAGCACGGCGAATGCGGTCTGCGTCTTGCCCGAGCCGGACTCGCCGATGAGGCCGTGGACTTCGCCCCGGCGGATGTCGAGCGAGACGCCGTGGACGACCTCGATGTGCGAGCCGTCGGGCTGGTCGTACCCGACGCGGAGGTCGCGGACCTCCAGCACCTTCTCCGAGGCCTTGCTGCGCACGTCGTCCTTGTGCGTGATGACGCCCGCGCTCTCGAAGATCGGCGGCTCGTCGAGGTCGACGACGTCGCCGCCGCTCAGCCCGACGGACGTCGTCACCGCGGCCACCGATCCGGTCGCGGTCGCCACCGCGCGGCGGCGCTTGCGGCGCACCGAGACCGTGCGCTCCAGCTCGTCGCGCATGACGTTGGCCAGCAGCGTCAGCGCGATGCACGTGAGCGCGATCGCGAGCGACGGCCACAGCATGAGCAGCGGCTCCTTGTAGATGTTCTTGAAGCCGTCGTTGAGCATCTGGCCCCACGTGGGGACCGCCACGTCGCCGAGTCCGAGGAACTCCAGCCCCGACTGGATCGCGATCGCGATGCCGGCGATGATCGCCGCCTGGATGATGATGGGCGCCCGCACGACCGACAGCACGTGGCGTGCG
The DNA here is from genome assembly GCF_037083505.1 of Microbacterium sp. CCNWLW41. Taxonomy (NCBI): domain Bacteria; kingdom Bacillati; phylum Actinomycetota; class Actinomycetes; order Micrococcales; family Microbacteriaceae; genus Microbacterium; species Microbacterium sp. CCNWLW41. Next base: position 1,179,306 of record NZ_JBAOJP010000001.1, read on the forward strand.
ATGATGCGCGAGTCGCTGAGGCCCGAGACGCGGGCCGCGTCGACGTACAGCTCCGAGCGCACCGCGGTGACCGACGCGTACACGAGGCGGTAGAACGCCGGTGCGAGCAGGATGCCGAAGATGAACATCGAGATCCACACCGAGGGTCCGAGCACCGCCCGCGCCGCGAGCAGCACGACGATGCCGGGCAGGGCCATGTTCAGCTCGGTCACCCAGGTGGCCGTGCTGTTGAACCACCCCTGGTAGTAGCCGGCGATGAGGCCGCTGATGACACCGAGGATCAGCGCGACGGCGAGGGCGAGGAGCGCGGCGGCGACGGTCGTCTGGGTGGCTGCGAGCAGGCGCGACAGCACGTCGCGTCCACTGCCGTCGGTGCCCAGGATGTGCTCGGCGCTGGGCGGTGCGAGCACGTTGCGGATGTCGGCGTAGTTGGGGTCCTGCGGGGCGATGGCCGGGCCGATGATCGCGATGACGCCCAGCAGCACCAGGAAGATCAGCGAGGCGAGACCGAGCGGACGGCGCAGCAGGCGCCGCCGGAGCGAGACGCGTACCGGCGCGACCGGTACGTCGAGGGGGACGTCGATGGCGGTCATGAGAGTCGCACCTTCGGGTTCAGCGCCGCCTGGGCGAGGTCGATGAGGAGGTTCACGATGACGACGATGACCGCGAATGCGATCACCACGCCCATGACGACGGGGATGTCGCCGAGCGTCGTCGCGCGGACGGTGAGCTGGCCCATGCCGGGGATGGCGAAGACCTGCTCCACGATCACGGCCCCGCCGAGGAGCCCGATGAACTGCACCGCGAGGACGGCGAGCGCCGGGCCTCCGGCGTTGCGGAGGACGTGACGGTAGACGACGGCATTGGTGGCGAGGCCGCGGGCGCGCAGCGTGCGGACGTAGTCGCGCGACATGGCGTCGATGACCGACCCGCGCACCTGCTGGGCGACGACGGCGATGGCGCCGATCGACAGGGCGATGATCGGCAGCGTCACCGACGACAGCCATCCGACGAACGAGGTGGTCACCGGGATGTAGCCGGTGGCCTTGAACCAGCCGAGGTTGATCGCGAAGACGAGCACAAGGCCGAGCGCGATGAGGAAGCCCGGGATCGCGAAGCCCACGAGCGAGACGACCTGGACGCTTCCGTCGATCCACCCGCCGCGACGGGCGGCGAGGACGCCGAGGACCACCGCGACCACGGCCGAGAGGAGCGTCGCGCCGATCACGATCGACAGGGTGACGGCGAGGCGGTTGCCGACGCTGGTCGAGACCAGCTCGCCGGTGAACCAGCTGCGGCCGAGGCTGCCGGTGAGGGCACCCGTGACCCACTCCCCGTACTGGGCGAGCAGCGGCTGGTTCAGGCCCAGCTCCTCGGTCTTCTTGGCGACGGTCTCGGCGGTGGCGTTCTCGCCGAGGATGCGGCGGGCGATGTCGCCGCCTCCCGCGAAGAGGAGGACGAACGCGAGGAACGAGATCACCGCGATCAGGATGACGCCCGACAGCAGGCGCCGGAGGATGAATGCAAGCATGAGGTCTTCCCGTGGGTGGTGTCGCCCCGCCCGCGCGTGACCGCGCGGGCGGGGCGAGGCTTCAGCTCTTCGGCGAGAACCCGAAGATCGACGGGTAGGCGTTGGTGGGCCAGAACTCGAGGTTCGTGTTCGCGTCCACCGCGTAGGTCCCCTGGACCCGGAAGAACGGCGCGAACCAGGCCTGCTCGACGATGTACGCGTTGAGGTCCTTCGTGGCCTGCTCGGCGTCGTCGCCGCCCATCTGGATGGTGGCGATGTACTCGTCGACCTGCGGGTCCTGCGAGCGGAACGGGTTGAAGGTCGCCTGGGGGGCGATCATGAAGTTGATCAGCTGCCAGTCGGGGTTCTGCTCCAGCGCCATCCATGTCGCCGGGTACTTCGGCGCGAGCATGTCGGTGATGAAGTTGCCGGTGCCGGGGTCGGTGTAGTTCACCGTGATCCCGATGTCGGCGAGCTGCTGCGCCACGAGGTCGAACGTCGTCTGGAAAGCCGGCGTGGACATCATGTCGAGCGTGAAGCCGTCGGGGTAGCCGGCCTCGGCGAGCAGCTCCTTGGCGGCCTCGGGGTCGTATCCGTAGGTGCTGTCGAGCGCCTCGTCGTAGCCGACGGACGTCTCGGGGAAGACCTGCTCGGTCACCGTGCCGTAGCCGGCCTGCAGCGCGTCGAGCAGCGCCTCGCGGTCGAACGCCATGTTGATGGCCTGGCGCACCCGCACATCGGCCAGCTCGGGGGCCATGGTTCCGGCGCGGTCGAAGAGCAGGAGGCCCTGGAAGTCGAGCTCGTTGGACTCGATCGTCCAGCCGGATGCCTCGATCTCGGGGATCGTGTCGTTGTTGACGATCTTCGCGCCGTTCGCCTCGCCCGCCTTGAGCGCGTTAAGCGTCGCCGTCGGGTCCTCGATGACGTTGATCGTGAGGTTGTCGTACTTGACGGCGTCGGGGTTCCAGTAGTCCGGGTTGGCGGTGTACACGTACGTGGTGCCGGTGACCGTCGCCGCGGTGTCGAGGATGTAGGGGCCGGAGCCGACCGGCTCGGTGGCGGAGTCCGGGTCGTCGAACGTCGACGGCGCCTGGATGAGGCCCGGGGCGATCGACAGCAGGTTCACGAGCGAGGGGTCGGGCGTGGGCTGCGTGATGGTGACGGTCGTCGGGTCGACCGCGGCGAACTCCTTGCCGGCGAGGGTGGCGGCCTGCGGGGCGGTGCCGTCGCGGAAGCGCTCGAGGCTGGCGACGACGGCGTCGGCGTCCAGCGGCGTGCCGTCGGTGAACTCGACGTCGTCGCGCAGGGTCAGGGTCAGCACGGTGTTGTCGTCGTTGTACTCCCACTCGGTGGCGAGCCACGGCTCGATCTCACCGGCGGCGTTCTTCTGCAGCAGCGTGTCGAACACCGCCTGGAAGAACGGGCTGCGGTTGCCGTATTCGGCGCCCTGGCCGATGTCGTAGCTCGTGGGCCCGATGATCGCGGTGAGCGTGAGCCGGTCTGCCCGGCCGGATTCGCCTGCGCCCGACCCGTCGTCCCCGGCACCGGCGCAGCCGGTGAGGGCGAGAGCGGCGATCGCGATGGTGGCTGCTGTGGCCTTCCAACGGAACATCCTTGGTCCCTTCATAGGTGGCGATGCCCCTGCGGATCGCCTTCTGGCGGGAGACGCTAACACCAATTCCTAGTCACCGCTAGGTTTTTGACGCAAAAATCTAGCGCGCGCTCGAATTTCGTTATAGAACGGAGGGGAAGGAACCCGGCGGCCACCGATGCAGGTGCGCGAGACGACCCGGGGATACGGTGAGACGATGACCGAGACCACCTCCGCCGCAGCGCAGAAGGGGACCGCTCCCACGCGGACGCGCAAGCCGCGCGGCGAGTACGCGAAGTCGGCGGCGACGCGGACGGCGATCCTGGATGCAGCCCTCGAGGTGTTCGCCGAATCCGGATATCGAGCCGGATCCCTGCGGGAGGTCGCCGAGCGCGTGGGCATGAGCGAGGCCGGGCTGCTTCACCACTTCCGAAGCAAGAGCGCACTGCTTCAGGCGGTGCTCGACCACCGAGACGACCTGGCGCGCGAACTCGTCGACTTCGACGTGCCCGACGGCGTCGAGGCCCTGCGCGGCCTCGTCGCGCTCGCGCGGCACAATGCGTCCATCCCGGGGGTCGTCGAGCTCTACTGCACGCTTTCGGCAGAGGCGACGTCGTCCGATCATCCCGCCCACGGGTACTTCGTGCAGCGATACGAATACGTGCGGGAGAGCACCACCCGGGCCTTCGCGCGCATCGCCTCCGCCGATCGGCTGCTGCCGGGGGTCGACCCGCGACGCGCGGCGGTCGCGACGATCGCGCTCATGGACGGCCTCCAGGTGCAATGGCTCCTCGACCCGTCGTCGACGGACATGGCCGAGGCGCTGGCGGAGTTCTTCCGCGGCATGATCAGCGGCTACGACCTCGCGGGGATCGAAGCGGTGCTCGATGCGAGATCGGGCGGCGCTGAACCCGCGGAGGGCGCCGGGGCGGACCCGGGACCCGCGGAGGCCGACGGCTCCCGCGAGGTCGGCGCGTGATCCGGCAGCCGTTCCTCGAGGGCTGGACCGTCGGTCCCAAGCTCGGTGCCTTCGAGGCACCCACGCCCGAGTCGGCGCCGCGGCCCGTCCGGCTGCCGCACGACGCCGTGCGCGACCTGCCGCGGTCCTCCGGCAGCGACCAGGGCGTGCACACCGGCTACGTGCCGGGCGGGGTGTTCGAGTACGCGAAGACGATCGACGTGCCCGCTTCGTGGCGCGACAAGACGGTGCGGCTCGAGTTCGAGGGTGTCTACCGTGACGCGGTCGTCTTCGTCAACGGCGACGAGGTCGTGCACGAGCCGAATGGCTACAACGCCTTCGAGGCGGTGCTGGACCCGTATCTGCGCCACGGGGAGGCGAACCGCATCACCGTCGAAGCCCGCGCGCACCGCGACAGCCGATGGTACTCCGGCGCGGGCATCTATCGTCCCGTGCACCTCGTCGTCGCCGATCCGGTGCACATCCCGCTCGACGGCACCGTCGTCACGACCCCCGACATCGACGCCGACCGTGCGATCGTGAACGTGGCGACGACCGTGCGGAACGGCTCGCGCCACACGCGCAGGCTGCGGCTCACGTGGACGGTCGTGGGACCCGACGGCGTGCAGGTCGCGACCGGGTCAGCGCCCGTGACCGTGCTCCCCGGGAGCGAGGCCGTCGCACGGCTCCGCCTCGCGGTCGAGGCGCCGGCGCTGTGGAGCGAGGCGTCGCCCGCGCTGCACCAGGTGCGCACCGCCCTCACGGCCGAGGACGGAACCGAGCTGGACACGGATGCCGCGAGCTTCGGCATCCGTCGCCTCCAAGTGGACGCGCGGCGCGGCCTGCGGATCAACGGCGAGCCCGTGACGCTCCGGGGCGCCTGCGTCCACCACGACGGCGGGCCGCTCGGCGCCGCCACCTTCGCCGACGCGGAGGACCGGCGGGTGCGGCTCCTCAAGGAGGCGGGCTTCAACGCCCTGCGCAGCGCGCACAACCCGATGAGCCGCGCGATGCTGGACGCGTGCGACCGGCACGGCGTGTTCGTCATGGACGAGCTCACCGACACCTGGACACGGTCGAAGGTGGCCTTCGACGCCGCGCCGGGGTTCGCCGAGCGATGGCGGCACGACGTCGACGCCCTCGTCGCGAAGGACCTCAACCACCCGAGCGTCATCATGTACTCGATCGGCAACGAGATCCTCGAGCTCGCGTCGCCCGCCGGGTCGGCGTGGAGCAGGCGCCTGGCCGAGCGGATCCGCGAGCGCGACGACACCCGTCTGGTCACCAACGGCATCAACGGCATCATCGCCAACCTCGACCGCATGCGGGAGGCCGATGCCGGGCCGGAGGGTGAGGGCGAGGCCTCCGATCCGAACACCATGATGGCGACGATGGGCGACGTGATGGCCCGCGCCAACGCGTCGGAGCTCGTGACGTCGTCGACCGAGGAGTCGGCATCGGTGCTCGACGTCGTGGGGTTCAACTACGCGGAGTCCCGCTACGAGCTGGATGCCGAGCTGTTCCCGAACCGGGTCATCGTGGGCTCCGAGACCTTCCCCTCGCGGATCGAGAAGATGTGGGAGCTGGTCCAGCGCCTGCCGCACGTCATCGGCGACTTCACCTGGACGGGGTGGGACTACCTCGGGGAGGCCGGCATCGGCCGCGTCGACTACACCGATGAGCCCGGCTATCAGCCGACCGGGACCGCCGGACCGTTCCCGCATCTGCTCGCCGGCTGCGGCGACCTCGACATCACCGGCCACCGCCGCCCCGCGTCCTACTACCGCGAGATCGTCTTCGGGCTGCGCACCGAGCCGTACCTGGCGGTGCATCCGCCCCGGCACCACGGCCGGCCCACGGCGACCACGCCGTGGTCGTGGGACGACTCGGTGTCGTCATGGACATGGGATGCCGCGCCCGGCGCCCCGGTCACCGTCGACGTCTACGCGCCCGCGGAGGAGGTCGAGCTGCAGCTCGACGGCGTCTCGCTGGGCGTGGCGCCGGTCGGCGCCGAGAAGGCGTTCCGGGCGCGCTTCGAGACGGAGTACCGGCCGGGCGAGCTGGTCGCCGTCGCGCGCGCCGGCGGTCGCGAGGTCGGCCGCACGACGCTGCGCACCGCGGCGGACATCGCCCTCGTGGCGATGGCCGAGCGCGACGAGATCACGACGGACGGCCTCGGCTTCGTCCGGATCCTCCTCGCCGATGCGGACGGGGTCGTCGCGTGCGACGCCGATCGCGCGGTCACCGTGACGGTAGAGGGCGATGCCGAGCTCGTCGGCCTCGGCACCGGGCGCATCCGCACCGAGGAGTCCTTCGCGGGCCCCGCCGTCACGACGCACGACGGGCGGGCGCTCGCGATCGTGCGGGCGACGGGGCCGGGACGGGCGACGGTGACGGTGACGGCCGACGGCCTGGCCGCGGCATCCGTCACCCTCACCGTTTCCTGACGCGGACCGCGGTGCCGCGGGAAGACGTCAGCTCGCGCGGCGGACGCGCACGTCGCCCTTGTCCTCGGGCACGACGCGGATCGGGGTGGTGCCGGCGACCTCGTCGCTGAACTCCTCGGGAGCGATGACCGAGAGGGGGCGCGTCTCGTCGAGCGTCAGGCGGAACCGCCTGTGCTCGTGGCGGTGGAGCCGGCCCGAGACGAAGAGCCAGGTCGCACCGATCGCGAAAGCCACGAAGGCCGCTGCCGCGCCGAGGAGGATCGCCACGCGCGGACCCCACTCCGCCGCCACCCATCCGACGATGGGTGCGCCGATCGGCGTGCCGCCCATGAGGATCGCCATGTACAGGGCCAGCACCCGGCCGCGCAGCACGGGATCGGTCGTGGTCTGCACGTAGCCGTTGGCGGTCGTCATCATCGTCACCACGGCGAAGCCGGTGAACATGAGCGTGACGGCATACAGCCAGTACGAGGGCATGAAGGCCGACACGAGGGCGGCGAATCCGAACATCGCCGTGCCGGCGATGAGCACCCGCAGCCGCGCGCGATCGCGCCGTGCCGCCATGAGGGCTCCGGCGACCGAGCCGATGGCGAGGATCGAGCTCAGCAGTCCGAAGCCGTCGGCCTCCTTGCCGAACTCGACCGCCATCGTCGAGGCCAGGATCGGGAAGTTCATGCCGAACGCGCCGATGAGGAACACCATCGCGAAGGTGACGATCAGGTCGGGTCGCCCGGCCACGTAGCGGAAGCCGTCGGCGAGCCGCGACGACTGGGGCGCCTTCACGCGCGGGATGAGCTCGTGGGTGCGGATGAGCACGAGCGCGGCGAGCATCGCGAGGAAGGTGACGGCGTTGGCGACGAACACCCACCCGGTTCCGACCGCCACGATGACGATGCCGGCGACGGCCGGGCCGATCATGCGGGCGCCGTTGAACGACGCGGCGTTCAGCGCGACGGCGTTGGAGGCGTTCTCGCGTGCCACGAGGTCCGACACGAACGCCTGGCGCGCCGGGTTGTCGAACGCCGCCACGACGCCGAGGGCGAGTGCGAATGCGTACATGATCAGCAGGTTCATGACGCCGGCGAAGATCAGCGCGCCGATGCCGAGTCCGAGGATCAGCAGCAGGCTCTGCGTCACCAGCAGGAGCCGGCGGCGGTCGAACCGGTCCGCGACGAGGCCCGTCACGCCGACCAGCAGCAGCGGCGGCGCGAACTGCAGCGCCATCGTGACGCCCATCGCGGCGGCGTCGTTGTCGGTGAGCTCGGTGAGCACGACCCAGCTGATGGCCGTCGCCTGCATCCACGCGCCGATGTTCGACACCAGCGCGCCGATGAACCAGACGCGGTAGTTGAAGGCGGAGAAGGACCGGAACATCGCGCTCATCGATCGACCATCCGCTGCATGATCTCGGCGGCGGCCTCGAGCGTCTCGCGCTCGCGCGCGGTGAGCTGGGCGAGGGATGCCTCGACCCACGCGTCGCGGCGGCGCGCGGTCTCTTCGACGACCGCCTCGCCCTCGGGCGTGAGCGAGATGACGACCTTGCGGCCGTCCCGCTCGTCGGCGCCGCGCACGATGTAGCCCGACTCCTGGAGGCAGTTGACGGTGCGGTTCATCGAGGGAGCCGAGACCCGCTCCCGCTCGGCGAGCTCGCCGAGCGTGTGGGGACCGTGCACCTTGAGGGCGGCGAGGACGGCGAACTGGCCGTCGCTCATCGAGTCGACGGCGCGCTGCGTGCGCATGCGCCGCGCGAGACGGAAGATCGCGATCCGGAGGCGGGAGGCGGCAGGGGAGAGGTCCGGCTGGTCGACGGCGCTCGGGCCGGTCGCTGTCGTGGTGGTCTCGTCGCTGCTCATACGGTTAGTTAGCTTAGCTCATTAGTCTTGCTAAACAAAGTCGGAAAGCGGATGCCGCGCCCCGGCGCGCACCGCATGCGGCGGGCGGCGGCATCCGTCCGCATAGACTCCTGCGCATGCCCGAGTTCATCGATGCCCACGGCATCACGATCTTCTTCGATGTCCACCCGGCGAAGACCGAGCCGCGGGCTGTCGTGCAGCTCCTGCACGGCATCGGTGAGCACGCCGGGAGGTACGCCGCCCTCATCGAGGCACTCACCGGACAGGGCTGCACCGTCTACGCGGCCGACCACCGCGGCCACGGCCGCACCGGAATGGCGCAGCACGGTGGCGATGCCTCTCGGCTCGGCCACCTGGGTCCCGGGGGCCTGCGCGCCGCACTGGCCGCCATGTGGCAGTTCACCGAGCACATCCGCGCCGAGAATCAGGAGCTGCCGCTCGTGCTGCTGGGGCATTCGGGCGGATCGATCCTCGCGCAGATGCTGGTCAACGCCCACCCCGACGCGTATGACGGTCTCGTCCTCACCGGCTCGGCCCTGCGGATGCCGCGCTGGATCCGCACGACCGCGCTCAACAAACCGTGGGACGGGCCCGGTGCGATGGGCACGGAGTGGCTCTCGAGCGATCTCGCCGTGGGGCGAGCGTTCCTGGACGACCCCTTGACCACCAGCGAGGACCCGCTCAAGCTCATCGGGATCCCGGACTCCCTCCGGATGTACGGTCTTCCGCTGCGCGACTCGCCGCGCGACCTGCCCACCCTGCTCATGGTGGGTCGCGACGACCGGGTCGGCGGCCCGCGCAGCGTCCACCGGCTCGCCGACGCGTACCGGACGCGCTCGGGGTTCACCGACGTCACGACCCTCGTCTACCCCGGCGCCCGCCACGAGATCTTCAACGAGGTCATGCAGAAGGATGTGCGCGCCGATCTCCTCGCGTGGCTCGACCGGCGGTTCCCGGCGAAGGGCTGATCGCCCCGGCTCGGCAATAGGCTGAGCGGATGCACGGCGAATACAAGGTGCCCGGCGGGAAGCTCGTCGTCGTCGACCTCGAGGAGCGCGATGGCCGCATCGCGGACTTCCACCTCGCGGGCGACTTCTTCCTCGAGCCGGACGACGCGCTCGACGACATCGACGCGGCGGTCAACGGCCTCCCGGTCGAGGCGGACGTCGCCGCGGTCGCCGCGGCCGTGCGCTCCGCGCTCCCCGAGGGCGCCCAGCTGCTCGGCTTCACGCCCGAGGCGGTGGGCACGGCGGTGCGCCGGGCCTTGGTCACCGCGCCCGGCTGGCGGGACTTCGACTGGGAGATCGTGCACGAGCGCCCGGTCTCGCCGCGCATGAACCTGGCGCTCGACGAAGTGCTCACCGCCCGGGTCGGCGACGGCCGGCGGCGCCCGACGCTGCGCATCTGGGAGTGGAACGAGAACGCCGTGGTCATCGGGTCGTTCCAGTCGCTGCGCAACGAGGTGGATCCCGAGGGTGCCGCGCGCCACGGCTTCGACGTCGTGCGCCGCATCTCGGGTGGGGGCGCCATGCTCATGGGCGCGAACTCGATCATCACGTACTCGCTCTACGTCCCGGCATCGCTCGTCGCCGGTCTCACCTTCGCGGACTCGTACGCGTTCCTCGACGACTGGGTGCTGCAGGGGCTGCGCGCCCTGGGCGTCGACGCCACCTACCAGCCGCTCAACGACATCGCCTCGCCGCAGGGCAAGATCGGCGGCGCCGCGCAGAAGCGACTGGCGAACGGGGGAGTGCTGCACCACGCGACGCTCAGCTACGACATGGACGGCCAGATGATGACCGAGGTGCTCCGCATCGGGCGCGAGAAGCTGAGCGACAAGGGCACGACCTCGGCCGCGAAGCGCGTCGATCCGCTGCGTCGCCAGACCGGGCTGCCGCGCGAGGCGATCATCGCCAAGCTCGAGCAGACGTTCACGAAGCTCTACGGCGCCGTGCCCGGGCGCATCGCCGAGGACGAGTACGCCGAGGCGGAGGCGCTCGTGGAGTCCAAGTTCGCCACCGACGCGTGGCTGCGCCGGGTGCCGTGACCGACGACGGGCCGGCCCCCGCGCCCGCCGAGGGGGCCGTCGAGATCCACGAGGGCGACAACCTCGACGTCGTCCGCGGCTTCGCCGACGCCTCCTTCACGCTCATCTACCTCGACCCGCCGTTCAACACCGGCCGCACGCAGGAGCGGGCCGTCGAGACGGCGCGGACGCGGCATCCGTCCCCCGTCGAGCAGGCGGCGGAACCCGCCGGGATCGTGCGACGCGGGTTCCACGGGCGCGAGTACGAGCGGATCCGCGGCGACCTTCGCGCCTACGACGACCGGTTCGACGACTACTGGGGCTTCCTCGAGCCGCGACTGCTCGAGGCGTGGCGGCTTCTCACCGAGGACGGCACCCTCTACCTCCACCTCGACTACCGCGAGGCGCACTACGCCAAGGTGCTCATGGACGCCCTCGTGGGGCGGGAGCGGTTCCTCAACGAGCTCATCTGGGCGTACGACTTCGGCGCCAAGACGCGCAAGCGCTGGCCGACCAAGCACGACACGATCCTGGTGTACGTGAAGGATCCGCGGGCGTACTGGTTCGACTCCGACGCCGTCGACCGCGAGCCCTACATGGCGCCGGGGCTCGTCACGGCGGAGAAGGCCGAGCGGGGCAAGCTGCCCACCGACGTCTGGTGGCACACGATCGTGCCGACGACCGGGCGTGAGAAGACCGGGTATCCCACCCAGAAGCCCGAGGGCATCCTGCGCCGCATCGTGCAGGCGTCCTCGCGCCCCGGCGACCGTGTGCTCGACTTCTTCGCGGGGAGCGGCACCACCGGCGCCGTCGCGTCGTCACTCGGCCGCGACGCGGTGCTCGTGGACCACAACCCCGAGGCGATCGCGGTCATGCGACAGCGGATGCCGCGCGCCCGCGTGGTCGCGGACTGACCGGGCGGCCGGCGGGCCGGGCGACCGGCGGAATATACCTCTCCGCGAGGCGGTCGTCGAGCCTCCGCGGCGCCGGGGCGCGGCATCCGTCACCCGCTCTAGGGTGGGAGCCATGCGCTTCGGAACCTTCATCCCCCAAGGCTGGCGATTCGATCTCGTGGGCATCGAGCCCTCCGCCCACTGGGAGGTGATGAACGGCCTCGCGCAGCGCGCGGATGCAGGCCCGTGGGAGTCGCTGTGGGTGTACGACCACTTCCACACGACCCCGGTGCACTCGGACGAGGCGACGCACGAGGCGTGGACGCTGATGGCCGCCTTCGCGGCCTCGACCAGCCGCATCCGTCTCGGCCAGATGTGCACGTGCATGGGCTACCGCAACCCCGCGTACCTCGCGAAGGTCGCCGCGACGGTCGACATCGTGTCGGGCGGCCGCACCGAGATGGGCATCGGCGGCGGCTGGTACGAGCACGAGTGGAACGCGTACGGCTACGGGTTCCCGCCGGTCCCCGAGCGGCTGCGGATGCTCCGCGAAGGCGTCGACATCATGCAGCAGGCGTGGACCACCGGCCGGGCGACGCTCGACGGCCGGCACTACCAGGTCGACGGCGCGATCGTGCAGCCGCTGCCGCTGCAGGACGGCGGCATCCCGTTCTGGATCGCCGGCGGCGGCGAGAAGGTCACGCTCAAGATCGCCGCGAAGTACGCGTCGTACACGAACTTCTCGGGATCGCTCGAGGACATCGACCGCAAGAGCGCCGTGCTGCGTGAACACTGCGACGCGCTGGGACGCGACTTCTCCGAGATCACGCGCACCTCGAACTTCAACACGATCGTCGGGGCGACCGAGGGCGAGGCCCGCGAGCGGCTCGCCGTCGTCAAGGAGCGGCTGCTCCCGCACGTCGGGCAGGAGCGGGCCGACCACATCGAGCACGAGTACCTCGCGTCGCCCGGGTTCGGCTCGGTGGAGCAGGTCGTCGAGCAGCTCGCCGAGCGCGAGCGGCACGGCATCGCCTATGCGATCCACTACTTCCCCGAGGCGGCCTACGACGTGTCGGGCATGGAGCTGTTCGAGCGCGAGGTCGTTCCGGCGCTGCGCTGATCGACGCTTCGTTCAGACGAGCGCGCGGACGCTGCGGTAGCCGTCGCCGATGACGTCGGAGGCGGATGCCTCGCCGCCGAAGACGCGCGTCGTCCCCGGCGTGCTCGACCAGGCCGGCCAGCCGGGGTCGTCGCCGCGCACCAGCGCCACCGCGGCGCCGTGGAGCGCGGCGGCGATCCGCCGCGGGGGCGCGTCTCCCGCGATCGCGGCGACGCCGGGCTCGTCGAGGCAGTCGAACCAGAACGGCACGTCGAGGCAGTGCAGGGCCCACCGCCTCGTCGGCGAGGGCCACGAGAAGCGATACACCCAGGTGGGCGCTGCGCCCCGCGCCTCGGCGACCCTCGCCACCGTGGAGCGGAAGACCGCGTCGGTGACATAGCGGCCGAGCACGGCGGCCGTGCCCTTGCGCCGCTGCGCCGCGTTGTCGGCGAGGTACTCGCGGCGGCGATCGCGCGGCACGCCCAGCCTCGAGAGCGCGAGACCGGCCGGGACCAGGCGCAGCGCGCGCGCCGCCCCGTCCAGGACCATCGTGAACTCGTCGTCCGTCGAACCCAGCACGAGCGGCTTGTCGGCGCCGACGCCGTCCCGCAGCGCGGCGACCGTCGGCTGCGGCACGAGGTCTCCGTCGACGGCGGGGCCCCACGAGAGCCCGTCGTCCAGCATGGCGCGGACGCCGGCGAGGCGGTCGCGCGAGGGGGCCTGGCTCGCCTTCGACTGCAGCCCGTGCAGCGTCGCCTCCGGCACCGAGGCGAAGCCGTCGCGCGTCGGGGCGACGCCCGCGAGCGCCGCGAGCCGGGCCGAGGCGGCCTCGGCGCGGTCAGGCGGCACGTCCGCCAGGGCGGCGGACAGCGCCCACGCCGAGTGGAACAGATGCTGGGCGGCCGGCAGCGCGAGCAGCCGCAGCACCGCGCCTCCGCCGGCGGACTGGCCGGCGATCGTCACACGCGAGGGGTCGCCCCCGAAGTTCGCGATGTCGTCCTGCACCCACTGCAGCGCCGCGAGCCAGTCGCGCACGCCTCGATTGGACGGGGCGCCGTCGATGCGGCCGAATCCGTCGAAGCCGAGGCGGTACGAGATCGTCACGGTGACGACGCCGTCGCGGTTGAAGGCGCGGCCGTCGTACCAGGGACTCGCCGGTGAGCCGGAGACGTAGCCGCCGCCGTGGATCCACACGAGCACCGGCAGCGGCGTCTCGGTCGCGCCGGGTGCCGGCGTGAAGACGTTGACGTTGAGCGTCGACTCGCCCGGCACCGACGGCTCGGGGATGAGCGTGATCCCGGTGTCGCCGCGCTGCGCGGTCGCGCCGAACTCGAGGGCGTCGCGAACCCCCTCCCACGGGTCGACCGGCACGGGAGCGGCGAACCGGAGGTCGCCGACGGGAGCCTTGGCGAACGGGATGCCGAGGAACGCCGCCGACCCGCCGGCGCCGGGCTCGCCGCGCCAGGCGCCGCGGACCCGTCCGGTCGTCGTGCGTGCCTCGGCGTACCGGATGGTCGTGGTGGTGTCGGTCATCGCTTCTCCGTGGTGAGCAGTTCGAACAGGGCGTCGATCGTTGCGGCCATGTCGACGTCGGGCTGCTGCATCCACTGCAGCTGCAGTCCGTCGGCGACGGCCTGGAAGATCCTCGCGAGCGTCGCGGGGTCGATCCGGTCCGTGATCTCGCCCGACTCCTGCCCGGCGGCGATCGCTGCGGCGAAGTAGCCGCGCAGGGTCTCGCCGCGCTCCACGAAAAACCGGTGGGCGGGATGCTCCGGATCGGCGGCGTCGACCGACAGCCGCGCGAAGAGCTGCACGAGCCCCGGGACCTCGGCGTTGTGACGGACGATCCCGACGTACCCGTCCCGGAGCTCGCGGAGGTCGGCCGGCGCGGCCTCCGGTGAGGCCGTCGCGGCGTCGAGCCCCATGTCGGCCGAGTCCCGTTCGTCGCGCTTGCGGAGGATCTCGGTGAACAGCTCCTCCTTGCCCTCGAAGTAGTGGAGGAGTCCCGCCTGGCTGAGGCCGACGGCATCCGCCAGCTCTTTCACCGACGCGCCTCGGTAACCCTCACGGGCGATGACCTCCAGCGCGCGCGTGAGGATCTCCTCGCGCTTGGCCACCCCCTTGGCGTAGGAGCCCCGCCGCCCCGTGCCGTTCTCTGCCATAGCTCACAGTAAACCCGAACGGTGCTCGATTTCTCCGGCGGGGCTCGTCACGGACCGGCTGCCGGGTCGGATGCCTCGGCCCGGGCGGTCCCGGAGACCGAGGGCCGAGGCATCCGTCGTCGTCAGCTCTTCAGGAAGGCGAGCAGCGCCTCGTTCACCTCGGCGCCGTGCGTCCACAGCAGGCCGTGCGGCGCGCCTTCGAGCTCGACGTAGGTCGCGTCGGGGAGGAGCTCCTTGAAGCGCCGGGCGGTCACGTCGATCGGCAGGATGTTGTCGGCCGTGCCGTGGAGGATGAGCGCCGGCACGTCGATCGATCCGATGTCGCCGCGGAAGTCGGTCGGCCACGTCAGCGGCGCCGCGGCGATCGCGGCGTTCCCCGCGTAGCTCGCGACCTGGACGCTCGCGTCGAGAGCCTCCTGCGAGATGCGGGTGCCGAGGTTGTCGTCGAGGTTGTAGAAGTCCTTGTAGAACCCGGCGATGAACGCGTAGCGGTCCTCGCGCACCGACTGCGCGATGCCATCGAAGAACTCCTGGGGGCCGGCGCCGCCCGGGTTGTCGTCGGTCTTCAGCAGGTACGGCTCGAGCGACCCGAGGAAGGCCGCCTTCGCCACGCGGCCGCTGCCGTACCGCGACAGGTAGCGTGCGATCTCGCCGGTGCCCATCGAGAAGCCCACCAGGACCGCGTCGCGGAGGTCGAGGTCCTCGACGAGGGCGTGCAGGTCGGACGCGAACGTGTCGTAGTCGTAGCCCGACCCGGCCTTGGTCGACGCGCCGAAGCCGCGTCGGTCGTAGGCGATGACGCGGTAGCCGGCGTCCAGGAGCGCCGCCTGCTGCTTGCCCCACGACTCGCCGTTGAGCGGGAACCCGTGGATCAGCACGACCGGCTGCGCATCGGCCGGTCCCTGATCGGTGTAGTAGATGTCGATGTCGACCGAGTTCTCGGTTCCGACGGTGATGTACGCCACGATCGCTCCCTTACACGCGCGGACCGGATGCCCGCGCACCAGGTTCGACGCTAAGCGTCCCCGATCCATTCCCGCCAGGTCTTGCGCCGGCTGGCCGGCGCCCCTTCCCCCGGTGTTCACCTGCGCTGGATGCACGCGTCCACGCGGCATCGGCGTACGTTCAGCGCAAGTGAAGCATGAGGCTGTGGGGGCGAGTCAGTCGCGGGCGGCGCCGGCGGACGGGGCCACGGTGAAGATCGTGGGGGCGGCGAAGCCGGCGGACGCGAAGGCGGCGGTGGCGGCATCCGTCACGGCCTGCACCCGATCGCGGGCGACCAGGGCGATCGCCGCACCGCCGAAGCCGCCGCCGGTCATGCGCGCGCCGACCGCGCCGGCCGACAGCGCCGCCTCGACTGCGGTGTCGAGCTCGGGAACCGAGATCTCGAAGTCGTCGCGCATCGACGCGTGCGACGCCACCAGCAGGTCGCCGATCGCGGTCGGCCCCTGCTCGCGGAGCGTTCGGACGGTGTCGAGCACGCGCTGGTTCTCGGTCACGACGTGGCGCACGCGGCGGAGGGTCACGTCGTCGACGAGACCGGCGAGGCGCGGCAGGTCGGCGGGAGTGACGTCGCGCAGCGCCGGAACGCCCAGCGCGGCCGCGCCCCGCTCGCACGCCGCGCGGCGCTCGCCGTAACCCCCCGTGGCGTGGGAGTGCTTCACGCCGGTGTCGATCACGACCAGCTCGAGCCCCGCGTCCGCGAAGCCGAGGTCGATGATCTGCGCCTCGAGCGAGCGGCAGTCCAGGAAGATCGCGGCGTCGGCACGGCCGAGCAGCGACGCCATCTGATCCATGATCCCGGTGGGCGCCCCCACGGCCTCGTTCTCGGCGCGGCGGCCGACCTTGGCGAGGGCGACGCGGTCGAGGTCGACGGCCCAGGTCTCGGCCAGGGCGACGGCGGTCGCTCCCTCGATCGCGGCCGATGACGAGAGGCCGGCGCCGACCGGCACGTCGGACGCGAAGGCGAGGTCGACGCCCGGCACGCGGGACGGATCGATTCCGGATGCCGCGAGCAGCGCCCACGCGACGCCCAGCGGGTAGCGCGCCCACTCGGGGACCTCGTCGCGCCGTTCGGGGAACAGCGTGTGCAGCTCGGCGAGGCCCGCTTCGACGGCGCTGCCGTCGAAGGTCGAGACGACACGGATGCGATGGTCGTCGCGGAGGCCCAGCGCGACGTGCGTCCGGTGCTGGATCGCGAAGGGCAGCACGAACCCGTCGTTGTAGTCGGTGTGCTCGCCGATCAGGTTCACGCGGCCCGGAGCAGACCACGTCCCCGTCGGATCGGCGGCGAAGCGCTCGGCGAACAGGGCGATCGCGGCGTCGGCGGTGCGGGTGTCGGTGGCGCTCACGGGGTCTCCTCGGGGACGGCGGCGACGGCTTCGCGCAGCCTTGCGGCGGCCGTCTCGGGCGGGATGTCGCCGATCCAGGCGCCCATGGCGGCCTCGGAACCGGCGAGGAACTTGAGCTTGTCCGCGGCGCGACGCGGCGACGTCAGCTGCAGGTGCAGTCGGGCGGTGTCGCGGCCACGGTGCACGGGCGCCTGGTGCCAGGCGGCGATGTACGGCGTCGCCGAGTCGTACAGGGCGTCGACGCCGCGGAGCAGCCGCAGATAGAGGGGCGCGAGCTCGTCGCGCTCGGCATCCGTCGTCTCGGCGAAGTCCGCGACGTGACGGTGCGGCAGCAGATGGATCTCGATCGGCCAGCGCGCGGCGAACGGCACGAACGCCGTCCAGTGCTCGCCCTCGAGGATCACGCGCTCGCCCGCACGCTCGAAGGCGAGGATGCGCTCGAACAGGTCGGGGCCCTCGCGATCGATCGACGCGAGCAGGCTCGTCGTGCGGGGCGTGATGTAGGGGTACGCGTAGATCTGCCCGTGCGGGTGGGGGAGCGTGACGCCGATCGCCTCGCCGCGGTTCTCGAACGGGAAGACCTGCTCGATGCCGGGAAGCGCCGACAGGGCCGCGGTCCGGTCGGCCCACGCCTCGATGACGGTGCGCGCCCGTGTCGCCGTGAGCGAGCCGAACGATCCGGCGTGCTCGGGGCTGAAGCACACGACCTCGCAGCGTCCCACGCTCGTGCGCGTGCGGCCGAGCCCGGGGGCGACGAGGTCGTCGAGGTCGCGGGGCGCGTCGACGCCTGCCGGCGCGTCGCCGTGCGCGACCGCCAGGGCGGGCCCGAACGATGGCGACTTGTTCTCGAAGACGGCGACGTCGTAGCTGGACGGGATCTCGGACGGGTTCGTCGGCGTCTGCGGAGCGAGCGGGTCCAGGTGAGCGGGAGGCAGGAACGCACGGTTCTGGCGCGCCGCGGCGATCGAGACCCAGTCGCCGGTCAACACGTCGCGCCGCATCGTCGCGGTCTCGGGCCGCGGTGCGAGCTCACGTGCGTCGACGGCGCGCTCGGCCCCGAGGGTCGTGCCCGGGTCGTCGTAGTAGATGAGCTCCCGGCCGTCGGCCAGTCGCGTTGCGCGCTTGACGACGCCGGCGCTCAGCGCCTGCACGGCCAGCTCTGCCGTCGAGGCGGCGACCATGGGGTCCAAGTCCGGTGTGTTCACGTCAACATGCTAGCTATAGCGCTATGTTAGCGTCAACACGGTTTCGGGATTCGCGCTGCGGTGGCGAGCGCACGGGCCGGGGAGCGAGGAGTTCGAGGATGACGACGAGACGCGTCTCGATGGCGGACGTCGCCGCCCGCGCCGGCGTGTCGGGGCAGACCGTGTCGCGCGTCGTCAACGCCAGCCCTCGCGTCGACCCCGAGACGCGCGCGCGCATCGAGGCGGCGATGGCCGAGCTGGGCTACCGCCCGCACCGTGCCGCCCGGGCGCTGCGCACCGGCCGCACGCAGACGATCGGCCTGGTCGTGTCGACGCTCGCGTCAGTGGGCAACTCCCGCATGCTTCAGGCGGTGGCGGATGCCGCGGCCGCCCGCGGCTACGCCCTCACGGTCGTCACGCTCGGCGCCGAGGGCGACGTCGCCGCCGCGTTCGGGCGGCTCGTCGACCAGGCCGTGGACGGCGCGATCGTGCTGAACGAGGCCACCGAGCGCGTGCGGGAGGCGGACCTGCGCGCGGCGGGGCTGCAGCTCGTGGTGGTCGACTCGCCGCGCGACGACCGCTTCGGTGTCGTCGAGACAGATCACGCCGGCGGTGCGGGCCAGGCCGTCCGGCACCTCCTGGACCTCGGGCACCGGACGGTGCACCATCCCGCCGGACCGGCGGGCTCGTTCGCCGCGGCCGAGCGGGAGCGCGGCTGGCGCGAGGCGCTCGTGCAGGCGGGCGCGGCGGTGCCCCCGGTCGTGCGCGGCGACTGGACGTCCGCGTCGGGGTCGGCTGCGGCATCCGCTCTCGTCGATGCCGGCGCGACCGCCGTCTTCGCCGCGAACGACCAGATGTCGCTCGGGCTGCTGCGGGCCTTCGCCGACGCGGGGCGTGCCGTGCCGGGGGACGTCAGCGTGGTCGGGTTCGACGACGTGGCGGATGCCGCCGACTACCGCCCGCCGCTCACCACGGTGCACCAGGACTTCGACGCGCTCGGCTCGCTCGCGGTGGCCGCGCTCGTCGACGGCATCGAGGCCGGCGCGGCCGCGGCCTTCGTGACCGTGCCGACGCGCCTCGTCGTGCGCGCCAGCACCGCGCCCCCCGCCCGCTGAGGGGCGGGTCCGGGTCGTGGGAGGCGCCGCTTTCGCGTGGCGGGTGGCGCCGCTTTCGGGCTGCGGGTGGCGCCGCTTTCGGGTTGCGGGTCGCGCGGCTCCGGGTCGCGGGTGGCGCGGCTCCGGATTTCGGACTTCGCGAGGGTTTCCGGAGGCTTCGGTGCCCGCGGGTCCGGAAAGCGTGCGGAACTCCGATTTCCGGATCCGCGAATCGGGGGCGGGCGTCAGCCGTGGGCGGCCCGGCGGGCCTCCCAGGCGCTGCGCACCATCTCGTCGACGGTGTAGCGGTTCCTCCAGTCGAGGTCCCGCGCGGCGAGCTCGCCCGTCGCCACGATCCGATCGGGGTCGCCCGGACGGCGCGGCGCGACCTCGGGCGTGAAGTCGATGCCCGTGACGCGCGCCATGGCGTCCATGATCTCGCGGACGCTCAGGCCGTTCTGCGACCCGAGGTTGTACGCGGGCTCGATCGGCGCGCCCGTGAGCAGCCGCTGCGCGGCGGCGACGTGGGCGGCGGCGATGTCGGCGACGTGCACGTAGTCGCGCACATTGGTGCCGTCGGGGGTGTCGTAGTCGTCGCCGTAGATGCGGGGCGTGCGTCCCTCGAGGAGCGCCTCGAACACCAGCGGGAACAGATTGTGCGGGCTGGTGTCGTACACGGCGGGATCGCCGGAGCCGACAACGTTGAAGTAGCGGAGCGCGGTGTGGCGGAGCGGATGCTTCGACTCGGCGGTCGCGACGGCCTGGTCGCGGATGAGCCACTCGCCGATCAGCTTGGACTCGCCGTACGGCGACGCGGGCCGCTTGGGCAGATCCTCGGTGACCAGCGGCGCGTCGGGGGTGCCGTACACCGCCGCGGAGGACGAGAACACCAGGTTCGCGACGTCGGCGACCTGCATCGCCTCGAGGAGCACCCGGGTGCCCTCGACGTTCTGGGCATAGGTGTGCAGCGGCCGCTGGACGGAGACGCCCGCGTACTTGAACCCCGCCAGATGGATCACGCCCTGGGCGCCGTGGTCGCGCAGCGCGCGTTCGACGAGTTCCCGGTCGAGGATCGAACCCTGCACGAAGGGCACGCCGTCAGGCACGAACTCGGCGTGGCCGCTCGAGAGGTCGTCGACGACGACGGGCGCGAGGCCCGCGTCGCCGAGAGCGCGGACGATGTGGGCGCCGATATAGCCGGCGCCTCCGGTCACGAGCCAGGTCATGTCACTCCGGGGGTCGGGGTCGCCGAGCGGCGCCGTCCTCCATTGTGCCCGCTCCGGCCGGATGCCCACGGCCACGGGGCTCGCGCCCGGGCACAGAATCGGAGAACCAGGGCGGCACGCCGGGCTGCGGCATCCGTCTCCCGGCGTGTCGGCCACAGCCTCCGATTCTGTGCGCGGCGCGCGGTGCGCGGTGCGCCGTGCGCCACGGCTGGGCGCCGCGCCGCGGCTCAGGCGCGAGCGGCCCAGCGCGCGGCGCGCTGCAGCAGCCGCACGTGCTCTGGGGAGTCGTAGGCCCGCGCGTCGTGGCCGAGCGACGATACGACCGCCCGCGTCGGGTCTTCGCGGATCCACACCGCCGGGTGGGCGGTGCCATCCACGTCGTGCTCGGCGAGCACGCGGGCGCCGCCGTCGACCGCGAGGTCGCTGTAGCGCTCGTCGAAGACGTCGATGCCCGGCATCCGGTCGGTGATCGGGTGACCGGCGTCGACGATCCGCACGTGCGCGTCGGCGATCGGCGGATGCCACGAGCGTCCCGGCTCCCACTCCCCGCCGATCGCGCGGCGCCACGCCGGGTGGTCGCGAAGCGTCGAGAGCGCGGCATGCACCGCGATGATCCCGATGCCACGCGCGATCGCAGTGGTGAGACCGGCATCGGCGGCCGGGTCGGCGTAGTGCCCGAGCTCGGTGTCGCCGTTCCGCCACGGGTCGCCGGCGTTGACGACCAGCAGATCGAAGCCGTCCAGGTGCGCGAGCGCGTGATCGACGTCGTCGTCCACGGTGACGTCCCACCCGTCGTCACGCAGCAGCGCGGCGATGCGCGCCGAGGTCTCGGAGAACGGATGCCACGGATCGCCGTAGCGGCCGGTGCCGGTGGCGATGGCGGCGCGCGGGGACGCGGGCTGCGCCTGCGACGGGTCCATGGATACCATGATCAGCAGGATAACGCTTTCCGAACCGGTACCCGCCGGTGCAACGCATCGCCGCGCGCGAGGAGAATGGCCGCATGACCCACACCGTCGTGATCGCCCCCGATTCGTTCAAGGGGACCATCGGCGCAGCGGCAGCCGCCGACGCCCTCGGGGCGGGCTGGCGACGCGAGCGACCTCACGATCGGGTGCGGCTCATGCCGATGGCCGACGGCGGCGAGGGCACCGTCGACGCGTTCGCCGCCGCCGTGCCGGGCGCGCGCCGGATGCGGGTGACGGTGACGGGGCCCGAGGGGACGCCTGTCGAGGCATCCTGGGTCCTGCTCCCGCCGAGCGCGGACGCTCCGAACGGAACCGGCGTGGTCGAGCTCGCGAACACCAGCGGCATCGAGCTGCTCGGGACGCCGCCACGGCTGCGACCGTTCGACGCGCACACACGAGGCTTCGGTGAGGGGATCGCCGCCGCGCTGGCCCACGGCGTGTCGCGGCTCGTGCTCGGCATCGGGTCGAGCTCGTCCACCGACGGCGGTGCCGGCCTGCTCGCAGTGCTCGGCGCGCGGATCACGGATGCCTCGGGCGCGCCGATCGCCGACGGCGCGCGCGGGCTCGCCACGGCGTCGTCTGCCGACCTGTCGGGGCTCGCGCCGCTTCCGCCGCACGGTGTGACCGTGCTCAGCGACGTGACGAACCCGCTGCTGGGTGCCCGCGGCGCGGCGGCGGTGTTCGGCCCGCAGAAGGGCGCGAGCCCCGACGACGTCGCCGGGCTCGACGCCGCACTCTCGCGGCTCGCCGGGCTGGACGCCTTCGCGACCATCGATCCCGAGACGCCGGGCGCCGGTGCCGCCGGCGGCACCGGGTTCGGCCTACTGGCCTGGGGCGCGGAGCTCGTGCCCGGCTCGGCCGCCGTCGCGGAGCTCGTGGGACTCGATGCGGCGGTGGCCGCGGCATCCGTCGTCGTCACCGGCGAGGGGTCCTACGACGGGCAGTCCGCCGCCGGAAAAGTGCCCGCCCACGTGGCCGCGGTCGCCCGCGCCGTCGGTGCGCCGGTCGCGCTGGTCGCGGGGCGCATCGCTGCGGACGCCGACGTCTCGGGGTTCGCCGCCACCGCCTCGCTGACCGACCTCGCTGGGTCGGGGGAGGCGGCGATGGCCGACGCCGCGCACTGGCTCGAGCGCGCCGGCGCGGCGCTGGCAGGTTCCCTCACCTGACGCTCCCGGCCGGACGTCGCGCATGAACACCGCGTCCGCGACGAGACACCCGGGCCTGGCGCGGTGTCTCGTCGCGAACGCGGTGTATGCCCTGGAATGCCCGGGCCTGGCGCGGTGTCTCGTCGCGAACGTGGTGTATGCCCTGGAGGGGCGCCGGTTGCAGCGAGGTTCAGGGCACGAGCAGAGCGCCGTTGCGGCGGTGCGGCAGCGTGGCGAGGGCCTCATCCCGCAGCACCTCGGGGAGGAGCGCGGCCGGGGCGTCCTGGAAAACCACAGGCCGCAGGAACCGGCGGATCGCCGTCGCCCCCACGGACGTGTGCAGCGACGTCGTCGCCGGCCACGGGCCGCCGTGCTGCTGCGACCAGGTCACGGCGACACCGGTGGGCCAGCCGGAGAACAGCACGCGTCCGGCCTTGCGTGTGAGCACCTCGAGCACGTCGGCCACCTCGTCGGACGCCTGCGAGTGCAGCGTCGCCGTCAGCGATCCGGGAACCGCCTCCAGCGCAGCGCGCAGGTCGGCGGCCGAGGAGTAGCGCACGAGGAGCGTGACCGGTCCGAAGCACTCCTCGAGCAGCGTCTCGGGGCGAGCGGCGACGGCCGCGGCATCCGTCGACAGCACGATCGGGCGCGCAGACCCCGGCTCTGCGGGCCGGCCCTGGGCGACGACCGCCACGGACGGGTCGGACTCGAGGTGCTCGATGCCCGACGGGAAGGCCTCGGTGATGCGATCGGTGAGCAGGGGTCCGCCGGAGGCGCCGGTGGCGAAGCCCGCCACCAGGTCCTCGAAGCCGGCGCCCTCCGGGACGAACACGACGCCCGGCTTGGTGCAGAACTGGCCGACGCCGAGCGTGAACGAGCCCACCAGGCCCTGCGCGAGCGTCTCGCCGCGCTCTGCGATCGCCGCTTCGGTGATGACCACCGGGTTCACCGATCCCAGCTCGCCGTAGAACGGGATGGGGTCGGGGCGTCCGGCGGCGAGGTCGAAGAGCGCGCGTCCGCCGCCGAGCGATCCGGTGAACCCTGCGGCTTGGATGACCGGATGCTGCACCAGTGCGTTGCCGGCCTCGCGGCCTTCGACGAGAGCGAGCGAGCCTTCGGGCGCACCCGCGGCGATGAGGGCGGCCGCGACGATCTCGGCGGTGCGCCGCGAGAGCCGCGGGTGTCCGGAGTGCGCCTTGACGATGACGGGGTTGCCGGAGGCCAGCGCGGACGCGGTGTCGCCACCGGCGACCGAGAACGCGAACGGGAAGTTCGACGCCGAGAACACCGCCACCGGTCCCACCCCGACCAGCATGCGCCGCAGCTCCGGGCGCGGCGGCACGGCGGCCGGGTCGGCGTCGTCGACGGTCAGCTCGAGGTACGAGCCCTCCTCGACGACGCTCGCGAACAGGCGCAGCTGCCCGGTGGTGCGGCCGACCTCGCCGCGCAGGCGCGTCGCGCCGAGCCGGGTCTCCTCGTCGGCGATCGCGACCAGCTCGTCGACGTGGACATCGAGCGCGTCAGCGGCGGCGCGGAGCCAGGACGCGCGGGTCGCGGCGTCCGCCGCGCGCCACACCGGAGCGGCTGCGGCCGCCGCGGCGGCCAGGCTGTCGAGCTCGGTCGTGGAGGTGGTCGTGACGGCGGTGGTCATCGGGGTTCCTTTCGTGCGGTGCATCGCTCGCCCGGTCCGTCGTGCTCGTCCGTCGCAGGCGTACGCGGATCACGGGTGACGGCGGACAGGCGCGGCGAACGAACCAGGGGGGCGGGAGACGGGAGTCATGAGAATCGGATGCCGAGGCCGGCGTGGGGGACGTCGGTGAGGGTGCCGTCGGCGATGCGCACCGGGGATGCGTCGCGGAGGGCGCCGAGGGAGGCGAAACCGGCGTCCTCGACGTCCTCGACCATGGGCTCGGCGACGCCGGGCACGGCGCGCAGGCACAGCGCGAGCTGGCCCGAGAGCTCCGGCAGCAGATGGGGGTGCAGGGCCGCGCCGTACTCGGCGGCGATCGCCGCGATGCCGAGGAACGGCGTGATCCCGCCGACGCGCACCACGTTGGGCTGCACGATCTGCGCGGCGCCCAGCCGCAGGAAGTCGTCGAAGCGGTAGACGTTGTGCAGGTTCTCGCCCACGGCGATCGGGATCCCGCTCGAGGCGGCGAGGCGCTGGGACAGTTCGACGTGCCCGTACAGGTCGTCGGCGCGCAGCGGCTCCTCGATCCACGCTGGCGACACCTCGGCGAGCACCTCCAGCGAGCGCGTGGCGCGGTCGAGCTCCCATCGCTGGTTCGCGTCGATCATGAGCGCGCGGTCCGGGCCGAGCACCTCGCGGACGGCCCGCAGGCGCTCGAGGTCCTCCGCGACATCGGGCTTGCCGACCTTGACCTTCACGGCGCCGAAGCCGGCGTCGACCCAGCGTCGCGCCTGGGCGACGAGCTCATCCTGCGTGTAGTGCAGGTTCACGCCCGAGCCGTAGGCCGTCACCCGTTCGCGCTGGGCGCCGAGGAAGCCGGTCAGCGACGTCCCGGCGGCGCGGGTCGCGGCATCCCACAGTGCGAGGTCGAGGCCCGCCTGCGCGATCGTCGTGATCCCGCCCCCTCCCGCCTCGTGGAGGTGCTGCCACAGCGTGAGCCACTCGGCGCCCGGGTCGGCGGTGCGCCCGATGGCGAAGGCCGCGATGTCGTTCGCGAGCAGGGCGTGGACCGCCTCGGCACCGATCTGCGGCGTCCACGCGAAGCCCCAGCCCTCGGCGCCGTCCGACCGCACCACGTGCGTGGCGATGACGCCCACCGACGTGACGTCCGCGGCCCACGGGCGCGTCAGGGCGATCCGGACCAGACGCGCGTCGAAGGCGGCGATCGTCGGTGCGGCCTCGAACGCCGCGCCCGCGGCATCCGACACGGCCTCGCGAGCGCGGGTCATGGCAGCAGCGCCCGTCCCGCCTCGAGGATCTCGGCCAGGCGCTCCTCCTGCGCCGGGGTCGGGTCGACGAGCGGCGCACGCACGGAGCCGACCGGGAGCCCGCCGAGCCGCAGGCCCGTCTTGATGAGCGAGACGCCGAAGCCCGGGGTCTCATCGCGCAGCTGCACGAGGGGCGAGTAGAAGCCGTCGAGCAGCTCCGCGCGGCGCACCTCGTCGCCGTCGACGTACGCGCGGTAGTACGCCCCCGCGACCTCGGGGATCATCGCGAACGCCGCCGACGAGTACAGCGGGATGCCGATGCCCCGGTACGCGCCCTGCGTCAGCTCGGCGGTCAGCAGGCCGTTGAAGAAGGCGAAGTCGTCGCGACCCTCCGCGGCGACGGCGCGCACGATCTGCTGCGCGAGGCCGACATCGCCGACCCCGTCCTTGAAGCCGACGACCTTCGGGTTGCGCGCCAGGCGGCGCACCGAGTCGACGGAGTACTGGGCGTTGCCGCGGTGGTAGATCACGACGGGGAGATCGGATGCCGCGGCCACCGCCTCGACGTACGCCACCAGTCCCGCCTGCGGGCCGCCGACGAGGTAGGGCGGCAGCACGAGCAGCGCATCTGCTCCGGCATCGGCGGCCGCGCGGGCGAGCGTCGTCGCGTGGCCGAGCGGGCCGCCGGTGCCGGCGACGACGGGCACGCGGCCGGCGACGGTCTCGGTCGCGACCTGCACGACGCGTGTCGCCTCGTCGGTGGACAGCGCGTGGAACTCGCCCGTGCCGCACGCCGGGAACACGCCGCCGGGTGAGTGCTCGAGCGTCGTGGCGATGTGGGTGCGCAGCAGGTCCTCGTCGACGCGTCCCTGGGCGTCGAACGGCGTGACGGGGAAGAAGAGGATGCCGTCGAAGTTCACGCCAGCACGTCCTTTCGGGCGAGGTCGGAAGAGGGGGCAGGGTCGTACGCGGGCTCGCCGAGCTCGCCGCGCCAGGTGTGCGCGGGACGCCAGCCGAGCACGCGACGGGCTTTGGCGTTGGAGAACGCGGGGGCCGTGCCCGTCAGCTCGGCGGCGAGGTCCTCGGTGCCGGGGACGAACCGGGGCAGCAGCTCGGCGAGCGGCCGGCGCGCCAGCGCGTCGTCGGCGCCGACGAAGAACACCTCGGCGTTCGGGATCTCGGGCAGGGCCAGCAGCAGCGTATCGACGAACGTGGCGACGTCGCGGGCATCGACGTAGTTGAAGAGGGCGGGCGCCGACAGCGCCGGATCCGCCAGCCGCTCGTGCACCGTGTGGCCCTGCTGCGTGAGGGCGCCCTGCCACTCCTCGGGCGCGATGACGTAGCAGGGGCGGAAGGCCGCGAAGCGGACGGCGTCGCCGGTCTGGCGGGCGAGCATCGCGATGGTCTGCTCGGCGAGGTGCTTGGACAGCGCGTAGGCATTCCAGGGCTTCGGCGTCGACTCCTCGTCGAGAGGGAGCCGCTCGGGCAGCCACCCGGTGGGCGCGCCGTAGCCCAGCACCGTGGGGCTCGACGCGGTCACGATCCTGCGGATGCCCGCGTGCGCGCCGGCCGAGAGCACGTTGAGCGCCATCGTCGCGTTCGTGCGGAGGATCACATCCTCTGGTGCGCTGAACGGCACCGCGATGGCGGCGAGGTGGATGAGCGCGTCCGCCCGCGTGCCGGCGATCGCGCGGGCGGCGGCATCCGTCTCGGTGAGGTCCACGGCGACCTGCTCGACGTCGCCCAGCTCGGGGGCATCAGACACGGCGCGATCGAGCGACACCAGCTCATGACCCGCCGCCGCGAGTCCCGCGACGAGGCTGCGGCCGAGGCGTCCCGCGCCGCCGGTGACGGCGATCCGGCTCATGCGCGGACCGCGGCCGCTTCGGCGGCGGGCGTGGTGAGGAGGCGGATGCCGAGCTCGGCGACCTGGACGGGGAGCCCGGTCTCGAGCGAGCGGTTGCCGGCGATGCCGACGGCGATGGAGCGGACGCCGTCGCGCCAGTCGGCGGGGCGGGCCAGCGGGTCGTCGCCGGGACCTTCGAACACGTCGGCCAGGAGCAGGGCGTCGCCGCCGCCGTGGCCGTCGCTGTTGCCCTCGAGCGGCACCTCGTAGGCCGCCTCCCAGTGCCGCTGCACGATGAGCCGCTCGCCTTCGGGGCGGAGCGATCCGGATGCGCCGGCGTGGACGGCGGACGGGTCGAGCACGGGGTGCAGGCCCTCGTCGGCGAGCACGGCACCGCGCTCGACGACCTCGAGCTCGGCGCGGCCGAGCGTGCCGTTGACCGCGACCCGGTAGCCCTCCCACGGCGCGTGGGCGTTCAGCGAGTACGACAGGGTCGCGCCGGAGGCGTAGTCCACGACCAGGGCGAGGTTGTCCTCGATGGTGATGCCCTCGCCGAACACGTCCCGGTCGCGCAGGTAGCCGTCGTGCTGCTCCGCGTCCAGGTAGAGCGCCTTGAGGCGCTCGTCGTCGCGCAGGTCCAGCTCGAACGCGTCGGCACCGTCGTGGGTGCCGCGGGCGGGACGGTTCCCGATGCCGCGGGCCGCGGCGTTGTCGGCCCCGTAGAAGCGGAGGCCGCCCGACGCGTAGACGCGCCGGGGCGCGGAGCGGATCCACCAGTTCACCAGATCGAAGTGGTGGCTGGCCTTGTGGACCAGCAGGCCCCCGGAGTGCTCCTTCTCGCGGTGCCACCGGCGGAAGTAGTCCGCCCCGTGCTTGGTGTCCAGCACCCACGAGAAGTCCACGCTCGTGACCTCGCCGATGACGCCGTCCTGGATGACCTGGCGCAGCGCGGAGTTGCGCGGGGAGTAGCGGTAGTTGAAGGTGATGACGACCTCGCGGCCGGTGCGGTCGATGGCGTCCTCGATCGCCGCAGCGGACGGCCCGTCGATGGTCAGCGGCTTCTCGACGACGACGTCGGCGCCGGCATCCAGCGACCTGACGATCAACGGCGCGTGCAGGTCGTCGCGCGCGCAGATCACCACGCGGTCCACCCGCTGCTCGCGGACCATCGCCTCGAGGTCGTCCGGGCCGTACACCGCGGGCGCGGGCAGGCCCGCTTCGGTGACGCGGTCGACGTAGTACTGCGCGCGCACCGGGTTGGGCTCGCAGATCGCCACGAGCGCCGCGTCGTCCGCGTAGCGCCCGATGATCGCGTCGACGTACATCTGAGCGCGGTGTCCCGCACCGACGAGGGCATACCGGCGGTGGCTCATCTCTCTCCTTCAGGAAACGTTTTCTCAGGATAGCACGGGGCCCGTGGGGCCGTCCTCGAAACCGGATCAGTGCCGCGGTGCCGGCGTCACGCGGCGGCGGGTCCCGTCGTTCCCCGGACGGTGACCTCGGGGAGGAGGGTGAGCGGATGCCCCGGCTCCGCGCCTTCCAGCAGCTGCCGCATCCGCGCCCATGCCTGTGCGCCGAGCTCGGCGGCGGGCACGGCCGCCGTCGTCAGGGGCGGAGTCGTGTACCGGGCGAACGGGATGTCGTCGAAGCCCACGATCGACAGGTCGGCCGGGACGCGGCATCCGCGGGCCTGCACGGCGCTCAAGAGACCCATCGCGACGAGATCGTTGAAGGCGAGCGCGGCCGTCGCACCCGAGGCGAGCACGTCGTCGCCGGCGGCGGCGCCCGACTCGAAGTCGACGCCGCAGGGGATCTCGGTGACGTCGGTGTCGGGGTGCGCGGCCACGAAGCCGGCGATCGCCTCGAGCCGGGCCGCGTTCGCCACGCTGCGCGGGGCTCCCGCCAGGAACACGATGCGGCGGTGACCGAGTGCGTGGAGGTGCGCGAGCTCGGCGGCCAGCGCGCTGCGGTAGTCCGCACGCACGCTCGGCACGTCGCCCGACGCGCGGTTGATCAGCACGACGGGGCGCAGGCCCCCCACGAGGCGGTCGAGCTCGTCCTGCGGCAGGCGCGGCGAGCACAGGATGACGCCGTCGGTGCGGCGCCGCGTCGCGCCGGCGAGGACGCGCTCCTCGTCGACGGACTCCGCCGAGTCGGCGACGAGCACGTGGTAGTCGTCAGCGGCGGCGGCACGGCTGAGCCCGCGGAGGATCGCCTGGAACGTGGGGTTGCCGAGGTCGGGAACGACGACCGCCACCGTCTGCGTGCGCCCGAGCACCAGGCTGCGCGCGACGGGGCTCGCGGTGTAGTCGAGGGCGGCCGCGGCATCCTTCACCCGCTCCGCGAGAGCCGGATCGACGGTCGGGTTGCCGTTCAGCGCGCGCGACACCGTCGACAGCGACACGCCGGCGCGAGCGGCGACGTCGGCGATGGTGACGCGCGATCCGTCGGCGCGTGGCGGGCGAGGCATCGGGTGCTCCTTCGGTCCGGGGCGCGCTCAGCCTACCCGGAAACGTTTCCCCGCCCGCGGTGGGGAGGGGTCGCGCACTCTGGGGGTTGTGGGCCCTGCCGTCCGGGGGCTCGGGGGTTCGTGCGCGTGCCCTTTCGCGGGCTCGGGGGCTCGGGTCTCGCGCGCGTGCCCTTTTGCGGATCCGGAATTCGGACTTCTCGCCGGTTTCCGGATCGCGCGCGGCATCTCGATCCGAAAACCAGCGGATTCTCCGAATCTCGGATCGTGCGCGCAGGCGCCACAGCGGCGCAAGACGGGCGACGGATGCCTCGACCCGGCGACCTCGCGACCCCGCGCCCGGCGGCCCGCGAACCGGCGCCCGGCGTCCCCGCGACCCCGCGACACGGCGCCCGGCGACGCGGCGCCCGGCGGCGCGTCGCCCGGCGGGGTCAGGCCCGCGGCGGCGTGCTGCCGCGGAGGATCACCTCGAGGGGCAGGGACGGCTCGTCGTCCTCCCACTCCGCGTCGGTCGCGGCGTGCAGGGCGCGGTAGCCGAGGTCCTCGAGCGGGACGCGGACCGTGGTGAGCCCGGGGCGGATGTCGCGGCCGGTCGCGATGTCGTCGAAGCCGGCGACGGCGATGTCGTCGCCGACTCTGCGCCCGGCGTCGCGCACGGCGGACATGACGCCGATGGCCACGACGTCGCTGATGCCGAAGATCAGGGTGCCGGCGGGCACGTCGCCCTGCAGCAGCTCGGTGGCGGCGGCATAGCCCGCGTCGCGCGTGAAGCCCCCGCGGCGCACCTCACGCACGGTGCCGCCGGCGGACGTGAAGCCCTCGGTGAAGCCGGCGATGCGGTCGTCCGAGGTGCGGATGCCCTCAGATGCCGCGACCACGATCGCGTCGCGATAGCCGACGCCCGCCAGCTGGGCGCCGAGCGCGGCCGAGCCGCCGCGGTTGTCGACGGCGACCGACCGGGCGGACCCGCCGCCGGGCCCGACCACGACGACCCGCCCGCCCATCTGCGAGAAGGCGTCGAGCTCGCCCTGGAGTCCCACCGCGTCGGGGCCCTCCACGCGGGAGGCCGCGAGGATGAGGCCGCGCGGGCGCTGGCCGCGCAGCGCGCGGACGAGCTTGACCTCGCGCTGCGGGTCGCGCTCGGTGATGGCGATGGTCACCACGAGGCCGGCCTCGTCGGCACCCCGCGCCACGCCGGACGCGAGCTGGCCGAAGTACGGGTCGGCGATGTCGGCCACGAGGAGGGCGACGATCGCGGCCGTGCCGCGCGCGGTCGCCTGCGCCGACAGGTTCGCCGTGTAGCCGAGCTTGTCGGCGGCGGCCTGGACGCGCTCGCGGTAGCTCTCGGCGACCTTGCGGGTCGAGCCGTTGAGCACACGCGACGCGGTCGCGAGCGAGACTCCGGCCTCGCGCGCGACGTCGTGAAGGGTGGCGGCGCCTCGGGTCGGCGCGATGATGTCGCTCACGAGCCAGAGTCTAGGCCCTGTGTCCGGTTCGAGCACTAGATTGGGAAGCGGTTTCCCAATCCTGCTCGAGATCCTCTCGGCAACAGCGTCGTCCCCGAGGAGCACCATGACACGACCCGCCGCATCGAGCGTCGCGCTGCCCGCCACCGTTCCCTTCGCACCACCCGCGCGCGTGCGCCTCGCGCCCGGCCTCGACCTCGACGCGCAGCGCACCGTGAGCGCGACGCTGCAGCGGCTGGATCCCGAGCGGCTCCTCGCCCCGTTCCGTCGGGAGGCCGGCCTCGCCCAGCACGCCGAGCCGTACGGAGGGTGGGAGTCCGATGGGCTCGACGGTCACACCGCCGGCCACGTCCTGTCGGCCGCGAGCACGCTGGCCGCCGCGGGGGACGAGGCCGCCGCACAGCTCGCACGAACGCTGGTGCGCGGCATCCGTCACTGTCAGCTCGCGCGCGGCAGCGGCTACGTCGGCGGCGTGCCGGACGGAGAGGCGCTGTGGGACGAGCTGCGCGCCGGCCGGGTGGAGGCGGGCGCCTTCCACCTCAACGGGCGGTGGGTGCCGCTGTACAACCTGCACAAGACCCTCGCCGGGCTCATCGACGCCGCCGAGCTGACCGGCGACCCCGACGCGCGGGCGACGCTCGACGACCTCGGTGCGTGGTGGCTCCGCGTGACCGGCGAGCTCGGGGACGACACGTTCGAGCCCATCCTCGACTGCGAGTTCGGGGGCATGACCGAGGCCTTCGCGCGGCTGGCGCTGCTCACGCGCGAGCCCGCCCATCTGCATCTCGCCCGCCGCTTCGTGCGTCGCGGGCTGGCCGAACCGCTGGCTGCGGGACGCGACGAGCTCGACGGGCTGCATGCCAACACGCAGATCCCGGTGGTCGTCGGATTCGCCACCATCGAGCGTGCGGCCCGCGAGCTCGCGCCGGAGCTCCTGACCGTAATCGAGGCGCGCGAGGGTGCCGCGGCCCGTTTCTTCTTCGAGCGCGTCGCCCGCCGTCGCAGCGCCGCAATCGGCGGCAACAGCGTGCGCGAGCACTTCCCGCAGGACCTCTCCAGCATGCTCACGGCGCGCGAGGGGCCGGAGACGTGCAACACGCACAACATGGTCAAGCTCGCTGCCGAGCTGCATCAGCTCACCGGCGACGACGCATACGTGCTGTGGGCGGAGCGGGCCCGCGCGAACCACCTGCGCTCAGCGCAGCATCCGGTCCACGGCGGACTCGTGTACTTCACGCCGCAGCGGCCCGCGCACTACCGCGTCTACTCGCCCGAGGCCGAGGGATTCTGGTGCTGCATGGGCTCGGGCTTCGAGGCGCAGTCGCGCCACGCCGCGCTGGTCTACTCCGTCGCACCGGACGAGGTGCGCGTCAACGCGCTCGTGCCGTCGCGGTTCGAGTCCGACGGGGCCGAGGTCGTGATCGCCGTCGACGACCGCTCCGACGCCGCGGCCGTGGACGTCACGCTCCGCGTGCGGGCCGCCGGCCCCACCCGCGTGGCCGCGCTGGTCCCCGGCTGGGTCGACGGCGACGCGCTCGCGACCATCGCCGAGGGGGTGACGGATGCCGCCCCGCGGCGCGCACCCGCCGGCTCGCGGCTGCGGTTCGACGCGGCGGAGGGCGAGACGGTCGTGCAGCTGTCGCTCGCGCGCAGCCTGCGCTGGGAGCGCGCGGCGGACGGGTCGGACTGGGCGTGGATCGTCGACGGCCCCGATGTGCTCGCGCACCGCGTGCCCGACGACGCGGTCGCCTACCGCGGCACCGGCGCACGCATGGGGCACATCGCGGTCGGCGCGCTCCGCCCGCTCGCCGGCGCACCGGTGCTGACAGCCGACGCCCTCGAGCACGCCGTCCGGCTCGGCCCGGGCTCGGTGCGCGTGCCCACCGCGGACGGCGGCAGCGTCGATCTCGAGCCGTTCGCCGGGGTCCACGACGCCCGCTACATCGTGGCGTGGCCGCTCGCCGCCGACCCCCGGGACGTGCCGGCCCGGCGGGCGGCGCTCGAGCGGATCGACACCGCCTCGCTCGGTCTCGAAGCCCGCACCCGGGACGTCGTCGCATTCGGTGAGCAGCAGCCGGAGTCCGACCACGCCCTCACGGCCACCGACGAGGAGATCGGCGTGCGCGGCGACACCCGCTGGCGTCGGACCCGCGGCACGATTGCGGTGACGCTGCGCGACTGGAGCGGCACGGCCGACGCGCTGCGACTGTCGTGGCTCGGCGGCGACGAGGACTCCCGCGTGCGTGTCGTCGTGGCCGGCGCGGTGGTGCTCGACGAGGTCGTGCCGGCGTCGTCGAGCGACGGGACGCGCGAGGTGCCGCTCGGCGACGCGACCGGCGCGTTGGATCTGCCGGTGCGCATCGAGGCGGCGGGCTCGGCCACCCCGCGTCTGACCGAGCTCCGCGCGCTCGCCGCGGCGTCGGACCGCTGACCGCAGCGGCCGCACAGCCACGCGGCCGCCCGCGATCACCGAAGACGCGACCCGCCGATCACGGTGTGCCCGGTGAGCGGATCACGGTGCGGGCCGTCGCCGGGTAGGCGTCAGACCGCGAGAGCGGACCGCAGGAACCCCCGCGCCTCGTCCTGCATCGCGGCCGTGAACTCGTGCGGTGCGTCATGCCACGCGCCGGTGTAGCGCGACCCGAGCAGAGCGCGCAGGCGGGTGTCGGCATCCGTCATCCCCTCACGGGGGAACAGCTCGTCACGTGCGCCGTACTGCACGAGCACACGCTGCCCGAGCGCGGCGATGTCGGGCAGGTCGAAGCGTGCGGCCAGTCCCGGACTGTGCAGCAGCCACGAGTGGGTCTCCAGATAGTCGGGCACGAGCGACGCCGACGTCGCCATCATGCCGGCGATCGCCGTCACCGCGAACCTGTCGTCCAGCGCGGCGGTGAACAGCGCACGACCGCCGCCTCCTGAGAACCCGACGACGCCCAGCCGCGACGCGTCGACCTCGGCGAGCCCGGCGAGCACCCCGGCCGCCGCCAGGTCGTCGGTGGCGACGGCTCCCGCGAAGCTCGTGCCGAGCGCACCCGCGGCCTTGGCCAGGCCGTACTCGTGCAGCGACGACAGCTCGTCGAAGCGCTCGTCGGGGGAGAGGGTCTCGCCCCGCTCGCGGTGCAGCGCGTCCAGTGCCTCACCGAGACGCGCGAGCACGGCGGGAGGCGACGACAGGTCGAACGCCCGGCTTGCCCACGAGAAGGCGTCGGGCGCGAGCACCGCGAAGCCGTCACGAGCGAGATCGTTCGCGAGGGTGCGGCCGGCGTAGCAGCGCGCACGCATGCGCGCGGCCGACGGGCTCGGAGCGTGCCCCGTGTCGACGAGCTGCTCGGCTCCGGTGGAGCGGACCCCGCCGTGCGCGTGAAGAGTCAGCACCCCGGGGAGCGGCCCATGCGCCCCGACGGGAGTCAGCAGGAACGCACGCGTGCGCGGGCCGAACCCGAGCCACCACGTGAGCTCGCGTCCCTCCACACCCGCGGCGGTCCAGGTCCGCTCGACACGGACGTCGCGGGCGGGCGCGACCCGCACTCCGAGCACCTCGGCCAGCGCCCGACGGCGCGGATCGGCCGGCGAGAGCACGGAAGCGCCCGCGAGGTAGGCCGGCCAATCGGCGTACCCCGCGAGCGCTCCGGTGCCCATGCGGCGCGTCAGTGCGCGACGCGAGCGCGCAGGTGAGGAGTGACGGATGCCCCGAACCCGGCGGCCGTGCGCTGCACGGCGACGAGCGGGTCGGTGGCCCAGATGTCCTCGTTGAAGATCTCGACCTCGATGTCGCGGTCGTAGCCGGTGGCCTCGACCGCGCGCGTGAGCGATGCGAAGTCGATGACGCCGTCGCCCGGGTATTGGCGGCCGAGCAGCACGTCCGCGGGGAGCGGCGTCTTCCAGTCGCAGACCTGGTACGTGGCGATGCGGCCCTCGCGGCCCGCGCGCTCGATCGACGAGAGCACGTCCGGGTCCCACCAGATGTGGAACGTGTCGACGGTCGCGCCCACGACGGCGGGGTCGAAGTCCGCCGCGATGTCGAGCGCCTGGCCGAGCGTCGAGACGACGCAGCGGTCGGAGGCGTACATCGGATGCAGCGGCTCGATCGCGAGCGTCACACCGGCGGCCGCGGCATCCGGAACCAGCTCGCCGACCGCGTCGCGCACGCGCTCGCGCGCGCCGATCAGGTCGCGCGACCCCTCGGGCAGACCGCCCGCGACGAGCACGAGGATGGCGGTCGACCCCTCGGCCCCGGCCGCCGCGAGCGTCGCCGCCTCTTCGATGGCGACGCGGTTGTCGTCGATCGACGCCCGGCGGTCGGGCCCCTCGGGCATCGTGAAGAAGCCGGCGCGGCAGTGCGTCGTGAAGCGCAGGCCCGAGTCGGTCAGCATCGAGGCGGCCGTGGCCAGGCCCACCTGCTGCACGGGCTCGCGCCACAGGCCGATCGCCTGCACGCCCGCTTCGGCGGTCACGCGCAGCGCGGTCGCCAGGTCGGCGTGCTTGATGGTGGCCTGGTTGATCGACAGACGCGGGTCCACGGTCACGCGATCACCCCCGGGACGTCGATGCCGTTGTGACGCAGCATGCCGTGCCAGCGGATGGCGGCGAGCTCGGGCTTCTCCAGGGCGAGCGACGCGTTCGCGAGCTCGACGATGCGCGACAGGTGGGGGAGGCTGCGCGCGGAGTGCAGGCCGCCGACCATCTGGAACGCCGGCTGGTGGCCGTTGAGCCACGAAAGGAACGCGACGCCGGTCTTGTAGTAGAACGTGGGCGCGGCGAACACCTGGCGGCTGAGCTCCTCGGTGGGGCCGAGGATCTGGAGGTAGCGTGCCGGATCGCCCGCGTCCAGCGCCTGGATGGCCGCCGACGCGACCGGCGTGATCGCGGCGAAGGCGCCGAGCAGCGCGTCCGAGTGCTGACGGGCGCTGTCGGGGTTGCGGGCCGGCTGCGTCGCGTCGGGCACGTCCTGCCCGCCGATGAGGCCGACGTAGTTGAAGTCGTCGCCGGTGAACATGCGCACGCCCTTGGGCAGGCGCTCGCGCACCGACACCTCGGAGGCCGCGTCGAGCAGGCTCATCTTGACGCCCGCGACCTTGTCGGCGTTCTCCTCGATGATCTCCAGCAGCACCGCCGACGCGTCGCGCCAGTCGGGCGACCCGAAGTAGCCCTCCAGCACCGGGTCGAAGGCGGTGCCGAGCCAGTGCAGCACGACCGGGGCGGTCGCGGACTGCAGCACCTCGCGGTAGACGCGCCGGTAGTCGTCGGCCGACTGCGCGACCCGCGCGAGGTGGCGGGACGCCATCAGCACCGGGCCGGCACCCTGCTCCTCGGTGAAGTGCAGCTGCTCCTTGTAGGCGTCGATGACCTGGTCGATCGAGATGCGCTCCTCGTCGACATGGTCGGTGTTGACGCCGACGACGACCGAGCCGCCCTCCTCGCGGGCGACCTGCGCCGAGCGGGCGATGAGGTCGCGCGTCGCGGCGGCGTCCAGACCCATGTTCCGCTGTGCGGTGTCCATGGCGTCGGCGACGCCGAGACCCCAGGAGTACACCGAGCGGCGGAAGTCCAGCGTGGCGTCCCAGTCGACCTCGGCGGGACGGCCCGGGGTGTTGTCGGCCCAGGTGTGGGGCA
Organism: Microbacterium sp. CCNWLW41; assembly: GCF_037083505.1. NCBI lineage: Bacteria > Bacillati > Actinomycetota > Actinomycetes > Micrococcales > Microbacteriaceae > Microbacterium > Microbacterium sp. CCNWLW41. The sequence continues at coordinate 1,216,103 of NZ_JBAOJP010000001.1, forward strand.
CGACGTGCGCGGCGGCATACGCCACGCGGCTGCGGAGCGGGCCCCCGGGCTTCGTGTAGCCCGGGGACTCGTTCAGCGAGACCGCCGACGTCGCGCCGTCGGCCGAGAGAAGTGTGAGCTTCGGCATCCGTTCTCCCGATCAGTCCAGCGACAGCGCGGGCAGCTCGACCTTGCGGCCCTCGCGGCTGGACTGCAGGCCGGCCTCGGCCAGCAGCACGCCGCGCGCGCCGGAGAGCAGGTCGAACTCGTAGTCGGTGCCCAGCACGTACGACTCGAGGAACTCCTCCCACTGCTGACGGAAGCCGTTCTGGAACACGTCGTTCGTGGGCACCTCGGCCCAGTCGGCGTCGTAGTCGTGGTCGTCGGCGAGGTCGGGGTTCCAGACCGGCTTGGGGGTGGCGTTGCGGTGCTGGATCTTCGCGCCGAAGAGGCCCACGACGGCCGAGCCGTGCGTGCCGTCGACGTGGAACTCGACGAGCTCGTCGCGGTTCACGCGGACGGTCCACGACGAGTTGATCTGCGCGACGATGTCGCCCTCGAGCTCGAAGACGCCGTAGGCGGCGTCCTCGGCGGTCGCGGTGTAGTGCTCGCCCTTCTCGTCCCAGCGGTCCTTGATGTGCACGGCGGCCTGTGCGTAGACCGTCTTGACCTCGCCGAAGAGGTTCTCCATCACGTAGTTCCAGTGCGGGAACATGTCGACGATGATGCCGCCGCCGTCCTCGGCGCGGTAGTTCCACGAGGGACGCTGGGCGGGCTGCCAGTCGCCCTCGAACACCCAGTAGCCGAACTCGCCGCGCACCGACAGGATGCGGCCGAAGAAGCCGGAGTCGATGAGGCGCTTGAGCTTCTGCAGGCCGGGGAGGTAGAGCTTGTCGTGGACGACGCCGGTCTTGACGCCGGCCTCCTTCGCGAGCTTCGCGAGCTCGAGCGCCTCTTCGACCGTCTCGGCCGTCGGCTTCTCGGTGTAGATCGTCTTGCCGGCGGCGATCGCCTTGCGCAGGGCCGAGGCGCGGGCCTTGGTCACCAGGAAGTCGGCGTAGATCTCCCAGCGCGGGTCGGCCAGGGCGGCGTCGAGGTCGGTCGTGTAGTCCTCGATGCCGTGCTTGGCGGCGAGGTCGGCGAGCTTCGCCTCGCTGCGGCCGACGAGCAGCGGCTTGACGGTGACCTTGGTGCCGTCGGCGAGCTCGATGCCGCCCTGGTCGCGGATCGCGAGGATCGAGCGCACCAGGTGCTGGCGGTAGCCCATGCGGCCCGAGACGCCGTTCATGATGATGCCGATCTCGCGCACCTGCGGACGGCCCGAGGTCTCCGCCGAAGCCGGAGCGAGTGTCGTGTCGGTCATGGGGGTCCTGCTTTCTTCTCTGAAGGCTGTGGGTACCCGCTCACCGGGCAGTGATGCGGGTAAACGCTTTCCAATAGTGTGACACGGGATTTGTCGGTTCGCAAGCGCTATCCGGAGCGCACAGAATCGGAGGTTTCGAGCGACGCGCCGGAGAGCGGATGCCTCGTCCCGGCGTGTCGCCCAAGAAGTCCGACGCTGTGCCGCTCCACGCCGCCCCGCGCGGGCCGGTCAGGCCCGCAGCAGCACGCACCCGTGCGGCTCGAGCGTCAGCCGGACGACGGAGCTGCCCGGAGCCACACCGCGCGCCGCATCCGACTGCTCGTGGACGGCCTCCACGGCGACGGATGCCGCGTCCCACACGTCCACGACGCCTGCGGGGGCGGGGCCGAGGCCGAGCGACCGCGTGTCGAACGGCACCTCGCGGGGTTGGTCGGCGGTGTTGAAGACGGCGACCCAGCGTGTCTCGCCGCGCTCGGCCGCCCACACCACGAGGTCTCGCTCGCGCAGCAGCTCGCGGTTGCCGGTGGACTCGCGCAGCACCTCGAGCACGTCGTCGTTCGTGAAGAGGGCGATGGTCTCGGGGGCACTGGTGGGGAGGTCTCCGCCGATCATGAGCGGGGATCGCGCCATGACCCACAGGGTGACCAGCGACCTGCGCTCGGCCAGGGTGAGCGCGCCTTCGCGGGGTTCGCCGCGCTCGGCGCGGATGCCGATGCGGCCGAGGGGCAGCATGTCGGCGTCGGGCCAGCCCTCCGGCCCTGCCAGCGGCGCCCAGCGAGCCAGCCGCGCGAAGTTCGCCTCGACGTCGTCCCACCGGTCCCACAGGTCGTCGCAGATCCGCCACATCGTGGCGTGCTGCCGCAGGTGCTCGAGGTGGGCCGCCGACAGGTCCCGTCCGGGCGAGAGCGACAGCGCGATGGCGCGCGGCGCGGTCTCGATCGCCGTCGAGAGGGCTTCGATCTCGGCGGCCTGGTAGGGCCACAGAAGGTCGTCGGCCTTGATGAAGTCGACGCCCCACAGCGCGTACTGGTCCGCGATCGAGCGGTAGTACGCCGCGGCGCCGGGCTTCGAGTGGTCCAGGCCGAGGTAGTGCGGGTTCCACTCGCAGACGTTGGCCGAGTCGGCGATGCCCGCCGCCGTGGCCTCGGCGCCCTGCACGGGCAGGTCGCGCTCGACGGCCAGGCGCGGGATGCCGCGCATGATGTGGATGCCGAACTTCAGGCCGAGTTCGTGCACGCGCGCGGCCAGCGGGGCGAACCCGCGGCCACCGGCCGACGACGGGAACCGCACCGGGTCGGGCTGCACGCGGCCGAACTCGTCGATCACCAGCGGAGCGGCGTCGTTGTACCCGTGCGACCGCGCGGTCGGATCGGCCCAGTCGATGTCGACCACCACCGTGTCCCATCCGTGGGGGAGGAGGTGCTCGGCCATGAAGGCGGCGTTGGCGAGCACCTCCTCCTCGGTGACGGTGGTGCCGTAGCTGTCCCAGCTGTTCCACCCCATCGGCGGGGTGGGCGTCTTCCGCAGCGTCATGCGAGCCGGATCGCCGTCCACGAGACGGCGGGGAGCGTCACCGACAGCTGTTCGCCGTCGACGGATGCCTCCGCCTCGCGTACGCCCACCCGCTCGGGCGCCTCCAGCGTGTTGGCGGCGTACAGGTCGTCCTCGTGCAGGAGGTGCGACTCCACGACCGAGACCTCGCGGCCGAGCTCGCGCACCAGGGCGGCGAGGTCGACGCGGAGGGTCGCGGCATCCGTCGTCGAACGGTTCACCGCGAACAGCGACACGCCCTCGTCGTCGATGGTCGCCACCGCGTTCAGCGCCGGGACGTCGCCGAACCTCTCGCTGGCGAAGGTGCTCGACGCGACCGGCACGCGCACCGCGTTGCCGCGTGCCAGGCGCGAGGTGATCGAGAACGGGAAGAACGTGGTCTGCCGCCACGCGGGTCCGCCGGGCTCGGTCATGATCGGCGCGATCACGTTGACCAGCTGCGCGAGCGAAGCCGAGCGCACCCGGTCGGCGTGCTGCAGCAGCGTGATCAGCAGGTCGCCGAAGACGACGGCGTCGAGCGCGTGGTACTGGTCCTCGAGCAGACGCGGAGCCACGGGCCACGCCCCGCCCTTGAACTCGTGGCCCGACTCGGTGCCGTCCTCCTTGTGCAGGTACCAGACGTTCCACTCGTCGAACGAGATCATGATGCGCTTGTCGCTCTTCTTCTCCGCGGCCACGGAGTCGGCGATGGCGGCGACGGCCTCGATGAAGCGCGCCATGTCGACGCCGGAGGCCAGGAACTCCTGCGCGTTTCCGTCGTGCTCCTGGTAGTACGAGTGGCACGAGATGTACTCGACGTCGTCGAAGGTGTGCTCGAGGACGGTGCGCTCCCACGACCCGAACGTCGGCATGCCCCGGCCCGACGAGCCGCACACGACGAGCTCGATGTCGGGGTCGAGCATGCGCATCGCCTTCGCGGTCTGCGAGGCGAGCTTGCCGTAGTCGTCGGCGTTCTTGTGGCCGACCTGCCATGGGCCGTCCATCTCGTTGCCCAGGCACCACATGCTCACGCCGAAGGGCGTCTCGCGGCCGTTCGCCGCGCGCCGGTCGGTCCACGCCGTCTGCGCGTCGGCGTTGGCGTACTCGAGCAGATCGAGCGCCTCCTGCGTGCCGCGCGTGCCGAGATTGACCGCGAGCATGAGGTCGCTCCCGACGCGGTCGAGCCACGCCTGGAACTCGTGGAGGCCGACCTCGTTCGTCTCCGTCGAGTGCCACGCGAGGTCGAGCCGGCGCGGGCGCTCGGCCTTCGGCCCGATGCCGTCCTCCCAGCGGTACGCCGAGACGAAGTTGCCGCCGGGGTAGCGGATGGTCGAGACGCCGAGCTCCTTCACCAGCTCGACGACGTCGGTGCGGAAGCCCTCCTCGTCGGCGGACGGATGCCCCGGCTCGAAGATGCCGTCGTAGATGTGGCGCCCGAGGTGCTCGACGAATCCGCCGAACAGCCGCCGGTCGATGTCGGCGACCTCGTGGTGCGGGTCGAGGCGGGCGGTCGCGTCCTGCGCGTCGGTCACGGGGTGCTCCTCGGAGGTCGAAGCGCCGGCGATGCGGACGTGCGTCGCCGGCGACGGTTCAGTGGGATGCCGGCTCGTGCCGGAGGATCAGCGAGATGGCGGCCGGCTTCGCGGGGAGGCGGTACCGGGGGAGCACCCCCGGCCCGCAGGTGGCGGTGCCGACGCCCGACTGGGCGAGGTCGATCGTCACGTGCGTCTGCCCGTCCGGAGTCAGCTCCCAGTTGTGGGCGGCGCCGGCGAGGGATCGCCGGCTGTGACGCGACACGGTGAGCGCGAAGGGGGCGTCGAGCGAGGATACGTGCAGGGTACCGGCCTCGGTCGCGATCTCGGCCTCGCGCACGCCGATCCTCGAGCCGCTCTCCTGCGGACGGACATGGTCCACGGTGAGCTCGTCGGCGTCGAGGTGCCACCAGCCGAACCGCGCGGCCGCGCGCAGGTCGGGGTAGCTGGGCATCGGGCCGTATCCCGCCAGGTCCACCCCGACGGGCGCCGAGGCGAGGACGAAGTCCAGCCCGATCCTCGCCCACTCCGTGATCCAGGTGCCGTGGGGCTCGAGCTCGGCGTCGAGCCGCACGGCGCCGCCCTCGAGGGCGGTCCACCGCAGTCGGGCGTCGACGGCGCTGTCGAGGATGGGCGTCCCGGTGCGGGTGCGCACCGTGACGGCGCCGCCCTCGGTCAGGGCGTCCACCAGCCGGGTCACGGTGCGGTCCATGCCGGCCGCGCGCCAGCGCTCGGCGTAGGAGGGCAGGTCGAGCTCGTCGTCGCCGATGTCGCGGTCGTTGTCCGTCGGAGCACGCCAGACGCCCACCGTCGGTCCCGCGATCGCCAGACCGCCCAGGCTCTGCAGGCCTCCGCCCGTGCGGTCGAACCGCGCGGCGCCGACGACGTCGGCGGTCGCGGCGACCGCGGCGGGGGCGGGTGCGACGGGTCGTCCGTCGCGGACGTCCTGGCCGCTCGCGATCACGTGGCCGGCCTCCGCCCAGGCCGATGCTGCGGCCGAGACCGCCTCGACCGTGAGCGCGTCGGCCACGCGGGCCGCGGCATCCGTCCGGCACTCGTCGGGCAGGTCCACCATCGCGGCGGAACGCGGTCCGCAGGCGGGTGTGGGAAGGGTTCCGGATGCCACGACCTCGCCGTCGACGGTGCGCGTCCAGCGCAGCGCGACGTCGGCGAGGTCGCGGAAGTCGTACCGGTTCTCGAGGCGCACGCGCGTGCGCGCGCCGTCGATCCCCACGACGATGGGGGCGATGACGGCCGCATAGTGCAGCAGCCCGGGCCGGGGATTGCGGTCCGCGTCGACGAGTCCGTCGATGACGAAGTTGCCGTCGTGCACGTCCTCTCCGAAGTCGCCGCCGTAGAGGGTCCGGCTCGTGCCGTCCGGGCCGTCCACCGCGATGCCGTGCTCGAGCCACTCCCACACGAAGCCGCCCGCGTGGCGCGGGAAGGTCTCGAAGAGGTCCCAGTACTCCTGGAGGCCGCCGGGGCCGGTCCCCATCGCGTGCGCGAACTCGCACTGGAGGAACGGCAGGGTGCGGCGGCGCACCTCGGCCGGCGTGGCGTCGAAGGGTGCCGGCACCAGCGCCTCCTCGCCGATCGCGCGCACCTCGTCGTGCGTGGCGTACATGCGCGAGTAGACGTCGACGTAGCGGCTCGCGCGATCGCCCTCATAGTGGATGAGCCGGGTGGGATCGGCGGTCTTCGCCCATCGCGCCATCTCCTCGAGATTCGCACCGACGTGCGACTCGTTGCCCAGCGACCACATGATGACGCTCGGATGGTTCTTGTCGCGATGCACCGTCCGGCGGATGCGGTCCAGGAACGCGTCGCGCCACGCGGGGTCGGCGCTCGGGTTGCGGCGCCAGTCGACGTGCTCGAAGCCGTGGGTCTCGAGGTCGCACTCGTCGATCACCCAGAACCCGAGCTCGTCGAAGAGGTCGAGGACGTCCGGATGCGGGGGGTAGTGGGAGGTACGGACCGCGTTGATGTTGTGGCGCTTCATCAGGAGCAGCTCGTCGCGGGCCACGTCGGCGTCGTAGACGCGACCGTGCCGCGGGCGGTGCTCGTGGCGGTTCACGCCGCGCAGCATGATCGGCGCACCGTTGACGAGGAGCTGCGTGTCCCGCACCTCCACCCGTCGGAACCCGATGCGAAGGGCGACGACCTCCGCCTGGGTGCGGACCTCGGCGTCGTAGAGCCGCGGCTGCTCGGCGGTCCACGGCTCGACCCCGGCGATCCGCAGTGTGTCCGCTGCGGGCGCGTCGATGCCGAGCTCGGGGATCACGATGCGCGCCGCGGCCTCGCCGTCGCCGCGGACCGAGACGTCGAGGGTGCCCGCTCCGGTGTCGGCGTCGTAGTCCGCACGCACGAACACGTCGTCGACCCCGCCGTCGGGCCGGGCGAGGATCGTCACGCTCCGGAAGATCCCCGGCAGCCACCACATGTCCTGGTTCTCGAGGTAGGTGGCGTCGCTGAACTGCGCGACGCGGACCGCGAGCCGGTTCGTCCCGGGGACGAGGACGTCCGACACGTCGAACTCGTGCGTGAGCCTGCTTCCACGGGTCGTCCCGAGGAGCACGTCGTTCAACCACACCTCGGCGGCCGACTCGATGCCGTCGAACCGGAGGATGCGGCGGCGATGCGCGATGACCTCGTCCGACGCCGCGAAGTCGAGCCGGTAGTCGCCGATCGGATTGACGTCGGGCGGGTGCGGCGGGTCCACCGCGAAGGGCATCTGCACGTTGGAGTAGGCCGGCGACCCGTAGCCCTGCAGGTTCCAGTGGCCGGGGACCTCGACGACTCCCCAGCCGTCGGCGTCTGCGACGCGCCAGTCCTCGGGCGCGGCCCGGAGGGAGGGCGAGACGCGGAATCTCCAGCGCCCGTCGAGCGACTGGCTGGGCGCATCGGAGCGCAGACGAGCGCGCGGGGCGGTGGTGCCGGAGCCGGGGCTGGTAGTGGCGATCTCCATGGGTTCCTCGTCGGTGAGTGAAGAGCGTCAGAGCACCGACCCTACACGGAAGGCGCTTACCCATTCGCTGGGAAATTGAGGGAAGGCGCTTGCCGGTAGACGAACTTTGCTCTAATGTCCTAACATCGTATCAGCGATCCGCACCGGGCTCCGGCTCCGGCTCCGCACCAGAGGCGCGAAATCCCGCGCCGCATCGACAAGGACGTTGGCCCCTGGACATCCAGGGCGAAAGGGAAATCCAATGAAGCATTCAGCAAAGCCCCGCCTGCGGGTGACTCTCGCCCTCGCCGCCGCCGCGGTCACCGCTGTCGCGCTCACCGGCTGCGGCTCGAACGGCGAAGCCGCCCAGACCGACGAGCCGATCCAGTTCTTCCTCTCTGGCGACGCCAACCAGGGCGGCGGCTACGCCCACATGGCCGAGAAGTACGAGGAGGAGACCGGCGTCGAGGTCGAGATCGTCGACATCGCGAACGACGACCTCGCCACCAAGCTCCGCAACGCCGCGCAGGCCAACGACCTCCCGGCGATCGCCCGCGTCGGCGCCGTCGACCCGGTCTGGCGCAACGCGACGACCGATCTGTCGGACATCACCGAAGGCAGCGAGATCCGCACGGACCTCTCCGACAAGGACGACGACGGCAACGTCATCTCGCTCCCCTCCGACATCACCGCGGTCGGCATGTTCATCAACAAGACGCTGTTCGACGAGGCCGGCGTCGCCTACCCCACCAGCGAGGACGACATCTGGACGTGGGACGAGTACGTCGCTGCGGTCAAGGAGGTCCAGGCCGCGACCGGCACCACGTACGGCATGGTGATGGACAAGTCCTCGCACCGCCTCAAGGCCCTCTTCTACGAATTCGGCTCGGACTACTTCCAGGCCGATGACGAGGGTGTCTTCAGCACGAACGACAACACGAAGGACGCGCTGGAGTTCTTCGGCTCGCTGAACGACGACTCCTTCATGCCGCGCTCGGTGTGGCTGTCGGATGCCGACCCGAACGCGCTCTTCAAGAGCGGCGACGTCGTGTCGTACCTCTCCGGCTCGTGGCAGATCGCGGACTTCGCCGTGAACATCGCCGACTTCGAGTGGGCGTCGGTCTACATGCCGCAGGAGGAGGAGCGCGCGACCAACTTCGGCAACGCCGCATCGATCGTCGTCTTCGAGGGCCCCCAGCAGGAGGCCGCGCACGACTTCATCGAGTGGCTGTACGAGCCCGAGAACTACACCGAACTGTCGGAGACGTCGTCGTTCATCCCCGCCATCGGCGGCCTGGACATCGAGTACGCGGCGCACGCGGACGCCTTCGACATCTACAACCAGGACATCGCGGCCTCTCCCGACATCGTGGGCGAGATCAAGGCGATGGAGCTGCAGTACGGCGCGCAGGGCGTGACGACCGACGGCGACCCGGTGCGCGACGAGACCGTCAAGTACCTCAACGGCGAGCAGGACGTCGACACCACGATCGAGAACATCAACGCCCTGTTCACCGACCAGCTGGGCGCTCTGGAGTGACCGTGTCCACCACCAAGACCGTCGATGGGCGCAGCGCCGAAACCTCTGCGCTCATCACCGTGGGGCGGCGGACGCAGCGCGTCCGCCGCCCGCGGCGGCGCAGCTCGACGACATTCGTCCTGGCGCCGCTCACCTTCATCGCCGTCTCGGTGGTGCTGTTCGCCCTGTTCTTCCTGTGGCCGGGAGCGCTCGGGCTCTGGTACTCGCTCACCGACTACACCGGTGTCGGCACCCCCGAGTTCATCGGCGTCGAGAACTACGTCGACCTCGCCCAGGACCCGGTGTTCTACAGCGTGCTCGGCCGCACCTTCCTGTACACCCTGCTGTCGGTCCCGCTGCACTACGTCGCGGCGCTCGGGATCGCGGTCCTCCTGACCAACAGCATGGCCAAGGGCAAGTCGACGGCCCGCATCATCTTCTTCCTGCCGTGGCTCATCTCGCCGATCGTCGCCGGTGTCATCTGGAAGTGGCTCTTCGGCGAGAACTTCGGTCTCGTGAACTATCTGATCGAGACGCTCGGCGGCCAGGGCCTGCGATGGGAGACCGACCCGACGCTCGCGCTCGTGCTCATCCTCATCGTGAGCACGTGGGGCGGCACGGCGTTCAACATGCTGCTGTTCATCGCCGCGATCCGCAACGTCCCGCAGTCGTACCTGGAGGCCGCGCAGCTGGACGGCGCCAACAGCTGGCAGCGCTTCTACCGCATCACCCTGCCGCTGCTGCGCCCGACCTCGTTCATGGTGATCCTCCTGACGACCATCGGGTCGATGAAGGAGTTCGCGATGGTCCAGGCGCTCAACGGCGGTGGACCGGGCACCTCGAACATGTTCATGGTCCAGTACATCTACCGCACCGGCTTCGAGCGTGCCGATGTGGGCTACGCCAGTGCCGCATCGATGGTCCTCATGGTGATCCTCATCGTCATCGCGGTCATCCAGATGCGCTTCGACAAGAGGAACGACCTCGCATGACTCTCCGACAAGAGGCGCGACCGCGCCGCCGCGGGCTCCGCTCGCTGCCGAGCACGCTGCTGCTGTGGCTGCTCGCGCTGGGCTTCATCATCCCCGTCGCCTGGTTCATCCTCAGCTCGTTCAAGCCCGGCTCGGAGCTCTTCAGCCTCCCGCTCCGGCTGTTCCCCGAAGACTGGACGATCAGCGGCTACACCACCGCGTGGAACCGGTTCAACTTCGCCCAGTACTTCCTCAACACCTCGATCGTGGCGGTCGTCACCACGGTGCTGACCGTGCTGGTGAGCGCCATGACCGGCTACGCGTTCGCGAAGTACAAGGCCTGGTGGCTGAAGTTCTTCTTCATCTGCGTCCTCGCGACCACCATGCTGCCGACCGAGGTCATCATGCCGAGCTCGTTCGCCGTGGTGCGCGACCTGGGCCTGTACAACACGCTCGCCGGAATCATCGTGCCGTCGATCATCACCGCGACGGGCATCTTCATGTTCCGTCAGTACTTCAAGACGATCCCCGACGAGCTGCTCGAGGCCGCCCGCATCGACGGGGTGTCGGAGTTCGGTGCGTTCTGGCGCATCATGCTCCCCCTCGCGAAGCCGATCGCCGTGGTGCTCGCGATCTTCTCGTTCCAGTGGCGGTGGAACGACTACATCTGGCCGCTGATCGTGCTGAGGGACCCGGACCGCTACACGCTCCAGGTCGCGCTGCGATCCATCGTCGGCGCCGACAACATCGACTGGTCGGTGCTCCTGTCGGCCTCGGTGATCTCGCTGGTCCCGATGGTGGTCCTCTTCGCCATCTTCCAGCGGCAGATCATGAACGCCGATGTGAACTCCGGTCTGAAGGACTGAGATGCCCGACAGATCCCCGTTCCTCAGCGCGCTCCGGAACGCCGTCGCCGAAGACGTGCGGCGGGCGCTCGCCGAGGGCGCGAGCCCCGCGGACAGGCACCGCCGGCTGATGGAGCGCGCCAAGCTCCTGGTCTGCGCCTATCTGTGGCCCGAGTCGGACGATCGGGGCGACCCGGCGCTGCTCGCAGGCGCCGAGGCGAACGTCCGCGCACTGCGGGGGCTCCAGGGACCCGGCGGCCTGTTCATCGGCGGCGACAACGTCGACTCCCCTCCGGACTCGTCCTTCACGGTCAACGACCTCTGCGACACCCTGCAGGTCATCCGCACCGTCGACGCCGCAGCGGGAGACGGCCGCCTAGCCGCGCTCGCCGCCGAGCTGGACGCCGTCGCCGACGCCGTCGAACCGGCGCTCATCGCCGGCGGCGTCCACACGCCCAACCACCGGTGGGAGATCTCGGCGGCCCTGGCGCGGCTGCACCGCCGCCGTCCCTCGGAGGCGCTGCGCCGCCGTGCAGAGGAATGGCTCGCTGAGGGCGTCGACATCACGGCCGACGGCGTCTACTCCGAGCGGAGCGCGAACTATGCCGCGTGGGTGTCCAACCCGTCGCTCACGGCCATCGCCGAGGTGTTCGGCCGGAAGGATGCGCACGCTGCCGTCGTGCACAACCTCGAGAGCACGCTCGGGCTCATCCATCCGGACGACACGGTCGAGACCGTGCACTCGCGTCGTCAGGACCAGCTCACCCGGTTCCCGCTCGGACCCTATCTGGTCGCCTACCGGCGGTACGCCGTCCAGCTGGGACGCGGTGACTTTGCGTGGGCCGCGGAGCGCGCCCTGCGCGACGGCGTCGTCCACGCGCCGTCCACGCTGGCCGACCTCCTGCTCGAGCCCGCCCTCGGCGACGAGCTGCCCGAGGCGACCGCGCCATCCACGCAGGCCTCCTGGGCGCAATCCCGCCTCGTGGTCGACGACAACGCGCAGCGCCGCCTCGTGGTGTTCGGCGGGTCGGACTACCCGCGCTTCCGGCGCGTCCGCTCGGGCCTGTCGACGAACCCCACGTTCCTCCGCCTGTTCGCCGGCGAAGCGGTCCTGGACTCCGTGCGACTCTCGCGCGACTTCTTCGGACTCGGTCCGTTCCGCGCCGACGGTCTCGCGACCGATCGCGACGACGGCGGACTGAGCCACCGGCTGACGGAGACCGTCGCGGCGCACTACTACCAGCCCATGCCCGCCGACCTCCGCTCGCCGTCCGGCGAGTACGAGCTGACCGACGACGGCAGGTTCTACGGCTCGATGGCGTTCGCGCAGCGCGGCCGTGACGAGGTGGCGCTGCGGACCTCGGTCGACGTGCAGCCGACGGATGACGGCGCGATCCTCACCCTCTCCGTCGACGGACCCGACAGTCCCTGGGCGCTCGAGCTCGCCTTCCGTGAGGGCGGGCGGTTCGAGGGCGAGGGCGCGACGCCGCAGGAGAACGGGAGCCACCTGCTCACGCACGGCGCCTGCGTCTACCGGGTCGGCGAGGACGCGATCGCCGTCGAGGCGGGGGACGCGTACCGCTCGGCCGGCCCAGGCACGTACCACCCGGGCGAGGACTACGCGTTCCTCGGCGCGACCGACGCCGCTGACGGCTCGCGCCTGTATCTCACCGGACGATCACCCGCACGCCTCGTGTTCAGCCTCCGCGCCGAGCGAGCCGTCCGATGAGTGCGGTGACCGTGGACGCGCTCGAGTTCGACACCCTCCGCGCGCTGCGCGCCGAACGGCCGCACGCCGTCCAGGAGGCGCTCGCGACGCGCCGCCGCCGCGACATCGTGCGCGGGGACGGGCGTCTCTTCATCGTCGCGGCCGACCACCCCGCACGCGGGGCGCTGTCGGTGGGCGACCGCGACCACGCGATGGCGAGCCGGTATCTGCTGCTCCAGCGGCTCGCTGTGGCCCTCAGCCACCCGGGTGTGGACGGTGTGCTGGGCACGCCCGACATCATCGACGATCTCGCCGTCCTGGGCCTGCTCGACGACAAGGTCGTGGTCGGCTCGATGAACCGCGGCGGGCTGCGCGGGTCGGCCTTCGAGATGGACGACCGCTTCACGGGGTACGACGTGCCCGCGATGGTGCGCTCGGGCGTCGACTTCGCCAAGGTGCTGCTGCGCGTGAACCTCGCCGACCCGGCCACCGCGTCGACGCTCGAGTCCGCCGCCCACGCGGTGAGCGCCGCGGCGGAGGCCCGGATGCCGATCATGCTCGAGCCCTTCATGAGCCGCTGGGTCGACGGTCGCATCGGCAACGACCTCACCGCGGACGCCGTCGTGCTGTCCCTCGCGATCGCCGCCGGCCTCGGGGTCAGCAGCGCCTACACGTGGATGAAGCTGCCCGTCGTGCCCGACATGGAACGGGTGATGGAGGCGACCACCCTGCCGACGCTGCTGCTCGGGGGCGACTCGGGCAGCGATCCGGACGAGACCTTCTCATCATGGGAGGATGCTCTCGCGCTTCCCGGCGTCCGCGGGCTCACCGCCGGTCGGGCCCTGCTCTACCCGCCGGACGGCGATGTGGCCGCCGCCGTCGACGCGGCCGCCCGCCTGGTCCACACCGATCTCTGACCGAGGAGAACCCATGCGCACGTTCGAGGAGACCCGATGAAGGCGGAGGTCGCCGGCGCCCCGGTGAGCTTCGGCGTCTTCGAGATGACGCCGGACGGCGCGGCCACCGTGTCCGCCGACGACCTGCTCGAGGTGCTGGCCGACGCCGGGTACCGCGGCGTCGACCTGGGCCCCGTGGGGTACCTCGGCCGCGGCGCGGAGCTTCGCGCACGGCTCGCCCGCTTCGAGCTGGAGCTGGCGGGCGGATGGGTGCAGCTGCCGTTCTCGGATGACGAGGCCTTCGAGGCATCCCTCCCCGTTCTGACCGACGCGCTTCGCGTCTTCTCCGACGCGGCGCAGGCGGGCCCCGGGAGGCTGCCGCTGCCGACGCTCGCCGACGACGGCTCCGTGGCGCGCCGCGCCCACCCCGGCCGCGGAGCGGCCGCGGACCCGCTCGCTCCCGAGGCCTGGGATCGCCTCTTCGCGAACACCGAGCGCGCGGCGGCGCTCGTGCGCGCCGCCGGCTTCGAGCCGACCTTCCATCACCACGCCGGCACCTTCGTGGAGTCGCCCGATGAGATCGACCGGTTCCTCGCGAGCGTCGACGTCGACCTCACCCTTGACACCGGTCATCTGCTCATCGCCGACGGCGACCCGGCGGAGGCCGTCTCGCGCTGGGGCGATCGCATCAACCACCTGCATCTGAAGGACGTCGACCGCGCCGAGCTGCGGCGGGTGCTGGCGGCCGGCGGCGGCATGGCCGAGGTCTGGTCGTCGGGGGCGTTCACCGCGTTCGGCCGCGGCGATCTCGATCTCGCGCGCGTGATGGATGCCATGGACGAACGCGGCTTCGACGGCTGGGTGGTCGTCGAACAGGACGTGCTGAACGCCCCCGATGTCGCGATCGACACCTTCCGTGCCGCGCGCGGCGACGACCAGCGGGTGAACCGCGCTGCGCTCACGCGCTGGGTCTGACCCACGCTGCCGCCTCTTCTCCGACAGAGACAAGGAAACCGCCGTGCCCCACGCCCCTCTCCGCTTCGGTCTCATCGGCACCGGCCGCATCGGCCAGGTGCACGCCGAGAACATCGCCGCGAACCCGGACACCGCCCTCGCGCGGGTCGCCGACCCGTTCGTCGACGGGGCGCGTCGCGTCGCCGACCGCTTCGGGGGACGGGCGACGGCCGACACGGACGAGGTCTTCACCGCGGGCGACGTGGACGCCGTCCTCATCGCCTCGCCCACCCCGACGCACGTCGACCTCATCGAGAGGGCGGTGGATGCCGGCATCCCGGTGCTGTGCGAGAAGCCGATCGATCTCGACATCGCGCGCGTCGACAGGCTGCGCCCGAAGGTCGCGGCGGCCGGCATCCCCGTGGCTCTCGGCTTCAACCGGCGCTTCGACCCCGCGTTCGCGGAAGTCCGCGCGCGGGTCGCCGCCGGCGAGATCGGCGCCCTGGAGCAGCTCACCATCATCAGTCGCGACCCGTCCGCGCCGCCGGCGGACTACATCGCCGTCTCGGGTGGCATCTTCCGCGACATGACGATCCACGACTTCGACATGGCGCGCAGCTTCCTGCCCGACATCGTCGAGGTCAGCGCGGTCGGCTCGCGCACGTTCGACGACGGCGCGAGCGAGCACGGCGACTTCGACACGGCGGTGGTGACGCTGCGCGCGGCGTCGGGGGCGCTCGTCACGATCGTCAACTCGCGGCACAGCGCCGTCGGCTACGACCAGCGCCTCGAGGCGTTCGGCGGGAACGGGACCCTGCAGGTCGCGAACCGCTCGACGAGCCTCGTGAGCCTCTCCACCGGCGTCGGCGTGGAGACCCGGGCACCGTACGAGGACTTCTTCCTCCAGCGCTACGCCGAGGCCTACGCCGCCGAGCTGGGGGAGTTCGTCCGCCTCGCCCGCGGCGAGACCGCGTCGAGCCCGACCTTCGAGGACGGACGCGCTGCGCTGATCCTCGCCGACGCCGCGCAGCGCTCGGCGACCGAGCGGGTCGCCGTCGAGGTCAGCCTGGCCTGACCAGGCCCTCCCACAGACGAACAGACGGATGCCGCGGCTCGATGAGCCGCGGCATCCGTCGTCCTGCTGTCGGTCAGCCGAGGATCGCGTCGGCCTCTGCGAAGAACTGGGTCACCGCGTCGTCGACCGAGAGGGCGCCCAGGCCGATGGACTTGCCGAGGTCCCAGAAGGTCTGCTCCAGCGAGCCGTAGCCGACGACCGGGACCGGCGGGGCGTCGCCGATGCGGTCGGCGGCGGACTCGATGTAGTCGGCGACCTGCTTGTCGGCGCCCTCGAGGGTCGTGCCCTCGAGCTTCGACGACGAGGCGGGGAAGCCGAGCGTCGTGCCGAAGATCTCGCCGGCCTCGGGGCTGTTCACGACGAAGTCGAGGAACAGCGCGGCGGCTTCGGGGTGCTCGGTGTTCTGCGCGATCGCGACCTGGAGGCCCGCCTGACGGTACAGGTCCTTCGAGCCCTCCTCCGCGGTCGGCGGGGCGACGATCGAGATCGATGAGGCGCCCGAGTCGGCGAGGTACCCGCCGAGGAAGTTGCTCCAGCTCATCTCGCTCGCGGTCACGGCCGCGCCGAATCCGGACTTGGGGGACAGCTCCTCGAGCGTCTGCTGCGGCACGGTGACGCCGTCGCGGATGTCGGCGCCCGACTCCCAGAAGTCGCGCAGCTCGTCCTCGGTGAAGCCGAGCTCGCCGTCCTCGGTGTACAGGTTGCCGCCGTCGGCGCGGAGCACGAGTTCGAACACCTGGATGCGCTGCGTGTAATCGGTGCCGCCGTACACGGTGCCGCCGGTCGCATCGGTGACCGAGGCCATCCACTCGTCGAAGTCGGCGAAGCTGCCGCCGGCCTCGGGCGCCTCGACGCCCGCCTGTGCGACGAGGTCGTCGTTGACGAAGTTCGCCCACAGGCTGTAGCCCGTCGGCAGCGAGTACTGCGTTCCGTCGAGGGCGCCGGTGCCGAGCAGCGACTCATCGAACGTGGTCGTGTCGACGTAGTCCGCGACCTCGGCGAGGTCGAGCAGGTTGCCGGACTCGGCGTACTGGCGCAGGTAGCTGTCGGAGAACTGGAACACGTCGGGCAGTCCGCCGCCGGCGGCCTCGGTCTGCCGCTTCTCCCAGAAGCTGGGGAAGTCGGTGAACGAGGTGTTGATCGTGATGTTCGGGTACTCCTCGTTGAACGCCGCGATCAGGTCGTTGTAGCGGGTCGCGCGGTCGTCGTTGCCCCAGAACGCGAAGTCGATGGTGACCTTCTCGTCGGGGTCGAACGCCGCCGCGTCATCGGAGGTGTCGCCGGAGCATCCGGCGAGGACGAGCGCCGCGGTCGCCGTGAGGGCGGCCGCTGCGAGGAGGCGAGGTGCGGGCATGGGTATGTCTCCAGTGGGTGCGGTTGGGCGAGGGTCGGGGGGTCGCCGCTCAGCGGGCGGCGGACAGTTCTGCGGCGGGGGCGGACGCCGGCGCGCCGGGCGAGGCGGGCACGAGGAGGAAGGCGACACCCTGCGCATCGAGGATGACGCGGTGGACGGCCGCTCCGGTCTCGGCATCCGTTCCCGCCACGTCGACCGTCACGGCGGTCTCACCATGGTTGATGAGCGTGATGAGGTCGCCACGGCGGGCCGCCTCGACGTCCGCGGGGAGCCCGTCGACGACGGGGCGGACACCGGATGCCTCGACCACGGCCGTGACGACGGCGTCGATGCCGTCGGGGTCGGGCTGCGTCGCGACGTACCACGCCTCGCCCGCGCCGAGGCGGTGACGGGTCAGCGCGGGGGAGCCGGCCTGCAGGCCGGATGCGAAGGTGCCGACCACGGAGGCGCCCGTGGCGTGCACGGCCTCCGCCACCAGGCGCCCCGTCTGCGACGAGCCGCCGAGCGTGAACGACACGGCTCCGCCGGCGGCAGCCGAGCGTGCGGCGTGGAGCGCCTCGACGTTCAGGGCGCCGACGCCGTTGGCGCTCGCGGCGGCACCGGCGAGCGCGCCGAAGTCCTCGAAGCGCAGGCCGAGCACCGGGCCGAGCTGGGTGAGGAAGCCGCCGTCGCGGAACTGATCGTGCGCGTCGACGATGTCGCTGAACGGTCCCGTGAGCAGGGTGCCGCCGTCCTCGACGAAGCGGGTGATCGCCGCGGCGCCCTCGTCGCGCAGGAGGTAGAGCGCCGGTGCCACGACGAGGTCGTAGGAGCGGTCCACCTCCTCGGGCCCGACGATGTCGACCTGGATGCCGCGGGAGTGGAAGGCGCCGTACCACTCGAGGGTCAGCGCGAGGTAGTCGATCTCGGTCGGGTGGTCGCGCTCCTCGACCGCCCACCAGTTCTCCCAGTCGAAGACGAGCGCCACCTGGGCGTCGCGGCCGGGGGCGGGAAGCTCAGGCAGTGCGGCCAGGCGCGCACCCAGCGCCGTGACCGCGTCCCACGTGCGGGTCCCGGTGCCGGCGTGCGGGAGCATCGCCGAGTGGAACTTCTCGCTGCCCGCGCGGGACTGCCGCCACTGGAAGAACATGATGCCGTCCGCGCCGCGCGCGATGGACTGGGCCGACTCGGCGACCAGGGCGCCGCGACGCTTGCCGGGATTGGCGGGACGCCAGTTCACGGCATCCGTCGCCTGCTCCCACAGCAGCCACGGCACGCCCGGCTTCAGCGAACGGATGAGGTCGCGCTGGAATGCGGCGTCGCGCACGCGATGCGGGTTCGCCGGATCGGGGTAGCAGTCGTCGGCGATGACGTCCATGTGCGGCGCCCACTTGCGGTAGTCGGCGGGCTTGAACGGTCCCATGAAGTTCGTCGTGATCGGCTGCGTCGCGCCCGCGGCCAGCAGGATCTCGCGCTCCATGAGGTAGCACTCCAGCAGCATGTCGCTCGTGAAGCGGCGCCAGTCGAGCATCGACGACGGGTTGTGGCTGTACGGCGCCAGCCGGGGCGGGAACACCTCGTCGAACGAGCCGTAGCGCTGCGACCAGAAGCTCGTGCCCCATGCCTCGTTGAGCGCCTCGATCGTGGAGTACCGCTTCGCGAGCCAGGCGCGGTACGCGTCGCGCGCGGCATCCGAGAAGTCCATCCAGAGGTGGCAGCCGAACTCGTTGCCGACGTGCCACATCACGACCGCCGGGTGATCGACGTAGCGCTCCGCCAGGCGGCGCACCAGCTCGCCGGCGAGACGGCGGTACGTCGGCGAGGACGGCGCGAAGTGCTGGCGGCTGCCCGGCCAGTACGAGGCGCCCGACTCGTCGGCGGGGAGCGTCTCGGGGTAGGTCGCGCTCACCCACGGCGGCGGAGACGCGGTCGCGGTGGCGAGGTTGACCTGGATGCCGCCGGCGTGGAGCTTGTCGATGACGGTGTCGAGCCACTCGAAGTCCCAGACGTCCTCGGCGGGCTGGATGCGCGACCACGCGAAGATGCCGAGGCTGACGATGTTGACGCCGGCCTCCTGCATGAGGCGGACGTCCTCGTCCCACACCTCCTCGGGCCACTGGTCGGGGTTGTAGTCGGCGCCGTAGAGCACGTCGAGCAGCTCCTTGTTCGAAGGTTGCGGTGGGGGAGGGGTCGGGATCAGCCGCGGCGGCCGCGGCGCGCGGGGACGGCGACCACGGCGAACGCGGCGCAGCCGAGCCCGGCGATGATGAGGGGAGCGAGCATCCACGTGACGACCGCGACGAGGACGGCCGCGGCCGCGAGGTAGACGGTGGCGACGGGGTCACCGGTGACAGCCGAGGGGATGCCGCGGACGGCGCCGCGCCAGCCCCGCTCGGGCGTCCACGCACCGGCCGCGACGAGGAGGGCGGTCGCGCCGACGACGAGACCCGCCCAGCCGACGACCGCGACAGCCGGGCCGCCGGGCAGCGCACCGGAGTTCGCGAGATCGATGTCGAGCGTCAGCACGACGGCGAGGAGCGCTCCGATCACGCCGACCACGACCCCGCCCGGGAGAGCGGCGCGCCAGTCCTGCCAGAACGTCCGCACGTGCGACTGCTCGGCGTTCACGTACCGGCGGAGGTGACGAATGCCGGCGGCCAGGGCGGCCGGCAGCGTGATCACGAGCAGCCCGCCGGCGGTGACGAGCAGGCCCGTCAGCAGCACCTCGCCGAAGAGGGCGAACGCCCCCTTCGCGCCGGGGAAGCGGGCGGGCTCGCGCTCTTCGAGCGTCGGCCCGCTTCCCGTCGCATCGGCGCGACGCGCGGCGCGGAGTTCTCGGCGGTCCATGAGGGGTGCCCTATCCCTTGAGGCCCTGGGTGGCGACGCCGTCCACGAGGAAGCGCTGGAACACCAGGAAGAAGAGGAGCACGGGGATCAGCGCGATGAACGAGGCGGTGACGGTGGCACCGTAGTCGCTGACGGACGTCTGGTCGTTGTAGAGGCGCAGTGCGATCGGCAGCGGGTAGTTCTCGGGGCTGGTCAGGTACAGCAGCGGTCCGAGGAAGTCGTTCCACGACCAGATGAACGCGAAGATCGAGCAGGTGATCAGGGCCGGCTTGATCAGCGGCAGGATGATCGACCAGAAGATGCGGACGTGGCCGGCGCCGTCGATGCGGGCCGCTTCGTCCATGTCGCGCGGCATCTGGCGGATGAACTGCACCAGCAGGAACACGAAGAACGCCTCGGTGGCGAGGAACTTCGGCAGCAGCAGCGGCCAGAAGGTGTCGATCATGTCGAGCCGGTTGAAGATGATGTACTGCGGGATGATCACGACGTGGAACGGCAGCAGGAGCGTGCCGATCATCGCCGCGAACAGGATGCCGAGGCCCTTGAACTGGATGCGGGCGAACGCGTAGGCGGCCAGCGACGACGAGAGCAGCACGCCGATGACCGAGCCGACGGCGATGATGAGGGAGTTCAGGTAGAACCGCCACATCGGAACGCCGGCGATGCCCTCGAGCACCTTGACGTAGTTGTCGATGGTCGGGTTGTTCGGGATGAGGCCCATGTTCGAGCCGAACTCGCTGTTGGGCTTGAAGGTGGAGAACAGCAGCCACACCAGCGGGTAGAGCACGACCGCGGTGACGACGAGGAGCACGACGAACCAGATCACCGTCTGCCAGGTCTTGGTCTTGATCTTGCGACGCGGGGCGGGGCTGGACTTCTGGTCGGGGTCGACCTGGTTCTCGGTGAGCAGGAGCGCGTTCTCGCCGAACGAGGATGTGGTGGTCATCGGTTGTCTCCGGCGTAGTGGACCCAGCTGCGCTGAGTGCGGAAGAGGATGAAGGCGATGATGGCGACGACGATCAGCAGCACCCACGCGATGGCGGCGGCGTAGCCCATCTGGCCGTCGGAGAAGCCGCGCTTGTACAGGTACAGCGTGATGAAGTTCGTCATGCCGGCGGGGCCGCCGGTGCCGTTGGAGATGATGTAGGCCGACGCGAAGACCTGGAACGCGCCGATCAGCCCGAGCAGCAGGTTGAAGAAGATGACCGGCGACAGCATCGGCAGGGTGACCGCGCGGAACCGGTGCCAGGCGCCGGCGCCGTCCATCTCGGCCGCCTCGTACAGCTCCTTGGGGATCTGCTTGAGACCGGCGAGGAAGATCACCATGGTCGCGCCGAACTGCCACACCGCGAGGAGGATCATCGCGGGCAGCACGAGCGCGGGATTGCCGATCCAGCCGCCCAGGTCGATGCCGATGGCCGACAGGCCGTTGTCGACCGGACCGTCGGAGGCGAACATCGCCCGCCACACGATGGCGACCGAGACCGATCCGCCGATCAGCGAGGGGGCGTAGAACGCCGAGCGGAAGAAGCCGGCGCCCCTGTCGCGGTAGTTGAGGAGCATCGCCACGCCCAGCGCCGCGGCCAGGGTGATCGGGGTGCCCACGAGCACGTATATGAGGGTGATCTGCGCGGACTGCACGAACGCCGGGTCGGACGTGAACATCCGGACGTAGTTGTCCAAGCCGATCCAGCGCGGCGGGGAGAAGATGTTGTACGCCGTGAACGACAGGTACAGCGAGTACGCCATCGGGATGAGCGTGAGGCCGAAGAAGCCCACCAGCCACGGGACGAGGAAGCCGTAGCCGGCGACCGTCTCCTTCACGGCACGCTGTCGCATGCCCGGACGGTTGACATGCTCGGGCCTGCTCCGGCGGAACAGGGACCGGCGCGAAGGCTTCTCACCGGTCACGATGACTCTGGTCGCTGTGGTGCTCACGTGGACTCTCCGATACGGATTCGGGTGGTGTTCCGGGCCCGGGCGCATCGTACGCCCGGACCCGGAAGCTGTCACTGGTTGAGGACGACGTCCATCTCGGCGAAGAACTGCGAGACCGCGTCATCGACCGTGATCGTGCCGTAGTTCAGCTCCTCCCCGAGCTGGCGGAACTTCTCCTCGAGGGTGCCGTAGCCGACGATCGGCACCGGCGGGGCGTCGCCGAGGCGGTCGGCGATCGAGGCCTCGTAGTCCTTGACCTGCTGGCTCAGCGGGTCGAGCTCGGCAGCCTCCAGCGCGGTCTCCGAGGCCGGCAGGCCGCGGTTGGTGCCGAAGATCTCACCCGACTGCGGCGAGTTGACCAGGAAGTTCACGAGCGTCGCCGCAGCCTCGGGGTGCTCGGTGTTGGCCGAGATCGTGTGGAGCATCGAGGGCTTGAGGTACAGGTCCTTGGCGCCCTCCTCCGTGACCGGGGGAGCGATGAGGCCGAGCTCGGTGTAGGACTCGCCGAGGCCCGCGAGGTAGCCGGCGCCGAAGTTGTCCCACGTGAGCTCGCTCGCCGTCAGCGCGCTGTCGAAGGCGCCCTTCGGGGCGACCTCCGCCACGCGCTGCTGCGGGATGCCGATGCCGTCGCGGATGTCCTGTCCGGACTCCCAGAACTCGGCGAGGCGCTCCTCGTCGAAGCCGGGCGTGCCGTCCTCGTTGAAGAGGTTCTCGCCCTCTGCGCGCAGCTGCACCTCGAAGTTCTGGATGCGGCCGGTGAAGTCGCTGCCACCCCAGAACGCACCGCCCGAAGCGTCGGTGACCTCACCCATCCACTCGGTGTAGTCCTCCCACGTGCCGCCCTCGAACTGGTCGACGCCGGCCTGCTCGAGCAGGACCGGGTTGGTGAACAGGCCCCACGCGTTGGTGGAGGTGGCGATGCCATAGGTCGTGTCGTTCACGACGCCGATGTCGAGGATGTTCTGGGGGATCGGGTCGGTCTCGATGATGTTGCCGAGGTACGGACCGAGGTCGAGCAGCAGCCCGTTCTCGGAGTACTGGCGCAGGTACGAGTAGTCGAACTGCATGACGTCGGGCAGGTTGCCGCCCGCCGCCTCGGTCTGACGCTTCTCCCAGAACTCCGGGAAGCCCAGGAACGTCGAGTTCACCGTGATGTTCGGGTATTCCTCATTGAACGCCTCGATCGCCTCGTTGTAGAGCCCGGCGCGAACGTCGTTGCCCCAGAAGGCGAGGTCGAGCGTGACCTCTTCGTTCGGGTCGAAGGTGGGGTCGGCTTCGGGGCTGTCCTCGCTGCCGCCGGCGCAGCCGGCGAGCACCAGGGCTGCGCCGGCCGCGATCGCGGTGACGGCGAATGCCCGCTTCTTGCTGAACATCCTTGTCCTCTCTTGAACGTCTGCGTTCGTGTTCGCCGCGAGACGTTCGTCGTCTGGTGTGCGGTGTGGCGCGTCCCTCAGTGCGGAAAATGCGGTGCTGGAAAGCGCTTGCCCGCTACGGTACCCGAGGCAAAAACGTTTCGCAAGACATGAAGGCGAGAAATTTAAACGATTCAGTAACGGCGTGCCGTTCTCCGCGCACAGGAACTGTGCCCGGTCACAGTCCAGGTTGCGGACGGCGACGGGTATGCCGGCCCGGCTCGCGTCAGCGCTCGGCGATCAGCTCGCCGTCCACCACGCGGAGGCGGGCGACGTGGATCGCGCTGCGGCGATGCGTGCGCTCGTCGGCGTCGGCGAGCTCGCTGCCGTCCCACCACGGGTGGGTGAAGAAGTACAGTCGCGCCTCACCGTCCGTGACCACGGCAGACCCGTGGCGCCCGATCTGCACGCCGTCGGCCGGAGCGCCGCTCTCGCCGAGGATGACGGCATCCGCCCCACCCTGTCGCGTCCACGACACGGCGTCGTCGCTGCGGTAGACCGCCATGCCGCGCCACTCGTCGGTGAGCATCCACCACCAGTCGCCGAGCTCGAAGACGTACGGGCCTTCGTGCGGGCGCCCGCCGATCGCGGTGCCGACGGGATGCCACGTCTCGAGGTCGTCCGAGACCGCGACGGCCGTCGTCGAGTCGGCGGCCTCGTCCTTGCACCAGAGCCGCCACCGTCCGTCCGGGCAGCGGGCGACGGCGGCGTCGATGACCCGGTCGCTCGCGAGGGGCACGACGCCGCGCCTGGTCCACGTGCGCAGGTCGTCCGAGACGTATTCGACGATGTGGCGCTCGTGTCCCTCCCACCGCGTCGGGATGCCGTCGATACGGGTCAGGTACATGCGCCAGCGCGTGCCGTCGTGCACAACCTCGGGTGCCCAGTGCGTCTCGGAGACCACGAGCGGAGGCGCGCCGGCCCGGAGGACAAGCGCGTCTTCGCTCGCCTCGAGCGTGCCGGCGTAGCGCCAGCGAAGGCCGTCGTCGCTGTGGGCGACGCCGATCCGGCTGCCGTGCACCCACGCCACCCCGGGTCCGGGGTCATGATGCGTCGCGCGCCGCTGCGTGTAGAACAGCCACCACTGGCCGTCGCCGTCGCGGACGACGGTCGGGTCGGTGGCGCCGTCGTACACCGGATCCCGGTACAGCTCGCGGGGCGCGGGCGCTCCGGGGTCGATCGACGGGGCCGTGGTCGTCATCGATCCGCGCGCAGGTCGATCACGGTGCTCGCGAAGCTGCGGCGGTGCGTCGGGTGGGCCGCCAGGTCCGCCGGAGTGATGACCGCACCGTCGGCGTCCGCCGACGCGTACATCGCCGCCACCAGCTCGAACGTCCGCGCGGGCGCGTCGGCCGTCGAGGGCAGCGGTGCGCCGGACCGCAGCGCGTCGAACACGTCGCGCAGCAGGAACTCGTGGTCGCTGCGCTCCTCGGGTCCGGTGAGCTCCCACGCCGCAGCCTCGGCGGGGTCGATGTGCGCCGCCGGCGTGATCAGCCAGTTCTCGTGGCCGTGGCCGTACAGGTGATCGACGGTGATCGTGGCCTTCTCGGTGTCGATGCGGATCGAGCTGACCTCGCGGGGCGAGAGCGTGCTCGAGACGACCTGCGCGACGACGCCGCCCTGGAAGACGACGGTCGCCGTCGAGACGTCCTCGGTCTGCGTCTCGCGGTCCAGCCGCCACATGCGGCCCTCGACCCGCTCCCAGTCCCCGAGCAGGTACGACAGCAGATCGAGCTGGTGGATGCCGTGCCCCAGGGTCGTGCCGCCGCCCTCGGTCTCCCACTTCCCGCGCCACGGCACCGCGAAGTAGGCGGCGTCCCGGTACCAGAGGGTCTGGCACTGGGCGAGCAGGGGACGCCCGAGCGCGCCGGAGTCGAGGAGCCGCTTCACGTGAGCGGCGGCTGTGCCGGTGCGCTGCTGGAAGATGACCGCGAGCTCGCGACCGGCGGCGGAGGCGGCATCCGTCATCTGTTCCAGCTCGTCCAGCGACGGCGCCGGGGGCTTCTCCACGACGACGTGCGCGCCGGCGGCGAAGGCGGCGATCGCCTGCGACGTGTGCGCGACCGGGGGCGTGCAGATGTGGACGACGTCGGGCTTCGCGTCCGCGAGGAGCTCGTCGAGGTCGTCGTAGACCGCGGGCCCGCCGTACTGCTGCGCGAACGCCTCGGCCGACGCCCGCGAGAGGTCGGTGACGGCGACGAGCTCGGCGTTCGGGTAGGCCGCGATCGCTCGGATGTGCGAGTGCGCGATGGCTCCGGTGCCCACGATGGCGCAGCGAAGGGTGTCGGTCACGGTGGCTCCTCGGGATCGAGCGGATGCCGCAGCCGCCGGCATCCCGTCCCCTCCAGGGTAGGCGTTCGCAGCGGAAAGCGCTATCCCATTCCCGCGCCGCCGCCCTTTGCGCCGATCCGGAGTTCGGACTTCCGCACGTTTTCCGGACCGCCGCCGGCGCGTCGCTCCGGAAAGGCGCCCGATCTCCGAATTCCGGATCGCGCCCGCCGGAGGGGACACGCCGCGCCCGCTCAGCGCTGGAGGCCGGCCTGGGTCGCGTGCAGATGGGCATAGCGGCCACCGGCGGCGACGAGGTCGTCGTGGCTGCCGATCTCGACCACCTCGCCGTGCTCGAGCACGACGATGCGGTCGGCCTGGCGAATCGTCGACAGGCGGTGCGCGACGACGAGTGTCGTGCGCCCCCGCATGAGACGGTTGAGCGCCTCCTTGACGAGCTCCTCGGACTCGGGGTCGAGCGCCGACGTCGCCTCGTCGAGGAGCAGGATCCGCGGATCGCGCACGAGCGCCCTGGCGATGGCGAGCCGCTGCCGCTGTCCTCCCGAGAGGCGGGCGCCGCGCTCGCCCACGACGGTGTCCCAGCCGTCGGGCAGCGCGTCGACGAACTCGGCGGCGTTGGCGTCGCGCAGCGCCGCGCGCAGCCGCTCGTCCGACACGTCGTCGAGGCCGTAGGCGATGTTCTCGCGGATGCTGCCCTCGAAGAGCACCGACTCCTGCGGCACCACCGACACCGCGCGCCGGACGGTGCGCAGGTCGAGGTCCTGCATGTCGTCGCCGTCCAGCAGGAGGCGCCCGGAGGTCGGGCGCACGAAGCCGAGGACGAGGTTGAGCATCGTGGACTTGCCCGAGCCGGACGAGCCGACGAAGGCCACCGTCTCGCCGGGCCGGATGTCGAGCGACACGTCGTGGACGGCATCCCGGTCGGCGCCGTCGTAGCGGTGCGAGACGTGCTGCAGCTCGAGGCGCCCGTCCACCGTCGCGACCGGGCGCTTGCCCTCGTTCTGCTCGAGGTCCGGCTCCTGGAGCACCTCCGAGATCGAGCGCATGGACTCCATGCCGCGCGCGCCGACGGGGATCAGCATCAGCAGCGACGTGAGGCCCTGGGTCAGCAGCGTGAAGTAGGTCGACAGCAGCACGACTTCGCCGGGCGTGATGGGGAGGATCCCGGTGAGGGCGAAGATGGCGGCGGCGACGAGGCATCCGAGTCCGAGCAGCTGCATCGCGACCCACGAGATCGAGGCCACGTGGCCGTTGAGCATGTCGAGGTGCAGCCCCGCGCGGCGCACCCCGTCCGCGCCCGCCTGGACGCGCGAGACGGCGGTGCGCTCGAGCCCGTGCGCTCGCGTCACCGGGATGAGGGATGCCATCTCTCCGACGCGGGCGGCGAAGCCCTCGACCTCGCGCCGGAACACCTCGTTGCGGGCGCGGGAACGGCGGCTGAGCGCCCACCGCAGGCCGAGCGCGATGGGGACCGCGAGTGCGTAGACGGGCAGGAACTGCGGCACAGCGATCGCGGTCATGGCGACCGCGCCGATCAGCACCATGGTCGCCGACAGCAGCGGGTGGGTGACCTGCTGCAGCATGAGCTCGACGTTCTCGACGTCGCGCACGACCTTGGTCTGCACGATCGAGGAGCTCACGCGCGTGTGGTAGCCGATCGAGAGGCTCTGCAGTCGCGCGGCGAGGGCGTTGCGCAGGTCGGCCCCGGTGTCGCGCACGACGGTCATGAAGTTGCGCGTGTACGCAATGTGCATCGGGTAGTTCTGGATCAGCAGCACCGCCGCCACGACGAACCAGATGAGCACCGTCGACACGTCGCCGCCCGTCGCCACGAGGTCGATGATCCGCGCCGTCACCACCGGGAGGAACCACAGTGGGATCTCTTTGCACGCGAAGGCGAGGATGGCGAGCGTCATCCGCCCGGGCCGACGGGCGAGCAGGCGCAGGACGGAGCGGCCCGGCTTGGGATGCTGGGCGATCGCGATGACGCGGATGGGCCCGGTAAACGCTTTCTGCGCCATGATGACATGGTAGACGGATGCCGCCCCCGCGGGCCCGGAGAGGACGAAGAGCGGGGCGCACGGCGCATCGCGGCCTTCGTCGCACGCTCGCTCCGCGCGATCGAGAGGCGCGACGGCGACGAGCCCGCCCGGGGTTCGCAGCTCGTCAGCTGAGCGGTGCCGCTACCGCGCGGTGGACGCCCGCACGATCAGCTCCGGCTGGTAGACGACCTCGGTGAGGTCGAGACCGGCGGTTCCCGAGATCCGCGCGAGCAGCATCTCGGCGGCGGTCCGGCCCATCTCGCGCGCCGGCTGGCGCACCGACGTGAGCGGCACCGCCGCGATGGCCGCGAACTCGATGTCGTCGTAGCCGACGACGGCGACGTCCTCGGGCACGCGCACGCCTCCCGCGATGAGACCGTGGACCAGTCCGATCGCGAGGTGGTCGTTGGAGGCGACCAGGCCGTCGGGCCGTTCGGCCGGGGGGCGGGCGGCCAGCTGCTCGCCGAAGGCGAGCCCTCGCGCGGACGTCGTGCGCTCGGTCCAGATCGGCTCGATGGTCGCCCCCGGGCAGGCCGCCACGGCCTGCCGCGCGCCATCGAGCCGCTCGCGCACCTGCCGCACGGCCTGACGGGCGCCGACGAAGGCGAGCCGGCGTCGTCCCGTCGCGAGGAGGTGCTCTGCGGCGAGCCGACCGCCGGCGACATCGTCGAAAGAGACCGACGGGAGCTCGCCGGCGTCGTCGACGGCGTCGACGAGGACGACGGGGATGCCGCGCCCGCGCAGCCGGTCGAGCCACGGTGCGAGCGGGCCGAACGGGCTCACCAGCGCGCCCTCGACCTGGACGCGCTCGAACAGCTCGAGGTGGTCCCGCTCCTTCGCGATGTCGTCGGAGCTGTTGCCGACGAGGACGCGGAGGCCTGCGGCGGATGCCGCGTCCTCGGCGCCGGCGACCATGTCGGCGAAGAAGGGATTGGCGATGTTGATCACCGTCATGCCGAGCAGGCCGGAGCGTCCGGCGCGCAGCGCCTGCGCCGCCTGCAGCGGAACGTAACCCAGCTGATCGGCCGCGGACCGGACGCGGGCGACGAGCCGCTCGCTCACCATGTGCGGCCGGTTGAGCGCGTTGGAGACCGTGCTGATCGAGACGCCGGCGCGCTCCGCGACATCGCGGATGCCCACTCGCTTCATCTCGGTCGTCCCGTTCTGCTCCCTGTCGCGGGCGTGGATGCCGCCCGCGCGCTCGGTCCGACTATGGTAGGCGCTTTCCGACGCACGCCGCCGCTGCGCCCACGGCGACGATCGTTACCCCCGCGTTACGAGAAGACATTTGACGAACCGAACACGTCCCGCCTACTCTTCAATCGAAGCGGTTCGAAATCGAAGCGGTTCGACTGATCACCACGGATCCCGCCCCCCGCCCGGGGCACCCACGTACACGAAGGAGTGACATGGAAGCGCGGCATGCTCACCCGACGGCATCCGACCCGGACGCCCTTCTCCGAGTCACGGTCCGATGACCACGCAGGCTCAGGCGCAGACGGTCTTCCAGGAGGCGGCCGTCCACAACCTCGAGAAGAACACCCGCAAGCGCCGCGGCCCGCGGATCCGCCCGGCCGGCAGCAGGACGTCGTTCAAGCTCTTCCTCTGCATCGTGCCGTTCCTGGTGCTGGCGTTCCTGTTCTCCTACCTCCCGCTGTACGGCTGGGTCTACTCGCTCTACGACTACAAGCCCGCGCTCGGCCTCGAGGGCAGCGAGTTCGTCGGCCTGCAGTGGTTCCAGATGCTCGTCAGCTCGCCGACCCAGATGGCGCAGATCGGGCAGGTGCTGATGAACACCCTCGCGATCAGCTTCCTGGGGATCGCGACATCCGTCCTCCCGCTCTTCTTCGCGATCCTCCTCAACGAGGTGAAGGCGCCGTGGTTCCGCAACTCGGTGCAGACGCTCACGGCGCTCCCCAACTTCATCTCGTGGGTGCTCGTGTACATGATCGCGTTCTCGCTGTTCTCGAGCTCGGGTCTCGTCAACGACGTGCTGATCGACGCGGGGCTCGTCACGGCCCCGGTCAAGTTCCTCGACACCGACGAGAACGTCTGGCTCACCATGACGCTCTGGAGCATCTGGAAGGGGCTGGGCTGGGGCGCGATCATCTACCTCGCCGCGATCGCCGGCATCGACCAGTCGCTGTACGAGTCGGCGCGCATCGACGGTGCCGGACGCTTCCAGCTGATGCGCCACATCACCATCCCGCAGCTGATGCCGACGTACCTGGTGCTGCTGCTGCTGTCGATCGCGAACATCCTCAACAACGGCATGGAGCAGTACTACGTGTTCCAGAACGCGTTCAACAAGGAGTGGATCCAGGTGCTCGACCTGTACGTCTACAACATCGGCATGACGGGCAACAGCCTGTCGCTGGCCACCGCGATCGGCATGCTGAAGAGCCTCATCTCGGTCGCGCTGCTGCTCACCGTCAACGCGGTCTCCAAGCGTGTCCGCGGCGAATCGATCGTCTGAGGGCCGGGCCATGACCACGACGATGACCAAGACGCTCACGACCGCCCACCGAGGCGACAGCTCGGCCCGGTACCGGCCGTCGGCCGGAGACATCCTGTTCCGGTTTCTGAACTACGTGCTGTTCGCGGTGTTCGCCCTGATCTGCGCGTACCCGTTCTACTACCTGATCATCAACTCCGTCAGCGCCAACGACGTCTCGGCGCTCGGCGATGTGCGACTGTGGCCGGTCGACTTCCACCTGTCGAACTACGGGCAGGTGTTCCAGCTGCCCGGCCTGCCGATGGCGACGGTCGTCTCCATCGGCCGCACGGTGATCGGGACGATCCTGACCGTCCTCGCCTCGGCGTTCCTGGGCTTCATGTTCACGCAGACGCGCATGTGGGGCCGCAAGTTCTGGTACCGCTTCCTCATCATCACGATGTACTTCAGCGCGGGCCTGATCCCGGTGTTCATCATCATGAAGTCGCTCGGGCTCACGAACAACTTCTGGGTCTACGTCCTGCCGTTCGTCGTCCAGCCGTTCAACGTGATCCTCGCCAAGACGTACGTCGAGTCGATGCCGAAGGAGCTCCAGGAGGCGGCGGAGGTCGACGGCGCCAACATCCTCCAGGTGTTCTTCCGCGTGTACCTGCCCAACATGACGCCGATCCTCGCGACGATCGCGATCTTCAGCGCTGTCATGCAGTGGAACAGCTTCCAGGACACCCTCATCTACATCACCGACCAGAGCCTGTACACGCTGCAGTACCTGCTCTACATGTTCATCAACCAGGCGTCGAGCCTGGCCCAGGCGGCGCAGGACGCCGGCGGCAATCTCGGGCAGATCGCGGGCGCGGCGACGACCCAGACGCCGACGTCGATCCGCATGACGGTCTCCGTGCTCGTCGTGCTGCCCATCATCTTCATCTACCCCCTGTTCCAGCGCTTCTTCGTGAAGGGCATCATGCTGGGCGCCGTCAAGGGTTGACGGCGGCCACGCACCACCGAGAAAGGAAAGCAATGAAGCTGAGGAAGAAGGTGTCCCTCGCACTCGTGGCGCTGCTCGCCGCGGGATCGCTGGCATCGTGCAGCGCGGGGGGAGGTGACGAGCAGGGCGCGATCGACGAGTTCCCCGAGAAGTGGGACGAGCAGATCACGATCGACGTCTTCGACGGCCTCGCCAACTACATGGGCGTGCAGCAGGGCTGGTTCGCCAAGATCGTCGAAGACGAGTTCAACATGAAGCTGAACATCATCGCCCCCAACGTGGCCGGCGGCGGTGACACGCTCTACAACACCCGCGTCGCCGCGGGCGAGCTGGGCGACCTCATCATCGTCAACAAGGGCGAGCAGCTCGACGAGCTCGTGCAGGGCGGCCTGGTGCTCGACGCCGCCGACTACTACCCGGCGATGGAGAGCGTGTCGAAGTTCGACAAGGCCGTCGAGCACCTCAACGACGGCAAGGACGGCGTCTTCGCCTTCCCGTCGTCGGTGTCGTCGCTGAAGCCGACCGAGCCGTCGGAGGGTCTCAACCCGACGTTCGGCCCCTTCGTGCGGTGGGACTACTACAAGGAGCTCGGCTACCCCGACGTCGGCACGCTCGAGGACCTGCTGCCGGTGCTCGCCGACATGCAGGCCGCGCACCCGACCACCGACAACGGCCAGCCCGTCTACGGCTTCTCGCTGTTCAAGGACTGGGACGGCAACATGATGGTCACCGCGAAGCAGCCCGCCTGCTTCTACGGCTACGACGAGATCGGCTTCGTGCTGGCCAAGGCCGACGGCTCGGACTACCAGGGCATCCTGGATCCGGACGGCGAGTACATGCGCAGCCTGAAGCTCTACTTCGACGCCAACCAGCTCGGACTCGTCGACCCGGAGTCGACGACGCAGAACTACGACACCCTGTTCTCGAAGTTCCAGAACGGCCAGGTGCTCTTCTCGTGGTGGCCGTGGCTCGGCCAGTCGGCGTTCAACACCGAGGAGAACATGGCCGCGGGCAAGGGCTTCCAGATGGTGCCCATGGAGGACCAGGAGATCTTCTCCTACGGCGCCGAGGCGTACGGCGGCAAGCCGATCTTCGCGATCGGCTCCAAGGCCGAGGACCCGGAGCGGATCGCCGCGTTCATCGATTGGCTGTACTCGGCCGATGGCGCCTACGCCAACAACGCGCAGACGGGCGCCTCGGCGGGGCCGCAGGGTCTCACGTGGGATGTCAACGACGCCGGCGAGCCGGAGCTCACCGACTTCGGCAAGCAGGTCTTCCTCGAGGGCGGCGGGACCGTCCCCGAGGAGTGGGGCGGCGGCGACTACGCCGACGGCGTCTCGGCCCTCAACATCAGCGCCGTGCTGCCGATCGAGGTCGACACCGAGACGGGCTTCCCGTACAGCTACACCTTCTGGCCCACCTATCAGGCGGCGATCGCGAACCCGCTGACCGAGGACTGGTCGGCCAAGATGGGCGGCGCGACCTCGACGATGGAGTACCTGCAGACCAACGACCAGGTGCTCGTGGCCCCCGGCGCCAGTTACGCGCCGCCGGCGGACAGCTCCGAGATCGAGACGCTGCGCAATCAGGTCAAGGAGATCGTCAAGCAGTTCTCGTGGCAGATGGTCTTCGCCGACAGCGAGGCGAAGTTCGAGTCGCTGCGCGACGAGCTGATCGAGACCGCGAACGGTCTCGGCTACGAGAAGGTGCTCGAGTTCGACATGGAGAACGCCAAGGCGCAGGACGACGCCCGCGTCGCCGTGACGGAGGAGTTCGCCGGCTGACACAGGCCGGCAGGCGAGGGGCTCGGGATGCTGCGGCATTCCGGGCCCTTCTGCCGTCCCACCCCGCGCCGGGGCGTCGACCGCGTCCCGTCGTCACCCCGCGTTCCGTCGCCCTGAGGCGGCCGATACACCGCGTTCGCGACGAGACACGACGCCGCGCGCTGGTGTGTCGTCGCATCTGCGGTGTTTGCCCACATACTCGGGACCCGGCGTCCGACCGCGGGGACGACGAGGCGTGCGTCGCCGCGCCGGGGAGGGGAGGGGAGGGGAGGGGGGACGGATGCCGTGGGGCCGAGGCATCCGTCGACGCGGACGCCGCGGCGATCAGGCCTCGTGGCGGGCGAAGACGCTGCGGAAGAGGAACGCCGTCGCGTACGCGCCGACGGAGAAGCCGATCGTGAGCACGAGGAAGCCCACCGGCGGGAAGAGGATCGTGAGGGCGACGGCCGTCACCGGGATGATGAGCAGCCCCAGGGTGCGCACCGGCTCGGCGGCGGGGAGGAGCAGCGCGTTGCGGAGGGTCTGGCGCACGGTGTTGCGGAAGTACGCGACCTGGGCCATGGCGTACAGGAACGCCGCGAACAGGTACACCGCGCCGATGATCGCGAGCACGCCCGCCACCCCTGCGAACAGCGCGGGATGGGCGAACCAGAACACGCTCGAGAACCCCAGCAGTGCGGCCGGCGCGAGCAGGCACAGCATGAGGACGCTCGCCCGCCCGAAGTTCGCCCGGAATGCCGGGAGGTAGTCCTTGAGCGGCCGGCCGCTCTCGTCGTCGGAGTACCGGATCGTGACCTCGAACAGGGCGCTCGTGGCGGCCCCGATCGTCACGACCGGCAGGCACAGCACGATGTAGAGCAGGTTCAGCGCGACGAACGTGAGGAAGGTCGAGAAGCCGTTCAGGGCGCGGCTGTCGGGGTCGATGCGCATCCGTGGTCACCTGCCGCCGCGCGGGCGGGCGGCTCGTCTCGCCCTCACAGGGCCGGCGTGCTTCCGGTCAGCGCCGGCGGCAGCAGGCGCACGGCCGGCTTCGCGCCGTTCGCGAGGATCTCGCAGATCATGTCGGTCGCGGCGGCCCCGATGTCCTCGGCCGGCACGGCGATGCTGTCGGCGAGTCCCGCCACGGAACGGGCGACGTCCTCGGGGCAGAGGGCCACCACCGAGAGCTCGTCGCTGCGCCTGCGGCCGTGCTGCGCGATCGTGGCGGCGACGTGGGGGAGCGCGCCCTCGTTGTGCACGAAGAAGCCGGTGATATCGGGGTTCTCGTCCATCACCGCGTCGACCGTGGCCGCCGCCTCGGCCGTGCTCGGGCAGGCATGGACGGTCCCGGTCACGCCGTTCGCCTCGCACGCGGCCAGGAAGCCGCGCACGAGCCGGTCGGCATAGGACGTGTGCCGCGACATGACCTCGGGCGGCGAGCCGATCAGCGCGATGCGCCGGTGTCCCAGATCGACGAGCCGGTCGACGGCGAGCCATCCGGCGGCCTCGAAGTCGAAGTCGACGCAGGGGATCGCGCGGCGGCCCTCGGGAAGGCCGATGAGGACGCTCGGATGCCCCAGCCCCGACAGCGTCTCGATGCGCGGGTCGTCGGACTCGACATCCATCACCAGCAGGGCGTCGACCATCGACCCCTTCGCCGCCCGCTGCAGCGCCTTCGCGTCGTCGCTGGCCAGCAGCAGGATGTCGTACCCGTGCTTGCGCGCCTGCGTCACGACGCCGGTCACGATCTGCATCACCACGTGGACGTCGACGCCGGTGCGCAGCGGGGCCTGCAGGCCGATGACGTTGGTCGACCGCGACGCGAGCGACCGGGCACCCGCGTGCGGGCTGAATCCGAGGCTGTCGATCGCCTTCTCGACGCGCACGCGCGTCTCCTGCGAGATGGCGCGCTTGCCGCTCATCACGTAGGAGACGGTCGAGATCGACACGCCCGCCGCCTGTGCGACGTCCGCGATCGTCACCATGAGGTACCCAGCTCTCTCGCGTCGATCACCCTCGAGGTTCCGGGGGCGAGTTCGAACGTGTCGATCGGACCGTCGGGTCCGCTCACACTCATTGTCGTCGTTCGCGACCCCGCCTCGAACCGGGCGCGCACGAGGCGTCCGCCCGCCCACTCCAGGTCGACCGCCACATCGCCACGCGAGCGGATGCCGCGCACCGCCCCGTCCGGCCACGCCGGCGGGAGCGCGGGGAGCAGCTTCACCCGCACACGTGCGGGCGCCGGCGCGTCCTGCGCCACCCCGGGGCCGGGATCGCCCGCGGCGACCGGCTCGTGGAAGGACTGCACCAGCGCCTCGGCGATGGCCGCGGTCACCCCCAGGTTGCCGTCGATCTGATACGGCGGGTGGGCGCTGAGGAGGTTCGGGTACACGCCGCCGCGGTGCTCGTGCGAGTCCTCGTCGGCCGGTCGCAGCGCCAGGCGCAGCTGCGCGTGGACGGCCTCGCCGTCGCCGAGCCTGGCCTGCATGCCGGCCCGCCAGGCGAGCGCCCAGCCGGTCGACTCGGGGCCGCGCAGGCGGATCGACTCGGCCGCCGCGCGCGCGAGCTCAGGCGTCGCCTCCGGCGTGATCTGCGCGTACGGGAACAGCCCGACGAGGTGGGAGAGGTGACGGTGCAGCGGCTCGGCCTCGACGCGGTCGCGGTCCCATTCGAGCAGCTCGCCGCGCGCCGACACCTGCGGATCCGGCAGCGCGCCGGTGCGGGCCGTGAGCTCCTCCACCCAGGGCTCGGAGAGGCCGAGGGCGCTCGCGGCGGCTCGGCACACCACGGCCAGCTCCCGCAGCAGCGCGACGTCCATCGTCGCGGTCGTCGCGACGCCGCGCTCGCGGCCGTCGTCGTCGACGTAATGGTTCTCGGGCGAGGTCGAGGGGCTCGTCCACGCGCGCTCGTCGTCGCCCTGGATCCACGACAGCGCGAAGGCCGCGGCGGAGGCCAGCACGGGCCACGCCTCGTCGCGCAGGTACGCGCGGTCGCCCCCGAACGCGTAGTGCTCCCACAGGTGCAACGCGAGCCACACGCCCCCGAGCGACCAGTTCGCCCACGCCGGGTCGCCGTGCCCGGCGCCGACCGGCGCGGCGTGCGCCCAGGCATCCGAATTGTGGTGCGCCACCCAGCCGTCGGCGCCGTAGAGCTCGCGGGCGACGACCGGGCCCGTCGTCTCGGAGAGCCGCCGGACGAAGCGCAGCAGCGGCTCGTGGCACTGCGCGAGCCCCGTCGTCTCGGCCGGCCAGTACGCCATCTGCGTGTTGATGTTGAGGGTGTAGGCGCTCGACCACGGGCCGGGCAGCTCGGCGTTCCAGAGCCCCTGCAGCGTCACGGGGAGGCCGCCGGGCTGCGACGACGCGATCAGCAGGTAGCGCCCGTAGTGGAAGGTCAGCGCCGCGAGGGCCGGATCGTCGCGCTCCTGGGCGCGGCGGACGCGCTCCACCGTGTCGATCGCCTCGCCGTCCGCGGGGTCGGGGAGTTCGAGCAGGCAGCGCTCGTAGAGCGCGCGGTGGGCGGCGGCGTGCGTCTGCGCGCGGTCCGCTGCGGTGGCGGCGACATCGGACAGGGCCGGGATGCCGTGCAGCAGCGCGGCGGCCCTCTCGAGCGCGTCGCCGGCGACGTCCGGATCGCCGGGCAGCGACGGGGCCGTCGCCGTGGCCACCGCGAACAGCAGCGTGGTCCCCGGCTCGGTGACCAGCGCGCCCTCGGCGACCGCGGACGGACCCAGGGCGCGCACGACGACGGCGCCGTGGCGCCCTGCCGCATCGTCGTACCGGATCGGCTCGGCGGGATCCTCGTGGCCGGGTGCGACGTCGACCGGGAACCACCAGTCGGTGGCGAGGTCGCCGTCGCGGTCCGCTGCGGCGGAGCGGCTCCGCAGCAGCGATCCCACCGTGAGTCGTGCGCGCACGGGGGCGTCGGCGGTGATCTCGTGCATGAGGGCGCCGGTCACGAGATCGGCCCACGTGCGGTGGCGCACGGCGGCGTCGCCGATCCGGTACTCGTGCGCCGCGATGCCGGTCGGGAGGTCGAGCCGGCGCGTGAACGCGCCCGCCGGGGGTGCGGCATCCACATCCAGCACCTGGATGTCGATCCAGCCGAGCGGAAGGTACGCCTGCACCCACGGGGTCTGCATCCGCTGCAGCAGGCCTTCGGCGGCGTCGAGGTCACCGTGGTCGATCGCCGCGCGGACGGCGCCCAGCGCGTCGGCGCCGCGGGCGGTCGTACCCTCGAGCGGGTCGCGGTCGGCGTGGCCGGACCACGCCGTGATGTCGTTCAGCCAAAGGCGATCGCCGCCCGCGAGCCCTGCGCACATCGCGCCGCGCACGCCGTTGCCGACGGGGTAGGCCTCGAGCCAGCGGGAGGCGGGGGCAGAGGCGCGCAGCACGTGGAGCGCTTCGGCGGCGGGCTGGTCGGTCGCATCATCGCGGCGCGTGGACATCGTCACAGTCCCTAGTATATGGTCTCGGTGTTGAAGCGCTTCGAAAGCCGATGGCAGAGTCGTGGCGCTCAGACATCAGACCGCCGCTCCGACCGAAACTCAGCGAAGAGGTTCTCCCCGCCATGGCCCGCACCCCGCTCCCGCGCCGCGCCGACGCCCTGTCGCAGCTCACCGGCGATCTCGGCATCTGCTTCGGCGGCGACTACAACCCGGAGCAGTGGCCGCGCGAGGTGTGGCGCGAGGACGCCGAGCTGATGGTGCGCGCCGGGGTGAATCTCGTCACCGTGGGCGTCTTCAGCTGGGCCCGCCTGGAGCCGTCGCCGGGGGAGCGGGACTTCGCCTGGCTCGACGAGGTGCTCGACATCCTCCACGCGCACGGCATCGCGGTGGACCTGGCGACCCCGACGGCGTCGCCGCCGCCATGGCTGGGCGTGCTCCACCCCGAAACGCTGCCGGTGAACCCCGACGGGGTGCGGCTCGTCGCGGGCTCCCGCAACCAGTTCACCCCCGCCTCGCGCGTCTACCGCGAGCACGCCCGGTCCATCGCGACCGCGCTGGCCGAGCGCTACGTCGCGCACCCGGCGGTGCGCATGTGGCACGTCGGGAACGAGTTCGGCCAGATCGACTTCGGAGATGAGGCGGCCCGCGAGTTCCGGCTCTGGCTGCGCGAGCGGTACGGCACCATCGACGCGCTCAACGACGCGTGGGGCACGCTGGTGTGGGCGCAGCGCTATCGCGACTTCGACGAGATCCTGCCGCCGCGGCGCATGCCGTACCTCGTCAACCCCGCGCAGTCGCTCGACTTCCGGCGCTACACGTCGTGGGCGCTGCAGCGCGTGTACGCCGAGCAGCGCGACGCCATCCGGGCCACCGGTGCCGAGCAGCCCATCACCACGAACTTCATGGGCTTCGAGCCGCTCACCGACCTGTGGGAGTGGGCGGACGAGGTCGACGTCGTCGCCGACGACCAGTACCCCGACCACGGTTCGGCCACAGCCTCCTCCGACATCGCCCTCGTGCAGGACCTCATGCGCTCCCTCGGCGCCGGAAGCCCCTGGGTGCTGATGGAGCAGTCGGTGAGCGCGACGTCCTGGCGTGCGCACAACCTCCCCAAGACGGCGCAGCGCGCCCGCCTGGACTCGCTGCAGGCCGTCGCGCGCGGGGCCGACGCGATCTGCTTCTTCCAGTGGCGGCAGGCGCGCACCGGCGCCGAGCGCTTCCACTCCGCCCTCGTGCCGCACGCCGGCGCCGACACCGACGTCTTCCGGGGCGCGATCGCGCTCGGCGCCGACCTGCGCAGGCTCCGGCCCGTCGTGGGCGAGCGGGTGGAGGCATCCGTCGCCGTCCTGTTCGACTGGCCTTCGTGGTGGGCGGCGGAGGAGCCGGCACGTCCCACCGAGCGCCTGCGCACGCTCGAGCAGGTGCAGCGCTGGCACCGGGCGCTGTGGCGCCGCGGGATCGCGGTCGACCTGGTGCGCCCGGGTGCGGACCTGTCGGCCTACCGCGTCGTGCTCGTACCGCACTCCTACATCGTCGAGACGGATGCCGCGACCGCCCTGCGCCGGGCGGTCGAGGCGGGCGCGAGCCTCGTCGTCGGCCCCTTCTCCGGCGTCGCCGATGCGAACGCGGGGGTGCTCACCGGGCGGTCGCCCGTGCTCCTGCGCGACCTCGTCGGCGTGAGCGGCGAGGAGTGGGTCGGCCTGCCGGACGACCCCACCCCGCTCACCGCGGAGCCCCACTGGGACTCCGCACCCGCGACGCCGGAGGCCGGCGTGCTGGGCGAGCGGCTCCGCGCCGAGGGTGCCGACGTCCTGGCGCGCTTCGCCTCCGGCCACCTCACGGGGGCGCCCGCCGTCACGCGGCATCGCGTCGGCGCCGGCATCGCATGGTATCTCGGCGCCCTCGTCGCGGACGACACGCTCTCCGCCGTGCTCGACGACGCGCTCGACGCCGCCGACGTGACCGGCGTGCTTCCCGAGCGTGTGCTGCCGGACGGCGTCGAAGCCGTCCGCCGCGGGGCGGCTCTCTTCCTCCTCAACCACGGCGACCAGGCGCAGCACGTCACCGTGCCCGGCCGGCGCCGGGATCTCCTGACCGACGCGGACGTCGAGGGGCGGGTCGCACTGGCCCCCGGCGCCGCCATGGTGCTCATCGAAAGGCACGCAGAGTGAAGTTCACCGATGGCTATTGGCTCACCAGGCCCGGGCTCGCCCCGCTCTACGCGGTCGAGGTCGACGACATCCGCCACGACGAGGCGGCGGGGACCATGACCGTCTACGCGCCGACGGCCGTCATCCGCGACCGCGGCGACACGCTGAACCGGCCGATGCTCACGGTCACGTTCTCGGCCCCGGCCCCGGGCGTGGTCAAGGTGCGGCTCGAGCGGCACGCCGGCGCGGTGCGCCGGGGTCCGGACTTCGAGGTGACAGGGCAAGACGGCTTCCGCCCCGAGGTCTCGATCGACGGCGAGGGCGGCATCCTCGACTCCGGCCCGCTGCGGGTGCGCGTGGTGAAGTCGGCGGGGCAGTGGCGGGTCGACTTCGAGAGCGACGGCCGCGTGCTCACCAGCTCGCTGCCGCGTTCCATCGGCCACTTCACCGACACGACGGGCACGTACTGCACCCCGGGCACGGCCGGCACCGCGGGGACGGCGGGCACGGCCGCCGGGGGAACCCAGCCCACGTGGGTGCACCAGCAGCTGACCATCGAGCCCGGCGAGCGCGTCTACGGGCTCGGCGAGCGGTTCGGCGCCTTCGTCAAGAACGGCCAGGTCGTCGACACCTGGAACGCCGACGGCGGCACCTCCAGCGAGCAGTCGTACAAGAACGTGCCGCTCTACCTCACGAGCCGCGGTTACGGCGTGTTCGTCGACAACCCCGCCAATGTCTCCTTCGAGGTCGCCAGCGAGGTCAACTCGCGCGTGCAGTTCTCGGTCGAGGGCGAGTCGCTGGAGTACTACGTGATCGCCGGCCCCGAGCCGAAGGACGTGCTGCGCCGCTACACCGCCCTCACCGGGCGTCCCGCCCGCGTGCCCGCGTGGTCGTTCGGGCTGTGGCTGACGACGTCGTTCACCGCCAGCTATGACGAGGACACCGTCAGCGCCTTCGTCGACGGCATGGCCGAGCGCGACATCCCGCTGTCGGTGTTCCACTACGACTGCTTCTGGATGCGCGAGTACCAGTGGACCGACTTCGAGTGGGACTCCCGCGCCTTCCACGATCCCGTCGGCCAGATCGCCCGCATGCACGAGCGGGGCGTCCACGTGTCGGTGTGGATCAACCCGTACATCGCGCAGCGCTCGGCGCTGTTCCGCGAGGCGGCCGACCGGGGCTACCTCCTCAAGCGCACCGACGGCAGCGTCTGGCAGTGGGACATGTGGCAGGCGGGCATGGCGCTCGTCGACTTCACGAACCCCGATGCCGCCCAGTGGTACGTCGGCAAGCTCCAGGGCCTGCTCGACCAGGGCGTCGACGCGTTCAAGACCGACTTCGGCGAGCGGATCCCCGTCGAGGGCGTCGCGTGGCACGACGGGTCGGACCCGCACCGCATGCACAACTACTACGCGAAGCTGTACAACGAGGTGGTGTTCCGCGCCCTCGAGCAGCACCGCGGCGTCGGCGACGCGGTCGTGTTCGCCCGCTCGGCGACCGCGGGCTCGCAGCAGTTCCCGGTGCACTGGGGCGGCGACAACGACTCCACCTTCCTCTCGATGGCCGAGTCGCTGCGCGGCGGGCTGTCGCTGGCGATGTCGGGCTTCGGATACTGGAGCCACGACATCGGCGGCTTCGAGGGGACGCCCGACCCCGGGCTGTTCAAGCGGTGGCTCGCGTTCGGCCTGCTGTCGTCGCACTCCCGCCTGCACGGCTCGTCGTCGGTCCGGGTGCCGTGGGCCTTCGACGACGAGGCCGTCGACGTCGCGCGGGAGTTCACCCGCCTGAAGATGAGTCTCATGCCCTATCTCGCCCGCGTCGCGGAGGAGGCGCACACCGACGGCACGCCGATGATGCGCCCGATGGTGCTGGAGTTCCCCGGCGACCGCACCGGCTTCGACGCCGACTGCCAGTACATGCTGGGTGACGCGCTGCTGGTGGCGCCGGTGCTCACCGCCGACGGATCGGTGGAGTACTACCTGCCCGACGGGGAGTGGACGTCGCTGCTCGACGGCTCCGTCGCCGACGGACGCCGGTGGGTGACCGAGTCGCACGGCTACGACTCGGTGCCGCTGCGGGTGCGGCCGGGGACGGTGCTGCCGATCGGCGCCGTCGAGGACCGCCCCGACTACGACTGGGCGGACGGCGTGACGCTGCGCTGCTTCCGGCTCCCCGACGGCTACGACGCCGTCACGACCGTGCCCGGGCACGATGGAGCACCGGCGACGACCTTCCGGGTCCGTCGCGAGGGCGCGGCGATCATCGCGTCGTCGGACGACGCGCGCGCGCCGTGGGCGCTGCAGACGGGCGACCGGATCGCCCGGACCGAGGCATCCGGCGAGCTCCGGATCGAGATCGAGGAGGACCAGCGATGACCGAGACGATGACGGATGATCTCGATACGGGCGCAGAGCGCCCACTCGATCCGGCGGCCGCGGCCCCGCGGCCTGCGGCGGACATGGCCGGCGGACAGCCGCTGTTCCGGCAGGTCGACCAGCCCCTGGCGGCGCGGGCGCGCGACCTCCTGGATCGGCTGACGCCGGACGAGCGCCTCGCGATGCTGCATCAGGCGGCCCCCGCGATCGAGCGGCTCGGCGTGGCCGAGTGGCGCACGGGCTGCGAAGCGCTCCATGGCGCCGCGTGGCTCGGCCGGGCGACGGTGTTCCCCCAGTCGGTCGGACTCGCCGCGACATGGGACACCGACCTGCTCGAGCGGGTGGGGGAGGTGGCGGGGGTCGAGGTGCGCGCGAAGCGCGCCGAGAACCCGCTGGTGAGCCTCAACGTGTGGGCGCCCGTCGTCAACACGCTGCGCCACCCGGGGTGGGGGCGCAACGAGGAGGGCTACTCCGAGGACCCGCACGTGACCGCTGTCTTCGGCACGGCGTACTCCCGGGGCCTGCGCGGGAACCATCCGCGCGTGTGGCGCACCGTCCCGGCGCTCAAGCACTTCCTCGGCTACAGCAACGAGACGGACCGCTCGACGACGTCGTCCGAGATGTCGCTGCGCACCCTCCACGAGGAGGAGCTGCCCGCCTTCCGCGGCGCGATCGAGGCGGGCGCTGCGGGCGGCATGATGCTCGCCTACAACCGGGTGAACGGCGTCCCCGCGCACACGCAGCCCGAGCTGGTCGCCGAGGCGCGGTCCTGGGCGGACGAGTCGATCGCGGTGGTGTCGGATGCCGGGGCCCCGACCTTCCTCGTCACCACGCAGCGCGCGCAGCCCGACCACGTCCATGCCGCGGCCGCCCTCGTGCGCTCCGGGCTGGACTCGTTCACCGACAACGACGCGGACGCGGCGCCGACGATCGGTTACCTGCGCGACGCCCTCGCCCAGGGCCTGCTCTCGACGGACGACATCGACCAGGCGGCGCTGCGCCTGCTGGAGCTGAGGATCCGCACCGGCGAGTTCGACGGCGACGCCGACCCCTATGGGGGCATCGGCGCCGACGCGATCGACGCGCCGGGTGCGCGCGAGCTGGCCCGGGAGGCGGTGGTGCGCTCGGTCGTCGTGCTGCGGAACGACGCCGGCGTCCTGCCGCTCTCCCGGGCCTCACGGGTCGCGGTGGTCGGCAACCTCGCCGACCTGGTGCTCACCGACTGGTACGCCGGCACGCCGCCGTACGCGGTCGGGATCGGTGCGGCGGCGACCGAGCGCTTCAGCGAGGCCGAGGTCGTCACGGGAGCCGACACGGTCGCGCTCCGCGCGGTCTCGACCGGCCGCTACGTCGTGACGGACGCAGAGGGATCGGTCGTCGAGGCGGCAGGCGCCGCCGCCGGCGCGGACGCGCTGTTCGACGTGACCGACTGGGGCGACGGCATCCTGACCCTCCGCTCCCACGCGAGCGGTCTGCTCCTCACCGGCGGGAAGTGGCCGATGCGGGCCGACGCGGCACGGGTGGGCGAGTGGGTCGTGCAGGAGAGCTTCCGCCGGCACGTCCACGCCGACGGGACGTGGTCGCTGCTGCACCTCGGATCGGGTCGCTGGGTGCGGGTGTTCCGCGACTCGGGCCTGCTCGCCGCCGAGGCGGTCACGCTCGAGCAGGCGGAGCGGTTCGGCGTGCGCGTCATCCGGTCCGGCGCGGAGGCGGTGGCCGAGGCGGCTGCGGCGGCGGACGCCGTCATCGTCGCCGTCGGCAACGACCCGCACCTCAACGGGCGCGAGACCGAGGACCGCCCCCACCTGCGACTGCCGGAGGCGTGGGCAGAGCTGTGGCGCGTCGCCCGCGAGGCGAACCCCCGCGCGGTGCTCACGATCGTCTCGAGCTACCCGTACGTCCTGGCCGGCGTCGATGCCGAGACCGTCGTGTGGTCGAGCCACGGCGGGCAGGAGCTCGGGCACGGGGTGATCGACGTGCTCTCGGGCGACCGCGAGCCGTCGGGCCGGCTGTCGCAGACCTGGCCCGCGACCGAGGCGCAGGCCGGTGACCTGTTCGACTACGACACGCTCCGGCAGGGGGCCACGTACCGGCATCAGGCCGAGGAGCCGACGTTCGCCTTCGGTCACGGCCTCACCTACACCGAGGTGGTCTACGAGCGCGTCGAGCTGTCGGATGCCGCGACCGCGGCGCCGCCGCCGACCCACCGGCATCCGTCCTTCGAGCCGCGGCCCGGCGAGGCCGCCGTCCGCGCCGTCGTGCGGGTGCGCAACGCGGGGGAGCGGGCTGCGGAGGAACTCGTGCAGCTCTACGCGCTCCCGGCCGATGACCTCGCCCTGGCGGCGCCGCGCCGGCTCCTCGTCGCCTACCGGCGCGTCGTCCTCTCCCCGGGTGAGGTGCGGGAGGTCGAGCTCTCGTTCTCGCCCGGGCGCCTGGCCGTATGGGACGACGCCGTGCGCCTGCCCGGCGCCGTCGACGACTGGCTCCATCAGGGTGCCCTTCGGGTGCAGCCGGGCTCGTACACGATCGCCGCTGGACCCTCGGCGTGGGATCTCCGGACAGACGCCTCACTCGAGATCGCCGACGGCGGCTAGAGCTCGGGCAGTCCTCGCCCCGGACCGCGGAAACACCGCCGGTCCGGGGCTTTTTCATGTCCGGACAAATTGGGGCTTGTGCTCGGAATGCCCCTCACCATACTCTGGCCGAAGTTTCTTCGAGGGTTAGTTTTATCCTCATTCCTGGTGTCGGCGTCGATGCCCGGCCCACCGCAGAGAGGCGGAGGATGTCTGTACTGGAAGCACGGCAAGAGAGCGCGCCGCCCGCCCCGGCGTGGCCCGACGACACGCCGCCGCGCCGTCGCCGATCGTTCTGGCGGCACGTCAAGGACAGCAGGATGCTCCTGCTCATGTGCGTGCCGGCGGTGCTGTTCTTCCTCGTGTTCAGCTACGGCCCGCTGCCCGGCGTGTGGATCGCGTTCACGAACTTCAACTACACCGACGGCGTCTTCGGCAGCCCGTTCGTGGGGTTCCAGAACTTCGAGTTCCTCATCAAGTCCGGCCAGCTGTGGGTGCTCACCCGCAACACGATCCTGTACAACCTCGCGTTCATCGTGGTGGGCAACGTGCTCCAGATCGCCATCGCGATCATGTTCAACGAGGTGCGCCTGAAGTTCTTCAAGAAGATCACGCAGGGCGTGATGTTCCTGCCGTACTTCATCTCGGTGGTCCTGGTCGGCGTCATCGCCTTCAACCTGCTCAACTACGACACCGGTGCGCTCAACACGCTCATCGAGCAGACCGGCGGCGACCCGATCAAGATCTACAGCATGGCCGGCGCCTGGCCGCTCATCATCATCATCGTCTTCCTGTGGCAGAGCACCGGCTACGGATCGATCGTCTACTTCGCGGCGATCATGGGCATCGACAAGGGGCTCTTCGAGGCGGCGGCGATCGACGGCGCCTCGGCGTGGCAGCGCATCCGCTACGT
This sequence comes from Microbacterium sp. CCNWLW41, assembly GCF_037083505.1. Classification (NCBI taxonomy): domain Bacteria; kingdom Bacillati; phylum Actinomycetota; class Actinomycetes; order Micrococcales; family Microbacteriaceae; genus Microbacterium; species Microbacterium sp. CCNWLW41. Next base: position 1,260,944 of record NZ_JBAOJP010000001.1, read on the forward strand.
GATCCTGCCGAGCCTGAAGCCGACCTTCATCATCCTCCTGCTGTTCTCGCTCGGCGGGATCATGCACGGCAACTTCGGGCTGTTCTGGAACCTCGTGGGCAACAACGCCGCCCTCTTCCAGACCACCGACATCATCGAGACCTCCGTCTACCGGATGGTCATGTCGCAGAACAACTTCACCACGTCCACCGCCGTCGGCCTGTATCAATCCCTGTTCGGCTTCGCCATCGTCCTGCTGGCGAACTGGATCGTCCGAAAGATGAACAAGGACTATGCCCTCTTCTGATCTGCTGCTGCCCTCGGTGACCGAGACGCTCACGACGGCCCCCGGCAAACGGCGCTGGTGGACGGCATCCAACCGCGCTCGGCCGGTCCGCCTCTCGCGCAGCGACTACGTGCTCCGCGGCATCTCGTACGTCTTCATCTCGCTGTTCTCGCTGTTCTGCCTGCTGCCCTTCGTGCTGATCCTGTCGGCGTCGCTCTCGAGCGAGGACGAGATCATGAAGACCGGGTTCGGGCTGCTGCCGAAGGGGTTCACCTTCACGGCGTACGAGTACATCTTCGCCGCCCCGCAGCAGGTGATCGGCTCGTACATCGTCACCGTCACGATGACGGTGACCGGTACCGCGGTCGGCCTCCTCATCATCGCGATGACGGGGTACGCGCTCTACCGGCAGGATTTCCGCTTCCGCAACCAGATCACGTTCTTCATCTACTTCACGACCCTGTTCTCGGCAGGACTCGCACCCACGTTCCTCTGGATCAGCCGCACGCTCGGCCTGCGCGGCAGCTACCTCGCCGTCTGGCTGCCGCTGCTGATGACGCCGTGGCTCATCATCCTGATGAAGAACTTCATGCGCACCGTCCCGTACGAGATCGTCGAGTCGGGCAAGGTCGACGGGGCGGGCGACTTCCGGATCTTCTGGCAGCTGTCGCTGCCGATGATGAAGCCCGCGCTCGCGACGGTCGGACTGTTCCTCGCCCTCGGCTACTGGAACGAGTGGTATCTGTCCTCGCTCTATCTCGGCAGCACCGTCGAGTTCAAACCGCTGCAGTACTACCTCTACAACGTGATCAACACGGCCAACGCTCTGCGCACCTCCGTCGCGGGCGCGAACGTCAGCATCGCCGAACTGCCCAGCAACACCCTCCAGATGGCGAGCGCGGTCATCGCGACGGGCCCGATCCTGCTCGCCTACCCCTACGTCCAGCGGTACTTCGTCAGCGGCATCACCGTCGGCGCCGTGAAGGGCTGAACTCCCCGCTGACGATCAGCGGTCCGCCCCCGCGCGGACCGCGACGAGGGATGCCGCCCACCGGCGCGGCATCCCGCACCCCCTCCAAGAAATGAGTCGAAGGAGCCTCACATGACACACCGCCTGATCAAGGGCGCGGCGGGACTCGCCGCCCTCGGCCTCGCCACGGCCGCGCTCGCCGGCTGCACAGCCGACAGCCAGGACGACCCCGACAAGCCCACGGAGATCACCATGCTCGTGCTGGGCAACAAGCCCACCAACGGGCGGCTCGAGGCGATGCTCGAGAAGCTCAACGAGAACCTCGTCGAGCAGGCGAACGCCACGCTCGACCTCTTCTACGTCGAATGGGCCGACTGGCAGACGCAGTACAACCTGCAGCTGCTCTCGGGCGACGACAACGTCGACCTCATCACCACCGCGACCGACTGGCTCTTCGCGTGGGAGAACGCCGAGAAGGGCGCCTTCCTGCCGCTCACCGAGGAGATGCTCAAGGAGCACGCGCCCAAGACATGGGAGCAGGTCGACGCCGACGGCGACTGGGAGCTGACCAAGCTCGACGGCAGCATCTACTTCATCCCCGAGGACAACTACACCCAGTACACGAACCACGGCTTCTTCTACCGGGGCGACTGGGCCACCGAGGCCGGCTTCGCGGACGGCGAGATCACGCAGTTCGAGGACTTCACCACCTACTTCCAGTGGATCAAGGACAACAAGCCCGATGTCTACCCCTGGGACGTGGTCGGCGCGAACGAGTCGGCGCTGACCGGCTACCTCCAGGGCCACACCGACCTGCAGACCATCCAGCAGGTGACCGCGGGCAACTACTTCCCGTTCCAGACGTCGGAGTCCGACCCCACGAGCGTGACCTCCTGGTACACCGAGGGCGACGATCTGATCGAGGCCGCGGAGCTCGCGAAGGAGTGGAACGACATCGGCGTGTGGCGGGAGGACGCGCTCAACTACGACGGCGACACGCGCGAGTCGCTCTACGCCGGGCTGACGGGCGCCGACCAGCACCACACGCAGACGTTCGTGACGCAGATCGTCTACAACATGAACGAGAAGCAGCCCGGCTCCGACCCGCGGATGTTCTCGTGGGGCCAGGAGAACGGCAACTTCTTCAAGGACATCAAGACGCACGGGGCGATGGCGGTCAGCGCGAACTCCAAGCACCCCGAGAAGGCTCTCGAGGTCTACGACCTGCTCCGCAACGACGAGGAGAACTACGGCCTGCTCAACTTCGGCATCGAGGGCACGGACTACGTCATGACCGAGGACGGCAAGCTCGGGTACCCGGAGGGCTACGACCCGTCGACCGATTCGCTCGGCTCCAACTTCTGGGCCGGACGCATGGACGAGTTCGAGCCGGACAAGGTGACCGACGCGCCGAACAAGCAGGAGATCTACGACGAGCTCTCGGCGGTGGCCAAGGACTACCCGTACTCGACCTTCGTGGTCGACAAGACGCCGCTGGACTCGACGCTCGCAGCCGTCAGCGGAGTGCTGTCGGAGTACATCCCGCAGCTGCAGTACGGCAAGTTCGAGGACCCGGAGGCCGCGGTCGCCGAGATGCGGCAGAAGCTCGCCGACGTCGGGTTCGAGGACGCGCGCGCCGAACTGGAGCGCCAGGTCCAGGAATGGGCCGACGCGGGCGGCCTCGACTGATCGTCCTCGTCCCCCGTCCGGGCGGGCCCGCGCGCCCGCGGGCCCGCCCGGCATCCCACACGATCGCTCTGCGAGGAAGGCAGAACACATGAGCAGCATCTTCGCGCCCGACTCAGCGCTGATGCGGTTCCTCACGCGGATCGCCGATCTGATGATCCTCAACGTCCTCTTCATCGTGACGTCGCTGCCGATCGTTACCCTCGGCGCGTCGCTGACGGCGCTCAACTTCGTCACGCTGCGCATCGCCTCCGACACCGACCGGACGATCGTGGGGGACTACCTTCGGTCGTTCCGGCAGAACTTCCGGCAGGCGACGCTCGCCGGACTCGTCGTCGGGGCGTTCGCCGCCGCGCTCGCCGCCTGGTATCTCGTGGTGACCGAGCTGGTCACCGCGCCCGTCGCGCAGTTCGCACTGCTGGCGGTCTGGTACGCGCTCGCCTTCCTCGCCGCCATGGCCGCGCTGTACGTCTTCCCCTACCTGGCGAGCTTCGAGGGCACGCTGGGTGAGGTCCTGCGCAATGCGCGGCTGCTGTCGCTGCGGCATCCGCTCGCCCCGCTCGCGGTCCTCGTGCTGACCTTCCTCGCCGCTGTCGTCACGATCTTCTCGCCCCAGGCGACCGGCTACGGGCTGCTGTGGCTGTTCATCGGCTTCGCCGGCCTCGCCTACCTGGGCGCCCTGCTCTTCGCGCGCGTCTTCGCGCGCTACGCCCCGATGCCCGCCGCCCACTCCCCGGAACAGGACTGACCCACCATGCGCACCCTCCCGCTCGAACGCTGGTCGTTCGCGCTCGCCGACGACGCCGGCGCCCGTGCCAAGCGCTACGACGACTCGGGGTGGCGTGCCGTGCGCGTCCCCCACGACTGGAGCGTCGAGCAGCCGTTCTCGGCAGCGCACTCCAGCGGCACCGGCTACCTGCCCGGCGGTGTCGGCTGGTACCGCGCCCATGTCTCGCTGCGCGAGCTCGCCGCACAGGCCGACCAGCATGTGCGGCTGGCGTTCCACGGCGTGTACAAGAACGCCGACGTCTGGGTCAACGGCTACCACGTGGGCGGTCGACCCTCGGGCTACGCGCCGTTCTCCTTCGACCTGACCGAGATCCTCTCCTACGCGCCCGACGACGACCTCGTGGTGAGCGTGCGCGTCGACCACACCGACATCTCGGACTCCCGCTGGTACAACGGCTCTGGCATCACCCGAGGCGTCGAGCTGCAGGTGCACGAGCGGGTGCGGCTGCGCGAGCACGGCACGTCGGTCACGACAGTGTCGGCGGATGCCGCGACCGCGACGCTGCGCATCGGCCAGACGGTCTGCAACGACGGCGACGAGGCCGTGGCCGTGCGCGTGCTCCACGAGCTGCGCTCGCTGACGACGGATCGCGTCCACCGCTTCGGAGCCGAGGCGCAGGTGCCCGCCGGCGACTCCGCCGAGATCGCCCTCGAGGCCGTCCTCCCCGACCCCGAGCTGTGGTCCGACGACGACCCTGCGCTGCACCGGCTGACGACGACGCTGGAGTGGCGGGGGGACGGCGCGGAGCGCCGTGCGTCGTACGACCTCGTCACCGGCATCCGCACCTTCGCCTTCGACGCCGACCGCGGGTTCTCCATCAACGGGCAGCCGCGGGTGCTGCGAGGGGTCTGCCTCCACGAGGACGCCGGATGCCTCGGCACCGCCGTGCCCGCCGCGGTCTGGGTGCGCCGGCTGCTGTCGCTCAAGCGGATGGGCTGCAACGCGGTGCGCATGGCCCACAACCCGCACGCGCCCGAGCTGTACGCGCTGTGCGACCTGCTGGGCTTCTACGTCGTCGACGAGGCGTTCGACGAGTGGGAGAACCCGAAGAACAAGTGGTGGCAGGGCCACAACGTCTATCCGCCGCGCCACGAGGGCTACGCGAAGGACTTCCTCGAGTGGCATGAGCGCGACCTCGTCGCGATGATCGAGGCGCACCGCCACCACCCGTCGGTCATCGCGTGGAGCATCGGCAACGAGGTCGACTACCCGAACGACCCCTACGCGAGCCCGCTGTTCGCCGAGATGACCGGCAACAACGACGCGAACAAGCCCGCCGCCGAGCGCCTGTACGACGCCAGCCGGCCCGATGTGCGGCGGCTCACCACGATCGCGCGGCGGCTGGCCGGCATCGTGCGGCGCGCGGACCCGTCGCGTCCGGTGACGCTCGCCGCCGCGTTCCCCGAGCTGTCGAGCCGCACGGGCCTCCTCGACGACCTGGACGTCGTCGGCTACAACTACAAGGAGCACCTCTACGAGGCCGATCACGCGCGGTTCCCTGACAAGCCGCTGCTGGGCAGCGAGAACGGGCACGGCTATGCGCAATGGCTGCCGGTGACGCGTCACGACTTCGTCGCGGGCCAGTTCCTCTGGACCGGGATCGACTACCTCGGCGAGGCCCGCGGCTGGCCCGTGCGCGGCTCCGGTGCGGGGCTGCTGACGCTGGCCGGCCACGAGAAGCACACGTGGCACCTGCGGCGCAGCTGGTGGGCGGACGACCCGGTTGCCTACCTCGTCACCCGCCCTCACACCGGCGACGAGGAGCGCTCGTTCTGGACCCACCCGGTATCCCGGACGTGGGATGCCGCGGTCCCAGGCGAGCTCGAGGTGCTCGCGTTCGCGAACGGAGACGAGCTCTCGCTCTCGAGCGGCGGCGAGCGGATACCGCTCGAGCGCGACGACGAGCACGGCTGGTGGGCGGCGGTGACCGATCCCCGGGACGAGCCGCTCGTGCTGGAGTCGTGGCGCGACGGTCGCGTCGTCGCGCGGGACGAGCTGCGCGCGCGCGGCGAGGCCGTGGCGATCGCCGCCGCGGTCTGGGAGCCTCCCGCCGACGTCGCCGACGCGTGCCGGCGCGCCGGAATCGCGCTGGAGGGCATCGTCCAGATCGAATGCGTGCTCCGCGACGCCAACGACGGCGTCGCCTGCGATGACAGCGTCATCGAGGTGGCGGTCGAAGGTGGGGAGCTCCTGGGCATCGAGAACGGCGACCTCGCTGACGACACCCCCTACGACAGCGCCGCGCGGCGCACGCTGGACGGCCGGCTGGTGGTGTTCGTGCGTGCCTCCGAGGGTGCTTCGGTCCGGCTCAGCAGCCCGGGCCTCGACGGCGCCCTGGTGGTGCAGGGGGCGTGACATACTGGCCAGATCCGAGTCGCAGCCCATCCGATCCGGGCGTTCCGGCGTCGGCGGCCGCCAGGGTGCAGAGGTGAGCATGGGGGTGCTTCGACGGACGTCGCGCGACATCCGGAGCGATTCGCGCCTCGACGTCCTCCACGCGGTGCTGTCGGCCGGTGAGACGACGCGCAACGAGCTCGCCCAGCTGACGGGGCTCAGCGCCGCCACGATCGCCACGGTCGTGGGCGAGCTGATGGCCGGGGGGTTCGTCGTCGAGACGAAGACCACCGCCGGCCGCATCGGCCGCCCCACCGCGACCCTCGCGATGAACGGCGCGCGCGGTCGCGTCATCGGCATCGACGTGGCCGAGACGTACATCCGCGCTGTCCTGTTCGACGCCGCGCTGGTCGAGATCGCCCACGCGCAGGTGGTGCGCGACGAGCACGTGCTCGACCCGGATTCGGTGGTCGAGGGGATCGGCACGGCGCTGGAGCGCGTCATCGCCGAGGCCGGCATCGCGCGCTCCGACGTGCTGGGCGTCGGCGTGTCGCTGCCCGGCCTCGTGCAGGGTCCCACGTCGGTGTCGGTCGTGGTGCCGAAATGGTCGTGGCATCAGCTGGAGTTCGACCGGCTCCGCGAGCGCGTGGGACTGCCGCTGGTGATCGACAACCCGCTGAAGGCGATGACGACGGCCGAGCTGTGGCTCGGTCGCGGCCGCTACAGCTCCAGCCTCGTGACGATCAACCTCGGCACCGGCGTCGGCGCGGGCATCGTGCTCGAGCGGCGCATCCTGCGCGGCGCGACGAACTCTGCGGGGGAGTGGGGGCATTCGCTGCTGGTGCTCGACGGCCGCCGGTGCCGCTGCGGGCGTCACGGCTGCGTGGAGGCCTACCTCGGTGTGCCCGGCATCCAGCAGACGCTCCGGGAGCTCGCGCCCGACCACGCCCTGGTGGTGCTCGACCAGAGCGACTTCATCGCCGCCCTCGCGCGCGCGGCCGACAGTGCCGATCCGGATCCCGCCGTGACCGAGACGATCGAGCGCACCGCGTACTACCTCGGCTCGGCGATCGCCGATCTCGTCGCGATCGTGAACCCCGAGGCCGTCGTGCTCACCGGCTGGACGGTCTGGGCGCTGGCCGACAAGCTCCTCCCCGCGACGGGGATGCACCTGCGCGAGCAGTCCCCGGGGTGGTCGGCCCGCGAGCTCGAGCTGGAGGTCTCGACCATCAGCCGCAACTCGGTCGCGACGGGCGTCGCCACCACCGCGCTCGAGCGATTCCTCGCCGACGCCGGACTGCTCACCAGCCGCGTCCCCATCGCCCTCTGAGCCACCCGAGCGGTGGGCCGCTCGCGGGGCGCCGTGCGAGGGCGCCCGGCGATCGTCAGAGCGCGAACTCCTCCGCGAGGGCACGCGTCTGCTCGGGGGTCCAGATCCGGGCGCCGAACACGTGCCGATGGCGCAGGGCCAGCTCCTCGCCCGGCGCGAGCACGATGTGCTCGTCGAACGAGGGCGACGGTGCGACGATCGGGAACGGCTCGCTGCGCACGAACCAGCGGATGGCGGGGCCGCCCGTGGACGTGCCGGCGAACGCGAGCACCGTGCCGCCGCCGTCGACCTCGTCGTGCTCACCCGAGAAGGCGACCCATTCGGCCACGCGGCCCATCACGGCGTCGGCCCCGGCGTCGTCGGCGAGGCCCGCAGCCAGCACCCGGGCGCCCGTCCAGGCGCGCGGCATCCGGATCGCATAGCCGGTGTAGCCGGCGTTCGGCCGGCCCTGCGTCGTCGGGCTGCCGAACTCGAGGTCCTGGTCGGCGACGTTGCGCAGCGTCGTGGCGAAGTCGAGCGCCCAGATGCCCCGACCCTCGTCGAGGCTGTGGAAGCGATGCGTGCGCACCTCGCTGAGCCACTCGTGGCCGGCCTGCGTGATCCAGGTCAGGTCCTCGCTGAAGGACGCCTCGGATCCGGCATCGCGTACCGACGTGAAGCCGTCGTGGCGGATGCGGCCGACGTTGTCGAGAAGGACGTAGTCGCCCTGCTCCGGTCGGTACGTGTTGCCGCCCCAGAAGTTCTGCCCCGACACGTGCGTCCACGTGAACTGCAGCCCCTTGTGCCAGCGGTGGTCCCACGGCCGGTACGCGGTCAGCGGTGCGCCGTCCAGCGCGCGCACGGGGTGGAAGAAGGGCTTCGGGCCTTCGGCCGCGGGTCCGCCCGGGTCGAACGCATAGCGGGCGATGTCCACGCCTGCGGCAGTGACGGTCAGGGAGGTTTCATCGAGGTGGAGGAGGAAATCGGGCACGTCCTCCATTGTGGCGCAGGATGACGGAAAACGCTTCCCCCGACGCGGCGGCCGGCGATTGTAGCGTTCGCAGACGCGGATGGGTAGGGGTATCCGCATTCTCACAGGAGGGTCGACAGTCGCTGTAGCGTCTTCGTCATCTCACACGAGACGCCGCAACCCCCCGCAGCGTCCACGAGAAAAGGAGAGAGATCAAATGCTCTGGACAATCCTCGGACTCATCCTCATCGGCCTCATCGCCGGTCTCATCGCTCGCGCCGTCATCCCCGGCAAGCAGAGCATCGGGATACTCATGACGATCGTGCTCGGCATCGTCGGCTCGTTCGTCGGCGGCTTCCTCGGCTTCCTGATCTTCGGCGCCGACCCCAACGGCGGCTTCCTGCAGCCGTCGGGCATCATCGGCTCGATCATCGGCGCGATCATCGTCCTCGGCATCTACGTGGCCGTTACGCGCCGCCGCGGCGTCACGCGCTGACACCTGCTGCGACGGTCCGCCCGCGGGCGCACGTCCGAAGGCCCGCAGAACGCGCGAACCCCCATGCTCCGGCATGGGGGTTCGCGCGTTCTCGTGTCCGGGGGCGCCTCGCGGAGGCGGCCCCTGCGGTCGTGGGCGCTCGCCGCGGGGCGGCCCGGCGACGTTCCGTCCGGGGAGCGGCCCGGCGTCAGGCGCCGGCGATGGCAGCGGCCACCACCTCGCGCGCCTCGGCCTGCACCTGCGCCAGGTGCTCGGGACCGCGCAGCGACTCGGCGTAGAGCTTGTACACATCCTCGGTGCCCGACGGCCGCGCGGCGAACCACGCGTGCTCGGTCTGCACCTTGAGCCCGCCGATCGCGGCGCCGTTGCCCGGCGCGTGCGAGAGCTTGGCGGTGATCGGCTCGCCGGCGAGCTCGGTCGCCGACACCGACTCGGGCGCCAGCTTCGCCAGCGCCGCCTTCTGCGCGGCGGAGGCCGGGGCGTCGACGCGCTGATACGCCGACGCACCGAACTCGGCCTCGAGCTCCGCGTAGCGCTGCGACGGGGTCTTGCCCGTCACCGCGAGGATCTCGGCGGCGAGGAGGCAGAGCAGGATGCCGTCCTTGTCGGTCGTCCAGACAGTGCCGTCCTTGCGGAGGAACGACGCGCCCGCCGACTCCTCGCCTCCGAAGGCGACGGAGCCGTCCAGGAGCCCGGGGACGAACCACTTGAACCCGACCGGCACCTCGAGCAGGGCGCGGCCCAGCGACCCGGCCACGCGGTCGATGATCATCGAGCTGACGAGGGTCTTGCCGATCGCGGCATCCGTCGGCCATTCCGGACGATGCGAGTAGAGATAGTCGATCGCGACGGCCAGGTAGTGGTTGGGGTTCATCAGCCCGGCGTCGGGGGTGACGATGCCGTGCCGGTCGGCGTCGGCGTCGTTGCCGGTGAGGATGTCGTACTCGTGGCGGCGGCCGATGAGCCCGGCCATGGCCGACGGCGACGACGGATCCATGCGGATCTTCTCGTCCCAGTCGAGGGTCATGAACTTCCACGTCGGGTCGACGTCGGGGTTCACGACGGTCAGGTCGAGGCCGTGCACCTCGGCGATGAGCGCCCAGTACTCGACCGACGCGCCGCCCAGCGGGTCGGCGCCGATGCGCACGCCGGCCGAGCGGATCGCGTCGACGTCGATGATGGTCGCGAGGTCGCGGACGTAGGCGTCACGGAAGTCGTACTGGCCGAGGGTGTCGCCGTCGAGGTCCTTGAAGGGCGTGCGCTCGACGCCCTCGAGGCGGGCCGCGATGAGCTCGTTCGCGCGGTCCGCGATCCAGCCGGTGGCGTCCGTGTCGGCCGGTCCGCCGTTCGGCGGGTTGTACTTGAACCCGCCGTCGCGCGGCGGGTTGTGGCTGGGCGTCACGACGATGCCGTCCGCGCGGCCCGGGTCGGCGGCATCCCGCCCGCGGTTGTAGGTCAGGATGGCGTGACTGAGTGCCGGCGTGGGCACCCACGAGTCGCGGGCGTCGACGCGGACGTCGATGCCGTTCGCCACGAGCACCTCGATCGCGCTCCGCTCGGCGGGCAGGGAGAGACCGTGGGTGTCGCGGCCGAGGAAGAGCGGCCCCTCGATGCCCTGCGCCCGGCGGTAGTCCACGATCGCCTGGGTCGTGGCGAGGATGTGGGTCTCGTTGAAGCTTCCCGACAGGGAGGAGCCGCGGTGCCCGCTCGTTCCGAACACGACGCGCTGCTCGGGAGCGGCGGGATCGGGTACGACGTCGTAGTACGCGGCGATCAGCTCATCGATGTCGATGAGGTCGGAAGCTTCAGCGGGCTGTCCTGCTCGACTCATGCGTCCCAGTCTGCCCGCCCGCCGGTCCCGCTGCACAGGCTTGACCCGGTATGACGCGTACCGTACGCAGGACCGGTCCTCGGGGCGCGGCTCGCAGGCCGCGGATTTCCGCGGCCGGCGGCCGATCCGAACGGCTCCGGTCCTGCGAACGGTACGCCGCCGGCGGCCGACAGCTGGTCGCGCGCACCGGGATAGGCTGGCACGCGTGACTTCCGAGGCCGCCGCCCCCGGGGCATCCGCTCCCGCCCGACGCACCTACAGCTATCTGGGTCCCGCCGGCACGTTCACCGAGGCGGCGCTCGCGCAGGTGCCCGAGGCTCGCGGACACGAGTGGCGGCCGGTGCGCAACGTGGGCGAGGCCCTGGCCGACGTGGTCGACGGCCGGTCCGACGCGGCCATGATCGCGATCGAGAACTCCGTCGACGGCGGCGTCTCGACCGCGCAGGACGCGCTGGCGACGGTGCCGGGCCTGCGGATCGTCGGGGAGTACCTGGTTCCCGTCGAGTTCGTGCTCGTGGGCCGCCCCGGCACCCGGCTCGACGACGTCTCGCTCATCGCCGCGCACCCGGTCGCATACGCCCAGTGCCTCCAGTGGCTCTCGCGGGCGCTGCCGGCCCATGCGCACGTCCCGGCCGCGAGCAACGTCGCCAGCGCCATGGGGCTGCTCGACGGGTCGAGCGACGCGGATGCCGCGATCGCGCCTCCGGGGATCCTCGAGCACCACGAGCTCGAGCTGCTCGCCTCGAACATCGGCGACAACGCCAACGCGGTCACGCGCTTCGTCCTGGTGAGCCGGACGGTCGTCCCGCCGCCCCCCACCGGTGCGGACAAGACGTCGCTGATCGTCGAGCTGCCCGACGACCATCCCGGCGCGCTGCTGGAGATGCTCGAGCAGTTCGCGACCCGCGGCATCAACCTCTCGCTGCTCGCCTCGCGTCCGATCGGCGACGAGCTCGGCCGGTACCGCTTCGTCGTCGACGCCGACGGCCACCTCGAGGACGAGCGCATGGCCGACGCGCTCCTCGGGCTGCGCCGCTTCAGCCCGAGGGTCACGTTCCTCGGCTCGTACCCGCGCGCGGACCGCGCCGTCGTGCACTACCCCGAGCGCTACGCCGACGACGTGTTCGTCGAGGCGCGGGACTGGCTGCGCGGCCTCATCTCCGGAGAGCCGGAGATGCAGGACTGAGACCGGCTCGGCCGGGTCACCCCAGGTCGTACTCGGCGGCGAGCAGCTCGAGGGTCTGCAGGCGGCCGGGCGCGGCATCCATCGGCTCTTCCTCGTACGACCCCGCGATGGGCGAGATCATGATCTCGTCGACGCCGTGCTGTGCGGCGAAGGAGCGGAGATCGGATGCCACCGCCGACGGCGTCCCCACGAACCACTTCGCGCGCGCCGACGCCATGAACGTCTCGCCCAGGCCGGCGAAGTCCGCGGCGTTCGCGATCGAGTGCTCCACGGTCTCGAGGGCGACCAGCGGACGGTTCGTGCGCAGCCGTGCCGTCATGCGGAGGTTCGGGAGCGCGCGCTCATCGGCCTCGCCCTGCGTGGGTGCCACGAGCACGTTCGCGGTGAGGAAGGTGCGCGGAGCGGCGAGGGTCTCGGAGGGCACGAACGCCGACCGGTACAGGTCGAGGGCGCGCTCGAGGCCCTCGCCCGAGAAGTGGTTGGCGAACACGTAGGGCAGACCCAGCGCCGCGGCCAGCTGCGCCGAGTAGTCGCTCGAGCCCAGCAGCCACACCTCGGGCGTCGTCGTGGCTGCGGGCGTCGCGTGCACGTCGTACGTGCCGCCCGAGGTGAACCGCAGGGCGGCGCCGTCGGGCGCGACGAGGCGCAGGATGTCGCGCACGTGGTCGGGGAAGCGCTCGACGTCGCTCGTGGTGCCGCTCTGGCGGAGCAGCTGGGTGATGACGGGATCGGAGCCCGGCGCGCGGCCGAGACCCAGGTCGATGCGACCCGGAGCCAGCGCCTCGAGCGCCGCGAACTGCTCGGCCACCACGAGGGGGGAGTGGTTGGGGAGCATGACGCCGCCGGACCCCAGCCGGATGCGGGTTGTGCGTGCGGCGGCGGCCGCCGCCAGCACCGGCGGGGTGGTCGAGGCGACGGCGGGCATGTTGTGGTGCTCGGCGAACCAGTACCGGCGGTATCCGAGTCGGTCGGCGGCGTCGACGAGGGAGAGGGATGCCGCGACCGCCTGTGCGCTGGTCTGCCCGGTGCGCACCGGGACGAGGTCGAGGACGGACAGGGCCGGGGCGGAGGTGGCGGTGCTCATCGCTGTAGCCAACCTCCGCCCCGGCCGTCGCATTCCGCGCGTGCCGCGTTCGAGGCCGCAGGCCTGCGGCCCGGGGTTTCGCGGATCCGGAATTCGGGCATTCCGCGCCTTTCCGGAGCCTCGGGGTCCCAGGGCTCCGGAAAGCGGCCAGAAGTCCGATTTCCGGAGCAGCGAGCCGGCTGGCGCAATCCGGGTCAGGCGGACTCGCGCCACACGACGGGGCACGCCAGGACGCTGCCCCCTGTGCCGGGATCCTCGCCGCGCAGCTGGCGCAGCACGGACTCCGCGGCGGCCCGCCCGAGTTCGTTCGCCGGCTGGTGGACCGTCGACAGGGGCGGGTCGCAGCGCAGAGCCCAGGAGCTGTCGTCGAACCCGACGATGCCCACGTCGCGGGGCACGACTTTGCCCGCGGACTGGAGGACATCCATCGCCCCGGCGGCCACCGCGTCGCTGGACGCGAAGACGCCGTCGATGTCGGGCACGCGGTCCAGGAGCGCCCGCATGCCCGCCTGGCCGTCGGAGTACGAGTACAGCGGAACGCTCTGCACGAGCTGAGGGTCGAACCGATGGCCGAGGGCGTCGACGAAGCCCGCAAGTCGATCGGAGCCCGAGTCCCGGTCGAGGGCTGCGGCGATCATGCCGATGCGGTGCCGCCCGGTCGCGGCCAGGCGGCTGGTGATCTCGCGCGCGGCGCCGCGGTTGTCGATGGCCACGTAGGCGGCATCCCCGATGTCCCGCGGGTGACCCACGAAAGCGGCGGGAAGTCCGAGGTCGGCGATCGCGCGCGTGATGGGGTCTCCGACGCGGGCCGAGACGATGATCACGCCGTCGATCAGTCCGCCGCTCAGGTAGCGGGCGAGGCGCTCGATGTCGCGGGTGGTGTCGGCGATCATGAACGACAGCTGGTAGTCGGCATCCGAGAGGGCGGCGTTCGCGCCGAGCAGGATCGACCCGATGTTCGGATCTTCGACGAAGAGCGAATGCGGCTCGTGGACGATCAGCCCGATCGCCTGCGAACTCTGCATCACGAGGCTGCGCGCCGCGCGGTTGGGAACGAAGCCGACCTTCGCGATGGCGGCGTCGATGGCCGTGCGGGCCTCGTCCGAGACGTAGGGCTGCCCGTTGAGCACGCGGCTGACCGTGCCTCGCGACACCCCGGCCTCGATCGCGACGTCTTTCACCGTCGCCCGACGCTTGCGTCCCGTGGTCTCCACGCGAACATCGTATGTGCACGCGCACACACTTGCAGGACCCGATTGACAAGACACGCGGGCCTGCATACTCTGTACACGTTCACAGAACCTCAGCGCAGAGGAACCTCGCTCGGATCTGTGCACGTTCACAGATCCGAGGAGAGCATGAAGGTCCCCGCCCGCCCCTTCGCCCATGAGGGCATCGCGTTCGGCTGCGATTACAACCCCGAACAGTGGACCCCCGAGGTATGGGACGAAGACATCACCCTCATGCGTGAGGCCGGCGTCGATCTCGTGGCCATCAACATCTTCGGCTGGTCGCACGTCGAGCCGCGGGAGGGCGAGTTCGACTTCGCACGCCTCGACGACATCATCAGCAGGCTCCATGCGGCGGGGATCCGCGTCAACCTCGGCACGGGGACCGCCTCACCGCCGGCGTGGCTGGCGCGGTCGCACCCCGAGATCCTCCCGATGGCAGAGGACGGCACCCGCCGGTATCCGGGCGGGCGTCAGGCGTGGTGCCCCAGCTCGCCCGTCTTCCGTGCCGCCGCGCTCCGCCTCGTCGATGCCGTGGCCGGTCGCTACGGCAGCCACCCCGCCGTCGAGCTCTGGCACGTCTCCAATGAGCTCGGCTGCCACAACGCGCTGTGCTACTGCGACGACAGCGCCGCCGCGTTCCGCGGCTGGCTGCGTCGCAAGTACACGACGCTCGACGCGCTCAACGATGCGTGGGGGACCGCCTTCTGGAGCCAGACCTACGGCGATTGGGACGAGATCCTCCCGCCCCGCGCCACGATCTCGACACGCAACCCCGGGCAGTTCCTCGACTTCCACCGCTTCAGCTCCGACGAACTGCTCTCGTACTACCGCGCCGAGGCCGACGCGATCCGGGCGGTGAGCGACGTGCCCATCACGACGAACTTCATGGTCACGGCGCACATCGAGAACCTTGACTACTGGTCGTGGGCCGCCGACATGGACGTCATCGCCAACGACCACTACCTCGACCACCGACTCGCGACCCCGACCGTGGAGCTCGCGTTCGCGGCCGACCTCTCACGCGGTCTCGGCCGGGGCGCCCCCTGGATCCTCATGGAGCACTCGACGGGCGCCGTGAACTGGCAGCCGTTGAACAAGCCCAAGGCTCCGGGCGAGATCCTGCGCAACTCGCTGACCCATGTGGCGCGGGGCGCGGACGGCGTGTGCTTCTTCCAGTGGCGCGCCTCCGTCCAGGGCAGCGAGAAGTTCCACTCGGCGATGCTCCCGCACGCCGGCACGGACAGCGCCGTCTGGCGCGAGGTGGTGGAGCTCGGCGGGATCGTCGATCGCATCGGGGAGGTGGCCGGCAGTCGCGTCGAAGCAGACGTCGCGCTGGTCTTCTCGTGGGAATCGTGGTGGGCGACCCAGACCGAGTCCCGCCCCAGTCAGGCGCTCGGCTACCTCGACCAGGTCCACGCCGCCTACGGAGCGCTCCACGCGCTCGGTCTCACGGTCGATGTCGTGCCACCGGGCGCCGACCTCTCGGCCTACGGGCTCGTGGTGGTCCCCGGGCTGCACCTCGTACGCGCCGGCGAGGCGGCGGTCATCACCGACTGGATCGCCGCGGGCGGCACCGCTCTCGTCACCTTCTACAGCGGCACGGTCGACGAGAAGGACCGCGTCTGGACGGGCGGCTACACCGGGCCCTTCCGGGACGCGCTCGGCATCCGCATCGAGGAGTTCGCGCCGGTGGCACCCGATGCGTCGCTCGCCCTCTCGGACGGCGCCACCGCCCGCCTGTGGTCGGAGCGCTCGCGCACCACCACGGCCGAGATCGAGGCATCCTTCGTCGACGGGCCGGCAGCCGGCCATCCCGCCGTCACCCGCAACACGTGGGGCGGCGGAGAGGCGTGGTATCTCGCCACGCTGCCCGATCCCGCGGACTACCGGTCACTGCTCGCCCGCATCGCCGAACGGGCGGGCGTGCGTCCGGCGGCAGAAGTGCGCGGACCCGAGGGCGCCGTGGAGATCGTGCGCCGGCGGGGAGCGGATGCCTCGTACCTGTTCATCGTCAACCACTCGGAGTCCGACGCGGAGCTCACCGCGACCGGATTCGAGCTCGTCACCGGGATGCCGGCTGCCGGATGCGTCAGCGTGCCCGGCGGCGCCGTGCGCATCATCAGAGAGGAGGCGGCCGCATGACCGCCACAGAGGTCCTCGTCACGCGGGGCGGGAAGACTCCGCGCGAGGGGAAGCCGCCGCGTCGCAGGACGCCGCACAAGGGTGCGATCGCGATCTTCACCGGTCCGTTCAGCATCCTGTTCCTGCTGTTCTACCTGATCCCCATCGGCTACGCCGTCTACCAGTCGCTGCTCGTCGTCGAGCGCGACGGCCTCTACGGCGAACCGCGAGAGGTCTTCGGCGGCCTGACCCAGTACGTCCAGGTGTTCCAGAACGCCCCGTTCTGGGAATCCGTTTGGCGCGTGCTGCTGTTCGGTGTCGTGCAGGTGCCGGTGATGCTCGGGCTCGCCCTGCTCTTCGCACTGCTCCTGGACTCCCCGGCTCTCAAGGGCAAGAGGTTCTTCCGGCTGGCGTTCTTCGCCCCCTACGCCGTGCCGGGCGTCATCGCCGCGATCATGTGGGGCTTCCTCTACTCGCCGAACCTGTCGCCGTTCACGGACGTGACCCGGACGATCGACTTCCTCTCGCCGGAGCTCGTGCTCTGGTCGATCGCGAACGTCGTGACGTGGGTCTTCGTCGGCTACAACATGCTGATCATCTATTCCGCGCTCCTGGCGATCCCGTCCGAGGTGTACGAGGCGGCACGGCTGGACGGTGCGGGGCAGATCCGCATCGCGTGGTCGATCAAGATTCCGATGGTGGCCCCCGCGCTCATCCTCACGACCGTCTTCTCGATCATCGGAACGCTGCAGCTGCTGGCCGAGCCGCAGGTGTTCCGGTCGTTCAGCGCCGCGGTCTCGTCCACGTACACCCCGAACATGACCATCTACGCGACGAACTCGATCCCGAACCCCTATCTGGCCGCCGCGTTCTCGGTGGTCCTCGCTCTCGCGACGTTCGTGCTGTCGTTCGCGTTCCTCAAGTTCACCCAGCGGAAGGCCGAGCAATGAGCCTGCTGACACGTACGCGCGGTGCGACCGCCGATGACCTCGCCCCCTCGCGCGGGCCCCGGGAGAGCATCCTCTCGCGCGGTGCGGCGCTGCTGGTCATGGGCGTGTTCACGCTCTACTTCCTGGTGCCGATCTGGTGGCTGTTCATCGCGTCGACCAAGGATCGCAGCGACCTTCTGAGCACGAACCCGCTGTGGTTCGCCGATCTCAACCTCTTCGCGAACATCGGGGATCTCCTGTCCTTCGGCGACGGCATCTACCTGCGGTGGATCCTCAACAGCCTCGGCTACGCGGGGCTCGGCGCGCTGCTGGCGACCGTGTTCGCCGGCATGTGCGGCTACGCGCTGGCCAAGTACCGCTTCCGCGGCCGCGAGGTCTACTTCAACGTCGTGCTGGGCGGCGTGCTCGTCCCCGCGACGGCACTCGCTCTGCCCCTCTTCCTGCTGTTCAGCCAGGTGAACCTGACGAACACCTTCTGGGCGGTGCTGCTGCCCAGCATCGTCAGCCCGTTCGGCGTGTATCTGAGCCGCATCTACGCCGCGGCATCCGTCCCCGACGAGCTCATCGAAGCAGGCCGGATCGACGGAGCGGGGGAGGTGCGCACGTTCTTCACCGTGTCGATGCGCCTGATGATGCCCGCGCTCATCACGGTCTTCCTCTTCCAGTTCGTGGCCATCTGGAACAACTTCTTCCTGCCGCTGATCATGCTGCGCAGCGAGGAGCTCTTCCCGGTCACCTACGGCCTCTACACGTGGAACACCCAGCTCAACCAGATCCCCGAGCTGCGCACCTACGTCCTGGTCGGCTCGTTCCTGTCGATCGTGCCGCTCATCATCGCGTTCCTCCTCCTTCAGCGCTTCTGGCGCAACGGACTCGGCACCGGGTCCGTGAAGTGAGCCCGCCGGAGGGCGCCGCCCACCGGCATCCCTGTAATCCCGCACCACCCACCAAGTAAGGAAGATCATGCAGCACACCAAGAGGGCAGTCGCCACCGGCGTCGCACTGCTCAGCGCGCTGGCGCTGGCCGGATGCACCTCCGCGAGCACCGGAGGCGGTGACGCGGAGGCCGCAGCCTGCACCCCCGCAGGCGAGGACGTCACGCTGGAGTTCACGTCATGGATCCCCGGCATCGAAGACGTCGTCGCGCTGTGGAACGAGGAGAACCCCGACATCCAGGTCGAGGTCCAGACCGGACCCAACGGCAACTCCGGCACCTACCAGAGCTTCTTCAGCCAGCTGGAGGCCGGCAACGCGCCCGACCTCGGCCAGATCGAGTACGACGCGCTGTCGAGCTTCCGCGTGCAGGACGGGCTCGAGGATCTGTCGGCGTGCGAGGACGTCGTGGCGGCCGAGAGCGAGTTCATCCCGTGGACGTGGGGCCAGGTGACGCTCGGCGGCGACGGCGTCTACGGCGTTCCGCAGGACTCCGGTCCTATGGCGCTCTTCTACCGAGCCGACCTCTTCGAGGCGAACGGCATCGCCGTGCCGACGACGTGGGAGGAGTACAAGGAGGCAGCGAAGGCGGTGCGCGCCGCGGGCGGCTACATCACCAACTTCTCGACCGCCGACATCAACCAGTTCGCGGGCTTCGTCTGGCAGGCGAACGGCGACTGGTTCTCCAACGACGGCGAGGAGTGGACTGTCGATCTGACCGGCGACCAGTCCACCACCGTGGCCGACTACTGGCAGCAGCTCCTCGACGAGGACCTCGTGGCCACGTACCCGGCATGGACGGAGGAATGGAACAACGCGTACAACTCCGGTGAGGTCTGGACGTGGAACTCTGCCGTGTGGGGCGCGAACTCCATCTCGTCCGGTGCACCCGACACCGCCGGCAACTGGGCCGTCGCCCCGTCCCCGCAGTGGGAGGCCGGCGGCGAGAGCGCCGGCAACTGGGGCGGCTCCTCGATCGCCGTCTTCAAGGGCACAGACCACCTCTACGAGGCGGCCAAGTTCGCCCTCTGGCTCAACACCTCCGATGAGGCGCTGACCGCACTCAACCAGTCCGCGAACATCTACCCCGCCACGACGGCCGGCCTGCAGCTGCCGTCGCTTCAAGAGGGCGTGGAGTTCTACGGCGGCCAGAAGATCTACGACGTGTTCGCCGCGGCCGCGGAGCAGGTCAACCCCGACTTCGTGTGGGGCCCGACCATGACGCAGACGTACGCCGACGTCTCGGACGGCTTCCAGAAGGCGGTCACCGGTCAGGGCACGCTGCTCGAGGCGCTCGAATCCGCGCAGGAGTCGACGATCTCGACGCTCGAGGCCCAGTCGATCCCGGTCGCGCAGTAACGCGATCCGCACGCCGCGCCGCGGGAGCCCTCGGGCTTCCGCGGCGCGGCCGTGTCTCCGGTCCCAGGCGTTCCGCTCCCCGCGGGTCGCCCTCCCGCGGATCCGGAAATCGGAGAATCGCCCGCATTCCGGAGCCGTAGGGCCCGAGGACTCCGGAAACCGGCGAGAAGTCCGATCTCCGGAGCCGCGCCCGCGCCGGAGCCGTGCCGTAGCCGCGCCGGACGCGCGCCGGAGCCGCAGCGGCGCCCGCGCGCCGCGCGGCGGGCGGGTCAGGGCAGCCGGTTCGCCTTGGCGAGGTTCGCGCGCAGCTCGGCCGCCGTCTGCCGGGCGACGTAGGCCGGGCGATCGCGCTCCAGGCGCCAGGACTCGCTCAGCGGGCCGGCGCTCACGGTGTCGAACCCGAGCGCGTCGTAGACGCCGGTGACGAACTCGACGGCCTCGGGGACGTCGCTCGCGGTGCCGAGCGCGCGCCGGTCCGGGTCGCCCGCCGGCAGACCGTCGGCGTTGATGTCGCAGGCGTAGAGGTGGTTGAAGGCCTTGACGACCTTCGACGTGGGGAGGTGGTCCTGAAGCAGCTGCGACGTGGTGGTCTCGCCGCGGTCCAGGGCGTCGACGTGCCCGTCGCGCTCGAAGTAGTAGTTGTTGGTGTCGAGCACGATCTTGCCGGCCAGGGGCTCGACCGGCACGTCCTTCAGCGCCTTCAGCGGCACCGTGACGACGGCGATGTCGGCGGCGGCGGCCGCCTCCTCCGCGGTCGCGGCGGTGACCTTCGGACCCAGCTCGGCCACGAGGCCGGTGAGGGTCTCGGGGCCCCGCGAGTTCGAGATCACGACGTCGTAGCCCAGTCCGGAGAAGGCGCGGGCGAGCGCGCTGCCGATGTGTCCTGCACCGATGATTCCGATCGTTGTCATGTCGGCCCGCAACCGCGGGGAGCCTCCGCCCATTCCGCCGACGACCCGGAAAGTAACCGGGAAACGTTTCCGCAAAACGGCCCGGACGCCGCCCCGGCCGTGTGACGATGTCCGAATGGACTACGTGCACCTCGGACGAACAGGCACCTCCGTCTCGCGGATCGTGCTGGGAACGATGAACTTCGGCGACCGCACCTCGGAAGAGGACTCGTTCGCGATCATGGACCGCGCACTGGAGCTCGGCGTGAACTTCTTCGACACCGCGAACGGCTACGGCGGGGCCGGCGGCCGCGGGCGGACGGAGGAGATCATCGGGCGGTGGCTGCAGGCCCGCCGTGGCGTGCGCGACGACATCGTGCTGGCGACCAAGGTGCACTCACCGATGGTCGACCCGACGCCCGACGGCGACGTCGTGAACGCCCGCGGCGCGTCCGCGTGGCAGGTGCGGCGCGAGGCCGTCGGCTCGCTGCGGCGTCTGCAGACCGACCGGATCGACCTCTACCAGTTCCACCACATCGACCGCCACATCTCCTGGGAGGAGCTGTGGCAGTCGATGGAGGTCCTCGTCGCCCGCGGCGAGGTCGTCTACACCGGCAGCTCCAACTTCGCGGCGTGGAACATCGCCCAGGCGAACGAGATCGCCAAGCAGCGCCACTTCCTCGGCCTGGTGAGCGAGCAGTCGCTGTACAACCTCGTGCAGCGCTCGATCGAGCTCGAGGTCATCCCGGCGGCGCAGAACTACGGGCTCGGCATCCTGCCGTGGTCGCCGCTTGCCGGCGGGCTGCTCAGCGGCGGGTCCACCGACGCGAAGGCGCGCTCGGCCGGGGAGCGCATCACCTCGCAGCGCGAGGAGCGCCGCGACCAGCTCGACGCCTACGAGCGCTTCGCTCAGGAGCGCGGCTGGACGCCCTCGGCGCTCGGCCTGGCGTGGCTGCTGCACCAGCCGGGCGTCACCGGGCCGATCATCGGCCCGCGCACCGTGGAGCAGCTGGAGTCGGCCGTCTCGGCGCTGGAGATCCGGCTGAGCGAGGACGACCTGCAGGCGCTCGACGAGCTGTTCCCCGGCCCGGGTGGACAGGCGCCGGAGGCCTACGCCTGGTAGCCGCGGCAGCCCACCCGCCCCGGCAGCCCACCCGCCCCGGCAGCCCACCCGCCGAAGCCCCGCCCGAGTTCAGCGGCGGGCGGCGCGCTTGACGTGCTCGTACGCGTCCAGCGCCGCCCGCCGGGTCTCGCCGAGGTCGACGATCGGCGCGGGCGCGTCGCCCGAGAGGTGCTCCGGCGCCCACTCGCGCACGTAGAGCCCGTCGGGGTCGAACTTCTTCGCCTGCAGCTCGGGGTTGAAGATGCGGAAGTACGGCGCCGCGTCGGCGCCCGACCCCGCGACCCACTGCCAGTTGAACGCGTTGTTAGCGCCGTCGGCGTCGACGAGCGTGTCCCAGAACCACTCCTCGCCGCGCCGCCAGTCGATGAGCAGGTTCTTGATGAGGAAGGATGCCGCGACCATCCGCACGCGGTTGTGCATGTAGCCCGTGCGCCAGAGCTCCTTCATGCCCGCGTCGACGAGGGCGACGCCGGTGCGGCCGTGCTGCCAGGCCTCCAGGGCGCTGGGCTTCAGGCGCGGCCACGGGAACGCGTCGAACTCGGGGCGCAGGTTCCTCGTCGCGAGGTCGGGGTGGTGGTACAGGATGTGCCAGGCGAACTCCCGCCAGCCGAGCTCCGACAGGAACCGCCCGCCGTTCCCGGCGGCGACCGTCTCGTGCCACACCGTGTGCGGGCTGACCTCGCCCCATCGCAGCCGGGGTGACAGCAGCGACGTCGCACCGGCAGCGGGCTCGTCGCGGGCGCGGTCGTAGCTCGCCAGGTCGTCGCGCAGGAACTCGCGCAGCCGCTGGCGCGCGCCGGGCTCGCCGGGCTCCCACGTGTCGCGCAGCCCGGCCGCCCAGTCGGGCGCGGTGGGCAGCAGCGACCAGTCGTCGAGGGCGTCGGATGCCGCGGCCCGGCGCGGCCCCGGCACCTCGCGCGGCTCGGGGAGCGGATCCCGTGGTGACGGCAGGGCCTGGCACGCGCGCCAGAACGGCGAGTACACCGAGAACGGCGTACCGGCCCCGGTCTTCACCGTCCACGGTTCGAACAGCAGCGACGCGGCGAACGATGCGACGTCGACGCCGTCGTCGCGGAGTGCGGCCTTGAGCCCCGCGTCGATGTCGCGCTCCGGTCCGCCGTAGCGCCGGTTCCAGAAGACGGCGCCGGCCGCGGCATCCGTCACCGTCTCGCGCACCACGCGGTCGGCCGGACCGCGCCGCAGCACCAGCGTCCCGCCCCGCTCCCGCAGGCGCTCGCCGAGCGAGGCGAGGGAGTGGTGCAGCCACCACCGGGCGGCGCCGCCGAGCGGGCGCACGCCGGGGCTCTCGTCGTCGAGCACGTACAGGCCGATGACGGGCTCGTCGCGGTCGAGCGCCGCGCGCAGCGCCGGATTGTCGGCGAGGCGCAGGTCGTCGCGGAACCACACGATCGAGGGTCCGGGCATGGGAGTCATCCTGCCCCGCGCGGGAGCCGGCGAGGCGGTCTTGACAAGATCGCCTCGCGCCGGGCCGCGCTCACGCGGAGGCTCAGAGGTCGTCGGTGGAGTGGCCCTTGGGCACCACGACCAGGAGCGCCGCCGGCTCCACGCGGGTCTTCACCGAGAGGGCTTCGCCGAACTCGTCGCCGTCCAGCTGCACCGGCTGCGCTTCCCGCGTCGCCAGTTCGATGCCCGCGCCGCGCGAGTACAGCACCGAGTTGTCCTTGGTGCGCAGCGACAGCACGCGGCGCCCGGTGCGGAAGCGTCGCAGGAAGCTGTTGTCCCACGCCACCCGGCGCCATACGAACAGCCAGCCGAACGGACCCTTCGGCTGGAAGATGACGATGTCCAGAGCGCCGTCGGCGACGGATGCCTCGGGGATGAGCTCGAGTCCCGCCGGCAGCTTGCCGCAGTTGGCGAACAGCACGCTCTGCACCCGGGACGAGTGCAGGCGGTGTCCGGGCAGCTCGTAGACGACGCGGAACGGCTTGGCGCTGGGGAGTGCCCGTGCCGCGCCGTCGACGTACGCGACCCATCCGACGGTCTTCTTCAGCTGCGGGTTGGTGTTGGCGATCATCGCGGCGTCGAGGCCGATGCCGCCCATCACCACGAACGCGTGCTCGGCCGTCGTGCCGTCGGGCCGGGCGAGCTCGCTCCACCCGACGTCCATCGGCATCGTGTCGCCGTCGAAGACCGCGCGCACCATCGCCTCGGGCTCGGCCAGCGGCAGCCTGAGGTTGCGGGCGAGCAGGTTGCCGGTGCCGCTGGGGACGATGGACAGCGGCACGCCGCTCCCGCTCATCGCCTCGGACACGGCGCGCACGGTGCCGTCGCCGCCGGCCACCAGCACGGCGTCGACGCCCTCATCGAGCGCCTGGCGCGTCACGTCGTCGCCGAGGTCGTCGACCGTCGTCTCGTAGAAGAGGGGCTCCGACCAGCCGGCCTCCGCGGCGAGCCGCGTCACCGTCTGACGCAGGGCGTCGGCGTCGACCTTCGTCGGGTTGTAGACCAGGGCCGCCTTCGGGGACGGACGCTCGGCGCCCTCCTCCATCGGGCGGGGCTCGCCCTCCGGGCCAACGCGCCGCGCCTCGCCGGCCTCGCCATCGGCGGTGTCGGACTCGACGTCCTGCGGCTCGTGGATCACATCGTCGGGCTCGGCCGCCCGAGCCGGGTCGGGCGCATTCTCCTCGGCCGCGTCGGCCGTGGCCGAGGCGTCGGCCGCAGCGGCACCCGTCCCGTCGGCTGCCACATCGGCGAGATCGAGCTCCTCGGTCGAGGGGCCGTCGGCGTAGACGGCGTCGGCCGGGTGAGGGGTCAGATCGCCGTCGCGCGCAGGGCCCTCGCCCGATCCGGATACCGCTGCCATGTCGTACAGATTAGGTCCCGGAATGGTCCGCGCGGTGCAAACCGGTGCGCGACCGGGCAGTCGGATGCCGGTGCGCGGGCGCCGACTAAGCTTGCAGGGTGATCGATCCCGTGCTGCTCCGCGAGAATCCCGAGCTGGTCAAGCGCTCGCAGGAGGCGCGCGGCGAGTCGCCCGAGACCGTCGACGCCGCACTGGAGGCCGACCGCGCACGCCGTGCCGCGATCACCGCCTTCGAAGAGCTCCGCGCCGCGCAGAACGCGCACGGAAAGAAGGTCGCGCAGGCTCCGAGAGAGGAGAAGGCGGCCCTCGTCGCCGAGGCCAAAGACCTCAGCGAGCGCGTGAAGCAGGCCCAGCACGCGGTCGCCGCCGCGGAGGAGGCATCCGCCGCGGCCTTCGCAGCGATCGAGAACCTCGTGATCGACGGCGTGCCCGCCGGCGGTGAGGACGACTTCGTCACCCTGCGCACGCACGGCGAGGTCCCGGCCTTCGCGTTCGAGCCGCGCGACCACCTCGAGCTCGGCGAGCGGCTCGGCGCGATCGACATGGAGCGCGGCACGAAGGTGTCGGGCAGCCGCTTCTACTTCCTCACCGGCATCGGCGCCCGCCTCGAGCTCGCCCTGATGAACCTCGCGCTCGACCGGGCGCTCCAGGCCGGGTTCACGCCGATGATCCCGCCGACGCTGGTGCGTCCCGAGGTGATGCAGGGCACCGGCTTCCTCGGCAAGCATTCCGCCGAGGTCTACCACCTCGAGGACGACGACCTGTACCTCGTCGGCACCAGCGAGGTGCCGCTCGCCGGGTATCACATGGGCGAGATCCTCGACCTGACCCGGGGCGCCAAGCGCTACGCCGGGTGGTCCACCTGCTACCGCAGCGAGGCGGGGTCGTACGGCAAGGACACCCGCGGGATCATCCGCGTGCACCAGTTCAACAAGCTCGAGATGTTCGTCTACACCACGCCCGAGGAGTCGGAGGCCGAGCACCTTCGCCTGGTCGAGATGCAGGAGCGGATGCTCCAGGATCTGGGCCTGTCGTACCGCGTGATCGACGTCGCCGCGGGCGACCTCGGCTCGAGCGCAGCCCGCAAGTACGACATCGAGGCGTGGGTGCCGACCCAGCAGGCGTATCGCGAGCTCACGTCGACCTCGAACTGCACGACGTACCAGGCGCGCCGCCTCGACATCCGCCACCGCCCGGAGGGCGGCAGGACGCAGCCGGTCGCGACGCTCAACGGCACGCTCGCCACCACCCGGTGGATCGTCGCCCTTCTCGAGACCCACCAGCGCGAGGACGGGTCGGTCGCCGTGCCGGAGGTGCTGCGGCCCCTGCTCGGCGGGCTCGAGGTGATGGAGCCGGTCGGGTGAACCAGGCCCACGACGGCATCGGCGACCTGGCCCGCACCGCCGACGACATCGACACCGACCCCGCCGTCGAGGAGGCCCTGCCCGACACCGGCCGGATCGACGTCGAGCCGCAGGAGGACGCGGCCGAGCTGGTCGACGAGCTGGCGCGCGAGACCGAGGCGCCCGGCGTGTCCGTGGCCCGCATGCTCATCGTGCTCGACATCGACGGCACGGTGCTGCTCGAGGACGAGTCGCTCAGCCCCGGCGTCGTCGAGGCGGTCGCCCACGCGCAGGACGCGGGCCACGAGGTGATGATCGCGACCGGTCGCAGCTGGGAGGGCACCCGCGGCATCCTGCGCGTGCTCGAGCTCGCTCCCGAGTACGTCGTGTGCTCCAACGGCGCCGTCGTGCTCAAGCGCGTCGACGCCGAGGAGCTGATCTACGAGCGGTGGCACGTCGAGACGTTCGACCCGAGCGAGGTGCTGACGCTGCTGCGCGAGCATCTCCCGCAGGCGCGATACCTCGTGGAGCTGCCCGACGGCGTGCGCCTGTACACCGAGTACCTCGAGGACTGGAACCTCGTCCATGCCCGCCGCGTGCCCTTCGAGGAGCTGGGGCGCCAGCGCGTCTGCCGTGTCGTGGTGGTCTCGCCGGAGCAGGACGAGCAGGACTACCTCGAGCTGGTGCGCGACATCGGGCTCCACGAGGTCTCGTACGCTGTGGGCTGGACGGCGTGGCTCGATATCGCCCCGCAGGGCGTCGACAAGAGCACGGGGCTGGAACGCGTGCGGGCCGAGCTGGGGATCGAGGCCGAGAACGTCCTCGTGATCGGCGACGGCCGCAACGACGTCGGCATGTTCCGATGGGCGCTGGAGCACGGCGGCCGCGCCGTGGCGATGGAGCAGGGCCCGCAGGAGGTGCGGGACGCCGCGGGGGAGACGACCGGCTCGGTGCAGGCCGGCGGCGTGGCAGCGGTGCTGCGCGCGCTCTGACGGGCACCCACGGCGCTCGAGCGCGTCCTTCAGAGGATTGCCAGCCGCCGTTGGAAGAATGGGTCGACAGTGCTGTCGGCTAGACTCGACGCCTGTTCGACGGATGCCGCGCTCCTTGCGAGCCGGGATCCTCGGGAGGGTTGTCCGAGCGGCCGATGGACCTGGTCTTGAAAACCAGTGGGCAGCGATGTCCCGTGGGTTCGAATCCCACACCCTCCGCAGAACGCGTGTGCCGGGGGCTTGAGAGCAGATCCCGGAGAGGAACCGAGTGAGCCAGACCCGCCGACCCGCCCGCCAGGGCCGCCGCACCGTGGCGCGCCATGGTGAGCTGTCGTCGCCCGGGCCGCTGGCGTTCGTGCTCAAGCTCGTCGGCGTCATCGCCGCGGTCGCCCTCGTCGCCGGGTTCGGCGTCGCCGC
Organism: Microbacterium sp. CCNWLW41; assembly: GCF_037083505.1. Taxonomy (NCBI): domain Bacteria; kingdom Bacillati; phylum Actinomycetota; class Actinomycetes; order Micrococcales; family Microbacteriaceae; genus Microbacterium; species Microbacterium sp. CCNWLW41. The sequence goes on from NZ_JBAOJP010000001.1 coordinate 1,288,049, forward strand.
CTACGCGCTGTCCGACCTCACCTCCAGCTTCGCCGACGACGCCGTCGAACTCGAGGGTCAGGGGACCGTTCCGCCCGACATCGGCGCCATCGAGGGCGGCGTCGACGTGCTCCTCGTCGGCACCGACGAGTGCGAGCCGGAATACGCGCACATCTTCGGCGACCGCTGCACCGGGCCCGAAGCCGAGGGACAGCTCAACGACGTCAACATGCTCGTCCACATCTCGGACGACCCGCGCCGGGTGACCGTGGTGTCGTTCCCGCGAGACCTGATGGTTCCCATCCCGTCGTGCACGAGCGAGGACGGCACGACCACCGCCGGCAGCTCGTACGCGCAGATCAACTCCGCGTGGGGCGACGGCGGGCTCTCGTGCGTCGCGAAGACGATCAAGGAGCTGAGCGGACAGAACGTGCCGCTGGCGGCCAAGGTGAGCTTCGGCAACGTCATCAACATCACCGACGCGATCGGGGGCGTCGAGGTCTGCATCGGCAACGGCGGCATCAAGGACGTCTATACCGGCATCGACTGGGAGGCCGGGGCTCGAACGGTCCAGGGCGTCGAGGCGCTGCAGTTCCTCCGCACGCGTCACGGCCTGGCCAACGGCAGCGACCTGGCGCGCATCAGCAACCAGCAGCAGTACATGTCCAGCCTCGCGCGCAAGCTCGTGAGCGAAGAGGTCATCTCCAACCCCGCGACGCTGTACAAGCTGGCGACCACGGCGGTGGACAACATCACTCCGAGCGCGGGGCTGACCAATCCGATGACGCTCGCGCAGATCGCGCTCGCGGTGAAGGACGTGCCCTTCCAGGACATCGTGTTCCTGCAGTACCCGGTGCTCGAGGACCCGGCCGATCCGAACCGCGTCGTTCCCGACTACGATGCGGCTGAGCAGATGTGGGCGGCCCTGGCCGCCAACGAGCCGATCGAGGTCACGCACGACCAGGATCTGACCGGAGGAGTGATCGTGGCCGACCCGCAGCCCACCGAGGCGCCCGCCGACCCCACCCCCAGCGCCGATCCGAACGCGACCCCCGCCCCGAGCGAGACCGCGGTGGCGCTTCCCGAGAACATCCCCGGCCAGAACGCCGCGCAGCAGACCTGCTCCGCCGGCAACGTCAGGGCCGAGGGCTGATGCCGGCGACCAGGCGACCCTCGACGGAGGGTCGCGGGCCCCTCGCGCGCCACGGAGTGCTGCCGACGAGGCATCCGCTCATCACCCTGATCTCGATGCTCGGCGTCGCGGTGGCGGTCTTCGGCGTGAGCGCGGCCGGCATCGCGGCGTACAACGTGTGGGACGCCACGCGGGCGATCGCGGCGAACGCGGTGGTGCTCGACGACGAGAGGCCGCTGCCGCCGTCGCTCGGCGCCATCGAGGGCGGCGTGAACGTGCTCCTGGTCGGCTCGGACTCGTGCGAGGGTCAGGACGTCGCGCTGTTCCCGCGCTGCGCCGAAGACGACTCACCGGGCGAGCGCAACGACGTCACGATGCTCGTGCACATCTCGGACGAACCGCGCCGTGTCACCGTCGTCTCGTTCCCACGCGACATGCTGGTGCCGATTCCGGCGTGCGCCAAGGAGGACGGCAGCGGTGACCACCCGGCGATGTCGCAGCAGATGATCAACGCGTCGTACATGTACGGCGGGCTGGGCTGCACGGTGCGCACCGTCGAGGCGCTCACGGGCGAGCAGGTCCACTTCGCGGCGGCCATCCGCTGGACCGGCGTCATCAACATGTCCGACGCGATCGGCGGCGTGGACGTCTGCGTCGCGGGTGACATCCAGGACCGCCACACCGGCCTCGACCTCGCCGCCGGCACCCACACGCTCGTGGGTGTCGAGGCGCTGCAGTTCCTGCGGGTCCGCCACGGCATCGGCGACGGATCCGACCTCGGGCGCATCTCGAACCAGCAGCAGTTCATGTCGTCGATGGTGCGCAAGCTGCAGTCCGACGCCGTGCTGGCCAATCCCGCGACGCTCCTCAACCTCGCGACCACGGCCGTGAACCAGGTGCAGCAGGGGCAGCTCGTGCTCAGCTCGGGGCTGACGAATCCGAACCTCATGGTGCAGATCGCGATGGCGATGAAGGACGTGCCTTACGAGGACATCGTGTTCGTGCAGTACCCGACGCGCTACTCGTCTGGTGACGGCGCCAGTCGCGTGATGCCGGTGACGGATGCCGCGGACGTGCTGTTCGAGGCGCTGCGGGCGAACCAGCCGCTCACCCTCACCGGCGAGGCCAGCCAGGGCTACGGCGTCGAGGTCACCGGCGAGGCCGTGAAGCCGGATGCCGCCGCCACGCCTGCACCGGGCGGTGAAGCCGTCGAGACCCCGGCAGCCGAGGCGCCGGTGGCCGAGGAGCGCGTGGAGCTGCCCTCGGAGATCGCCGGCCAGACGGCAGCGCAGACGACGTGCACGCTGCCCGAGAACTGACCGCTGTGCATCCGGTGCGTGCACTGCGTTTTCCTTCCTGTCGTCCCGCGGGCATCGCGCGATGCGATACATTTCGGACGGATGCCGCGTGCCCGGCGCGGGAAGGATGCCCATGAGCGGTGTGGAGATCGATGCGCTGCCCGTCGGCGTCGTCCGCGTGGACCGCGACGAGCGCGTGGTGGAGGCCAACGCCTGGTTCCGTCGATGGCTGGCGGAGGAGCCCACCGGCCGGCTGCTGAGCGAGATCCTGGTCCCGGTCGCCGATTTCCTCGAGGGCGCCGGCCGCTCCTCCAGGATGATGTCGTGCCCCGAGCATCCGGAGCGCGCGGTCCTCGTCGCGCGGGCTGAGGATCGCGACGGCACGGTGCTGACGGTGATGGATGCCGCCGACCGGTACGCCTCCGGCACGCGTCTGCGCAACATGCACGGCCTCGCCGACCGGACGCAGAGCCGACTGCAGCTGATCATGGACGCGTCCATCGCCTTCGCCGCCGCGACGACGGAGGAGCGTCTCAGCCGGGTCCTCGCCGACACGGCGTCGCAGGCGTACCGCGCCGAGGAGTCCGTCGTCATGCTGTTCTCCGAGAGCGGGGTGCTGCGGCGGACGGCCGGCACGAACCCGTTCGAGCACACGATCCCCGAATTCACGATCTCGGCACGTGTGCGGCAGATGCGCGACGTCGTGAAGATCAGCGGTGAGGCCGACGCCGAACGCCTTTCCCCCTCCCTCGCGGAGGCGATGCGCACGGCCGGCGTGCAGGCGGCGATCGTCGCGCCGCTGCACCTCGAGGACGTCTCGCTCGGCCTCTTCGCGTGTTTCTTCCGGCATCCGCGCGTGTTCGACGACGAGGCATCCCCTCTCGCGGAGGCCCTCGCGGGCCAGGCCGCGCAGAAGCTCGCGACGCTGAGGCTCGAGCGCCGCCTGCAGCACGCGGCGATGCACGACGACATCACCGACCTCCCCAACCGGCGCAGCCTCGAGGATCTGCCGTCGCTCGGCGACCACACGCCCGCGTCGGTGATCTTCATCGACCTGGACGGCTTCAAGGAGGTAAACGACACCCTCGGCCACGACCGTGGCGACGAGGTGCTCCGCGAGGTCGCGCGCCGGCTGCAGGAGAACCTCCGCGAGGGCGACGTCGTCGCCCGGTACGGGGGCGACGAGTTCGTGGTCGTGTGCGGGGCGGATGCCGCAGCCGCCGTCGAGATCGCCGAGAGGGTGCGCGCCGCCGTGGGGGAGGAGTACACGTTCCTGCCCGCGTCGTTGCCGATCGCCGCGAGCATCGGCGTCGCGACCGCCCGTGTGGGCGACGGCCTGCTGAACGTCGACCGCCTCATCCGGCGTGCGGACCAGGCGATGTACGCCGCGAAGAACAGCGGCGGCAATCAGGTGGCCATCGCGGACTGAGCCCGCGGTCGGCTCGTTCGGCGGGTGCGGGCTCCGGTGAGTCAGAGCGGGTGCCCTTGTGCGTCGGTGTGATCGCGCTGGGTGGAGAACTTCGAGACGAACACGAGCCAGCTGCCGTCGGACTGCTGCGTCGCCACGGCGCCGTCCTGCCAGATGCCGTTCTCGGCCCACCACGGGGATCCGGCCGGGTCGCCCTGGTTCTGGTGCACGTTGTGCATGCCCTGTATCGAGGTCGGCGCGGCGCCCTCGGGGAACGGCTCTCCCCACACGAGGGTGACCGCACCCGGGCGCAGGGTCGTCTCCAGCGCCTCCGAGGCTTCGAGATGATCGCCCGAGCGCCAGGGCCGGAGGGCCGGGATCCAGAACCACGAGCGTGCGGCCGGCACGGCGCCGCTCACGCGGAGGAGCCGCAGCAGGAACCGCCGCATCCCGACGACGCGCAGAGCCGGATGCCGGATGACGTCGATCGCGCCCGTCCCGGGCGCCGACGCCAGCGCGGTGAACCCGGACGCGGGTACCGCAGGCCACCCGAGCGCCGCCCCGCCCGCGCGGACGACCTTCCACTGCACCCCCACCGCGGAGTCCTTGCTGTCGACGTCGACGGCGACCCGGAAGTCGCGCCCGCCGCTGCGCACCCTGAGGTTGACGTGCCGCCAGCGCCCGAAGTCATCGGGGTCGTCGCGGTGGTGCGCGACGAGGGTTCCGCTGAGGACTCCGTACTGTGTGAACGGCATGTCTGGAAGAGCCGCCCGGTGGCTGCGGTGATACCGGCGCGCCGGAGGGGCCGGCCGATCGCGTGCAAGAAGCGCCACGGGACTCGGTTATGATTGCTGGGTGCATCCGTGCCCATCCGGTCGGATGCCTGGAGACGTCGCATAGTCAGGCCTAGTGCACCACCCTGCTAAGGTGGAGTCCCCTTACGGGGACCGAGGGTTCAAATCCCTCCGTCTCCGCAGAAAACCCCTGGTAAACCGGGGGTTTTTCTTTCGAGAATTCCGGTCGAGCGCCGTCAAGATGGGCGACTGCGGCGTCCAGGGGTCCCCCAGGGGGACCCTTCGGGGACCTCTGCGGTGCGCCACCCTGACCATGTTGCTGCTGCGTGGTTCGTCGGAGCCGCGTGATTCCGCGGTAGTGATCGGCGTCGACCGTTCAGAGTGCGGTACCCCGCACAGATGGTGCCCCCTCGCGCGCCACGATCGTCGTCTAGGACGCTCCTCAGACGGAATGCGGCTCAGTCGTAGTCTTCGACGCGCCATTCGTCGTGCCAGTCGATCCTCGGCACATCGCCGTCGAATCGGATGGGGAGCCAGACGTAGTCAGCGATCGCAGTGTTCTCACCGTTCGCGAGCGACATGATCGCCTGGAGATTCTCCGCGCCGGCGGGCCGGGGTCGTCCTTCCATGCGTGCGGCGATGGCGTCGAAGACGTTGGGCACGTCGTCGGGGAGCTGTGGCAGCCAGCGGTCGGCGAGCGCGATGTAGAGGTCATTCTTCGCGGGGTGCTTGAAGACCGAGCTGACCTGCGAGCGGAACGACGTCCCCGACGGGTCAGTCGGATGCGCGTTGCCCACAACGGTCCACGGCCCGTGGAAGTCGTCTGCGCGCGCGAACTCGGACGGGTTCGGGAAGTACCCGGTCGTGCTCGACGGCCAGATAGTGGACCCCATCGCGCATGAAGTGGGTGGGACCTTCGCGGTTGAACGGCGGGCCGGAGTGGTGGAAATGGATGCTCGAGACCCCGGACACGTCTGTGTAGTCGTCCGTCAGTTCGGCGCAGACCAGATCTGTGTGCACCTTCTCGAAGAAGTAGTACCCCTTCTTCGTGTCCGGATCGATGACGAGGTCGTCCTCGCCGTCGCGGCCCTCGTCCTGCTGATCGTCCTCCTCGCCGTTTTCGTCCTGCGGCAGGGCCGCGGACGCACTGATCGTCTCGTGACGGCTGGTTCACGGACGGACGGCACCACAGTCGTCGACACGGCTCTCGCCGCAGATGTCCTCACCGACGCGCTGTCCAGCCAGCCGGACCTCGTCGGTTCGCACGTGTCGGCGTACCGCGTGCGCACGACGCCGATGCTCGACGTGACCGTGACATGCCGAAGGGGCGCGTCGCCGCGCGCGGTGAGCGATGTCATCGACGATTCGCTGAGCGACCTGGAGAACCTGGTCGGCGCGGAGATCCCGGCGCTTGTGCAGATTCGCGGACGCTTCTGGAGCCGCCGCCGTGGCGGCGCGTGAGGAGGGAATGAGACGGCCGAGCCCCGCGGCACCGGGGCCGCTCGATTCCCTGCAGGGCCTCCGGCCCGCGGCTGCAACCGACCGTCGCCCCGTGCCGACGCTTCTTCGTCATCGGGCGACGACCCGAGAACGTTCCGGGGGCGTCGCTACGCGGGGGCTCTCAGGGGCTCGAGGGCGGCGAGGACGAGGTCGAGGCCGAAGGTGAACTGCTCCGTCGGGTCGAAGCCGGCAGCGGCAAGCGCCGCGGCGGACTCGTTGAGGTAGGGGAACTCGTCGGGAGGAAGCTGGGGGAGGTAGACGTCCTCGGCCATGTCCGCGAGCTCATCGGCGGTGTCGAACGGCAGGCTGGAGGCCTGCAGTGCGAAGCCGTAGACATAGCTGTCGAGCAGCCAGTTGGCATGCGTGGCCATCAAGACGGAGAAGCCGGCCTTGCGCAAGCAGGCGATGACCGCTTCGTGGTGCCGGAGGTTCGCGGGCCCCGGCGACGTCCGCGACTCCATCAGGCCGATCGCCCACGGGTGGCGTGCGAGAGCCTGGCGGGCGGATATCGCCCGCCGTCTCATCGCCGATTGCCAGTCCGTCTCTTCGGACGGGAGCTCGATCTCCTCGAAGACGACGTCGGTCATGGCATCCAGCAGCTCATCCTTGTTCGCTACGTAGTGGTAGAGCGACATCGCGCCCGCCTCGAGCGCGTCGGCGAGCCGGCGCATGCTCAGCCCGTCGACTCCCTCGCGGTCGGCGAGCCGGATCGCCTCGAGCACCACCCTGTGCTTGCTCAGACCCGCGGCTGAAGCGGCCTGGCGTCGTGCTCTCGCAGGCATGGGTCTCCTCGGTCACTCGAACGGCTTGACAATCGTACAGCGTACGCCTATCGTACAGCGTACTAGTACGGTGTACGAGACAGCGAGGGTCGCTGTTCGACCGTGAAGGAGGCATCCGTGCACGTCGAGCAGCGATCGAGGGCGGCGACGATGCGGGCCGCCGTCCAGCACCGTTACGGCCCGCCGTCCGTGCTCGAGGTGCGCGAGGTCGGGATCCCGTCGCCGGGTCGAGGCGATGTCCTCGTCCGGGTGCGCGCGGCCTCGGTGCATCCCGGCGACTACTTCGTCATGACCGGCGAGCCGTACGTGGTGCGCCTCGTGTTCGGGCTCCGCCGCCCGCGCCACGGCATCCCCGGCAGGGACCTCGCCGGCGCGGTGGCGGCGGTCGGAGAGGGCGTCACCGCTCTCCGTCCCGGCGACGAGGTGTTCGGCTGGAGCACCACGGGAACGCTCGCCGAGTATGCCTGCGTCCCGGCGGACCACCTCGTGTCGGTGCCCGCCAACGTGTCGGTCGTGGACGCGGCAGCGGTGCCCACGTCGGCACTGACGGCGTTGCAGGCGCTGCGCAGGATCGCGGACGTCCGACCGGGCCAGAAGGTGCTGGTCACCGGCGCGTCGGGTGGTGTGGGCTCCTTCGCCGTCCAGATCGCCAAGGCTCTCGGGGCCGAGGTGACGGGGGTGTGCAGCGCCGGCAACGTCGAATTGGTCCGCTCACTCGGGGCCGACCACGTCGTCGACTACACGACGACCGACTTCACCTGCGGCGAGAAGCGCTACGACGTCATCCTCGACAACGTGGAAGCCCAGCCGCTGGCGGCTGTCCGCCGAGCGCTGACGTCGACCGGGGTCCTCATTCCCAACAGCGGGCGCGGTGGCCGGTGGCTCGGCCCCCTCCTCCGGATCGTCAGAGCGCGCCTGCTCTCGCTGTTCACCCGTCAGCGACTGAGGCCTTTCACGTCGGTCGAGAAGCGTGAGGACCTGCTCGCCCTGGCTGACCTGATCGCGACCGGGCAGGTCATGCCTGTCCTGGATCGCACCTACCCTCTCGACGACGCAGCCGGTGCCCTCCGCCACCTGGCGTCCGGCCACACCCGAGGGAAGGTCGTCGTCACCGTCTGACGACCGAGCCGACCCGAACGACCAACCCGTGCCTCTGCACGCTCCCACCTGCCGCCAGTCCGGCGGACGGACCGCCCCTCTCGAAAGAAGAAACGATGACCATCCGAATGACAACCGCGAACCTGCTCGAGGCCCCGCCGGTCCCCGTGCGAGCCAAGCTCGCCGCCGCGTGGACCAGCTTCATGTTCCTGTACGTCTACGTCGACATCCTCAACTTCTACAAACCCGGCGTCGTCGACGGCATCCTGAACGGCCTCGTCTGGAGGTTCGAGGTCAGCTCGGCATTGCTGACCGTCATGCTCGCGTCCGTGGCCATCCCGGCCGTGATGGTGATGCTCTCCATGACGCTGCCCGCCCGGGTGAGCCGCCCCGTGAACCTCGTCGTGGCATCGCTCTACATCCCCTATTCGGTGTTCAACGCTGCAGGGGCCACCTGGGAGTGGACCTTCTTCTACGGCCTCTCCATCGGAATCGAGGTGCTGCTGCTGGCCTTCATCCTGCGCTCCGCCTGGACCTGGCCTCGGATTCCCGCCGTACCGGCCGGTCCTGCGACGACCGACCTCCGACAGGGAGCTCGCCCGTAGGCATCCGTCTTCGTCACGGTCCTGCCAGGCGGCTTGAGCGCCGAGGGATGCGGACGATTACCCTCGAGATGAGGAGGTGGGATCTCGATGATCGCTCTCGCGCAGCATCTTCGTCGCAGTCCGTCCGGGCTCGGCCGTTCTGTGCTGCTGCTCATCGCCCTCACTGCCGCCCTCATCGCCGGGCTGCTGGCGATGCACACCCTGCATGCGCCCACCGCCCACGCCGAGCCTGCCGCGGTTGTGTCGGTGCTGGAATCCGGCGCGGGCCACGGCCACGACATGCCACAGACCGATACCGGCTGCGCGGACTGCGGCGGGCACGACGCCATGCTCGCAATGGCGTGCGTGCTCGCCCTGCTCGTCGTGTCGCTCCTCTTCGTCTTGCCTCGCGCGGGCCCCACGTGGACTGCCGGGCTCGGTCGGGCCCGACCCCGCCTTTTCGTCGGCCGGACTGCGCGGTGCCGGCCACCGTCTCTTCTCGTTCTCTGCATCAGTCGTACGTGACGGCAACTCGCCGGCCTTCGTGGAGGTCAGCACGCTTCCGCGCTCGATCAGACGATCCTGCGCGCCACACAGACGACTGAGGAGAAACCAAGTGAAGAACCGTGCCGCGGCGACCGCCGCGATCACCCTGGCAGCCCTGCTCGCCCTCGCCGGGTGCACCGGCACCGCCGGGAACGGCGGGATGGACAACATGCCCGGAATGGGCTCATCGGCATCCCCTGCCGCCGACGTGAACAACGCCGACATGCAGTTCACGATGATGATGATCCCGCACCACGAACAGGCCGTCGAGATGGCCGACATGATCCTCGCGAAAGACGGCATCGACGAGCGCGTCATCACCCTGGCCGAGCAGATCAAGGCCGCCCAGGGCCCCGAGATCGAGCTGATGGAGTCGTGGCTCGATGACTGGGGCAGCCCTATGGGGGACATGGACGGAATGGACCACGGGGGGATGATGTCGGGCGCCGACATGCAGGCCCTCGAGGACGCCACCGGAGTGGAGGCATCCCGCCTCTTCCTGGAGCAGATGATCGTCCACCACGAGGGCGCCATCGACATGGCGCAGGCCGAGGTCGACAACGGTGAGAACGCCGATGTGATCGCCCTCGCAGAGGACATCATCGCCTCGCAGACCGCCGAGATCACCACGATGGAGGACATTCTGACGACACTGTGATCGTCAGGGGCCGGCTGCGCCCGGTAGCCGGCCCCTGACGACAGATCCCACCAGCGCGGGACGTTCGACCCAACGGGATAGTGCCGTCCCGACGCACCATGAAGGCAAGGACCGACCACCTGGTCGGGCATGAGGGGCAGTCGGCTCATGATGTACGGAAATGGCTTCGGGTGGGGCTGGATGTGGTTCGGCGGCGTCATGCTGCTGCTCATCTTGGCGGCACTCATCATCTTGATCATCCGTGCCGGGACGTCGGGCTCCTCCCCGCGCCGGGAGCAGTGGACGCCGTCGGCGAACACGGCCCGTCAGATCGCAGAAGAACGCCTTGCGCGTGGCGAGATCACCCCGGACGAGTTCCGGCAGATCTCACGTGCGCTGGATGAACGGACCTGACACCGCCCGTCCGATCCGGCTACGGTGACAGCGTGAAATCTCCGACGCGAGTCCGCGCTGTCTTCGGTGCCGCTGGGTCGGTGGCCGTCCGCTGCGGGTGTTCCACCACATGCGGGGGAACACGATGAGGCCGCTTCGATATGCGATCAACGTCACGCTCGACGGCTGCTGCCACCACGAGGCCGGGCTCGCCCCCGACGAGGAGTCGATGCGCTACTGGACGGCGGAGATCGAACGAGCCGACGCCCTCCTCTTCGGCCGGGTGACCTACGAGATGATGCGGTCCTTGTGGCGGCGGCCGGCGACGGGCACCTGGCCTGACTGGATGAGGGAATGGGAGACCCCGTTCGCCGAGGCCATCGACCCGGCGAAGAAGTACGTCGTGTCGAGCACGCTGCGAGACGTCGACTGGAACGCCGAACTCCTGCAAGGCGACCTGGGACAGGCCGTTCAGCGGCTGAAGCAGGAGCCGGGCGAAGGCCTGTTCGTGGGCGGTGTCACGCTTCCGCTCGCATTGGCCGACCTGGGGCTGATCGACGAGTATCTGTTCGTGGTGCAGCCCATCGTCGCCGGACACGGGCCGACGCTGCTCGCCGGCCTTCGCGAGCGCCTCCAGCTCGAGCTCGTGGAACGCCGCGATTTCCGGTCCGGCGCGGTCGCCCAGCGGTACCGGCATCTGGGAGCTGTCGCACGCTGACGACGACGCTCTTCTCACACTGATAAAGCCGCCTGAGGGCTCGATCGCTGCGTATGCGGCGGCTCGCGCCGGGCGGCTGCGCGCCTGCGCCTCGGATGCGCCGAGCTCTTGATAGGCGATTATCGATTAGTGTAATGTCGCGCTCGTTCCGCCTTCGCCACCGCCGCGGAGAGGGACCAACCCGTCAGGAGACCGCGTCGTCGCGGTCGCACACGAAAGGGCTGGAACATCGCGATGAAGCGATTCTTGTCAGTACTCGCGCTCGTGGGCACGTTGGTCGCCGCGTCGGCGACCGCCGCTCATGCCGCGCCCGACCCGCAGACCACCGCACACACCGAACTCTTCGTCGCTCCGGACGGTGATGACGGCGCGAGCGGCACGATGGACGCGCCGCTGCGCACCCTGGAAGGTGCGCGCGATGCCATCCGCGCGCTGAAGTCGTCGAGTGGTCTGCCGGAGGGCGGCGTCACCGTGTCCCTTCGTGAGGGCGTATACCCACGCGCCGAGGCGTTCGAGCTCGGCGCCGACGACTCCGGCACAGCGGACGCCCCCATCACGTACCGGTCGTACCCGGGCGAGACCGTCACTCTGACGGGAGGCGTGCAGCTCGACTCAGCCGGCTTCGAGCCGGTCGCCGACGAAGCGGTGCTCACCCGCATCGTCGACGAGTCGGCTCGCGGTCGGGTGATCGGGATCGATCTCGCCGCAGCCGGCATCACCGACTACGGCCAGCTCAGCCGCCACGGGTATTGGAAGGCGAACGACGTCAGCTCGGTGCCGCCCATGGAGCTCTACGTCGGCGGCGAGGGCATGACCCTGGCGCGCTGGCCCAACGAGGGGGGCACGGTGCAGATGGACGAGATCATCGACGCGGGACCCACGCGAAAGGACGCCGACCTGCAGGAGCGGGGAGGCACGTTCAGCTACACGTACGACCGTCCGCAGCACTGGACGCAAGCCGACGACGTGTGGCTCGACGGTATCTTCGGATACAGCTGGGAGTGGTCGTACAACAAGATCGCCGCCATCGACGCCGAGGCCAAGACGATCACGCTGCGCTACGGCGAGATGTCGGGGCTCATGAAGACATGGTTCGAGGATTTCCACTTCGCCGAGAACCTCCTGGAGGAACTCGACGCTCCGGGCGAGTACTTCATCGACCGTGCCACCGGGATGCTCTACCTGATCCCGAACCAGGCGTTCCTCGGCGGCGCGGACGCGACGGTGACGATGTTGAGCGAGCCGATGCTGCGCACGGACGGAACGTCGCATGTCGCGTTCGAAGAGCTCGTTCTCGAGTACGGCCGCGCGAACGCGGCGGTCATCCTCGGCGGCAGCAACGTCACGATCGAGCGCAGCGACATCCGGAACTTCGCGGACGGCGGTGTACTCATCAACTCGCCCGGCCGCTACACCTACGACGGCATCCCGGTGAACCGGGGCGGACGTGATCACGCGGTCATCGACTCGCACCTTCGTCACATCGGCGGGGTCCCGGTCGTGCTGCAGGGGGGCGACAAATCGACCCTCGAGCCGGGACGCAACCGGGTCGAGAACTCGCACATCCACGACTTCGCGTACTACCACAAGGCCTACAACCCCGGCGTGATGTTCGATGGCGTCGGCAACATCGCCCGGAACAACGAGATCCACGACGCTCCGCACCCGGGCATCATCGTGCACGGCAACGATCACCTGATCGAACGCAACGACATCTACGACGTCTGCAAGACGTTCCAGGACCTCGGCGCGATCTACATGAACGCCGGAGCGACGCCGCAGCAGCGCGGCACGATCATCCGGCAGAACTACTTCCACGACACCGGCATCGGGCGGCTCGGCGTGGAGGGCATCTACCCCGACAACCTCACGATGGGGCTGACGATCGAGGAGAACGTCTTCTACCGGATGGGCAACGACGCGATCAAGAGCGGGTCCGGCGACTACATCACCGCGCGCAACAACGTGTTCGTCGACACCCACGTGCCGTACGACAACTACGAGATGTGGATGGGCGATCAGCCGGGCAACACCGTCGACACGTCGTACATGCCGGGGTGGGTCGAGCTCTTCGAGGCCAACAACGGCTTCGTCGGCACGCCGTACGCCGAGAAGTACCCGGAGCTGCTGACGTTCTTCGACGAGAACCACTACTTCCCCGCGAACAACGTGTTCGAGCGGAACGTGACCTGGAACCCGACACTCAGCCGGTCGGGGCAGGTGAACGAGCACGGGGCACGTGATGTGAAGAACCTGATGAACTACGCCGACAACTGGGTGACGGGTGAGGACCCCGGCTTCGTCGACTGGCAGGCGGGCGACTTCCGCCTCCGCGAGGATTCGCCCGTGTTCGACCGCATTCCCGGATTCGCGGCGATTCCGTTCGAGCTCATCGGCCCGCAGGGCAAGATCGGCCTGCCGCACGCACCGGATTCCGTCGCCATCGAGAGCATCCACCTTCCGGCGGAGCAGCTGACCGTCGATCTGGGCAAGACCGCGCGCTTCGGCGCCGAGATCGTGCCGTGGAACGCATCGAACCCTGCGGTCGACTACGTGTCGAGCGATCCCTCTGTCGCGACGATCGACGCAGCGGGCACGATCACGGCGCTTCTGCCGGGTGAGACCGTCATCACGGCGACCTCCCAAGCCGATACCGCGATCACCGATCAGGCTGTCGTCGTGGTCGCGGACGGCGACGGAGTGATGCACACGACAGACTTCGAGTCCGGGGCGAACGGATGGCCGGTCGACCCGAACCGCTCGATCGTCGAGGACGCCGACGGCGAGCATTGGTACCGCATCAAGGGCGGCGCCAACTCGCAGTTGCCCCGCAACTTCACCGACTATGTACTCGACTTCAAGGTGCGCACACCGGCGGTCGTACCCGAAGGCGGGATCATGCTCGTCTACGACCGGACCGGCTCGAACCCCGGCGGATATGTGCGGTACCGGCACGCTGAGGCAGGCCCGACCTGGACGATCTACGGCGCGCAGTGGCAGACCTTGAAGGAGGTGACGATGCCCGCCGGGTCCGGCTTCACTGCCGACTCCGTCTACGACGTGCGGCTCGTGGTCAAGGGCTCGGGCGTGCAGGTGACCGTCGACGGCGAGCCGGTGATCGAGGGGCCCAATCCCTCGGCGACGGCGTCCGGAAAGGTCGGCTTCTACGTCGAGAGGTTCACGGCGCTCGACTTCGACGACGTGACCTTCTCCATCGTGCCGACGGCTGTGACCGGAATCGACGTGTCGCCCGATCTGGCGACGCTGGAACCCGGGGAGCGACTCACACTCGATCTCTCGGTAACGCCGTCCGACGCGACGAATCCTCGTGTCGAGTGGGCTTCGAGTGCGCCGGACGTCGTGACCGTCGACGAATCGGGCACCGTGACGGCGCTCGCCGCAGGGCAGGCGACCATCACCGCGACATCGGCGGCGGATGCCTCGTTCACGGCGACCTCGACCATCGAGGTGCAGGCGGCCGAGCATCCGGTCATCGATCTCGTGAACCCGCTGCTCGATCCCGCCGGCTGGCCGACCGCGGACGCGGTCGACTTCGATGAGGGGACGCTCCGGATCGACGCCGAGGGCGTGTTCGGCTACGCGCCCGAGACGTTCGGGAGCGGCCTGCTGCGTTTCAAGGCCGCCGTGGACGCATTCGACGGCGGATGGTACGGCTTCGCCGTCCGCTCCGACCGCGCGGGCGACCCGGCGTGGGTGGGCGGCAACAAGGGCTACCTGGTCGTGATCAAAGAGGACGTGATCGAGTTCCAGAGCTGGAAGCCTCAGCAGACCATGATCGACGTCGTCACGAACACCGCAGTCCGTGCCGGAGAGGAGCACGAACTCGAATTCGGCGCCGTCACCGTCGACGGCGGCACACGCCTCGTCCTTCGCGTCGACGGCGAGACCGTGTGGAGCCACCTCGACGCGGGGGCCTCCAACCCGATCGCCGGGGAGGGGTACCTGAACATCTACCACTACGTCGAACAGAATGCGCTGCGACTGCGGCCGGCTGCCCTCGACGACGGTGCGACCGCCGCTCCTGGCAGGGCATCTCTCTCGAACACGAGCGGATGGGAGTACGGTCTGCACGACGGCAACTACGACGTCGTGATGAACCTGTGGCGGGGGACTCCCGGCACGATCTTCCGCCTTTACGAGAACGGTGCGCTCGTCTCGACGCGCGTGCTCGACTCGACCGGAACGATGTCGCAGAGCACCGGCGTCACGTTCACGGGCAAGCCCAACGGCACCTACGTCTACACCGGTGAACTCGTGAACTCCCAGGGCGTGACGGCGACGACGTCCACAACCGTGCAGGTGAGCCATGCCGCGCCGGGCGTGCCGACGGTGTCGCACGACAACAAGGACCGCGACGGCTCGTTCACGGCGAAGGCCGACCTGTGGTGGGGCACCAACGCGACGTCCTACCGGTTCGAGCTGAACGGCCAGGTCGTCGGTGAGGGCGAGCTGATCGCGGCGACGCCGGGCGCGCAGACCGCATCGGTGCAGGTGACGGGGATCGCGCCTGGAGAGCACACGCTGGTCGCCGTCTTCGCCAACGCCAACGGCGAGACCGCATCCAAGGCAGTCAAGGTGACCGTGCGGTGAGCCGGCGAAGGGCGCGGGGGAGGGGGAGCGGTGCCCCCGCCCCCGGGCCCTGCCTAGGATGGCGCCAGACCCGCGAAGGAGCGACACCGGAATGACCTCACTCGAACCCACGCTCGTCTTCGTCGGCGACTCGATCACGGACGCCGGGCGCGACCGCGCAGACGCAAGCTCGCTCGGCGACGGCTACGTCCGCATCGTCGCCGACGAGCTTGCGCGCCGCGGGACACCCGCACGCGTCGCCAACGTCGGCATCGCGGGCGATCGCGCAGTCGATCTCGAGAGACGATGGCAGACGGATGTCACCCCGCACGCCGCGCGCGTGTTGACGATCTTCGTCGGGGTCAACGACATGTGGCGTCGATTCGACAACAACGATCCCACCACCGCGGAGGCCTTCGAAGCCACATACCGACGACTTCTCGATGCGTGCGGTAGGGCGGAACGCCTGATTCTCATGGAGCCGTTCTTCCTCGCCACCCGCGTTGAGCAGCGGGCGTGGCTCGACGACCTCGACGCCAAGCGTGACGTCGTTCGCGCGCTCGTTGCGGAGTCGGGCGCCGCCCTGGTGCCCCTCCACGAGACCATGACGGCGGCAGCGGCCGCGGAGGGGGTGGCGGCCCTTGCACCGGATGGCGTGCATCCGACCGCTCGCGGATCGCGGCTCATCGCCGAGGCGTGGCTGGCCGCATACGACGCGGGGCGCCGGAATTAACGATTCTCGATTATGAAGTACTCTGAAGAGATGACGGACCCGCTCCATTCGCTCACTGGACTCAAGCGCGGGCTCCTCTCGGATCAGATCTACGACCTCATCAAGGCCATGATCAAGGAGGCGACGCTCGAGCCGGGGGAGCAGCTCGTCGAATCGCAGCTCGCGCGTCGCCTGCAGGTGAGTCAGGCCCCCGTGCGCGACGCGCTCAAGCGTCTGTCGCACGAGGGGCTGGTGACGCACGTCCGCCACCAGGGGAACTTCGTCGCCAGCTACACGCCGGAGGATGCGGAGCAGGCGAAGGTCGCGCGCGCCGCGTTGGAGGAGCTCGCAGGCGAGCTCGCGTGGCACCGGCTCGACGACGCGACGCGCACGACGCTCGAGTCGCTCATAGACCGGATGCATGAGGCTGCCGGTGAGCGAAACCTCAGCGAGTTCCGGGAGCTCGACTTCACCTTCCATCGCACCGTCATCGAGGCGAGCGGAAACGCCTACCTGCCACGCATGTGGGACATCATCGAGCCGAGCCTGCGGTCGATGCACGTGCTGGGCGACCCCGAGTTCGCGGGCGACTGGCACGAGGTCGCCGAATGGCACCGGAGCCTGCTGGACCAGCTCAACAGGGACGACCGGGATGCCTGTGCCGCGCTGTTCCGCGCGCATGCGGCCGGCACGCTGCTAGACGGCACCGACGGTCAGCCTCGCGAAGGCAGCTCGTAGACACGGGCGGCCGTGTCCGCCCAGAATTCGCGCCGCTCGGCGTCAGTGAGGCGGGGGAGCGCTGCGTCGGTGCGCTCTACGATCTCGCGGTAGCCGGCGAACCGCGCACTCACAGGCCAGTCGCTGCCGAACATGACGCGGCCGGCACCGAAGACGTCGACGGCGTGCCCGACCGCAGCACGCAGGCGCTCGGTCTCGGCCGGACCGGATCGTACGAGTCCCGACACCTTGGCAGCCGTCGCGGGCTGTTCGGCGAACGCGGCCAGCGCCGAGCGCCAGTCGTCACCAGGGTCGTCGCCGCCGATGCCGAGATGGCACAGCACGATCCGCAACCCAGGGTGCCGGGCCGCGAGAGCCGCAGCGGCGGGCAGCTGCTCGGCGCGGAGGAGAAGCTCCAGCACCCGGTTGCTCGCACTCAGTCCGGCCGCGAGGTCGTCTAGTCTCGGCACGTCTGCGAGATCCAGGGCGCCCGCCGGAGTCGCGAGACGGATTCCTGCGACGCGGGCCCGCAGATCGCCGGCGTCGATGCGATCGATGACGGACTGCGCCATGCCCGCCCAGGCCGCGGCATCCGCTCTCGCGTCGTACTGCAACACGACGGCGCGGATGAAGGAACCGAGTGCTGCCGAGGACGTCAGCCACTCCGCTTCCTGGACCGTGTCGGCCGCCTGCACCGCGATCGCTCCCGCGATCGGCGCCGGCGCGGCGACGGTGACATGACGAAGCTCCCCGAGCGCGGCTCTGCGCGGCAGGCCGAGCGCCGGACGCCACCATGACAGCGGATGCCGATCCGCATCCCACAGGTGCACGTGCGCGTCGAGGATCGACGTCGTCATCCGCGCTCCAGTTCCTCCCACAGCGCGGCCGGCATGTCGACTGCGGCGCCGTCGGCGAAGTCATCGACTTCGACCGGTGTGCGGGCCCCGATCACGACGGCCTCAACGGCCTCGCGGCGCAACGGGAACCGCGCGGCCGCGTGCCGCAGCGCGACGCCGCGGGCGGCACATGCCCCGCGCAACCGCCGCGCGCGGTCGACCAGGTCGGAGGGTGCGGGCTTGTAGTCGAAGTACGGCGCGGTCTCGGGGTCGGCCAGGATGCCCGAGTTGAACACGCCGGCGGCGATGACGCCGACTCCGTGTTCCCGCGCGGCGGGGAGCAGGTCGGTCTCCGCCCTGCGGTCGAGCAAGGTCGTGCGGCCCGCGATCATGACCACGTCCACCGGCGCTTCGCGCACGAATCGCGTGAGGGGGCCGCTCCACACCATGCCGACGCCGATCGCGCGCACGACGCCCTGCGCGCGAAGCTCCGCCAGAGCCGGGAGCGCGGTGCGCAGCGCTTCGTCGACGTCTTCGGGGTCGTGCAGATACAGCAGATCGACGCGGTGGGTGCCGAGGCGGGCGAGACTGCCTTCAAGACTCCTCAGCACGCCGTCGCGGCTCAGGTCACCGACGGTTCCCGCGCCGACGGCGCCGGGTGCGAGATCCTTCCCGTCTCGGTCGACGATTCGACGCCCGACCTTCGTCGCGATCACGACGGAGTCGCGCTCGACCGCGGTCAGGGCGCGCCCGAGCCGCTGCTCGCTCACGCCTGCACCGTAGTGCGGGGCGGTGTCGAAGAAGCGGATGCCACGGCTCAGCGCACGTTCGATCGTCGCCACCGCGTCGGCCTCCGCGACGCTCTCGTACAGGTTGCCGATGGGGGCGCAGCCGAGCCCCATCGTGTCGGAGGCCTCGTCCGCGCGGATCAGCGGACGAAGGTCCGGGCGGAACGCCACGACTCGTACTCCTCACGGGTGTCAGGCGTGAGGGGGTAGTAATCGCTGAGCCGGGCCCCCTCGTCCAGGCGGTGCCGGCTGAAGACCTCCCACTCCTCGTGGTCGCGCGCCGAGGCGATGACCTCGTCCGCCATCGCCTGCGGGATGATGACCGGCCCGTCGTCGTCTGCCACGACCAAGTCGCCCGGCAGGCAGAGGGCGCCCCCCACCGCGACCGGCACGTCGTAGGCCCAGGGGAAGAGCTCGGACTGCGACGCGTAGTGCGGCGTCGAGCCCGTCGACCAGACCGGCAGGCCGAGATCGCGGATGCGGCCGGAGTCGCGGATGCGGCCGTCGACGATGATGCCCGCGCCGCCCTTCCGCTGGAAGTAGCGCGCGAGGATGTCGCCGATGCAGCCGGAGAACTGGCTGCCGTACGCCTGGATCACGAGGACGTCGCCCGGCTGCACGGTCTCCATGACGGCCCACAGTGCGGTGTGACGCTCGACATACTCCTGTCCCAGGCCGGACGCGAGGTCTTCGCGCTGCGGCATGAACTGCAGTGTGATGGCCGAGCCGACGACGCGTTGCCCGGGTGCGAGCGGCCGCGGCCCTTCCACGAACGAGCGGGAGACGCCGAGGCCATGCAGCTTCGCACACGCCGTCGCGGCCGACACCCGGTCGAGGCCGAGGATCGCGTCGGCGCTCGCGCGTTCGAATGCGTCGCCACGCACCGGCAGTCGCAGACTCGGTCGGGGCAATGGAGAGATGTCGGTCATGTGGTCCTCCTCGAGAGGGTCGATCGATCGTGGGCGGGCCGGGGGATCACCCGGCTGTCCCGATCGGGGCGTGAGCGGCGGTGCCGACGTGGTGCGGGCGCCCGGGGGCGGGAGCGGTGATGAGCGTGAGGTCTGCGCGGTGCGAGGGGGGCAGCTCGACCAGCACGTCGGGAGCGTGGACCTCCGCCGTCGTCACGACGGGGGAGCCGACCGTCGAGGCGTAGGCGGTCGAGCGGCCGGGCCAGTCGGCGTCGCGCGCGCCGCGCGATGCGACCGCGGCCACGACCTGCTGGCCGAAGCGCGAGGGGCGCACGCGCACGCGACGCGATCGCGTCGACGACAGATTCACGAGCTGCAGCTCGACACGGTCGCCGTCAAGGCGCGTGACAAGCGCCGCGACGTCCGGCGGGAGTCCCGGCCGGTGGCGGTCGGCGTCCTGATAGGCCACGGCGGCGAACGGCAGTCCGCCGTTGTAGAGGACCTGCGGTGTTCCGGTGATCAGCTGACCGAGGACCTCCGTGACGACGGGGTTCACGCGCTGCCAGAAGTGCAGATGCACCGCCGCGGGATCGAGCACCTCGGTCTGCATCACCGCCATGCGCCGTGCCACCTGACCGAGCGCCATCGACAGCGCCTGGACGGGGTAGTCGTCGAGCTCACCCTCCAGGAACGAGATCCACGGGGCCTCGTGCCCGGCCTCCGCCTTGTCGCGGAACGCCTTGACAGGCTCGTCGGTGGCCGGGAGTCCGTCGATCACGCGACGCAGGCGCGCGCGGTCGCCATCGTCGCGGGACCACCACCAGAGCCACGTCGGTAGCTCCAGCGGCATCGGGCCGTAGTCGAACCAGCCGTGGCGACCGTGCCGATACGGCACGAGCAGCGCCGGCTTCACGGCATCCGCTCCCAGTCTCGCGAGGGCTCCACCGCGAAGGCTGAACCGCGTCTCCGCGACGGGCGCCGTGATCGCACGGTCCAGCACGGTGTCGAGCATCGTACGCGTGAGGTCGAGCGCGCCGTGATCGCCCGAGACGAGCGACGCGTTGAGGCCGCCGATGAGCGTGCTCATGCCGACGGAGTGCAGACCGTGCGGCCAGGTCCACCCGTAGTGGCCGCCGTACCAGCGTCCTTCGTGCAGCCCGCCGACCGTTCCGTCGGGTGCGACGTTGTCGGGCAGGAGGCCACCGTTGCCGGCTGCGCGCTCGCGCCACCCGTCGACGTATCGGATGATCCACTCGGCAGACGCGGTGTCGCCGTCGTAGAGCCATCGGTTGGCGGCGAGGCTCGTAGCCGCGAGATTGACCGGCACGTCCCCCACCGCGAGGCGCTGCATCTCGCGACCCATCGCCTCGGCGAGGGCGGGATCCTCCAGGTCCTCCCACCGTTCGACGCCCGGCACGTGCTCGAGGGGGAGGCCGTACGGTCGCATCTCATGCTGGCCGGCGGAGTACGCCTGCCACTCGGGTCCGAGCCCGTCGAGCGGACCTCGCGCGCCGGTGTGAGGCGCGCGGATGATGTTCCGGTCCGGGTCCCAGTTGCCGCGAGCGGGGTCGGTGTACAGCTCGGCGAACCGCCGCGCCCGCTCAGCGAAGGCGTCGTCGCCCGGGTCCGCGGCGCACAGCCCGTACAAGAACAGGAGCGATTCTCCCTGGTGGAACCAGTCGTAGCCGTTCTCGTACTCGTCGGTGAGCATCCCGGCCTCGGTCAGCTGGCGTGTGACGCCCTCCCAGTGATGCTTCGCCTGAGCGAGGATCTCATCGCTGCCGCCGAGCGCGTAGAAGGCCGGCCAATTGAAGAAGGGTTCGTACAGGTCGTCCACGCCGTCGCGCGAGTCGAAGCCTCCGGCGCCGCGGATGCGCCCGTCGGGTTCGCAGTACTCCGCGGAGAACGCGCGCCATGCGGCTTCGATCTCATCGAAGAGGCGACGCTCCAGCACGGCCCATGCGGGGACCTCGCGCAAGGGTGTGGTCAGGATCCGGACTTCAGGCACGGTTCAGCCCTTCGTGGCCCCGGCGACGAGGCCGCCGATGATGTGGCGCTGCATGATGATGAAGAAGATCACAGCAGGCGCGATGGCGAGCAGGAGTGTGGGGAAGACGGTCGTGTAGTCCGTCGAGAACTCCCCGACCGCCGCGTAGACGCCGGTGGTCACGGTGTAGATGCCCGAGCTCGGCCCGAGGATCACCTGCGGGCTCACGAAATCGTTCCAGACGCCGATCGAGTTCAGGACGATCACGGTCGCGACGATGGGTCGCATGATCGGGAAGACGCACGACCAGAAGGCCCGAATGCGCCCGGCGCCGTCGAGAGCCGCCGCCTCGTCGATGTCGCGTGGAACGGTGCGCAGGTACGCAGCGAACAGGAAGATGGTGACCGGCAGCGTGGCCGCGGTCTCGAACAGGATGAACCCCGGGATGGTGTTGATGAGCCCGAGCAGGCGGAGCACGAAGACGACGGGAATCAGCGTCACCTGGCCGGGGATGAACAGCCCCGACACGAACAACAGCAGCAGCGCGAGGTGCCACTTCGAGCGGCCCCGGGCGATGACGTAGGCGACGGGCGCCGCCAGTGCGATGCAGCAGATGTTGACCAGCGCGACGAACAGCAGCGTGATGCCGTAGGCGCCGATCACATTGAACTTCTCGCTCGTGATGGCCTGCAACAGGAACTCGACCGTGAACATTTCGGGACTGATGGCCAGCGGATGCCGCAGGATGTCCTCCTGCGTCTTGAAGGCGCTGATCACCATGATGTAGAAAGGCACGAGCATCACGAGGGCGCCGGCGCCGAGAACGATCCACTTGAGCGCCGCCGCGAGCGTGGAGGCGCGCATGCTCCGCGGTCCTGTGCGGGCCCCGGGGCGGCGGCGCCGGCGGCTTCCGCCGACGTTGCGGGGATCGGCGAGCATGAGCTCCGCGGCCGGATTGACCGAGGTCTGTGTCGTCAGTGTCATCAGTCGGTCACCTTCTTCTCGGCCCCACGGCGGGCGAGTGTCACTGACAGGCCGAGGACGGCCGTCACGATCAGCAGGATCACCGATTGCGCGGCGCCGAAGCCCAGGTTCGCCTGCGCGAACGAGTCCTTGAGCACCTGGTAGACGATGGTCTGCGTCGAGCCCGCCGGCCCGCCGTCGGTGAGCGCCAGCACGATGTCGTAGGTCTTGAGCAGGCCCACCAGCGTGAGCACAAGGTTGACGGTCAGCACGGGGGCGATGAGCGGGAGGGTGACGCTGCGGAACTGCTGCCAGCGCGTCGCGCCGTCCACGGTGGCGGCCTCGTAGTACTCCGCGGGAACCGACTTGATGCCGGCGAGGAAGAGGATCATGTTGAAGCCGAAGTGCGACCACACGATCGTGAGGATGACGCTGGCCTTTGCGAACGTCACGTCCGTGAGGAACGGCAGTGCGGGGATGCCGACCTGCCCGAGGAGGCTGTTCACGACACCCTGCGGTGCGAGCATCGCCGACCACAGGAAGCCGATGATGAGCGCGCTGATGATGTACGGATAGAAGAACACGGTGCGAACGAGCGTGTTCGGCCGGCCAGGACCGGCGATGAGCACCGCCGTGGCGAGACCGATGGCGTTGCACAGCACCGTGCCGATGATGGCCACGACGAACGTGAAGATGGCGGCGTTCACCGTGCGCGGGTTCTGGAACGCGTGCAGATAGTTCTCGAACCCGATGAAGTTCAGGTTGACGCTGTACCCGTTCCAGTCCGTCAAGCTCAGCACGAACGCGAGGATCATCGGCGCGATGAACATCGCAAGGAAGACGATGACCGCCGGTGCTGCCATGACGAAGCCGGGGAAGAGGCGGTGCCAGGTCGCGAGCGTGCGGCGACGTTGTTCGGCCGGGTGGACGCGCGGGGCGCGCAGCGCGGTGTCTGCCATCGTCGGTGGACCTCCGGTGAGTGGTGCGTCCGGGGTGCGGGATCACCGCACCCCGGACGGGGAGATGGATCAGCCTGCGTTGGCTGCGAACCAGTCGTCCATGGCCTTCAGGACGGCGTCGGCGGGTGTGCCGCCGAGCAGCGCCTGCGTCTGCGCATTGAGTTCGGTGGAGTACCCGTTGGGAACAGTGCGCTCACCGTATCCCTGGCCGGTGGGGGTGTAGTCGGCCGCGGGGGTGTCCGCCACGATCGCGAGCAGCTCCTCGCCGAGTGGAGTGGTCTCGTAGGCGTAGCCGTCACGGAAGTTTCCGTCGACCTCGAGCTGCGAGGTCACGGCGTCCTCGTCGGTGACGAGGAACTCCACCAGCCTGGCAGCCGCCTCCTGGTGATCCGATGACTTCATGATGGAGTACGGACTCGCGATGTTGGCGCCCATCGCGGGGTTGTCGACGCCGCCGACGGCGGGACCGCGGAACACGCCGATCTCGGGTGCATCGGGCGTCTTGGCTTCCGTGCCCGCGAACCAGCTCCCCATCGGGTAGAGCGCGGTGCTGCCCGCGAGGAAGCTCTGCTCGGCGTCGGGGTACTTCACGCCCAGCGCATCGGAGTTGAGGTAGCCCGCGGCCACCCAGTCGGCGTAGCGCTCGATCGTGTCGCCGTAGGTCTCGCTGAACGTCAGCTCGCCGTCGCTCATGCCGGCGAACCAGTCGGGGTGCTCGGCGATGATGCTGGGCAGGCCGAGTGTCTGGAGGGCGTGACTGGACATCCAGTCCCCACCCGTCTGGATCGGGGTCCAGCCGGCGTCCTTGAGCTTGCCGAGAGCCTCGTCGAGCTCCTCCACGGTCGCGGGGAGCTCGGTGATCCCAGCCTCGGTGAACGCCTGCTTGTTGTAGAACCACAGGCTCTGCAACTGCACGCCGATGCCCGCCATGTAGATCTTGCCGTCGATCGAGTACTGGTCGGCGAGCGGCGCCGCTGCCGCCCAGTCGTACTCGGTCAGGTCGACCAGCTCCGGGGCCAGCTCCACCGACGGCGGCAGCGACTGCACGATGTCCGGCGCGTCCCCGGCCGCCAGCAGCCGCGGCACGGCGGCGGCGACGCCTTCGGCGCCGGGGTTCTGGATCACGACGTCGATGTCGGGATTGGCCTCCTCGAACGGTGCGACGAGCTCGTTCCAGAACTCCTCGGTCAGGTTGGGAGTGACGTTCACGAGCATCCGCAGCTCAGCCGCATCGCCGCCATCCCCGCTCGCGGTGGTCGAGCACCCCGCGAGGGTGCACGCGGTCACGGTGACCGCGCCGAGTGCGGCAATGGTACGTCTCTTGATCATCATCGATCCTCTCGTGTGCACGACCTTGGTGTCTGCGGCACGACCTTACACTAATCGATAATCGCTTGCAATGCATTCATCGTGCCTGCAGCTTGCGGGGGCGAGCCCGATCGAGGCGCGAACTCACGCTCCCCGTTCGGCCTCACCACGCTGACGGCTCGACCGGGCCCTGGTAGCCGAGGCCGGAGCTGATGCGATCCGCCGTCTCGATGACGATCCTTCCGAGCTCCGCCTCGCGCGCCTCGAGATCGATGGTGGATCGGGGGCCCGAGATCGACACGGCCGCCACGATGCGACCTGATTGATCCAGCACGGGCGCGGCGACGGAGGCTCTGCCGAGGACGAACTCCTCGACTTCGGTGGCATATCCGCGGCGGGCGCTGAGAGACACGTCCCTGTCGAGGGCCTCGTGCGTGGTGATCGTCGCCTCCGTGTACCGGGCGAGCTGCGGCATCAGCGCCTGTCGCGAGTGACGAGACGTTCCCACGAGAGTCGACTTGCCGATGCTGGTGGCGTGCAACGGTACGCGCTGGCCCATGAGAGTGTGAGACTTCGGCGACAGAGGGCCCTCGAAGTTGCAGAGATAGATGAGCTCGGCTCCCCGCAGCAGCGCGAGGTTCACGCCGAGCCCGAGCTTGCCTGCGAGACTCTGGGCGATCTGCCGCCCTACCCGATGAACCCGATTCTGGTTGATGGCTATACCTGCCAGTGTCAGCAGCTCGGAGCCGAGGAAGTACAGGGTGGTCTGCGGGTCGCGCTCGACCAGCCCTCCCGCCTCGAGTGTGGCGAGCAGTCGCGACGCTGTGGATTGACCGATCCCGGCGGCGCGGGCCACGTCGCCCACGCGCATCGGCTCCCCGCTCACGAACGTCTCGAGGACGGCGATCGCCTTCTCCACGCTCTGGTTCGCTTGGTTCGCACCTTTGTCGGCAGCCATGTGTTCTCCGCTTCGTCGTCGGCCCTGCAAGCACAGCCAGTACAGCACATGTATGCACTATGTGCATAGCAGTTGCGGATATTGCGCACGTCGTGCACTCTGTAGGCGGCGTCCAATCGCGGACGCCCCGCCGATGCTCGCTGACGATGCCCGGCCCGACTGCGAAGGACGACGATGACCACATCCCGCGTGGCCGCACCCGCCGCCAGGCGCATGCGCGGCACACCGCTGAGTGACCGAGCATTCCTGGCGTTCCTGCTGCTGCCCGGCATCGTGCTGCTGTGCACGATCGTGCTCTACCCGCTGATTCGTTCCCTGATCTCCGGCTTCTTCGACGAGAACCTGCTCTATCCGGGGATGACGTTCGTCGGCCTCGACAACATCGTCCAGGTGCTCACGACCGAGTTCGGGCCGCTGCTCGTGCAGACGCTCATCTTCACGGTGGGGGCGACGGTGGCGCCGTTCGTGCTCGGCCTCGCGCTCGCGCTCGTCCTCAACCAGAGCTTTCCTGGGCAGCGTTTCCTCCGCGGCGCATTCCTCATCCCATGGCTGATACCGGGCGTGGTCGTCTCATTCCTCTGGATGTGGATCTTCGACGCCAACTACGGCGTACTCAACGGCATGCTGATGAGTCTCGGGGCGATCGACAGCCCTATCGCGTGGCTCTTCCAGACGGATACGGCGCGGGTGGCGCTCATCGTTGCCAAGACCTGGAACACCTTCCCGTGGATCATGGTGATGCTGCTCGCCGCCCTGCAGACGGTCCCCGCTGAGCTTCATGAAGCGGCGGCGATGGATGGCGCGGGCACCGTTCGCCGGTTCTTCACGGTGACGTGGCCGCACATCCGTGGCGTCGCGGGACTCGTGGTGCTGCTCGAGTTCATTTGGAACTTCCAGCACTTCGACACGATCTTCGTCCTCACCGGCGGTGGCCCCGCGGGCACGACGCAGACATTCGCGACCGAGGTGTACGACACCGCTTTCAGGGGATACGACCTGGGGCACGCCGGCGCACTGGGCATCGTCTGGATGGCGTTGCTGACGGTCCTGGTCGTGGTCTATGTGTGGCTCTCCGAGCGCGGCGAGAAGGGAGCAAGCCGATGACCACCATGACGGCCACGCCCATCGAGGTCCTCGCTCAGGACCCGCCGCCCGTGCAGACACGTCGCCGGCGCCGACGCACGCGCTGGGGGACGTGGATCACGCTCGCCGTCATCGCCTTCTTCGGATTCGCTCCGGTCTACTGGCTGCTGGTCACGTCGCTCACCCCCAGTGGGCTGGTGTTCGCGTTTCCGCCGACGCTGTTCCCCAAAGAGGTGACGTTCGCCCACTACGCGACGGTGTTCGGAAACGAGGCGATCTTCGTCTACTTCCGCAACAGCGTGATCGTGTCGGTGATCACCGCCGTGCTCTCCGTCATCGTGTCGATGTACATGGGTTACGCGTTCTCGAAGTACCGCTTCGCGGGCCGGAAGTCCCTGATGTACTTCGTCCTGTCGAGCCAGATGTTCCCGCAGGCGCTGCTTCTCGTGACGCTGTACCTCGTGTTCGCCCAGTTCGGACTGCTGAACACCTACCTCGCACTCATCCTGTCGTTCACCACGTTCACACTGCCGCTGTGCGTGTGGATGCTGAAGGGATTCTTCGACGCGCTTCCCGACGACCTCATCGAGGCCGCGCGGATCGATGGCGCGGGTCCGTGGCGCATCTTCCACTCGATCGTGCTTCCGCTCGCCGCCCCGGGCCTGGTCGCGGCGGGACTGTTCGCCTTCGTGCGGGGCTGGAACGACTTCATCTTCGCGCTCACCCTTGCCGGGCCCGACCGGCAGACCCTTCCCCCGGGCCTCGTGAACACCTTCATCTCCGAAGCGAGCACGTCGTGGCCCGCGCTCATGGCGGCCTCGCTCGTGGTCTCGGTTCCCGTCTGCATCGCCTTCATCCTGCTCCAGCGCTTCCTCGTCGGCGGGATCACCGCCGGTGCAGTCAAGGGCTGAACCTCACGTTCGTTCCTCTCCCACCATCACCCGATCGCACTGTTTCGAAGGAGAACTCATGGCAAACGACATCTCGCGGCGGTCTCTGCTGCGCTACTCCGTGCTGGGGCTCGGCGGGGCCGCTCTGCTCGGCCTCGCGGGCTGCTCGACCGGAGGCGTCGGCGCCCCGGGCCCGACTCCGGGCGCAGCGGAGCCGACGGACTTCGCGTTCGCGTCGTGGAGCCTGTCCGAGGAAGCGGCCAAACCCACGATCGAGGCGGCGCTCAAGAGCTTCTCGAGCGCCGAGGGCATCTCGATCGACACCAGCGCGTACCCGTACAACGAGTACCTGAATCAGCTCACCCTGCAGGTTCGGGGCGGGCAGTTCTCCGGTGCGGCACAGCTCGACGTCGCGTGGCTGTCGGCCCTCGCTGCTCTGGGAAAGCTGACCGACCTGTCCGCATACACCGGCGACCGCGGCTACACGGATGCCGCACTGGGCGCCGGCACGTCGGGCGGCAAGCAGCTCGGACTCCCGTGGACGATCGGAGCGATCGGCCTCATCGGCAACGCCGAGCTGTTCGACAAGGCGGGAACCTCGCTCACGCCCGGCACGATCGACGAATTCGAGGATGGCCTCCGCGCGTTGAAGGGCATCGGGGTGATCCCCTATGCCGCGAGCACGAAGGCCGCGCAGCTGAAGGACATCGTCGTCTGGATGCAGACCTTCGGCTCGCCCATCATCGAGGACGGGAAGTCGACGATCGGCGACGACGCGTCAGTCGAGGCCGTCGAGTGGTACAAGAAGCTGTACGACGACGGCCTGATCGCGGCCGACGTCGATCGCGCGGCAGCCCGCACCCTCTTCTCTCAGGGCGCCACCGCACTCTACGACGACGCGCCGGTCGGCAAGTCGTCGGTCGTGTCGCAGTCGCCCGATGCCACGCTCGGCGACAAGATGACCCCCCTCGCGCGACCCGTTCTCAAGGGGGGATCCACGCCTCAGCACGTGCTGTGGGGCCACCTCGTCGTCGTCGTCGACGGCGAGGGCGCCGGCACCGCCGCCGAGTTCGCGCAGTGGCTCACGAGCGACCCGCAGCAGAGCGAGGACTACTTCGCCGCACTCGGGCTGCCGCCGACCACCGAAGCGGCGCTCGCCTCCGACACGGTCACCGCGAACGCGTTCGTCCAGGCCTTCACCGAGACCGTGACCTCCACCGCGAAGCCGAGCCCGCTGTGGGAGTACCCGTCCTACGCGCAGATGGAGACCGCGATCGCCGAGCAGGTCCAAGCCGTCCTGATCGGCCAGAAGTCGGCATCCGACGCCATGAAAGCCGCCGGCGACACAATCAACGGCCTCATCTGAACACCCCTCTCCGCTGGCCCGGGCTCGTGCCCGGGCCGGCGACCTCCCATGCCCCACCGCGAACCGCCGAAGGAACCATGCGCACTCAGAACGTCGAAGCCGATATCACCGTGGTCGGAGGCGGCCTGGCCGGCGTCTGCGCCGCAATCAGCGCGGCGCGGCTCGGCAAGCGGGTGGCCCTCATCGGCAATCGACCGGTGCTCGGCGGCAACTCGTCGTCGGAGGTGCGCGTCTGGGTCGTGGGTGCGACCGGGCACGGCGTACAGCGGTTCGCCCGCGAAAGCGGAGTCATCGGCGAGCTCTACGTCGAGAATCAGTACCGCAACCCCGAAGGCAACCCGATCATCTGGGACGAGGTGGTCTTCGACGCGGTGCGGGCCGAGCCGAACATCACCGTCTTCCTCAACACCGACGTGCGCGAGGTCGACGCCGCCGACATCGACGGCGAGCGCGTCGTCACCGCGGTGCGCGGATGGACGATCGGATCCGAGACCCTCACCACCTTCACGAGCCCCTACTTCCTGGACTGCACCGGCGACGGCCTCGTAGGCCACCTCGCCGGCGCCGAGTACCGCATCGGGCGCGAGGCGTCGCGTGAGCTCGGCGAGTCGTGGGCACCCGAGGAAGCCGACGGCGAGCTACTGGGCTCGACCATTCTCTTCTACACGAAGGATCTCGGCCGCCCGGTCGACTTCGTCGCGCCCGACTCGGCCAAGGACATCACCCAGACTCCGATCCCGGCGTCCCGCATCCTGCGATCGGGGGACTCCGGAGCGCACTACTGGTGGATCGAGTGGGGCGGGCATCTCGACACCGTCCACGACAACGAGGCGATTCGGGACGAGCTGCGGTCGGTGATCTTCGGCATCTGGGACTACATCAAGAACTCGGGCAAGTTCGACGCCGCCACGCTCGACCTCGAGTGGGTCGGCGCGCTCCCCGGCAAGCGCGAATACCGACGCTTCCTGGGCGACCATGTGCTGACACAGAACGACATCCTGGATCAGGTCGACCACCCGGACGCCGTCGCCTTCGGCGGATGGTCGATCGACCTCCACCCCGTGGAGGGGATGTACGCCGCCGAAGCCGGGGCGCATCAGCGGTACTCGAACGGGATCTACGGCATCCCCTTCCGCAGCTACTACTCGCGCAACGTCGTGAACCTGCTCATGGCCGGGCGCGACATCTCGGCGAGCCATGTGGCGTTCGGCTCCACCCGGGTCATGGCGACATGCGGAGCCGGTGGCGAGGCAGCCGGCACCGGCGCCGCCCTCGCACTCGACCTCGGCGTGCGACCGCGCGAGCTCGCCGCCACGCACGCCCACACCCTGCGCCAGACGCTGCTGCGACAGGATGCCTCGGTCTTCGGCATCCGCAACGGCGATCCCGGCGATCTGGCAAGACGAGCCCGCGTGACCGCGTCGACCACCGCGCGCACGCTCGACCCGCGTGAACTCGATCCGGCGGCCGGGCAAGCACCGTTCCCCCTGGAGCGGGATCTCGGTCTGCTCCTGCCTGCCGACCCGCGGATCGACCACGTCGACGTGCTGCTGCATGTCGCCGGGGACACCCGACTGGCCGCGTCGCTCTGGACGACCGGACACCGGCAGAACGCCGTGCCGATCGATCGGCGCGCGAGGGTCGAGGTCGAGGCGGCCGGATCCGACGAACCGCAGTGGGTCCGCTTCCCGCTGAGCTGGGCGCCAGACGAGCCGGAGAGTGTCGTCATCGTGCTCGAAGCGGCTGAGGGTGTCTCAGCGGTGCTCGTCGACGCGCAGGTGCCCGGCGTGCTGGCCCTCCCTCACCGCCCGCAGGCCGACGGAGATGCGAACGTCGCGGTCGACGAATCGGAGAGCGTCATCGCCTGGCCGGCGATCCCGCTGCGCGGTCGCTCGCCGAGGGTTCGCGTGAGCCCGGCCACCGAGGCGTTCGCCGAGTCCAAGGCCGTGGGCGGGTACCAGCGCTTCTACGGGGGCCCGAACCTGTGGATGTCGCAGCCGTCCGACGACGCCACCCTGACGTTGGAATGGCGCGAAGCGTGCCGCGTGCGCAGCATCCGACTCGTCTTCGACGACGACACCGACGTGGAACTGAACACGCTCCACCACCACCGCACGCCCGAGCGTGTCTTCCCCGAGCTCGTCCGGGACTACGTCCTCGAGGTCTGTGAAGGAGACGGGTGGCGCGAGCTGGTTCGGGTCGAGGCCAATCGTCGCCGCCAACGCGTCCACGAGACAGATGTCGCGGCCGCCACTGCTCTGCGTCTGAGGGTCCTCGCCACGAACGGCGCCCCGCAAGCTCGCGTGGTGTCCATACGCGTGTACTGAGCAGGGGGCGCCGCGCTGCCGGCCGGACCCCGCTCGCTCGATTTGCGACCACATACAAGAGGAGGAAACGGATGATGAAGGTTCGATGGCGAGCCGCGCTCGCCGCAGTCGTCGCTGTCGCCATAGTCGGCGCGGCCCAGCCGGCGCTCGCACAGACCGGCGATGGCGGCATGTTCCGAGACGATTTCGACACGCTGGGCAGCGCGTGGACGGCCGCCGCAGGTGATTGGCAGGCCTCCGACGGTGCGGCGCGAGTCGTGACGCCCGGGTCGACGCGCGGCTCGGTGCTCGCGCTGACCGAGCTCGGCCTCGATACGACCAGCACGGCGACCGCGACGTTCCGCACGGAGGGCGGCGGCGCGACCGCGTGGGCCGGCTTCACCGTCCACCGCGCGAGCACGACGGACGATTACACGCAGTCCGGCTACACCGTTCTGCTCCGCAACAACGGCGAGCTCGCAGTGATCAAGGCGGCGGGCGGCTCCGCCGTGACATATCTCGGCTCGTCGGCGACGGCCGCCCGTCCGGGGGCGTCCTGGGTGACGGTGACCGTCCGCCTCGATGGCGACCGCCTGGATGTCTCGCTCGGCGGTGCCGATCAGCCCCTGCTGTCGGTGACGGATTCGACCTTCGACGCCGGCGGCTTCTCGCTCGCGGCGCACCGCGATGTGCGAAT
Organism: Microbacterium sp. CCNWLW41; assembly: GCF_037083505.1. Lineage (NCBI taxonomy): Bacteria > Bacillati > Actinomycetota > Actinomycetes > Micrococcales > Microbacteriaceae > Microbacterium > Microbacterium sp. CCNWLW41. Next base: position 1,319,986 of record NZ_JBAOJP010000001.1, read on the forward strand.
GGCCGTCGACGCCGTAGAACTGACGGGCGCGATCGAGCGCGACGAGCCTGCTCCCGCGGACTGCGTAGCGTGGTCCGGTGAGCCGGCCACCGTCGGCGAGCGGGGACTCGTCCTGAACAGCCCGGAGCGCATCGCGGAGGTGGCACGGCGCGTGGAGCGGAACGTGGAGCCGCAGGCTTCCGGGTTCGACCGACTCATGGAGGACGTCACCGCCGGGATGGCGCGGACGCCGGCGCCGCCCGAGGTCTTCTTCGTGCCGTTCTTCTACAACAACCCCACGGCGCACCGGGCGGCGCGCGACGGCCTGCAGAACGATGCGAACACGGCCTACCAGCTGGCGCTGGCCTACCGCCTCACCGGAGATGAGAGGTACGGGGCACACGCCGCCGCCTTCATCGACGCCTGGATGGGAACGGTCGACTGCGTCCGCACCAGCGAGGACTCCGCTCTGGCGTTCAGCTACCACTTCCCCGCCTTCGTCTTCGCCGCCGAGCTGCTCCGCGGCACGCCCGCGTGGTCGGAAGAGGGGGAGCGCGCCTTCGCCGGCTTCCTCTCGGAGACGGCGACTCCCGTGGCCGGCTCGATTCTCCATCGCACCAACAACTGGGGCAGCTGGGCTCTCGAGCTGACCGCAGCGAGCGCGGCGTACCTCGGCGACACAGCCGCCATCGATGCGGCGTACGTGCGGACGACGGAGCTGATCGAGCACCAGGTCGACGCGAACGGTCATATGCCTGAGGAGGTCACCCGCAACAACGGCGTCGGCGACTACGGGATCTGGTACACCCACTTCTCTCTGCTGCCGCTCATGCTCGTCGCCGAGACGCTCGCCGGTCACGGCTACGACGTCCACTCGTATGTCAACGCCCACGGCACCGGCCTCGGTGATGCGGTCGACGCCGCTGCCTCGTGGGTGGCCGCTCCGGAGAGCTTCCCGTACTACACCGGGGATCTCGCGAAGCTGGCCAACGTGCGGACGATCGACTACCTGAGGGCTGTGGGGGTCATCGCGCACAGCATGAGCTACTTCGAACTCGGGGCGAACCACTACCCGTCCGCCACGATCGATGCGCTGCTGGCAGAGGAGGGGGCGATGACGACGATCCACTCAGCGCCGCACCTCAGTCTCACGCACGGTGGCCTCGCCGACCCGGCGGCCCCGGGAGGCGACCACGGTCGAGCGCCCGGTCACGCCGGAGTCCCCGGCCCACCCGATCACGCCGGGGTGCCCGGCATGCCGGGTCATGCCAATGGTGGCGGGCTGCCCCAGGGTGCCGCGTGAGCTGACGTCGAAGACAGGGTGCACTGCGCGGTGCGCCCGCGGGCCTGGGTGGCGCTGATGCGCCTCCCAGGCCTGACGTTCGCGGATGCGTGCACCGATGCGTCACTCCTGCCGTGAAGCAGGTTCTTGACGTCCCCCCTCGCTGCCCCAGCCCGCGAGCTGGGTGCCGTCGTCGACGGCGACAGCATCCGCCGACAGGCCTGCGGGAGTGCCCGTACTCTGCGTGGTCCGGAACGCGATCGACTCCGCGAGGGTCTCGACAGCCGCTGCCCGGTCGTGCTCGCTCGATGCGGCTTCCTGCAGCAGCATCGCGGCTGCTTCCTGCTTCTGGTGGAGCATCGTGCTGATCCCAGCGAGCATGTCCGCGATGACGCCGGCGAGCCCATCGCGCAGCTCTTCGAGGTTCGTGTTCTCGATCACCAGGCGACGGTCGGCGACGGTCAGTTCCACCGTCGGATACCCGGCGTTCGCGAGATGGTCGCGCGTCCCGGTCCCCAGGATCTCTCTCACTTCGTCCTTCTCGGGTCGGCGAGTGAATACCGCCTCGACCGTGTAACGGTCCGGGGCGTCGTCTGTCATCAGCTCAGCAGGCAACGAACCCACCAGCACCGATCCCAGGCCCAGCGTCGCGGCATCCGCACCGCTCGTTCGTGTCTGTGTGTCCATAACCGGACGTTACGCCCCCAACATGTACGCCTCACAGGTTCGGCCGCACGGCCGAGCCGTTCGAAGAGGGACTCGTACCCCCGCGGGAGCAGGGGCCCATCCGTGCCTGGGTGGGGTCGCTAGCATGAGGAAATGCTGACGGCGATCATCATCCTCCTGGTCGTATGGGCGGTCCTCGCGGTCGTGGGATTCGCTCTCGAAGGGCTTCTCTGGCTCGGCATCATCGGCGCCATTCTCTTCGTGGGAACGCTGATCTTCGGCTTCGTGCGCCGAGCGGCCGGCCGCCGCGGCAAGGGCGCCTGACGCCGGCTCGAGATACCGGTGTCGTCGACCGTCGCCGGGCAGACCAATTCGACCTTCCGCAGGGCTCGGCGGCCGACGCGGGACCAAAGGCCCGGATGCGCGCCGCTGGCCTGTCGAGACTGGTGTCGGGCACGCCGGCTGGTGGTGTATCTCGTCCGCCTCATCCGCGCGGTCCGCTCGCCGCTCGATGCGCAGACGGCGCCGGCTGAGCGTCCGGGCGATCGGCCCTGAAGAGAACCATTCATCCCATGAGGCGGCCGCACCACGCGGGCGCGAAGGAGGCATGATGCATGCAGTAGTGGTGTTCGAGACGCTCTGGGGCAACACGGAGCAGCTCGCCCGCGAGATCGCCGCCGGCCTCGGGCTCGAATCCACGGACGTGGTCGACGCCGTCTCGGCCCCGGCGGTGCTCGAGGGCGACGTCGACCTCCTCGTCGTGGGCGGCCCGACGCACGCGTTCTCGATGTCGACGGAGAAGACGAGGGAGTCGGCGCAGCAGCAGGGGGCGGAGAACATCCCGCCCCGAGGCATCCGTGAATGGATCGCATCGCTGGCCTCGCCCGGTCGCGACATCCCGGTCGCGACGTTCGACACCCGCGTCACCAGCCCGCGCCTGCCGGGATCGGCCGCGAAGAAGGCGATGAAGCGCCTCGTCGCACTCGGCTTCCGGCCCGCGGCCAAACCGCAGACGTTCGGCGTGCACGGCTACTCGGGGCCGGTCGCCGACGGCGAGCTCGAGCGGGCCCGCCGGTGGGGCGAGGAGCTCGCGGCCGCGTTGTAACGGGAGGTCCGCGAGACGGTCGTCGTTACGCCGGAGCGCGACCCCTCGACGCGTCACTCGTGCTCGGGCAGGAGCGGTGTCGACCACCCGGGATCACGCCCCAGCTGGGTCGCTCGCGAGACCGAGCCCGCGCCGAAGCGGGTGCGCACCGCATCCAGTGCGACGTCGAGACGAGCGCCGTCGTCCCAGTCGATCGGCAGTTCCGGGGGGATGCTGTCGGCCCGGCCGAGCTGAGACAGCGAGACGCCGATCAGGGTGATGCCGCGCTCGTCGATCTCGGGCTGCGACCCGGCGAGCAGCGCTCGAGCCACGGCGAGGAGCACCGCGGTGCGGTCGGTGGGGGAGCGGACGGTGTGGGAGCGGGTGGCCTTCGCGAAGTCGCCGTACCGGAGGCGCAGCACCACCGTGCGGCAGACCCGGTCGCCGTCGCGGAGACGGCGGGCGAGCCGGTCGACGATCTGACTGAGGATCACGTCGAGCTCCTCGGCCGTGCGCGGGCGGCTCCCGAGCGCGCGCTGGGAGCCGATGGACCCGCGACGCCGCGTGGTGTCGACGGGTCGTGGATCGCGCAGTCTCGCCAGCGCGTGCAGATGCGAACCCGCCGCCCTCCCGAGCAGCCGCTCGGCGGTCGACGACTCCAGATCCGCCAGCTCTCCGACGGTGTGGATGCCCAGGCCGTGCAGCTTCGCAGCCGTCGCGGCCCCGACCCCCCAGAGCCGCTCTACCGGGAGGGGGAGGAGGAACGCCTGCTCCTGCTCGGGCTCGACGACCAGCAGGCCGTCGGGCTTGCTGACGGCGCTGGCCACTTTGGCGAGGAACTTGGTCCTCGCCACGCCGACGGAGATCGCGAGCCCCACCTCGGCGCGCACCCGCTGGCGCAGCCGCACGGCGATCTGCTCGGGGGTGCCGGCCAGCCGGCGCAGCCCGCCCACTTCGAGGAACGCCTCGTCGATGGACAGGCCCTCCACGAGGGGGGTCGTATCGCGGAAGATCGCGAAGACCGCCTTGCTCGCGGCGGAGTAGGCGTCCATCCGCGGCGGGACCACCACCGCATCCGGGCAGAGGTCGCGGGCCTGGCGGCCGCCCATCGCGGTGCGCACGCCCCGCGCCTTGGCCTCATAGCTCGCGGCGAGCACCACCCCGCCGCCGACGATGACCGGTCGGCCGCGGAGGGCGGGCGCGTCGCGCTGCTCGACCGACGCGTAGAAGGCGTCGAGATCGGCGTGCAGCACGGTCGCCTCGCCCCTCATGCCGCCTCCCGCCGCTCACCCCGTCGTGCGAATCGTCGCACCGACCGCGGACACCGTTTGCGCGGTTCAGGTGGTGTGGTCGTCCGCCGACGCCCGGTAGCGGTCGGGCTCGGGAGTCCGCCGGAACCACCGCCCGCTGATCTGCGTCGGAGTGATGCGCACCCAGCGGTACTTGAGGGTCGGGATCCACGGCCGCAGCGGCAGCGCGTCGGCGTCATCGATGTCGCGCTGACGGTCGAGGCGCTCCGCCACGCCTTTGACGATCACGCTCGCTGCGAACGTGTCGTCGTACTCGTCCACCTCGAAGGCGACGCGAGGGCTCACTGCGAGGGTCGCCAGCTTCGAGCCCGGCGCGGTCCGGAAGAGGATCCGCGACCCGTCCACGACGTAGTTCACGGGGAAGATATCGGGCTCGCCGTCGGCGTCCAAAGCCAGACGGCCGAGCTCGCGTCGCGCGAGCAGGTTCCAGCACCGCTCCTCGCTGAGTGTCACGACCGCATCGTTCGTGTCCTGCATGACGCCATCACCGCCGATACTCGTCCGCCCGTTTCGCTTCCTTTGTACTCGCTCCGCGCGGAGATGTCGCTAGCGGATGCCGCGTCGATCCTCGCGCGCGGCTTACTGGGTGGAACGGGCTTTGCCCGCCGCGACGGGCCCCGCCTAGATTCGCACCAGCCCCGGGCGGACGGCGTCTCGCGCACCCGAGGAATCTGCAGCAACGATCAAAGGAGATCACATGAAATCGCTCATACGCTCCGGAGTCGCTCTCGTCGCCGCGGCTGCGCTCGGCGCGGGCATGGTCGTCGGATCGGCCGCCCTGAGCAGCAAGGACAACGGGAACGGGCTCGGCGGCCAGCCCGCGACCGCGAGCCAGATCTACCTCGACGAGATCAAGGACTACGGCGTGTGCCGCGGCGTCGACCCGGAGTGCTACAACGAGTGGGGCAACGGCTGGAAGGAGGGTGAGCAGAAGCGCATCCTGATCTGGAGCCGCACCGCCGGACCTCGTCACGCGCACCTCGGAACCGCGCTCGGCCCGGGGATGAACCCGCCGCTCAACGCCAACAACGTCGCGCAGTCGGCGCTGAAGGCGTGGGCGGAGGAGCGCGGGATCGCCGTGGACTACACCGAGGATCTGGCCAGCTTCACCCGCCTGAACAATTACCAGGCCGTCGTCTTCCTGAGCTCGAACCGCGACACGCTCGATGACACGGCGCAGACCAACCTGATGCAGTACCTCCGCGGCGGCGGCGGCTTCGTCGGGATCCACAACGCCTTCGGCGCCGAGTACCACTGGGAGCACTACGAGGGCCTCCTCGGCGGTGCGAACTTCTACAACCACGGCCCGAACCGCGAAGGGACGGTCGAGACCGTCAACAACCGGGACGTCTCGACGTCGTTCATGCCCGAGACGTGGGGGTTCAAGGACGAGTGGTACAACCTGACGCCGTACCCGAGCTTCGTCAACGTCCTCCTCGAGGTGGACCAGGCCACGAGCGAGGCCACGGTGGCCGGCCACGGTGAGCACCACCCGGTGAGCTGGTGCCAGTACTACGACGGCGGCCGCTCGTGGCTGACCACGCTGGGACACGACGTCGCCGCCTGGACGGATGCGCCGCTCACGGGCGACGACTTCTTCCAGCAGCACGTGGTGGAGGGCCTGGAGAGCGTCATGGGGATCAAGCCGTTCTGCACGGCCTGACACCCGCGGAGCCCCTCGAAGAGTGATTCCACAAGGGGCCCGAACCCGCCGGCCGCGGCGGGTTCGGGCCCCTCCGCCGTGCACCGACGGTTCTGCGCGGGCGCTGTTCCACTGGGCGGGACCATCGCGGGGTGAGGGGCCGGTTTGCTTGCCGGGCCTTCGGAACTGGACGGATACTGCCCACATGCGATCCGCCCACAGAGACGAGCCGGTCTCCGTGCTCGACCGGATCCTCGCCATCCTCGAGACCGTCCGGGAGTCCAACGGCTCGACCACCATCACCCAGCTCGCCGTCGCCACCGGCATTCCCAAGTCCACCGTCTCGCGCCTCGTCGCCGATCTCGTGCGCCAGCGGTACCTCACCCGCGGAGAGGACGGCGTGGTCATCGGGCTCCGGCTCTTCGAGCTCGGGGCGCGCGCCAGCACCCCGCGCCGGCTGAGCCTGGCCGCCCTTCCCGTGCTCGCCGAGCTGTCCCATGCCACAGGTGAGCACCTCAACGTCGCCGTTCGGGAGGGATGCCAGATGCTCTCTGTGATCTCCGTCCGCGGCCGGCTGCGGCCGGTGCCGTCCCGGGCGGGGGTTCGGGTGCCGTCGGCGACGACGGCCCTCGGCAAGGCGGTGCTCGCGTTCACGCCCGACGGCGCCGTCATCGACGCGGTGATGGCGGGCTCCGACCGGTACGAGCGCGGCAGGCTCGAGCAGGAGCTGGCGGCGGTCCGCTCGGACGGAATCGCCGTGGACCGCTGCGAGACCTTCCCGGGCGTGGTGGGCGTGGCCAGCCCCATCCTCTCGCCCGAGCGTCTGCCGGTCGCCGCGATCTCCGTCGCGGGTCCGGTGAGCGACATGGATCCGAAGCGGATCGCGCCGCTCGTGCGCCACGCGGCGCTCGCGCTCACGCACAGGCTGGCGTCGCAGGTGGCCTGAGCATGGCAGCGGATGCCTCCACCGACGCGCTCGGCGTGCTCGACCGGATGACGGCCATCCTGGACGCCTTCGACGAGGATGACCGTGGCCTGGGGCTGTCGGAGCTGGCGACGCGCGCGGGCCTGCCGAAGTCGACGGTGTCGCGCCTCGTCGCGACGCTCGTGCGACAGCGGTACCTCGAGCGGGATGGGCGGCGGATCCACCTGGGGCTGCGGCTCTTCGAGCTCGGCCAGCTCGCGAAGGAGCCCCGCGAGCTGCGGATCGCCGCTCTGCCGGTGATGGCAGGGCTGCGCAATGCGACGGGGGAGAACGTCCTCCTGGCGATCCGCGACGGCGGGCAGATGGTGTGCCTCGCCGCGATGCGCGGGCGTGCCGGAACCCCGCTCGCGATCCGGACCGGCGGACGGTTCCCGGTGGCCGCTACGGCCCTCGGCAAGGCGGTGCTCGCACACGCCGAGCCGGAAGACGTCGATGCCGCCCTCGGGCCGGCGCCGACGGCATCCGTCTCCGCCACCGTCATGGATCCCACGCAGATCCGGCGCCAGCTCGCCTCGATCCGCGAAGGGCGGCCGGCCGTCGAGCTGGAGGAGTCCACGGCGGGCGTCTGGGCGGTGGCGAGCCCGGTCTTCGCACCGGACGGGGCGGTGGCGGCGGCCATCGGCGTGTCGGGCGCGGCAGACGCCTTCGACCTCGACCGGGCCGCGGAGGCGGTGGACGCCGCAGCCCTGTCCCTGTCGCGCCGCATCGCGCAGGCCGCTCGCGGCGGGTGAGCGGTCCGGCCTCGTCCGCGCGCGGCGATCCGCGTGGCTCAGGGCTGCGGGCGGGCGGCTCCGCGATCGGTCATCGTCGCGACCACCAGATCGCCGATGAGGCGCCGGTGGGAGTCCTGCAGGGACGGATCGAGCATGTCGCGCCCGAAGATGGCGGCGAAGGTGTGACGGTTGGCGACGTGGAAGCAGGCATAGGCGCTGATGATCATGTGCACGTCCACCGCGTCCACGTCATCGCGGAAGGAGCCGTCCTGAACGCCCCGCTCGATGACCTCCTGCAACAGGGTGATGGCAGTGGCGTTCTCGCGGAGGATCGTCTGGGACTGGCGGACGTGCTCCGCCCGGTGGATGTTCTCGATGCTCACCAGCTGGATGAACGCCTCGTGCGTCGTGTGGTGGTGATACGTGGCCTCGGCGACCGTGCGCAGGGCGTCGGCGGGGGAGAGCTTCTCGATGTTGATGCCGCGCTCGACCCGCCGGATCTGGGCGTACACGCGCTCGAGGACGGCGAGGTACAGCCCCTCCTTCGAGCCGAAGTAGTAGTAGATCATGCGCTTGGTCGTGCGGGTCCGCGCCGCGATCTCGTCGACGCGGGCGCCCGCGTATCCGTTCGCCGCGAACTCGGCGGTGGCCACCTCGAGGATGTCGTCCTGCGTCCTGGCGGCGCGCTCGGTCGTCCCGCCGTCGCGCAGCTCGCTCGCCTCGTCGCTCATCGCGGGCTCCCTCCAGCGCTGGAGTCCTCCTCAGCGCTGATGAGCGCACGGAAGTGTCGCTCCATCCGTTCCCGATCGGGCGCCACGCCCGTGATGATTCGGAGACTAGCGCACGCCTGACCCACGGCCATCCGTCCGCCGTCGAGCACGGCATGGCCGCGCTCGCGCGCTCGCCGGATGAGCTCGGTCTCGAGCGGCCGGTACACGACGTCCGACACCCAGGCGCCCGGCTGCAGCAGCCCGACGTCGAAGGCGACGCCCGGGTGGTGGAGCATGCCGAGCGGGGTCGCGTGGACGACACCGTCGGCCTGCGCGATGATCCCGGGGAGGTCGTCCGGCATGGCGGTCGCGACGGTCTGCGAGGGGAAGTGGGCGCGCATGCGCGCGGCGAGGTCGTCGGCGCGGGCGGGGTCGGCATCGAAGAGGTCGAGTCTCGACGTGCCGTGGGAGAGCAGCGCGTAGGCGGTCGCCGCGCCGGCGCCGCCGCAGCCGATCTGCACAACGCGGTCGAACGCCACGCCGGGGAGACCGGCGTCCAGGCCCTCCCGGAAGCCCATCCAGTCCGTGTTGTAGCCGACGAGGCCGCCCTCGTCGAAAACGACGAGATTCACCGCCTGCAGGTGCGCGGCATCCGCGTCGAGTTCGTCGACGAGGTCGACGACGAGCTGCTTGCAGGGATGGGTGATGTTCATGGCGGTGAACCCGGCCGACCGCGCCTCGGCGAGGAGGTCGCCGACGTCGGTGGCCGGCCGTCCCAGGGCGATGAGGTCGAGGATGCGGTACTCGTAGTCCAGTCCGAGCGCGGCCGCCTCCGCCTCGTGCATCGGGGGAGTGAGGGATGCCGCGATCCCCTCGCCGATCAGGCCGACGAGGTAGCGCCCCCGAGGCGGGTGGGGCGACGATCCGGGGCGAGGTGTCTGATCGGTCACGTCGCGTCGGGGATCTCGAAGTCGACCGTGGCGAGCGAGGCCTTGACCGGCGCGGAGATGCGCAGCACTTCCTCGTGGGCGGGATGACGTGTGTACGCAGCGAGCCCGTCCAGGTCGTCGAAGTCCGCGACGATCGCGAGCTCGTGCGACGCCGGACCCGCGAGCACGTCTTCGCCGACGCTCATGCTGCGCAGCTCGGGGATCTGCGCGGGCAGCGCCCGCAGGAGCGACATCCAGTGGCGGCGCTCCTCCGCGGTGAACGCGGAGACGAACCGGAACACGGCGACGTGCCGGATCATCGGGCGACCTCCTCTCGGGCCGCGCGCCGATGCTGATACTGGGCGGCGAGGCGGACCGGGGCGTTGAGCGCGCCGTACCCGGCGTACCCCTCGCGCCGTTCGACGACTTCGAGGAACACCGTGCCGACCGGCTGCGTGTAGAAGTGCAGGAACTCACCGGAGTCGTCCCGGTCGTACATCACGTTCAGCTCCCGGAGGTCGGCGAGCAGCCCGGGGTCGATCAGGTAGCGCGCCTCGATGTCGTCGTAGTAGTTCGCGGGGATGTCCAGCGGCGCGAACCCGCGGTCGCGCGCGGCCCGCGCCAGCGCGAGCACATCGCTGCTCGCGAAGGCGATGTGCTGGGGCAGGATCGCGTCGTCGCGGGCGCCCGACGGCACGAGGTTGAGGGCGATCCGCACGATGCCGTCGGCGCTGCGCAGCACCTGACTGCGCACGAGCCCCACCGGTGCGGCGACCTCGACGGATGCCTCGGCGTGCAGGTCCAGCACCGAGAGGAAGAAGAGCACGGCCGCATCGAAGTGCTGCCACGGCTGGGCGAGGTTGATGTGGTCCACCCGTTCGATGAGTCCCGCATCGGGGTCCGAGGGGCGCCCGAACTCGCCGACCCAGCGAGGTTCGCCGCCGCCGTCCGCGCCGAAGAACACCTCCGACCCGTCCGGGGTGCGCACCCCCACGAGCGGCTCCTCGCCTGCACCCTCCTTTCGCGGCACGTCGGGCGCGAACAGGTCCTCGGCGCGACGCACGGCCGTGGCGGGGTCGCTCACCGAGAAGCCGATGCCGGCGACGGTCGGCTGCCGGTGATCGGTGTCGGGCGCTCCGAGCACGACCCGCGCGGCACCCTGCGACCACAGCTCGACGGCCTTGCTGCGGTGCGCGCCGTGCGAGCGGAAGCCCAGCTGCCCGAGCAGGCGCCGCAGCTCGGGCAGCTCGGTCGTCCTGAGCTCGACGTAGTTGACGTCGGCGGGGGACGCGACGCCCGGCAGCCGGCTCGTCCGCATGCGGGCGGCGCCGCCGCCCGCGCCCGAGCCCAGCGCCGCCGCCGCCTCGTGCTCGAGCCAGCGCAGCGAGCGGCGCCCGTCGATCGCCGTGGCGAGGGCGTCGGTCTGGCGGAACGTGTCGTTGAAGATCTCGAGCGAGACCGGGCCGTCGTAGCCGGTGCGGATGAGGTGCGCCATGAAGGCGCCGAGATCGAAGCCGCCCTCGCCGGGGAAGACGCGGTGGTGCCGGCTCCAGGAGAGCACGTCCATCGTGAGAAGCGGCGCGTCAGCCATCTGCACGAAGAAGATCTTCTCGGCGGGGATGGTCTCGATGGCCTCGGGGCTGTGCCCCTTCGACAGGATGTGGAAGCTGTCCAGGCAGAGCCCGATGGCGGGATGGTCGGCGATGCGCACGATGCGCGCCGCGGTCTCGTAGCTGTCGACGAACCGGCCCCAGGCGAGCGCCTCGTACGCGACCCGGACGCCGAAGCCCTGCGCCAGATCGCCGAGCTGCCGCAGCTGCGCCGCCGCCAGCTGCTCGTCGCCGCTGCGAGCGGTCGCGACGTTGCTGCACAGCAGGATCGTGTCGATCCCCAGGCGGTTCATGAGGCCGAACTTCGCGGCGGCGCGGCGCAGGTTGCGCTCGAGGAGCTCGGGACCCACACCTTCGAAATCGCGGAACGGCTGATACAGGTCGAGGGTCAATCCGAGCTCGTCCGCCCGCGCCCGGATCTCCTCCGGGGACCGGGGGGAGGCGACCAGGTCGGGCTCGAAGATCTCCACTCCGTCGAAGCCCGCGGCCTGCGCTGCGACGAGCTTCTCATCGAGGGTGCCACTCAGGCAGACCGTGGCGATCGAGGTGCGCATGGCGCCTTTCTGGAGCACCGACGCTGGTGCCCGCGTGATTCTCGGAACAGCATTGCATGGATGTGTACTAACTAGTACGTTCGAAGCGAAGCGCGATCGACGACGATTCAAGCCGCTGGGAGGGGATGCTCGATGGAGAGTCTCGCCGAATGGAACACGAGTCCGGCTCGCCACGACGCACCGGTGTCCGTGCTCGACCGCATGATCAGCATCCTCGACGCGGTGAAGGACTCGGGCGGGTCGCTCTCGGTCACCGACCTCGCCGCCCTGACCCGCCTGCCGAAGTCGACCGTCTCCCGGCTCGTGGCCGAGCTGGCCGGCCAGCGCTATCTCGAGCGCACCGATGAGGGAGTGACCCTCGGGCTGCGGCTGTTCGAGCTCGGCGCCCGTGCGAGCGTTCCTCGCCGGCTCCTCGGCGCCGCGGCGCCCGTCATCCGTCAACTGCGGGAGGTCACCGGCGAACGCGTCGGCCTCTGGGTGCAGCAAGGCACCGACATGGTCTCGATCGCGACGGTCGCCGGCCGGGTCCCCATGCTCCCGACACGCGCGGGCATGCGCACCCCGGCGCTGACGACCGCCAGCGGCAAGGCCTACCTCGCGTTCTGCGGCGACCAGGGGATCGTCGATCGCGTGAGCGCGCCGCTCGCCCGTGCCGACGCCGACCACTTCCGCGACGAGCTCTCGCATGTGCGCCACTCCGTCGTCGCGCTGGACATGGGCGAGTCCTATCCCGGCATCCTCGCCGTCGCGAGCCCGGTGCTCTCGAACGACCGTGCCGTGCTCGGCGCGATCTCGATCGCGGGCCCGAGCGGTGCCATGGACCCCGAGCGCGTGGCCCCGCTGGTGCGCGCGGCCGGAACGAACGTGAGCCGCCGGCTCACGGCCGCCTGAGCTCCATGCGCACCGCAGGATGGACCGACTCGGTCACCGTGCTGGACCGTGTGACCGCGGTCTTCGACGCGTTCGGAGAGCACGACGAGGGGCTGGGGGTGTCGGAGCTGGCCCGCCGCGCGAACCTCCCGAAGTCGACGGTGTCGCGCATCGCGGGCGATCTCGTGGCGCAGCGCTTCCTCGACCGCGAGGGCGACAAGCTCTACCTCGGCGTCCGGCTGTTCGAGCTGGCGCAGACCGTCGAGAAGCCGCGCCGCCTGCGGCACCTCGCGCACCCGGTGATGACCGAGCTGCGCGATGTCACCGGTCGCACGGCGAGCCTCGCCGTGCTGGAGGGCGCCGATGTCGTGATCCTCGCGATCGTTCGCGCGGAGGGCGGCTGCGCGCCGCCGGCGAGCATCGGCGGACGCCTGCCCGCTCACGCGACCGCTCTCGGCAAGGTCCTGCTGGCGTTCTCGCGCCGGGAGGGGGTGGAGCGACTCAAGGACGGGCTGCCGCAGCGCACGCCCCGCACGATCTCCGACCCCGCGGTCCTGGCGCGTGAACTCACCGACGTCCGGCGGCTCGGCGTCGCCACCGACACGGAGGAGTGCTCAAAGGACCGCGTGTGCGTGGCATCCGCGATCCTGGGCCACGGCGGCGAGCCGGTCGCGGCGATCTCGGTGACCGCCCCCGCATCGGAGGCGGCGCCCGACCGCCTCGCGCCGGCCGTGCGCGCGGCCGCGCTCACGCTGAGCCGCCGGCTGGACACGACGCATGACGCCTGACCCGCCGGCGACGACGAACGGGGTGGGCGCCGGCGCCCACCCCGTTCGTCGTCTGCGTCAGATCAGCCCGCGGTCTCGCGGATCGCCTGGTAGGCCTCGAGGTTCTCACCGGTGAAGTAGCCGTTGAAGAACTCCTCCGCCTGGCTGATGAAGGCGTCCATGTCGACGTCCTCCGTCTCGACCACGGTGAAGTTGTCGTCACCGCGGTACTCGTCGAGGATCTCCTCGGTCGCCTCGTCCACGCAGTCGCGGTTCTCGGGGCGGATCTCGCGGATCGTCTCCTCGAGGAGCGCGGTCTGCTCGTCGCTCATCTTCTCGTAGGTCTTGTCGCTGACGAGGATCCAGTGGATGCCGACGTTGTGGTTGTTCAGGATCGCGGTGTTGAGCACCTCGTCGTAGCTCGACGAGCGGGTCGCCACGATCGGGTTCTCCTGTCCGACGGCGATGCCCTGCTGCAGGGCGGTGTAGACCTCCTCGACCGCCACCGACACCGGGCTCGTCACGCCGAGCGCCTCGGCGTTGGCGAGGAAGATCGGCGAGTTGGGGAACCGGATGGGGACGCCGGCCAGGTCGTCGGGGCTGGTGACCTCGACGTCCTTGGTGGTGAAGGTGCGGTTGCCGAAGAACCAGCCGTCCACGATGTTGACGCCGGTCGCCTCGTGGAAGCCCGTGAACAGGTCCTCCGAGTTCTCGTCGATCCATTGGAACGCGTGGTCGACGTCGTCGAAGGCGTACGCCGCGTCGACCACCCCGATGGGCTCGTAGGTGGCGCTGAGCGCGGACGCGCCCTGCAGATCGATGTCGATGTCGCCGGCCTGCACCTGCGGGAAGCGGTCGGCGTCCGGGCCGAGCTGGCTGGCGGGGTAGAGGTCGACGGTGAAGCCCATGTCTGCCTCCTCCAGTCGCTCCTTGAGCAGCTCGACACCGCAGAAGTAGTTCGGCGTCTGCTCGTTCTGGCTCGTGGCGACGGTGAGCGTGACCGGGCTGTTCTCGGATGTGGCTCCGTCGCCGGTCTCGTCGGGCGCGGCCTCGCCGCCGGCGCAGCCGGTGACGACGAGGGCGGTGGCTGCGAGCACCGACGCGGCGAATCGGCGTCGGCGCGTCGAGCGGGCTGTGCTCATGGGACTCTCCTCTGTTCTGTGCACGTCCTCGTGCAAGGTCTGACGTGACATTCGATGGCCGGAGCGGGACTTCGGGATCGACGCCTTCGCACGGGAGTTCGTCGTCGACCACGATGTCACGTTTCGGCCCGGTGGCAGTGCCGACTCTGACCGACTTCGAACCGTTGGCAAAGCGATGTCCCGTCGAGTGGAACAGGCGGATGCGGCGCTGTCCGCTGCGCTCCTCACCGCTGAATGGAACGCGCCGCGAGCGCCGGTCGCCGGTGTCGTACGCTCGGTCCGCACCCGCCGACGGTCAGCATGCAGGGAGGCCCGGTGACCGAATCCGATCCCGCGATCATCCGGCTCGGCGTGGTCGGCGCCGGCTTCATGGGACGCCAGCACATCGACTTCATCCGGGCGGCGCCCGGGATGGCGCTCACGGCGGTCGCCGATCCGGTGCTGCCGCCGGACGCCTTCGGGTGTGCGGTGCACGAGTCGACCGAGCGGATGCTGGATGCCGGCCAGGTCGACGCGGTGATCATCGCCAACCCGAACGCGCTGCACGTCGACACCGCCCTCGAGTGCCTCGAGGCGGGCGTCGCGGTGCTGCTGGAGAAGCCCGCCGCGGTGGACTACGCCCAGTCGCTGCGGCTGGTCGAGGCCGTCGAGCGCAGGCGCGGCCGACTCCTCGTCGGGCACCACCGGCGCCACCACCCCGCCGTGGCACGGGCCCGCGCGGCGATACGCGACGGCGAGCTCGGCCAGGTCGTCGCGGTCAGCGGACTGTGGTCGGCTCGCAAGGAGGACGCGTACTTCACCGACATGCCGTGGCACAGCCGGCCGGGCGCCGGTGTGCTCCTCATCAACGTGGTGCACGACCTCGACCTGCTGCGGCATCTCTGCGGCGAGGTGGTCGAGATCCAGGCGATGCAGAGCTCGCACGCGCGCGGTCTCGAGGTCGAGGACACGGTGTCGCTGAGCCTCCGGTTCGAGAACGGCGTCGTGGGCAGCTTCCTCGCCTCCGACGCGGGCGTCTCGCCGTGGGGATGGGACCAGGCCACAGAGGAGACCGCGGCGTTCCCCTTCCTGCCCGACGGCGTCGCCTACCGCTTCGTCGGCACCCGGGCCGCGCTCTCCGTGCCGAACCTCGCTCGGTACGCGTACGACGCGTCCGTCGAGCCGGACTGGCACTCGCCGCTGTCGCGCACCTACCTGCCCGTCGTGCCGCGCGGATCGTTCCAGCGTCAGCTAGAGCACTTCGCCGACGTCGTCCGCGGCGAGGCGGAGCCCCTCGTCTCGGCCGAGGACGCGTCGCGCACGCTCGCGCTCGTCGAGGCCGCAGCGCTGGCCGCGCGCACGCGGCGCACCGTCGACGTCGCGCGGTTCCGCACCGACGTGGAAGCGGGACGGGAATGACCCGGGCGGGGGCGGGGAAGGAGCATTCATGACGCAGCGGGGCGGCGGGCAGTTCGACGCGATCGTCGTCGGCGGCGGGCTCGCGGGAGTGGCGGCGGCGCAGCGCCTCGCCGCGAGCGGCCGGCGCGTCGCCCTCGTCGAGAAGCGCTCCCACCTCGGCGGCAGCACAGCGCTCAGCGGCGGGTGGTTCGCGCTGTCGGGCACGGCGCTCCAGCGACGCGCGGCGGTGGCCGACTCCGACGATCTCTTCCTCTCCGACATGCGCGACACCGGCGGCGGGTTCGCGGACGAGTCGCTGCTGCGCGCGCTCGTCGCCGGCCAGGCGCACGCCGTCGAGGCGATCGACCGCGCCGGCGCGTGGACGGACGAGCTCAAGGTCAGCGCGGGCATGTCCGTCGCGCGGGCGCACCTGGTGCGCGTCCGGGACCTGGCGGCGCATCTCGAGGCCGAAGCCGCCGCCGCCGGAGCGGTGATCCTTCCCGGCCGCGCCGCCGAACGCCTCATCGTGGAGGGTTCCCGGGTCGTCGGCATCGAGTCGGCCGGCGAGGTGCTCCCGGCCCCCGCGGGCGTCGTTCTCGCGAGCGGGGGCTTCTCGCGCAGCCGCGAGCTGCTGGACCTCTTCGTCCCCGCCCAGGCCGCCGCCATGCCGTACGGCGGCGTCGGCAACACCGGCGACGGGCTGCGCATGGCATGGCTGCTGGGGGCCGGCCTCGCCGACATCGGCCATGTCTCGGGCACCTATGGACAGCACGCCGAGGCGACTGACGACGAGCATGAGCTCCTCACCGCCAACTACCTCGGCGCCATCCTCGTGAACGCGCTCGGGGAGCGCTTCGCCGACGAGTCCGAGTCGTACAAGGTGCTCGGCGCCGCGGTGCTGAGCCAGCCCGGCCGCACCGCCTTCCAGATCTTCGACGCCGTCGTGCGGGCGCGCTCGCGGCCCGGCGTGCCTCTGTCCGACATGGAGCGCCTCGAGGAGCTGGGACACCTCGTGAGCGCCCCGACGATCCCGGACCTGGCGGCCGGGCTCGGCATCCCGCCGCGCAGCCTGGAGCGCACCGTCTCGGAATACAACCGTGCCGTGTCGGCGTCCGGTGGCGACCCCTTCGGCCGCACGGGCCTGGTCAACGGCGTGGGGGCCCTCACCCCGCTCGATTCGCCGCCGTTCTACGCGTACGCCGCCGTGACGGCCATGACCTCGACCTTCGGCGGGCTGCGCGTCGCGCCCGATGCCGGCGTGCTGCGCGTGGACGGCACCCGCATCGACGGCCTCTACGCCGCCGGCGAGGTCGCCGGCGGATTCCACGGCGCGTCGTATATGACCGGCACCGCGCTCACCAAGGCGCTCGTCTTCGGCGTCACCGCCGCCGACTCGATCGCGGCCGCCTGATCGAGGCGCTCAGCCGTCGT
Organism: Microbacterium sp. CCNWLW41; assembly: GCF_037083505.1. NCBI lineage: Bacteria > Bacillati > Actinomycetota > Actinomycetes > Micrococcales > Microbacteriaceae > Microbacterium > Microbacterium sp. CCNWLW41. The sequence goes on from NZ_JBAOJP010000001.1 coordinate 1,337,037, forward strand.
CGCCGGCGCGGGCGGTGAGCCGGCCGGCGGCCCGGATGGCCAGCTCGTACCCGTAGACGCCCGCTCCGGCGATGACGACCCGGGCCACGGTCGAGATCAGGGAGCGCTGGTGGACGGCGTCGCGGGCGTGGATGTTCGTGATGTGCACCTCGATGACCGGCGTCGTCAGCATGTGGAGCGCATCCAGCAGCGGCACCGAGTTGAAGCTGAAACCTGCCGGGTTGATCACGATGACCGCCTCCTGACGGAACGCCTCGTGCACCCACTCGACGAGTTGGTGCTCGGCGTTGGTCTGCGCGAAGAGCAGCTCGAAGCCGAGCTCGGCGGCGACACGTTCGCAGTCGGCCCGCACATCCTCGAGCGTGGCGGTCCCGTACAGCTCCGGCTCCCGCATGCCGAGCATGTTGAGGTTGGAGCCGTTGAGCACGAAGAGCCTGTTCGTCATGCTGCTTCCTCTCTGCGGCGGCATCCTGCCCGAAGGGTCCCACGGATCGGCTTCGTGAGACCCGCCGGCCAGGATCACCGAGCTACATCAGGCCGAGCAGTGTCGGCAGGAACGTGACGATCACCGGGAACACCGTCAGCAGCAGCAGCACGGCTCCCAGCGGGATCAGGAACGGCAGGATGCCCCGGAACAGCTCGCCCATCGGCCTTCGGGTGATGGAGCCGACGACGAACAGCACTGCGCCGACCGGTGGTGTCAGCGATCCGATCATCAGGTTGAGGATCATGATGACGCCGAGCTGCACCGGGTCGATCCCGAACTGCCCGATGATCGGCATGAGGATCGGCACGAGCACGAGGATCACCGGCGGCGCCTCGAGCGGGATGCCGAGCAGGATGAGCAGGACGTTGAGCATCAGCAGGAACAGGAGCGGGTTGTCGGTGAGCCCGGTGAGCCATTCACCCAGCGCCCGCGAAACCTGCTCACGTGCGAGCACCTGTCCCATGAGGTTCGACGCGCCGAGGATCAGCAGGATGCCGCCCGAGATGACGACCGTCTCCTTCGCGGCCCTCCAGAACACCTGCAGGGTGAGCGTGCGGTAGATCAGACCCAGCAGGAGCATGTAGACCGCCGCGATGCCCGCGCTCTCGGTGGGGGTGAACCATCCGCTGAAGATGCCGCCGAGGATGATGACCGGAAGCAGCGCGGGACCGATCACCCGCACGGAGGCCTTCGCCAGCATCGAGCCGTCGAAAGGCCGGGCCACGGCCACCTTCGGGTGGCGCTTGACCCAGATGAAGATGTACAGCGCGAGGCCGAGCGCCATGAGCATGGCGGGGATGATGGAGCCCGCGAACAGCGCGCCGGTCGAGATCGACGCCGTCGCGGCGAAGAGCACGGCGGGGATGCTCGGCGGCATGACGGTGCTCATGAGCGATCCCGAGGCCGTCAGGCCCGCGGAGAACCCGTAGGGGTATCCGGCCTTGAGCATCTGCGGGATCTGCACCTTGCTCGTGGAGGCGGCGTCGGCCAGGGCGGAGCCGCTGATCCATGAGAACCCGATCGCGGTGCCGAGGTTGACGTAGGCGAGGTTGCCGGGCAGCCGCGGCAGCAGGGCGCGGGCGAGGTCGTACAGCCGCGTCGCGATGCCGAGGTGGTTGGCGATGGTGCCGACGAAGATGAAGAGCGGGACGGCCAGCAGGGGGAAGCTGTTGATGCCGTTCACGACCGAGGTGATCGCATATCCCGCCGACAGGCCGTGGCTGTAGAAGTACAGCATGCTCGCCGCGATCATCGAGAACGCGACGGGCACCCGCAGCAGCAGGAGGACGACGAACAGCAGGATGTAGAGCCAGAGATCCAATTCGTCAGCCTTCCATCTCGCCGATGTCGAGCTTGCGCTCGGGGCGGTTCGCGTACGGGATCTTGAACGCGGAGTGGATCGCCGCCGAGACGAAGCCGACGAGCGCGAAGACGTACAGCACGCCGATCGGCACGTGCATCGCGGCGCTGAGCCGGCCCCATTCGACGTCGATCTTCACCCACGCTTCGTAGGCGAGGACGAGGCACGTGGCCACCATGATCACCGCGGAGATCACGCGCAGCGCGACGAAGAGCTTCGTGCCGGCGAGCAGCTCGTCGAAGATCTCGAGCACGATGTGGCCGTTGCGTCCCACGAGGTAGCCGGTCGTGATGAAGGTCAGCGCGATCATCGACAGCAGCGCGACCTCACCGGCACCGACCCAGCTGATCGAGGGGAAGTAGCGGCCGAGCACCTGGTACATCACGCCGAAGACGATGAGAGCGAACAGGACGACGCCGATCGTGATCTCGATCGTCGACAGGATCCGGATGAACATCGGGTCCGCCGGCACGCCCTGGTTGAGCTTGGGGCTGGTGTAGTACGTGTTGGTGTGGGGGTAGATCGAGTCCCCGACCCCCGGCTCCGCCGGGCGGGGGGCGGACCGGTCGGGGTCGGGTGCCGGGCCCTGGTCGGGCTCCTCCCCGGGCTTGTCTGTCATGGCGTCACCGCCACGGTCTGCTGGTGCATTGCCAACCTCTCTGTCGATGCGGGGCGAAGCGGGGTCGAACGTGCACCGCCCCTGCGACTCTGGCCGCCGCGCGCCTGCCTGCAAAGACGAGTTTCGCCGAATGGGACACGGGCCGCACACGCCGGTCCGCCCCCGTCGCGGGCGACGGGGGCGGGCCGGTGCGAGGTGCGGAGCGGACTACTTGACGACGGTCACCGCGGCCGTCGAGGTCAGCTGCTCCTGAACCCCCTGGGGGTTCAGGGCGTTGACCCTCACGGTGAGGCTCGCCTCCCCGGTCGGCACGTTGTTGTCGACCTCAGTCGCGTCGAACTGGAGGATGATCCGGTTCTTGTTGGCCGTCACCTTCGAGGCGTCCACCGGCGTGGACGAGAGCGGCGTCACGAGCACCGCGCCACTGTCATAGGTGTACCCGGCGGGCAGGTCGAACTGCGCCGTGACCTTGCCGTTCACACCGGTGAACAGCCCGGTGCCCGACCCCAGCTGCAGCGTGCCCGGAGTGAAGGTGAGGGCGCCCGGCTGGTCCTGCGGAGCCAGGTAGACCTCGATCTTGCCGGTCGGCCGCGGGTCGGTGCAGTCGTTGAAGAAGTACTCGCCGGCACGCGTGAACGTGTGCTGGTACGTCTCTCCCGGCTGCAGCTTGACGTTGAACTCGCCCTCGAAGAACTGCGTGGCGCAGTGCGGCTTCAGGTTGGGGAAGTTCGGGAACGTCTCGGCCCCCGGGTTGCGGAACGTCACCGTCGTGCCGACCGGCACCCGCAGGTTGGTCGGCTGCATGCCGGCCTGCGCCACGCTGTCGCGTGCCGCCGCCGTGTCGGCGGTTCGGCTGGACCGCGCGAGCAGCACGGTGTTGTTCACCGTGGCGCCCTCCACGGCCGCGCCGCTCACCGGGCGACGGATCGACAGCGGTGCGGTCATCGGCCCCTCCTGGCTGCCCGACTCGGTGGTGTAGCGACCGCCGAGCTTGAACGACCACAGCGAGTCGCCCTGGGTGACCGAGTTGCCGTACGGGTTCGTCGACCCGGCCGCGAAGACCGCGACGTACTGCTCGCCGTCGACCTCGTAGGTGACGGGCGCCGCCGCGATGCCGGAGCCGGTCTGGAACTCCCAGAGCACCTCGCCCGACCCGGCGTCCATGGCCAGCACGCGTCCGTCGATCTGGCCGACGAAGAGCAGATCGGATGCCGTGGTCATCGGTCCCTGGCCGTGCGACATGTCCGTGCCGAGGTGGTTCTGCCACGCGACCTCGCCGGTGGACGCGTCGTAGGCGAGGATGCCGCCGGTCTGGTACTGGCCGATCGCGCGCTGGCCGTTGGCCGCTGCGCCGTTCCAGTGCGCCACCGGGTTGGTGCCGTACGGGAAGTACACGAGGTTCGTGCTGTGGCTGTACGAGTTGTTCGACCAGTCGCCGCCGCCGTTCTGGCTCGTCGTCGACAGGATCGGCACGTCCCACTGCGGGTCGTACATGCAGCCCTCGCGGTGACCGACGTGGCCCTCCGGGTACGACAGGTACGGCTCGTCGACCGCGACGTAGCTGTCGGGGTTGAAGACGAGGTTGCCCTCGGCGTCCGGCTGGTAGCCGTTGTAGTTCGGCACCGCACGCCACGGGTCGCCCGGGATGTTGTCGGGGTCGAGCTTCTGCCACACGAGGCACTCGGGCAGCAGGCGGTGCTCCGGGAACGGCTGCGTCTCGGAGTGCAGCTGCCGCGAGTCGGTGATCATCTCCTTCTCGGTGACGGGGAGCGCCGGCTGGCCGTTCGTGCGGTCGAGCACGAACTGGTGACCCGACTTGCTGCCGTAGAACACGACCTTGCGCTCCGCGCCGTCGATCTCGATGTCGGCGAGGGTCGGCGGATGCACGTTGTCCATGTCCCACACGTCGTGGTGGATCGACTGGTAGTGCCACTTGTAGGCGCCGGTCGAGGCATCCACCGCCACCATGGTGGTCGAGAACAGGTTGTCGCCGGGGCGGAGCGACCCGTTCTGCGAGGACGTGCAGCTGCGGGCGTTGCCGAACGTCATGTAGTAGAAGTTCAGCTCGGGGTCGACGGCGCCGTGGATCCACGACGTCGCGCCGCCTTCCTCGGCGCAGTCCGTGCCGTCGGGAAGGACCGGGCCCCACGTCTCGGAGGCGTCGAAGGTGACGCCGTCCACGCCGGTGAACTGCTCGCCGCGCTTGGGGCCGCCGAAGAAGTGCCACAGGTACGAGCCGTCGCTCGAGTCCAGCGCCACGACCGCACCCCGGTCGCCGTCGGCGGCGTGGGCGTAGACGATTCCGTCGTAGTACACGGTCGCGACCTTGCCGACGCGCCCGAGGTCCTCGCCGTTCGCGCCGGTGGGCTGCACCGCCCAGACTTCGGCGCCGGTCTCCTGGTCCAGGGCCACGACGCGATTGCCGCCCGCGAGCGTGAAGATCAGGCCGTCGCCGGCCGACACGCCGCGGCGGGTGCCCGACAGCCCGTAGACGGTGTTCTCCCACTTCCAGACGGGATCGCCCGTCACGCCGTCGACCGCGATGACGCCGCCGCTCGGGGTGTCGAGGTAGAGGACGCCGTCCACGACGATGGGGGTCGTCTGCTGGCCCGTGTCGTCGCTCGCGGGCGCGACCGCCGACACGTGCGTGCGCCACGCCGGCGCCAGATCCTTCAGGTTCTGCTTCGTGATCTGCGTCAGGCCGGAGTAGTGCTGATTGCCGAGGTTCCCTCCCACCGTCGGCATGTCGGCGCCCGTCGGGTCGACGCCGGTCAGTCCCGCAGGGGGGACCGGCTCGGCGGGCCTCACCAGTCCGTAGGCGGGTGAGGCGGCGACGGCGAGCGCCAGCGCCAGCGCCCCGATCCCCGCAGCTCCCAACCTCGTGGTCAGTCGTTTGCGCATCCCTTGCTCCTTGATCATCTTCGATCCGGCCCCGGGCGGGCTCGCGCCCGCCCGGAGCCATCGTGGGGAATGCCGTCCGGACTCCCGATCCGAGGGATCGGTCGAACGGTCGGCGCTCGGACGCTAACCCCGGGCACACGGCGGGACAACCCTGCGGCCCATCGAGTGGCACAACCTCTCGTGGCGGGGTGGCCCGGTGACCGGAGTGCCGTGGGCTTACTGCCCAGTGGGACACCCTTTGTCGGCGGTGACCGGGCGTGCATAGCATGCGGCAGTCGGCACCCCACGCCCATGGACGGAGTTGTCATGGCTGCTTCAGCACCCAAATCCCTGTCGCCGGAACAGGAGCAGGAACTCGACGAGGTCTTCGCCCGCGCGCGTGCGGCTCTCGCCGTCATCGAGACCTACGACCAGGCGCGCGTCGACCGCCTGATCCAGGCCGTCGCGTGGGCGGTGGCCAACCGCTCCACCTTTCACCGGCTCGTCGGGATGGGCATCGAGGAGTCGGGACTCGGCGATTTCGACAGCCGGATGAACAAGCGCATGAAGATCCGCGGCGTGCTCCGCGACGCGCTGCGCAGCCCCTCGGTCGGCGTGATCGAGGAGGACGCCGAGAAGGGCCTCGTCAAGTACGGCAAGCCGGTCGGCATCATCGGCTGCATCGTGCCGACCACGAATCCCGACCTGACCCCGGCGGGCAACGCGATCTACGCGATCAAGGCGCGCGACGTCGTCGTGTTCTCGCCGCACCCCCGTTCGAAGCACACGACGTTCGAGACCGTGCGGCTCATGCGGGAGGCCCTCGAGGCGGAGGGCGCCCCCGCCGACATCCTGCAGTGCATCACCCTGCCGAGCCTCGCCGCATCCCAGGAGATCATGGCGCGCTCCGACCTCGTGATCGCCACCGGTGGTCAGGGGCTCGTGCGCGCCGCGTACAGTTCCGGGACCCCGGCGTACGGGGTCGGCGCGGGAAACGCCACGGAGTTCGTCGACGAGACGGCCGACATCGGCGAGACCGCCCGCAACTGCATGATCTCCAAGACCTCGGACTTCGGCTCGGGGTGCTCGGCGGACGGCAACGTGCTGGTGCCGGCGTCGCGCTACCGCGAGATGCTCGAGGCCCTGCAGGCCGAAGGGGGGTATCTGGCGTCCACCGACGAGCGGTCGGCGCTGCAGCGCGTGATGTGGGACGACGAAGGGCATCGGCTGCCCGACACGGTGGCCATCTCGCCCCAGGCGCTCGCGAAGGCGGCGGGCTTCGAGATCCCCGCGGAGTCGCGGTTCATCCTCGTCGAGGGCGACGGCATCGCCGAGGATCGGCAGTTCTGCAAGGAGAAGCTCACGACGCTGATGGCGGTGCACCCGTACGACGGCACCTTCGAGGACGGCGTCGAGGTCGCCAAGCGGCTGTACGACATCGGCGGCAAGGGGCACTCGTGCGGCATCGCGTCGACCGACGACGCGCACATCGACTACTTCGCGCAGCACATGCCGGTCTCGCGGATCATGGTGCGACAGCCCAACTCGAAGGCGAACGCGGGGGCCTTCACGAACGGGATGCCGATGACCTCGTCGATGGGCTGCGGCACCTGGGGCGGGAACATCACCTCCGAGAACGTCTCGCTGCGGCACTACCTGAACACGACATGGGTCTCGCGCGCCATCGCCGAGGACCGCCCCTCGGACGAGGAGCTGTTCGGCGACTTCTACGACGCCGCGCTCGAGTCGGCAGCGGCGGCGGCGACGGCGGTGACCCGGTGACGGCCGCGGCGGCCGCGGCACGTGCGAGACCAGCGACGGCCGCGACGGAGAGGGCGCAGCGATGAGCGGCGAGTCGGCCGAAGACCTCGTCGCGCAGGCGCGACAGTGGTGGAGCACCGACATCATCGACGTCCAGCCCGGTGAGATCGCCCTGCGCGGCTACCCGATCCAGGAGCTCCTGGGACGGGTCGGCTTCGTCGAGACGATCTGGCTCATGTTGCGGGGCGAGCTGCCGTCCCCCGCGGAGGCGGCCCTCTTCGAGGCCGCCCTCGTCGCCTCCGTCGACCACGGCCCGCAAGCGCCGTCGATCGCGATCGCCCGCATGGCCACCACGTGCGGCGTGCCGGTCAACGCCGCGATGGCCTCGGCGATCAACGTGCTCGGCGACGTGCACGGCGGTCCGGGCCAGCAGTGCATGGAGGTGTACCTCGCGATCGACGAGGAGCTGCAGCGGACGGGTGATGTCGAGCAGGCCACGCGGCTCGTGCTGCAGCGGCAGCGCGAGGCCGGCGTGACCTACGTCCCCGGCTTCGGCCACCGCTTCCATCCGCTCGACCCGCGCACGCCGCGTTTGCTGTCCCTCGTCGACGCCGCGGCGGCCGACGGGGTCATCGACGGGCGCTTCGCCGCCATCGGCCGTGCCGTGGAGGACGCCATCAGCGCCGGCCGGCCCCGGCGCATCCCCATGAACGTCGACGGCGTGACAGCCGTCATCTACTGCGAGCTGAGATTCACTCCCGAGCTCGGGCGCGGGGTGTTCATCCTGGCGCGCTCGGTGGGGATCCTGGCGCACGCCGCCGAGCAGATGACGCAGGGCGGGCGGATCAAGGGACCGCTGCCCAAGTCGATCGGCTACACGTACACGGGACCGGCTCACAGGTCCGTCCCGCTCGACCTCGATGAGAGAGGAACATCCCGATGAAGGACCTGGTGTCCAACCAGATCGTCCGCTACCTGGAGGCCCGCGACGTCGCGCACGTCTTCGGGCTCTGCGGCCACACCAACATCGCCCTGCTGGCGGCGCTGGAGAAGAGCGAGAGCATCTCGTTCGTGAATGTGCGCCACGAGCAGATCGCCTCGCACGCCGCGGACGGGTACGCCCGGGTGACCAAGCGGGCCGGTGTCGTGCTGACGCACCTCGGGCCGGGACTGACCAACGCGGCGACCGGCGTCGCCAACGCCGCGCTGGACTCGATCCCGCTGGTCGTGATCGCGGGGGACGTGCCGACGCACTACTTCGGCAAGCATCCCCACCAGGAGATCAACCTCCACGCCGATGCCGCGCAGTACGAGATCTACCGCCCGTTCGTCAAGCGCGCCTGGCGTGTGGACCAGCCCCACCTCGTCGCCGAGGTGCTCGACAAGGCCTTCACCCTCGCCGAGAGCGGGCGCCCGGGGCCGGTCCTCGTCGATGTGCCGATGGACGTCTTCTCCGCGGAGGTCGACGTCGCCCTGTTCGACAGGGTGATGGGAAACACCCGCTCGCTCGCGCGGCCGTCCCTGGACGAGAGGGTCGCCGAGCAGATCGTCCGGAATCTGCTGGATGCCTCGCACCCGGTGCTCTACGTCGGCGGCGGCGTCGTGGCCGCCGACGCTGCGGCCGAACTCGCCGAGTTCGCCGAACTGCTCTCACTGCCAGTCGCGCACAGCCTGATGGGCAAGGGCGCCGTGCCGGACGACAACCCGCTCGTGCTCGGCATGACGGGCTTCTGGGGCACCGCGTTCACCAACGAGGCGACGCGCACGGCCGACTGGATCCTCGCCCTGGGCACCCGGTTCGCGGAGGCCGACTCGAGCTCGTGGTACGCGGAGTACACGTTCGACATCCCCGGGACCAAGCTCATGCAGGTCGACATCGACCCGGCCGAGCTCGGCCGCAACTACCCTCTCGAGGTCGGCGCGCTCGCCGACCTGAAAGCCGCGCTCACCGTGCTGATCCGGGTCGCGCGCCGAATGGCGCCGGACGGAGTCGACCGTGGCGAGCTCCGCGCGCAGATCGCCGCGAACCGGGCGACCGTGAAGCTGCAGAACGCGGACGCCCAGGTCTCCGACGCGTGGCCGATGCGGCCCGAGCGGATCCTCGCCGAGACCCGGGAGGTGCTCCCTGCTGACGCGATCATCACGACGGATGTCGGGTGGAACAAGAACGGCGTCGGCCAGCAGTTCGACATCCTGACGCCCGGCACGTTCCTCACCCCCGGCGGATTCGCGACGATGGGCTTCGGTGCGCCGGCTGCCGTCGGTGCGAAGATCGCCCACCCCGACCGCGTGGTCGTATCGCTCGTGGGCGACGGCGGGTTCGGACAGAACCCGGCGGTCCTGGCCACGGCGCGCGAGGAGAACGTGCCCGTGGTGTGGGTCGTGATGAACAACAACGCGTTCGGCACGATCGCCGGGCTGGAGAAGGCCGCGTTCGACACCACGTACGGCACGGTGTTCGGAAGCGCGGACGACCCGATGTACACCGACTTCGCCGCGATCGCGGAGGCGTACGGCGTCACCGGCATCAAGGTCGACGCCGCAGCGGAGTTCAAGCCCGCGCTCGAACGTGCGGTCGCGCTCGGGCGCCCGGTCGTCATCGACGTGTCGATGGTGAACGTCCCGACTCCGACGACGGGGCACTGGAACATCCTCGACATCTACTCGCCCGACCGGGCGATCGAGCACGTCGCGACCCACTGACCCGTCGCCCCCGCGGGCGCACAGAATGCGAGGCGGACCCCGAGATGGAGACGGCGCAGGGTGTGCTGGACGTCTCGATCTCGAGCGTGTGCCTGTCGGGCACGCTCGAGGACAAGCTTCGCGCCGCCGCCGCGGCCGGGTTCTCGGGCGTGGAGATGCTCGAGTACGACCTCATCATGTCGCCGTGGTCTCCCGGGCGTCTCGCCCGGGAGGCCGCCGGCCTCGGCCTGTCGATCGACGTCTACCAGCCTTTCCACGTCGAGACCGTGTCGCCGGACCTCTTCGGCGGCGCCCTGCGCCGTGCCGAGCGCAAGTTCGACCTGTTGTCCGACCTCGGTGCGCGCGTCCTCGTGTGCTGCTCGTCGCGGACCGAGAACGGTGTCGACGACGACGGCCTGACGGCGGCGCAGCTGCACGCCCTGGCGGAGCGGGCCGCGCGCAGCGGCATCCGGCTCGCGTACGAGGCCGTGCCCTGGGGGCGCGTGCGCACACACGCGGAGGCGTGGCGTCTGATCGAGCAGATCGATCACCCGGCTCTCGGCCTCTGCCTCGACAGCTTCCACGTGCTGTCGGCCGAGAACGATGCGAGCGCCGTCTCGCGGGTGGCCGCCGAGAAGATCTTCCACGTGCAGCTCGCCGACGCCCCGCGTGTGGACATGGACGTGCGGGAGTGGAGCCTTCACTACCGGATGTTCCCAGGCCAGGGTGCGCTCGACGTCGCCGGCTTCCTCGCACGCGTGCTCGCGACGGGCTACCGCGGCCCCATCGCGCTCGAGGTCTTCAACGACGTCTATCAGCAGGAGGATCCCCGGCACGCCGCCGTCGACGCCATGCGCTCGCTGCGCGCGCTCGCCGAGACCGTGACGGCGCGCGGATCCGGCGATGCGCCGGCGCCGCTGAGCGGCGAGCAGCTCCCGCCGGCGCCGCGGCTCGAGGGCTTCGCGTTCGCCGAGCTGGCGGTCGACGAGGTCTCGGGGCCGCTCCTCTCGCGGGCCCTCGCCCGTCTCGGCTTCGCGCACGTCGGGCAGCATCGCTCCAAGCCGGTGCAGCTGTGGCAGCAGGGCGACGCCCGCGTGCTCCTCAACTCGGCCCCGGAGCGATCTATCGATCCCGCGACCTCGGCGATCTGCGCGCTGGGCGTGCAGACCGCCGACGCCTCGGCATCGATGCGGCGCGCCCAGAGCCTGCTGGCTCCGAAGCTCGCCCGCCGGCGGGCACCGGGCGAGACCGACCTCGCCGCCGTGGCGACGCCGGACGGCACCGCCCTGTTCTTCTGCGACGCCGACGGACGCCCCGGCTGGATGGACGACTTCGCCGCCACCGGCGCCGAGGCCGGCTCGTCGGCGCTGCTGACCCGGATCGACCATGTCGCGGTCACCGAGTCGATCGACGACTTCGACCAGTCCGCGCTCTTCTTCCACTCGGTGCTCGGCCTCGTCCCGCGCGAGCTGACGGAGGTGACCGCGCCCTTCGGCCTGATCCGCACGTGGTCGGCCAGCGGCTCCGACGGCTGCGTGCGGATCGCGCTCAGCACCAACCCGCTGCGGCGCGGGGACTGGTCGCCGGGGGTGTCGAGCCCGCAGCTGGTGGCGTTCGCCACCGACGATGCCATCGCTTGTGCGCGAGCGCTCCGTGAGCGGGGAGCGCCCGTCCTCGAGATCCCCGCCAACTACTACGACGATCTCGAGGCGCGTGTCGCTCTCCCCGGCGACATCCTCGCCGCGCTCCGTGAGAACTCGATCCTCTACGACCGCGACGAGCGCGGAGAGTTCCTCCACTTCTTCACCGAGATGCTCGGCTCGCGGGTGTTCTTCGAAGTCGTGCAGCGGATCGACGGGTATGACGGCTTCGGCGACGCCCGCAGCGTCCCCCTGCGCATGGCCGCACACCGCCGGCAGCGCATGCGCACGCTGGCGAGCGACCCGGCCGAGGCACCCGTGGCGCACCGGCACGACTACTCGCTCGCTCATCTCACGGCGCTGAGCCTGTCTCCGCCGGAATTGGTGGATGCCGCGGCCGCAGGCGGCTACCGCTACGTCGGCCTGCGCATGACGCGGGTCACCCCGCAGGAGCCGCACTACCCGCTGGCGTACGACCCGGCGCTGATGCGCGCGACGAAGACGCACCTGGCCGCGACCGGCGTCGAGGTACTCGACATCGAGCTCGCGCGCATCACGTCCGGCGACAGTCCGCGCGACTACCTGCGGTTCCTCGAGGCCGGGGCCGAGCTCGGCGCCCGCCACGTCATCGCGCAGCTGCCGGACTCGGACTTCGCCCGCAAGACCGACCGGTTCGCGGAGCTGTGCGAGCTGGCCAGACCGCTGGGGCTGACGATCGACCTGGAGTTCCCGTCCTGGACCGAGACGCCCGACCTGAGCGAGGCCACGCGCGTGCTCCGCGCGGCGGATCAGCCCAATGCGGGACTTCTCGTCGACCTGCTGCACTTCGCCCGGTCGCGATCCAGCGTGGAGGAGCTGCGCGGGCTGCCGCGCGAATGGTTCCACTACGTGCACGTGTGCGATGCGCCGGGTGAGATCCCCGACGCGACGGCGGAGCTGATCCACACCGCGCGCTTCGAGCGGCTCTTCCCCGGGGAGGGCGGGATCGACATGCTGGGCATCCTCGCCGCCCTGCCGTCGGGTCTTCCGTTCGCGCTCGAGATCCCACGGGCCATGCTCGTGGCCCAGGTGGGCGGGAAGGAGCACGCCCGGCTCGCCATGGCCGCAGCCCGCCGCCACCTCGACACCGCGGACATCGCGTCACGGTGAGCAGCGCAGCCGGCGCCGGACGGGGATGGACCGCAGGCATCCGGTGCGCAAGAGTGGGCATCGTGTTCGCCTTCGCTGACGAGGCCGCCGACGTCGCCGGCATCCTCGACGACCTGGTGGTGGCCGGTGCCGATGCGGAGCTCCTGGCCCGCGTCCGCCGGCACCTGCCGCGCCTCCACGGACTTTTCGGGCGTCTCTACGGCGACCGCCCGGACGCGTTCGACAGGCTGCGGTCGGTGGTGGCGCTCGCCGCGGAGTCGTGGCATGCCCGGCCGGAGTCGCTCAAGCAGCTGGATCGAGAGCGGGAGAGGCATCCGGACTGGTTCCAGTCGCAGCGCATGCTGGGCGGCGTCTGCTACGTCGACCGGTACGCCGGCGGACTCGCCGGCATCCGCGACCGCATCCCGTACTTCCGTGAACTGGGCCTGACCTATCTGCACCTGATGCCGCTCTTCGAGAGTCCGGAGGGTAACAGCGACGGCGGCTATGCGGTCTCCAGCTACCGGCGGGTGAACCCCAGGCTCGGCACGATGGCCGAGCTGTCCGACCTCGCAGCCGAGCTGCGGCAGGCCGGCATCTCGCTCGTCGTCGACTTCATCTTCAACCACACCAGCAACGAGCACGAGTGGGCCCGCAAGGCGGTCGCGGGAGTGGCCGGCTACGAGGACTTCTACCTGATCTTCCCCGACCGCACCATGCCGGACGCGTACGAGCGGACCACCCGCGAGATCTTCCCCGACGATCATCGCGGCTCGTTCGTGCAGCTGCCGGACGGACGCTGGATCTGGGCCACCTTCTACTCGTTCCAGTGGGACCTGAACTACGCGAATCCCGCCGTCTTCGAGGCCATGGCCGGGGAGATGCTGTTCCTCGCGAACCAGGGTGTGGAGGTGCTGCGCATGGACGCCGTCGCCTTCATCTGGAAGAGGCTCGGCACCGCGTGCGAGTCGCTGCCCGAGGCCCACCTGCTGCTGCAGGCGTTCAACGCCGTGCTGCGCATGGCCGCGCCGAGCCTGCTGTTCAAGTCCGAGGCCATCGTGCATCCCGACGAGGTGGCGGAGTACATCTCGCCCGACGAGTGTCAGCTCTCGTATAACCCGCTCCAGATGGCCCTCACCTGGGAGGCGCTCGCGACACGGGACGGGCGGATGCTGCAACAGGCGCTCGAACGTCGCCATGCGCTGCCCGAGGGCACGGCGTGGGTGAACTACGTGCGCAGTCACGACGACATCGGCTGGACGTTCGCCGACGAGGATGCCGCGGAACTCGGCATCTACGGCTACCCGCACCGCAGGTTCCTGAACGACTTCTACGTGGGACGGGTCGCCGGGTCGTTCGCCCGCGGCGTGCCGTTCCAGGAGAACCCGCGCACCGGGGACGCGCGCGTCACCGGAACCACTGCTTCGCTGGCGGGGATCGAGGCGGGCGACGACGGCGGCGAGGACCGGGTGATCCTCGCCCACGCGCTCGCACTCTCCACCGGCGGCATCCCGCTCCTGTACCTCGGCGACGAGGTGGCGCAGCTGAACGACTACTCCTACGAGAACGACCCCGCGCAAGCCGGGGACAGTCGGTGGGTGCATCGCCCGCATCGACCCGAGCATGCCTACGCCCACAGAACCGACCCCACCACCGCCGCCGGCCGCGTCTTCTCGCGTCTGACGACGCTGATCGCGTCACGGCGCGACGCCCCCGAACTCGCCGGCAACGACCTCTGGCCGTTCGACGCTCACGACGACCACGTGGTCGGCTTCCTCCGCCCCGGCCCGAGCTCCGCGATCCTGGTGCTGGCCAACGTCGGCGATCACCCGGTGGAGGTCGACGCGCTCACGCTGTCGGGGATGGAGCCTGACGCCGAGGACCTCGTGCTCGGACGACCGGTGTCACTGCGGGAGGGGCTCCTGCTCGCCGCTCACCAGGTGGCCTGGCACCGCGTCCGGCTGCGCTGACGCGGAACCCCCGGGTGCATCCATCCGGGGGCCCCGGCCGGAATACTTTTTCGAGGCCGGCGCAGGCCTCGGGCCCGGACGGCTGGAGGGGATCGCGATGAGAGCACCCACTGAGGCATTCACCTACCGCTACACCCACTACGGCGACGCCGAGGTGCTCAAGCGCCACCGGTATCCGCTGCCTTCCCCGGGCCCCGGCGAGGTGCTCGTCGAGGTGATCTCCACGTCGATCAACCACATGGACGCGTTCCTGCGCAACGGCAAGGAGGACACGTGGCACGACGATCCGTGGCCGCGTGCGTCCGGCTGCGACTTCGCGGGGATCGTCCGCGGAGCAGGTCCCGGGGTGACCGCGTTCCGCGCGGCGGCCGAGGTCGTCGGGCACACCCGCACGGGGGCGCACGGCAGCCACATCGTCGTTCCCGCCGCCCAGCTCGTGCGGAAACCCAGGAACCTCGAGTGGGAAGTGGCCGGGGGCCTCTTCCTCGCCGGGGCGACAGGGCTCGACACCCTCGACGATCTTCGGATCGACAGCTCCGACACCGTCGTGATCTCCGCCGCCGCAGGCGGTGTGGGCAGTATCCAGGCGCAGCTGGCGAAGCACCGTGGCGCTCGCGTCATCGGCACCTGCGGTGCGCGCAACTTCGACTATCTGCGCCAGCTCGGCATCACGCCCGTGAGCTACGACGACGGCATGGCCGAACGGATCCAGCGCGTCGCCGGGGGACCGGTCACGGCGTACATCGACAACTACGGCAAGGACGGCCGCGCGGTCGCCGACGCGCTCGGCGTGCCCGACGAGCGGTACCGCTCGAGCGCGGACAGGCGCGAGGTCGAGCTCCGCCTGCTGCGGGACGATCCGGAGTCGACGGCGCATGCGACCCAGGTGCTGCAGCGCGTCGTCGATCTCGCCGCGGCCGGGGCGTTCCGCCTGCTCGTGTCGGGGCTGTACCCGATCGACGACATCGTCGACGCTTTCGAGGACCTGGCGAAGCTCCACGCGAGGGGGAAGATCGTGCTGGCCACCCGTCCGGTGACGAGGGTCCGCTCCTTGCGCGCACGAGAGATCTTCGAGCGCATGCCCTGACCGGCGCATCCAGACGGGAACGGATGCCGCGGACTCGCGGCCGCGGCATCCGTACCGTCGTCGACGGTCCCACCCGTATCACCCCCGCCCGGGCGCACCTCGTAGGAGTCGGGCAGCGGAACTGCGGGCGAGGGCGCCCCCTGGCGGCTGTGGCAGGCCGGGGCTAACATGGCGGCCATCACCCCTGGGCGACTGCGCTCGAGGGAGGGGCTGATGAATGGCGAATCCACGCACGCGCGCTGGTGGCGCACAGGGCTGATCGTCGCGGGAGCCACCGCGCTCGCGATCGCGTTGCCGACGGCGGCGATGCCGCTCTACCTGGCGGCGTACCCCGATCTGGACGTCGACACGTTCGCCGAGGCTCTCATCCCCGCCGACATCGACGCAGGGTTCGGCGCGGCCGAGGTCACGCAGTTCGAGACGCTGCCGTTCCATGCGACCTTGATCTACGACGCACCGGTCGATGACCCCGAGCTCTTCACCATCCAGGTCGCGCAGAGCAACGCCGCCGCGCTCACGGCGGAGTCGCCCGACGCCTTCGCGATCACGCCCACCTCGCCGTCGGTGATGTTCCTCAACGCGGGGACGGCGCGACCCGAGGGCGGCTTCGCCCTCACCTGGACGTGGGACGTGACACCGCTGATCGCCGGCGAGCAGAAGCTCAACGTGCAGATCATCCCGCAGGCGTTCGTCAACGGCGTCCGGCAGGAGCTGAGCGACATCAACGCCCCCGTCGCCGTCACGGTGCAGGTCCATCCGGCGCAGGTGGACTTCGAGGAGGTGGTGTCATCGGTCGCTGCGATGGAGACGGACGTCCCGGACGACATGACGGTGGGACGGGAGCACGACGTCTCCGCGACGCTGTCGATGGCGGGCAACGGTGACACGGTGAGCGCGGACATCGGCCTGACGGCCGCGGAGGACTCCGTGAGGGTGACGATCCTGCCGGCGGAGGCGGTAGCGAGAGCGGCCGCCGGAACCGCCGACGACGATGTCGTGGAGCGCCACTGGACCGTGATCCCAGAGGAAGCGGGTCCGGTCTCCCTCGTCTTCACGGTTCACGTCGGCGGCACGGCGGGAAGTCAGGAGCTGAGTCGGGACGTGCCCCGCACCATCGCCGCGCGGGCCGAGGATCCGCCGGAGCCCGTGTGGGAGGTGATCCGTGGCCCGGTGACGGTGCTGGGCGCGATCATCGCAGTCATCACGGGTGCGATCGGGCTGTGGGCGATGCTGCGCAACCGCTCGAACAAGAAGGCTGCGGCCGACGAGCACGACGAGGGGGATGACGCGGTCGAAGACGACGCCGCTGACGTCCGGCCGGCGGGACGCGCGAGGGACGGTGAGTCATGACGGCCTGCCTCGTGCTGACGGCGATCGCGTGGGCCGTCGCGACGCGGGGCGCCACCGACCTCCGCGACCTGGCCGTGCTGCTCGGGCTGCTCGTCGCTGCCGTCGTCGTCGCGCGGGCCTGGCCCCGGCGGGACCCGGCACTGTGGACCGCGATCGGCGCGGTGATCGTGTGGCTGATCGCGAACGGACCGCTGCGCACGGGCTGGTCGCTGGAGAGCGTTCGAGTCCCGATCCTCGTCGTCCTCGTGACTCTCACGGTCATCGTCGTCGGCAGGATGCGCAGCTCGGAGCGCGAGATGCTCCTGGCCGGCCTGGTCGTCGTCGGATCGCTGCAGGCAGCGATCGCGCTCGTCTCGTGGGCGGTGCTCGCCGCCGGGTCCGCATCCGGCCCCGCCAGAGCCGAGGGGCTTCTCGGCTTCCCCAACGGATTGGGCATCCTGCTCGTGGCGACGTCGATCGTCACCCTCCGCGAGATCGAGCGGCGGCGTGGCGGACGCCTCCTGCCGGCGGCCCTCCTGCTGCAGGTCGCGGCCATCCTCGCCACCGGCAGCCGGACCGCCATCCTGATCGGGGCCATCGTCGTTTGCGCGTGGCTGGCTCTCCGCACCGCGCGGTGGCGGGCGGGCGCGGGTCGGTCGGCCGTAGGCAGTGCCCGCGCCCGCCACGTCCTCGTCGTGTCCACCCTCGGGGTCGGGACGGCCGTCGTGCTCTGGCGCACGGCGGTGGAGCCGAATGAGGACCGCCCCCACCTCTGGCTCGAGGCGCTGCAGCGCATCGCCGCGGCTCCGATCACCGGCGAGGGTGCACCCGCCGCAGCGTTCCGGATCGCGTCGCCCGCTTCGCGAGTCACGACGTCCGCCCACAACGAGATCCTGCAGTGGACGCTGGAGTACGGTCTCGTCGGTCTCGGACTCGCCGTCGCCGTGATCGTCCTCGCGTTGCGCAGCAGCCGGCCGTGGCGACTCGGCGACCGCTGGCTGCAGGTGGCTGCGCTCGCCCTTCTCGCGTCCGGGCTGACCGGGTTCTCACCCCGCATCTCGGCGGTGGCTCTCGCCGCGGCGGTGCTCATCGGCCTGAGCGCGCCCCGCGCGGAGCAGGCCCCTGATCAGGCGCCCGTGAGCCAGACGGTGGTCTCGGGCGGAAGCTCGTCACCCTCGAAGTGACGGCTCGACAGCGACCGCGCGCCGTCGGCGGGAAGCGCATACGGCGTCTGCCCGAAGTTGGTCACCACGGTCCAGCCGTTGGGGCGGCGGAAGGCCAGGACGTCGTCACGGCCGGTCTCGATCCACTGCAGCGACTCCTCGGTCTGCAGCAGGCGGCGCAACGCGAGCGCCTGGCGGTACAGCGCGAGCGTCGAGGTGGGGTCGCCGTCCTGCGTCGAGACGGCGTACTCGGCGAACCACGCGGGCTGCGGCAGGTGCGCACCGCCCGAGCCGAAGCCGAACGACGAGCCCTCGACGGACCACGGCAGCGGGACGCGGCATCCGTCACGCCCGATGTCCTCGCCGGGGCTGCGGAAGAACGTGGGATCCTGGCGCTCGGACTCGGGGATCGACGCGACCTCGTGCAGGCCCAGCTCCTCGCCCTGATAGACGTACGCCGAACCCGGCAGCCCCAGCACGAACAGCGACGCGGCGCGGGCGCGGCGCAGACCCCGCTCGCGGTCGAGCACCGGCGTCGTCCCACCCGACAGCAGCCACTCGTTGCCGTGCTTGCGCGTCGGACGACCCTTCTCGTCGCGCTCGGCGTCCGGAAGGCCGTACCGCGTGGCGTGACGAACCACGTCGTGGTTCGACAGCACCCACGTCGTCGACGACCCCGACTTCGCGGCGAGAGCGAGGTTGTCGCCGACGATCCGACGGAACTGGGCGGCGTCGAAGTCGGCCTCGAGCAGGTCGAAGTTGAACGCCTGGCCCAGGCTCTCGGCGCGTGCGTACAGCGGGATGCGCGACGGCTCGACCCAGGCCTCGGCCACGGCGGTGCGCGGCGGGTCATACGAGTCGAACACCTCGCGCCACTCGGCGTACACCTCGTGCACGTCGTCGCGATCGATCATCGGGTGGTTTCCGTCGCGGGGCATCGCGTCCAGCTCGGCCTGCGAGGGGAGCGGGTCGACGAAGTCCTTCGTGAGCATGTGCGCCACGTCGATGCGGAACCCGTCGACACCGCGGTCCGACCAGAAGCGCAGCGTCTTCACGAAGTCGGCGCGCACCTCGGGGTTCGACCAGTCGAGGTCGGGCTGCTCCTTGGCGAAGTTGTGGAAGTACCACTGCCCGTCGGGCACGCGCTCCCACGCCGATCCGCCGAACACCGACACCCAGTCCGCGGGCGGCTCCGCGCCGCCGGGGCCCGTGCCGTCGCGGAAGATGTACCGGGCGCGGGCGGCCGAGCCGGGGCCGGCGGCGAGGGCCTCCTGGAACCACGCGTGCTGGTCTGACGTGTGGTTCGGCACGATGTCGACGACCACCTTGATGCCCGCGCCGTGCAGGGCTTCGAGCATCTCGTCGAAGTCGTCGAGCGTGCCCAGCCGGGGGTCGACGTCACGGTAGTCGGCGACGTCGTACCCGCCGTCGGCGAGGGCCGACGGGTAGAACGGGCTCAGCCAGACTGCGTCGACGCCGAGCTCCTTCAGGTACGGCACGCGGGAGGTCACGCCGCGGATGTCGCCGATGCCGTCGCCGTTCGCATCGGCGAAGCTCCGCGGGTACACCTGGTAGACGACGGCCTGTCGCCACCAGGCGGGGAGCTGGGCGTCGTTCTGGTTCGAGGTCCAAGGTGCGGTGCGCGCTGCTGTCGTCACGGGGACGGGTTTCCTTTCGAAGTGCTGGTGTGCTCGGTTGGGGGTGCCGCGGGCTCAGCCCTTCACGGCTCCCTGGGTGACGCCCTCGACGACCCATCGCTGGGTGAAGAGGTAGACGATGATGGCCGGCGCCATCGCCATGAGGTACGAGGCGAACGACACGTTGTAGTTGTTGCTGAACTGCGTCTGGAAGATGTTCTGCACCACCGGCAGCGTCTGCAGCGCCGGGTCGGAGATGATGAGCGACGGCATCATGAAGTCGTTCCACGAGGCCAGGAAGGCGAAGATGCCGACCGTGGCGCTCATCGGGGCCAGCAGCGGGAAGATGAGCCGCCAGAACGTCTGATTGGTGCTGGCGCCGTCGATGCGGGCGCTCTCCTCCAGCTCGGCGGGGATCGAGCGCAGGAACGCCGTGAACAGCAGGATGCTGAAGCTCAGCTGGAACATGATCTTCAGGATGATCACGCCGGCGGGATTGTCGAGCCCGGTGAGGCCCGTCAGCTGGATCTGCGGAAGCGCCACGACCGGGAACGGCAGGAACATCGCCGCGAGCAGGTAGTAGAACGAGTAGCGGAAGAGCTTCCGGTCCCAGTTGCGCGAGATGGCGAACGAGGCGAGCGCCGCGAGGATGATCGTGCCGCCCACCGTGAAGACCGTGATCAGCAGCGAGATGAGGAACGCGCGCGGGAAGTTCGTCAGCTCCCATGCCGTCACGAATCCCTCGATGCTCCACGGTGACGGCCACGTGAAGGCGTTGCCGTCGACGGCTTGCGACTGCGTCTTGAACGCCATCATCACCGTCACGTACAGCGGAACGAGCACCGTGATGGCGCAGAGGGCGAGCACGATCGTGCCCGGCCAGTTGACGCGCTCCATCGCGAAGCGGGAGCGGGCGGGCTTTCGAGCCTCGTCGCCGGCGAGCACGCGCTCGGCGGTCATGTCCTCGACGGCGAGGGCGGGCTGCGTGGTCATCAGAAGACGTTCCTTCCGCGAGTGAGACGGAGTTGGAGAAGGGCCAGGCTGAGCGCGATGAGGAAGAAGATCGTCGCGTTGGCCATCTGATAGGCGTAGTCGCCGCCGGAGAAGCCGGTGAAGATCGTCATCGCGATGCTGCGCGTCGCGGTGCCGGGACCGCCGTTGGTGAGGCCCACGATGATGTCGTAGGCGTTGAGGAAGTCCTTGAAGCCGATGATGAGGTTGATCACGACATAGCCGGCGACGAGCGGCAGCGTGATGCGCGTCAGCTGCTGGAACTTGCCGGCACCGTCGATGTCGGCCGCCTCGTAGACGTCGCCGGGGATCGACAGGAGCCCCGCGATGTAGATGAGGAGCGTGCCGGGGATCGCCTGCCACGCGGTGACGATGACGATCGCGATCCAGGCGAGGTCGGGGTTGGCGAGGATGCTCTCGCTCAGCCACCCGATGCCCCACAGCTGGCCGAGCGTGGGCACGGAGTTGGAGAACAGGAAGTTGAAGACGTAGGCGATGATGATGCCCGAGATCACCATCGGGATCACGAAGATCGTCCGCAGCCCCGTCTTCAGACGCACCCGCGAGACCAGCCCGACCGCGAGGAGGAAGGCGAGGACGTTGACGACCACGACGGTCACGGCGGCGAAGCCGAACGTGAAGACGTAGCTCTGCAGGATCGCCGGGTCGGTGAAGACGGCGACGTAGTTGATGATGCCGACGAACTCCCAGTCGCCGAAGCCGATGGAGTTGGTGAAGCTGAAGAAGATGCCGATGACCGCGGGGATCGTGATCGCCAGCGTGAACAGGATCAGCGCGGGCAGGAGGAAGAGGTAGTAGACCCCGTCCACCTTTCGGCGCGTGCGCGGCGTCGTCGCCGCGCCGGAGCGCCGGCCCGTGTTCGGCGCCGTGACGGCGGCCGTGGTGGTTGCCATGAGTGCGTTCCTCTCGTATCGCGCTATTGGCGCAGCGCCAGTCGGGCCCAGTCGGCGTCGAGCCTCGCGAGCGTGCGCTCGGGGTCGGCGCCGGTCACGATGCCCTGCATGTAGTTGTCGGTGGGGATGGTCAGCGGGATCGCCTTCGAGGCGCCCTGGTAGAACTGCGCGGCGTCGTAGTACTCCTTCATCCCGAGGATGCGCTCGTCGGTGACGGGGGCGGAGTCGGTCGTGGTGCCGTAGCCGAGGAAGGCCGCGTTGTACTCGTCCATGACCTCCTTCTGGAAGAGGTAGCTCAGGAAGTCCCGCGCCCCCTCCTTCTGGTCGGACGCCTCGGGGATCCACGCGGCGAGGTCGATGTTGACGCGGACCTTGTTGTCGGCGGGGTCGTCGGTCATCGGCAGCGGGAAGGTGCCGAGATCCAGATCGGGGTTGGTCTTGTCGATCTCACCGAACGCCCACGGCCCCTGCAGGTACATCGCGGCCTCCTCCTTGGCGAAGGCGAGGTTGCCGTCGCCGTACCCGCGGCTGGCGGCATCCTCGTTCGTGTAGTTCTCGGTGAGCTGCACCATCCGGTCGACCGGGTCCAGCATCGTCTTCTGGAACGACACCGGGGAGTCGGGGCCGACCTCGGTGCCGAGCTCGTTCATCTGCTCGTAGAACTCGGCCACGTCGATCTCGCCGCCCACCGTGTAGTCGAACCACCCCTGACCGACGGTCCACGGATCCTTGAAGGTGGCGTAGAACGGTGTGATGCCGGCCGCCTGGAGGGCGTCGCAGACGGCGATGAGCTCGTCCCACGTGGTGGGCACTTCGAGCCCCTGCTCCTCGAAGATGCGCTTGTTGTAGATGACCGATGCCGCCATCACCGAGTACGGCAGGACGCTGGTGCGACCAGGGTAGGTGGCGTACTGGTCGACCAGGTCCTGCACCTCGGGGAGGATCCGATCCGCCTCCGGCATGTCGCCGAGGTCGCTGAGCGCGCCCCGCTCCATGAAGCGGGCCATCTCCATGTTGTAGTTCAGCAGGCCGAGGTCGGGCGGGTTCCCGCGGAGGAATCCCGCCTGCAGGTTGGAGGAGGTGTCGAAGACGACTTCGACCTCGTCCTGGCCGGCGTTGTACTCCTTGATCAGATCGCGGAAGTAGGGGATGGCCTCAGGTTTGCTGAGGTGGAAGCGCACCTCGGCGGGGCCGGACGACGCGCCGGCGCACGCGGCCAGCGACGTGCCGAGGAGCGCGAGGGCGGCGACGGCCGCGCAGGCGCGGCGGACGGTGACGGATGCTGCAGGCACGACGTTGTCCTTTTCCGTGAGGTCGGAGCCACTTTGCTTCGATGAGTAGATTTAGGCATCGAATCAAGTTGTTGTGGACCATAATGCAGAAAGAACCCGCGAAAGGTCAACCCCTTGACGTCACAACCGCTGCTGACTGCCACGACGCTCCGCCGCGCGAGCCTCGACGCGGTGCTCGGGTTCGCCTGGGATGCCGAGGCGTTCACCGCATCCGACGTGATCGAGAGCGTCGGCCTGACCCGGTCGACCGCCATCGACGTCATCGGCGAACTCGTGGAGCGCGGGCTGCTGGCCGAGCTCCCCAATGCGCGCGCGGCGGGGGACTACCGGAAGGGGCGGCCAGCCAGGCGGTTCGCGTTCCGCAGCGACGCTGGGTGCGTCATCGGCGTGGACGCGGGACGCGCCCACCTCACGGCGACCGTGGCCGACCTGCGCGGGGAAGCGCATACGGTGCGCCGTCTCGAGGTGGGTCCGGACGAGGACTCGCCCGACGGCCGGCGGCGCGACGCCGCGCGCGTCGTGGACGAGGCGCTGGCGGCGGCGGGGATGGGGCGATCCGCCGTCGCAGCCCTGTGCGTGGGCGTGCCGGCGCCGGTGGATCGCGACGGCGCCTCACCGCCGCATCGGGACGACTTCTGGCGGCGCATGAACCCCGACTTCGCCGGCCTCTTCGGTGCGTGGGCTCCGCTCGTGCGCGTGGAGAACGACGCATCCCTCGCCGCGGTGGCCGAGCGCGCGGTGGGTGCGGCGGTCGGGTACGACGACTTCGTCACGCTCCTTGCCGGCGAGCGTCTCGGCGCCGGTGTCTGGGTGGACGGCCGGCCGCTCCGCGGTGCGCACGGCGGGGCGGCCGAGATGGTGGCGTTCGATCATGTCGCCGGCGTCGAGGGCGCGTGGGGTCTCGGCTATCGCGCGGCCGACCTGGCCCGGCGTGCGCTGGCCGACGGCTCGGTGACCGCCACGAGCGGGCTGCGGAAGCTGCCGGACGACAGGATCGACGGCAAGACGGTGCTCGCGCTCGCCGCGGAGGGTGACGACGCGGCGCTCGCCGTCGCCCGTCAGGTGGGCGAGACGCTCGCCGTCGTGGCCGGCGTGCTCGGCAGCTTCTTCGACTCGCGTCGCATCATCGTCTCCGGGGCCGTCGCGGCGGGGGCGGCGCCGGTGATCGAGGCCGCCCGCGCCGCGCTGCCCCGAGAGCTCGACCTGCCGGTCCCCGAGATCGTCGCGTCGACGCTGGGCGCGGACATCGTGTCGCTGGGAGCGGTCCGCGCCGCCGTCGAATCGGCGCGCGAGCGAGCCCTCGACCTTCCCGCGTTCGCGGTGGCGGCGGCCTGACCGGTCAGCCGCCCGCCGCGGCGCTTCACGCTCCGGTCGCCGCGTCGGGCGTCAGGCGCGACCAGTCGGTGACGACGCGCGCAGGCTGCACGGCGGCCCAGCCCGGCAGCTGGTCGGCGTAGTGCGGGGACTGCGGGTCTCCCGACGCGCCGAACGGCACGCTCCACAGGCTCCGCTCCCGGTCCGCCAGGTCCCAGGCCCATCGCGCGACCGAGCCGCGCCAGCCGCGATGGGTCACGCCCGGTGTCGACCCCGTGCACCGCACCGTCTCCGCGTCCCCCGAAAGCTCCACTGCGAGCCCGGCATCCGGGGCGTCGACGCCGGGAACGGCGGAGAGCACGTGCGCCGGGAGAAGTCGGTGCGGCTCGCCCCATGCCGGGGCGACGGATGCCTCCTCCCACGCCTCGGTCACGATCCCCGGCATCTCACCGGCGAGGGCGGGGTGGTCGAGCAGTCGCGGCAGCGCGGCGGCGACCTGGACGTCCCGACCGATCCACGCGTCGAACACGCGGCCGAACGGGTGCGGCGCGCGGAGCGCCGCCAGCGCGGAATGCGCCGCGACGCGGCGTGCGACGCCGGCGCGCCAGGCCGCGTACCGGCCGGCGGGGACGGAGGAGGCATCCATCCGCCCGTCCCATGCCCGCAACATCTCGAGCGCCGCCGACGCGCGGGGCGAGAGGTCGGGCGGACGGAACGCGGCCAGGAGCGCGGCCGCCAGCGAGCCGCCCGCGGTGTCGCCCCAGACCGCTGCGAACTCGTCCGCCGTGCGCGGCCGCCGCTCCTCCAGGAGTCGCCGGATGCGCGACGCCCGATGCGGCGGCGGGTACGCCCACCCCAGGTCGACGTCGGAGCGGGCGGGGCGTTCGTTGGCGTCGACCGCGCTGTCGGTCACGCGCACCACCGGGGCCGGCGGCCGGTTCGGCGCCGGACGGGCGGTGGCGCCGTCGAGCGCGCGGCGCCGCTCGCCGCGCGCCCGGTCGGGGGTCACGCCGACCGTGGCGGACAGCACCGTCCCCGTCCGGTCGGCAGCGAGGACCCGGTTCACCGGGTCGACCCACGACGAGAAGGCGGCCATCACGTCGTCCGCGCTGCGGGAGCGCAGGAGGCCGAGCAGCGCCGAGGCGCCGACGTCTGCACCCGCCCGCGCGGGCATGTGCACACTCCATCCGACGAGCTCGCCGTCGCGCTCGCACACGTCCGACACGATCGTGCCGCGCTCCGTCTCGATCGCCTCGACCTCGACGTCGGCGCCGCCGCGCACCCGCACGAGCGAACGCCGCACGTCCGCCGTGCGCCAGCCGTCCGGGCCGAGCGACTCCCAGCCGTCCGCCGTCCGGCGCAGATGTTCGCGGAACACGTCCACGCTGTGGGCCATCGCGTTGGTCACGCCCCAGGCGGCGTCGCCGGTGTGGCCGAAGTGCTGCACGCCCGGCACTCCGGGGAAGGTCAGGCCGACGACGTCGAACTCGTGGCAGGCGAGCCGGACCTGGTGGTACACGCCGGGCAGCTCGAACGTGCGGTGCGGGTCGCCGGCGAGGAGCGGCATCCCGCTGCCGGTCCTCGCGCCGTGGAGCGCCCACGCATTGCTTCCCGAGGTGGACACCGCCTCCTCGCCGAGGTCTCCGTAGCCGGCGAAGACATCGACCCACTCCTCTCCGAGGGTCGCCGCGACGTGCTCGCGCGACAGCAGCACCGGCAGCGGCGAGAACAGCGCATGAGCGGCGTGCAGCACGCCGAGCGGATCGTGGTCCTCCCACGGCTCGAGGGGGCGGGCGTCGGTGAACGCCTCGTCGAGGCTGCGGAACTCGGCCGCCGCACCGCCCGTCGTCGCCATCCCGCGCCGGACGCCGGAGGCGTACCGGCGGACGAACTCGGCGCTGTCGGGATCGAGCCGCGCGTACGCGCGGCGGGCGGTGTCGTCCAGGCGCGCACGCCGCGCGAACACGTCCCACGCGATCCCCGCCTCCCCGATCAGCTCGGACATCCTGCCGGACGCGCGCAGACGCGCCACCTCGATCTGCCAACCGCGGTCGCGCGCGGTCACCTCGCCCTGGGCCTCGGCCAGGTCGCCGACGTCGCGCGCGCGGATGTGGGGGATGCCGAGGGCGTCGCGGAAGACCTCTGCCATCACGTCAGACTCGCACAGCCGCGGAGGTCCTCGGCCCTCGCGGGCCGATCTCTCTCGCAGGGGCGCGGCGCCGCTGGGGCGCGTTAGCATCGGCACCGACGGAACGTGCGTGAGGAGAGCAAGGCGTATGAGCCTGGACGAGATCGACCCCACCCGTGCGCCCTCGGGCGAGGGCTGCGCCGACTGCGACGCCGTCGGCGGCTGGTGGGTGCACCTGCGGAGATGCGCGGTGTGCGGCGGGATCCGATGCTGCGACACCTCGCCGGCGCAGCACGCGACGGCGCACTTCCGTTCCACCGGGCACCGCTATGTCCGCAGCTTCGAGCCGGGGGAGAGCTGGTTCTGGGACTATGTCGCCGGGGACTACGTCGACGGGCCCCCGCTCGCCCCGCCCGAGGCTCGCCCGCTGACCCAGCCGACGCCCGGACCGGCGGGCAGGGTGCCGGCCGACTGGCGCACGCTGATCCACTGACGATCGAGGGGTTCATTCCATGGGTGGTTCGAGCATGACGCAGGCCGATCTCGAGCGGATGATGAAGCCGCCCCTCACCGATGCGCAGTGGAGCCGTCTGCTCGCGTTCGGCGAGCCGCAGGAGGTCGCCGAGGGCGAGTACCTGTTCGAGGCGGGCGACCTCGACTACGACCTGATCCTCGTCGACTCCGGCGAGATCGAGCTCGTGCGCGTCTCCTTCGGGTGGGTCGGCGAGACGCCGATCGGCCGGATGGGGCCGCGCAGCTTCGTCGGCGAGCTGGGCCTGCTCAACGGCCAGGGCGCGTTCCTGTCGGCGCGGGCGTCGGTCGCGGGACGGATGCTGCGGGTCAGCCGCGCCCGGCTGCGCCTGCTGATGGCCGAGGACGACGAGCTGTGCGACATCGTGCTGCACGCGCTGTGGGCGCGGCGCGAGATGCTGCGTCGCGGGCCGGCGGCCCTCACGCTGAAGCTCGTCGGCCCCCGCTCGTCGCGAGAGTTCATGACGCTTCGCCGCTTCGCCGAGCGCGTGGACCTCGCCCATACCGCGATCGAGCTGCCGCCCGGCGACCTCGGACCGCTCGGCGAGCACGGCATCACGCTCGACGACCTCCCGGTGGCCTTCATCCAGGGCGAGCCGATGGCGCGGGCCACTCCGGGCGCCGTCGCCGAGCGCCTCGGGCTCAGCTATCAGGCCCGCGCCGACGAGGTCGTCGACCTGGTGGTGATCGGCGGCGGACCGGCGGGCCTGGCCGCGGCCATCTACGGGGCATCCGAGGGCCTCAGCACCGTGCTGCTGGACGCCGTCGCCCCCGGCGGCCAGGCGGCGGCGACCTCGCGTATCGAGAACTTCCTCGGGTTCCCGTTCGGCGTGAGCGGCGGCGACCTCATCGGTCAGGCGTCCCTCCAGGCGCTGAAGTTCGGCGTCCGCGTGTACGCGCCGTGCGAGGCCGTCGACCTCCGCCCCGCGGGCGACGACCTCGACATCACCCTCACCGACGGCCGGGTCATCCGCGCCCGTACTGCGATCGTCACGTCGGGCGCGGCGTATCGCACGCTCGACCTCGACCGCTGGAGCGAGTTCGAGGGCGCGGGCATCTACTACGCCGCGACTCCGCTCGAGCTGCGCCAGGTGTTCGAGTCGCCCGTCGTGGTGGTCGGCGGCGCGAACTCCGCCGGCCAGGCGTCGCTCTACCTCGCCGCCAACGGCTGCCCGGTGCACCTCGTGGTGCGGGGGTCGGACCTCGGCACGCGCATGTCGTCGTACCTGGTGGACCGGCTCCTCGAGGAGCCACGGGTCGACGTGCACACCCGGTCGCGGGTCGTCGGGCTCGACGGCTCGTCGTCTCTCGAGCGCGTGCGCATCGACTCCATCGGCGACGTCGAGGCGAGGGGACTGTTCTGCTTCATCGGCGCCGAGCCGGCGACGTCGTGGCTCGCGGACCTCGACCGCGACGCCGACGGATTCCTCCGCACCGGCACCGACGTGTCGGTGCAGTCCCTCGAACGCTGGCAGGGCCTCGGCCGCGAACCGCTGCCGTTCGAGACGTCCGTTCCGCGCGTGTTCGCCGCCGGCGACGTCCGCCGCGGATCGATGAAGCGCGTGGCCGCCGCGGTCGGCGAGGGATCCAGCGCCGTCGCGTCCGTGCACCGGGCGCTCGCGGACCTGCCCTGAGCCCGCGCGAGGGGTTCTCGCGGTACCTGTCACGCGAGGGACTCCCCGGGGCAGGCTGAACGGAGTGGGATGGAGGATGCCGCCAACGAGCGCTCCGCGGCACGAGGAGGATTCATGCACACCAGGAAGCTCGGCCAGGGCCTGGAGGTCTCGGCGGTCGGCATCGGCGCCATGGGCATGTCGATGAGCTACGGCCCGAACCCCGGCGACCGCGACGACATGATCGGGGTCCTCCGCCACGCAGTGGATCACGGCGTCACCTTCATCGACACCGCCGAGGTCTACGGACCCTACGACAACGAGGTGCTGGTCGGTGAGGCGATCGCGCCCATCCGCGAGCAGGTCGTCGTCGCGACGAAGTTCGGGTGGGACATCGTCGACGGCAGGATGGTCGGCACCGACTCGCGGCCCGAGCAGATCCGCCGCGTCGCCGACGCATCGCTGCAGCGGCTCGGCGTCGAGGCGATCGATCTCTTCTACCAGCACCGCGTCGACCCTGACGTGCCCATCGAGGACGTCGCCGGCGCGGTCGGCGAGCTGGTCGCAGCGGGCAAGGTGAAGCACTTCGGCCTCTCCGAAGCCGGCGCTGCGACCATCCGGCGCGCGCACGCGGCGTTCCCGGTCACCGCCGTCCAGAGCGAGTACTCGCTGTGGACCCGCGACCCCGAGGCCGAGGTGCTGCCGGCGTGCGTCGAGCTCGGCATCGGCTTCGTGCCCTTCAGCCCGCTCGGCAAGGGCTTCCTCACCGGCGACGTCGGGACGGACGCGAGGTTCGGCGCCGACGAGATCCGCGGCCGGGTGCCGCGCTTCCAGCCCGACAACCTCCGCGCCAACCAGGCCGTCGTCGACGGGGTGCGCGGGGTCGCCGCGGCGCGCGGGGCGACGCCCGGCCAGGTGGCTCTCGCCTGGCTGCTGTCGCGGCATCCGTCCATCGTCCCGATCCCCGGCACACGCCGGCGCGAGCGCGTCGACGAGAACGCCGGGGCGACCGCCGTCGCGCTGTCGGCGGACGACATCTCGACCCTCGACGCGCTCGCCGCAGCCGTCGCGGGCAACCGCTACGACGACGCCGGCATGGCTATGGTCGGACTCTGAGGGGAACGGAAGCGAGACACATGAGCGCGGGCACACAGACACCGACAGCCGAGGACGCATCGTGACGGCGTGGGATGCCGCGGATCTCCGCCGCATCGGCGGCGCCACCGAGCTGCGCATCTCGTCGCGCCGGCCGGACGGGTCGCTGCGGCCGCCGGTGACGATCTGGCACGCAGCCGTCGGCGACGCGCTCTACGTGCGGTCCGCCCACGGCCCCGAGAACGGCTGGTTCCGACGCGCGCTGCGCGCGGGCGTCGGGCGGGTGGCGGCGGGCGGCGTGGAGAAGGACGTGACGTTCTCGCTCGCCGACCCCGCGGTGAGCGCCGCGCTCGATGCCGCGCTCCACGCGAAGTACGACCGCTACGGCGTCGCGTACGTCCGGCCGATCACCGGACCGGATGCCGCGGCCACGACGCTGGTGGTCATGCCCGTCTGACGCTCCCGGGGGCATCCGCTTCGGCGGCGGTCGCATCGGCTGCGGCGAATTCGGCGGCCTGCGTGGCGGCCCAGGACGCGAGGAGCTTCAGGGCGTCCGCGGAGGGCGAGTCGGCCGGGGCGGTGTACACGTTCAGCACCAGCCCGGGCTCGCTGGGGAGCTCCATGGATTCGTAGTTCAGATCGAGATCCCCGACCACCGGATGGTGCAGCCGCTTGAGGCCGCTGCGGTGGAACTTCACGTCGCGGGACGCCCAGCGCTCGCGGAAGAGCTCGCTCTGCGTCGAGAGCTCTCCGACCAGCCGGATGAGTTCGGGGTCGTGCGGGCTGCGACCGGCCTCCATGCGGAGCATCGCCGCGGAGTCGTGCGTGATCTGGTCGTAGTCGCGCCAGAAGTCACGGGCCGCCGGATTGAGGTACGCGAAGCGCGTGGTGTTCACCGGCCGGCGTGGATCGTCGAAGACGGGTGAGTACAGCGCGCGGGCCAGGAGATTGGCGGCGAGGATGTCGTGCCGGCCGTTGCGCACCCACGCCGGTGCCTCGGTGAACGCGTCGAGCACCTGTCGCACGGCGGGCCGTACGACCGACGGCGCGCGGCGGGCCGACCTGCGGGCGGGCCCGGCGGCGCGCGCGAGATCGAACAGGTGCTGCCGCTCCGCCTCGTCGAGCTGGAGGGTGCGCGCCACGGCGTCCAGCACGCCTTCCGAGGCACCCGCGAGGTTGCCGCGCTCGAGGCGCACGTAGTAGTCGACCGAGACGCCGGCGAGCATCGCCACCTCTTCGCGGCGAAGGCCCGCGACCCGCCGGTTGCCGCCGTAGGCCGGCAGGCCCGCCTGCTCGGGCGTCAGCCGCGCGCGGCGCGAGCTCAGGAACTCCTTCACCTCCGCACGGATGTCAGCCATGCCTCCACGCTACGGGGCGGCGCACGGCGGTGACAGGCTCTGGCAGTGCCCGTCAGCCGAAGCCGTTCGAGATCTGCACCGTGATCAGCTGGTCGAAGCCGAGGGTCGTGCCGGCCGGCGGGTCGGTCGCGACCACGGTGTTGCCGGTCTGGGCCGAGTCGACGTATTCGACGGCCACGTTGTCGAACCCGGCGTCACGCAGCGCGGACATGGCGAAGTCGACCGCCGCCCCGGCGACGTCGGGGACCGTGCCCTCCGTGGGAGCCTGATCGGGCGGCGCGTTGTCCGACGGCGTGACCTGCGAACTGCCGGTGCCCGGGATCCACGGGACGTCCACCCCGAAGACGTTCTGCGCGACGAGCGAGGCGAAGAACGCGAACACGGCCACCGCCAGCACGGCGATGAGAGCCCAGAGCGCACGGACCGCGCCCGGTACGGGTTGGCTCGTGCCGCCGCCGTCAGGGGACGGGCGGACGACCGGCGGCGACGGCGCCGGGGGAGTGACCTCGTGCGGAGGCGAGCCGCCGCCGGAGCCGCCGGAGCCGGCGCCGCCGCCGTCCGGGCGTGGGGCCGGCGGGGAGGGTGCAGGCGGGACGTCGTGTCCGGTCTCCTTCCCGACAGGGGCGGCGCCGTCGAACAGGCGCGTCTCCTTGCTTCGGAGGAACAGCACGGGTGTGCCGATCTCGGAGCTGCTGGCGGCGGCGTCGATCGCCCGGCGCGCCGGCCCGATCGCGGCGTCGATCGATGCGCCGTTGGCGATTCCCGTGTAAAGGCTCCGGCTGAACGCGATGGCAGCCGCGTCCGTGATCTCGAACTGCATTCCGACGACAGCGGGGATGTCGAACTCCAGCAGGCGAGTCGCGACTCCCGAGAACGGGTCGACGATCGAGGTGCGGGCGCCCTCGCAGGAATTGAGGACGACGAGTCGAAGGCTCCGCTCATCCTGGAGCATCGTTCCGAGTCGCTGGCCGCTGACGTCGTCCGCACGTCCCTGCGGCGTCTCGAGCACGAGGATGCCGGCGTCGGTCTTCTCGTCGTACGCCCCGTGCCCGATGTAGTGCAGCACGTGGACCTCGTCGGGCTGGGCGATCCGCTGCTCCAGCTCGGCGATCGTCGCCCGTTCCAGCCAGGTCAGCTCTGCGCGGCCGCTCCGCAGCAGCGGCCCGAGCGCCTCCTCGAGGTTGCGGCGCTCGCGTTCGGAGTCGAGCTGCGCGTAGCCGGAGGGGTGGCTGATGATCCCGAGGATCCGCAGGGGTCCGGTGAGCGGGGGAGGCTTGTGCGCCGACGGCAGATCGAGGGTGCGCACGAGAGGGGTCCGCTCCGACTGCGCGATGAAACGCGGATGCCGGTACATCAGCTCCCACGGAAGCCGCATGAGCTCGGGGGCGCCCGAGAGGCGCAGGGTCAGCCGCATCCCTCGGTCATCCTTCGCATCCGCCCGCGACTGGGCCGCCTCGTAGAGCGCGCCGACGCGGTCGGTCATCACGGCGTCGAAGAGCCGTGCCCCGAACGCCCGCATCTCTTCGTCCCGGTCGGGGTTCGCGCTTCGGCTGCGGACGAGGCCGACGCGCTGCACGAAGGCGTGAAGCTCCTCGTCGGTGAAGGGACGCGAGAAGGTGCCGGTGGTGGCGGGGCCGTCGCTCGAGGTCACGACGACGCGGTAGGTCCCCTCCTGCTCGCGGTCGAAGCGCAGCTCGAGGTCGTCGAACGTCAGGCGCGACGCGGTCATCGTCTCTCCCCGTCCGTGGGGCGGATACCCGAATGATGCACCCTCGGCGGGGTCGGCACCAGAGGGCTTCACGCCGCGGCCGCGGGCGTCGTCACCACCCGCTGCGCGTCGGGGTGCGGCCTTCGCGGGCGTCGTCGGGCATCGCCATCTCGGCCCGCAGACCCAGCAGGCGGATAGGGCGCCCGGGCTCGATCTTCGCCACGAGCTCGAGCGCCCGCTCCACGACGACCGCCCGGTCGGACGTGGTGGGGATCTTCTTCGTGAACGTCTTCGTCAGGAAGGGCGCATAGCGCACCTTGAGCCCGAGGCCGACGACGGGTCGGTCGTCGCCGGCCACCTCGTCGAGCACCTGATCCAGCAGCCGGCGTGCGGCATCCTCGATCTCCTGCGGGTCGACGATATCGACCTGGAAGGTCGTCTCCTTGCTGTGTCCGCGCGCCACCCAGGGGGTGTCGTCCACCACCGCTGAGCCGGCACCGCGACCCAGCTGCCGGTACCACGGGCCCATCTTCGGCCCGAACTCGCCCGCCAGCGCGCCGGGGTCCGCGCCGGCGAGCTGGCGGACCGTCGTCACGCCCAGGAGCGCGAGCCGCTTCGACACCTTCGAGCCGACGCCCCACAGCGCGGCCGTCGGCTTGTCGCCCATGACCTCGAGCCAGTTCTCCGCCGTGAGCCGGAAGACGCCCCGCGGCTTGCCGAAGTCGGTCGCGTTCTTGGCCCGCACCAGGGTGTCGCCGATGCCGACGCTGCAGTGCAGTCGGGTGCGATCGAGCACCGCCGCCTGCACCCGTCGTGCATAGGCCTCGGGGTCGGTCGTCGTGACCCCCATGAACGCCTCATCCCAGCCGAGCACCTGCACCACCGCGCCGGGCTGTTCGCGGAGCGTCGCCATCACCTCGTCGGACGCTGCCAGGTAGGCCGGGGCATCGACGGGCAGGATGACCGCGTCCGGCACCTTGCGGGCGGCGATGCGCAGCGGCATCCCGGATCCGACCCCGTACTGCCGCGCCTCGTACGACGCCGTCGACACCACCGCCCGCTCGGCGGGGTCTCCGCGACCGCCGACGATCACGGGCTTGCCCGCCAGGGTGGGGTTGCGCAGCACTTCGACGGCGGCGATGAACTGATCGAGGTCGACGTGCAGCACCCAACGACCGCCCCTCGCGCCGTCGCTCATGATCCCGCCTCCGCAGACCCGCGCATGAGACGAGACTAGGCGGCGCGGCCGACAGCGTCTGCGGTCTCGCAGAGTCAGCCCAGTGTCGCGATGAGCCGTTCGGCGGCGGCGCGGGCGGTCGCGGTGCCCGTGGCCGCCGAGGCGATGTCGCTCAGGAAGACGTTGTGCAGGGCGATGCCGACGACGCCGTAAGCGACAGATGCGCAGGCGCCCGCCTCGGCGCCGGGATACTCCGCCGTCAGCAGCACTTCCAGGGCCTGATGCGTGCCCTGGTAGGCAGATACGAGGAGTCCCGCGAGCACGGGGTCCGAGCGTGCGGCTTCCACGAATCCGAGCACGACGGCGTTCTCGTTGCCCGGCGCGGCGAACTCGGCGCTGAACAGGAAGTCGAGGGCGCCGGCGACGTCGCGCGTCCCGACAGGGAGGATCGACTCGCCCTCGGTGTCGTCGTAGTAGAACCGGCGGGCGCTCTCGCGCAGGAGCTCCTCGCGGTTGCCGACGAAGTGGCGGACGTGACCGCGAGACATCCCCGCCTCCTCGGCGATGCGCTCGAGGCTCGCGCCGGTGATGCCGTGCGCGGCGATGGTGCGGATCGTCGCGTCGACGATCTGCCGCGTGCGCTCCTCTGCGACGGACGGTCGGGCCATCGGAACCTCCATTTCGCCTCGGACACGATCCTAGTCGATTTATTGTCTAGTCAGACTTGACTAAGAACACCTGAATCCCTACCGTTGCTTCCATCAGCTCGAAGAGGAGTCACCCGTGCCGGAGATCGTGCATGTCGGACCAGCGCCCGTCAGCCCCGCCGCCCGCGAGAGCTGCGTGCGCATGCGCGACGGCGTGCGGCTCGCGACCGACGTGTACCTCCCGGGCGCACCCGCCGTCCCCGACCACAATCCCGGTGACACCGTTCTGATCCGGCTGCCCTATGACAAGAGCGGCGAGTACACGTTCATCCCGCTGATCGCCGAGTACTTCACGGCGCGCGGCTACCGCGTCGTCGCGCAGGACGTGCGCGGCAAGTTCCGCTCCGAGGGCGACGCGCTCCTGTTCGTGAACGAGGTCGACGACGGCTACGACACCATCGACTGGATCGTGCAGCAGCCCTGGTCGAACGGCCGCGTCGCGATGTGGGGCGACAGCTACTACGGCTATACGCAGTGGGCGGCGGTCGTGTCGCAGCATCCCGCGCTCAAGGCCATCGCGCCGCGCGTGACCGGCACGATGCTCGGTGAGCCCGTGCGCGTCGTGCCGGGGGAGCGCACCCGCCGCGTCGAGTGGGCGATCACCTACCTGTACCCCCTCACCTACTTCCACTCGCAGGATGCCTACTTCTGGGACCTCGACCCCTCGCGCCGGCCGTTCAGTGCGCAGGCCGAGGAGGTCGTCGCGCAGCTTGGCGCCCGCTCGCTCTCGTACGACCAGTGGTACCCACGTGCGGTGCATCTGCCGCGCTTCCCCCTGCAGAGCCCGTTCGACGCCCGCCCGGTGCCGACCCTCCACACGATCGGTTGGTGGGACAACTGCGCGCCGCTCTCTTGGGCCGACGTCGCCGAGATCGAGCAGCGACCGGCGTGGGCGCTCAACCACTTCCTGCGGATCGAGTCGATGGACCACGAGTCCTACTACCTCGACGACCCCGCCTCCGCGCGCACGGAGGAGCGCAGTGACGAGCAGATCCGTTCGGAGCTGGAACGGATGCTGCAGCCCGCGGTCGACTTCTTCGAGGTGTTCGTGCGGGGCCACGGCCAGGCATCCGACATCCCGCGGGTGAGCTGGAATCTCGCGGGTACGCCGGGGATGCGTCGAAGCGACACCTGGCCGCCCTCGGGCGCATCGGCACGCACGCTGTACGCCACGCCGGAAGGCGGTCTGTCGCCCGACATGCCGGATGGCTCCGCCGACCTCGAGTGGCTCCACGACCCCGACGACCTCGTGCCGTCGAGTGTGCCGAACGCCTTCGCCTTCCTGCTGTATGCGCCCGACGAGTCCGCGCTCGGCGCGCGGGCCGACGTGCTGTCGTTCACCACAGAGGTCTTCCAACGCGACGTCGACCTCGCGGGGCCGGTGCGGGTCGCGGCATCCGTGTCGTCCGACGGCCCCGTCATGGACGTCTTCGCCCGGCTGCTTGACGTGGCACCGTCCGGCAGTGCCCTGCGCATCGCCCGTGGTCAGGTGCATGTGACGGATGCCGGTGACCCGGCGCCCGTCGACATCGATCTCGGCCAGCTCGGGTATCGCGTGCGGGCGGGGCACCGACTGCGCCTGCTCGTGCACTCGAGCGACTTCCCCGAGTTCATCCCGCAGCCGGGGACGGGAGAGGAGCCGTGGGGCGCGGTCGGCACCGCGGTCAACCGGCAGCGCATCACGCTCGGCGGCGCGGAGCCGTTGCGCATCATCCTGTCCGTTCTGCCCGACGCGCATGCCGAGGAGGCCCGCTCATGAATGACCCCGTCCTGGAATTCGCCTTCGAGATCCGCGTCGACATCGAGCCGCACCTGCGGATCGGGCGCAGCGCCGACGAAGAGCTGACGTTCACTCCGATCTCGGGCGGCACGGTGGCAGGTCCGCTGCTGCGCGGTGAGGTTCTGCCGGGCGGGGGCGACTGGGCAGTCGAGCGCTCCGGCACGGCGCAGCTGGAAGCCCGCTATCTGCTGCGAGCGGACGACGGCGCCGTGATCGACATCCTCAACCGCGGCTACTACCGTGCGTCGGCCGACGTGATGGCCCGGGTGGAGTCCGGCGAGAACGTGCCGGAGGAGGAGTACTACTTCCGCACTGCGCCGGTGTTCCAGACGGATGCCGCACCCCACCGCTGGCTGGCCGAGCACCAGTTCATCGGGCTCGCGCGCGACGAGGACGGCCAGGTGTGCGTCCGGGTCTTCGTGGTGCGCTGATGCCCCACCGCCTTGATCGCGCCGACGACGTCGCGATCTGTGGTCCTGCGGGACCGACCCGAAAGGAAACGAGATGAGAATCCGAGGCAAGGCCGCCGCGGTCGCCGCAGCAGGCGCAGCGCTCGTGCTGCTGGCGGGATGCACCCCCCGCGACACCGAGGCGTCGCCGACCGGCGACGCGACCTCCGGCCCGATCGAGCTGGTCGACGCGCTTCCCGCGGCCACGACGGCGGTCGACGAGGTCACCTGGGCGCTCGTCGAGGGCGAGCCGCGCTCGCTCGTACCGGGCGCCGACTACAACTTCGTGCAGCCCAACCTCTGCGACAGCCTGTTGCGCGTGCAGCCCGACTTCACGGTCGAGGCCGGAATCGCCGAGAGTGCGGACTGGGTCGACCCCGTCACGTTCGTCATCGACATCCGGCCTGGGGTGACCTTCTGGGACGGCACCCCCGTGACGCCCGAAGACGTCGTCTACAGCCTCGAACGGCATCACTCCGACGTCACGTCGGCGTTCTACGGGGCCTTCGTCCTCGTCGCGCCCGACGGCATCGAGATCACGGGCGAGAACCAGGTGACGGTCCGCTTCGTCGCTCCCGACTCCACGTTCCGGGACGCCCTCTCGGGCGGCGCGGGGGCCGTGCTCAGCAAGGCCGTGAGCGAGGCCCAGGGCTCGGCGCTGGGCACCTCGGGAGGCGAGCTGATGTGCGCCGGCCCGTTCGAGCTGGAGAGCTGGACACCGGGACGTGAGATCGTGCTCACCGCCAACGAGGAGTACTGGGACGGCGCCCCGCTCGTGAAGCAGCTGACCTTCCGGTTCATCCCCGACGGCACCACCCTCACCAACGCGCTCCTGGAAGGCGAGGTCGACGGCGCGTTCAACGTCGCCCCGGGCAGCCGTGAGGCGTTCGCGTCCTCCGACACCGGGCGCCTGGTCATCGGTCCGTCCACCGCGTCGTTCTCGTTCGGCCCGACCCGCGAGTCCGGTGCCGGAGCGAACCCGATGATCCGTCAGGCACTCAGCCTCGCGATCGACCGCGAGCAGTACATCGCCACCGTGCTGCACGGGCTCGGCCAGCCCCAGAGCACGTTCGTCGCACCGTTCTCGTGGTCGGGCTCGCCCGCGGCGGCGGACTATCAGGACGGGTACGACGATCTCGAGGCGCCGCGCGTGGACCTCGATAGCGCGAAGAAGCTCGTCGAGGAATCCGGCGAAGACACCTCCGTGCCGCTGCGGATCGCGATCCCCGCAGGCAACAAGGAGCTGTCCCAGACTGCCGCCATCGTCCAGAGCGCCGCCGAGCAGATCGGCCTGACCGTCGAGATCGACGAGCGGCAGGCGGCCGACTTCGGCGCGATCTTCCTGCCCGATCCGGGGCCGCGCGAGAACATCGACTTCGTGGCGACGAGCGGCTACACCGAGACTCCGGGAGTGCTCACCTACCCGCAGCTGTTCGTGCTGCCGCCCGACCAGGGGGGCATCTTCAACTGGAGCGGCTACGCCGTGCCCGAGGTGGTCGCGGGGGTCCAGGCCGCCCGCACCACACCCGACCCCGTCGCGGCTGCGGAAGCCTACATCGCGGCGCAGGAGGTTTTCGCTCCTGATCAGCTGCAGGTGACCCTGGCAGGCTCGTACCACACGGCGTTCCTGAGCAACGAGCTCACCGGGATCGTGACGTCGGTGGCCGCCTACGCGAGCCCCTGGGCGCTGCGCCTCGGCGGCGAGTGACCGCCGTCAACGGGAACGGGAGGGGATGACGATGAACGCCAGCACGGTCAGACAGCTCGCCGGCAGGCTCGGCGGGCTCCTGCTGACGCTGTTCCTGTCGAGCATCGTCATCTTCTCGGCGGTGCTGCTCACGCCCGGCGACCCGGTCGTCGCGCTCGCCGGCGGCCTGCGGCCCACACCCGAGATGA
Source organism: Microbacterium sp. CCNWLW41 (assembly GCF_037083505.1). Classification (NCBI taxonomy): domain Bacteria; kingdom Bacillati; phylum Actinomycetota; class Actinomycetes; order Micrococcales; family Microbacteriaceae; genus Microbacterium; species Microbacterium sp. CCNWLW41. The sequence continues at coordinate 1,375,753 of NZ_JBAOJP010000001.1, forward strand.
TCGCCGCCATCAAGGCCGAGCACCATCTCGACCAGCCGATCTGGATCCAGTACCTGTACTGGGTCGGCGGCGTGCTCACCGGAGACCTCGGCACCTCCTTCGTCTACAAGACGCCCGTGGTCGAGCTGATCGCTCCGCGCTTCGGCATCACGCTGATGCTCGTGCTGTACACGCTCGTGCTCATCGCGGTGTTCGGCGTCGGCTCCGGCATCCTGGCCGGCACGCGCGGAAAGGGAACCGATCGCGCCGTGCTCGTCGCAACGTCGTTCGGGGTCGCGCTGCCGACGTTCGTCGTCGCGATCCTGCTGATCTGGGTGTTCGGCCGCGTGCTCGGCTGGTTCCCGGTGTACGGCGCCGGTGACGGCGGCGTGATCGACACGCTGCACCACCTCACGCTCCCGGCGATCTCGCTCGCTGTGCTCTACATCGCGTACCTCAGCCGCATCACCCGCGGCGCCGTCGTGGGTCAGCTGCACTCCGAGCACGTCGACACGGCAAGGGTGCGCGGCATCCCGCGTGCGCAGATCTTCCGGCGCCACGTGTTCCTCAACGCCTCGCCACAGATCCTCGCGATCTCGGGCGCGACGGTCGCGGGCCTGTTCGCCGCATCGGCGATCGCCGAGCAGGCGTTCGGGCTGGGCGGTCTGGGGTCCCTGTTCACCGAGGCCGCGGCACGCAAGGACCTGCCGGTCGTGCAGGTCGTCTCGCTGCTGCTGGTCATCCTGTTCGTCGTGCTCAACGCCGTGGCCGATGTCGCGATCGCGCTGATCGACCCCGACTCCGTCAAGCCTAGGAGGACCGCATGAGCGTCGCCCAGCTTGCCGGAGGCCGCGTCCCGACGTTCGCGCGTCGCCTCGCCGTGCGTGATCCCCTGGCCATCGCGGCCGGGGTCGTGATGATCGGCATCCTCGTCATGGCGCTGTTCGGCGCGTGGCTCGCGCCGTACGACCCGAATCAGCTCTACGTAGGCCCCGTATCCGGTCCGCCGTCGTCGGCGCACTGGATGGGAACCGACGACCTCGGGCGCGACATCCTGTCGCGCGTACTCGTGGGCGCCGGGCCCAGCGTGTTCGCACCGATCGCCGTGGTGGTCGCCGCCACGGCCCTCGGCACCGCGATCGCCATCGCGTCGGCGTGGTTCGGAGGGTGGGTAGACGGCGTCAGCTCGCGGCTCATCGAGGTGATCTTCGCGATCCCCGGCCTGGTTCTCGCCGTCCTGGCCGTGTCGATGTTCGGCAAGGGGCTCATCGCGCCGATCGTGGCGCTGTCGATCGCCTATATCCCGATCGTGGCGCGGCTCGTACGCGCCTCCGCGCGGCAGGAGCTCGCCAAGCCCTACATGGCGGCGCTGCGCATCCAGGGCGTCGGCTCCCTCGCGATCTGCTTCCGGCACCTCGTGCCGGCGCTCCTGCCCGCGGTGCTCGCCCAGTCGACCGTCGGCTTCGGCTACGCGATGCTCGACCTCGCCGCGATCTCGTTCCTGGGGCTCGGCGCGCAGCCGCCGTCGTCGGACTGGGGAGTGATGATCGCCGCCGGGCAGCCGTCGCTGCTCGTCGGCGCCCCGGAACAGTCGATGTTCCCCGCCGCGCTCGTCGTCGTGACGGTGCTCGCGGTCAACATCGTCGGTGGCCGAGTGACGGCCTGGGCCGAAGGGAGCGGCCGATGACCGCGTACGTCCTGGAGTTCGACCACGTCTCGGTGACGGCACCGGCCGCCGGCGCAGGCCGAGACGGCGATCAGCCGCGCACCCTCGTGCACGACTGCACGCTGGGCGTTCGCGCGGGCGAGGCGCTGGGCCTCGTCGGCGAGTCCGGCTCGGGCAAGACACTGTCGGTCCGGGCCGCCGCGGGTCTCCTCCCGGAGGGCTTCACCGTCGGCGGCGCCATCCGCATCGACGGGGAGGACATCTCGACCCTGCCGGCCAGGCGGCTTCGCGACATCCGCGCCCGCCGCCTCGGCATGGTCTTCCAGACGCCTCGCGCCCACCTCAACCCGCTGCGCACCATCGGCGACTTCATGACGGAGGCGCTCGTCGCGGTGGCGGGGGAGAAGGCGGATGCCGCGGACCGCCGGGCGCAGGACCTGCTCGCCGAGGTCGGCATCCCCGACCCCGCCCGCCGCATGAGGCAGCGCCCGGGAGATCTCTCGGGCGGGCTGCTGCAGCGTGTCATGATCGCCGCCACCCTCGCTATGGACCCGCCGATCCTCCTCGCCGACGAGATCACGACGGCGCTCGACGTGACCACGCAGGAGGAGGTGATGGCCGTGATCGCCGACCTCCGCAGGCACCGCGACCTCGCGCTGCTGTTCATCACCCACGATCTGGCACTCGCGGGTGCGGTGTGCGACCGGGTCGCGGTGATGCAGCACGGCCGCACCATCGAGACGCTGCGCGCGGCGACGATGCGGACGGATGCTGCCGACCCGTACACGAAGCGGCTGCTGTCGGCGACGCTGCCGGGCGCCCTGGTCGCCGCCGGCGGGTCGGCCGAGGATCAGGTGCTGACGGTCGCCGGACTGCGCAAGACGTTCCAGGTCCGCTCGCCCCGTGGCGGTCGGGAGGAGTTCGTCGCCGTCGACGGGGTCGGCTTCACCCTCGCGCGTGGCGGATCCCTCGGCATCGTCGGGGAATCGGGGTCCGGCAAGTCCACCACGGCTCGCATCATCTGCGGCCTCGAGACGGCCGATGCCGGCGAGGTCGTCGTCAAGGGCGAGGACTGGACGCGACCGGCGCGGCGGGCCGGCGACCGCCGAGCGCGGGCGCGTGTCGCGCAGATGGTGTTCCAGGACCCTTACCAGTCGCTCGATCCCCGCCAGACGGTGGGGCAGTGCCTGGCCGAGGCGATCGCCGTCCATCGACGCCGCGACCGGCGTTCGGACATCGACGCCGAGGTGGACCGCCTGCTGGCCTCGGTGAAGCTCGCACCCGACCTCGCCGGGCAGCGGCCCCGTTCCCTGTCGGGCGGACAGCGGCAGCGGGTGGCCATAGCCCGTGCGCTCGCGGCTGAGCCCGAGATCCTCGTGCTCGACGAGGCCGTGTCGGCGCTGGATGTCACCACCCGGGTCGAGATCCTGACGCTGCTCGACGGGATCCGCCGCCAGACCGGCGTCGCGCTGCTGATGATCTCGCACGACCTCACCACCGTGCGGCGCGTATGCGATCACGTCGTCGTCATGAAGTCGGGTGCGGTCATCGAGCAGGGCCCGATCGCCGACGTGCTCGACCGCCCGAGCGCCGAGTACACGCGTACGCTGTTGGACTCGATCCCGCGGAGCGGATGGGTGCCGCGCCGACGGCTGCCCGCGCGCACGTCCGCCCTGCCGACGGTGGCGACCAGGACCACCCGCATCATCACCCCCGGAGGAGAGAAATGACAGATCGACCGCTGTGGCAGCTCGGCCTTGGCGAACTCGCCGAGGCGGTCCGTTCGCGCGCCACGACCGCGAGGGCGGTGATCGACGCGCACCTCGAGCGCATCGAGGGGGTCAACCCGACCGTGAACGCGCTGACCGTCGTGTTCCACGATCGGGCTCGCGCACTCGCCGACCAGGTCGACGCCGCCTTGGACGCGGGTGACCCGGTGGGCCCGCTCGCGGGCGTGCCGTTCACGGTGAAGGAGAACATCGACCTCACATGGTCGGCGTCGACGAGCGGCTGGTCCTTCATGGCCGATGCCGTTCCCGGAGAGGACGCCACCATGGTCCGGCGTCTGCTCGAGGCGGGCGCCATCCCGATCGGGCGCGGCAACATGCCTGACTGGGGACTGCGCTGGGACACCGACAACGACCTCTTCGGCCGCACCCTGAACCCCTGGGACCCCTTCCGCGTGCCCGGTGGATCCAGTGGCGGCGATGCAGTGGCCGTGGCGACCGGCATGACGCCGCTCGGCCTCGGCAACGACTACGGTGGCTCCCTCCGGCTCCCCGCCTATGCCGCAGGAGTGTGCGCGCTGCGGCCGTCGGCCGGACGGATTCCGGCGCCGATGGCTGAGATCACCGAGCCGGTGTCGCTCTCGCTGCAGCTGTTCGCCGTGAACGGTCCGATCGCGCGCCGCGTGGACGACCTCGACATCGCGTTCTCACTCATGCACGGCGCCGATGGCCGCGATCCGATGGCGCTGACCGTCGAGCACCCCACCTCCTACGACGGCCCGCGACGCGTCGCCGTCGCGCGGGATCCGCTGGGCTGGGGCGTCGATCCGCGGGTCGCCGCCGCCGTCGGCCGGGCGGCCGACGCGCTCGCTGCGGCCGGCTGGGAGGTCGAGGAGATCGAGCCGCCGCTCATCGAGGAGGCGGCCGGACTCTGGCGCCGCATCTCGGTGAACGAGATGGTCGGCGCCTTCCTGCCGGGCGCGCTCCCGATGCCGCTGTCGGACGGCTCGACCCGGTACTTCCTCGACAACGCGCAAGAGACCGAGGTTCTGGGCTCCGCCGAGGAGTATGGCGGTGCCTGGGCCCGGCGGGCCGTGATCGCGGCGGCCTGGGAGAAGTTCCAGTCGCAGCACCCGATCGTGCTCGGTCCGGTCTCGGCACGGCGCATGCCCGAGGTCGGCTTCGACCTCTCCGGCCCCGCCGCGACCACCGAGCTGTGGCGCGACCACCGGCTGCTGGTGGCCGTGAACTTCCTCGGACTGCCGTCGGTGGCGGTGCCGACGGGGCTCGATGACGATGGCCTGCCGACGGGCGTGCAGCTCATCGGGCCGCGCAACGGCGATCATGTCGCGCTCGCCGCGGCTCGCGCGGTCGAGGCTGCACTCGGTACCGTCACACCCGTGGACGCGCGCGCCCGGACGGCCGTCGCGTGACCGCGTTCGAGCCGGGACTCGAGTTCGTCTTCGAGCTCCGCGTCGCGGTCGCCGACCCGATCAGGGTCGGGCGCACGGCCTCCGAGGATCTCAACGTCACGCCGATCGTCGGCGGCGAGATCACCGGACCGCGCCTGACCGGGCGCGTGCTCCCCGTGGGCGCCGACTGGTGGGTCACACGGGGAGCGACCACGCAGCTCGACGCACGCTATGTCATCGAGGCCGAGGACGGCGCCGCGATCGATGTCGTCAACCGCGGCTACTGGCACGCCGGCGAAGTCGTCGAGCGCCGGCTGCGAGCGGGAGAGCCTGTCGGCGAGGACGATCTCTACTACCGGACCGCCTTCGTCTTCCAGACGGGCGCCGAAGCGCACCGGTGGCTGACGGAGGGGCAGTTCGTCGGATACGCCCGCCCCGACCCCGGCCACGTCTGCATCCGCGTCTACCGGCTCCGCTGAGGCATCCGTCTGCGTACCTCCCCTCCGGCGCGGGAGTCAACCCCGTGCCGGATGCGGGCGGAGCTTCGTACGGTGGCTCTTCGCCAGACGAGAGGAGCCGTCATGTCCGACAACCTTCCCGACGACATCCCCCGCGCCGCCGACGGGGGCGCCGGAGCGCAGCCGTTGCGCGACCAGGACACGTCGATCGCGCCGGATCCGACCTTGGACCCGGCTCAGGCGGAGTGGGAGCGCACGAGCGGGCAGGCGCCCGACGACGTCTCCGAGGATCCGGTGACCGCCACGGGGGACGACCCCGCCCACCTGCCGTCGGCCGAGGACCAGGTGCCGCGCTTCGACATGCCCGTGGAGGACCTCCAGCCCGAGACGCAGGACCTGTCGCCCGAGATCGCCGAGCTCGGCGAGAGCGGACAGGGCGACCTGGCTCCCGAGGACTACTAGGCCGCCGAGGTGCGGATCCTGCCAAGCTGTCCGCGCGGGCCCGGGCGTGATCGTCGCTCCCCGCGGGCGGGAGAGAGGACAATGAGGCTCAGCCGGAACGCGTCCGGCATGACCCGATTCGAGGAGTCGTCATGGCCCGGCCTCTCTCACAGATCCGCGAGCGGTCCCGTGCCCGCGCGCAGGCACGCGCGGCGGCACGCGCCGAGCTGAAGAACACCGCGTACGAGATCTTCATCGGCGCGCTGTCGATCCTGTCGATCGTGAACCTGCTGCTGGTGTATCTCGTGGCCGGCGACTCGGCGCTCGAGCTGGTGCTGTCGGTGATGAACGCGGTGTTCAGCGCGATCTTCCTCGGCGACTTCATCTACCGGATCGCCACGGCGCCGTCCGCCGGCCGCTACTTCTTCCGCGGATTCGGCTGGGCCGACCTGCTCGCGAGCCTTCCGTTCCCGCAGTTCAAGATCCTGCGGCTGTTCCGGCTGCTGCGCGTCTTCCGCCTCCTGCGCGAACTCGGGCCGCGGACGGTGTGGAGCACCCTCATCAAGGATCGCGCGAACAGCGCGCTGATGACCCTGCTCCTCATGGGTGTCCTGGTGCTCCAGTTCGGGAGCATCTCGGTGCTCGCCGTGGAGGAGAACGCAGAGGGCGCCAACATCACATCCGCCTCGGACGCGCTCTGGTACACCCTCGTGACCATCTCCACGGTCGGCTACGGCGACCAGTTCCCGGTGACCAACGCCGGCCGCCTGATCGGGACCCTGGTCATCGTCGTCGGGGTGGGGATCTTCGGCACGTTCACGGGCTATCTCGCGAACCTCTTCCTCGGGCCCCGCAAGGCGGCGGACGGGAACGCAGACGCGGATGCGGAGGCCGAGGCGCTCGTCGAGGCGTACGCAGGGCCGGACACGGCGGAGCCTGCGCTGGCGACGCACGCGGCGAAGGGGGTCGCCGCCGGTGCGGTGGCCGGTGCGGTCGACGCCGGTGCGGAGGCGAGCGCGGGGATGCCTGCGACGACGACCCACCCGGCGCTCGCGGAGTCGGCCACGGCCGGCGGTGGTGCGGTGGCCGGCGATGCGGCCGAACGAGTCCGCGCGCTGCTGGCGCAGTCCGAGCAGGCGATGGCCGAGATCCGGCGCATCCTCGCCGAGTCGCCGCGCTAAGACGTCACCGGCGCGCGGCGGCCGCGTTCACGACGCCGGCGCCGAGCACGACGGCGGCGGCGACGGCCGGCGCGAGGAGGGCGACGGAGGCTCCGAGGGCGTCGGCGACGATTCCGGTGACGGCGGATGCCGCGGACTGGCCGACCACGACACCCGAGCCGAGCATCGTCATGACGGTCGCCGACCGGCCGAGCGGGCTGAACGCGGCGGCGAGGCTGTACTGCGTGACGAGGGTGGGCCCGATCCCCACGCCGATGACGAGGAGGCACAGCGCCATCCCCGTGACCGAGTCGACGAGGGGCAGCGCGAGCGCGCCGGCGACGAGGACCGCCGCGAACGTCAGCCAGCGGGCGGAGAGCGAGAACCGCGCGGGGAAGAGCGCGACGCCCAGAGCGAGCGCCGCGGATCCGATCCCCATCGCGCCGTACACGAGCCCGGCCTGCTCGGGCACGCCGCGCTCGGCCATGAAGGCGGTGAGGGACGTCAGCATCGCCCCGAAGAAGAGGCCCATCCCCAGGGCGCCCGCCACGGGCGCGAGCACCCGGACGCGGACGAGATCCCGGACCGGAGCCTGCGCCGGGCGATCGGCGGCACCGCGCGCCGGGCCCGCCGCCGCGGTCGGGTGCAGCGCGAACGCGGTCACGAACACCAGCGCGAGCACCGCGGCGCCGATGACCGGGGCGGCCGGCGTCATGGTCGTCGCGAGCAGGCCCACGATCACCGGGCCGAACACGAACACGATCTCGTCGGCCGCGGATTCGTACGCCATGGCGCCGTTGACGACGGTCGTGCGCCGGTCGCGCGGGTAGACCCTCCCGATGATCGCCACGAGGCGGCTCCGCGACAGCGGTGCGACCTGGGGCATCGACGCGCCGATGAAGAACGCGACCGCGAGGAGCGCGGCATCCGGAACCGGCGTGAAGGCGAGCCCCGCCATCGTGACGAGCAGGACGCTGTTCACCGTCCCGGCGATCAGCAGCACCCGGCGCTGGCCGAACCGGTCGGCGGCGGCCCCGAGGAGCGGCCCGACGAGTGCGGTGCCGAGACCGGTCATGGCGCTGGTCACGCCGCCGAGGGCCAGCGACCCGCGCGCGGACACGACGAGGGTGAGGATGCCGACCACCATCATGGCGAAGGGGAGGCGCGCGACCAGGGCCACCGGGAAATAGGCGTAGCCGGCCTCGCGGATGAGGCTTGGACGGCGCACGGCCGCGCGGGCGGACGTATCGGTCTCGACGAGGGTCGTGTGCATCTTTCTCCAGGCTCGGAAGCCGCCTGCGGCGGCGCATCGTGCCGCCTTGCCCGGCGCGGAGGTCGCGCGGGCAGGTAGATGCACATCGAAATGGGCACGGCCATCCTACCGTCGGCTACCTGGGCGGCCCCTGACCGGGCTCGCTGCCTCACTTCTCCGGGTTCGGGGCGCGCTGCGGACGTTCGGGGCGCACGCCGTGCGCCCCGCACGCCCGGCACGCGCCCCAAACCACCGAGACCGACCGGGTCAGAGCGCCGCGCCGACCATCGCCTCGCCGAGCGGCGTGCGTCGGTGCAGCACCCGTGCGCCGTCCCGCGAGCTGGCGACGAGACCCGCGTCGCGCAGCACGGTGAGGTGGTGGGAAGCGGTGGAGAGGGCCACGGCGGTGTCCCGCGCGATCTGCGAGGTCGTCCGGGGTTCGTGCGCCTCGAGCAGGATCCGCGCGCGGGCAGGTCCCAGCAGCGCGCCGAGGGCCGCCGTCGCGTCGGACGCGTCCCGCGCCCAGGTCGCGGTGACCCCGTGCGCGGGGTAGAAGAGCGTCGGCTGCGCGGGCGGCTCGGTGAGCACGTTGCAGCCCGTGGATCCCATCACCGACGGCACGAGCACGAGTCCGCTGCCGCGGCAGTCGACCACCTCGCTCCAGATGCGCATCGTGACGCGGACCATGCCGTCGCTCCACTGGACTCGATCGTGGAGCGTCTGGATCATCGCGCCGATGCCGCTCTCCGCGATCCGGCGCGACCGCACGGCGATATCGGCGCGCAGCAGGCGCTCCAGCTGAGGCCACACCGGCGCGACGGCGGAATTCCACACCTCCAGCCAGGCCTGCGCGATCATCTCCCGTGCGCGATCCGGCTGATCGAGCATGTGCTGCACCGCGACCCTGCGCGCGCCGTCCGTGCGCACCAGCACCTTCGTCATGTCCACGCGGAACCGCTCGTCGTCGATAGCGCGGAGCCGCTCGGCCTCGGCATCGGGCGTCAGCTCCCAGGACGGCGTCGTCGTGAGGAAGTCGGGGAAGTACCCGTCCTCCCTGATCAGGAGCGCGAGCACCTCGAAGTGCTCGCGCGGCACCGCGCCGCGGGTCGTGCGCAGCCAGCCCCACTGCAAAGGGTGCTCGTCGGGACGCAGCAGCGCTCGCACGGCATGGCACAGCTCGTGGCCCGGCGAGACGCCGAACCGGATGGCGGTGAGATCGTCCGGCGCGAGCACGAAGTCGACGAACTTTCGATCCACATCGAAACTCTAGGGGGCGCGGCTGCGGATGACGATGCTGAAAGCACCTGCTGACCAGAACGGAGCACCCCATGAGCACCACGATTCCCGCCGTGGTCGGCGCCGCCGACCTGCGCGTCGGAGCCGGCCGCAACCGCATGTTCGTCGGCGCCGAGCACGGCGCGGCGGTGTCGTACTTCTTCGTCGACAACGAGCCCGGCCAGGGTCCCGACATCCACCGCCATCCCTATGCCGAGACGTGGGTCGTGCTCGAGGGCGAGGCGCGTCTCATGATCGCCGGCAAGGTCAGCCACGCCGTGGCCGGCGACACCGCGACCGCACCCGCGGGGGAGTGGCACGGGTTCAAGAACTGCGGTGAGACACGGCTGCGGATCCTCTGCATTCACGCCTCCGACCGCATCATCCAGGAGTGGCAGGATGCTCCCGGAGTGCTCGACATCCCGACCGGACGCTGAAAGGACAGCACGCATGTCGTTCCAGGCATACCTCGACAACATCGAGAAGAAGACGGGCCTCACCCCGCGGCAGCTCATCGAGAAGGCCCGCGAGAAGGGCTTCGTCGAGACGACAAAGGCCACGCCCATCGTCGAGTGGCTCGCGGCCGACTACGGTCTGGGTCGCGGTCACGCCATGGCCCTGGTGCACGTGATCACCAAGGGACCGCAGATCAGCGACAGGCACGTCGGCACCGACACGACGCACTCGGACCCGTCGAACACCCTCTGGCTCGACGGCATGGCCACGAACCCGAACGGCTGACCGCGCCGCGCCCGGCGGGGGAGCGCTACTCGCGACCCCGCCGACGCCACCACGGATGACGGCGCACGGGCGCGGCATCCGCTACGCCCTCAGAGCGCGCCAGGCGGGCGTCGCGACGCTCGCGCCACGCGGCCACCTCGGCCTCGACGTCGCGCGTGGGGGTGACGACAGGCGGACCGCCGAGCAGCTGACGGCGCGCTTCGATCACGCGGCGGTTGAAGTCCTCGACCGCCTCGCGCACGTCCTGCTCGCGTGCCAGCTCGTCGAGCCGGTCGTCCAGCTCGACGTTCTCCACGCGCAGGGTGAGCGCCGGGGGCCCGAGACCCGTGAGCTTCTCGGTCTCGATCTTGCGGCGGATCCACCAGTCCGGGTCATGGCTCTCGCCGAGCCCGGGGATCGGCTTGCCGGCGCCCGGCAGGTCATCGAACTCGCCCCGGCGGATCGCCTGCTGGATCGCGGTCTCGACGACCGCCGCCCGGTCGGCGGCCGAATACGCCCGCGTCGCCGCGGACCGCTGATCTGCGGCATCCGTCGCCTCGGCCTCGTCGGGCAGGAGGCCGTGCTCGCGCTGCCACTTCTCGAAGCGGTAGCGCTCACCGGCTTCGCGGGGCCCCTCGGTCATGATCCCGGGATGTGGTCCCGCCAGGAGTGCCGGGGCTCGTAGCCGAGCAGCCGGCGGGCCTTGTCGATGGAGAGCAGCGTGTCGTGCTCCGCGAACTCGCGCGTCTGCACGCCGGGGAACACTTCGGCGACGAGCTCGGCGTTCGGGCGGGACATCACGGTGTCGGCGGCCGCGATGATGTAGGTCTCGAACCCGGGCGGGGCCACCTCGAGCGCGCGCTGCACGGCCTGCGCCCCGTCGCGCGCGTCGATGTAGCCCCAGAGGTTCCACTTGCGCTTGCGGGCGTCGTCGTCGTACGACGGGAACTCCGCGTAGTCCTCGGGGACCATCACGTTCGAGAACCGCAGGCCGGTGATCGACAGGTCCGGGTGCCAGCGCACGAGCTCGACGGCCATGCGCTCTTCGAGGGTCTTCACGAGCGAGTACACCGACTCCGGGCGCGGCGGATACTCCTCGTCGACCGGGATGTAGGGCGGCGGCACGTCGAAGGGCAGACCCAGCACCGTCTCGCTCGACGCGTACACGATGCGACGGATGCCGAGCCGCACGGCTGCCCAGAACACGTTGAACGTTGCATTCATGTTGTTGTGGAACGTCGCCACATCCGAGCGGATGCCGGGGGCGGGGATCGCACCCAGGTGCACGACGGCGTCGAATCCGTCGTGGCGGTCGTTCACCCCGGCGAGGGCGTCGACGACCTGGCCGTAGTCGGTCAGATCGACCTGCACGAAGTCGGGCCCGCGCGAGCCGACGACGTCGATCCCGATGACGTCGTAGCCCGCCGCGCGGAGTTCGCGGGCGACGACCGAGCCGAGCTTTCCGGATGATCCGGTGAGGGCGATACGCATGCACCCAGAGTGCCATGCGCCGCGTGCCACCGGGGCGGATGCGAGCGAGTCGGTCAGGGAGCGGGGGTCCGGGCGGCGGCAGTCGTCGACACCTCGCCGGCGAGACGCCGCAGGCGCTCGCGGGCGAAGTCCTGTGCGCGGGGACCGCGGGCGAGCGCCCGCGCCGAGACCGCCAGCACGAGGCGCGTCACCGTCACGACCGGCAGCGGTGTGCGTCGCAGGCCGAGCAGGCGCCGGTACCGGACGGGAAGGCTCGCCACCGCTGCGGCGAACAGCACCCGGTACGCGATGCGCATCATGCCGGTGAAGGGCGCGCGTCTGAGGAACCGCACGACGTCGTCCACGCGTTCGTCCCGGCGCAGCTCGCCGCGCGCGAGGTAGCCGTCCATGCGGGCGTGCAGGTCGGCCTCGGTGAGCGGCGGGTCGTCGAGCCCCATGAGCCGACCGGCCTGCGCCCACTCGCGGACGTACGCGTCCGGCCCGCCCGGGATCGGGCCGCCCCAGCGCTCGTGCGCGCCGAGGAACGCCTCGGTGAAGGCGAGGTGCACCCAGTCGACGAGATCGGCGTCCGCCGCCGAGTACGATCGCGTGCCCGACGCCGACTCGTACGAGCCCTGCACGCGCTCGTGCAGCCGCGCGACGCGGCCCGTCTCGCGGGCCGCCTGCGCGGTCGATCCGTAGGTGACGCAGATGATCCACCGCACTGTGCCCGTCAGGCGCCCGATGGGGTCGTCCCGGTAGCGCGAGAAGTCGTGGACGCCCGCCATCGCTCCCGGATGCAGCGCCTGGAGGAGCAGGGCACGGATGCCGGCGACGAACGTCCCCGTTCCCGCGTGCACGGTCCACACCGCGCCGCCGTCCGCGAACCAGCCCGCATCGTCGCCGTCGGCGAGGGCGCGCACCCACGCCGGCGTGCCGTCGGGATCGCCCGAGAGCGCCGTCAGCAGCCGGGCGCGGAGCGTCTGCCGGCCGGCGGTCCGAGATCGTGCGCGCATGGCTCCAGCGTGCCACGGCCCGCGGCGGTGAGGGCTCACGCGGACGGCGCCCGGGTGGACTCCCGGATGATGAGGTGCGTCGGAATCGGGGTGTCCTCGGTGACGCTGTCGGGCTCCTCCACCGCGATCAGCACCTTCTGCATGATCAGCTCGCCGAGCGTGCCGAAGTCCTGCCGGACGGTGGTCAGCGGCGGGTAGAGATAGCCCGCTTCGGGCACGTCGTCGAAGCCCACGACGCTCACGTCCTCGGGCACGCGCAGCCCTCGCTCCCGCAGCGCCGACATGAGCCCGATCGCCATGTGGTCGTTCCCCGCGAAAACGGCCGATCCCGCCGTGATGTCGAGGTCCAGGCCCACCCGATGCCCGCTGGCTGCCGACCAGTCGCCGTGCCGGGGCTCGACGATCTGAAGCCGACGCTCGGCCAGCTCGTCGCGCCACCCGCGGATGCGCTCCAGCGCATCGGGTGCGCGGGTGGGGCCGGCGAGGTGAAGGATGCGGGTGTGGCCCAGCTCCGCGAGATGGCGCACGCCCGACCTCGCCCCGCGGTACTGGTCGATCGAGACGATGTGGGGGCTGCGCCGGGCTGTGGCCGTCGCCGCGACGAGCGGAATGCTCAGATCCAGGCCGCGCACCACCTCGAGCACCCCGATGTCGACGACGATGAGCACGATCGCGTCGACCCGCTGCCGCAGCAGCCCCTCCACCACGCCCTTGATCGCGGCGGGGTCCGGATCCACGGCGCTGACCGTGTCGACGCTGTACCGCGCGGCGCGGGCGGCGAAGTTGAAGTGGGTCGCGATCGACGTGGGGCCGTAGTCCGGCACGCCCGGCGTGACCAGGCCGATGGTGCGCGTCCGGCGGGTGACCAGGGCGCGGGCGGCAGGGGAGGGGCTGTAGCGCAGCTGCGCGATGGCCTGCTCCACGCGCGCTCGGGTCGCCGGGCGCACGTTGGGCAGGTCGTTGATCACGCGCGACACCGTCTGGTGCGACACGCCGGCGAGGCGGGCGACGTCGAAGATGTTCGCGGCCCGCGTGGATCCGTCGTCGGCCGTCACCCGCGGGTCAGTCATCGAGCTCTTCCGGTCGGGCCACGAGCGCGAGCAGGGAGTCGACGGTCAGCGAGTCGGACGGCAGCGTGTCGACGATGCGCCCGTCGCGCAGGATGGCGACCCGGTGCCCGACGCGCAGCACCTCTTCGAGCTCCGCCGAGATGAACATCACCGAGAGCCCGTTGGCCGCCATCTCCCCGACCAGGTTCTGGATCTCGACCTTCGCTCCGACGTCGATCCCGCGTGTCGGCTCGTCGAGCACGAGCACGCGCGGCGAGAGGGCGAGCAGGCGGGCGAGCAGCACCTTCTGCTGGTTGCCCCCGGACAGCGTGCCGGCGGGGCGATCGAGATCCGGCGGCCGGATGTCGAGCGCCTCGACCCAGCTCGCCGCCAGCTCGCGCTGCCGCGCCGGCGGGATGCGACGCATCATCCCGCGGTCGGCCTGCAGGGCCAGCGTGATGTTCTCGAGCACGCTCAGTTCGCTGATGATGCCCTCCGTCCGGCGGTTCTCGGAGGAGTAGACCACGCCGAGCGACATCGCCGAGCGGGGCCCGGTCGGAGCCTTGCCGGACCCCTCGATGCGGATGACGCCGCTGTCGATCCGGTCGATGCCGGTGATCGCGCGCGCCAGCTCGGTCCGCCCCGAGCCGAGGAGTCCGGCCACGCCGAGGACGTCGCCCTCGTGCAGCTCGACGTCCGCGTCGCGGATGCCCGCGCCGGCCGAGACGCCTCGCGCGGTGAGGGACGGATGCCGCTCCTCGAGCGCGCCCTCCGCGCGGGGCGCGGCGGTGAGGGCGGCGGCGCTCCGGCCCAGCATGGCCTGCACGAGGTCGATGCGCAGCAGCTCCCGGGTGAGGTACTCGCCGATGAACCGGCCGTCACGCAGCACCGTGACGCGATCGCAGAGCTCGTAGACCTGATCGAGGAAGTGCGACACGAACAGGATCGCGACACCGCGCTGCTTCAGATCGCGCACGACGCGGAACAGCTCGGCGACCTCGTCCAGGTCGAGGCTCGACGTCGGCTCGTCCAGCACGAGCACGCGCACGTCGGCGGAGATCGCCCGCGCGATCGCGACCAGCTGCTGCACCGCGAGCGAGTGCGTGCCGAGCCGCGACGCCGGGTCGATGTCGAGGCCGAGGTCGGCCAGCGCATCGTGGGCCTCGCGGCGCATGCGGCGCCAGTCGATCGCCCCGGCTCTGCGCGGCTCCCGGCCGAGCGCGATGTTCTCGGCCACCGACACGTTGGGGAGAAGGTCGATCTCCTGGTAGACCGTGCTGATCCCGGCGCGCTGGGCGTCGTGCGGCGAGGAGAAGCGCATCACCTCGCCGCCCAGCGTCAGCACGCCGGCGTCGAGCGGAAGGGCGCCCGTGATCGCCTTGATGAGGGTCGACTTCCCGGCGCCGTTCTCGCCCATCAGCGAATGGACCTCGCCGGGGAACAGCCGGAAGTCGACGCCGTCGATCGCGGCATCCGCTCCGAAGCGCACCGTCGCCCCGGAGAGCTGCAGCAGCGGCCGCGCCATCTCCATCAGGCCATTATCCCGGCGGAGAGGGGCGCGACCGCTGTGCGCGGACGTGGTGTCACCGCCTATCTTCGGCGCTGCGAGCGTGCGACGATCACCCGCTGCACCACGATGAACACCAGCAGCAGCGCCCCGATGATGATCTGCGTCCACGCCTGCTCGGCGCCCATGAACGAGATCAGCTTCTTGATCGTGCCGTAGACCAAGACGCCGATCAGCGAGCCGAGCACATAGCCGGTGCCGCCGGTGAGCAGCGTGCCTCCGATGACCACGGCCGCGATCGCGTCGAGCTCGGTGCCGATGCCGTTGCGGGGGTATCCGGCGCCGGAGTAGGCCGTGAGCAGCAGGCCGGCCAGTCCGCCGCAGACGCCGCTGACCACGTAGACCACGATCTTCGTGCGGGCGACGCTCAGGCCCATGAGTCGCGCGGACTGCTCGTTCCCGCCGATCGCGTAGACGGTGCGGCCGAAGCGCGTCCAGAGCAGCACCACGAATGCGACCGCGACCGTGGCCAGCGCGATGATCCCGGTCGGCGTGATGTACCACCCGCCGAGGCTGAAGCGCGTGCGCTGCAGCCACAGGACCGCCGGATCCTCCACGCGGATGGACGAGAGGCTCACCACGAAGGCCAGGCCGCGGGCGAGGAACAGGCCCGCGAGCGACGCGATGAAGGGCTGGACGTCGAAGTACTGCACGAGGACGCCGATCAGCAGGCCGATGGCGGCTCCCGCGACGAGCATGATCGGCACCGCGATCGCCGCCGGCACCCCCTGCGAGAGCAGGCTGGCTCCCAGGATGCCGGTGAAGGCCATGACCGATCCCACCGACAGGTCGATGCCGCCGGTGAGGATCACGAAGGTCAGGCCGACGGCCAGCACCACGAGATAGGCGTTGTCCAGGAGCAGCGCGGAGATGTTCCCGGGGCTGAGGAAGCGCGGGAAGCGGGACTGCGCGCCGACGAGCAGCACGAGGAGGATCGCGACGGCGGCGAAGGTCGGCATCAGCGAGGCGTGCCGGCTCATGAAGGTGGCGTAGCGCGACGGGGTCGCCGTGCGACGCGCCGTCATCTCGAGGCTCCGGGTCATGACGTGACCCCCGTCCGGTCGTCGGCCGCGGATCTGTTGCGGGCGCGCGCCGCGCGCAGCGCCCCCCGTGCCCAGCGATGAAGGCGCGGGGACTGCACGAGGACGACGACGATGACGACGATGGCGAAGAACACGGGGCTCTGCGCGGAGGGCACGCCGAGGAACAGGATGGTCGCCTCCAGGGTCTGGATCGTGAGCACGCCGATGACCGTCCCGGCGATCGTGAACTTGCCTCCCATGAGAGAGGTGCCGCCGAGCACCACCGCGAGGATCGCGTAGAGCTCGATGAAGAGGCCTGCCGCGTTCGCATCCGCTGCGCGGATGTTGGAGCTGTAGATGACACCGGCGATGCCGGCGAGCAGGCCGCTGACCACGTACGCGCCGAACACGATGCCGCGCGCGCGGACGCCGGCCAGCCGGCTCGCCTCGGGATTGATGCCCACGGCCTCCGTCAAGACGCCGAGCGCGGTGCGCCGCTCCATGAGGCCTGTCACGGCGACGGCCGCGACCCAGATCAGGAACGCGAAGGGCAGGGCGAGCAGGTAGCCGGTGGCGATGAACTCATACGGCTCGCTGTTCACCGTCGTGATGAATCCCTCCGTGATCAGCAGGGCAACCCCGCGTCCGGCGAGCATCAGCACGAGGGTGGCGATGATCGGCTGGATGCCGACGACCGCGACGAGGAACCCGTTCCACACGCCGAGCACCAGCGCGACCGCGAGGGACACCAGCAGGGCGACGAGCACCGTGCCGAGATCGCCCGGGTCCGGCGAGGCGTCGATGATGGTCAGCGCGACCGCGCCGGAGACCGCCATGATGGCGCCGACGGAGAGGTCGATGCCGCGCGTGGCGATCACGATCGTCATGCCCAGGGCCACGAGCATCAGCGGCGCACTGTTGCGCAGGATGTCGATGAGCGCCCCGTACAGCTCGCCGTCCCGGACGGTCACCAGGATGAACTGCGGCCGCGCGATCGCGTTGATCGCGATCAGGATCACCAGCGCGGCCGCCGGCCAGAACAGCCGGTGCTTCATGATCGCTCTCATGCGGCGCTCTCCTCGGTCTGGTGGGCGATGTAGTCGATGAGTCCGTCGAGATCCACCTCGCGGCTGTCGAGCTCCCCGATCTTGCGCCGGTCGCGCATCACGACGATGCGCTGCGCGATCCGCAGCACCTCTTCGAGCTCCGACGAGATGAAGATGACGGAGAGTCCTCGGGCGCTCAGCTCGGCGACCTTGCGCTGGATGTCGGCCTTGGCGCCGACGTCGATGCCCCGCGTGGGCTCGTCCAGGACGATCAGCTCCGGCGCCGTGGCGAGCCACCGGGCGAGCAGGACCTTCTGCTGGTTGCCGCCGGAGAGGTTCCCCGCGGGCATGTCGGGATCGGCCGGGCGCACGCCGAGGGCCGCGATGTACTCCGCGACGATGGCATCCGCCTCGCTCTGGGGGATCCGTCGCATCGCGCCGCGGCGGGCCTGGATGCCGAGCACGATGTTCTCCGCCACCGTCAGGTCGGAGATGATGCCTTCGGCGCGGCGGTTCTCCGACGAGAACGCGATCCGATTCTCGATGGCGTGCCGCGGGGTGGCGTGCTTCGCCGGGCGGCCGTTCACCTCGATCCGGCCGCTCTCGGCGCGGTCGGCTCCGTAGAGGAGTCGGACCAGCTCCGTCCGCCCGGATCCGAGCAGGCCCGCGACGCCGACGACCTCTCCCTCGTACACCTCGATGTCGACCGGTTCGAGCGACCCGCGTCTGCCGACACCGGTCGCGCGCAGCACCGGGGTCGCCGAGCGATCGATGGAGCGATCGGCCACCGAGGCGAGCGCGGCGAGCTCGTCGAGCTCGCGGCCGATCATCCTGCTGACGAGTTCGCCCCGTGGAAGCTCG
Organism: Microbacterium sp. CCNWLW41; assembly: GCF_037083505.1. Lineage (NCBI taxonomy): Bacteria > Bacillati > Actinomycetota > Actinomycetes > Micrococcales > Microbacteriaceae > Microbacterium > Microbacterium sp. CCNWLW41. Next base: position 1,393,874 of record NZ_JBAOJP010000001.1, read on the forward strand.
TCGACCGCGTACTCGCCGACGAGCCGCCCGTTGCGCAGGACGGTGATGCGATCGGAGATCTCGTAGATCTGGTCGAGGAAGTGGCTGACGAAGAGGATCGCGACACCCTTGCCGCGCAGCTCCCGCACCACGTCGAACAGCTGCTCCACCTCGCCGCGGTCCAGGCTCGACGTCGGCTCATCCAGGATGAGGACCTTCGCGTCGAGCACCATGGCGCGCGCGATCGCGATCAGCTGCTGGATGGCGATGGAATGGCTCGACAGCGCGGAGCGGGTGTCGAGGTTCAGCCCCAGGCTCTCCAGCTGGTCGGCTGCCCGCCGATGTGCGGCCTTCCAGTCGATGCCGGTGGCCGTGCGCGGCTCGTGGCCGAGCATCACGTTCTCTCCCACGGAGAGGTTCGCGCAGAGGTTGACCTCCTGATACACCGTGGAGATCCCGGCGTCCTGCGCGTCGGCCGTGCTGGTGAATCGGCGCGGCCGCCCGCCGACGACGATCTCGCCGGCATCCACCGGGTACACCCCCGTGAGGGCCTTGATGAGAGTCGACTTCCCTGCGCCGTTCTCGCCCATGAGCGAGTGGACCTCGCCGGGGCGCAGCGAGAAATCGACGCCGTCCAGTGCGAGCACACCGGGGAATCGGATGGTGATCCCGGTCATCTCGACGACCGGCGGGACTGCGGTGTCCGCGGACATGTGACTCAGCTGCCTTTCCGGGCTTCATCGTCGGCACGCCGCCGGGGGCCCGTGGGCCGCCCGGCGGGGTGCTCTCGACCTACCTTGGTACAGGATCGATGCGCCGGCGATCAGTAGGGACGGCTGTCGATGACCTCGGCGGCCTGCTCCTGGGTGAAGGTCTGGTCTTCGACGTAGACCTCCTTCTCGACCTCCTCGCCGGCGAGCACGTCCTTGACGAGTCCCGCCGCAAGCTCTCCGAGCAGCGGGTTGCACTCGACGATGTAGTTGATCTTCCCGTCGACGAGCGCCTGCATGCCGTCCTTGACGGCATCGATCGACACGATCTGGATGTCGACGCCGGGTTCTGCCCCCGCCGCCTCGATGGCCTCGATCGCGCCGAGCGCCATGTCGTCGTTGTGCGCGTAGACCAGGTCGATGCCGTCGGCGCCGTACTTCTGGAGGAAGCCCTCCATGACGGTCTTCCCGCCGTCGCGCGTGAAGTCGCCCGTCTGCGAGTCGATCTTCTCGATCGCCGTTCCTTCGACGGCCTCGTCGAAGCCCGCGGCGCGGTCGTTGGCGGGGGCCGATCCCGTCGTGCCCTCGAGCACGACCATCTTCGTCGGGGTGTCGCCGAACGTCTCGGCCGCCCACTCCCCGGCCATGACGCCTTCCTTCTTGAAGTCCAGGCCGACCCAGCTCGCGTAGAGGTCGTCGGGCGCCGAGACGGTGCGGTCCTCGAGGACAACCGGGATGCCGGCATCCGCCGCCTCCTGCAGCACGTCGTCCCAGCCGTCCTCCACGATCGGCGCGATGACGATGGCGTCGACGCCCTGGTTGATGAAATCGCGCACGGCGGCGATCTGGGCGGCGGTGTCGTTGTCGGCCGCGTTGAAGACCAGCTCGAAGCCGTTGTCGGCCGAGAAGGCCTCCTTCATCGACTCGGTGTTCGCCGAGCGCCAGCCCGACTCCGAACCGGTCTGGGCGAAGCCGACGGTGATGACCTCGTCGCCCCCGCTCCCGGCGTCACCGCCGTCGCCGTCTCCGCTCGCGCAGCCGGTCGCGGTGAGGGCCAGGGCCCCCAGAAGCGCGAACCCGGCGAGAAGCTTGTTCCTGCTCATTCCAAAACCTCCTCGTTCTGGTCCGGCATCGCTGCCGGCTCGTTGTTGTGCGAGTCGCTGCTGTGCGACTCCGACGCTGGAGATGTTAGCCCTCACATTCCGGTCATTGGCAAGATGTTAGCGGTAACAGTTCCATAACGCGAGAGCCGCGCACGAGATGCGTCTCCGGCCGGACAGCCTCGCGCAACGGTTGAAGTGAGGGATAACATCCGTCGCAAAGGGTGCTGGGCGCGCGACCGGCGGCAGCGGCTGCCCGCGCGGCGAGGCGGATAGGGTGAGCGCGATGAGCGAGCCGCGAGCGAGTGCCCCGTCGTCCAGCCGTGTGGGCGTGCGCGACGTCGCCCGCGCGGCGGGGGTCTCGACGCAGACGGTGTCGCGCGTCATTAACGAGCAGCCGAACATCCGGCCCGAGACCCGGGACCGCGTCCTGCGCGCCATCGCCGATCTCGGGTACCGCGTCAACAACGCCGCCCGGGCGCTCGGCACGCGCACCACGCGCACCCTCGGGGTGATCGCGTCCGACGCGACGCTGTACGGGCCGGCCGTCGGCATCGCCGCGCTGGAGGCGGCCGCACGCGAGTCCGGGCGGTGGATCGCGACGGCATACGCGGATGCCTCGGACGAGGCATCCGTCCGCGACGCGGCCGATCGCCTGCTCGGGCAGGGGGTCGACGGGCTCATCGTCCTGGCCCCGCACGCCGCGACGCTGCCCGCGCTGGTGGACGCGCACGCCGGGATCGCCGTCGCGGCACTGCACTCCGGGCAGGGCGCCTCCCCGCAGGAGGCGGGGGCGGCGCTCGCCGTGACGCACCTGCTCGCCCTCGGCCACCGGCGCATCGCACGCGTCGCCGGTCCCGACGACTGGCTCGAGGCCCGTTCACGCGAGGCCGGCGCGCTGCGGGCGCTGGCCGAGGCGGGGATCGAGCCCGGCCGGCGATGGAGCGGTGACTGGACCGCCGCGGCCGGCGCGGCGATCGCGGGCGAGGTGGCCGCAGCGGTCAGCGCATCCGAGGGGCCGACGGCCATCGCGGTGGCCAACGACCAGATGGCCCTGGGGCTCATCGCGGGCCTGCGCCACGCACAGCTGGACGTCCCGGGCGACGTGAGCGTCGCCGGATTCGACGACAACCCGGATGCCGCGTTCTATCGCCCCGGGCTCACCACGGTCGGGCTCGACCTCGCCGGCGAGGCCCGCCGTGCCGTCGCCGAGGTGCTCGGCGCACCGGCGCCGGCGGTCGCGCCCCCGCGGCTGGTCGTCCGGGCGTCCACGGCGCCGCCCCGCTGAACGCGGGCGTCGAACCACCGGTGCGAATCGTCGGTGTTACCGGTAACATGGCGTCCCGGGCGATGCTCTGCCCCACTTCTCGACACGAGACCCGATGGAGGACCCCGTGACCAGCCCCGACCCGGCGACGCCGCCGCCCTCGTTCTCCGCCGAGGTGGAGGCATCCATCGCCGCCGTCCGTGCCGAGGTGGCGGCGCTCCACGCCGAGCTCGTGCGATACGGCCTGATCGTGTGGACGGGCGGGAACGTGTCGGGACGCGTGCCCGGAGCCGACCTGTTCGTCATCAAGCCGTCCGGCGTCTCGTACGACGACCTCGCGCCGGAGAACATGATCCTCTGCGACCTCGACGGTGACGTCATCCCCGGAACGCCGGGGAGCGACCGCAGCCCGTCGAGCGACACCGCCGCGCACGCGTACGTCTACCGGCACATGCCCGAGGTCGGGGGAGTCGTGCACACCCACTCGACGTTCGCGGTGGCGTGGGCCGCGCGCGGCGAGGAGATCCCCTGCGTCATCACCGCGATGGCCGACGAGTTCGGTGGGCCCGTCCCGGTCGGGCCGTTCGCCATCATCGGCGACGACTCCATCGGCCGCGGCATCGTCGAGACCCTCACCGGACACCGCTCGCGCGCCGTGCTGATGCAGAACCACGGACCGTTCACGATCGGGGTGTCGGCGAAGGACGCCGTCAAGGCCGCCGTCATGGTCGAGGACGTCGCCCGCACGGTGCACTACGCCCGCGAGGCCGGCCCGCTCATCCCCATCCCGCAGGAGGCCATCGACCGCCTCTACGACCGGTACCAGAACGTCTACGGCCAGAGCTCGGACGAGCGTCGCAGCGGTGCCGACGACGGTGCGGAAGAGGCCGGCCGGTGAGCGCCGACGCGATCCGGGCCGGGCGCACGGCGCTCGGCATCGAACTGGGCTCGACCCGCATCAAGGCGTGCCTCGTGGATGCCGACGACCCGGCGAACGTGCTCGCCGTGGGCTCGCACGCGTGGGAGAACCGCTACGAGTCGGGCCTGTGGACCTATTCGCTCGACGAGGTCTGGTCGGGGCTGCAGGACGCGTACGCCGAGCTCGTCTCCGACGCCCGGCAGCGCCACGGCGTGGCGCCCGGGACGTTCGGGGCTATCGGCGTCTCGGCGATGATGCACGGCTACCTCGCCTTCGACGAGGCGGGGGCGCTTCTCGTGCCGTTCCGCACGTGGCGCAACACGAACACCGGCGCCGCGGCGGCGGAGCTCACCGAGGCGTTCGGCGTGAACATCCCGCTGAGGTGGTCGATCGCACACCTGCACCAGGCGGTCATCGACGGCGAGGCGCATGTCCCCGCCCTCCGGTTCGCCACCACACTCGCCGGCTACGTCCACTGGAAGCTGACGGGCGAGAAGGTGCTCGGCGTCGGAGACGCCTCGGGGATGTTCCCGATCGGCGCCGGGACCGCCGGCTACGACACCGCGCTGCTCGCACGCTACGACGACCTCGCCGCCGGTCGTCTGCCGGTGGCCGGCGTCGCGGAGCTCCTGCCCGAGATCCGCGTCGCCGGAGAAGCCGCCGGCGCGCTGACGGCCGAAGGGGCGGCGCTGCTCGACCCGTCCGGAGCGCTGCGCCCCGGCATCCCGTTCTGCGCCCCCGAAGGCGACGCCGGGACCGGCATGGTCGCGACCAACGCCGTCGCCCCGCGGACCGGCAACGTCAGTGCGGGCACGAGCATCTTCGCGATGGTCGTGCTCGAGCGGCCGCTCGAGCGCGTGCACCACGAGCTCGACCTCGTGACGACCCCCTCCGGGGATCCGGTGGCCATGGTCCACTGCAACAACGGCGCCAGCGAGCTCGCCGCCTGGGCGGGGATGTTCGCGCGCTTCGCCGAGGCGTCCGGTCGCCCGCTCGCCGACGACGCCGTGTACGAGACGCTCTTCCGCGAAGCGCTCGAAGGCGAGGCGGATGCCGGCGGGCTGCTGGCCTACAACCACCTCGCCGGCGAGCCGATCGCCGGGCTCGCCGAGGGGCGTCCGCTGTTCGTGCGCACGCCCGACAGTCGGCTCACGCTGGCGAATGCGATGCGCGCGCACCTCTACGGCGTCTTCGGCACGCTGGCGCTGGGCATGCGCGTGCTCGAGGACGAAGGGGTCGGCCTCGACCGCATGTTCGCGCACGGCGGCATGTTCCGCACCGCGGGCGTCGCGCAGCGCTTCCTCGCGGGCGCGCTCGGCGCTCCCGTCTCGGTCGGCGACACCGCCTCCGAAGGCGGCGCGTGGGGGATCGCCGTGCTGGCCGCGTACGCGCGGGCGGTGGCGAGCGCGGATGCCTCGGCCGAGGCATCCGTCATCTCGCTGTCGTCCTATCTCGACGAGCGGGTCTTCGCCGACGCCGCCGTCGGGACCGCCGACCCGGAACCCGCTGACGTCGCCGGGTTCGCCGCCTACCTCGACCGCTACCGAGCCGGCCTCGCCGTCGAAGCCGCCGCGGTCACCGCTCTCTGAAACCCGAAGGAACAACGATGACCCGCACGCCCCTGTCCACCTCGCTCGACACCTACGAGGTCTGGTTCGTCACCGGCAGCCAGAACCTCTACGGCGAAGAGACCCTGCGCCAGGTCGCGGAGCAGTCCCAGGCCGTGGCCGAGGGTCTGGCCGGCCTCCCGGTCAAGGTCGTGTGGAAGCCGGTTCTGAAGGACTCGGACTCGATCCGCCGCCTCGCCCTCGATGTCAACGCCCGCGACGACGTCATCGGCGTCGTGGCGTGGATGCACACGTTCAGCCCGGCGAAGATGTGGATCGCGGGCCTCGACGCACTCCGCAAGCCGCTGCTGCACCTGCACACGCAGGCGAACGTGGAGCTGCCGTGGGCCGACATCGACTTCGACTTCATGAATCTGAACCAGGCCGCGCACGGCGACCGCGAGTTCGGGTACATCCAGACCCGTCTGGGTGTGGCGCGCAAGACGGTCGTGGGTCACGTCTCCAACCCGGCGGTGCGGCAGGAGGTGGAGGACTGGCAGCGCGCCGCCGCGGGCTGGGCGGCGTCGCGGTCGCTCAAGCTCGCCCGCTTCGGCGACAACATGCGCTACGTCGCCGTGACCGAGGGCGACAAGACCGAGGCGGAGCTGCGGTTCGGTGTGCAGGTGAACACGTGGGGCGTGAACGAGCTCGTCGCCGCGGTGGAGGCCCAGGCCGACGCGGATGTCGACGCGCTGGTGCAGGTCTACCTCGATGAGTACGACGTCGCGGCCGAGCTGCGGCCCGACGGCGACCGCCACCAGTCACTGCGCGACGGCGCCGCTATCGAGCTCGGCCTGCGGTCGTTCCTCGAGGCGGGCGGCTTCGGCGCGTTCACCACGTCGTTCGAGGACCTCGGCGCGCTGAAGCAGCTGCCGGGCCTGGCGGTGCAGCGGCTCATGGCCGAGGGGTACGGGTTCGGCGCCGAGGGCGACTGGAAGACCGCGATCCTGGTCCGGATCGCCAACGTCATGGGCGCGGGGCTCCCCGGCGGGGCGAGTCTGATGGAGGACTACACCTACGACCTCGTCGCCGGAGACGAGAAGATCCTCGGCGCGCACATGCTCGAGGTCTCGCCGTCGCTGACCACCGCGAAGCCGCGTCTCGAGGTGCACGCGCTCGGCATCGGCGGCAAGGACGACCCGGTGCGCCTGGTCTTCACCGCCGACCCCGGCCCCGCGCTCGTCGTCGCGATGAGCGACATGCGCGACCGGTTCCGCCTCGTCGCCAACGTCGTCGAGAACGTCGACGCCCCTGACCTGCCCAAGCTCCCCGTGGGCCGGGCGGTGTGGAAGCCGGCACCGGACTTCGCGACCAGCGCCGCCTGCTGGCTCGCCGCCGGCGCCGCACACCACACCGTGATGACCACCGCGGTCGGCATCGAGGTGTTCCGCGACTTCGCGGACATCGCCGCCACCGAGCTCGTCGTCATCGACGAGGACACCACCGTGCGCGGCTTCCAGCGCGAGCTGCGCTGGAACCAGGCGTACTACCGCCTCGCCCAGGGGCTCTGACCTTCGTAATCCCCGGGTTCGAGCGCCCCGAACCTCGCCGCTACTCTGGTTGGCGGCATCCGCCCCCCTTCCGCAAGGAGCCCACATGGCACGTCCCCCCGCTTCCGGAACCCAGCACGCGCTGCGTGCGGGTGACTACGAGGCCGTCGTCGCGAGCGTCGGTGCGACGCTGCGCTCGCTCACCTACCGGGGCCGCGACCTCGTCGTGCCGTTCGAGGCCGACGAGGTGCGTCCGGCGCATCGAGGTGCGACCCTCGCACCGTGGCCCAACCGCGTGGTCGACGGCACCTACTCGTTCGGCGGCCGCGACTTCCAGCTGCCCCTCACTGAGCCGGCGCGCTCGCACGCGCTGCACGGCCTGGCGACGTGGCTCGACTTCGAGGCCGTCGACAAGGGGCCCGACCACGTGACGCTCGCCGCCGTCATCCAGCCGCAGACGTTCTACCCGTGGCGCCTGGTCATCACGACGACGTTCTCGCTGGGTCCTGACGGCCTCACGCAGTCGGTCACCGCCCACAACGAGAGCGAGCAGCCGGCGCCCTGGGGGACCGGGCCGCACCCGTACCTCGTTGCCGGGGACGGTCGCGTCGACGGCTGGACTCTCGAGCTGCCCGCCGCTCAGGTGCTCGCAGTCACCCCCGACCGCCTCATCCCCACCGGCCTGGTCGCGGTGGACGCCGACGACCCCGAGCGGTTCGACTTCCGCTCGCCGCGGGTCATCGGCTCCGCCGAGATCGACCACGCGTACTCCGGACTGATCCGCGATGCCGACGGCTACGCCACGGTTCGCGTGACGGATGCCGCCGGCTCCGGCGTGCAGATGACGTGGGATGCCACGTGCCCCTGGGTGCAAGTGCACACCGCCGACAAGCCCGACCCGGCGCAGAGCCGTCTCGGGCTCGCCGTCGAGCCGATGACCTGCGCACCGGATGCCTTCAACGCCTCGTCGTACGACTACGACGCCGGTCTCATCGAGATCGAGCCGGCGGCATCCGTCACCGCGTCCTGGCGCATCGCCGCGATCGACTGATCTCTGCCGTGACATGACGAAGGCGGAGCCGGCCCCCCGGGCGGCTCCGCCTTCTTCAGGTGCGGGTCAGTTGTCCCGCAGGTCTTCCTTGATGTCGTTGCGCGTCTTCACCGAGTCTCGCTCGCGCTCGGCTTTGCGAACCTCGGCATCCGCCTTCATCTCGTCGACCTTGTCGCCGATGCGATCTGTCGTGTCTTCGAATCCACGCTTGACCTTTTCGCCGACGGCCTCGGCCGTCTCTTTGGCGTCATCCATGAATCCCATCGGTCACTCCTCTCGAGAGGGATGTGACTCCGACGCTACGTGGGACCCCCGCTTTCAGAGGGGGGCCTTGATTCCCCGGCCCGGGTCCGCTAAAGCGGCAGCGCAGGGGAGTCGACGTCGTCGCCCGCGGCCTCTCGTTCTTCCGGACTCGCGAACGCCCGGCGGACGCTAGCCTTTTCGAGGGAGGTGCGATGGGCAAGACCGCAGAGGCGATCGCCGAAGGGGTGTCCATCGCGTCCGCCGCCGCTCGGCTGGCCATCCGCAACCGGATCCTCGTCGAGACGATCGCACACGACGCGCCGTTCGACGTGGCGACGTTCACGCCGTTCGCCCACGAGACGCTGATCGCGCTGGCCGACGAGCAGGACCAGGCGGCCGCGCTCGTGAGGAGCCAGCGCAAGAAGGCCTGGGGCAAGTTCACCGACCCCGACGGCACGCACGACTACCGCGACCGCGACACCCGCAACCTGCGCCGGAGGGGCCGTCAGTACGCCGGCGTCGCACACGCGCTGCGTCGCATGGCCGACGACCCGCACGTGGTGCGCACGCTCATCGAGCAGTCCCGCGACGCCGCCTGGGGCGACGTCGAGGCCAACCTCCAGCGAAGGCTGCGCGTCGAGGGCATGCGACCAGAGCTCGACCCCGACTACGACCGCATGCGGGCCGCGCGCATGCAGTCGATCCGCCTGGTCGACCTCCCGCGTCTGGCCTCCCACAAGCGCCATCAGGATGCGAAGACGGATGCCGCGCCCTCCGGCCCGACCCCGACTCCCTCTCCGCGCATCTCCGGCATCGACGCCAGCGAGCTCGACTCCTGACGTCAGCGCGACGGCCGGCGAGGGGCGGACACGCCCGGGAATCCGGCATCCTCCCGCCGATTCGCGCCGTGGGTGGCCGTGAGGTATTCTTGACGACGTTGTGCGCTGCTGCGAACGACATGCGCCCGTAGCTCAATGGATAGAGCATCTGACTACGGATCAGAAGGTTAGGGGTTCGAGTCCCTTCGGGCGCGCACTGTGTTGAGACAGTGACCTCGAGAAGAGCGCCGGTTCGCCGGCGCTCTTCTTGTTTCTGCGGTCCATCGCTGGGTTGGCGGCGACGGAGTCAGGATCCGACGATCGAGCGTCGGCGCCGCGCGGTTGATTACTCCGTCGGCGCGAGTGACGGCCACAACGTGGCGACGATGTCTTCCGTGTAACCGTCCGGCGCGAAGTTGGTCCAGTGCGTGGCGACCCAGCCGGTATCCCGGAAGTAGTGCGTCTCTCCCACGGTGGCGTAGAGTTCCCCGTCGACGAAGACGTCCTCCCGGGTCCGGCAGATCGTGCCCTCGGCGTGCTGCTTGCACGTCATCCCGGACTCGACGGCGGCCTGCGCGACTGATGTCGATTGCCCCGAATCCACCATGGTGACGTTGGTCGAGAGTCCGTACTCGGATGCCCCGCCCCAGGTGCACCGGAGAGTCGGGGCCTCTTCGAGTACCTCCCGGCCGGCCGCCAGCTCCGTGGACGGCGTGGTATGCAGGGGATCGTTGAGCGGCGGCGCCGTGGCTGTCAGGTGGGCGAACATCGCGTCGGAGTAGATGTCTGCGCACGCTCCCGGAAGCACCAGGGCGGTCGCCCCATCGTCAGAAGGGGCGGCCGACGAAGAAGGAGTCCCCCTCGGCGGAGGTGGGCTGGATGCGGTCGGCGGGGTGCTGACGGAAGCCTCGGGTGGCGTCGCGCAGGCGGCGAGCGCCACGACGAGGAGCGCCACGCCTGCGAGGGCGGACACGGTGCGCACCGCGTGCCGGTCGATGGTTGCCACGGCGTCTCCCGAAGCTCGAGGGAAGTCCGCGTAGGCCTCGAAGGCATTCGATTGCGCCGCGTCCGCGCCGACCCGCCAGGCGGGGAACGCCCCGACGACCTTCCCGTTTCCCTCGAATGGTTCGGCAGCGGCGGAAGGGATGTCGGTCGACCGCTTGATGATCTCGTTGTCTGCGCTCATACCAAGTAGTGTCCGGATCGGGCCGAGACGGTTCACGATGCATCGTGCCACCGACTGCGGTCGCTCACGAGGGTCCATCGCCGACCCCGGCGATCGTAGGCTGCGGTCCCCTTCGTCCTTGGACATGGCCGGCGACCGCCGTCTGTGACCAGCCCAGGGATCAGATATCCCCGACGTGCCAGGTCGCCCCCAACCACGACGATCCGCATAGTGGACCTCGCGGTCCTCGGCGTTACAGGTGGATGTGGATGCGGTAGAGGCTGGTGGATGCGGTGATGTAAAGCGTCGTACCGTCCTCGCCGCCGAAGCAGACGTTGGACACGATCTCGGGAACGGGGATCGCGCCGACACGGGCACCCTCCGCATCGAAGACGACGACGCCGGTGGCGCTGGATGCCCAGACGCGCCCGCGGGCGTCGACGCGCAGGCCGTCGCACACTCCGTCCTCGATCAGCGCGAAGGTGTCTCCCTGATCGCATGCGCCGTCGTGCACGCGGTAGCGGCGGATGTGGTGGGGGACGCCCGGCTGCGTGGCCCCTGCCGTGTCCGACACGTAGAGGACCGTCTCGTCCGGTGAGAACGCGAGTCCGTTCGGATGCACCATATCGGTGATCACCGGCCGCAGCTCTCCCATCCGCTCGTCGAAGCGGAACACGAAGCATCCTTCGTACTCGGGCGCCGCGGCGTGTCCTTCGTGATCGGAAAGGATGCCGTAGGGCGGATCGGTGAACCAGATCGCGCCGTCCGAAGCGACCACCACGTCGTTCGGCGAATTGAAGCGCACACCGTCCCACCGATCGACGATCGGCGTCACGACCCCGTCGACGTCGCGCTCGATCCGGCGCAGTCCGTGCGAGCACTGCACGACCCGACCCTCGAGATCGAGGGTCCGACCGTTCGTGAACTCGACTCCGGCTCGATACACGTCTACGCCCCCGGTCGCGGCGTCGAACTGCAGGATCCTGTCGTTCGGGATATCGCTCCAGCGCACGGCTCCAGCATCCGGGAGCCAGACCGGTCCCTCGGCCCACGCCATACCGGTGTACAGGCGCTCCAGCTGTGCACCCGGCTGAATCAGAGGCGTGGTCTCGGTCATTCCAGGGTCAACTCTCCCGGGGGCAGGGCGCAGGCTCAAGACGCAGGCTGAGCGAAGTGCAGAAGGAGCAGCTGCGGACGGCCGGAGACCGCGCGCGCCGCGTCAGGTACGTATGCCAACAGGGACCATGGCCACGCCGGCCAGTCGCCGATCTCGGCGCTCGGCCTCGGCAGCGGCGAGTCGTCCCAGTGGAGGGCGGGCTCCTCGACGGCGCGCAGCTCGAGTCCCGCGGCGAGCGCGGCCCGAAGATAGTCGCCGAGGGGATGCCGGAATGCCGGGGCTAGGCGGCGCTCGCCGTCGGGTCCCAGACCCTTGATGCCCGAGCCGATCGTGGTGAGCTCGCGATGCACGTCTGAGATGAGGAGCGCGCCACCCGGGCGCAGCACGCGGGCGAACTCGGCGAACACCGGGCCGAGATCGCTGATGTGGACGAGCGCGAGCGCGCACACGACCACATCGACCGATCGGTCGGCGAGAGGCAGTCGATCGACTGATCCCAGGTGGAAGTCGCCCTCCGGGACACGCTCTCGAGCCAGTTCGAGCATGTCCTGTGACCCGTCGACGCCGATCACGATGTGGCCGAGGTCGGCGAGGATCCGCGCGAATCGGCCTGTGCCGCACGCGGCATCCAGGGCGACGCCACCCTCGCGGTGCGCCAGCCATTCGGTGATGACCGGCTCGTCGATCGCGAAGAGGCCACCGCCCGCATTCGCGTCGTAATCAGATGCTTGCTGCTGATAGGCGACGTCAGCGGCCACGCGCTCCGCGAGCACCCCACGATTCTGGAGTTTCCCGTCGGCGAGCAATCGGCGGATCTCGGCGACCCGGTCTTCGACGAAGGCTTGATCGTGGTCACCGGCCCATGCGTCGAGCAGAGCGGACCCTTCGATGCCGAGCAGATATGCAAGAGGGTCCTGATAGATCACGATCAAGGAGCGTAGCCAGCGCCACGCGCGCAGACCAAGGCACGGCTACTTCCTTCGGGCACCCGTTGAGGGAGATCAACGGCCGCAGCGCACGCATGTCCGTCGGGTAGCACGCATACGTGGCGATCGCCGGTCGAGGGCCGAGCCGGCGAATCCAGGCAGCCTCCCCAGTGCGGAGCGCCCAGGTGCGAGGCCGTTGAGCATTGCGACTGCCACGATCGGCGCCAGGGCCCCTCTTCTTGTTTCTGCTGCAGGTCGCCTCCCTTCTTGTTCCTCATGCCGTCCGGCTGCAGCCATGCGGTCGAGTGGCGGGACCGGGTCAGACGGCCGGTTCCGGCTGCACGACATCCGGGAGTTCGGGGACGAGCACGAGCACGATGTCCTGGACTTTCCAGTCGATCTCGATGCACGCGAGCCGGGCGCTCTCGAGGTGATCCATCGAAGGCGGCTGACCCTCGCGCGGGACGACGAACGCCTCGATGTGGAACACGTGCCCCTCGTCGCGCGTACGGCACCCCGCTTCGGCGACCCACGGCAGTCCGCGAAGGTACTTCTCCACCTCTCGGCCGACCGGGTGCGGCTTCTTGTCGTCGAAGGTGGTCGCGCGCTCATCCATCAGGTCGAGGGTCGCGGCGCGCAGATTGCGGAAGCCGTCGTGGAGGATGCTCCCGGAGATGAAGAGTGCGGCGACGTAGTCGAGCCACCAGAGCCCGATGCCGACGCCGGCGACGCCCACGATGGAACCGGCCGCTGTCATCCAGTCGGCCTTGTTCATGTCGGCGTCGGCGTAGAGCACCTTGTTGTGCAGCTCGCGTGCGAGCTTCAGCTTTGCCCGCCCGATGATGACGGGGGGCACGGCGATGACGGCCATGACGCCGATCATCAGCCACCCGAGCCAGATCACCTGGCCGAACAGCACGACGGTTCCGATCGTCGGGTGCTCGCCGCGGAGGAGCCCCGTACCCGAATCGATGATGAGGAAGGTTCCCATCCCTGTGAGCGCCACCGCGGCCACGAGGTGCCCGACCCCCACCGACCGGTGAAAGCCGTAGGGATGGTCGGGAGTGGGTGGCCTCCGGTTGATCCGTACCGCGATGAGGAAAGCGATCGGAGGGATGAATGACAGCAGGTCTTCGAGCCAGGCGGCCTTCATCGCCTGCGAGTTGCCGAGCACGAGGAACACGAGGATGACACTGACGGCGAGAAAGCCGATCGTGATCCACTCGAGCCGGATGGCCCGATGCAGGACCTGGACCTGCTTCTCAGGCAGCTTGGTCCTGCCGAAGCTGATGCTCATCGCAACCTCGCAGCCTCGTGCGTGAGGAAGGTCTCGAGGCTGGTGAGGAACGCGTTCTCGCCCATCGGGACCAGCATCACGAGCTTGTGCCTCTTCCCGTCCTCGTCGGTGAATTCGCCGTACGGCCTCGTCACGCCCGCTTTGTCCGCCCACGGCGTGGCATCAGTCAGCCCGCCGATCACGAGATCGACATCCTCCCGCTCCAGCGCCCGCACCAGTGCCTCTTCGGAGCCGACCGTCCACTCGATCTCCGCGTCGACCGTCTCGGCGAACGACTCGACAAGCGCAGCCTCTGAGCCGGCCACCGCGTCTCCGGTGACGGAGGTGAAGTCGCCGTTGGGGGACACGCCGACGTTCAGGGTGCCGCCCGACACGCGATCCAGTGTGCCTTGGGGATCCGCGGGAACGGCGGCGCATCCGGTCAGCAGGAGCAGCGATGTCGTCAGCGCCAGGACTCTCCGCATGACATCACGATAGGCGCGCTCCTACGAAGGCCCGGCGAGGCGCAACGAAGGCAGCCCGAACATCTCCCCGTCGACCTCATGATGCGGACGATCCCGGACCGCAGCCGGAAACGACGTCGCGCTGATCCTGAGGCCCCTTCCCTCTGGGCGTGTGCGCCATCATCATGGACCTGTCCGCATCGAGCGATGGAGGTCGAGATGAGCGTGTATCGAGTGATCGATGTCGTCGGCACGAGTGCGTCCTCGTGGGAGGAGGCGGCCCGAGAAGCGATCACTACAGCGTCCGGGTCGCTCCACGACCTGCGCGTGGCGGAGGTCACGAAACAGGACGTCGTGGTCGGCGACGACGGCGCGCTGCTGTTCCGCACCCGGATCCAGCTGTCGTTCAAGTACGTGCCGGAGTAAGCCGGGCGTCACCATCAAGACCCCACGCGCTCACGACCGTGTTCGGTCATCGTGCGCGCTGTCGCGGTGATCCGCCACGTCCGGCTCCGCCCGCAGGAGGTCGGCGGCCTCCTCCTCGGGCCGAGGAGCGATGGTCTCGTCGAGTTCGATCTCCGGGATGTCCGGCTCGCCGGGCCCGGGCACCCGGTGTGCGGGTACGTGCTCATCGTGGACGGACATCGCAGCCCCCTTCGCGGAAGAAACCCAGCGTACGTCGACGCGCCCTGGCGGAGACGGCGCGCGCTACCTCCGCTGCTCGAAGATCCCTGCCGTGATCGGCACCGCGACCGCGCCGCAGACGATCAGCACGCCGAGCACGAACGCCGGTGCCGAGAGGATCGGCAGCGAGAACGAGATCCCCAACAGCACCATCCCGCCGATGAGCAGGATCAGATAGATGACGAACAGCATCGTCCACCTCCAGAGGTCGATTCCCTCCTGAATACTCCCCGATTCGCTCCGGCGCGAGGGGGGTTGCGTGCGGCCTGGCACGTCGCGTACGGGCGGGCCACAATGACGCCATGAGACTCGTGCAGGTCGCGCAGCACGCCGAGGATCTCGAGCGTGCTGCGGCCTTCTACTCCGCACTGCTCGAAGCGCCTGCAACCGCTGTCTTCGATCCGCCCGGGCTCCTCTTCTTCGACCTCGACGGGGTGCGACTCCTGCTCGATCGCGCGGCCCCACCGTCTCTCCTCTACCTCCGCGTCGACGACGTCGACAGGGCACTCGAGCGGCTCGGGGGTCGCGCGGACGTGGTCTCGCCCCCGCACGTCATCTTCACGCACACCGACGACACGCTCGGGCCCGCCGGGCACGACGAGTGGCAGGCCTTCGTGAAGGACTCCGAGGGCAACACGGTGGGGCTCGTCTCGTTCCGGCCTTCGGCGTGAGTCGACAGACTGCCTCGCGGAATCGCCGTGATGCGCGCATCGTGCTCCTATCGACTCGGTAACGCCCTGCAGATCGCACGGGGCGTGCTTTAGCCTGGTGGCGATGAGCGCCTACGTCTCGGCGTTCGAGCTGTTCTCCATCGGCGTAGGACCCTCGAGCTCCCACACGGTCGGCCCCATGCGGGCGGCCCACGACTTCGCCGTGCGGCTGCGCGCCTCCGGTGCGCTGCCCCGCGTGCGGCGGGTCACCTGCACGCTCTACGGCTCGCTCGGCGCGACCGGCATCGGCCACGGCACGCCGGACGCGGTGGTCGCAGGCCTGCAGGGACACGAACCCGAGACGGTGGATCCGGATGCCGTCCGTGCGGCGTGGAGCGGATGGCCCGACGGCGAGACGCTCGCCGTCGCGGGCGTCCACGCCGTGCCGTTCCGGCGCGACGACGTCGTCTTCGCGCCGCGGACCAGGCTGCCCGCGCACCCGAACGCGATGACGCTGGAGGCGTGGGCATCCGCTGACGACGGCCCGGCACGCGCGCTGAGCGGTCCCGGCATCCGCGAGACCGGCGCGTCCGCCGCGACGGTCGAGATCGAGCCGGTGTCCGGTGCCGGCCTCATCGCCCGCGAGACGTACTACTCGGTCGGAGGCGGATTCATCCGCCGCGAGGGTGACCCGTCGACCGGCGCGGGCGCCACTGCGTCAGCGTCTGTGTACCCGATGGATTTCGACAGCGCCGAGCAGCTGCTGGCGCTGTGCGATGAGCGGGGTCTCACGATCGCCGAGGCCGCCCGCCTCAACGAGACGGCGCTTCGCAGCGAGGAGCAGGTCGCCGAGGGGCTGGACGCCATCTGGGATGCGATGGCCGCCTGCGTCGAGGCCGGTCTGCGCGCCGACGGCGTGCTGCCGGGCATGCTGGGCGTGAAGCGGCGTGCCGCTGCCATCCGCGCACAGCTCGAGACGGCGGAAGCGGACGGTCGCCGCGAACTCCCGGGGGAGTGGCTCGGTGCCTTCGCGCTCGCGGTCAACGAGGAGAACGCCGCCGGTGGCCGCGTGGTGACCGCGCCCACGAACGGCGCCGCGGGGATCGTGCCCGCCGTGGCGATGTACTGGTGGCGCTTCCTCGCCGATTCGGGGCTCGGCGCCGGCAACGCGGTCACCCCGTACGGCGAGCTCGTCGGCAGCGCCCTCCTCGGCTACCACGGGCATGCCGCCGCGCCCGAGGCGATCGCCGGGTGGGACGAGCGCGAGGTTGCCGAGGCGAACCGTCGCCGCGGCATCCGTCGGTATCTCCTCACCGCGACGGCGCTCGGCTCTCTCTTCAAGGCGAACGCGTCGATCTCGGGGGCCGAGGGCGGCTGCCAGGCCGAGGTCGGGTCGGCGTGCGCGATGGCCGCCGGCGGGCTCACCGCCGTGATGGGCGGCACCAACCGCCAGATCGAGAACGCGGCCGAGATCGCGATGGAGCACCATCTCGGCCTCACCTGCGACCCGGTCGGCGGGCTGGTGCAGATTCCGTGCATCGAGCGCAACGCGATCGCGGCGTCCACCGCCGTCACTGCGGCGCGGCTCGCGCTGCGCGGTGACGGCTCGCACTACGTCTCGCTCGATGCCGTGGTCGAGACGATGCGGCAGACGGGGATCGACATGTCGCACAAGTACAAGGAGACCAGCGAGGGCGGGCTCGCGGTCAACGTCATCGAGTGCTGACGCGTTCGTTCACGGCGAACAGCGGACCTAGCACTCGCACCCTTCGAGTGCTAATCTGTGATTAGTTGAGTCGACTCGACTCAACTCCAAGAACGAGAGGAGACAACCATGGCTACGTATGACCCGTTCCGTGATCTCGATCGTCTGGCGTCGAGTCTCTTCGACACGCGACGCGGCCCGCGCCGCATGCCGATGGACCTGTACCGCGATGGCGACCACTACGTCCTGACCGCCGATCTGCCGGGCATCGACCCGGGATCCGTCGACATCGACGTGGACGGCCAGCTCTTGACCATCCGCGCCGAGCGCACCCTCCACAGCGGCGAAGACGTCAAGTGGATCACCCGTGAGCGCGAGGCCGCGAGCTTCCTGCGGCAGCTCAACCTCGGCCAGGGGATCGACACCGACAGCATCTCCGCCAGCTACAACAACGGCGTGCTGAGCGTCACGATCCCCGTCAGCGAGAAGGCGAAGCCGCGCAAGGTCGAGGTGATGACCGAGGGGTCGTCGCCCACCATCCAGGCGCACGAGTCCACCTCGGACGCGCCGCAGCCCATCGAGCAGTGACCGGCTGAGCCGCACACGATCGACGGATGCCTCGTCCCCACGCCGGGGACGGGGCATCCCGTCTTTCCGCACGGCCCGGGAGCGAGGCCGCAGCAGCCGGTCCGGGCCCGCTCAGCCTCCGCTGCGGCGGCCGCGGCGGACGCGATCGAGCGTCTCGCCCGCGGCGACTCCGGCGAGCACGACGGAGGCGGCGACGGTGAGCCACAGCGCACCGATCCCGCCCGACGCCAGCGCCACCGCGCCGACGACCAGCAGCGCCGCGATGCCCGCGAGCTGGGCACGCGCCCACCGCTGCTCGAGCACGCGCCGGAAGAGGACGCAGCCGATCAGGAACAGCAGCGGGCCCAGCAGCACGGCGACCGTGGGCGCGAAGCCGGCTGCCCGCGGATGGGCGAGGGCCTCCTTGTCGCCCACGCTCAGCGCGACGATCCCGCCGATGATGGCGAGGTGGATCCAGGTATACGCCGTCCGCGCGAGGCGGCCGGGCTCGTCGGCCGCCTCGATCGCCTCCGAGCCCAAGCGCTCGCCGTGATCGAAGTAGATCCACCAGATGGCGGCCGCGGCGGCGAACGCCGCCGCCATGGCGATGATGGACTCGGCCGATGACTCCTTCGCCACGAAGGCGAACCCGGTGACCAGGAGCCCCTCGCCCAGGGCGATGAGGACGAACAGGGCCGTGCGCTCGGCGATATGGGGCCCGGAGAGGTCCCAGGCGCCGATGAGCACGCGGCCGCGTCCGGGGACGGGGAAGCCGAGGATGGTGCCGAGGAGCTCCACGGCGAGGGCGGCCGCCCAGAGCGGCAGCTGCCACCACAGCGGCAGCAGTGCCCCGGCGATCCACAGGCCCGCGGCCACAGCCGTCCAGACCAGCACCAGCGTGAAGTCGTGCGACACCTGGCGGTCATGGCGACGCGTCGCCCACACGATGAACGCCGTGCGGCCGATCTGCAGCACGACGTAGGCGAGGGCGAATGCCCACGCCCGCTCGCCGAACGCCTCCGCGATCGCCACGCTCATCACCAGGGCCACGAAGGCGAGGCCGATCACCACGCCGCGCACGGGCAGCGCGACGGGGTCGAGCCAGTTCGTGACCCACGTGGTCGAGACCCACGCCCACCACAGGGCGCACACCATGATCACGCCCTCGAGCAGGCCCGCCGGATTCTGGTGCTCGGCGAGATAGCTCGACAGCTGCGTCAGGGCGAACACGAAGACGAGGTCGAAGAAGAGCTCGACATAGGTGACGCGGTCGGCGCGCGGCGAGTCGGTCGGGCGCATCACATCGCGCGCCAGCCCAAAGGTCATGCCTCATCCTGGCACTGCGGCCCTCGTTCACCGGCTCCCGCGGCCGGTGAAATGCCGGCGGCAGCGGGCCTGATAGGACTCGATGCCGCCGATCTGCGCGCGGGTCGGGATCCTGGCGTCACCGGCATCCGCTGCCGAGATCCGCTGATGGAATGCGGCGTCCTCCCCGCACACGGCGCACACCGCGGTCAGCTTGATCACGTCCTCGGCGATCGCCATCAGCGACGGGAGGGGCTCGAAGGGCTCCCCGTCGAACGTGACGCACAGGCCCGACACCACGACGTCCACGCCGTCGGCGACCAGCCCGTCCACGGCGCCGACGAGCTCGGGGCCGAAGAACTGCGCCTCGTCGACGGCGACGAGATCCAGGTCCCTGCCGCGCACGGCGGACACGAGCCCGGCGACGTCGGCGACCGGCCTCGACGCCACGCTGAGTCCCGAATGGGAGCTGACCTGACCCTCGCCGCGCCGATCGTCGAGCGCATGGCTGAGCACCTCGACCGACAGTCCGGCGATGCGCGCGCGGCGGACCCGCCGCAGCAGCTCCTCGGACTTGCCGGCGAACATCGGACCGGCCACCACCTGCAGCCTGGCCTGGTTGCGTGTGTGCATGGCGCCCACCCTACGGCCGCCCATCACCGGACGCGGTGCCCGGACTCCGGGCCTGCGTCTCCGGACCTCTTGACGGCGTGCCGCCGCGGGGTCACTGTTCACACGTGATGAATATGCCTGCAGCGGATGCCGTCACGGTGCGCGGGCTGCACGTGAGGCGCGGCACCACCGAGGTCTTCAGGGACCTTCATCTCGAAGTTCCGCGTGGAGAGATCACGGGCCTTCTGGGACCGTCCGGCTGCGGCAAGACCACACTGATGCGCGCGATCGTGGGCGTGCAGAAGGTCGAGGGCGGCACCGTCACCGTGCTGGGGGAGCCGGCCGGATCGGCGGCGCTGCGCCGGCGGGTGTCGTACGACACGCAGGCGGCGTCGGTCTACGGCGACCTCACCATCCGGCAGAACATGCGGTACTTCGCCCGGCTCGTCGGCGCCCACCGCTCGGACGTCGACCGCGTCATCGAGCAGGTCGGGCTCGCCGACCAGCGCGACCAGACCATCGACTCCCTCAGCGGCGGCCAGGAGACGCGGGTCTCGCTCGGTGTGGCGATGCTCGGCGCGCCGGAGCTCCTCGTGCTGGACGAGCCGACGGTGGGCCTGGACCCGCTGCTGCGCGCCGAGCTCTGGGACGTCTTCCGCGCACTCGCCGACGCAGGGGCGACGCTCATCGTGTCGAGTCACGTCATGGACGAGGCGCTGCGGTGCGACCGGCTGGTGCTGATGAGGGCAGGGCGCATCATCGCCGACACGACCCCCGGCGGTCTGCTCGCCGACACCGGAGAGACGGATCCGGATGCCGCGTTCCTCGCGCTCGTCCAGCAGGACGCGCTGCGGCGGGCGCAGGACACCCCGGCCGACGCCCACGAAGGCCACGCCCTGACCCGCCGTGAGGCACGCCGGAACGCGGACGCGCCCGGGCGACGCGCGAAGGACGGGGGTGCGCCGTGAACGGCACCCTGACCGTCGCGACCGCCGGCCGCGTGCTGCGGCAGCTGAGCCACGACCCGCGCTCGATCGCGCTGATGCTCGTCGCCCCGAGCCTGCTGGTCGGGCTGTTCGCGTGGCTGTTCAGCGATCTGGACGGCGTCTTCGACCAGTTCGGGGGGCCCATCCTGGCGCTCTTCCCGTTCATCGTCATGTTCCTCATCACCTCGATCACGACCCTCCGTGAGCGCAGGTCGGGCACACTCGAGCGCCTGATGACGACCCCGATCCGCAAGACCGACTTCATCCTGGGGTACGGCCTCGCCTTCGGGCTGATGGCGACCCTGCAGGCGATCGTCACCGTCACCTTCGCGGTGTGGGTGTGCGGGCTCGACGTCGACGGACCGCTCTGGCAGCTCGGCCTCGTGGCCGTCGTCGACGCGATCCTGGGCAGCGCGCTCGGACTGTTCGCGAGCGCGTTCGCGCGGACGGAGTTCCAGGCGGTGCAGTTCATGCCGCTGATCGTGTTCCCGCAGATCATCCTCGGCGGACTGTTCATGCCGCGCGAGGACATGCCCGACGCGCTGTACCAGATCTCGAAGGTGCTGCCGCTGAGCTATGCGATCGACACGATCAACGCGGTGACGGCCGGAGACGAGGGATGGGACGTGTTCGGGCCACTCCTCGTCGTGGTCGCGTTCGCCGTCGGTTCGCTCATCCTGGCGTCCCTCACGCTCCGCCGTCGCACACCGTGACGGACCGGCCCGCGGCTCAGCAGCTGGGCTGCTTCTTGCGCAGCTTGGCCGTGAGGTCGCGCAGCTGAGCCAGCTCGTCGTCCGAGAGCAGCGACATCCGCTCGGCGATCGCACGTCCGTGCGCGCTCGCGATCCGGCGGAACAGCGACGCACCGGCATCCGTCGCGGTGACGAGCGCTCCGCGGCCGTCGTCGGGATCCGCGCACTTCGTGAGCAGCCCGCGCGTCACCATGCGGTCGACCAGCCGCGAGACGCTGGGCTGGCTGATGAGCATGTTCGCCGTCACGTCGCGCAGGCGCGCGGTCATGTCGGCGGCTCGGGTGACCGTGAGCAGGACGTCGTACTCGGCCTGGCTCAGGCTGTCGTCGTGGAAGTCGTCGTTGATGTCGCCGAACACCTCGTGCTGCGCGCGGAAGAGACTCTCCCAGGCGTCGATGGCGAGGCGGCGATCGGTCATAGCGTCCAGATTAGAGCCTCGGGTCGACCCTAGGCTGGCCCCATGGGGACTTCTGCTGCCGTGCCTTCGCGCGCACGGCGACTCGGGATCGCCGGCCTCGCGCTCGCCGTGTTCGCCGGTCTGCTGCTCGCGCTCGCCATGCCGGTACCGGCGCACGCCGGCGTCGACGACTTCTCGTTCGACAGCCTCGACGTCGAGTACCAGCTCGGCCGCACAGGCGACGGCACCAGCACGCTCACCGTCGTCGAGACCTTCGTCGCCCGGTTCCCCGACATCGACCAGAACCGGGGGATGCGCCGCATCATCCCGGACTCGTATCAAGGGGCACCACTGAACCCGCAGCTCGTGTCGATCACCGACGAGAGCGGCGCCGAGCGGGCGGCGGAGACGGAGTCCGAGGACGGGTTCTACATCATGACGTCCCGAGCCGACGGCTACGTGCACGGCGTCCAGACGTACGTCTTCACCTACACGCTCGAGAACGTCACGCGGTACTTCGCCGACACCGGCGCGGACGAGTTCTACTGGGACGTCAACGGCACCGCGTGGCCGCAGCCGTTCGGTCGCGTGACGGCGCGCGTGACGATGCCCGACGAGCTCGCCGCCGCGCGCACCGGCGCACAGGCGTGCTACTTCGGGCAGCAGGGCGACGACCAGACGTGCCCCATCCGCGACGACGCAGGCGCGGTCGTGGCATCCGTCGAGGGTCTTCAGCCGTACCAGACCATGACGATCGCGATCGGGTTCGAACCCGACACGTTCACCGAGTTCGATTCCTCGTACTTCGCGTCGCCGTGGGGCTGGCTGCAGGCCGGCGTCGCGCTGGTGGGCCTCGGGAGCGCGCTCGCGCTCGCGGCGGTCGCGCGCGTCCGTCACCTGCGCGACGATCCGGGGCGACCCGTGATCATCGCCGAGTACACGCCGCCGCGCGGGATCGACGCGCTCGAGAGCGCCGTGCTGCTGGGCCGCACGACCAAGGCGATCCCGGCCGAGGTGCTCGAGCAGGCGGTGGTCGGCAGCATCCGCATCGAGGAGGGTCCCCCGAAGTGGTTCGGCGGCACGCGGCTGAAGGCCGTGCTGGTGAACCCCGCGCTCGCGGACGGGGATGGACGGATGCTGCTGCCCGGCCTCTTCCCCAGTGGCGTGCCGGGGGAGGAGTTCGAGTTCGGCCGCACCGACACGCGGTTCTCCACCACCGCACAGAAGGTGCTCAAGGCGGCCGCCTTGGAGCTCGGGACGCGCGGCCTGCGACGTGCGGTGCCGCTCAAGGCCCGGGTGTGGCCGATCGTCATCGCGATCGGCTCGGCGGTGCTGGTGCTCCTGTTCGGCCTCGGCGCACTCGCCGCCTTCGTGAATCCGTTGTGGCCGATCATGCTGATCATCGCCGCCGCGTTCGTCGCGATCATCGTCGGGGCGATGGTCGCGCGCAGGCCGCTCACCGCCGCCGGGGCCGAGGCGCGCGACCACCTCGGGGGGCTGAAGCAGTTCATCGAATGGGCAGAGGCCGACCGCATCCGCATGCTGCAGTCGCCGCAGGGCGCGGAGCGGGTTGCGGTCGACATCTCCGATCCGCGTGTGAAGCTCAAGCTCTACGAGACCCTCCTGCCGTACGCGGTCGTGTTCGGGCAGGAGAAGGAGTGGTCGAAGGAGCTCGCGGTCCTCTACGGCGAGGGCAACTCGCCGACCTGGTACGCGGGCACCTCGGGCTTCAACGCCGCGGCGTTCTCGGCGGGCATCTCGACCCTCTCCGCCTCGGCCGCGTCTTCGTCGTCCTCCGGCGGCTCGTCCGGCGGCGGGTCCGCCGGCGGCGGCGGGGGCGGCGGCGGTGGCGGCGGAGTGTGACCCGCATCAACGCTGCTTCAAGGCATTGATCCGGGTCGCCCTTGAGATCTCGATACGGCGCTGGCGCGCCTACTCGATCTTGCCCCGACCCGCATCAACGCTCCTTCGTCGCATTGATCCGGGTCGCGGCAAGAGTAAGGGCCGGTCGGAGAGGCTACCGACCGGCCCTTGTCCCTTGCACCAAGAGTGTCCTGCAATCACATGTCGGCAGCTGCCACAGCAAAACAGTTACCGTGCAAGCACTCTATAACGACCAGGTAACGGTGGCAAGCATTCGTCGTTATGTTTTCGTGATGGATCGCGGCCAGCGGTGGGAGGAGGTGTCCGCACAGGGTGAGGGCCGGTCGGAGAGGCTACCGACCGGCCCTTGTCCCTTGCACCAAGAGTGTCCTGCAATCACATGCCGGCAGCTGCCACAGCAAAACAACTACCGTGCAAGCACTCTATAACGACGAGGTAACAGAGGGAAGCTTTCGCCGTTATCTCCTTGTGATGAATTCGCTGAGAGTGCGGGCCGCGCGTCCAGCCGAGCCGAGCGACGCGGCCCTTGACCACGGCGTCGGGATGTGTACAGTGTGAACATACGCATCCGCACACTCGGAGGTTCCGATGCCGAGCACGACCGACCACGCTCTTCCGCCCGTCGTCGACGCCGAGTCGTGGCGCCGAGAACTCGCCGAGCTCCGTGTCCGCGAGAAGGCAGCCACTCGTGAACTCGACGCCATCGCCGCGCAGCGGCGGCGCCTGCCGATGGTGGAGCTGCCGGACTACATGCTCGTCGGGAAGGACGGGCCGGTGCGGCTCGTCGACGTCTTCGACGGCAGGACGCAGCTGATCACGTACCACCACATGTGGTTCGAGGGGAAGGAATGGCACTGCCCCGGCTGCACCGGGTACACCTCGCAGTTCACCCGGCTGGAGTTCCTCGAGCCGTACGATGCGCGCTTCGTGATCGTCACGACGGGGCCGATCGACGAGGCGCTGGCCTACAAGGAGAGGACGGGGAACCGGATGGAGTGGTTCTCGACGGCGGACAGCCCGTTCGGCGCCGACATGGATGCGCCGGCCGGCGGCGGGTTCGCGGTGAACGTCTTCCTCCGCGACGGCGACACGGTGTACCGCACGTGGCACACCGACGGCCGCGGCACCGAGCAGCTGAGCCATACCTTCCCGCTCATCGATCTCCTCCCGTTCGGACGGCAGGAGTCCTGGCAGGACTCTCCGGAGGGCTGGCCGCGATCGGACACGTTCGACGGCTGGCTCAGCTCGCAGCAGGTGGCAGAGCTCTACGGAGCCGGCTCGGCCCGTCGCGACTGAGCCTCAAGACGAGGATGCCGCACCCCGCGACTGCGGCCGGGGTGCGGCATCCGTCATCCGAGCGCGCCGATCAGCGCGCGCCGGTCAGTACCAGTCCGTGGCCTGGCTGTGTCCCCACGCGGCGCACGGTGTGCCGTAGGCGCGCTTGATGTAATCCAGGCCCCACGCGATCTGCGTCGTCGCGTTGGTCTGCCAGTCGGAGCCGAAGCTGGCCATCTTGTCGCCCGGGAGCGACTGGGGGATGCCCGTCGCGCCGCTCGAGCCGTTGTAGGCCTGATAGTTCCAGTCGGACTCCTTGTCCCACAGCGAGTCGAGGCACGAGAACTCGCCGTCGCCCCAGCCGTACTGCGACGCCGCCATCTGGCGGGCCGTGGCCTTCGCGCCGTCGACGGTGTTGGCGGCGGCCAGCGCGGCCGCGGCGGCAGCGGCCGCCTCCGCCTGGCGCTGCGCCTCGGCGGCGGCAGCAGCGGCGGCTGCGGCGGCAGCCTCTTCGGCGGCCTTCTTCTCCTTGGCCGCGTCGAGGTGCCCGCGCAGGTCGGCGACGCGCTCCTGCACCTCGGCGGTGACGGCCGTGGCGTCGGCGGCGAGACCGGGGATGAGCAGCATGGGCACGACGTCGAGCTTCGAGAGGCGCTCGGCGGCATCGTGCAGCGCCGACGTCTCGATCGTGGTGTCCTCGACGCCGATGTCGAGACCCGAGGCCTCGATGTCGGCCGTGAGGGCATCGGCCTCGGTCTGCGCGACGCGAGCGGCCAGGAGCGTGCCCTGGGCTTCGACGCGGATGTCGCGGAGGGTCTCCGCGGCGGCATCCGGCGCGGCGGCGGTGGCGATCGCGGTGGCGGCCAGCGGGGCGGCGGCCGCGAGGGCGGGGGAGGCGAGCGTGAGGCCCGCGGTCAGGATGATGCCGAAGGCGGTGCCGGTGGCGACGGCCGGGCCGAAGAGTCGGTGACGGCGGCGGAGGGAGCGACGGGAGGGAGCAGGCGACTGGTCTGTATGCATGGGGAACGTAACGAATCTCTCGGGTATCGCGCCGCGGGTACCGGCGCCCGTGCGCCCTCGGGTCGGACACACAAGTCCCCGAGTCTGCCTCATCCCGTCTGGACGACTCCCGGCCGTTTGCTGAACGGAACCTCAGAGCGGTTTCCCGCAGAAGTGCTGGTCCGGACGCCGGAAATCCACCTCTCGCCAGGGGATCAGACAAGAGGGGGCGGATGCCGATGCTCCCGGCATCCGCCCCTCCGACGCTTTTCGCTAGACCGTTCGGTGGGCGGCGTAGTACGCGAGCAGGGCGCGGGTCGAGGCATCCTGAGCCGCGATCGCCGACTCGTCGCCCTCGATCGCGGGCGCGATCTGCAGAGCGAGCTGCTTGCCGAGCTCGACGCCCCACTGGTCGAACGAGTTGACGCCCCAGATGACGCCCTGGGTGAAGGTGATGTGCTCGTACAGCGCGACGAGCTGACCGAGCACGGCGGGGGTCAGCGCGGGCGCGAAGATCGACGTGGTCGGCTTGTTGCCGGCGAAGGTGCGGGCCGCCACGAGCGCGCCTGTCGTGCCCTCTGCCTCCACCTCCGCTGCGGTCTTGCCGAACGCGAGCGCCTTCGTCTGCGCCAGGAAGTTCGACAGGAACAGCCCGTGCACGTCCCGGCCGCCGTCCTCGAGCGGGTACGCGGGGTTCGCGAAGGCGATGAAGTCGGCGGGGATCAGCCGTGTGCCCTGGTGGATGAGCTGGTAGAACGCGTGCTGCCCGTTCGTCCCCGGCTCGCCCCAGAACACCTCGCCGGTGTCGGTGGTGACGGGGGAGCCGTCCCAGCGGACCGACTTGCCGTTGGACTCCATCGTGAGCTGCTGCAGGTAGGCGGCGAAGCGGCTGAGCTGCTGGGCATAGGGAAGGACCGCGTGCGACTGCGCGCCCAGGAAGTTCGAGTACCAGACGTTGAGGAGGCCCATCAGCACGGGCACGTTGCGCTCGAGGGGGGTCGTGCGGACGTGCTCGTCGACGGCGTGGAAGCCGGCCAGGAGCTCGCGGAACACGTCGGGTCCGAGCTCGATCATGAGCGACAGCCCGATGGCGGAGTCCACCGAGTAGCGGCCGCCCACCCAGTCCCAGAAGCCGAACGCGTTCACCGGGTCGATGCCGAAGGCGGCGACCTTGTCGAGCGCGGTCGAGACCGCGACGAAGTGGTGGGCGACGGCATCCGTCTTCTGCTCCTCGGTGCCGTCGATCGCCCCGGAACCCTCGAGCCCGGCCCACAGCCAGTCCCGGGCGAGGCGCGCGTTCGTCAGCGTCTCGAGCGTGGTGAACGTCTTCGACGCGACGATGAAGAGCGTCGTCTCGGGGTCGAGGTCCTTCGTCTTGCTCGCGAGGTCGAAGGGGTCGATGTTCGACACGAAGCGGGCCTGGATCCCGGCCGTCGCGTACGGCTCGAGCGCGGCCGAGATCATGACGGGACCGAGGTCCGATCCGCCGATGCCGATGTTGACGATGTGCGTGACCTTCTTGCCGGTCACGCCGTTCCACTGGCCGGAGCGCACCCGGTCGGCGAAGGCGGTCATCGCCGTCAGCACGGACTGGACGTCGGCGTCGATGTCCTGCCCGTCCACGACGAGGGCCGGATGCGCGCCCGCGGGGCGCCGCAGCGCCGTGTGGAGCACCGCGCGGTCCTCGGTGGTGTTGATGTGCTCACCGGCGATCATCGCGGCGTAGCGCTCGGCCACCCCCGTCTGCTCCGCCAGGCGCACGAGGGCGGCGAGGATCTCGTCGGTGACGAGGTTCTTCGACAGGTCGACGTGGAGGTCGGCCAGCTCGAAGCTGAGACGCTCCGCGCGGCGGGGATCGATCGCGAACCACTCGCGCAGGTCGGGGGCGAACGAGTCGCGGAGGGAGCTGAGCTCGGCCCAGGCGGACGTGGCGGTGGCATCGACGGGAGCAGTCACGCCACTACCGTACTCGCGCCGGTCGGCGGCACGGTTTCGTGTTGCTCACGGCCGGATCGTGTGCGTTGTGAGTCCGACCTCCCGTCCGTCGGTGCGCTTCCGGGCCACCCGGACGTGTCGCATCCCGCTGCTCGACGGTGTGCCGACGCGATCGTCCGTCGGGGCTCGGTAGCGTTGCGGCGTGGCGGTGAGTCAGTCCCGGAGGGCTCGAGCGGCGCGCCGGCGTGCCCGTCGCGTCGCCGCGGCCGACAACGACCTGAGCGTCCAGGAGTGGCAGGCGCTCCTGGAGGCGTGGGGCGCGTGCGCCTACTGCGGCACGGCAGTGGGCCCGTTCCAGAAGGACTGCGTGCTGCCGATCTCGCGCGGCGGCCGGTACACGTTCGAGAACGTCGTGCCGGCGTGCCGCTCGTGCAACGCGAGCAAGTGCAACGACGAGGTGACGGGGTGGCTGCGTCGCAAGCGTCTGGACGAGCGGGCCTTCCTGCTCCGTCACATCGAGGTGCTGGCCGCGTGGCGGGCATCGGCGACGGTGGTCGAGGCGCCGGCCGGCGCGCCGGGGGGCCGACGCGCCGGCTCTGAGGCTCCGGAGCGCTCCTGAGCATCGACCTCCGGCCCGCCGGGGTGCGCGAAGCGGCCCGCGCGTCCGGGTCGCGCGGGTCGCTCCGCGGGGATGCCCGCTACTGCGCGGCGTACCCGCCGTCGACCAGGTGGTAGCTCCCGCTGACGAAGGTCGCGGCATCCGACGACAGGAACGCGACGAGGTTCGCGACCTCCTGCGGGTCCCCGAGGCGACCGAGCGCGTGCTTGGCCGCGAGGGCCGCCTGCGCGTCGGCGTCGAGGTTGGCGTCGACGAGCGGCGTGTGGATGAAGCCGGGCCCGACGGCGTTGACGCGCACGCCCTGGGCGCCGTACTCCAGCGCGGCGTTCTTGGTGAGTCCGACGACGCCGTGCTTGGCGGTGACGTACGCCGACGACATCGGGATGCCCACCGAGCCGAGCACCGATGAGATGTTCACGATCGACCCGCCGCCGTTCGCGGCGATGGCGGGGGCCTGCGCCCGCGTGCCGTAGAACACCGCATTCAGGTTGATATCGATGACCTTCTGCCACGAGTCGATCGGGTACTCGCCCATCGGCGCTGCCGCGCCGCCGATTCCCGCGTTGTTCACGGCGATCCGCAGCGGGGCCATCGCCTGGGCGGCGTCCACCGCTGCCTGTCCGGCGGCCGGGTCCGCGACGTCGCCCACGAACGCCGCGGCGGTGCCGCCGGCCTGGGCGATCTCCGCGACCACGGCGTCGGCGGCTTCCTGTCGCACGTCGGCGACGAGGACGGCCGCTCCGTTCGCCGCGAGGGTGAGGGCGACCGCCCGGCCGATGCCGGACCCGGCGCCCGTGACGATGGCGGAACGCTCCGCGACATCGTACGTAGCCATGATTACCTCCGTTGGTGGCGTCATCGCGTGGCGCCCTGTGACTTTCCGACATGTGTCGGCTATACATGCCCTAACCTACACCTGTCGGAAAACATTCCCGGAGGCCTGATGGATCCCCGCAAGCGACGCAGCCGCGATCGCCTCTTCGCCGCGGCGCTGGACCTCGCCGCGGGAGAGCCCATCTCGCAGCTGACGGTCACCCGTATCGCCGCAGCCGCGCGCGTGCACCGCTCGACGTTCTACGAGCACGCCGACTCGCCGGAGCGGCTCGTCGAGGAGGCGCTCATGGCCGAGCTCGACGCTCTCCGGCGCGAGCTGATGGAGGACCGGTCGGATGCCGCGACCGCCCTCGCGACGGTGACCGAGGGTGTGCTCCGCCACATCCTGCGGCACGCCGACATCTACCGCCGCGAGCTGGCCGACGGCGGCGGAGCCCTGCACGCCATGCTCAGCCGCCATTTCCGAGGCACCACCGAGACGCTGCTCGCGCGCGGTCGCATCGAGCTCGACCTGCCGGTGAAGGACATGCCCGCCGCGACGGTGTCGGACGCGGCCGCCCGGTTCCTCGCCGACGGCACGGTCGGGGTCATCGGCGGCTGGCTGCGGCATCCGGATCCGCGGGTCGAGGACTTCCTGCGCGTGTACACCGCGCTGCTTCCCGCGTGGTGGCCGCACCGATCGGTCGCGTGAACGGCGGAGGACACCGGCGATCGCACCCCGGATCTACTCCTCGGAGACACCTCCGCGGCTGAGGAGCGCGATGCCGTCGAGCACCGCGCGCGTCGTCGCGGCGGCGCCGAGGACGCGGAAGTGGCCGGCCGTCGGCACGACGATGTTCGTCGCGCCGTCCAGCGCGCTGCCCTCGGGGATGTGCGGATCCCAGGGCCCGAAGACCGAGACGATGCGGCCGTTCACCGACGCGTCGCGCCCGAGGGTCACGATGGTCTCGTCGTCGGGGCGGAAGGCGCGGATGCTCGGGATCACGAAGAGACCCGCCAGCCGCGACCCGCCGAAGGGGGTCGCCACGGCCACGAGACCCAGCACGCCGAGGGGGCGGCCGTCCTCGGTGGTCGCGGCGGCCGCCGCCGCGGGGTCGCCGCCGGTGGCGGCCTCGACCGCCGCACGCGCCGCCGCGCCCGACGAGACGAGCAGGTGCTTGCCGATGAGCCCGCCCTTGCTGTGCGCCACGAGCACCCGGCCCGCGGGAGGAGGCGGCGTGTCGCTCAGGATCCGGCCCAGGATCTCGGCCGTGTGGGGGACGCCGCGTCGGTTGACGCCGAGGCCGTGCACCACCCGCACCCGGTGCCCCGCGCGGGCGAGGGCGTCGCCGAGGGGGCGCAGGAACGTCCAGTGCTCGTAGACGCCGGGCAGCAGATACACCTCCGGCAGTTCGGGGTCGTCCCGGCTCCACGCGGCCGGAGCCGGGCGGGGACGCCCGATGGCCCACGGGAGCGACAGCACCGCGAGCTGCCGTCGCGCCGCGTAGGCGTAGTCCGCCGCCCACCACAGCCCTCGGCGCACCAGCGAGTGCCGCGCGGTCGGGATCGCCTCGCGAGTGGCCGCCATGCGCGAAAGTCTAGGAGGGTGAAGCGGTGGGGTGGGCCGGCGCCGTCCCCGCGGGTGCGCCCCGGACGCCGGTGATCGCCGCCTCGACGACGTTCGCGGCGAGGGCGTCGATCACGCCCGGCGGCTGCCACCGGACCGGACCGTGCACGGCGATCTCGGCGAATCCGTGCACGGACGACCAGCAGGCCCACTCGGCGTAGGGGCGGCGATCGGCCGACAGCGCGCCGGAGTCGACCATCTCGTCGAGCGTCTGCATCAGGAGCCGGAACGGCGCCACGATCTCGTCGTCCAGCGTGACGATGCCGTCGTTGGCGTGCGTGTCCTGCGTGAAGAAGGCGGTCTCGAACCACCCGTTCTCGGCGCGGGCGAAGTCGATGTAGGCGAGACCGACGCGGCGGAGGCGCTCGATCGCGCGGTCGGCCGGCGCGAGGTCGGCGGGCGCGAGCGCGACGCGGTCGGCGATGGCGCGGGCGAGGGCGAGCTGCGCTTCGGCGGCGACGGCTCGCACGAGGGCGTCGCGGTCTCGGAAATGCCGGTACGCGGCGTTCGGCGACACGCCCGCCGCGCGCGTCGCCTCCCGGAGCGTCACGGCGCCCGGGCCGCCGGTGCGGGCGAGCTGCAGCCCCTCCGCGATGAGCGCACGTCGGAGGTCGCCGTGATGATAGGTGCGCGGTGTGATCATTGCGCCGCCCCGCTCGGGTGTGTACGGTGTGAACATTCCATGTGAACGGTGTCCACATTCACTGTATCGCCCACCCCCAGCCCCCACCGCGAACACGCCGGAGGACCCATGAGCCAGCCGACCCCGGGGCGTGCCGCGCGCTCCGACGAGATGGCGCAGCACACGCCGGGTGAGCGCACGCTGCGCGCGTTCTACCAGGTGCTCGTCAACACCGCGGTGGCCAACGTCACGACGAGCTATCTCTGGTTCGCCCTGACGTTCTGGGTGTACCTCGAGACCCGGTCGGTGCTGGCGACCGCGATCATCGGCGGCTCGTACATGCTCCTGGTCGCCGTGTTCGGCGTGGTCTTCGGCGTGATCGTCGACCGCATGAAGAAGAAGGCCGTGATGCTCCTGTCGAGCGTCGTCACGACGGCCGCCTACCTGGTCGCCGGCGCCCTGTTCCTCGCGTTCCCCGAGAGCACGCTGCTGGACTGGCAGGGGCCGTGGTTCTGGGTGTTCTCGGGCGTGATCCTCCTCGGTGGCGTGGTGGAGAACCTCCGCAACATCGCGCTGTCCACGACCGTGACGCTGCTCGTGCCGGCGGAGCGACGGGACCGGGCCAACGGCCTGGTGGGCGCCGTGCAGGGCATCGCGTTCATGGTGACCAGCGTGTTCTCCGGCCTGTCGATCGGACTCCTCGGCATGGGGTGGACCATCGCGATCGCGATCGCGGCGACCGGTGTGGCGCTCGTTCACCTGCTCTTCGTGCCGATCCCCGAGCGAGGCGTGGCGCACGTCGAGGGCGAGGCGCCGAAGAGCTTCGGCTTCCGCGGCGTCATCCCGGCGGTGATGGCCGTCCCGGGTCTGCTGGCCCTGATCCTGTTCGCCACCTTCAACAATCTCGTGGGCGGCGTCTTCATGGCTCTGATGGACCCGTACGGTCTGACGCTGTTCTCCGTCGAGCTGTGGGGGATCGTGCTGGGCGTGACGAGCTTCGGCTTCATCATCGGCGGTGCGCTGGTGGCCAAGTTCGGTCTGGGCAGGAACCCGGTCCGCACGCTGCTGCTCGTGAACATCGGCATCGCGCTGCTCGGCATGACCTTCGCGATCCGCGAGTGGTGGTGGCTGTACGCCCTCGGGATCCTCATCTTCATGAGCCTGATGCCCATCGCCGAGGCCTCGGAGCAGACCATCGTGCAGCGTGTCGTGCCGTACGAGAAGCAGGGGCGCGTGTTCGGGTTCGCGGCGAGCGTGGAGTCCGCCGCGGCGCCCGTGTCGGCATTCATCATCGGGCCGGTCGCGCAGTTCTGGCTCATCCCGTACATGGAGTCGCCGCAGGGGCAGGAGAGGTTCGGCTGGCTCCTCGGCGACGGCGAGGCCCGCGGCATCGCGCTCGCGTTCGTCGGCGCGAGCCTGCTGCTGCTCCTGGTCGTGCTGCTCGCCTTCTTCTCCAAGCCGTACCGCGACCTGTCCGCCGCGTACGCCGCGGCCCCGCCGTCACTGGCCACCGACGACGGTACGTCGGCCCTCGGCCCGCGCGACGAGGACGACGGGGCCGGGGGACCGGACCGCACGCTCGACGCGATCGGCGAGGCCGGAGAGGATCTGCGCTCGGGCCTGCGCTGACCGCGCGACGGCTCCCCCGAGGCAGCTCAGAGCTCGGGCGTGCGCGGCGGCACTGTCCGGCGCACGCGCAGAACCTCGAACGCGGACGCCCACGCCAGCAACGCGGCGTCGTCGTACGCGCGCCCGGCGATCGTCAGCCCGATGGGCATGCCGATGTCCGCCATCGTGCCCATCGGCACGGTCACCGTCGGGATGCCGAGGTGGCGGATCGCGAGGTTCCCGTTGGCGACCCACACCCCGTTGCGCCAGCCGAGATCGGCGGATGACACGTTCACGTCCATGTCCGCGCGGCCGACGTCGGCAACGGCCGGGAAGAGCACGGCATCCAATCCCTGCCGCGACATCCACTCCTCGAGGTCGAGGCGGCGGGTCTCCTCGAGACCGCGGATGCCGCGCTCGATCTCGGGGATGTCGGTGAACGACGCGTACGGGTGCTCGCGCACCTGTGCCGGGTACGTGGCGATGTCGTCGTCGAAACCGGTGTAGCGGTCGGGAAGCGCACCCTCGGGGTGGGGGTAGATGGCGGCGCCGTCGACGTCATCGAGCCGGTCCAGCGAGGGATCGCCGTTCGCCCGGAGGAAGTCGTCCCACGCCCAGGCCGAGAGGTCGACGATCTCGCGCCGGAGGAACTCCTCGGGCACGAGGCCGCGGGTTCTGATGGTCGGCGCGCCGGGGCGGTCGCCCTCGTAGTTCGTGACCGTGGGGAAGTCGACCTCCACGACCTCCGCGCCGGCGGCCTCGAGGTCGCGGCGCGCCTGCTCCCACAGCGACAGCACCGACGGGCGCGTCTCGATGGGGGTTCCGGTGGGGCCGCCGATGCCCCCGGCGGTCCCCGCCTCGGGGTCGGCGCCGATGTACATGCGCGGCACGCCGAACCGGCGCCCGGCCAGGGCGGCCCGCGCCGCATCCGCGTCGGGCGCCGCCAACGCGGGGTAGGACGCGGGGCGTGCGGCCGAGGCATCCGGGATCTGGATCCAGGGCTGCGCCCGCCAGAA
The DNA here is from genome assembly GCF_037083505.1 of Microbacterium sp. CCNWLW41. Taxonomy (NCBI): domain Bacteria; kingdom Bacillati; phylum Actinomycetota; class Actinomycetes; order Micrococcales; family Microbacteriaceae; genus Microbacterium; species Microbacterium sp. CCNWLW41. The sequence continues at coordinate 1,428,062 of NZ_JBAOJP010000001.1, forward strand.
GTCGCCCCGGGTCTCTGGGTCGTCGGCGACCAGGACGTCGAGGACTTCGAGCAGGTCGCGCATCGTGCGGGTGTGGGGGACGACGACGTCCATGGTGGGCACGAGCGGCCAGTTGCCGCGCACCGAGATGACGCCGCGCGAGGGCGTGTAGGCGCACAGCGCGTTGTACGAGGCGGGCGCGCGGCCGCTCGACCAGGTCTCCTCGCCGAGGCCGAAGGCCGCGAACGAGGCCGCCGTCGCGGTGCCCGAGCCGTTGGACGACCCCGAGCCGAACGCCGAGGTGAGGTAGTCGGCGCTGTAGGGGCTCTCGGCGCGCCCGTACACGCCCCGCTGCATGCCTCCGTTCGCCATCGGGGGCATGTTGGTGAGCCCGAGCAGGATGCAGCCGGCCCCGCGGAGGCGCTCGATCGAGAAGGCGTCCCGCCGGGCGACGAGATCCTGGAACGCGGGCGACCCCGCCGCCACGGTGAGACCCTTCGCCATGAACGAGTCCTTGGCGGTGTACGGGATGCCGTCGAGCGGACCCAGCGTGCGGCCTTCGGCGCGACGGAGATCGGATGCCGCCGCCTCGGCCCGCGCGTCGGGGTTGCGCACGACCACGGCGTTGAGGGCGGTCTCGGTGCCCGTGGCGTCGTACGCGTCGATGCGGGCGAGGTAGGCGTCGACGAGCTCGACGCTCGTCACGGCGCCGGACTCGAGGGCCTCGCGGAGCTCGGCGATCGTCTTCTCGACCACGGGGTACATCAGGTGTCACACCTGGGACTCATGGGGCCACGACCTTCGGCTGCTGCTGGGTGATGCAGTGGATGCCGCCACCGCCGGCGAAGATCTGGCGGGCGTCGACCGTCACGACGCGCCGACCGGGATACGCCGCCCCGAGGATCTCGCGCGCCTGGGCGTCGGCGCGCTCCTCGCCGAAGCCGCAGGCGATCACACCCCCGTTGACGACGAGGTGGTTGACGTAGCTGTAGTCGACGAAGCCCTCGTCGTCGCGGAGGGTCGCGGGGGCGGGCAGGTCGATGATCTCGAATGTGCGGCCGGCGGCATCCGTCTGCTCCGACAGGAATGCGTGCAGTTCGCGCGACACCCCGAAGTCCGGGTGCTCGGGGTTCTGCTGCACATGTAGGAGTACGCGGCCGGGCGTCGGGATCGTGGCCACGATGTCGACGTGCCCCTTCGTGCCGAACGCGTCATAGTCGCGGGTGAGGCCGCGGGGGAGCCACACCACCGTCGTGGCGCCGATGGTGCGGTGAAGCTCCGCCTCGACGCGGGCCTTGTCGGCGAAGGGGTTGCGGCGAGGGTCCAGCTGCACGGTCTCGGTGACGAGCACGGTGCCCTCGCCGTCGACGTGGATGCCGCCGCCCTCGTTCACCAGCAGCGAACTGACGAGGTCGGCCCCCACCAGCCCGGCCGTGAAGCGGGCGTGCTCGGCGGCCCTCGCCCACGACGCCCACGCCGGGGCTCCCCACCCGTTGAACACCCAGTCCACCGCTCCGAGCACGCCCGGGCGCTCGTCGTCGACGACGAAGGTGGGGCCGTGGTCGCGGAACCAGAACTCGTCGACCGGGGTCTCGACGACCTCGATCGCGGAGTCCAGCATGCGCCGCGCGCGCTCGGCCTTGGAGGGATCGGCGAGCATCGTGACCGGCTCGAAGCCGGCGACGGCGTTGGCCACGTCGCTCCATGCCGCGTAGAAGCGCTCCTGCTCGGCGGGATCGTCGCCCAGGGTGGGGCCCTCGTTCGGGAAGGCCATCCAGGTGCGCTCGTGCGGATCGCCCTCGTGCGGCATCCTCCACGCCATCGTCGTGGGTCCCTTCGTGTCGGCGATCGCCGCAGCGCGGCATCCGTGATCGTCCAGTGATCACTAGAGAAGATATCCATGCGCGAGCCGCCGGCACCACGAGGTTCGCCGCCCGGCCCGCTACCGCGAGCGGATGCCGCGGCGCAAGCCCCTCCAACCGCAGGGCGACCCGGTCGTACGGTCGGGGCAGTGGAAGGAGGGCACCATGACCAGCCAGCCCTATGACGGTCCCATGGACGACGACCGCGACGACGACACCATCCTCGACCCGCTGCTGCGCCCGGACGACGACGATCGCCCGCTGGACTCCGACATCGACGACGACCAGGTCGACAGCGCGGAAGCCGACGAGCGCGCAGCGCGCGAGGGCGAGATCGGCACGGACCAGCTCCCGTGACGACACCCGGCCCGGCCGCCCCGCCGTGCGGGATCCACGCCAGGATGGAAGCATGAGCGCGATCCCCACCGTGATCCTGAACGACGGAGCCTGGTTCCCCGAACTCGGCCTCGGCACCTACAACCTGCGGGGCGAGGAGGGGATCGCGGCCATGGTCGCTGCGATCGAAGCCGGCTACCGGCTGCTGGACACCGCGGTCAACTACGAGAACGAACGCGAGGTCGGCGAGGCGGTCCGCCGCAGCGGCGTCGCGCGCGACAAGATCCTCGTCGCGTCGAAGATCCCCGGCCGGCACCACGGGCGGCAGGAGGCCGTCGACAGCATCAAGGGGTCGCTGGACGCCCTGGGGCTGGACCGCATCGACCTGCATCTCATCCACTGGCCGAACCCGAGCGTCGGCCGGTACGTCGACACGTGGCGGGGCCTGATCGACGCCCGCACGCAGGGGCTGGTGCGCTCGATCGGCGTCTCGAACTTCACGGAGGAGATGCTCACCGAGCTCATCGAGGAGACGGGGGTCGTCCCCGCCGTGAACCAGGTGGAGCTGCATCCGTACTTCCCGCAGGAGGCGCTGCGCGCCTTCCACGCCACGCACGGCATCCGCACCGAGAGCTGGAGCCCGCTCGCGCGCCGCAGTGAGCTGCTCACCGAGCAGCTGGTGCAGGAGCTGGCCACCGTGCACGACGTGACGCCCACGCAGGTGGTCCTGCGGTGGCACACGCAGATCGGCAGCACGCCCATCCCGAAGTCGGTCGACCCCGACCGGCAGCGGGAGAACGCCGACATCTTCGACTTCGCCCTCACCGACGACCAGCTCGCCGCGATCAGCGGTCTGGAGCGCGGTCGGCTGTGGGACGGCGACCCCCTCACACACGAGGAGATGTAAGCCGGCTCACCCTCTCAGGCGTCAGGAAGGGCGTCCAGCCACTCGGTGTACGTCTGCGTGCCGTGCAGCGCGTCGGGGCCGGGGAGCAGCGCACCGGAGCGGAGCGCACGCCCCAGGGCGCCGGGGGTGTGCAGCTCGGGCAGCGGGCCGCGGTAGCCGATCGCGTGCGCGTACCGGTGCACCATGTCGGCCAGGCTCTCCTCGCGAGGACCGCCGAGGTCGGTGGCTCGACCTGCGGGATCGTGCTCGGCGAGGTCGACGAGGTGCCGCGCCACCTCGCGCACCGCGATCGGCTGCACGCGTCCGGTCGGGGCGACGTGGGCGCCGGCGTGCGTGCGGTGGAACATCATCGCCGCGTACTCGTGGAACTGCGTCGTGCGCAGGATCGTCCACGGCACCGCGCCGCGCGAGACGAGCCGTTCCTGCGCGAGCTTTCCGGCGTAGTAGCCGTCCGGCGCCGCCTCGGCCCCCACGATCGTCAGCGCGAGGTGATGCGGCACGCCGGCCGCGCGCTCCGCCGAGAGCAGGGTCTTCGTCACCCCCGCGAAGAACATCACCGAGACGTCCGGCCTCGCCGTCACCACGTTCGTGACGTCGATCACCGCGTCCACCCCTTCGAGGGCCGGACCGAGCCCCGCGCCGCTCAGCAGCTCGATCCCGGCACTGCGTGACAGCGCGACGACCCGGTGACCCCGCTCGCGCGCGACCGCGGCGATGTGCGCGCCGGTCATGCCGGTGCCGCCGGCAATCGCGAGTCTCACGGATCCCCCTCGGGTGCGGGTCGTCTGGACTCCCCATCGTGACCGACGGCGGCCGATGCCGCGAGGCCCCGAGCGCGCCGCCCCGAGCCCGCCGCGCCGCAGCCGCAGCGACGTCGTGACGCCGTGTCAGCGGAGCGCGAGGTCGGCCGAATCCTCCAGCCAGTCGGCGAAGCTCAGGGTGCCGCGGTCCGCTCCTGGGCCCGGCAGGCCGAGGCCCGCCCGCATGGCCTTCATCTGCGCCCCGGGGAGGGAGACCGAGGGGACCCATCCTCGATGTCCGGCCCGGCGGGCATAGGCCTTCACCATCTGGTCGAGTCGCTCCTCCCGCGGCCCGGCGAGGTCGGCCACGCGGCCGCGCGCAGGGCCGGTCGCGAGCTGCGCCAGGCGGGCTCCCACCTCCCGGGCGGCGATCGGCTGCACCCGCGCCCGCGGGGCCACATGAAGCGGGCCCAGCGTCGCGCGGTCGTACAGCTGCGCGGCGAACTCGTGGAACTGCGTGGCGCGCAGGATCGTCCAGGGCACGTCCCCCGCTTCGACCAGCCGCTCCTGCGCCAGCTTGCCGGCGTAGTAGTCGTGCGGCATGCGCTCGATCCCGACGATCGACAGCACGACCAGCCGTGCGATGCCCAGCCGCTGCGCCGCGTCGAGAAGGCTGCCGGTGGCGGCGTGGAAGAACCGGGTCGCCGCCTCGGCCGACAGCGCGGACACGTTCGCGACGTCCACGATCGCCTCGACCCCCTCGAGCGCGGCGGTGAGCCCCGAGCCGGTGGTGAGATCCGTCCCCCTGCTGCGGCTGAGCACGACGGGCTCGTGGCCGTCGCTCCTCAGCGCGTCGACGACGTGGACGCCCACGGTCCCGGTGCCTCCGGCGACTGCGATCCTCATGACATGTCTCCTCTCGTCCCGCGCGGTCGACGGGAACCTCTCGCCTCTTCGACGACGCAGCACGACAGAATGTGACATGTCGCGCCGCAGACCCGCGTGAGGAGGACGGATGCCGCCCATCGACGTCGACGGCGAGCGGGGGAACCTGCTCGCCGTGTGCTACCGGATGCTGGGCACGGTCGCCGACGCCGAGGACGCGGTGCAGGAGACGTACGTCCGCTGGCTGCGGCTGCCCGAGGAGGATCGCGCCGCGATCCGCAACCCCGGAGCGTGGCTGACGCGCGTCGCGGGCCGCGTCTGCCTCGACATGCTGGGGTCGGCGCGCGCCCGGCGTGAGCGCTACGTGGGGGAGTGGCTTCCCGAGCCGGTGCCGGAGGACTCGCCGGTCGCGGCATCCGTCCCCGTCGATCCGGCCGACCGCGTCGCGCTCGACGACTCGGTCTCACTGGCGCTGCTGGTCGTCCTCGAGTCCCTCACGCCCGCCGAGCGGGTGGCGTTCGTGCTGCACGACGTCTTCGGCGTGCCGTTCGACGAGATCGCCGCGACGCTCGACAGGAGCAGCGCCGCGGTCCGCCGGCTGGCCCTGCACGCACGGCGGAGGGTGCAAGAGCGGCGCGCCGGAGACGCCTCGCGCGCGGAGCACGATGCCGTCGCGCGGGCCTTCGCCGCCGCGACCACCACCGGCGACCTCGACGCGCTCGTCTCGGTGCTCGATCCCGGCGTGGTGCTGCGCTCCGACGGCGGCGGGCGCGCCTCGGCGGCGCTGCGGCCCGTCGCAAGCGCCGATCGCGTGGCGCGGTTCCTCCTCGGGCTGCCGCGTCTCGAGCCGGACGCCGTCCTCCACGCGGTCCAGACGCCCGACGGCCTCGGATTCCTGGCGACGCTCCGCGATGAGCCGAGCGCACACTTCACGCTCCGGGTGCGCGACGGCCGCATCACGGACGTCTACATCATGCGCAACCCCGACAAGCTCACGCAGTGGTCGTGAGGCGGCGGCCGGCCCTCGGTTAGCGTGGAGGGCATGGCGACCCCCACCGGCTCCACTGCGTTCGCTTCGCTGACCGACTACATCGCACTGCCGAGGGTCGAGGGCATCGCTCTCTCGCCCGACGGCGCGACCGCCGTGCTCACGGTGGCCGCGCTGAAGAAGGACGGCACCGGCTACGAGCGGGCCCTGTGGGCGGTGCCCGCGACGGGCGGAGGAACGCCCCGCAGGCTGACCAGATCTGCCAAGGGCGAGGCGGGCGCCGCGTTCACCGCGAGCGGCGACATCCTCTTCGTGTCGGCGCGGCCCGACTCCGAAGGCGACGCCGACGACGAGTCGGGTCAGCTGTGGCTGCTTCCGGCGGCGGGCGGCGAAGCCCGGCCGGTCACGCGGCTCGCGGGCGGCGTCGACGGCATCGCGGCGACGGCCGAGGCGTCCGACGTGGTCGTCCTCTCGGCATCGCTCCTGCCGGGCGGGGACACGCTCGAGAGCGAGGCGGCGCTGCGCGCCCGGCGCAAGGAGAAGAAGGTCTCGGCGATCCTGCACGACGCGTACCCGGTGCGCTTCTGGGACCACGATCTCGGACCCGCCGAACCGCACCTGCTCGCCGTCGACACGGACGCCCTCGAAGACACGATCGCCGCCGCGGTGGCCGAGTCCGCCGCCGAGGAGGAGGAGCAGGCGGATGCCGCGGCCGGCGACGGCGCGGCGGCTTCGGCAAGCTCCGCCGGCACGCCCTACCCCGCCACCCTGCCCCGCCCGCGCGATCTCACACCGCGGCCGGGCCGCTCCGCCGACCACGCGGAGGCCGCGCTCACCCCGGACGGCGCCACGCTGATCGTCTCGCTCGAGCACCGCGAGCAGCGGGCGGGACGCCGCGTCATCGTGGCGATCGACACGGCGACGGGGGAGCGGCGCACGCTGTTCGACGAGATCGGCGTCGACTACGAGATGCCCGCGGTGAGCCATGACGGCAACCGGATCGCGTACCTCCGCACGGTGAAGTCGATGCCCGACGCCCCCACCGACTACGAGGTCTGGACCGCAGGCATCGACGGCGCCGGCGCCCGTCGCGTGGTCGCCGACTGGGATCGCTGGGCTTCGTCGCTGGCCTTCGACGCCGGCGACGCCGCCCTCATCGCGACCGCCGATGACGACGGCCGCGGACCGGTGTGGCGTCTCCCTCTCGACGGCGGCTCGGCCCAGAAGCTCACCGCCGACGACTTCGCGTACTCGAACGTCGCCGTCGACGGCCGCACCGGCGACCTCGTTGCCCTTCGCTCGTCGTGGGTGGTGCCGCCCCACCCCGTGCGCATCGCGCGGGACGGCGACGTGACCCCCCTCGCGACACCGGCCGCGGCGCCCGTCGCACCCGGGTCGATCACCGAGGTCGAGACCACGGCCGAGGACGGCGCGCGCGTGCGAGGCTGGCTGCTGCTGCCCGACGGCGCGTCCGCGGATGCCCCGGCGCCACTGCTGCTGTGGATCCACGGCGGCCCGCTCAACAGCTGGAACGCGTGGAGCTGGCGCTGGGCGCCGCTGCTCGCCGTCGCCCGCGGCTACGCCGTGCTGCTGCCCGATCCGGCGCTGTCGACGGGTTACGGCCTGGACTTCATCGCGCGTGGCTGGAACAGCTGGGGCGGCAAGCCCTACACCGACCTGCTGTCGATCACGGCGGCGGTGGAGTCCCGCGACGACATCGACCAGACCCGCACCGCCGCGATGGGCGGTTCCTTCGGGGGCTACATGGCGAACTGGGTGGCCGGCCACACCGACCGCTTCCGGGCGATCGTCACGCACGCGAGCCTGTGGGCGCTCGACCAGTTCGCCGGCACGACCGACAACTCCGAGTACTGGCAGCGGATCTTCACGAGCGAGGCGATGGAGCAGAACTCGCCGCACCGGTTCGTGCGCGACATCCGCACACCCCTCCTGGTCGTCCACGGAGACAAGGACTACCGCGTGCCGCTCGGCGAGAGCCTGCGCCTGTGGTCCGACCTGGCCGAGCACCACGCGGACGAGGACGGCCGCATGCCGCACCGCTTCCTGTACTTCCCCGACGAGAACCACTGGGTCCTGAAGCCGCAGCACGCCGTGATCTGGTACGAGACGGTGTTCGCGTTCCTCGCCGAGCAGCTGCGGGGCGAGGAGTTCCAGCGGCCCGAGCTCCTGGGGTAGCCCGCCGGGTCAGTGCGGGGCGTGGTACTCCATCTCGCCGCGCTTCCAGTAGCCCTTCACGATCATCTGCTCCGGCGCGAGGCTCCACCGGTCCAGCAGCAGCGCGCGCCCGGGCTTGACGATCGACTGCTCCGCCGCGACGAAGCCGAACACCGACCCCGTCGGCCGGTCCTCGGCCGTCAGCGCGTCGAGCCGGGCGGCGAGAGCGACGCCGGCGGGACCGGTGCCGCGGTGCACCTGCTCGACGCGGACGCCGGCCGGGGCATCGATGGGCAGCGCGTGCGCGGCATCCGTCACCTCCACGTGGATGCTGCCGACGGCGTCGGCGTCCATCGCCTGAGCGAAGCGGCGCATCGCGGGCACGGCGGTCTCGTCGCCGGCGAGGAGCCACGCGTCGGGACGGCCGGTCAGCACCTTCGAGCCTCGCGGGCCGCCGACACCGGCGACGGCACCCACGGGGGCGGTCGCCGCCCACGCCGCGGCGACCCCCGCGGTCCCGTCGGCGGGGTCACCGTGGATGGCGAACTCGATCTCGAGCCAGTCCTCGCCCCACGCGAGCGGCGTGTACTCCCGGTTCGGCGCGGCGCGAAGCTCCTCGACGGTCTCCGGGGCGACCTCGGGGAAGAAGAGGCGGAGGTGGTCGTCGGCGCCGAGCGACCGGAAGCCCGTCAGCTCCGGGCCCTGCAGCCGGACGCGCACGTACGAGGGCGTGAGCCATTCGCGGGCAGCCAACGTGGCGCGGCGGAAGCGCAGCTCGAGTCCGGTGGGCTCGAGCCTGAACGAAGTTCGGTTGTCCATGCAGGTGAGGCTAGCCTGACTGTGCTCAGGCTCGGTGTTGATAGGGTGCGCCCCAGCGGCCGGCGGTGCTCGCGCGCCCGATCAGGACACGTGACGGATTTCGCAGTCGCTGCCGGGCGACAGGATCGCCTCGTGCCCGTCGTCGTAGCGAACCACCAGCAGCGGGTTCTCCTGGCTGCCTCGCACCTCTATCACCTCGCCGGCGCGCTCCACCGCTCCGACGACGCGGCCATGGATGACCACGCGGTCCCCGACGCTCGCTTGCATGCGGACCACCTCCTGGCGCACACGATACGACGGGCGGGCAGCGAGGGGTAGAGCCGACGCTGCGTCCGGTCAGAGGCGCGCCCCGTCGTCGTCGCGATCCTCCAGACCGACGCTGCGACCCCGCCACGACTCGTAGGCCATCAGCCACCCGATCGACACGGCCGCGGCAAGCAGGACGCCCAGCAGCACGTTCCCCCAGATCAGCCCGAACATGATCCCGAGGGTGAACATGAGGGCGGTGCCGAGCGCCCATCCGGAGTGTCCGCGGGTCCAGCCCTTGCGCGTCGTCGCCATGCCGAAAGCCTAGAGCGCGGCCGGGCCTGCGGCCCACGCCGATCGCGCCTCGGTAGGTTGGACAGAACGCCCCCACACGGAACGGATGCCATGACCCTCAACGTCAGCCCGCTCACCCTCGGCACCTCGGGCCTCGGACGCGACACCGCGCCCGGCTCGCCCGAAGAGGAGGCCGCCGTCGCGTTCGCCGAGCAGCTCTTCGCAGGCACGCACGCCTTCGTCGACACGTCCAACAACTACGCCGGAGGCCGGAGCGAGGCGGTGCTCGGGCTCGCCATCGCGCGGACCGGCCCGGATGCCGCCACCCGGGTCATCTCCAAGGTCGACTGCGATCCCGAGACGGGGGCCTTCGATCGCGAGCGGGTGCTGCGGTCGTTCGACGAGACGACGGCGCGCCTGGGCGTGGACCGCCTGCCGCTCCTGCACCTGCACGACCCGTACACCGTGACCTTCGACGAGGCGATGGCACGCGGCGGGGCCGTGGAGGGCCTCATCGAGCTGCGGGAGTCCGGTCGCGTCGACGCGATCGGCGTCGCCGCGGGGCCCGCCCCCATGATGGCCCGCTACGTGGGCACCGGGATCTTCGACGCGGTGCTGATCCACAACCGGTTCACGGTCGTGGACCAGTCGGCCGCACCGGTGTTCGCCGACGCGCGGGAGCGGGGCATGACGGTGTTCAACGCGGCGCCGTTCGGCGCCGGGGTCCTCGCGACCGGCGCCCGGGAGGGGGCGATGTACGGCTACCGCCCGGCACCGCCTGCTCTGCAGGACTGGGTGGCCCGCCTCGAGCAGGTGTGCGCGGCGCACGGCGTGGCTCTTCCCGCGGTCGCGCTGCACTTCTCGCTGCGCTCGCCGCTGGTCGACTCGACGATCGTCGGCATCTCGTCGGCTCGCCGGCTCGCGCAGCTCGACGAGCTCGCCGCCACGCCGATCCCCGACGAGGTGTGGACCGAGCTGGACGCGCTCGGGCCGGCTCCGTCACCGGTCGACGACAGCGAATACGCCTGACGCCACGGCGGCGGGCGCTCACTGCTGAGGAGCGTTGACCGCCACCATCCAGTCGATCCCGAAGCGGTCGGTGAGCATGCCGAACCGCCCGCCCCACGGCGGCGTGTCGAACGGCATCGTCACGGTGCCCCCGTCGGCCAGCTTGTCCCAGAAGCCCTGCAGCGGCGCCTCATCGTCGCCGCTCACCGACACCGACACGCCGGCCGGCTGCTGCCACGTCATGCCGGTCGGGGTGTCGGCGGCCATGAGCACGAAGCCGTCCGGGGTGGTGAGCTGGGAGTGCATGACCAGGTCGGCCTCTGCCGGGTCCTGCACCATGCCCTCGAACTGACCGAAGGTCGAGATATCGAGCTCGCCCCCGAAGACGCTCTGATAGAACGTCATCGCCTCGCGGGCCTGGTTCTTGAACGAGAGATACGGGTTGAGGCTGGGCATGTCGAACTCCTGAAGACGGATGGTGGATGCCGCGCCCGGCCGCGTGGCGCGTCCCAGTGTCGTCCGGGCCTCCGACATCGGCAAGAGGGTCTCCGGGCGACGCGCCTGCGTGCCGGGCCGACGCCGTCCTGCGTCGGTCAGCGGTCGCGGTGGTCCTCCGGGTGCAGCCGCGGACCGCGTCGCGGTTCGCGCACGCCGCTCGCGCCGATGAGGCGGATCACGCGCTGGCGGTGGCCAGGCCAGGCGGCCAGCAGCTGCAGCATCCCGTCATCGTCGACGCGGTGCCCGGTCAGCGCGTAGCCGACCTCGTGCGCGACGTGGAAGTCGCCGACGCTCACGGCATCGGGGTCGCCGAGCGCCCGGATGCGCGTCTCGGCGGAGGTCCACGGGCCGATCCCGGCCTGGCTGAGGAGCACGCGGTCGACGGCCTCGCCGTCCTCTGCGCTCAGCACGGCGCGCACGAGCGCGTCGCCGCGGCGGGCGGCGCGCACCACGGTCTTCGACTGCGGCGGCTCGAGCCCCGCGCGGTGCCAGACCCAGGACGGGACGTGCTGCCAGCCGTCGATGGTGGGGGGTGCGAACATCGGCACCGGCGTCGGCCCGGGCGCGCGCTCGCCGCACCACGTCACGATGCGGCGCCACGCGCCGAACGCCTGCATGCCGGTCACCTTCTGCTCGAAGATCGCGCCGGCCAGCGCGTCGAAGACGAGCCCCGTGCGGGAGAGCCGCAGGCCCGGGTTGCGGTGGTGGGCGCCGGCGATCAGCGGATGCCGCGCCGCGTCGAAGCCGGTGAGGTCGTCGTCGGCGCCGCACAGCGCCGGCAGCTGAGCAAGCGCCCACTCCCGGCCGGGGCCCCACGCCGCTCCTCGGACGACGCCGGGGTGGGTCTCGCGGATCGCGAGGGTCGCGACGCCGGCCGGAGTCCGGCTCGCCCGCCAGATGACGGCGCCGGAGACCGTCATCGTCGGGTCAGCAGCCCCGCGCCGCTGGAAGAGCACTGTGCGACGCAGGTCGAGAGGCTGACGGGGGCGGTACTCCGTCTCGAGCGGCCGCCCGTGATCGGGGCGCGGATCGCGAGGCTCGGCGCGCGTCGCGGAGCGCCCGGCATCCCTCGTCCGGGGAGTGCGCGAGAGCGACGTGGCCATGCCGCCCACCCTACGCCCCCGCCTCCGACACGCTGTCGGAGCGCGATTCAGAAGCGGTCGGGCGAAGGCGTGCCGTGACCGTAGCGGATGACGACGTCTGCGTGACGGTCGAAGCGGTAGCCCACCCCGCGGACGGTGCGCACGATGTCCTCGTAGCGCCCGAGCTTCGCGCGGAGGCGGCGCACGTGCACGTCGATCGTGCGCTCGCCCGGGGCGTCGTCGTCGGAGGTCCCCTGCCAGAGCGAGGTGACGAGCTCGGTGCGCTCGATGGTGCGGCCCTCGCGGAGCACGAGGTACTGCAGCAGCTCGAACTCCTTGAAGGTGAACGCGGCCGACTCGCCGTCGATGAGCACGCGCTTGCGCGAGATGTCGACGACGACGCCGCCGGCGGCGATCTCCTCGTCCTCGGGCTCGTCCTGCTTCGTGCGCGCCACGGCGGACGGCTCGTGCAGGGCCAGCCGCACGACGTCCACGTCGCGGCCGCCGGAGCCGACGGGCGCGAGGGCCACGGTGGCGTACGTCTCGGCGGAAGGCGCGAGGTCGGCCAGGGTGCGTCGCAGTGCGTCGACGAGCACGCCGAGGCTCACTCCCGACGCAGCGGCCTTCGCTTCGTCGATTCCGACGTAGAGGGCGAAGCCGCGGGGCGCGGTGCCGGCGGGCAGGGCACGCGCGGCCGGCTGGGCCGGCTCCGGCGCGGGCGGCTGGACGCCGACCGGGCGGTCGACGGCACGGAGGTGGCGGACGGGAGCGGTGGCGGGGCGGTCGAGGAGAGCGGTGTTCGACATGATGATGGTCCTTGCGGGAGGAACCCGGGGGCGGAGCCGGGTTGGTGTGTGCTGCGGCCCATGTCGTCGGAGGCGAGGGCCGTCGGCCGGGTGATGGCCTGTTGCCCGACGCTGGGCGATGTGCGAAGCGGATCCGGGTGCGCGTGATCGACGCACGAAACCGGTGCTTCGGGGGACTCCGTGCGATCCGTTTTCAGAAGCGGAGGAGGAGTCCGACGGGGGTCACCGTGCTAGTGGCACATTCGACAACACATGACAATGCGGCCGGCCATCATCATGCCGGCAGTCCTGTTCGCCTCCCGGGCGGACAGATACAGCGCGTTGTCAGTCATGTGGCCGATTATGACGGAGTTTGTCGGAAAACGTCAAATCGCACGGATGTCGAGGCTCGATCATGAAGGAATGTGACAGATTGCTCAGTCTGACGCGAGCGCCGGGCAGGCTCCCGGGCGGCGCCGTCCCTGAAGGCCGGCAGGACGCCTGCTCAAGGAATGCCGCGATATCGCCCGGTCAGCCGCCCCGCCCGAGCCCGCGGGCGTAGCCTGTGCGGGTGACCGAGCTCCGCTTCACCAAAGAGACCGACTCCTCGCGCTACACGCTGCACCGGGGCGAGGATCTGGTCAGCGTGCTGGACTACCGCGACGACGGACGCACGGTGGCCATGACACGCGCCTACACCGTGCCGACGTTCCGGGGCCACGGCTATGCCGGCGAGCTCGTCGGCCGGGCCGTGCAGGAGCTCGAGCAGACGGGCGACCGGAAGATCGTGCCCGTCTGCTGGTACGTCGCCGACTGGTTCGAGGAGAACCCGGCGCACCGCGGGATGCTGCAGTCCCGCTCCTGACGCGCGTCCCGACGCCCGCCCATCTTGTCAACCCCATGACGCCCCGCGGCGGGCGGGGGATGCTGGGGAAGGACGAGAGGAGCGCGACATGGAGCGCGATCGGTCGGATCAGGACCTTCCCGAAGGCGTCATCGACGCGGACCCGCAAGGCGGCTGGGATCAGGTGGACGACGTCGAGTCGCGGGAGCGCAGCGCCGCAGTTTCTGAGGGCGACCTGCTGACGGACGCCGCCCTCGCGCCGGACGATCCCGTCGAGGGCGAGGCGGCCCGCCAGGGCGCCGACCCCGATCTCGCGTCCGATGCACAGCGTGGAGAGGAGCCCTGAGATGAGCACGACAGGCAATGAGTACGAGCAGCCCGGTGTGAACCAGCCCGATCGCGGCGACGCCGCGGGGGCGGAAGGGACCCCGGCGCCCCACGAGCCGACGCGTGACGAGCAGCCGGAGGCGCCGCCCGCCCTGGGCGAGCCCGCCCCCGACTCCAAGCCCGCCGGCACCTGGACCGAGGCGCCCGAGCAGGGCGGCGCGGACGCCGCGGCGCCCCCGCCCCCGACGAGTGCGCCGGATCAGAGCGGCGACACCGGCCGTGCGGATGCAGCCGACGCGGGGTCGGCCGAGCAGGCAGCGGCCACCGCGGCGCCCGCCGAGCCGGCGCAGGGCGCAGCCGCGACCGTGCCGTCGGATGGCGCGCTGAGCGGCGAGCCGAGTCATGAGGCGGTCGGCATCGGCGTCATCGACGGCGGGGATCATCGCGGCCACGACGGCGGCCGTGACACGCTCACGGTCAGCGAGGCCCAGCGCACGCCGGGAGCGCTCGGTGCGGAGCAGGAGCAGCGGCTGCCCGCGATGGCGCAGAACAACGCCTCCGACGTCGAGAAGGTCTCCGGGATCGTCGCGCAGACGCGCTCCGACGTCGGTGCCGAGCCGCTCGAGCGCATCGCGGAGGTGCTGCGGCAGCGGCTCACGCAGTCCGGCATCGACCTGCCCGAGCACGACGTCGAGGAGCTGGCGCGGCAGGTGTCCACCGGCGATGCGGATACCCCCGCCCAATCGGGGCGCGAAGACTCGCGCTGAGTTCCGCGATCCGGCGGCGGCGACGGACCGCTCGGCCCTAGGCTGAGCGCGTGCCCATGGAGGACGTGTTCACCGTCGTCGCCGTCGGCTTCGAGGCGATCGGGGCCGGCGCGATGATCGCCGGCTTCGTCATCGCGCTCGTGCTGAGCATGAGGTCCCTCGGCCGGCACGAGGGCGGGCGCACCGCGTTCACCGTGTTGCGGACGACCCTGGGCGGCGCCATCCTCCTCGGGCTCGAGGTGCTGGTCGCCGCGGATCTCATCCGCACGATCACGTCCAAGCCCTCGCTCGAGGAGGCGGCGATCCTGGGTCTCATCGTCCTCATCCGGACGATCCTGTCGATCTCCATCCAGATCGAGATCGAGGGCACCCTGCCCTGGCGTCGCGCGATCCTCCGCAGCGGCGGTCAGGTCGTCGGCGACGCCGTCGCGCGGGACCGCGCTGCGAGCCAGGCCGCCGGCACCGCCGCGCCCGAGCCAGGCCCGCGCTGAGCGCGGCCGCTCACAGGGCTGACACGCGCGGCCGGCCGCGGATGATCAGGCGGGTGCGCACGCAGGGGTGCACTCGGCGCCGTTGTGCAGGCCGATCGGGCGTGCCCACGGCGCGCGCTGCGCGCGGGCCGGCGCGGGCACGACGGCCCTCGTCGCGGGGTGCGGCGCCCGCGCGGAGGTCCGCTCACGGATCGAGGCGAGCAGCGCGCGGTCGCGTTCCCGCGCCCAGGTGTCGTGACGGTATTGGTGCTCGGCGGCATAGACAGCGAACATGGTTTCCTCCGTTGGTTCCGACAGAGTGAACCTACGCCGGGGGTCGGACATTGCCGGGTCGGCCGCACATGGCAGGAATCCACCGCCACCAGGCAGTCCCGCCACTGCGGATCACCCCTCCCGGGCGAACTCGCGGATGAGGCGGGCGGCGGAGGAGGCATCCCGGATCATCGTCTCGTGACCGTGCCCGGGCACCTCGCGCAGCCGGCCGTCGGGGAGGGTGTCGGCGATCCTCCGGCACCACTGCGGCGGAGCGACGAGGTCGTGCTCGCCGCGCAGCACCAGCGCCGGCACGCCGGCGCGGGCGAGGACGTCCTCCGGGCGATGCACGAGCATGGCGCGGAACTTCGCGCGCAGGTGCGGCCCGGCGCGCACGTACTCGCGCGCGCCACGCGCGATCACCCGCGGGCTCTCGATCGCGATGTCGCGCAGCAGGCGCCAGAGCTGGCGCGGGGCGCTGCGGGCCGCGGGGTCGACGGTCGGTCCCACCAGGACGATGCGCTCGGCCACGCGGGGGTGCCGGACTGCGACCTCGAGCGCGATCTGGGCTCCCATCGAGTGCCCGATGACGACCGCGGGCCGGCCCACCCGCGCGCGCAGATACGCCGCGACCAGGTCGGCGGTGCGCTCGATGGTGAGCACGCGGCGGGGCTCGGGAGCCTCCCCGTACCCCGGCAGGTCGAGCATGATCACCTCGCCGTCCCGGAGGTGGTGGGCCAGATCGTCGAAGACGCTGCGCCCCATTCCGATCCCGTGCACCAGGACGTACAGCGGCGTGCCGCTGCCACGCCGCTCGGCGACGATCGACGCGCCGGCGTACGCGAACTCCTCCACTGTCGCCATCGATCAGGCGGCGCCGCTCTGGTCCCGCAGTCCCACCCGATCGGGGATGTCGAACTGCACGCGGGGGAGCCATGCCGACGGATCGGGCCACGGCCGTGACGCGGGCAGGCTGCGCAGCCGCGCCCGCAGGGCCGCCCCCGACGCTTCGACCGGCAGCACCCGCGACGGGGCACGATGCGCGAGCGCGCCCAGCCACCAGTGCCGCCACGTCCCCTCGATCGCCTCGGGGCCGGCGACCACGTAGTAGTCCGGCATGACCGCCTCGCCCGAGGCGAAGAGGTCGAGCAGCGCCCCCACCTCCGTCTCGAGCGACCCGAGCGTCGAGCGCTCCTCGTAGAGCTCGACCCACGCCGATGCCACGTGCTCGAGGGGATCTGCGTCGTGCACGACGTAGGGCATCGACACCGACGCGACGAGGTGCGCCGCGACGGCCGGCTCGGCCTCGCGCAGCGACAGCGCGACCAGGGCCGGCACATCGGCCAAGCCGGTCAGCAGCTCGTCGCTGTCGGCGCCGACGAGTGCCACGACGGTCGATCGTGGAGCGGTGTCTGCGGTCAGCGCCATGCTCAACGATAAGACGTCGCGACCCCGGAGCGGGAGTGCGCCGCTCGCGTGTTCACACCGCGGTGAGCACGACGGTGGACAGATCGGACCCGAACGTGAAGCGGGCGTCGACGGTGCCGCCGCGCAGCACGCCGGGCAGCCATCGCGAGGCGTCGTCCCACATCCGCGGGTACGGCACCGCGTCCAGCGCGTACCAGCGAGGCGTGATCTCCGCCGTCTCGACGGGCACGCCCTGGAACCTGCGGCACACGAAGACCGTGGACCGCTGCGACCAGGCGGGCCGCGTGGGGAAGTGGTAGTCGATCGTGCCCGCGAGATGCAGAGCGGATGCCTCGATCCGCACGCCGATCTCCTCCTCGACCTCGCGGACCGCGGCCTCCTCGGCCGATTCTCCGTGGTCGAGCTTGCCGCCGATCCCGACGACCTTCCCCTGGCCGAGACCGGTCCGCTTGTCGCCGAGCAGCACCTCCGTGCCCCCAGGCCCGCGCCGCAGCAGATAGACGACGCAGACCTCGGGCAAGGACATGCGTCGAGGCTACGCCCGGCGCCCGGCGCGGACCGTGCAGGCCCGCGCGATCCCCGGATGCCCGGCCTGCCTCACCGGCGATGTCGGCAGGCGAACGTACCTTGTGGGCATGCGCATCCTGCACACCTCGGACTGGCACATCGGGCGGTCGTTCCACGGCCACTCGACGCTCGACGCGCTGCGCGGCGTGCTCGAAGCGCTGGTCGGGCAGGTGCGCGAGCATGCCGTCGACGCCGTGATCGTCGCGGGGGACGTGTTCGACTCGGCCGCACCCGCCGCCCCGGCCTACACCCTTCTGACCGACACGCTGCGCGCGATCGCGGACGCGGGAGCGACGGTCGTCGTCACCAGCGGCAACCACGACTCCGCCGCTCGGCTGGGGTTCCAGTCGGCGCTGCTGCGCGACGGCATCCACGTCGTCACCGATCCGGCCGCCGTCGGCACGCCGGTGACGGTGAGCGACGAGCACGGCCCCGTCCACATCTACGGCATCCCCTACCTCGAGCCCGTGCTCCTGCGCACCGTATGGCCGGGGGTGCGCACCCAGGCCGACGTGGTCACCCGCGCGATGGACCTGGTGCGCGCCGATGCCCGCGGCCGGGGCGGCCGGTCGGTCGCCGTCGCACACTGCTTCGCGGCGGGGGTCGCGCCGACGCCCCACCTGGAGCGCGACATCCAGCAGGGCGGTCTCGACGTGGTCCCGCTGTCGGCCTTCGACGGTGTCGACTACATGGCGCTCGGTCACATCCACGGTCGCCAGCAGCTCGCGCGCGGCGTGCGCTACGCCGGCGCGCCGCTGCACTACAGCTTCGACGAGGGCGACAAGCCCCGCGGGTGCTGGCTCGTCGAGCTCGACGCCGACGGACTCGCCGACGTCCAGTGGCTCCCCCTCCCGGTGCCGCGGGCCCTCGCGACCGTCAGCGCCACACTCGACGAGCTCCTCGCCGACGAGCGGTTCGCAGCGCACGCCGGCCACTGGGTCCGTGCCGAGTACACCGACGCCCTCCCGCAGCGCGACCCCATGCGCCGCCTGCTCGCGCGCTTCCCCTTCTGCGCCGAGGTCCGGCACGCCCCCGCGGCGCCCCGGCCCGGCGAGGTCCGCACGTATGCGCAGCGGGTGCGCGCCGCGCGCAACGACGCCGAACTCGTCGACGCGTTCCTCGCGCACGTGCGCGAGGGCGAGGGGGCGTCCGCGCGCGAGGCCGACCTCGTGAGGGACCTCCTCGAGGAGCGCACGCGGGTGGAGGCCGGCGCATGAGGCTGCATCGCCTCGAGCTCACCGGGTTCGGGCCGTTCCGCGAGCGTCAGAGCGTCGACTTCGACGCGTTCGATCGTGACGGCATCTTCCTCATCGCGGGGCGCACGGGGGCCGGCAAGTCGAGCATCCTCGACGGCGTCTGCTTCGCCCTGTACGGCAGCGTGCCGCGCTACGAGTCCGGCGACAAGCGGCTGCGCAGCGACCACTGCGAGCCCGACGACCCCACCGAGGTGCGGCTCGAGTTCACCGTCGGAGAGCGGCGGTGGCGCGTCACCCGCGCCCCCGAGTACCAGCGGCCGTCGCGCCGGGGCGGCGGCCTCACGGCGGAGCCGACCCGGGCCGAGCTCGAGGAGCTCGTGGACGGCACCTGGATCGGCCGGGCGGCCAGGCCGCGCGACGTCGGCCTGCTGCTGGACGAGGTGCTCGGGCTCAGCGCTCAGCAGTTCCAGCAGGTCATCCTGCTCGCCCAGAACCGGTTCTCGCGCTTCCTCCTCGCCCCCGGGGCGGAGCGGCAGTCGTTGCTGCGCGCGCTCTTCGGCTCGCGCCGCTACGAGGAGTACGCGCGCGAGCTCGGGGAACGCAGCAAGGCCGCGCAGCGCGAGGTCGATGCGCTCGCCGAGCGGGCGAGGACGCTGCTCGCCCAGGCCGAGCGGCTCATCGCGGCGCAGGCCGACGACCCCGAGCACACCGAGGGCGCCGATGCCGGCCCTGACGTCGCCGCGACGCCGGACCTCGGCGCCCGCCGCGACGCCGTCGAGCTCGGCCGGCAGCGTGCGGCATACCGCCTCGACACGCTCACCCACGAGCGGACGGCCGCCGACGCCGCCCGCTCGGCGGCCGAGGCCGCGCACGCGGAGCTCGTCGCGCTGTCGAAGGCGCAGGCCGAGCTCGCGCGTGCACGCGAGCGGCTGGCGACGCTGGAGGCCGACGGCAGCCGGATCGCGTCCGACCGCGACCGGCTCGATCGTGCCCGGTCGGCCGAGTCGCTCCGCGCGCCGCTCGAGGCCGCAGAGCGGGCCGAGCGCACCGCCGCGGCGACCGCGGCGGCGGCGGCCGAGGCCGACACGGCGTGGCTGCTCATCGCCGAGCGCGTCGGCGAGGACGCCGCGGCCGACCTCGAGGCCGTCGTCGAGCGCGTCACCGGCGAGCTCGCCGTATGGACGGCGGCGCTGGCGCACGAGACCGCGCTCGCCGACGAGCAGGCGCAGCTGGCGGCCGCCGAGGCCGAGACGTCGCGGCTCGAGGGCGACGTCGCCGCGCTCGACGCGCAGCGGGCCCAGGTGCCGGCGGAGCTCGCGCGGCTCGAGAGCGAGCTCGAGCCGCTGCGCGAGCGCGCCGCACGCCGTGATCCCGCCCGCACCCGCCACGACGAGCTGGTGCAGCGCCTGGCCGCCGCGGAGGAGGCCGAGCGCCTCGCCGTCGTCCGGCGCGACAGCGAGGCGGCGCACCGCGACCAGGCCGCCGCGGCCGCGGCGGCTGCCGCGCGCGTCGCCGCGCTGCTGCAGAGCCGCCTGGACGGCTACGCCGGCGAGCTCGCGGCGGTCCTCGTCGACGGGGAGCCGTGCGCCGTGTGCGGGGCGACCTCCCACCCGGCACCGGCCGGTCCCGCTGACGAGCCCGTCACCGACGAGATGGTCGCCGAGGCCGAGCGCGAGCGCGATGCGGCGCGCGCGCGCGAGCGGACCGCGTCGGAGGCCGCGCGCACCGCGCGCGAGCGCCACGGCGACGCCGCGGCCCGCGCCGGCGGCGAGGGCGCCAAGACGCTGCGCGATGCGCTCCGCAAGGCGGCCGATGAGCTGGCCGCGGCCGAGCGCGCGGTGCAGCGCCGCGACGAGGTGATGACGCAGCACGCCCAGCTGGCGGCACTGGACGCCGAGGCCGAGGCATCCCGTGCCGCGCTGGCCGACCTGCTCGCGGCCGCCCGGCCGCGCGCGGCCGCGCTCGCCGCGACGGTCGAGGCCACCCGGCGGGCCGTCGACGACGCCCGCGGCGACCACGTCAGCGTGGCCGACCGCGTCGCCGAGGCGAAGAGAGTCCGGGATGCCGCCCGGCGCGCGCACGACGCGCGTGCCGAGGCCGCCCGCGCGGCCGCGTCGGCGGCGGAGAGCCTCGCCGATGTCGACGACAGGATCGGCGCCTCCGCGTTCGCCGACGCCGAGGAGGCGAGGCGGGCACTGCTGGAGCCGCGTGAGGCCGAAGCGCTGGCGGAGCGCATCGCGACGCACGACGCGCAGCTCGCGGCGACCCGCGCCCGGCTGCTCGACCTCGAGCTGGAGCTCGCGGGCGCCCCCGAGGGGCCTGCCGACACCGTCGGCTCGAAGGCCGCGCTGGACGCCGCGGACGCGGCGCGCACGGCGGCGCTGCGGGCCGAACGCGATGCTCATGCGCTCGTCGAGGCGCTGCGCGACCTCGCGCTGCAGATCGACGACTCGTACGCGGGGATCGCCGCGAAGGCCGCCGATGCGGAGGCCGTCACGCGGCTGGCCGACACGGTCGCCGGTCGGGCACCCAACACGATGAAGATGGACCTCGAGACGTTCGTCCTCGCCGCCGAGCTGGAAGAGATCGTCACCGCCGCCAACGTGCGCCTCGCCGACATGTCCTCCGGGCGCTACCGCCTGCAGCACACCGACGCCCGCGCGGCCAGAGGTGCGGCATCGGGCCTCGGCCTGGAGGTCATGGACGCCTACACGGGGCAGGCGCGTCCCGCCCAGTCCCTCTCCGGCGGCGAGACGTTCCTGGCCTCGCTCGCTCTCGCGCTGGGGCTCGCAGAGGTGGTGACGGCGCGTGCCGGCGGCATCCGTCTCGACACGCTCTTCGTCGACGAGGGGTTCGGGTCGCTCGACGAGGAGACCCTGGATCTCGCCATGCGCACCCTCGATGAGCTGCGCCAGGGCGGTCGCACGGTCGGCGTCATCAGCCACGTCGCCGCGATGAAGGAGCAGTTGCCCGCACAGCTCGCGGTCGAGGCGACGCCGGAAGGGCCGAGCGTCATCACGCAGGACGCGGTCGCGTCCGTCTGACGGCTCGGGCAGGGGGCGTCCGCTTCGCCCTGTCGCAGACCCGGGCCGAGGAGTATCGTTCGCGGCAGTGACCCGACGCCGTCGGATTCCTGGGGGAATCCGCGATCCGGTTCGACCCGCCGGCATCCCGCCGCGGCGCCGTGCCGCACCCATCCGTCACGTCGACGTACGGAGGAATCATGCGTTCCAGCACCCGGGCGCGCCGCGCCGTCGCCGCGTTCGCGGCATCCGCGCTCCTGCTCGCCGGCACGCTCGCCTCGGCCCCCGCCGCCGGCGCCGCGCCCGCCACCGCCCAGATCGTCCGCATGGCGGCGCTGGGCGACTCGATCTCGCAGGCCGCGATGACGTGCTCGAGCCTCACGTCGTGCCCCGCGAACAGCTGGTCGACCGGCTCCAGCACAACGGTGAACTCCCACTTCCTCCGGCTTCGCGCGCTCGGCGCGACCGGGCTCGCCGCGTACAACCTCTCGACGTCCGGGGCCGCCTCCGCGTCGCTCCCGGCCCAGGCCCACGCGGCCGCGACCCAGACGGTGCAGTACGTGACCATCGAGGTCGGCGCGAACGACGCGTGCACCCGGACGGTCGGCGCGATGACGCCCACGGCCACCTTCGCGGCGAACGTCACCGCGGCGCTGACCACCTTGGCGGCCAGCCCCGGGTCGCCGGAGATCTTCGTCTCGAGCATTCCCAGCCTGCAGCGGCTGTACGAGCTCAACAGATCGAGCCTCTCGGCGCGGCTCGCGTGGGGCCTGCTGCAGACGTGCCGATCGATGCTGGCCAACCCGTCCAGCACCGCGGCCGCCGACGTGCAGCGGCGGGCGGCGGTGCAGCAGCGGGTGAACGAATACAACCAGGCGCTCTCGGACGCGTGCGCGGCGACGGCGAAGTGCCGGTTCGACGGATTCGCCGTGGCGGACTACGCGTTCGCCCGGTCCGACCTCTCCACGCGCGACTACTTCCACCCGTCCCTGTCGGGCCAGGCGAATCTCGCTGCGATCACCTGGCCGAAGACGCAGTGGATGGTCCCCTGAGTCCGTCGTTGATCGACGGCTCCGACTCTGCGTCTGATGCCGCGTGCAGGGCGGCTCAGACGCCGTAGTCGGCGCGGATGCGCTCACGGAGCTGGTGGCTGCACGCGGCGACCGCGGCGTGCCAGTCGGTGATGGCGCCGTCCTGGGCGCGGTCGGACACCGCCTTCAGCACGCGGATCGGCACCTCGAACCGCTGCGCCACCCAGATGTACGCGTACGTCTCCATGTCCACCAGGCCCGCGCCCAGCGGGCGGATCACCTCGACGGCCTCCGCGTCGTCCACGAAGTGATCGCCGGTCGCGATGGTGACGCCCTCGGCGCCCAGCTCCACCAGCGAAGGCAGCGACACGTGCTGGCCGACGATCCCGTCGATGTCGGTGACGTCGTGCTGCAGCGCCGCGGCAATCTCGTAGACGGATGCCTCGAGCCGCGCGTCGATGGCGCCCGCGGTGCCGACCACCACGACCTCGTCATAGGCCGTCGCATCGAGCGCGCGCGTCAGGGCGTAGGTCGCCTGGAGCTTGCCGGGACCGGTGACGAGCCGGTGGAATCCGGGGAGGTCGTCGGGGAACGCGACGAGTTCGGAGGAAAGGGCGGCGACGAGGAGTCTCACCCCTCCATCATCTCCCGCTTCCCGTCCTGCACGCCCGCGGGAACCGACCCGATCGACCCGAGCCGGGGCGGGAGGGGGTTAGCCTGGGCACGATGCCTGGGCAAGAGTCGCGACCGCTGAAGTCCTCGAGCACAGTCTCGGAGACGGCGAGCACGGACTCGCCCGGTGCCGGCCGTCCTGCGCCGGCCCGGCCCGCGCCGGCCCACACCGCGGTGATCCCGCTCTCCGCCGGGGCACGGTGGCGGGCGTTCTGGGTCTGCGTGTCGGTCGCGGCGATCACGATCCTCGACATGACGAAGGTCAACGTCGCGCTGCCCTCCATCGGGGAGGTGCTCGACGCCGGATCGACCGAGCTGCAGCTCATCGTGTCGGGCTTCGTGCTGACGTTCGGACTGGTGCTCGTCCCGATGGGGCGCCTCGGCGACCAGCGCTCGCGGCGCACCCTCTTCGTCGTCGGCCTCTCGCTGTACACCGCGTCGAGCGTGCTGTGCGCGCTCGCGCCGACGGCCGAGGTGCTGCTCGTCGCGCGGCTGCTGCAGGGCGTGGCCGCCGGCATCCAGATGCCGCAGGTGCTCGGCATGGCGCAGGAGCTCTTCCAGGGCAAGGAGCGCGCCCGCGCGTTCGGCCTCTTCGGGGCCACGATCGGGCTGGCGACGGCGTTCGGCCCGACGCTGGGCGGTCTGCTCATCGCGCTGGGCGGCCCGACCGACGGCTGGCGGCTGATCTTCTGGATGAACGTGCCGCTGTGCCTGGCCGCGATCGGTCTCGCCCTGTGGCTGCTCCCCGAGACGCGCACCCCGTCGCAGCGCCCCGTACAGCTCGACCCCATCGGCGTGCTGCTGTTCGGCGCGAGCATCGTGTCGCTGATGTGCCCCTTCCTGTTCACCACGGGGGCGCCGACCGACGACCCGGCGCGGTGGTGGCTGCTCGTCGGCTTCGCGCTGTTCGCCTCGGCGTTCATCGCGTGGGAGCGCCGCTACGCCGCCCGCGGTCGGAACCCCCTCATCCCGCTCGGTCTGTTCCGCATCGCGTCGTACCGCAACGGCACGCTTCTGCAGACCGCCTACTTCACCGCGCTGCCCGCGCTGTTCCTGCTCACCACGCTCTACCTCCAGATCGGCCTCGGCCTCGAGCCGGTGTTCGCCGGGATGGTGTCGATCGGCTTCGCGCTGGCCAGCGCCGCCACCTCGTGGATCGGCGGCAACCTCGTCAGCGCCCACGGTCGCGTCGTCGTGGTGTGGGGGCTGGTCGGCGTCCTGCTGTGCGCCGGGGGTCTCGTGCTCATCGCCCTGTACAGCGATCCGGCGTGGACGCCCTACCTCGCGGCGGCCATGATGACCGTCGGCGGGGCAGGCGGGGGTCTGGTCATCGCGCCGAACCAGGCGCTCACCCTCGCGGACATCCCGGTCAAACGGGGCGGGCTCGCAGGCTCGGTCGGCCAGCTGGGGCAGCGCATCGGCGCCGCGGTGGGCACCGCGGTGGGGCTGTCGCTGTTCTACTCCGCGATCTACCGCGAGTCGGGCACCGCCGACGAGCTCGTGGTGTACCACGACGCCTACGCATTCGGGATGCTGTCGGTGGGCGTCTTCCTCGGGATCGCGTTCCTCGTCGCGATCGTCGATCTGACGGCGCGGCGCAGCCGGGCCGCCGACCGAAGCGGCGGCGGCGGCGACCCCGTGCCCTGACCACCGCACGCCCGCCGCGTCACCGCCGCAGCGAGACCGGCCCGAGGACGGGGCGCCGGCGGTCGCGCGTCCACCGTGCTCGCGTCCGCCGGAACTCCTCCCGGCCGGTGAAGCGATAGCGGTAGGAGACGGCCCGCACCCACCGCGGCCGCTCGCCCGCGAACGGGTCGTGCGCGAGAAGGCGCAGGGTCGGGGCATCCGCTTCCAGCAATCGCACCAGGAACGCCGTGAACCAGTCATCAAGCGACCGTCCGAGCGGAAGGAACCACATCAGCCAGTCCAGGCGCAGGTGGTACGGCGCGTACTGGCGGGGGATCCGGCGGACGTCTCCGGGCTTGCCCTTGAAGCCGTACTCGTGCCACGTCGCGACATCCGGGTCGTCGTCCATCGTGCCCTCCACGACGATCTCGATGCGCTCCTTCGTCACCGTCCCGAAGGCGCCGTACGCGTTGGCGAGCTGCCAGCGGTTGAACGACGCGTTCATCAGCTGCCGTCGCGCGAAGAGGTTCCGAAGCGGCCACCAGCTGAGCACCGCGTAGAGCGCCCCGACCGCGCCGGTGACGACGACCCAGTACAGCGGCATCCCGTCGACGATCCAGGGCAGGTCGGATGCCGCAGGGCGGGCGTCGCTCCCGATCCCCGGCAGCCCGATCGCCGAGAACGCGATCACGATCGTCATCCAGTTGAGCCAGGCGAAGTTGCCCGTGGCGACCAGCCACGCCTGCGTCGCGATCACGACGGCGGCCGCGACCGCGCCGATGACGGCCGGCACCGGGCCGGGCACGACGGTGCCGAGAAGCGGAGCGA
The DNA here is from genome assembly GCF_037083505.1 of Microbacterium sp. CCNWLW41. NCBI lineage: Bacteria > Bacillati > Actinomycetota > Actinomycetes > Micrococcales > Microbacteriaceae > Microbacterium > Microbacterium sp. CCNWLW41. Next base: position 1,453,718 of record NZ_JBAOJP010000001.1, read on the forward strand.
ACAGGAACCACGGCACGACGAGCTGTGCGAAGTGGTTCCCCACCACCTCGCCGCGGTGGAACCAGCGGGGGAGCAGGTGCGCCTGACGGCTCAGCGGGCCCGGCATCGGCTGCGTCTCGTGGTGGTACATCAGCGCCGTGAGGTCGCGCCACTCGCGGCCGCCGCGGATCTTGATCATGCCGGCGCCGAACTCGAGACGGAACACCAGCCACCAGAACAGGACGATCACCGCCGTCGGCGGGGGCTGGTCGTCCGAGCCGAGGAACGCCGCGAGGAACCCCGCTTCGAGCAGCAGCATCTCCCAGCCGAAGCCGTAGAAGGTCTGGCCGATGCTCGTGATCGACATGTATCCGAGCCACAGCGCGAGGAAGCACGCCATCGGCACCCACGGCGGGCCCAGCTGCGGGATGCCGGCCGCCAGCGCGGCCGCGACGACGATGCCGGCCGCGCAGAGCGCCACGAGCCGGCGATCGGTGTACCGCACGTACCGGAACAGCGTCGGGCGGAGCAGGCGCCCTGCCCGGGCCGACGAACTGGCCCAGTCCAGCAGCTCGGGCGCCGGGAGCAGCCCGCGCTCGCCGAGCAGCGGCCGGAACTGGTTCAGCGACGAGACGAAGGCGACGACGAAGAGCGCGGCGATCCCCCGCTGGAGCACCTGCCGCGCGAACTCGAAGTCGACCGCCGCGAAACCGTCCATAGGTGAGCTGTGCCCGCCGTCACGCCTCGGTCTCCGCCGCCCGCCCGCTCATGGTGCCATCCTGCGACACGGACCGGGCGCGCGGCAGGGGGTTGACGCGCGGACGCCCTCACGCGGACGGCGCCCCCTGCGCGACGCCCGCGTGGCGGTCTACCACCCCGCTCGGTGCTTCGCCAGGATGGAGGTGCGGACGGCCCGCGGGGATGGGGTGTGGATCATGGAATCGGTGCTTCTGGAGACTCCGACGGGGATCACGGCCCGGCTCGGCTGGGATCCCAAGCTGCCCGAGCATGACCGCAAACGCCTCCTCGCGAAGGAGCTCGTCGCGACGCGCCTCGGTGTCGAGCCGGAGAGCGTGCGCGTCGAGCGGGAGGCTCCCCGAACGTTCGGGTTCCACACCCAGCTCATCGCGGAGGTGGACGGCGCCGAGGTGCCCCTGAAGATCCGGAACGTCAGCTTCCGCGCCGCCACGGTCGTGGCCGTCAGCGACGCCGACACCGCACTGGGACTCGACCTGCGCGACGCACACCCGGACGACGCGGAGCTGCACCTGATGAAGAGGCACTCGCACCTGTTCGAAGAGGACGACCTGCGCAAGCTCCTCGCCCACTGGACGCGGGTCCAGGCGGTGCGCGACGCGGACGGGCGCGGCGCGCGCGTCGCCGCGGACCACGTGCGCCTGGACAGCCCGCTCTCGAAGGGCTGGATCCCAGATCGCAAGGTCTTCTACCAGCTGGCCGACCTCTCGCGCGACAGCTGGATCATCACGCTCGCGTACACCCACGCTCCGGCGAGCTGACCCGCGGCATCCGTCGTCACTCCTCGACGAGCTCGGGAAGCGCCGCCTTCAGCTCCGCGAGCCAGGCGCGGGCGTTGCCGTCGGACGGGGCCCGCCAGTCCCCGCGAGGAGACAGCGAGCCGGCCGGCGACACCTTCGGTCCGTTCGGGATCGCCGAGCGCTTGAACTGCGCGAAGGCGAAGTAGCGCTTCAGGAACACCTGCAGCCACTTCGCGACCGTGGGCAGGTCGTAGGCGTAGCGGTCTTCGTCGGGGAAGCCGGGCGGCCAGGCGCCGGCGTCCTTGTCGCCCCACGCGGCGGCCGCGAGGAACGCGATCTTCGACGGCCGGAACCCGAAGCGCAGCACGTGGTACAGCGCGAAGTCGTGGAGTGCGTACGGACCGATGCGATCCTCGGTGGACTGCATCCTGCCGTCCTGTCCGGCCGGGACGAGCTCGGGCGAGATCTCGGTGTCGAGGACCGACTGCAGCACCTCGCGCGCGCGATCGCTCAGATCGGCCGAGCCGCCCTCGTCGCCGCGGTGCGAGATCACCCAGCGGATCACGTGCTGGATGAGGGTCTTGGGCACGCCGGCGTTCACGGCGTAATGGCTCATGTGGTCGCCGACGCCGTAGGTCGCCCAGCCGAGGGCGAGCTCCGACAGGTCGGACGTGCCGATGACCATGCCGCCGTGGTGGTTCGCCAGCCGGAACAGGTAGTCGGTGCGAAGGCCCGCCTGCACGTTCTCGAAGGTGATGTCGTGCACCGGCTCGCCGTCGGCGAACGGGTGATCCAGTCGCTCGAGCATCTCGATCGCGAGCGGGCGGATGTCGATCGTCTCGATCGAGGCGCCCACCGCCTCGGCCAGCGCGATGGCGTTGGACTTGGTGTGCTCACTGGTGGCGAAGCCGGGCATCGTGTACGCCAGGATCTCGCTGCGCGGGCGGCCCATCACATCCATGGCGCGGGCAACCACGAGCAGCGCGTGCGTCGAGTCCAAGCCGCCCGAGACCCCGATGACGGGCTTGGGACCGCCGATCGCGCGCATGCGCTGAACCAGGCCGGACACCTGGATGTTGAAGGCCTCGTAGCAGTCCAGCGCGAGGCGCTCCGGGTCGTCGGGCACGAACGGGAAGCGGTCGAGCACGCGCCGCAGGCCGACGTCGGCCTGCGGCGGATCGAGCTCGAAGTGCACGGTGCGGAACGCGGCATCCGCCCCCGTCGTCCTGCGGTTGTCGTCGAAGGTGCCCTGTCGCAGCCGGTCCTGCCGCAGCCGGTCGAGGTCGACGTCGGCGACGGACTTGCGGGGACCGTCGGGGAAGCGCTCCGTCTCGGCGAGGAGGTTGCCGCCCTCGTAGATCATCGTCTGGCCGTCCCACGAGACGTCGTTCGTGGACTCGCCGTCGCCCGCGGCGGCGTACGCGTAGGCGGCCAGGCACCGCAGCGACTGCGACTTGCAGAGGTCCTTGCGGTCTTCGGCGCGCGCGATGGTGATGGGGCTGCCGCTGAGGTTGAGCAGCACGGTCGCGCCCGCGAGCGCCGCGGCCGAGGACGGCGGGATCGGGACCCAGACGTCCTCGCACACCTCCGCGTGCACCACGAGCCCCGGCACGTCGAGCGCCTCGAACAGCAGGTCCGGGCCGAACGGCGCCTCGAGAGCACCCACCCGGATGTCCTGCCCGCCCTGGTCGTCGCCGGCGGCGTACCAGCGCCGCTCGTAGAACTCGCGGTAGGTCGGCAGGTACGACTTGGGCGCGACGCCCAGCAGCTCGCCGCGGTGGATCACGACGGCGCAGTTGTACAGCCGGCTGCGATGGCGCAGCGGCGCGCCGACCACGAGCATCGGGAGCAGATCGACGGATGCCTCGACCAGCCGTTCGATCGCCGCCACGACGGCGTCGAGCACGGCGTCCTGCATGACGAGGTCCTCGATGCTGTAGCCGGTCAGGCAGAGCTCGGGGAAGACCGCGACGGCGACCGCCTCAGCGTCGCACTCCCTGGCCGATGCCAGCACCGCCTCGGCGTTGGACTGCGGATCGGCGATCGAGATCGGGATGGTGCAGGCCGCGACGCGGGCGAATCCGTGCCGGTATGCGCTCTCGAAGGGCAGGCTCATGCGCACCAGTCTGTCAGGTGCCCCCGCGGGCCGTCCGGGGTCGTGCCGGGGGTGTCGGATGCCGCGGCTAGGGTCGATGGGGAAGGGCGGGGCATGCGATACATCGAGGACGAAGGCCGGATCGTCTGGAGCGCGAGCGATCTCAAGGCCGCCGCGGAGTGCGAGTTCGCGTGGCTGCGGGCGATCGACGCGCGGCTCGGGCGCATCGCCGCCGTGGAAGAGCCCGAAGATCTGACGCTCGAGCGGGCCGGGCGCCTCGGCACGGTGCACGAGCAGCGCGTGCTCGCCGACTACGTCGGGCGCTACGGCGATCGGGTCGTCCAGATCCCCGAGACGCGCTCGTCCGACGCCGCTGCCCTCGCGGAGGCCGTCGCCCTGACCAACGCGGCACTGGACTCCGACGCCGAGGTGGTCTACCAGGCCGCCTTCGCCACCGACTCGTTCGTCGGCTTCGCCGACTTCCTCGTGCGCGACCCGTCGTCGGGCGCGGGGGCGACGAGGCCGTGGCTCGTGCAGGACACGAAGCTCGCGCGCCACGCGCGGGTGACCGCCCTCATGCAGTTGGCGGCATACGTCGACCAGCTCGACCGGCTCGCCGTTCCGCGCTCCGACCGGGTGCAGCTGCTGCTCGGCGACGGCAGCGTCAGCGAGCACGAGGTCGACGACCTGCTCCCGGTGTTCTCGCTGCGGCGCGAGCGTCTCGCGGCGCTCATCGCCGACCGCCGGCTCGACCTCGGGGCGGCGGGCGAGCCGGTCCCGTGGGGAGACCCGCGGGGCGACCTCGCCGTCGTCGCCTGCGGGCGCTGCGCGACGTGCGACGCCGAGGTGGTGGCATCCCGCGATCTGCTCCTCGTGGCGGGGATGCGCCCGGTGCAGCGCGAGCGCCTTCGCGCCGCGGGGATCTCGACCATCGAGCAGCTCGCCCACGCCGCAGTGGGTCCCGTCGGGATGAATCCGGACGTCTTCGCCTCCCTGCGCACGCAGGCGCGGCTGCAGCTCGAGAGCCCGGCCGGCACGCCGCCGCTCACACCGCCGAAGCCGGCCCGACAGCAGGCGCCGGCGGCCGAGAGCATCGTCGCGCCAGACGGCGGCGTCGCGGCGCAGGGGACGGTGACGCTGGCCGCGGTCCTCGAGGTGCCGGCTGCGGCGCCCGAGCCGCCGCCCGTCCCGGTGTTCGAGGTCGTGGCGCCCAAGGCGCTCGGGGCGCTGCCGCGTCCCGACCACGGCGACCTCTTCTTCGACTTCGAGGGCGATCCGCTGCACACCGAGCCGTCGCTGCCGGGGGAGCCCACGCAGTGGGGGATCGACTACCTGTTCGGATGGGTCGACAGCCGCGAGCAGTACACGGCGCTGTGGGCGCACTCGTTCGCCGACGAGAAGCGCGCTCTCGAGACGTTCCTCGACATCGTCAACCTGCGCCGGCAGCAGCACCCCGGCATGCACATCTACCACTACGCCCCCTACGAGCCCACGCACCTGCTGGCGATGGCCGCGCGGCACGGCGTGCGTGAGGCCGACGTCGACCGGCTCCTGCGCGACGGCGTGTTCGTCGACCTCTACCCGATCGTGCGCCGTGCGCTGCGGGTCGGATCGCGCTCGTACTCGATCAAGAAGCTCGAACCGCTCTACATGGGCGACGAGGTGCGCACGAGCGACGTCCAGAAGGGCGACGACTCGATCGTGCGGTACGTCCAGGCGCGGGCGCTGCAGGACGACGGCGACGACGCCGGGGCCCGGCTCGTGCTCGACGATCTCGCGGACTACAACCGCTACGACTGCGTGTCGACGCGCCGTCTGCGCGATTGGCTGGTCGACCGCGCCCGCGAGGCCGCCCTGGTGCCATCGCCCAATCCCGAGCCCGATGAGCGCGCGTACGAGCCGTCGCCGCGGGCGACCACGCTCGAGGCCCTCGCGCACCGCCACCCGGAGGACTCGGTCCCCGCGCGATCGCTGCGCCTCGGGGCCGCCGCGATCGACTACTACCCCCGCGAGGCGAAGTCGTTCTGGGCGACGCACTTCCTCCGGCTGCGCGAGCCGGTGTCGCTCTGGGACGAGACGCGCGACGTCGTCACGATCGATCCCGCGCGCAGCCGCGTGCGCGAGGACTGGCACTTCGCCGAGAGCGGCCGCGGCGGGGAGCGCCGCATCGTCGAACTGCGCGGCGATCTCGCGCCGGGAACGCGGCTGAGCGAGGGCACGAACCCCTTCGCGCTGTACGAGCTGCCGGCGCCCTACCCGTTCGAGCCGTCGCCCCGGTGGATCCACTCGTACCGCTCGGTGACCGTCCTCGAGGTGCTCGACGACGGCGCGGTCGTCGAAGAGACGGCCGTCGACGGCGTGACCTGGACCGACCTGCCCCTGGCGCTGACCCCTCAGGCGCCGCCGGCGGCAGGAAACCAGCAGGCGGCGATCGACGCGTGGGCGGATGCCGTCATCGCCGCCGCACCGGAACTTCCCCCGGGCCCCGCCACCGACATCCTCTGCCGTCGTCCGCCGCGCACCCTGTCGGGCCTGCTGCCCGCGGCGGGCGGTGACATCGTCGACGCGATCACACGGGCGGTCCGCGACCTCGACCGCAGCTACCTCGCGGTGCAGGGACCCCCCGGCACCGGCAAGACCTACGTGGGGTCCCACGTGATCGCGCGCCTCGTCCGCGAGCACGGCTACCGGGTGGGCGTCGTCGCCCAGGGCCATGCGACGATCGAGCAGCTCCTCGACCGCGTGATCGCCGCGGGCGTCCCGGCCGTCCAGGTCGGCAAGGCGCCGAAGGACGCGTCGTCGGCCCACTCGTTCACGGTGCTCCCGAAGAACGGCGTCGCGGCGTTCACGGCCGAGCACGAGGCATCCGGATACGTGATCGGCGGCACGGCGTGGGACTTCAGCCACGAGGGGCGCGTGCCGCGCGGGAGCCTCGACCTGCTCGTCGTCGACGAAGCGGGGCAGTTCTCGCTCGCGTCCACCATCGCGGTGTCGCTGGCGGCCCCCCGCCTGCTGCTGCTGGGCGACCCCCAGCAGCTGCCGCAGGTGAGCCAGGGCACGCACCCCGCGCCCGTCGACACGTCGGCCCTGGGCTGGGTCATGGACGGCGCCGACGTCGTGCCGCCCGAGTACGGCTACTTCCTCGCTCAGACCCGGCGCATGCGGCCCGAGGTGGCCGCGCCCGTCTCGACGCTGTCGTACCGGGGCGAGCTCGAGGCGCACCCGTCGACCGCGCTGCGCCGCATCGACGGCATCCGTCCGGGCCTCGTTCCTGTTCCGCTGCGCCATCGAGGAAACGCCACGCAGTCCCTCGAGGAGGCCGCCGAGGTGGCTCGCCTCGTATCGGACCTGGTGGGCCGCGATTGGACGGACGCCGCGACCGCGGACGCCGACGGGACGTCGGTGGCCCTGCCGCCGCGCCCGCTCGAGCAGGGCGACATCATCGTGGTCACGCCGTACAACGCGCAGCAGGTCGCGGTCGAGGCCGCGCTCGCCGCCGCCGGCTTCCCCGACGTCCCCGTCGGCACGGTCGACAAGTTCCAGGGCAAGGAGGCAGCGGTCGCGATCGTGTCATTGGCCGCATCGAGCGGGCGGGACGCTCCGCGGGGCCTGGAGTTCCTGCTCCTGCGCAACCGCCTGAACGTCGCGATCTCGCGCGCCATGCACACCGCCTACGTCGTGTACTCGCCCGGGCTGCTGGACGACCTCCCGTACACGCCGGAGGCGGTGGCCCGTCTCAGCGGCTTCGCGCGACTGGTCGGCAGGGGCTGAGCGCCGCGTAGACTCGCGCACACGTCGCACAGACAGCACCGGCGCGTCCTGCCCCGGTCCCAACGCCGCGAGACCCGACGCCCGAAGAGGAGCCCGCATGGCCGACGACGCATCCCAGCAGTTCGAGATCGATCTCCCGCCGGAACTGATCGGCGGCGCCTACGCCGACTTCGCGAACGTGTGGCATACGCCCACGGTGTTCGTGATGGATTTCCTCACGCTCGCCCAGCCGCCGAGGGAGCAGGTGGACGCCGAGACCGGGCAGCGTCACACCGTCGTGCCCGCCCGCGTGGTGAGCCGGATCCGCATCCCGCCCGACCAGGTGTTCGAGCTCGCCAAGGCGCTGACCCAGCAGCTGGAGTTCTGGGAGCGCGAGACGGGCCGCCGCAATCCGCAGGAGCCGCTCGGAGACTGACGCACCGGGCCGGCGCGGCCATCCTTCCCGTAAGCAAACGGCTCGCCGATGTCAACCCCGTTGGGGGTCTTTCTCCCACGTGATTGGGTGGGGCATGCGTCGCATAGACGCAGAGGCGCGGCATCCGTTCGGCGAGGGGCGGATGCCGCGCCGTATTCGTGCGGTATCACCCCCGGCGCCCCCTCCTCCTCCACACCGAGGAGGACGACATGAGCACCATCGAGCACCGGCTCGCCGGGACCGGGTCGGCGACGGAGGACAGCCGGACGGATGCCGCAGCCCGGCGCCGCGGGCTGGTCTTCTGGATCGTCCGCTACCTCCCTGCCGAACTGGCGGGCACCGCCGCGATGGTGTTCGGCGGACTCCTCGCCGCCATGTGGACGGATGCCGCGCCCCTCATCGCGCTGGCCGCGCTCGGCGGCGAGATCCTCGGGTTCTACCTGGTGCTCGCCGTCACCATCTACAGCGAGCAGGCGCGGGTGTCGGCGACGCGGCGGCGTGCCGTGGCGCGCACCGCGATGCTGCTGCTCGCCGAGTTCGGTGCGGCGGAGCTGCTCGACACCTTCGTGATCCGTCCCGCCGCGCTCCTGCTCGGCGTGTGGCTGATCCCCGACCCGCTGTGGGGAATGCTCGCCGGCAAGATCGCCGCCGACGTCGTCTTCTACTCCATCGCCGCCGGCGCCTTCACCGTGACCGCCAGGTCCGGTCTGCGCGACGGCCGGCACGCGAGGGCGGTGGCGTCATGAACCTCGGCGCGCTGCGGCGCGAGCCGCGCACCACCCGCCCCTACGAGGACCGTCGCCGGGCCGAGGCATCCGCTCTCCTGTCCACCGTCGCTGCACGCGCCGCCATCGCCGTGCACGGCACTCCCGTGCTGCTGCTGGACCCGGCGCGCGTCGAGGCGCAGTACGGGCGTCTGCGCGCCGCGCTGCCGTTCGTCGGCTTCCACTACGCGGTGAAGGCCCTCGCGCACGAGGCGGTGCTCGACGTCCTCGACGGCGCCGGGTGCGGGTTCGATGTCGCGACCGGGGAGGAGCTGCGGCTGCTCACCCGACGCGGCGTAGAGGCGACGCGGATCATCCACACGCACCCGATCAAGAAGCCGGCCGAGATCGCCGAGGCGCTCGCAGCCGGCGTCCGCACGTTCGTGGTCGACAACGAGGTCGAGATCGCCAAGTTCCACGGCACCCCGGCCGACACCCGGCTGCTGGTGCGCCTGGCCTACCGCAGCCCTCACGCCAAGAGCGACCTGTCCAGCAAGTTCGGCGTCGGGCCGTTCGAGGCCGCGCGGCTCGTCGAGAGCGCGCTGGCGTCGGGGGTGCGGGTCGCGGGCTTCAGCTATCACGTCGGCAGCCAGCTCGACGACCCGCCGCGCTTCGCCGCGGCGGCAGCCGACACCCTCGAGCTCATGGGGATCCTCGAGCGACGACTGAACGTGCAGTTCGACACGCTCGACATCGGGGGCGGGCTGCCGGCGTCGTACGACAGCGAGGCGTCCGGGATCGACGAGGTCGCCGCCGCGCTGAGGCCGGTCCTCGCCCCGCACGCGCGGCGGCTCGACATCATCGCCGAACCGGGTCGCGTCATGGTGGCCGAGGCGATGAGCCTCATCACGAGCGTCGTGGGCGTCGCCGAGCGCGCCGACGGGCGGTGGTACTACCTCGACGACGGGCTCTACGGGTCGTACTCGAACGTGCTCACCGAGGACGTGCACCCGCTCGTCTTCGCGGAGCGCGATCTCGGCGGCGTCGGCCACGACGGCCGCCGCCGGATGCCGCAGGATCACCGGTGGGCCACCCTCGCCGGCCCCACGTGCGACTCGTCGGATGTCATCGCGCGCGAGGTGCTGCTGCCCGACCTGCAGCCGGGCGACCTCCTCGTCAGCCCGACGATGGGCGCGTACACCACCGTCACCGCGACGCGGTTCAACGGGCGCCCGTTCACGCCGGTCGCGGTCGTCGACGGCGGTGCGGTGACGGGCGCGACCGCCCTCCCGAGAGTCGAGCTGCGTGCGCCGGAGGGTCAGACGGTGCCGTAGAGGCGGTCGCCGGCGTCGCCGAGGCCGGGCACGATGTAGCCCTTCTCGTTGAGCCGCTCATCGAGGGCGCCGAGCACCAGGGTGACGTCGCGTCCGTCGACCTGCTTCTCGATCGCCGCGACGCCCTCGGGGGCGCCGAGGAGGCAGATCGCCGTGACGTCCTGTGCGCCGCGGCGGAACAGGAACTCGATCGCCGCGCCCAGGGAGCCCCCGGTCGCGAGCATGGGGTCGAGCACGAAGCACTGGCGGTCGCTGAGGTCGTCGGGCAGGCGCTCGGCGTACGTGGACGGCTCGAGGGTCTCCTCGTTGCGCACCATGCCGAGGAAGCCGACCTCGGCGGTCGGGATGAGCTTGACCATGCCCTCGAGCATCCCGAGCCCCGCACGCAGGATCGGTACGACGAGCGGACGCGGGTCGCCGATCTTGACGCCGGTGGTCGTGGTGACCGGCGTCTGGATCTCGATCTGCTCGACCCGCACGTTGCGGGTCGCTTCGTAGGCGAGCAGCGTCACGAGCTCCTCGGTGAGCTGACGGAACACCGGCGACGACGTGCGCTGGTCGCGCAGCACCGTGAGCTTGTGGGTGATGAGGGGGTGGTCGGCGACGTGCAGGCGCATACGCCCAAGGGTAGTGCGTCCCGCCGTGGGCGCCGGGCCGATGTGGGCCCGCGCGGCTACGCTCGTCGTGTGCACCCCGACACCGCCGATCTCGCGGCGATGCAGCGCGCCCTCGCGCTGGCCGCCCAGGCGGGGGAGTCGGGCGACGTACCGGTGGGGGCGGTGGTGACGGATGCCTCCGGCGCGGTCATCGCCGAGGGCCGCAACCTGCGCGAGCTCGACCACGACCCCACCGCGCACGCGGAGGTCGTCGCGCTGCGTGCAGCCGCCGCCGCGCGCGGATCCTGGAACCTCGAGGGCTGCACGCTCGTCGTGACGCTCGAGCCCTGCGTCATGTGCGCCGGCGCAGTGCTGCAGTCCCGCATCTCGCGACTGGTGTTCGGCGCGTGGGACGAGAAGGCCGGGGCGGCCGGGTCGATGTACGACGTGGTCCGCGACCGGCGCCTGCCCTACCGCGCCGAGGTCGTGGCGGGTGTGCGCGAGGACGAGGCATCCGCTCTCCTGCGCGCCTTCTTCGACGCGCGCCGCTAGCGTCAGCGCGGAAGGTGCGGCAGCACCTCGCCGAGATACTCGACGTGCGAGATGTCCTGCAGGTCCATGAGCTGGAAGTACACGCGCTGGGCCCCCAGCGCCACGAGCCGCTCGACCTTCGCGACGATCTCGTCGCGGTCGCCGACGATGTTCACGTCGCCGCGCAGCTCGTCGACGGTCCGCTCGATACGGGCGGCGCGCCGGTCGAGGTCGGCGGTGGATGCCCCGGCGAGCGTGGGCAGCGCGACCGAGAGCTTCAGCGACGCGGGGTCGCGTCCGATCCGCGCGCACGCCGCGCGCACGCCGGCGAACTTCTCCGCCGACTCCGCCTCCGAGCGGAAGCCGATGTTGAACTCGGTTGCGAAGCGGGCTGCGAGCTCGGGGGTGCGCCGCGGGCCGCCGCCGCCCACGATCACCGGCACCCGCTGCTGGACCGGCTTCGGCAGCGCGGGGGCATCCGTCAGCCGGTAGTGCGCCCCGTCGAAGCTGTAGGTCTCGCCGACAGGGGTGGACCAGAGGCCGGTGACGAGCTCGAGCTGGTCCTCGAGGATGTCGAACCGCTTGGCGGGGAACGGGATGCCGTACGCCTCGTGCTCGCGGGCGAACCAGCCGGTGCCGAGGCCGAGCTCGGCGCGTCCGCCCGACATCGCGTCGACCTGCGCCACCTGGATCGCGAGCAGGCCGGGCACGCGGTAGGTCACCGACGAGACGAGCGTGCCGAGCCGGATGCGCGAGGTCTCGCGGGCGAGGCCGGCCAACGTGGTCCACGCGTCGGTGGGACCGGGCAGTCCGTCGCCGTCTCCCATGTGGAGGTAGTGGTCGGAGCGGAAGAACCCGTCGAAACCGAGCCTCTCGGCCGCCTGCGCGAACGCGAGCTGGTCGTCGTAGCTCGCTCCCTGCTGGGGTTCGGTGAAGACGCAGTACTCGATCGGCATGGGTGCTCCTCGCATGGGGATGAAGGACGGGCGCCCCGGGCGGCGTCGAGCCGCGCTGCGGCCGGGATGCCGGCCGGAGGGGGGCGGCGGATCAGTCGGCGGACTTGATCACGAACTGGGACGTCGGCGGGGCCGCACTGTCATCGGGGCGGTAGATGTCGGGCTCGAAGTAGATCACGCGCGCCGTGGGCACGGCCGCCCGGACCCGCTGCTCGACCCGGTCGATGTGCGACGCGACCTGCGCCAGTGGCGCGTCCGAGGGGAAGCCGAGCTTCGCCGCCACCAGCAGCTCGTCGGGGCCGAGGTACAGGGTCTTGATGTGGATGATCCGCTGCACCTCGGGTCCGGCCTCGATGGCGTCGACGATGCGCCGGTGGTCGGCATCCGTCGCCCCTTCGCCGACCAGGAGGCTCTTCGTCTCGATGCCGAGAACGATCGCGATGAGGATCAGCAGCGTGCCGATCATGAGCGTGCCGATGGCGTCGAACACGGTGTTGCCGGTGATGACGGTGAGCCCCACGCCGAAGAGGGCGAACACCAGGCCGGTGAGCGCCCCGATGTCTTCGAGCAGCACGACGGGGAGCTCGGGCGCCTTCGCGTGGCGGACGAACGAGACCCACGACTGCCCCTCGGCGCGGACGTGGTTGCTCTCGACGATGGCCGTGCGCAGCGAGAACGACTCGAGCCCGATGGCGACGACGAGCACGACGATGGGCAGCCACCACCAGCGCTCGTCGAGGGCGTGCGGATGCCTCAGCTTGTCGACGCCCTCGTAGATGGCGAAGAGGCCGCCGACCGAGAACAGGATGATCGAGACGACGAACGCGTAGACGTAGCGCTCGCGTCCGTAGCCGAACGGATGCTCCCGATCCGCGCGGCGCTTGGCCTGCCGGCCGCCGAGCAGGAGCAGCAGCTGGTTGCCCGAGTCGGCGACGGAGTGGATGGCCTCGGCGAGCATCGACGCGGATCCCGAGAGGAACCACGCGATGAACTTCGCCACGGCGATGCCCATGTTGGCCAGGAACGCGGCCATGATGGCCTTGCCGCCGCCGGAAGCACTCATGCGACGAGTCTACGGACGCCGCACGCCGCGCCCCGAACCCCTTGCGTCGCGCCCCGCTCCGTGTCAGGCGAGCCGAGGGGCTGCGTGGCCGGCGCCGCTCGCGTCAGTCGGACGAGCGCAGGATGATGGTCTCGGTCGGCGGGGCCGGGTCGCTCGGGTGCCCGACGTATCCGATCACCTCGAGCAGCGCGTGCCGGAACTGCCCCGGACGCTCGAGGTGCGGCGTGTGGCCGACGTCCTCGAGGTCGAGCTCGGTGACCTCCCCGCCGCCGTCGGCGTACCGCGCCAGCACGTCGCGGGTCTGCGACACCATCGGCTGCGGCGGTGCGATCTCGTCGCCCGGCCAGCCGGGGACGATCCCCAGCTTGCCCAGGTTGTTGTAGTCGTAGAACGACGAGTCCGACACGATGGGGTCGAGACGGCCGTGGATCCACAGCACGGGCGGCTTCGGGTCGAGGTCGACGATCCCCGACACATCGAAGTGGCCCGGCGTCATCGTGTTGAGCACGCCGATCCCGCCCGCGGCGAATCCGGGCCAGCTCTCGCTGGAGACCGAATCGCCCGGGTAGTTGCCGGTGGCGGTGGACGTGGTGAGCATCGACTCCACCCACACGTCCTCATGCTCGGTCGCAAAGCCCGGCGCGACGTATCCCGACCGGAACACGCTGCGCGGCGACGTCGGCGCCTCGTCGCCGGTGTCGTGATCGATTAACCGCTGCACGAAGTCGGGGTTGACGGTGCCGCCGCCGCAGCCGGCGTCGTCGTCGGTCAGACGGCTGCCGTCCCGGCGCGTGCCGCCGAACCCGTAGGGCGAGATCGGCGCTTCCAGGGTGAGGCTCAGCACCGGGTGCTCGAGGGCATACTGCATGATGACCCCGGCCCCCATCGACCAGCCCACGAAGTGCGCGGTCGGGATCTCCAGCTCCTCGAGCGTCGCACGGACGTCGTCGCTGAAATCGCGGACGCCGCGGGTCGCGTCGATCGGAGCGTGCTCGGTGCTGCCGTAGCCGCGGAGGTCGATCGCGACGGCGCGGAGATCGGTCGGCAGATCCAGCATGGTCTGCTGCCAGAACAGCGACGACGACACGTTTCCGTGGACGAAGACCACGGTCCGCTCGGGAGGCGTCGCAGGATCGTCGCCGGCGCGTTCGAGCACGTTGACGGTCAGATCGGGCGTCTCGACGCGGCGTGCGGTGATGCCGTCGAAGAGGGTCATGTCGGGTGCCTCCCACGTCCTGCGGGGGCCTCTGCGTCCCCGCACTCATGAGAATAGACCGGCCCGCGCCGCGCGCAATCGACTTCGGCGTGCGGATGCCACGACACGCGCGCGCCGGCGCACGAGCGCGTGCCGGGCTCACGCCATTCCGTCGCCGCCGGCACTCTGCCCGGTGTAGAACGCGAACGTGCTGTCAGCGGCGCGACGGGCCGTCTCGGGATCCGCGCCGTCGGCGGCGTGCGCCGTGGCCCAGCCGTCCGCCGCCGCACGGTAGAACGCCTGCCCCTCGTCCGAGACCGCCCAGGCCTCCGCCTGCTCCGGGGTCGGGCCGTCGCCGGCTCCGGCCAGGTGCAGGGCCAGGCCCAGCATCCCGCCGTCCCAGCCGACGCCGGTCGCGCCGGGGCCGTACATCTCCCAGAACCCCTCGGGGACGTCGTCGGTGCGGGCGACATGCTCGAGCTCGAGGCGGGTGGCATCCGCCCCTTCCGCCGTCAGCCGCACCGTCAGCCACGTCACGCCGCCGCCGAACTCCCACGTCGCCTTGAAGTGCGCCCGGCCGCCCGAGGGCGGCGCGCACTCCTGCACGACGCCGCCGGCGTTCCCCTCGAGCTGGTACCGGCCCCCGAGCGCGAGGTCGCCCGAGACCGGGAGGAACCACCGGGCGATGCGGGGTGCCGTCGTGACCGCGTCCCACACGTCATCGATGGGGGAGGGGTACGTCTGCGCGAGCGTCTGCACCCGCGACGGGAACCCGTCGATCTCCTCGCTCGCGACCTCTCGCGTCACTGCGGCGACCTGCGCCTGTACGTCGACCATGTCAGTCCTCCTTCTCGTCTGTTCCTGACTCGTCTGCCTTCTCGGACTGCCCGGGTTCGGCATCCGGCTCCGCGGCGTCCGTCCCTGCGGCAGCGCGGCGCCGCTCTCTGCGACCACGCGCCAGTTCCGTCGCCAGCGCGTCCAGGTGCGGCTGCCAGAAGCGACGGAACGGGTCGAACCACGCCGCCGCGTCCTCCAGCGGCGCGGGGTCGATCGCATAGAGGCGCCGCGTGCCGTCGGGGCGGACGGTCGTGAATCCCGCCTCTCGCAGCACGCGGAGGTGCTGCGAGACGGCCGGCTGCGAGATGCCGAACTCGCGCTGGACCTCTTCGCCGATCCGGCCGGCGCTGAGTTCGCCCTCCGCGAGGAGTTCGAGGATGCGTCGGCGGACCGGATCGCCGAGGACGTCGAGCGCGTGCACGGCTCCATCATTGCGCGCGAACTTATATAAGTCAACAGTGATCTTCGTGCCCGCCCGCCCACGGGGCCTGCGCTCGTAGGATGACGCCATGGCATCCGACACTCCGGCACTCCCTCCCATCGCGATCCTCGGCGCCGGCTCGATGGGCGGTGCCATCGCCCGCGGTCTCTCGCGCTCGGGGCTCGCCGGGGCGGGCGTCACCGCGACGAACCGCTCGCGCGCGAAGGCCGCCGAGCTGGACGGGCTCGAGGCGGTGACGAGCGTCGCGCTGGAGGATGACGCGACGGGGAACACGGATGCCGCGGCCGCCGCCGACGTCATCCTCGTGGGCGTGAAGCCGGCCATGGTGCCCGACCTGCTGCGTGAGATCGCGCCGGCCGTGCGCCCGGGGACGATCGTGGTGAGCCTCGCCGCCGGGGTCACCATCGAGACGTTCGAGCAGATCCTCGGCACCGGGATCGCGGTGCTGCGATCGATGCCGAACACCCCGGCGGTGGTCGGCCGCGCGGTGACGGGGCTCGCGGCGGGGCCCCGCGCGGACGCCGCCGCCCTCGACGTCGCACGCCGGCTGTTCGAGACCGTCGGAACCGTCGTCGAGGTCCCGGAGTCCCGGATCGACGCCCTGTCGACGATCTCGGGGTCGGGCCCGGCGTACTTCTTCCTGCTGGTGGAGGAGTTCACCAAGGCCGCGATCGGCAAGGGCTTCGCCGAGGCCGAAGCCCGGGTGATGGCGGAGCAGACCTTCATCGGTGCGGCTGCCCTGCTCGAGGCATCCGCCGACGATCCGGCCGAGCTGCGCCGGCGCGTGACGAGCCCCAAGGGCACGACCGAGCGCGCGATCGCCGTCCTGCAGGAGGCGCGCCTGGACGAGGTGTTCGCGGACGCGACCGATGCCGCACTCGCCCGCGCGAAGGAGCTCGCCGCCGGCGCGTGAGCGCGATGCGGAGAGGTCGCGCGGTTGAGTGCGGGACCGCCGTGGATCAGCGCTCGAGCGCGGCGAACCTCTCGATGTCGGAGTTCGTGCCCGACACGATGATCAGGTCGTGGTTGGTGACCACGGTGTTGGCCTCCGCGTAGCGGAACGGCTTGCCCGGGCTCTTCACGCCGACGACCGTCACGTTGTACTTCGTGCGCACGCCCGACTCGTTCAGTCCGACGCCGCGGATGAACTTCGGCGGGTAGAGCTTGGCCAGCGCGAAGTCGTCGTCGAAGCGGATGAAGTCGAGCATGCGGCCGCTCACGAGGTGCGCGACGCGCTCGCCGGCCTCGCGCTCGGGGTAGATGACGTGGTTCGCGCCGACGCGGGCGAGGATCTTGCCGTGCGACTGCGACACCGCCTTCGCCCAGATCTGCGGCACCTTCAGGTCGACGAGATTGGCCGTGATGAGCACCGAGGCCTCGATCAATGAGCCCACGGCGACGACGGCGACCTGGAACTCCTGGGCGCCGATCTGCTTGAGCGCATCGATGTTGCGGGCGTCGGCCTGCACGGTGTGCGTCACGCGCTCGGACCACTTCTGCACGAGGTCCAGGCTCTCGTCGATCGCGAGCACCTCCCGATCGAGGCGGTCGAGCTCTCCGGCGCAGGCGGCGCCGAAGCGACCGAGTCCGATCACGAGGACGGGCGCGTCGCCCCTGATCCGCTCAACCAACGATCGGCCTTTCGACAGGCAGCGAGTACAACTGCGAACGGGATGCCGCGGCCACCGCCGCTGCGAGAGTCACTGTACCAACGCGTCCCATGACGATCGTGATCGCCAGCACATACACAGCCGGATCCGGCAGCTCCGCAGTGAGCCCCGTCGACAGCCCGACGGTGGCGAAGCCGGAGATGACGTCGAACAGCACGTCTCCGAGATCGGCCTTCGTGATCTGCGTGATGATGATGGTCGAGAGCGCGACGATCGTCGATCCCCACGCCACGACCGACAGCGCCACCCGGAGCACGTCGCTGGGTATGCGCCGGCCGAACACCTGGTTGGAGGCGCGTCCCTTGGCCTCCGAGACGACGGCGAGCGCGATCACCGCGAGCGTGGTGACCTTGATCCCGCCTGCCGTGGACGCCGAGCCGCCGCCGACGAACATGAGCATGCAGCCGACCAGCAGGCTGGACTGGTTGAGCTCGCCGATGTCGAGGATCGCGAACCCGCCGGATCTGGTCATGGCGGAGAGGAAGAACGCCTGGAACGTGGTGTCCCAGGCATCCTCGGTGCCCAGGGTCAGCAGGTTGTCGTACTCGAGCACGAGGAAGACGGCTCCGCCCAGGAAGAACAGCAGCACCGTGGTGATGAGCGTCAGCTTGGCGTGCAGCGACCAGCGGCGCACGTGCCAGAGCTCGCGGCGGAGCGTGTAGATGACCGGGAAGCCGATCGAGCCGAGGAAGACGCCCGCCATCAGCGCCGTCAGGAAGAAGTAGTCGTGACGGAAGGGCTCCAGGCCCTCGGCGTTGGGCGTGAAGCCCGTGTTGGTGAACGCCATCGCCGCGTAGAACGGGGCCTCCCACAGTGCCGCGTTCCACGGCACGCCCGCGAGGATGAGGCCGGGGAAGAGGAGGACGGCGATGATCGCCTCGATGACGAGGGTGGACAGCGCCACGGTGGCCAGCAGGCTGCCGATCTGGCCGAGCTGCACCGTCTGGCCCTCGTTGACCGGACCGCCGTGGGTGCGCAGCGGGTTCGAGTCGCTCGCGGCCATCAGCTTCGCGCGCAGCCCGAGACGGCGCGAGATCACCAGGCCCAGGATCGATGCCATCGTCAGCACGCCCAGCGCGCCGATCTGCACGCCCACGAACACCAGCACGTGGCCGAACGGCGACCAGTGCGTCGCCATGTCGACGGTGGCCAGGCCTGTGACGCAGATCGTCGAGACGGCCGTGAAGAACGCGTCGGCGAAGGGCGTCACCTCTCCGGTCGCGGAGGCGATCGGCAACGAGAAGAGGCCCGTGAAGACGAGGATCAGCGACAGGAAGATGATGATGGCGAACCGTGCCGGGGAGCGCTGGGTCAGTTCGCGGAAGTACTCCTTCACACCGCGGCCGGCGCTGCGAAGCCGGGCCGCAGGGGTGACGGCGGCGGCTCGCCTGCCATCCGTCATCTGGTCTCCTCGTGCAGTGCGACCCCATGTCGACGGGGGCGGGGCGCCATCATGGTACTCCGCTGGGGTCCCGACTACTCTGAGCCTATGGCGGACATCTTCGACGTGATCGCGGACAGAACGCGTCGCGACATCCTGCGACTCCTCCTCGACCGCTCTTCCGCCGGAGACCGGGGCACCAGCGTCTCGCACATCGTCACAGAGCTCGGCGCCAGCCAGCCGACCGTCTCGAAGCACCTCAAGGTGCTGCGCGACGCGCACCTGGTGTCGGTGCGCGAAGAGGGCCAGCACCGCTACTACAGTCTGTCCGCCGCCCCGCTCGACGAGGTCGATGACTGGCTCGTCCCCTTCCTCGACGACAACGGCGCCGCCGTGCCCGACGACGGCGCCGCCGCTGCGCTGCCGGACAGTGCCGCTCACGCGGCGGAGGTCGTCGGCCGCGCAGCGGCGTCGGCCAAGCACGCCCTGGAGAACGCGCTCAAGCGCCTGCCCGGTCGGTGACCTGCGACGAACCCTGAGGCCGCCGTCGGTCGTCGCCCGGCGCAGCGCCGGTCAGCGCCGTCCTGCCTTGCGCCGGAACAGCCAGGCTCCCCAGGCGAACGAGACGATGAGGATCGCCAGGCACCAGCCCACGGCCCACCAGGCGTTGTCGTCCATCGGCGTGCCCAGCAGCAGACTGCGCAGCGCTTCGATGATGGGCGTCACGGGCTGGTTCTCGGCAACCCACTGCAGCCACTCCGGCATGGTCGTGACCGGCACGAAGGCGCTCGAGAGGTACGGCACGAACAGGATGATGAACCCGTAGCCGTTCGCGGCCTCTGGGCTGCCTGCCGCCAGGCCGATCGCGGCGAACAGGTAGGTGATCGCGAGGATGTATAGCGCGATGAGGGCGATCGCACCCACCCAGCCCCACGCGCCGGCCGTGGGACGGAAGCCGACGAGGAGCGCGACGCCGATGACGACGCCGGTGGCCAGCAGGTTGCGCAGCAGGCTGGCGACCACGTGGCCGGTGAGCACGGCGCTCGCCCGGAGGGGCATGGTGCGGAACCGGTCGATGATCCCGGCCTTCATGTCGTTGGCGACATACACCGCCGTCGACGCCGCGCCGAAGCCGGCGCACAGCAGGATGATGCCCGGCACCACGTAGTCCACGTAGCCGCCCGTCGGATCGATCGCGCCGCCGAAGACGTAGGTGAAGAGCACCATGAGCAGCACCGGCAGCATGATCGCCATGACGAGCGACTCGCCGTCCCGCAGCGAGTGCAGCAGGCTCCGGCCGACGAAGACGCTCTCGGCGGTCAGGCCGGAGATGCGGGGGCGGAGGGCGGGGACAGGGGCGAGGGCGGTCATGCGAGCTCCTTGGCGGTGTCGGAGTGCCGGACGCCCGGTGCGCCGCGGCCGTCGGGCGAGGTGAGGGCGAGGAAGACGTCGTCGAGGCTCGGCCGCCGGAGGGTCACGATGCCCTCGGCGCCGGATTCGTCGAGCACGTCCAGGGCCCGGCGCAGGCCCGAGACCGAGCCGTCGGTGGGGACCTCGCGCACGAGGGCGCCCTGCGGGTCGTGCACCTCGACGGTGTCGCCGCCGATGCGGGACTTGAGCGCTGCGGCGGTGCCACCGGCGACGACCCGACCGCCGTCGAGCACGGCGACGCGGTCGGCCAGCTGATCGGCCTCCTCGAGGTACTGGGTGGTGAGGAAGACGGTGGTGCCCGCGTCGGCGAGGGAGCGGATGACGTCCCACAGCTCGCGACGGCTGCGGGTGTCCAGTCCCGTCGTGGGCTCGTCGAGGAAGAGCACCTCGGGCGCGACGACGAAGCTGAGCGCCAGGTCCAGCCGCCGTCGCATGCCACCGGAGTAGGCGCCGACGCGGCGGGTCGCGGCATCCGTCAATCCGAAGCGCTCCAGGAGCTCGGCGGCGCGGGCACGGGCAGCGCGGCGGTTCAGGCCGGACAGGCGGCCGAGCATGACCAGGTTCTCGGTGCCGGTGAGGGCGTCGTCGACCGCGGCGGATTGGCCGGTCAGGCTGATGCGCCGCTTCACCTGCTCGGGCTCGCGGGTCACGTCGAAGCCGGCGACGCCGGCCGTGCCGGCATCGGGGCGGACGAGCGTCGTCAGCACATTGATGGTGGTGGTCTTGCCGGCGCCGTTCGGACCCAGGAGGGCGAAGACCTCGCCCCGGCCCACGGCGAAGCTGACGCCGTCGAGGACGCGCTCGCGGCCGAACGTCTTGCGGAGCCCGTCGGCGACGATGACCGGCGGAGCGGCAGGGGAATGCATGAGGTTCCTTTCGAGTACGTCGTAAACTGTTTATGCGACTAACTGTGTATCACACGATCATGAGGTGTACAACATAAACAGTCTTAGACTGACCGCATGACGGACGCAGTCGAGCCCGAGCTCCCGCGCGGCATCGCCCTGGCGTGGGGCATCGCCGCGAGTCCGCAGCGGGGGCCGAAGCGCGAGATGAGCGTGGAGCGCATCGTCGAGGCGGCGGTGGAGATCGCCGACGCCGACGGTCTCGGCGCCGTGTCGATGGCTGCGGTCGCGTCCCGCCTCGGATTCACGCCCATGTCGCTGTACCGCTACGTCAGCGCCAAGGACGACCTCATGCTGCTCATGCAGGAAGAGGCCACCGGTGCACCCTCGGAGGCGACGCGGACCGCGGGGGGCTGGCGGGAACGGCTCGAGGCGCTGTACCGCGAGCAGCTGCAGCACTATCTCGCCCACCCCTGGGTGCTCGAGATCCCGATCTCGGGCGTGCCGGCGACGCCGAACAGCGCCGCGTGGATGGATGCCGGCCTCAGCGCGCTCGCCGACACCCCGTTGTCGTACGAAGAGCGCCTCGCCGTGATGCTGCTCGTCACGGGCACCGCGCATTGGGCGGGGACGGTGCTGGCCGCCTACGCGCGGGTGGAGCGCGAGCAGGGACTTCGCGACGACGAGATCGCCCGCAAGGAGGACGCGCTGTTCCGAGCCCTGATCACGGCCGACGCGTATCCCGAGCTGCGCGCGGCGATCGAGGCCGGGGCGTTCCTGGACGAGTCCGATCCGTTCTCGTTCGCGCTCGCGCGCGGGCTCGACGGCGTAGGCGGCTACATCCAGGCGATCGGGGAGGGGCAGCGCCCGCCCCGCGAGTCCTGGTTCGCTCCCGACGATGCGGATCTGGTCGACGACAAGCGGTACCGGGAGGCGCAGCGGGCGGTGCGGGCGGCCGAGAAGGCGCTGCGCGATGCCCGGAAGATGGAGCGGCAGGTCGCGCGCGAGGCGCGGGATCGTCGCGCCCGCCAGCGCTCCGATGCATGACGGCGCTCACCAGCACCATCCGTCACAGCAGTTCACAGCAGCCCCGGTTTACACGCCGGTCCGCGGCGGTCTAAAGTGATCGCAGTACTTCTGGGGAAGGGGATCGACATGGCGGAACTGCCTGATGTGCGCTTCCTCACGGTGGCCGAGGTCGCCGAGTTGATGCGGGTGTCCAAGATGACGGTCTACCGCCTCGTCCACTCGGGCGAACTGCCGGCCGTCCGGTTCGGTCGCAGCTATCGCGTGCCCGAGACGGCGGTGACCGAGGCCCTGCAACGGCCGATCGCCGACGTCGGCTAGACTGTTCCGAGGCATTTTCCGTATCTGCCCGTTCCCGGGTGCGCACACGCCGCGCCCAGACCCCGACATAGTGAGGTTCTCCGTGGGTTCTGTCATCAAGAAGCGCCGCAAGCGCATGGCGAAGAAGAAGCACCGCAAGCTGCTTCGCAAGACTCGCCACCAGCGCCGCAACAAGAAGTAAGCGGCATCCGCACCAAGCGCCCCCACGGCGCTGCGCTTCGACAAGCCCAGCAACCGTCGGAAGGGGGCGCTTCGTGTATCCGGAATCCGCGTCCCGAGAGGCATCGATGAAGTCCATCACCGTCCAGCAGCTGCGCGAGCGCACCGGCGTTCCGCTGATCGACGTCCGCGAGGTCGACGAGTTCGCCGCCGGCCACGTGCCCGGCGCGATCAACATCCCGATGTCGGCCATCGGCGGCCGGCTCGACGAGCTCCCCGACGGCGCGTTCGACGTCATCTGCGCGGTGGGCGGCCGCTCCGGCCGGGTCGTGGAGGCCCTCGAGGCTCGCGGCTACGACGCCACGAACGTCGACGGCGGCACCAACGACTGGGTCGCCTCGGGCTTTCCCGTCGAGCGCTGAGCGGCCGGCATGACCACCGTCACCCTCATCGGCAAGCCCGACTGCCATCTGTGCGACGTGGCCCGCGAGGTGGTCGAGACCGTCGTCGCCGAGCTGCCCGAGGACGCCGTCGACATCCAGGAGCTGTCGATCGCCGACGACCCGGCGCTGTACGCGCAGTGGTGGGAGAAGATCCCGGTCGTGCTCATCGACGGCGAGCTGCACGGCCACTGGCGCGTGTCGCCCGACCGCCTGCGTGCGGCGCTCGCCGGCTGAGCCGCGGCATCCGCCTCAGGGAGCGAGGCGGGTGGGGCCCCGGAAGAGGTAGGTGACCTCGCGAATGGACGACTCGCCCAGCAGGAGCATCATCACGCGAGCGAGACCCATGCCGAACCCGCCGTGGGGCGGGGCGCCGTAGCGGAAGAAGTCGAAGTAGAAGTCCAGGTGCTCGGGCTCGAGGCCCTTCTCCTGCGCCTGCTCGATGAGCACGTCGACGCGGTGCTCGCGCTGCGCGCCGGTCGTGATCTCGACACCCTTGAACAGGAGGTCGTACGACTTCGTCAGCCCGGTCTCCTCGTCGCGCATGTGGTAGAACGCGCGGATCTCGGGGTGGTAGTCGGTGATGAAGACGAACTGGTGGCCGTACGTCTCTTCGACGTGCGCGGAGATCTGCCGCTCGCCTTCGGGGTCGAGGTCGCCGTCGGTGCGCGGGATCTCGTAGCCACGGCTCGTGACGATCTCGCGGGCTTCGGCGAGCGGGATGCGCGGGAACGGGATCGCGGGCACCTGCACCTCGACGCCGAAGAGCTGCTCGATCTCGGCGCCGTGCTTGTCCTTGACGGCCTGGAAGCCTGCCTGCAGCAGCTCCTCCTGCATGCGGGCGACGTCCTCGTGGGAGTCGATCCAGCTGATCTCGGCGTCGATCGAGGTGAACTCGGTGGCGTGGCGCGAGGTGAACGAGGGGTCCGCGCGGAAGGCGGGCGCGATCTCGAAGATCTTGCCGAAGCCGGCGACCTGGGCCATCTGCTTGAAGAACTGCGGGGACTGCGCGAGGTACGCCGTCTGCTCGCCGAAGTACTCCAGCGAGAAGAGCTCCGCATTGGACTCGGATGCCGAGGCCATGAGCTTCGGCGAGTGCACCTCGATGTAGTCGCGCTCGATCCAGTAGGTGCGGAAGGCGTGCTCGAGGGTCGTCTGCACGCGGAAGATCAGGTTGTTGCGGCGCTGACGGAGGTCGAGGAATCGCCAGTCCATGCGCTTGTCCATGCCGCTGTCGGCGGCGATGGGGGTCTCGGGCAGCGCAGCGGCCGCGATGTCGAGGCTCCCGATCTTGATCTCGACGCCGCCGAGCTTGACGCGCTCGTCGTGCTTCAGCTCGCCGCGGACGGTCAGGAACGTGCCCGTCGCGAGGTTCGAGATCGTCTCGGTGAGGGCGAGGGCCGCGGCATCCTGCTCCGAGCCGTCCTCCGCCGGGCGCGTCGCCGGATTCACCAGCTGCACCGCGCCCGTCTCATCGCGAAGGATGACGAACTGCACCTTCTTCTGGTCGCGGACGGTCTCGACCCACCCGGAGACGGAGACGGGGCCGTCGGAGAGACCCTGCAGCTGGTTGACGAGGACGCGTTCAGTCACGGTCGACAAGTCTACGTTGACCCGCAGCGGGTCAATGCGAGCGAAGCGAGCGTTGAGGCGCTGCGGGTCAAGATCGAGTAGCGAGGAACGAGCGTATCGAGATCTCGGTGCTCCGGGTCGATGCGAGCGAAGCGAGCGTTGAGGCGTCAATCGGCGTGTCGTCCCCGGCCGCGCTCCGCCGACGGTGTGGCATGTGGACGGTATCGAGCCGGAGGAGACGGAATGACGCAGTCGCGTCCGATGAAGGTCCTGGTGTGGGGCGAGAACCACCACGAGAAGCACGACGAGGCGACGCAGCGCCTGTACCCCGACAGCATGCACGCGACGATCGCCGCGGGCCTGCGGGCCGTCCTCGGCGCCGACGCCGTCGTGGACACGGCGACGCTCGACCAGCCCGAGCACGGGCTCACCGAGGAGCGGTTGGCCGACACCGATGTGCTCTTCTGGTGGGGGCATGCGCGGCACGACGCCGTGGACGACGCGGTCGTGGAACGGGTGCATCGCGCCGTGCTGGGCGGCATGGGGCTCGTGGTGCTGCACTCGGGGCACTTCTCGAAGATCTTCATCCGCCTCATGGGCACCACCTGCAGCCTCCGCTGGCGCCAAGGCGAGGACCGCGAGCTGGTCTGGACGGTCGCGCCGACGCATCCGATCGCGGCCGGCGTGCCGCATCCGATCGTCATTCCGGCGCAGGAGATGTACGGCGAGTTCTTCGATGTGCCGGCGCCCGACGAGCTGGTGTTCGTCTCGAGCTTCTCCGGGGGAGAGGTGTTCCGCTCGGGGATGACGTTCTCGCGCGGCCGCGGACGCATCTTCTACTTCTCGCCCGGTGACCAGGACTACCCCGTCTACCACCAGCCCGAGATCCAGCGCGTGCTCGGCAACGCGGCCGGCTGGGCGTTCCAGGACAGGCCGCGCGAGGTTCCGCGCCTGACCATGCACCGCACCGGAGAGTTCGCGACGCCCCGCTCGTGGGACGGGGAGGAGCTTCGATGAGGCAGGTCGTCCTGGTCGGCGCGGGTGCGATGGGCCGCGCGTGGATGGACACGGTCGCCCGACGGCCGGATCTGCGGGTCGGTGCGGTGGTGGACCTGTCGGTCGCGTCGGCGCAGCAGGCGGCACGCGAGCGCGGCTGGGACGTCCCGTGCGTCGCGACCGTCGAGGAGGCGTTGGCGACGGGGGACCGGCCGGACCTGCTTCTCAACGTCACCGTCCCCGACGCCCACCGCGCGGTCAGCGAGGCCGCCCTGCGTGCCGGGGTCCCGGTGCTCAGCGAGAAGCCGGTGACGCCGCGGGTGGCCGACGCGCTGGCGCTCGCCGCCATCAGCGAGCAGTGCGGCACGCTGCTGGCGACGAGCCAGTCCCGGCGGCACTCGCCGGGGCTGCGGGCGTTCAGAGACGCCGTGGCGGCATACGGCGGCGCCGCCCAGCTGGACGCGGCGTTCTTCCAGAACCCGCGCTTCGGCGGCTTCCGCGACGAGATGGAATCGCCGCTGCTCGTCGACATGGCCATCCACACGTTCGATCAGGCGCGCTTCGTGCTCGGCAGCGAACCGGAGTCCGTCTTCTGCGACGAGTTCTCGCCGCCATGGAGCTGGTACCGCGGCGGGGCGGCGGCCCACGCGGTCTTCCGTTTCGAGGACGGTGCGAGGTTCGGCTACTCCGGCAGCTGGTGCGCGGACGGGCTCACGACGTCGTGGAACGGCGCCTGGCGGGCGAGCGCGGCCGGCGGCTCGGTGGAGTGGGACGGCGAGACGTCGGTGCGCGCGCAGGACGGCGATGGACCGGTGCGGATGCGGCAGCCGGCGGACGAGCCCGAGGGGTTGGACGCCGCCCTCGCCGAATTCCTCGACGCGCTCGAGGGCGGGCCGGCTCCTTCGGGCGAGATCCGATCGAACATCTGGAGCCTGGCGATGGTGGAGGCGGCGGTCGCGTCCGCACGCTCGGGCGTCCCGGCGCGATTCGACGAGGTGTTCGCTCAGGCGGCGGCAGCGTGCGTCGAGAGCGCGCGGACGGCCGGAGACGACGCCACCGCGGACCTGGTCGCGTCCTGGGGTGGCGCTCCGCCCCGCTGACGCCGGGTCGCCGGGGTGCGATGCGCTGCCGACCGCCTGGGTCGCCCGCCCGCCCGCGCAGGAGCTATCCTCCGATCCATGCGAGGCGTTCGCGAGACGGCTGGAGGTCCGGCATGACAGGCGCGTATCCCGGCGGGCCCCACGCCGCCCCCTCACCGGCGAAACCGCCCGTGAGGACCCTCGACGTGGTCATCACCGTCATCCTCCTGGTCGGCGACGCCGTGCTGGCCGGCCTCGCGTCCTTCATGGGGATGTTCCTCGTGATGGGGTCGGACTCGTGCGGCGTCCGCGACTGCAGCACCGATCTGATCACGCTGGGCTGGCTCATGGGCATGATCCTGCCGTGGGTGGCCTTCGCGGCGACCGCGATCGTGTCCATCGTGCTCATGGTCAAGCGCCGCCTCGCATTCTGGGTGCCGCTGGCCGGTGCGGCGCTCATCGTGCTCTCCCTCGTGCTGGCCTTCACCGTGACCGCCGCGGGAGTGCCCGAAGCCGGCGTCTGACGGCGGCTCAGGCATCCCCCACGGCGATCGGGGGGCCAGCCCCCGGGTTTCGCCCATGTTCCTTCCGTAGCGTGGAGGAGTCGCGCCCGGACGGGCCGCGGCCGCCGCCACCAGATGCCACCGACGGACGGGATCCGACGAATGACGACCGCGACGACGACCGCAGCGACGACCGACGGTTCGTGGCTCACCGCGCTCTCAGACTGGGCCGTGTCGCTCATGGAGATCATCGGACCGATCGGAGCCGGCGTCGCCATCGCGCTGGAGAACCTCTTCCCGCCGCTTCCGAGCGAGGTCATCCTGCCGATGGCCGGGCTCGCCGCCAGCCGAGGCTCCTTCTCGCTCGTGGAGGCGCTCGTGTGGACCACGGCGGGCTCCGTGATCGGCGCGCTCCTCCTGTACGGACTGGGGGTGTGGCTGGGGCTGGGGCGCCTGCGAGCGATCGCCGCGAAGGTGCCGCTGCTGCATCCCGAGGACATCGACCGCACCGTGGCCTGGTTCGGCCGGCACGGCGGCAAGGCGGTGTTCTTCGGGCGGATGATCCCGATCTTCCGCAGCCTCATCTCGATCCCGGCGGGGATCACGAGGATGCCGGTGTGGCGCTTCACGCTGCTGACCGCGGCCGGCAGCCTGCTGTGGAACTCGATCTTCGTGCTGTCGGGCTACTTCCTCGGAGAGTCGTGGCACATCGTCGAGCGGTACGCCGACCTCCTCCAGTACGTCGTCATCGGCGTCACGGTGCTCGCCGTCGGCTGGTTCCTCGTCGTGCGCATCCGTGCGCTCCTCGGCGAGCGCGCGGGAAGCGCCGAGCCGGACCTGGACTGACGCTCAGCCGCCCCACAGAACCGGCGCACGTAGACTGGTGCGGTGCCCGCCGACCGCCTCCATCTCGTGCGTCACGGGGAGGTCCACAACCCCCGACGCGTGCTCTACGGTCGACTTCCGGGATTCGGGCTGAGCGCGGACGGGCGTCGGATGGCCCGCCAGGCGGCCGAGTACCTGCAGTCGCTCGAACGCCCCGTCTCGGCACTCGTCTCCTCGCCGCTGCAGCGCACGCAGGAGTCGGCCGAGGCGTTCACCGAACTGTTCGGGCTCGAGCCGGTGCTCGACGAGCGTGTGATCGAGCCCACCAACGTCTTCGAGGGCAAGCGCATGATGATGGCCCTCCTCAATCCGTGGAACTGGCGGCACCTGAGCAAGCCCGCGCTGCCCAGCTGGGGAGAGCCGTACGCCGACGTCGTGGGCCGCATGAACTCGGCGATGACCCACGCATGGGACTCGGCCGACGGGGGCGATGTCGTGGTCGTCTCGCACCAGCTGCCCATCTGGATCACCCACCTCGCCGTGGCGGGCCTCCCGCTGCGCCACGACCCTCGCGCGCGACGCTGTGCGCTGTCGAGCGTGACGAGCTTCGAGATGGTCGACGGGAAGTGGACCGAGACCGCCTACGCCGAGCCGGCGTCGACGGCCGGCGCCGTGGATGTGGGGGCGGTATGACCACCGGGCACCGGCCGCGGACGACGCGTCGCGGAGCGAGGGCGCGGGCTGCGGCATCCGCGCTCCTGGCCATCGGGCTGATCGCCGGGCTGGCGGCGTGTTCGGAGGACCCGCTGGCCGAGCAGTACCGCTCGGGTGACAACAAGGGCTTCGTCGCCGCCGACGGCTTCCGCGTGGTCGAGATCCCG
Organism: Microbacterium sp. CCNWLW41; assembly: GCF_037083505.1. Lineage (NCBI taxonomy): Bacteria > Bacillati > Actinomycetota > Actinomycetes > Micrococcales > Microbacteriaceae > Microbacterium > Microbacterium sp. CCNWLW41. Next base: position 1,482,261 of record NZ_JBAOJP010000001.1, read on the forward strand.
GCCGCGGAGCGCACCGACCCGGTCGACTTCGAGGCCGTCCTCGACACCGGCGGCACCGCATCCAGCGCCGACTACGCCGGCCAGGTGCTCGTCGTGAACTTCTGGTACGCCGGCTGCGCGCCGTGCCGCGTCGAGGCCCCCGAGCTCGCCGCCGCCGATGCCGCGTTCGAGGGCCAGGACGTGTCGTTCCTCGGGGTGAACCTGTACGACGGCGCGGAGGCGTCGCGGGCGTTCGCCTCGACGTACGGCGTCGAATACCCGAGCGCGCTGGCCACCGAGGACGGCTCGATCAAGCTCGCGTTCGCGGGCGAGACGCCGCTGAACGCCGTCCCGGTCACGCTCGTGCTCGACAAGGACGGCCGCGTCGCGGCACGCCTGGTCGGACAGATCGACGACGCGTCGATCCTCGAGACCTTGGTGCGCGAGACGCTGGAGGAGACGTGAGCATCGGCGCGCTGGTGGCCGACGGGTCGCTCCTCGTCGCCATCCCGATCGCGATCCTCGCCGGGGCGATCTCGTTCCTCTCGCCGTGCGTGCTGCCGCTCGTGCCGGGCTACCTCGGCTTCATCGGCGGCGCGGTGAGCCCGCGTCCCGCCGCGGTGACGGTGGGAGCCTCGACGGCCTCGGCGACGGGAACCGGCACCGGGACCGGCGCTGCGGCGGCCGGCGCGCCGGCGCCGGACGCCGTCGAAGGACCCGGCCGCGGCCGGCTCGTGCTCGGCGTCGTCCTGTTCATCGCGGGCTTCACCGTGGTGTTCGTCAGCATCGCGATGCTCGGCGGGACGCTCGGCCGCTTCCTGGTCGAGTACTCCGAGGTCATCACGCGCATCCTGGGCGTCGTCATCATCGCCATGGGCCTGGTCTTCATCGGCTGGCTCGGGGTCGCGCAGCGGATCGCGCGCCCGCAGGTGCGCGGCAACCTCGGGCTCATCGGGGCCCCGCTGCTGGGCGTCGCGCTCGGGATCGGCTGGGCGCCGTGCATCGGCCCGACGCTCGCCGTCATCCTCACGATGGCGTTCGACTCGGGTTCCGCCGCGCGCGCCGCGCTCCTCGGCGTCGCGTACTCGCTGGGCCTCGGCATCCCGTTCCTGCTCCTCACTCTCGGCTTCGGGTGGGCGACCAGATCGGTGTCGTTCGTGCGGCGTCACATCCGCGTGGTCAACCTCGTCGGCGGCGCACTGCTGGTCGTGCTCGGCCTGCTGATGGTGACGGGTGTCTGGACGGCGATCATGGCTCAGCTGCAGGGGGTGTTCGCGAGTGTCCCGGCCCCGCTCTGAGTCGCCGGCGGGCCCGTCATCGCGTGCCGAGCCCGTCGAAGGGACCCTGCGTCCCTCGGACCACGCCGACGGCGACGCGCCGGCGGCGGCCTCGGACGTCGAGCAGCCCGCACTGAGCGTGGTCGGCTGGCTCCGCTGGGGATGGCGGCAGCTCACGTCGATGCGCACGGCACTGGTGCTGCTGTTGCTGCTCGCGATCGCGGCCGTGCCGGGGTCGCTGGTGCCGCAGCGCAGCGCCGATCCGAACGGCGTCCGCCAGTACTTCGTCGACAACCCCGACCTCGCGCCCGTGCTCGACAACCTGAGCCTCTTCGACGTCTACACGTCGCCCTGGTTCTCGGCGATCTACATCCTGCTGTTCATCTCGCTCGTCGGGTGCGTCATCCCGCGCACGAAGCACCACTACAAGGCCATGCGGGCCCAGCCGCCTCGCACCCCCGCCCGACTGTCGCGGCTGGACGCGCACCGCTCCGAGGTCCTGGAGTTCGCGGGCGCCGAGGAGGCCGCCGCCGGCGCATCGACCGCGATCGACGCCGCGCGGCAGCAGCTGCGCAAGGCCGGCTACCGGGTCCAGCGGTACGACGCGGCCGGGACGACGTCGGTGTCGGCCGAGCGCGGCTACCTGCGCGAGACGGGCAACCTCGTCTTCCACGGCGCGCTGGTCGGCGTCCTGCTCGCGGTCGGCATCGGCGGCGGCTTCACCTACACCGGGCAGACGGTCATCATCGAAGGCCGCACGTGGGTCAACACGATGCTCGACTACACGTCCTTCAACCCCGGGCGCTTCGTCGACGAGGACGCGCTCGAGCCGTACGCGCTGACGCTCGACGAGTTCTCGCTGTCGTACGTGGCTCCGGGGCAGCAGGGCGCGGGGCAGGCCGGGGACTTCGTCGCGCACCTGACGACGCAGTTCCCCGACGCCGACGCCGCGCAGGGCGAGGTGCGGGTGAACCATCCGCTCGAGATCGCCGGCGACCGCATCTACCTCATGGGCAACGGCTACGCCCCGACGATCACGATCCGCGACACCGACGGCGAGGTCGTGTTCTCCGAGCCGGTGCCCTTCCTGCCGCAGGACAACAACATGACCTCGCAGGGCGTCGTGAAGGTGCCCGACGGACTGCGCGAGCAGGTCGGCCTGGTCGGGTTCTTCTACCCGACCGCGCAGGAGCTCACCAACGGCGCGTTCACGTCGGTGTACGGCGACCTCGAGTACCCGATGCTCACGTTCTGGGTGTACTCGGGCGATCTCGGCATCAACGACGGCGTCCCCCGGTCGGTGTACACGCTGGATCCGAGCGAGATGACGCAGCTCGCCGGCGGCGACTCGGGCACGCAGGCGCTGGCGCTCATGCCCGGCGAGACGGTGGACCTGCCCGACGGGCTGGGCTCGATCTCGTTCGACGACGAGTCCGGGGAGGGCGCCGCCGACTTCAAGGAGTCCGTCAAGCGCTACGTGTCGCTGTCGATCCACCGGGACGCGTCGGCGACCTGGGTGCTCGTGTTCGCGACGCTCGCGACCGCTGGACTGCTCGCCGCCCTCTTCGTCCCCCGCCGTCGCATGTGGGTCAAGGCCACGACCGAGGGCCACACGGTCCGGCTGGAGTACGCCGGCCTCGCCCGCGGCGAGGACCCGACCCTCGACGCAGCGGTCGCCCAGCTCGCCCAGCAGCATCTCGCGTCGCTGGCCGCCCCCGCCGCCTCGTCCGACCCCGACCGGAGCCCGAGGCCTGAATCAACCCCGGAAGTAGACTGAGCCCATGCCCGAAGCCTCCTCGTTCTCGCTCGATTCGGTCTCGGTGCTCCTGGTCTGGACGGCCATCGCGGTCTACGCACTGGCCTTCATCGCGTACGCCGTCGACCTCGCCCGCCGCGGTGCGGTCGCCGTCGACTCGAGGGATGCCGCAGCCCGCAGCGTGCGCGAGCGTCAGCTCGTCGCCGCCGGCGGCGCCGGTGCGGACCGCTCGGGTCCCGTCCAGCGGCTCCGCGATCAGGAGGTCGCGTCGGAGGCGGCGCTCAACGCCCCCGTCGGCCGCCGCCAGCGCCTCGTGTGGGCGCGCATCGGCACCTCCCTGACCGTGCTCGGCTTCCTGTTCCACCTCGGCGGAGACGTCACCCGCGGGATCGCGGCGGGCCGCGTGCCGTGGTCGAACATGTACGAGTTCGCCCTCACCGGCACGCTCCTCATCGTCGCGGTGTACCTCGGGGTGCTGTTCCGCTACGACCTGCGGTTCCTCGGGACGTTCATCACGGGCCTCACGGTCGTTCTGCTGGGCGGCACGGCGATCTGGTTCTACACCGACATCGTCCCGCTCATGGATCCGCTGAAGTCGGTGTGGCTCGTCATCCACGTCTTCGTCGCGTCGCTGGCCACAGCGCTGTTCGCCCTCGCCTTCGGGCTCTCGGTGCTGCAGCTCATGCAGGGTCGCCGCGAGCGCAAGGTGGCTGCCGCCGGCCGTGCGGCGCGCGACGGCGCCGGCGAGAGCGGGACGGTCAAGACCGGCCCCGGGTTCCTCCGCACGCTTCCGAGCGCCGACGCCCTGGAGTCGCTGGCGTACCGGTTCGCGATCCTCGGCTTCATCTTCTGGACGTTCACCCTGATCGCCGGCTCCATCTGGGCCAACGACGCGTGGGGCCGCTACTGGGGCTTCGACACCAAGGAAGTGTGGACCTTCGTCATCTGGGTGCTGTACGCCGGCTACATCCACGCCCGCGCGACGCGCGGCTGGCGCGGGGCGCGCTCCGCGTGGCTGTCGATCATCGGCTTCACGGCCGTGATCTTCAACTTCACCATCGTGAACATGTTCTTCAAGGGCCTCCACGCCTATTCCGGCCTGAGCTGACTCCCTGATCGTGCCCCTCGCCTCCCGGCGTCTTGATGTCAACCCGGCTGGCTCCGCGCAGCAGGTCGGCGACAGTGGCAGGAGCGCGGGCCCGAGGACCCGCCCGGCGAATCGGCGCTGACGCACCCCTGACATGACGAAGGCCCGCGACCTTGGGGTCGCGGGCCTTCGTGCGCGCGGGTCAGGCCGCGGCGGGCACGGCCTTGAGCAGATCCTGCGCCGAGGTGCTGCGGCGGCGAGCGACGACGAGGATCGTCGCCCCCAGCCCGAGCAGCGTCCACACGACCAGCCCGACGATCGCCGCGCCCAGCCCCGACGCCGACGTGAGCGCCGCGACCATGCCCTGGTACGCGGGCGTCGTGGGCATCAGCGCGGCGACGCCGGCGAGGACGCCGGGCACCGTGGAGACCACTCCGGTCGCGATCGCCAACGTGCCCACGAGCGCCGAGACCCACCGGCCGGCACCGCCGAACACCGCAACCAAGCCCTGGTTCACCGCGGCGAACGCGATGCCCGCTACGACGCAGACCAGCGTGAAGACCGTCCACTCCGCCCACGAGTACGACGCCGCGAGCTGGACCACGCCGCCGACGAGGAATCCCTGCAGCGCGCCGATGCCGGCGGCCGGTGCGAACGAGCGCAGCGCCAGCAGCGCCGACGGCGCCCGCGAGGTCAGTGCGCGGCGTGACACCGCCTGCAGTGCGATGAACGTGCCCAGGCCGCCGAACCACAGCGCCAGCGTCGCCAGCAGCGGAACGGCCGACGCGCCGAACAGCGAGGTGCCCACGCCTTCCGCCTCGACCGGGTCAGCCACGACAGAGGCGAGATCCGTCGCCTCGGCATCGCTGTAGGCGGGGATGGAATCGGATGCCGTCGCCAGCCCGCTCGCGAGCTCTCCGGTGCCGGCCGCGAGCTGAGCCACGCCGTCGGCGAGGCTGGTGGCGCCGTCGGCTGCCTGGTCGGCGCCGGAGGCGAGCTGCGACGCGCCGGCGGCGAGTCCGTTCGCACCGGTCTGGATGCCGACGGCGCCGCTCGCGAGCTCACCCGCGCCGGCGGCGGACTGGTCGATGCCGCCCGCGAGCTGGGAGAGGCCGCCGCTCAGTGTGGACACGTTCGCGGCGATCTCGCGGAACTGGGCGGCGAACTCGGTGGTGGCGCCGGTGTCGAAGGCGCGCAGCCCGCCCGCCGTCCCCTGGGCCGCCTGCTCGGCACCTTCGGCGGTCTTCTGCGTGATCGTCGCCTGGGTGACGAGGTCCACGCAGAGCTGCGGGTCGCTGCTGACGGCGAAGCACCTGTTCGCGAGTTCGAGCGTCTTCGCGGCGGCCGCCTCCGTGTCGCCGGCGAGCGTCGCGGTCATGTCGGCTCCCGCGTACAGCTCGTCGGGGACGAGCCCGGTCTGCTCGAGCTCGGTCGCGCCGCCGGTCACGCCGTCGGCGAGCTGCTGCGCGCCGCCCGCGGCATCGCGCGTCTTGCCCGCGATGGTCGAGAGGCCGGACTGCAGCGAGCTCGCGCCCCCCGCGAGCTGACCGGCGCCGCCGGCGAGCTGCGTCGCACCGTCCGAGAGCTGTGCGGTGCCGTCGGCGAGCGCCGTGATCCCGCCCGGCAGCTCGGCGGCGCCGTCCGCGGCCTGCGTGGCGCCGTCGGCGAGCTGTGTCGCGCCGTCCGCCGCGCTGCCGAGCTGCTCGCCGAGCGTGGTGAATCCGAGGAACACGTTCTCGAGGTACACGGTCGACAGCTGCGCGCCCATCGTGCCCGCGGCGGCGGTGGCGACCTGCGCCGTGATGGCGTCGTCCACGATCAGGCTGTCCGGCGGCGTCGTCACCTCGATCGTGGCCCGCTCGGGCGTCTCGCCGGGCTGCGTCGACGTCGCCGCGGCGGAGAAGTTCTCGGGGATGGTGATGACGGCGGCGTAGGTGCCGTCGGCGAGCCCTTCCTCGGCATCCTCGGCGTTGGAGATCCTCCAGGTGAGGTTGCTGTCGAGCTCGTCCGATCCCTCGACGAGCCCGGCCGTCAGCTGGCGGCCGAGCGGCACCATCTGTCCGTCGATCGTGACCGGCTCGTCCTCGTTCACGACGGCCGCGGTGAGGGCGTCGAGGCGCTCGACCGGGTTGTAGAGGGCTGCGACGAGGATGCCGCCGATGACGACGGGGAGCAGCAGCACGCCGATGAGCGTCAGCCAGGTGACGGGCCGGCGCGTGCGGGAGCGTTCGATGGGAAGCGTCATGCATTCACCTCTGCGGAGCGAGTGGTCTGTGTGCTGCCCGCCCGCAGCGCGATCGCTGCGACGTCGGGCCGGTGCGCGTCCGCGAGGAGCGCGAGTGCGGCGCTCTCGGTGCGCGCGGTCAGGACGAGGGTGAGGCGGGCGTCATCGAGAAGCGACTGCGTCGCGTCGCGCAGGAGAGCCGCGACCTGGTCGCGCTCGGCGGCGTCCAGGGTGTCGACCCCGTCGATGACGACGAGGCTCGCCCTGCCGGCGAGAGCGCGTCGCAGCGCGGGCACGCGCTCGTCGCCGTCGCCGAGGAGGGCGAGGCCCACGTGCGCGCGCACCCATGCCGCGCGCTCGGGCAGCAGGTGTCCCGCGACACGGAGGCGCCCGTCGGTGGGGGCCAAGCGGCCGGCGATCGTGAGGGCGAACGCGCGCGCGGCGCGCGGGTCGCCGGTGGCGATCAGAGTACCGCCGGGCTCCACGCGGAACGCGGCATCCTCGAACAGGACCACCTCGCCGGCCGTTCCACCCGCGTCGGCACGGACGCCGACGGACTCGCCGACGACGACCGCCGTCGTGTGGGGCTCCGGCCACGACGCGAGCGCGAGCTCCCGCTCGACGGCCTCGCCCTCGATGTCGAAGTGGGGGAGGATCCGCTCGAGCCACCGTGGCATCCACCACGCGTTGTCGCCCAGCAGCGTCATCACCGCCGGCACGAGCGTCATGCGCACGAGGAAGGCGTCGACGGCGATGCCGACCGCCAGCCCCAACGCGATCGGCTTGATCGACGAGTCGCCCTCGGGCACGAAGGCCGCGAACACGGCGAACATGATGATCGCCGCGGCGGTGACGACGCGGGCCGAGGCCGTGAAGCCGGACCGCACGGCCCCGATGGCGATGTCGCGGCGGCTGTGCGAGGCGTGACCGCCGGCGCCGCGGCGTGCGTGCACGTAGTCCTCGCGCATGCGGCTGACCAGGAACACCTGGTAGTCCATCGCCAGGCCGAACAGCACGCCCATCAGGATGATCGGCATGAAGCTGATGACCGGGCCCGTGCGGGTGACGTGCAGGAGGTCGGCGCCCCAGCCCCACTCGAACACGGCGGCGACGACCCCGAACGACGCGGCGACCGACAGCAGGTAGCCCAGCGCCGCCTTGATCGGCACCCAGATCGACCGGAACACGATCATCAGCAGCACCAGCGACAGGCCGACGACGAAGACCCCGAACGGCAGCAGGGCGGCGCCCAGGCGATCGGAGATGTCGATGCCCACGGCGGTGAAGCCGGTCACGAGGAGGTCGACGCCGTATTCGTCCTCGAGCTCTGGAGCGAGGCCGCGCAGCGCGCGGACGAGGTCGGCGGTCGCGGGGTCGTCGGGCGCCGTCTCGGGCACGATTTGGATGAGCCCGGTGTCGGCCGTCTCGTTCGGCGTCGCCAGCGCGACCTCCTCGACGCCGGGGACCTGCTCGATCTCGGCGGCCAGGTCCTCCATGAGTCCGAGCGGGTCGGTCGAGGTCACGATCGTGCCCGTCATGATGAGGGGACCGTTCGCACCGGGGCCGAAGTGCTCGGCCGTGAGGTCGTACGCCTGCCGCGCCTGGCTCGACTCCGGCTGCACGCCGGCGTTGGGCAGCGCGAGGCCGAGGCTCGCGGCGGGGATCGCCATGATCCCGAGGGTCACCACGACGGCGATCGTCGTGATCAGCGGGTGCGTGGTCACCAGCATCACCCAGCGGTTGGGCTTCTTCACGGCCACCGCGGGGGACGCGGGCGAGGCGCCGTCTGCCTGGCGCCCCGGAGCCTGCGCCGCTTCGTCGGCGGCAGGGGTGGCGGCGGCGCCGACCGGCCGTGAGCGGCCGGGGAGCGGCATCCCCCGGCGCTTCCGGCCGTGCCCCCAGCCGGCCACTCGGCTCTTGGCGAAGCCGAGCAGTGCGGGGGTCAGCGTGATCGCGACGACCACCGCGATGGCGACGGCGACGGCGGCCGCGACGCCCATGGTCGTGAGGAACGGGATGCCGGCGAAGCCGAGGCCGATGAGAGCGATCAGCACGGTCACGCCGGCGAAGACGACCGCCGAGCCCGCCGTACCGGTCGCGCGGGCCGCCGACTCCTCCGGCTCGATGCCGGCGCGCACCTGGTCCTGGTGCCTGGCCACGATGAACAGCGCGTAGTCGATGCCGACCGCCAGACCCAGCATGATGGCGAGCATCGGGGTGGTCGACGAGATCGACGCGAACGCCGTCGACACGTAGATGAGCGCGATCGCGAGGCCGACGCCGATCAGCGCCGACACCAGCGGGAACCACGCCACCGCGAACGAGCGGAACGTCACGATCAGCACGAACAGCGCGATGAGCACGCCGACGGCCTCGATGAGCGAGAGCGCGGGGACCGAGGTCGAGAACAGGTCGCCGCCCATCGCGACCTGCGAGCCCTCCGGCAGCGCCGAGCGCAGATCGTCGGCGACGTCCTCCAGGCCGGCCTTCGTCTCGTCCGAGACGTCGGTGGCCTGGCCGTCGAACTGCAGGCGGATGATCGCGGCCGACTCGTCGTCCGACACCATCCCGGTGACCATCTCGTCGAACGGGTCGGTGACGGCGATCACGCCGTCGAGGTCCTCGAGGTGCGCAACCGTGTCGTCGATCGCCGCGGCGTACGGCTCCTGATCGACCCGGTCACCGTCTGCGGCGACGATCACCAGCTGCGCGCTGGTGCCGCTGGCCTGCGGGAAGCTGCGATCGAGCAGCTGGATGCCCTCCTGCGCCTCGGTGCCGGGGATCGAGAAGGAGTTGTCGGTCCCCTTCATGAACACCAGTGCGCCGCCGCCGGCCAGTGCCAGCAGCAGCACCCACGAGACGAGCACGCGCCACGGGTGGCGGTATGCCCAGCGTCCGAGCGCATAGAGAAGAGTCGACACAGCGCCTCCGGTTCACGGGTGGGAAGATCGGGATCTGTCGATACAGCGCTGTATCGGATACATGAGTGTATCGTAAGGCGGGTTGCGCGCCCGAAGCTGAACAGTCCGTGTGAGACTGGTGAAAGAGGAGAGGACCGATGAGCGACACCCCCGTGGTCGAGGCGTCCGGCACCTCGAAGAGGCGTGAGGCGACGCGGCAGAAGCTGCTGGATGCCGCCGCCGAGGTGTTCGCCGAGCTCGGCCTGGACGCGGCATCCGTCGAAGCCATCTGCGAGCGCGCCGGCTTCACGCGCGGCGCCTTCTACTCGAACTTCGAGACGAAGGACGAGCTGATGCTCGCCCTCACCGAGCGCGTCGCCGGCGAGAAGATCGAGGCCGTGGCCGAGCGCGTCACCGAGCTGCAGTCCCGCGGGGAGAACCTCGAGGCCGGCGCGCTGGTGCGCCAGCTGCTGGACGTGGCGTTCGACCGCAAGCAGGGCATCCTGCTGACCAGCGAGATCCGCACCCGCGCCATGCGCGACCCGCGGCTGGCCGAGACCTACGTGGCCTGGCAGCAGGGCATGGCAGAGCGCGTCGGCTCGTTCATCGAGAGCCTCGCCCAGTCGTACGGGTTCCGGCTGCGGCTCCCGGCCGCCGAGTTCGCGGGCCTCATCATGCAGACCTGGGAGGACGCGTCGGCGTACGCCGTCATGACCGGCCTCGACGCCGCCGAGACGCACCGGCTCGTGAACGACCGCACCGCGGGGCTCGCGACCGCGCTGGTCGATCCGGCCTGACCGCGGTCAGCCCGCTGCGGCGAGGATCGCGTGGCACCGCGCGAGGCGGTCGAGCCACCACTGCGTGCGGTCGGCGGATGCCGCGTGCGCGGCCAGCAGCGACGGGTCGGGCCTCACGCGGCCGACGTGCAGAGCCCCGTCGCGCGGGGTGAGCGGCGGGTCGGCGATGTCGGCCGCCAAGAGCGACGCCGTGCCGAGCCCGCAGTCGTACTCGAGGTCGGGGAGCGCCGCCGCGAGGGCGACGCCCATCGACAGGCCCACCGACGTGTCGAGGGCGCTCGACACGACCGCCGGCAGCCCCGCCTCGGCGACGATCTCGAGCGCGCGCCGCACGCCGCCGAGCGGCTGCGCCTTGATCACGAGGAGGTCCGCGGCGCCCGCGCGGGCGACCGCGAGCGGGTCGGCCGCCTTGCGCACGCTCTCGTCGGCGGCGATCGGGATGCCCATGTACTTCACGCGCCGGCGCAGCTCCGCGAGCTCGTCGACGGTCGCGCAGGGCTGCTCGGCGTACTCGAGGTCGAACTCGGCGAGCGCATGGAGGGCACGCTCGGCCTCGTCGACGTTCCAGGCGCCGTTGGCGTCGATCCGCACGCGGCCCTCCGGCCCCATCTCCTCGCGCACGGCGCGCACGCGGGCGACGTCGTCGGCCAGGCGCTGGCCGGGCTCGGCGACCTTGACCTTCGCGGTCCGGCAGCCGTCGAACCGTGCGAGAACGGCGGGGACGGATGCCGCGTCCACCGCCGGCACCGTCGCATTCACGCCGACGGAATCCCGGCGGGCTTGCGGTCGTGGCATCCAGGCATCCTCGATCGCGGCGGCGAGCCACGTCGCGGCCTCGTCGTCGCCGTACTCGAGGAAGGGTGAGAACTCGCTCCAGCCCTCGGGCCCCTCGAAGACGAGGGCCTCCCGCACGTCGACGCCGCGGAACCGCGTCACGAGCGGCAGGGCCACGACGCGGGCGCCGGCGATGATCTCGGAGAGCGGGGGGAGGGGTGCGGGAGTGCTCACGCCCCCATCCTGCCCGTTCTCCCCGTCCGCGCGCGGGGCAGTCCCGCCAGAACAATGTGTGGTTGACGATACTGTGTGACACACAGTATCGTGTCGGGTATGAGTGAATCCGAGGTCCTCGAGACCCATCTGCAGGAGCTGCGGCGCGGCACGGTCGTGCTCGCGTGCCTTCGGCTCCTCGAGCAGCCGGGCTACGGCTACGGGCTCCTCGAGCAGCTCGGCGAGCGCGGGTTCGCCACCGACACCAACACGCTGTACCCGCTGCTTCGGCGGCTCGAGAAGCAGGGGTACCTCACGAGCGAGTGGAACACCGACGAGGCCCGGCCCCGCAAGTTCTACCGCACCAGCGCCACCGGCTCCCGGCTGGCGGCGGCCCTCATCGACGACTTCCACGCGATCGCCGCCGCGATCGACGCACTCCCCGAGGAGCACTGACATGCACGCCACCCCCGTCACCCTCACCGACCGCTACGTCGACGCCGCCATGCGCACGGTGCCCGACGACCAGCGCGCCGACCTCGCCGCCGAGCTGCGGGCATCGATCGACGACCAGGTCGAGGCGCGCGTGGAGCAGGGCGAGCCCCGCCCGGACGCCGAGCGCGCGGTGCTCGTCGAGCTCGGCGACCCCGACAAGCTCGCCGCGCAGTACACCGACCGGCCGCTGTGGCTGGTGGGTCCGCGGTACTACCTCACGTGGTGGCGCCTCACGAAGCTGCTGTGGGCGATCGTTCCGGTGTGCGCTGCCTTCGGCGTGGCGCTGGGCCAGACGCTGTCGGGGGCGGAGTTCGGCGAGATCATCGGCTCGGTGATCAGCGTCGTGCTCAGCGTGATCGTCCACATCGGCTTCTGGACGACGCTGGTCTTCTTCATCGTCGAGCGGTCCACCCACAGCGCCGACGTCGGGCTCGTGAGCCGCTGGACGCCCGACGACCTGCCCGAGCCCCGGGAGCGGGGCACCGGTCTCAGCGACCTGGTGGCATCGCTGGTGTTCCTCGCGATCGCTGCCGGCGCGATCCTGTGGGACCACTTCGTCGGGTTCGTGTACACGCCCGAGACCGGGTGGATGTCGTTCCTCGCCCCGAGCCTGTGGCCCTGGTGGATCGGCGGCCTCTTCGCGGTCATGGTGCTCGAGGCGCTCCTGGCGATCTCGGTGTACGCCAAGGGCCGGTGGGACATCGGGTCGGCGACGGTGAACCTGTTCCTCAACCTCACCGTGGCAGGCGGCGCGCTGTGGCTGCTGTCCCAGCAGCAGCTGGTCAACCCGGAGTTTCTCGACGCGGTGATCCCTTCCGATTCCTCCGGCACCGTCACGACCGTCGTCACGACCGGGTTCGCGTTCGGCGTCGTCGCGATCGCCGCGTGGGACAGCATCGACTCCTTCCTCAAGGCGGCGCGGGCACGGCGCTGAGGAGCCGCCGGAACGGGGACCGCCCCCTCGCGGCGGCCCTAGTCTTTTTCCCATGCCCCTTCTCGATACTCCTGTGCGCCTCGGCGTGCAGCTGCAGCCCCAGCACGCCCCGTACTCCGCGTTCCGCGACGCCGTCCTGCGTCTGGAGGAGATGGGGGTGGACATCCTGTTCAACTGGGACCACTTCTTCCCGCTGTCGGGGGACCCCGACGGCCTGCACTTCGAGTCCTGGACCATGCTCGCCGCGTGGGCCGAGCAGACGGAGCGCGTCGAGTTCGGCGCCCTGGTGAACTGCAACAGCTACCGCAACCCCGACCTGCAGGCCGACATGGCCCGCACGGTCGACCACATCTCGGCCAAGGACGGCGTGGGCCGCTTCATCTTCGCGACGGGATCGGGCTGGTTCGCCCGCGACTACGAGGAGTACGGCTACGAGTTCGGCACCGCCGGCTCGCGTCTGGACGACCTCGCGGCGGGCCTGGAGCGCATCGAGGCGCGCTGGCAGAAGCTGAACCCGGCGCCCACGCGAGAGATCCCGGTCATGATCGGCGGCAAGGGCGAGCAGAAGACGCTGCGCCTGGTCGCCCGTCACGCCGACATCTGGCACAGCTTCGTGCGCCCCGACGAGCTGCCGCGCAAGCTCGAGGTCATCGAGCGGTGGGCCGAGCGCGAGCAGCGCGACACGTCGGATCTCGTGATCTCGAACGAGCTGCACCAGCGCGGCGAGGGATTCGCCGACGAGCTCCACGCCGCCGGGGTGCGCCTCTTCACGCTCGCGTTCCACGGCCCGGACTGGGACTACGACCTGGTGAAGCGCTGGCTGCGCTGGCGCGACGCCAAGAACGCCTGACCTCCTTCCCGCCGAGAAACCGTGATCTCGCCGAGCGACCACGTCCCGGGCGACGACGACGTGGTCTCTCGACGAGAACGCGCGATATCGGCGGGGACGGATGCCGCGCACCGACCGCGCTCGCCGCGTCGCGGCATCCGTCATGAACCGCAGTCGCACGAGGCGCCGCGGCTAAGATCGCGGGGGTGACCGCCGCACCGTCTGCCCCGCGCTTCGCCCTCGACATCGAGGGCGTGCCCAGGCCCGAGCGGTCGCGGCAGCTGCTGGACGGCGTGCGGGAGCGGGTCGTCATCGCCGACGGGGCGATGGGCACGATGCTGCAGCGGTACGACCTGTCGATCGAGGGCGACTTCGCAGGGCTCGAGGGCTGCAACGAGATCCTCAACGTCACTCGGCCGGACGTCGTCGCGGCCATCCACGACGCGTACCTCGAGGTGGGGGTCGACGCCGTCGAGACGAACACGTTCGGCGCGAACTGGTCGAACCTCGGCGACTACGGCATCGACGACCGCATCGCCGAGCTCGCCGAGCGGGGGGCGCGCATCGCGCGCGAGCGGGTCGAGGCGGCGGAGGCCGCCGACGGGCGGGTGCGGTGGGTGCTCGGGTCGATGGGACCCGGCACCAAGCTCCCGAGCCTCGGCCACACCTCCTACGACAACCTCAAGCAGACGTTCGCGCTGCAGGCGGAGGGACTCATCGACGGCGGCGCAGACGCCTTCCTCGTCGAGACGAGCCAGGACCTGCTGCAGACCAAGGCCGCCATCAACGGCTGCCGCCAGGCGATCGTGAGCCGCGGCATCCGACTGCCGATCTTCGTCGAGGTGACCGTCGAGACCACCGGCACCATGCTCATGGGGTCCGAGATCGGGGCGGCGCTGACGGCCATCGAGCCGCTGGGCGTCGACGCCATCGGCCTAAACTGCGCCACCGGCCCGACCGAGATGAGCGAGCATCTGCGGCACCTGTCGAAGCACGCGACGGTGCCGGTCGCGTGCATGCCGAACGCGGGGCTTCCCGTGCTCGGCGCGAACGGCGCGCACTACCCGCTCACGCCGGCCGAGCTCGCGACGGCGCACGAGCAGTTCGTGCGCGAGTTCGGGCTGGGCCTCGTCGGCGGATGCTGCGGCACGACGCCCGAGCATCTCGCCGCGGTCGTCGAGCGCCTGCGCCCGCTGCGCGGCGCGGGGGAGCGGCATCCCGCGATCGAGCCGGGTGTCGCGTCGCTGTACCAGCATGTGTCGTTCCAGCAGGATGCCTCGTACCTCGCCATCGGCGAGCGCACCAACGCGAACGGCTCCAAGGCGTTCCGCGAGGCGATGCTCGAGGAGCGGTGGGACGACTGCGTCGAGATCGCCCGCGAGCAGATCCGCGTCGGCGCGCACCTGCTCGACGTCTGCACCGACTACGTCGGACGCGACGGAGCCGCCGACATGCGCGAGGTCGTGTCGCGCCTGGCGAGCGCCTCGACCCTGCCGCTCGTCGTCGACTCCACCGAGCCCGCCGTCATCGCCGCGGGACTCGAGCTCATCGGCGGCCGCCCCGTGGTGAACTCGGTGAACTACGAGGACGGCGACGGCCCCACGTCGCGCTTCGGCCGCATCATGCCGCTCGTGAAGGAGCACGGCGCCGCCGTCGTCGCCCTCACGATCGACGAGCACGGCCAGGCCCGCACGACCGAGGGCAAGGTGGCGATCGCGTCGCGCCTCGTCGACGAGCTGGTCGGCGAGTGGGGCATGCGGGTGAGCGACATCATCGTCGACTGCCTGACGTTCCCGATCGCCACCGGCCAGGAGGAGACGCGCCGCGACGCGATCGAGACCATCGAGGCGATCCGGCAGATCTCCGCGAAGTACCCGGGCATCAACACGACCCTCGGCGTCTCGAACGTGTCGTTCGGCCTCAACCCGGCCGCGCGCAGCGTGCTCAACTCCGCGTTCCTGCACGAGGCGGTGGAGGCCGGCCTCACGTCGGGCATCATCGACGCGGCGAAGATCGTGCCGCTGGCGTCGATCTCGGAGGAGCAGCGCAAGGTCGCCCTCGACCTGGTCTGGGACCGACGCGAGCACGACGCCGACGGCAACGTCACGTACGACCCGCTCGCGCGCATGCTCGACCTCTTCGCCGGCGTCGACACGGCGGCCCTGCGCAACCAGCGGGCCGCCGAACTCGCGGCGCTGCCCGTCGGCGAGCGGCTCGAGCGTCGCATCATCGACGGCGAGGGCAAGGGGCTCGAGGCCGACCTCGACCTCGCCCGCGAGGGCGGGCTGGCTCCGCTGCAGATCATCAACGACCACCTGCTCGAGGGCATGAAGGTCGTCGGCGAGCGATTCGGCGCCGGCGAGATGCAGCTGCCCTTCGTGCTGCAGTCGGCCGAGGTCATGAAGACGGCCGTGGCGCTGCTCGAGCCGCACATGGAGAAGACGGATGCCTCGGGCAAGGGCCGCATCGTCCTGGCGACGGTCCGCGGCGACGTGCACGACATCGGCAAGAACCTCGTCGACATCATCCTCACCAACAACGGGTACGACGTGATCAACCTCGGCATCAAGCAGCCGATCGCCGACATCATCGCCGCCGCCGAGGAGCACGACGCCGACGTCATCGGCATGTCGGGCCTGCTCGTGAAGTCCACCGTCGTGATGAAGGAGAACCTCGAGGAGCTGCAGTCCCGCGGCCTCGCGAAGAAGTGGCCGGTGATCCTCGGCGGCGCCGCATTGACGCGCGCCTACGTCGAGGACGACCTCGCGTCGCTGTTCGACGGCGAGGTGCGCTACGCCCGCGACGCGTTCGAGGGACTCGCCCTCATGGAGCCGCTCGTGAGGATCGCGCGCGGCGCCGACCCGGCCACGGTCGGGCTGCCGGCGCTGAAGAAGCGACGACACGCCGCAGGGTCCAAGCTCACCCTCACGGAGCCCGAGGCCATGCCGGCGCGGTCGGATGTGGCATCCGACAATCCCGTCCCCGCGCCGCCGTTCTGGGGCACGCGCATCGTCCGCGGCATCGCCCTGCAGGACTACGCCGCGTTCCTCGACGAGCGCGCGACGTTCATGGGCCAGTGGGGCCTCAAGCCCGGCCGCGGCGAGGACGGCGCCTCGTACGAGCAGCTCGTCGACACCGAGGGCCGCCCGCGCCTGCGGTACTGGCTCGACCGCATCCTCGCCGAGGGCATGCTCGACGCATCGGTCGCCTACGGATACTTCCCCGTCGTGTCGGACGGCAACGACGTCGTGGTGCTGCATCACGGCGACGACCCGTCCGGCGTGCTCGGCGTGCCCGGCCTGCTCGCGCCCGACGGAGGTTCGGGCGGCGAGCTCGGCTCCGACCGGCTGCGCTTCCACTTCCCCCGCCAGCGCCGCGACCGCCACCTGTGCCTGGCCGACTTCGTGCGATCGCGCGAATCGGGCGCCGTCGACGTGATGCCGGTGCAGCTGGTGACGGCCGGCGCCAACATCGACTCCGTGACCGCCAAGCTCTTCGCCGAGGACAAGTACCGCGACTACTACGAGCTCAACGGCCTCGTGATGCAGCTGACCGAGGCGCTCGCCGAGTTCTGGCACGCCCGCATCCGCTCCGAGCTCGGCTTCTCGCACGAGGATCCGGCCGAGACGGCCGGGCTGTTCAAGCTCGAGTACCGCGGCGCGCGCTTCTCACTCGGCTACCCCGCGTGCCCCGACATGGAGGACCGACGCAAGGTCGTCGAGCTCCTGCGCCCCGAGCGCATGGGCGTCGAGCTCAGCGAGGAGCTGCAGCTGCACCCCGAGCAGTCCACCGACGCCTTCGTCTTCCACCACTCCGAGGCGAAGTACTTCTCGGTCTGACCCGAGACGCGAAGGAGAGCGGATGCCGCGGCCCGCAGCATCCGTCGCGTCATTCCGTCGTGAGCTGGACCGTGATGCCCGGGGGCGGCGTGGTGTGCACCCACGCCGCTTCACGATAGGGCAGGGGCGCGCTCTCGCGGTACGCGAGTGGCGGGTGTCCGCGACGCGAGCGGCTTGGTGCGGCGCAAGGCGGCGAGGATCGGTCGCCCCACGACGACCAGCCCGACGACCGTCGTGATCGCGCGGAGCGTGTCCCAGCTGAGGGTCGAGGTGACGAGCGAGTACACGAGGAAGCTGGCGAGGTTCACGTCCAGTGGCGCCTCGCCGTCGTAGGAGATGCCGGTGCCGTACCCGACGGCGAAGGGCCAGAACCACAGGTTCATCAGCAGGCCGAACACGTAGGAGGCCACCACGCCGTAGACGCAGAGCATCGCGATCTCCGCGGAGCCCGGATGCTGGATCGAGCGCCGAGGCCCGCGCCGTGTCGAGGTCGACCGTCGGGGGAGGAGCCCCGCGACCGCACCGACCCACGCGCACGCGAACAGCTGGAAGGGCGTCCACGGGCCGAAGGTCCCCGTGATCAGCGTCGACAGGGCGATCGTCGCCATGCCGAGGAGCATCCCGAACCGTGCGCCGTAGGCGCGGCCCGCGAGGACCAGCAGGATGAACACCGCCTCAACTCCGCCGACGCCGGTGCCCGCGATGCGCACGGCCGCGCCGATCGCGGCGAGCGTGCCGAGGAGAGCGAGCAGATGCGCCGATCGCACCGTGCCGTCGAGCGTCGCCACGACGACCAGCGCGGCCAGCGGCACGAGCGCGAGCGCCGCGACCGGCACGGCGGCGTGCGCCTGCTCGGGCACCGCGGTGGCGACGAGCGGCCAGCAGAACGCGCCGAGGGCGACGAGGTTCGCCGCCGCGAGCGCGATCAGCGGCAGCCGACGGAGCCCGCTGTGCTGCCCGGGGAGGGGCCGAAGGGGGACGGATGCCGCAGCCCCGCGCGGTGCCGTCGGCGGCGTTCCGGCGGTGGCCGGGGTCGTAGGGGGCGCGCTCGTGTCGCCGGTCCGCGCGGGAGTGGCGCGGTAGGCGGCCGGTGTCGTCGCGGCTTCGTGATCCGGCATCGCGTCGGCCTCTGTTGCGAGCCCGGACGCCTTCTCGAAGGCGGCGTCCGGTGACGCGCCCATGGCGTGCGAGGCAGGCTCCGACGTCGGTGCGGTCGTCGCAGCGGCGTGTTCGCCGGCGAGGACGCCCGCGTGCATCGCGAGGGTGCGGTCGGCGCGCGCGGTGAAGCCCGGCTCGTGCGACGCGACGAGCACGGCGGCGCCCGCGGCGGCGACCGATGCGAGGGCGGCCCACACCATCTCGCGCGCGGCGGGGTCGAGTCCCCGGGTCGGCTCGTCGACCATGAGCACGAGGGGCCGGGCGGCGAGCTGGATGGCCAGCGCCAGGCAGCGCCGCTCTCCGGCGGCGAGGTCGCGCGGATGCCGAGCGAGTCGCGCCGCGAACTCGGCGTCGCGGGGGTCGAGGCCGAGGAAGCCGGCGAACCTGTCGGCAGTCGACGAGCCGCCGTGGCCGACGAGAAGAGGAGATCTGCCGGACAGAGGATCGATGGGACCGATGGCGTCCTCGTTCCGGCGGCTCTCCTCGTTCCGGCCGGCGAACAGGCGGCGCGTGTGCCGGCGCGGATCGCGCGCAGCGTCGGGCGCCCTCTTCACGGCGCGGCGGTCGGCGCGCACGCATTCGGCGAGGACGGAATCGCTGACGAAGAGGTCGTCGGAGGCATCCGGAACGAGCGCCACGCGGCCGCGCGTCGAGACATGGTCCCCGCGCTCGGGCAGTGCGAGCGCGGCGAGCAGGCTCGACTTGCCGGCGCCGTTGGGTCCGACGAGCGCGACGATCTCGCCGGGGTAGAGGTCGAGATCCGCCCCCGTCACGGCGATCGCGTCGCGGTGGCGCACGGTGATGCCTCGCGCTCGCAACACCGGCTCCTGCCCGGCGCAGCCCAGGGTCGCCGGCGCTTCCTCGGGTTCGGGGCGCACTCCGTACGTTCGGGGCGCATCCGGTGCGCCCCGAACGCCTATGGAGCGCCCCGAACCCGACGTCGGCGGCGCAGAGGCCGCCCCGGCCGATGCCGGCCCCACCGGATGGACGTCGTGGTCGATCCGGTCGACAGGCCCGTCGAGCCGCTCGATCCCGCCCCGTTCGACCTCGGCGCCGTCGACTCGCTCGACAGCCCCGTCGCCCCGCTCTACCTCGCCTCGCTCGACCGGCTCGACCTCGCCCTTCCGCACGCGCAGTACCAGATCGGCGATCCCCGACAGGGACTCGACGCGGTGCTCGGCGACGACCACGCTCATGCCGGCGTCGTGCGCGAGCGCGTCGAGCAGCCGGGCGATCCGCCGGCGGGCGTCGGCGTCGAGATCGGCGAGGGGTTCGTCGACGAGGAGCAGGATCGGGTGCTCCACGATCGCGGCCGCGATCGCGACGAGCGTCGCCTCACCCGCCGAGAGTCCGCGGGTGGGGCGGTCGAGCAGGCTCGCGACCCCGACCCGTTCGGCGACCTCGGCCACGCGCGCGGCGGCGATCACGGGCGCCACGCCGCGCAGCTCGAGCGAGAGGCCGATCTCGTCGCGAACGAGCTCGGTCGCGAACGCCTCGCGCGGATGCTGCAGAACCACGCCCACGCGCTGCGCGAGGTCGCGCGGCGGCACCGGGACACGTTCGTGCCCGACGACGCCCAGCGACCCGGAGATCCAGCCGCCGTCGGTGTGCGAGTGCAGGCCGGCGATCGCTCGCAGCAGCGTGGACTTTCCCGACCCGGTCGCGCCCGACACCAGGGTCAGCGTGCCGGCGTGGAGGAAGAGCTCGGCGGGGAGACGTATGCCGGGGCTCGCGGCATCCGCCATCGCCGAAGCGGTGCGCGGGGCGTCGGCGCGCGAGACGGCATCCGGCGCGGATTCCGGTCCGCCCCGGCCCGAGCGGGCAGGCCCGAAGCCGATCTCCACGTCGTGAGCCTCGACGGGCATGAGGCAGTCCCCGTCGAGCCCCCGCCCCGCGAAGCCGCGAAGCTCGAGGGCTGCGGCGACGTTCCCGGCGCGTTCGAGGGTGCGCTCGAGCAGGGGGAGCAGCATGCGCGGTCCGGCGCGCTCGCCGCGGAGCCGCTGGGCGAACCCCACCGCCCGGGCGCCGTCGGCGAGCGACGGGAGCGTGGCCGCGGCGATCGCGAGCGCTCGCGCGACGCCTCGGAGCGGGCCGCGCCGTGAGGCGCGTGCGAACACGCGGGTGAGGTCGACGACGGCGTTCAGCACTCCGAAGGCGAGGATCGCCAGCGCGATCGGAAGCGCGCCGGCGGCGGCATCCCACAGCCCGTCCGCCGTCACCGGGCCGAGCAGCACGACGTGCGCGAACGGCGCGGGCAGCCGGATCTCGGGCAGGGCCAGCAGCACGACGCCGTCGCCGTCGGCACCGTGGAACAGCACGCGGTACACCACCCGGGCCGCCACGAACACGGCGGCGAGGACCGCCGCCGCCCGCAGGGGACCGGGCCGGAAGGTCATGTCACGTCGCCGGAGCGGCCGGCTCGCCGTTCACCGTGAAGAGGAGTGCGACCGAGTCGCCGGGCTCGAGCTGCAGCGTCGAGAGGCCCTCCTGCGCGTAGCCCCACTCGTCGCCCGAGGGCTTGACCCACAGCGCCCAGTACGCGAACGCCGCGGGCATCGACGCGCAGGTCTCGAAGTACTCGGAGCCGTCCTCCGCGGTGAGCGCGGTGCTCTCGGCGGGAACGCCGTTGACACGGCACACGACCTGGTCGCCGTACTCCTCGGTGCCCTCGGTCTCGACCCCCACGAGCGTGAGCGCATCGGCCGCGGCGAGCGTCTCGTCGGTGCCGACGCACCAGGTCTTGCTGTCGCCGTCCTCCAGCGACGAGGCGTCGACGACGACCGTCACGCCCGCGTCCTCGGCGCAGGCCTCGTCGAGCACGGCCACCGTCTTGGTCTCCGTGGGCGTCGGGGCCTGCTCGGGGGCGGGCGATGCGCAGGCGGCGAGGGCGAACAGGAGGACGGCGGATGCTGCGGCAGCTGCCGCAGCACGAAGAGTCGAGGTCACCGATCCAGGCTAGGCCGCGGCGCGGATGCCCGACGGCAGATGACGCCCGGTTGCGGCCCGCCGTAGGCTGGCCGGGTGAGCGTTTCGGAACTGTTCGACGAAGACGAGTGGATGCCGGCGCCCGGCGCCCCCGAGGGCGGCTACACCGACATCACCTCCCACGTCTCGAAGGACGGCCGGATCGCCCGGATCGCGTTCGACCGGCCCGAGGTGCGCAACGCGTTCCGCCCGCACACCGTCGACGAGCTGTACCGCGCGCTGGACCTCGCCCGCCAGGACCCGCGCATCGGCGTCGTGCTGCTCACGGGCAACGGCCCCAGTCCCAAGGACGGCGGCTGGGCGTTCTGCTCGGGCGGCGACCAGCGCATCCGCGGCCGCGACGGCTACAAGTACGAGACGCCCGCCGAGGCCGGCGAAGCGGCCGGACCCTCGACAGGCTCGGGGACCGGGGGCGGCTCGGCGAGCATCGACTCCGCACGGGCCGGGCGCCTGCACATCCTCGAGGTGCAGCGGCTGATCCGGTTCATGCCCAAGGTGGTCATCGCCGTGATCCCCGGGTGGGCGGCCGGCGGCGGGCACTCGCTGCACGTCGTGTGCGACCTCTCGATCGCGTCGGCTGAGCACGCCCGCTTCAAGCAGACCGACGCCGACGTCGGCTCGTTCGACGCCGGGTACGGCTCGGCCTATTTCGCGCGCCAGATCGGCCAGAAGTTCGCGCGGGAGGTGTTCTTCCTCGCCGAGGAGTACTCGGCGCAGCGCGCGTACGAGATGGGCGCCGTCAACCGCGTCGTGCCGCACGGGGAGCTGGAGCGCGAGGCCGTCGCGATGGCGCGCACCGTCCTGACGAAGTCGCCGACCGCGATCCGCATGCTCAAGTTCGCCTTCAACGCGGTGGACGACGGCATGGTGGGCCAGCAGGTGTTCGCCGGCGAGGCGACCCGCCTGGCGTACGGCACCGATGAGGCGGTCGAGGGCCGCGACTCGTTCCTCGAGAAGCGCGACCCGGACTGGTCGCCCTACCCCTGGCACTTCTGAGCGCGGCGATGACCGGAACTCCTCAGCATCGCCCCGAGCGGGGCCGGACCCGCGCGGCGTCGGCCCCGTCGGGCTCGCGCGTGAGGAGTTGCTGCACGCCATGAAGCTGGTACCCGTCCTCGGTGACGATCCGCGCGAGATCCTGCGGGGCCTGCGCGGTGCCCTCCACGGCGCGGGTCCCGCGCTGGGGCTGGGACTCGTGAGCGGTCTTCCGGGCGAGGTGCGCGCGGGGACCGCCGTGGTGGTCACCACCTCCGGCTCGACCGGCGTGCCCAAGAGCGTGGTGCTCAGCCGCGACGCCCTCACGGCGAGCGCGCTCGCGACGGCCGACCGCATCGGCGACGGCGCGTGGCTGCTGGCGCTCCCTGCGGGGTACGTCGCGGGTCTCCAGGTGCTCGTGCGCTCGCTGGTCGCCGACCGCGAGCCGGCGATCCTCTCGGGCGCGTTCACGCCGCAGGCATTCGCGGCAACGGCGCTCATGATGGTGTCGACCGATCGGGGCGAACGAGTCCCCACTTACACGTCCCTCGTGCCCGCGCAGCTGTCCAAGCTGCTCGACGCGGCGGAGCACGACCCCGCGGTGCTCGCCGCGCTGCGCTCGTTCGAGACCATCCTCATCGGCGGCCAGGCGCTGCCGGCCGCGACCCTCGAACGCGCCGACGCGATCGGCGCGCGCATCGTGCGCACCTACGGGTCCACCGAGACCAGCGGCGGCTGCGTCTACGACGGCGTGCCGCTGCGCGGCGTCGGCCTGCGGATCGAGCGCGGCGAGGTCCAGGTGTCAGGCCCCACGCTCGCCGACGGCTACCTCGGTGCGCAGGAGCTGACGGCCGCGGCCTTCCTCCGCGAACGCGACGGCACCCGGTGGTACCGCACCGGCGACGCCGGGCTGCTCGAGGACGGCGTGCTGCGCGTGCGCGGCCGCATCGACAACGTCATCGTGTCCGGCGGCGTCAACGTGTCGCTCGACCGCGTGGAGCGGATCGTCCGCGGCATCCCGGGCCTTGCCGGTGCGGTCGTGGTCGGGGTTCCGGACGACCGCTGGGGCGAGGCATCCGTCGTCGTGGCCTCGCGCGGCGAGGTGCTCCGTCGCAGCGAAGCCGTCCAGCTCGAGGAGGCCCGCGCCGCGGTGCAGGCCGAGATCGGCCCGCACGCGCGGCCGTCGCGCCTCGTGCTGGTCGACGAGCTGGCCCTGCTGCCGTCGGGCAAGCCCGACCGCGAGGCCATCCGGCGCGCCGTCCTCGCGCTGCACTGACCGCCGACCGGCCGCCCGTCACGACCGGGTGGCACCGGGCCCGGCCGACGGCGGGTAGGGGCCGGTCTGCACGACGCAGAACCGGTTGCCCTCGGTGTCTTCGAGGACGATCCAGTCCGCGTCCTCCGGGTAGTCGTCCCAGTCGACCTCGCGCGCCCCGAGGCCGAGCAGCCGCTCGACCTCCGCCGCCTGATCCTCGGCGTACAGGTCGAGGTGGATGCGCGGGGGATAGTGCTGCGGGTAGCCCGTCACCGACAGCGCGAGACTCGCCCCCGGGGCCGCCCAGTGCTCCTTGCCGGGCGGGTCGAGCACCACCCAGTCGTCGCTCGGCTCCCGGCGGTTCACGTACCCGAGCGCGGCCCGCCAGAAGTCGCCCGCGCGTCCGATGTCCTCCACGGTCAGGACGGTCGATCCGATGCTCAGCATGGCCCCATCCTGCGTGCTGCGCCGCGCCCATGCGAGGGGGTGGCGCACAGGGGCCCGGGCCGGGGGCGCCTATGATGTGCATTCGTGGCAGGAACCCCCAGCAAGAAGCGCAGCACCGCCGGTCGGAAGAAGCAGCACCCGCGCGGCAACCCGCAGAAGGCGCACGTGTCGCGCGCCCCCGACCGCGTGCAGCCGGCGACCGCGGCCGACTGGATCGGCGCGGCGCGCCTGCGCACCCTGCCGCTCGCCGTGACGCCGATCCTCATCGGCACGGGCGCGGCGATCCTCGTCACCGATGTCTTCCACTGGGTCATCGCCCTGTTCTGCCTCATCGTGTCGGTGTCGCTGCAGATCGGCGTCAACTACGCCAACGACTACAGCGACGGCATCCGCGGCACCGACGATCACCGCGTCGGACCCGTGCGCCTCACGGCGAGCCGCAAGGCGAAGCCGCGCACCGTGCTGCTGGTGGCGCTGGCGTTCTTCGCGATCGCCGCGATCGCCGGTCTCGCCATCACGATCCGCACGCAGCAGTGGTGGCTCATCGCCGTCGGCGCGGTGTGCATCGTCGCCGCGTGGCTCTACACCGGCGGCAAGCGGCCCTACGGGTACTACGGCCTCGGCGAGGTCTTCGTGTTCGTGTTCTTCGGCCTGGTCGCCACGCTCGGCACCACCTGGGTGCAGGCGCTCGCGCTGCCCCAGGAGGCGTGGTTCGGAGCGGTCGGCGCGGGCCTCATCGCCTGCGCCGTGCTGCTGGCGAACAACCTGCGCGACATCGACCAGGACCGCGCCGCCGGCAAGCGCACCCTCACGGTGCTCATCGGGCGCACCGCGACGCGGTGGCTCTTCTCGATGTTCGTCCTCGTGCCCTTCGCGATCGCGGCATTCCTCGCGTGGATCGGCTACCCGATCGCGTGGCTGACGCTGCTCGCGCTGCTCGCGGCGCTGCCCGCGATCCTCATCGTGTGGACCTACCGGATCCCGCGGGAGCTCGTCGTCGCGCTGGGACTGACGTCGCTCACCTCGGTGGCCTACGGCGCGTCCCTGATGTGGGCCTTCATCGGCTGACCCCTCCGTCGCCCGGCGGGAAGCGAGTCAGGACCGGGAGTCCGGCCGCTCCGCCTCGTGCGGGGCGGGAGCCGCGGGCGCGGAGGGCGACGCTGCGGCATCGGCCGCGGCATCCTCGGCGTCCTCGTCGCTCACAGCGGTGCGCGCCTCGGTGCGGCGTGCGGCGAGCCCCGACGTCGCGTCCTCGAGCGGCTTGCGCAGGAACAGCAGCGACAGGCTCAGCCCGATGAGGGCGGCGAAGATCGCTGCGAGCCAGTAGTACGTCTGCATGACCGGGAACAGCATGAGGATGCCGAACGGCACGAGGAACGCCAGCAGCCGCAGCACCGAGTAGACGATGGCCGAGCGCGCTTTCACCCGTCCATCCTACGTTTCACCGCGACCGGGGCTCGGGCGACGGTTAAGTCACGGACGGATCGCGAACCGCCCGCGCCGGGCCATGCCCGCCTAGGATGGGGATATGCCTCGGGTGCTGCTGATTCTGGCCCTGGTGGCGACCGCGTTCTGGGTCTTCACCATCGTCGATTGCGCAGTGCAGCCCCCGACCCGGCACCGCGGCGTCAGCAAGCCCGTCTGGCTCCTCATCGTCGTGCTGCTGCCGGTCCTCGGCGGCATCCTCTGGCTCATCGTCGGCCGCGCGCGCGGCTCGTCCGCCGCCGCCCGCCGGGCACCCGACGACGACCCCGAGTTCCTCGGCCGCATCGGCACCATCAGCGACCAGGACGAGCGCATCCGCCGTCTCGAGGAGGAGCTCGCCCAGCTCGACGCCGAGGACGACGACCCGCGCTTCAACCCGCCGGCCGCCCCCTCGGCATCCGACGAGGCGCCCGCGCCGGGCACCGCGGCGGCGGGAGGCACGGCCGCCCCCGGCATCCCGCCCGCGAAGCCGCCGATCCGCCCCGCGGACGGCGACGACGACGCCCGCGGTCAGCGCGGGATCATCGGCTGACGTGAGCACAGTCCACAGCGCCGCCGGCGCACCCTCCGGCGGTGCGCCCGCGACGGACGCCGCCGCCGCGCTGCTGTGCCGGCTCGTGGAGCTCGGCGTCCGTCACGTCGTGCTCAGCCCCGGGTCGCGCTCGCAGGCACTCGCCCTCGTCGCCGCCGAGCTGGAGCGACGCGGCTCGATCGCGCTTCACGTGCGGATCGACGAGCGCGTCGCAGGATTCACCGCCCTCGGCATCGCACGGGAGACCCGGATGCCGGCGGCCGTCGTGTGCACGTCGGGCACGGCCGTGTCGAACCTGCTGCCGGCGGCGCTCGAGGCCCACCACGCCGGGGTGCCGCTGCTGCTCCTCACCGCCGACCGCCCGCCGGAGCTGCGCGGTGTCGGCGCGAACCAGACCACCCGTCAGCCGGGGATGTTCGCTCCGACGGTCCGGTTCGAAGCCGACGTCCCCGTCCCCGAGGCGACCGATCCCGACGGCGACACCGAGCAGAGCGCGATGCTGCGCGCCGTCGCCGAGGAGGCCGTCGCGGCCGCACTCGGCGCCGGGACCCGGTCGCCCGGTCCGGTCCACCTGAACCTTCCCTACCGCGAGCCGCTCGCGGGCGTCCTCCCGGCCTGGCTGGGCGTCCCGGCGGCAGAGCTCCAGGCGACGGTCGTGGGGCACCCGGACGGCCCGCCGGTGGCGGCCGACCCGGAGGACGAGGCATCCGGCGCGCTCTACCAGGGCGGCGGCGGGATCGGCGAGTCCGACGTCCCCACCGAGCCCGAGGGCGCGCCCCACGTGCTGGAGCGCGGACCCCGCACGGTGGTGATCGCGGGCGCAGACGCCGGCCCCGACGCCGAAGAGCTCGCCCACGTCGGGGGCTGGCCGCTCATCGCCGAGATCGTGAGCGGCGCGCGCTACGGACGGCACCTCGTGCATGGCTACCGGGCGCTGCTGCGCGACCCCGAGCTCGGCGGGCGCGTGGAGCGGGCGGTCGTCCTCGGCCACCCCACACTCAGCCGCGAGGCGGCCGCGCTGCTCTCCGACCCCGACATCGAGGTCGTCGCGGTCCGCGGGCCCGGCGAGCCGCTCAACCTCAACGGCTCGACCCTCGCCGCGGATCGCATCGCCGTGGCGACCGGCGACCCCGATCGCGCGTGGCTCGGCGCGTGGATGCACGCCTCGCGCGAGGCATCCGTCGATCTCACTCCGCCCGCGCCCGATGCCGACGGCCTGTCGTCGGCGGTGCCCGGAGAGCGCCTCGGGGCCATCGCCGCCGAGCTGTCGGTCATCCGGGCTCGGATCGACCGTGCCGGGCTCGTCGACGCGGTGTGGCGCGCCACCTGGCCCCACGACCGCCTGGTCTTCGGCTCGTCGCGTCTCGTGCGAGTGGCCGATCAGGTGCTGCCGGGCAAGAAGGTCCCGGTGCATGCGAACCGCGGGCTCGCCGGGATCGACGGGACGGTCGCGACGGCGACGGGGATCGCGGTGGCGAGCCAGGCCGGCGGCGGACCCGGCGTCACCCGGGTGCTGCTCGGCGACCTCGCCCTCCTGCACGACGTCGGGGCGCTGCTGCTGCCGCCGCAGGAGCAGGAGCCGCGGATCCAGGTCATCGTGGGCAACGACGGCGGCGGCACGATCTTCGACGGACTGGAGGTCGCGTCGGTCGCCGGCCGCGAGGTAATGGATCGCGTCCTCTTCACGCCGCACGCGGTGCGCCTCGAGGAGCTCGCCGCGGCGTACGGCTGGGACTACCGGCGGGTCACGACCCGCTCCGCACTCGATCAGGCGCTCACCTCGCCCGTCGGCGGGCGCCAGCTCATCGAGGTCCCCCTCGACCGCTGAGCCTCGGCGTCGCCCGTCGGCCGATCCTGGCCGTCGCAGGCTCCGGCACGCCATGATGGCTCCATGATCGCGTCGAGTCAGAAGCACTGGAGCGGCGACGTCGCCGATCTCCTCAAGGTGGGGGAGGGCTTCGTCCTCGCCGACGTCGACACCCGCGCCACGCCCGGGTACGGCGAAGACAAGGATCAAGCCGCCGAGGATCTCGCCGCCGGAGCGGCCGAGCTCGACGAGTACCAGGAGCGCCTGTACGCCCGCAGCCGCGTCGACGCGACGGACGCGGCCGTCCTGCTGGTGCTGCAGGCGATGGACTCCGCCGGGAAGGGCGGCGTCATCCGCCACGTGGTCGGCTCCGTCGACCCCCAGGGCGTCGACCTCGCCGCGTTCAAGAAGCCCACGCCCGAAGAGCTCGAGCACGACTTCCTCTGGCGGATCGAGAAGCGGCTGCCGGAATCGGGCATGATCGGGGTGTTCGACCGCTCGCACTACGAGGACGTCCTGATCGGCCGCGTGCGATCGCTGGCGCCGCTGGACGAGATCGAGCGCCGGTACGACGCGATCAACGAGTTCGAGAAGCGGATCGCCGACAGCGGCACCCGCATCGTCAAGGTGATGCTGCACATCTCGCACGACGAGCAGCGGGACCGGCTCATGGAGCGCCTCGAGCGGCCCGACAAGCACTGGAAGTACAACCCGGGCGACGTCGACGAGCGGGCGCTGTGGCCCAAGTACATGGCCGCCTACCAGACGGTCTTCGAGCGGACGTCGACCGACCACGCGCCCTGGTACGTGGTGCCGGCGGACCGCAAGTGGTACGCGCGGCTGGCCGTGCAGCACCTGCTGCTGGAGGCCCTCGAGGACATCGACCCGCAGTGGCCGACGGCCACGTTCGACGTCGAGGAGGAGAAGAAGCGGCTCGCCGCAAGCTGAGCGGCACGACGGCATCGCGCCCCAGGGCGGCGCGGGCGCGCGGCGCGGAGTCGCGGCGGACGGCGCATAGCCTGGTGCGGTGACAGACACCGACCCCGTGCGCGCCATCGCCGACGCCTACGTCCGGGAGCTCGCCGGCCACGAGCCCGACGCCGCCCTCGCGGTCGGGCTCGAGGGTCCGGCGCTGCCCGACCTCGGTCCCGAGTGGCTGCAGCGCAGGCACGAGCTCCAGCGCGAGACGCTGGCGGCCCTCGACGCGGCGCCCGCCGGCGACGAGGTGCTGCGCGCGGCGCTGCGCGAGCGGCTCGAACGCGAGCGACTGCTCTTCGACTCGGGCTTCACCCCGCGGCTCGTCGCGGGCCTGGCCACCCCGGTGCACCTCGTGCGCTACGCAGTGGAAGGCCTGACGGTGACACCGGATGCCGCAGGCGAGGCCCTGCTGCGCCGGCTCGAGGCTGCCCCGCTCGCCGTGCGCCGGTACATCGCCGCGCTGCGGTGGTCACGCGACGAGGCAGCGCGCTTCGCCGGCCCGGGGGTCGCGCCGGTCCGCCAGCTCGACACCCTCGCGGACCAGGTGCAGATATGGATCGACCGAGACTGGTTCGGCGCCGTTCCGATTGCCGAGGGCACGGATGCCGCAGCCGCCGCGCGCGTGCGCAGCGCTGCCGACGAGACCGGGGCCGCGCTCGGCGAGCTCGTGACCCTGCTCCGGGACGAGCTGCGCCCCGCGGCGCCGGTGGAGGACGGCGTCGGCGAGCGGCTCTATCCCGATCTCGCCGCCGGGATGCTCGGGGCGCGCATCGACGTCGCCGAGACCTATGCCTACGGCTGGTCGGAGCTGGAGCGCCTCGTCGCCGAGGCCCGTTCGCTGGCCCTCCGGCTCGGGGGCACCGGCGACGATCCGGTGCGGGCCGCGGCCGCCCTGCTCGACGGCGACCCTCGCCGCCGGCTGGAGGGCACGGCGTCGATCCGGGCCTGGCTCGCCGCCCGCGTCGACGAGACCATCGATGCGATCGCACCGGCGTTCGATCTGCCGGCCGCGGTGCGGGAGGTGGAGTGCCTGGTCTCGGAGGCCGCCTCCGGCGTCGTGTACTACACCCCGGGCGCCCCGGACGGCTCGACTCCCGGGCGCGTGGTGTGGACGATCCCGAGCGGCGTGCCCGTCGTGTCGAGCTGGCAGGAGGTCACGAGCGTCCACCACGAGGGCGTCCCGGGGCACCATCTGCAGTTCGTGCTGACGGCGTCGTATCCGGACCTGCATCCGTGGCAGCGCCATCTCTGCCACGTGCACGGCTACGCCGAGGGCTGGGCCCACTACGCCGAGCAGCTGGCCGACGAGCTGGGGCTCATCCGGGATGACGCCGAGCGACTGGGCCTTCTCCTCGGGCAGATCTGGAGAGCGGTCCGGATCGTCGCCGACATCGGGCTCCATACCGGGCGCCCGGTTCCTCCGAATGCGCTGGTGGCCGATCGGGAGTGGACGCCCGCGCTGGCGCGACGCATGCTGATCGACCTCGCGCTCGTGGAACCGGCGCTGGCCGGATTCGAGGTGGACCGCTACCTCGGCTGGCCGGGTCAGGCCCTCGCGTTCAAGGTGGGGGCGCGACTGTGGGCTGAGGCTCGCGCGGCTCGACAGGAGCAGCTCGGCGCCGCCTTCTCGCTCCGGGACTTCCATCGCGACGCGCTGGCGCTGGGTCCGATGGGGCTCGATCCGCTGCGACGGCTCATCGCGCGGTGAAGCGCGGCTTCTCGCTCCGGCCCCTTCGGGAGGGGCGGCCCCGTCATGCCAGCGCGTCGACGATCGGACGGAACTTGACCCGCGTCTCGAGCAGCTCGGCGTCCGGGTCGCTCTGGGCGACGATCCCGGCGCCGGCGTGGGCGACGACGGGGATCGTGCCGCCCTGCGCGGGGGCGTCCGAGCGCGGGCCGATCTGCGCGCAGCGCAGCGCGATCGCCCACTCGCCGTTGCCCTCCCCATCGATCCACCCGACGGGGCCGGCATAGCGCCTGCGGTCGAACGGCTCGAGCCGGCGGATGAGCTCCACCGCGGCATCCGTCGGCGTCCCCGCCACCGCGGCGGTGGGGTGGAGCGCCGCCACGAGGTCGAGCGACGAGGCGTGGTCGGCGAGGTCGCCCGCGACGTCCGTGGCCAGGTGCCACAGGTTGGGCAGCTTCAGCGTGAACGGCTCGGGATCCGCGCGCAGGTCGCGGACGTGGGGGCCGAGCGTGTCCAGCACGCTCTGCACCGCGTAGCGATGCTCTTCGAGGTCCTTCGCGCTGTGCGAGAGCGAAGCGGATGCCTCGGTGTCGCGGTGCGCGTCCGTGCCGCGCGGAATCGTCCCGGCGAGCACCCGGGCCGTGACCACTCCGCGTGACGCCGTCACGAGCGTCTCGGGGCTCGCGCCGATCAGGCCGTCGACGGCGAACGTCCACGTGTCGGGATAGTCGTCGGCGAGGGCGCGGACGAGGCGCCGCAGATCGGTGCCGCCGGGAATGGTGCCGACGAGGTCGCGGGCGAGCACCACCTTCTCGAGGCCGCCCGTGCGGATCGCCTCGACCGCCCGGCGCACGGTGGCCTGGTAGCCCTCGGGATCGAGCGTGCCGGGGCCGAGGGTCGCCGACCAGTACGGGCCGTAGGCGGTGGGCTCCACGGGCAGGGGGTCGTGCGGCGACGCGTCGTCGCGGCGGATCCGGGTGATCCAGGACCGGCCGCGATGACGGCCGACGATCGCCTCCGGGACGATCAGCCGGCTGGTTCCGCTCGAGCGCTCGTCGAAGACGAGGGTTCCGAAGGCGACGAGCCCCGTGCCGGGCAGGCGCAGCGGGTCGTCCACGTGCGCGGCGGCCGCGATGGCCCGCCAGGTGTCGGCGGGGCTCTCGGATCGCGACGCGTCCCGCGCGTCGGCCGGCCCGCTCTCGTAGCCGCCCAGGTCGCCGATCCCGACGATGCCGTCGCCCCGACGAAGCCAGGCGAGGGGCGCAGAGGGCGACGTGTAGGCGAGGAGGTCGTCGACCGGGTCGATCTCGCGCGTCTCGACCACCAGCGCCAGCGGGCGGTGCGAAGATGTCACCCCTCCAGCCTAGACTCGCGAGGTGACCGAGGACGCCGCACCGCCCCCCGCCGCACGGCCCCCCGCCGCAGGCCCCGCAGAGCGCCCGGATCCCGGGACGCGGTTGTGGTTCCGCTGGCGCAAGTGGGACGGCTCGCCCCACTGGCTGCACGAGTGCGTGTACCTCGGCAGCGACCGCTGGGGGGAGTGGTTCGGGCAGCACGCGGGCGACCGCAGCTCGCGTCCGGGGCGCGACATGGTCGCCGAGAACGACAACGTGACGCTCGTCCCGCCCAGCGGCGAGTACGCCTTCACGCACAACGCGGCACCGCACCGCACGCGCGTGTACATCGACCTCGCGTGGGACGTGCGGTGGAGCGCCGGTGAGCCGACGGGCATCGACATGGACCTCGACGTCGTGCGTCGCATGCCCGACGCGCCGTACATCGACCGCGAGGGGGTGCTGCGGCAGCCCGGCGACGTCTACATCGAGGACCGTGACGAATGGGACGAGCACCGCATCACGTACGGCTACCCCGCTGACGTCGTCGAGCGGCTGGAGGCGGTGGCACTCGACCTCGAGCGGCGCGTCCGCGCGGACGAGGCGCCGTTCGACGATGCGACCGCGGCGCACTGGCTCGGACGCCTCGCCGCCTTCGGCCGCGCATCCTGACGGCGACGGCGCGTCGGCGCCCGCGCCGGCCGTCGAGGCGCCGTCCCGCTGCCACCCGAGCACGCGGCATAGACTCGGACCCGTGGCATCCGACCCGTCCGATCACGAGCCGAACCGCGCCGACCTCCACAAGGACCCGTCGCGCGTGAGCGGCATGTTCGACCAGGTCGCCGCGGGGTACGACCGCACCAACACCGTGCTCAGCATGGGCAACGACCGTCTGTGGCGCGCCGCGACCACGCGGGCGGTCGCACCGCGGCAGGGGGAGCGGATCCTCGATCTTGCCGCCGGCACCGGGGCATCCAGCGTCGCGCTGGCCGGCCGCGGCGCCGACGTCGTCGCGGCGGACTTCTCCCCGGGCATGATCGCCGAGGGCCGGCGTCGGCACGGTGGCATCCGGAACCTCTCGTTCGTCCAGGCGGACGCGACCGACCTGCCCTTCGGCGACGACGAGTTCGACGCCGTGACGATGTCGTTCGGGCTGCGCAACGTGAACGAGCCGAAGAAGGCGCTGCGCGAGCTGCTGCGGGTGACCAGGCCCGGGGGGCGCCTCGTGATCTGCGAGTTCTCGCACCCGCCGTCGAAGGCGTTCAACGGCCTCTACCGCTTCTACAACGACCGGGTGCTGCCGGTGGTCGCCAAGACCGTCAGCTCGAACGCCGACGCGTACGACTACCTCAACGAGTCGATCCGCGACTGGCCCGATCAGAGGACCCTCTCGGCGTGGATCCGCGAGGCCGGCTGGACCGGCGTCGCGTACCGCAACCTGTCGATGGGCATCGTGGCGCTGCATCGCGCCACCAAGCCGCGGAGCCGGTGAGCGGGCGGAGGCCCGCGCGAGCCGAGCCCGAACGCACCCCCGGTAGGCTGGGCGTGTGACACCGACCGCGCCGGGCTCGCGCATCGCGGGCAAGCTGGGCCTGACCGACCGCGTCTTCGCGGGCGCGCGCTCGCGCACCCTGCTCAAGACGGTGGAGGCGGGCCTGAAGCGCGTCGACAGCGCCCTCGAGCGGGAGCTCCGCGTCACCGACGCGCTCGCCGATGCGACGAGCCGCTACCTCTACGACGCCGGCGGCAAGCGGGTGCGCCCGATGCTCGCCCTGCTGACCGCCCAGCTCGGCGACGGGGCCACCGACGAAGTGATCGAGTCGGCCACCGCGCTGGAGATGACCCACCTGGGCTCGCTGTACCACGACGACGTGATGGATGCCGCGGACAAGCGCCGTGGCGTGCCGAGCGCGCACGCGGTGTGGGGCAACAGCGTGGCCATCCTCACCGGCGACCTGCTCTTCTCCCGCGCGAGCCAGATCATGGCTCGTCACGGCGACCGCGCCATCCGGCTGCAGGCCGACACGTTCGAGCGGCTCGTCCTCGGGCAGATGCACGAGACCGTCGGGCCGGCCGAGACCGACGATCGCGTCGAGTTCTATCTTCAGGTGCTGTCCGACAAGACCGGCTCGCTCATCGCCGCCGCAGCCCAGTCGGGCATCATCTTCTCCAACGGCCCCGAGGAGTTCGAGCAGCCGATGATGACGTTCGGCGAGAAGGCCGGCGTCGCCTTCCAGCTGCTGGACGACGTCATCGACCTCTCCGCCGACCCCGATGAGACCGGCAAGGTCCCCGGCACCGACCTGCGTGCCGGCGTGCCGACCATGCCCTATCTGGTGCTCGGACAGCGGACGGATGCCGGCTCGGTCGCACTGCGCGAGCGCATCGACGGGGGCGTCGCCCGCATCGCCGACGGCGCCGACCCGTCGCTCCTGGACGAGCCGCTCGCGCAGCTGCGCGAGCACGAGGCGACCGACGCGACACTGGACCTCGCGCACGCGTGGTCGCAGCAGGCCATCGACGCCCTCGCGCCGCTGCCCGACGGCGCGGTGCGCGAGGCCCTGACCCGATTCGCCCAGGCCGTCGCGGATCGCTCCAGTTAGCATCCCCGGTCCCTGAGCACGTCGAGGGGTCGGGCCCCGAGCCCTTCGACACGCTCAGGCGAAGGCCGCACGCGAAGCCGCTCCTCCCCGAAAGGACCACCATGACCAAGCTCCGGCTGGCGATCGTCGGCGCAGGCCCGGCGGGCATCTACGCCGCTGACATCCTGCTGAAGGCCGAGCGCAAGTTCGACGTGTCGATCGACCTGTTCGAGCAGCTCCCGGCGCCCTACGGCCTGGTCCGCTACGGTGTCGCGCCCGACCACCCGCGCATCAAGGGCATCATCACGGCCCTGCGCGAGGTGCTCGACAGCGGCGACATCCGCATCTTCGGCAACGTCCGCTTCGGCGAGGACATCACCCTCGAAGACCTCAAGCGCCATTACAACGCGGTCATCTTCGCCACCGGCGCGATCCGCGACACCGACCTCGACATCCCCGGCATGGACGCCCTTGGCTCGTACGGCGCCGCGGACTTCGTGAGCTGGTTCGACGGGCACCCCGACGTGCCGCGGGAGTGGCCGCTGGATGCGGCATCCGTCGCCGTCATCGGCAACGGCAACGTGGCGCTCGACATCTCGCGCATGCTCGCCAAGCACGCGGACGACCTCCTGCCGACCGAGATCCCCGACAACGTGTACGAAGGCCTCAAGGCCTCGCCGGTCACCGACGTCCACGTCTTCGGCCGGCGCGGCCCGGCGAACGTGAAGTTCACCCCGCTGGAGCTGCGAGAGCTCGGCGAACTGCGCGACGTCGACATGGTGGTCTACGACGAGGACTTCGACTACGACGAGGCGTCGCGCGCAGCCATCGCCAGCAACAAGCAGGTCATGGTCATCGACCGCGTGCTGCAGTCGTGGCGCAAGCGGGATTCGGTGAACAACGCCGGCGGCACGGCATCCCGTCGCCTGCATCTGCACTTCTACGCCAAGCCGATCGAGGTGAAGACGGATGCCGAGGGCCGCGTCGCCGCCCTCGTCTACGAGCGCACGCGGCCCGACGGTGAGGGCGGCGTCGTCGGCACGGGCGAGCTGCGCGAGGTGCCGATCCAGGCCATCTATCGCGCTGTCGGGTACTTCGGCTCGCCCCTGCCGGGCGTGCCGTTCGACAAGAAGCACGGCGTGATCCCCAACCGC
This sequence comes from Microbacterium sp. CCNWLW41, assembly GCF_037083505.1. NCBI lineage: Bacteria > Bacillati > Actinomycetota > Actinomycetes > Micrococcales > Microbacteriaceae > Microbacterium > Microbacterium sp. CCNWLW41. The sequence goes on from NZ_JBAOJP010000001.1 coordinate 1,517,744, forward strand.
GAGGGCCAGGTGCTCAGCAAGGACTCGAACCAGCGCGTGAACGGCGTGTACGCCACCGGCTGGATCAAGCGCGGGCCGGTGGGTCTCATCGGTCACACGAAGTCCGACGCCATGGAGACCATCCGCCATCTGATCAACGATCAGGGCACCTGGTGGCAGCCGGCCGACCCGTCCGAGGAGGCGATCCCCGAGCTGCTGGCCTCACGCGGCGTGAAGTGGACCGACCTCGAGGGCTGGCACCGCCTGGACGAGCACGAGATGGCGCTCGGCGCGCCGCACGAGCGTGCCCGCGTCAAGGTCGTGCCGCGCGACGAGATGGTGACGATCTCCCGCGGGGAGTGACCGCCGCCCCCTAGGCTGAGGCCATGGCCGGGCCGTCCGCCGCGTGGAGCCCCGACGTCCTCGGGAAGCCGTTCGAGCAGCTGACGCTGCCGCTGGATGCCTCCGGCGTCGACGGCGAGCTGCTGGCGACGCTCGTGCGCTGCCTTCCGAACAGTCTCGCCACGCTGTTCGCGCCGCTGCGCGGCGTCGACGTGCTCTACGTGCACGGGTGGTCGGACTACTTCTTCCAGCGGGAGCTCGCGCACTTCTGGACCACGCGGGGAGCGCGCTTCTACGCGCTCGACCTGCGGCGCTACGGACGCAGCCTGCGAGACGGGGAGGCGCCGGGCTACATCGACTCCCTCGAGGACTACGACCTCGACATCGCCGCGGCGCTGGAGGCGATGGGACACGGCACGGGAGCGGATGCCGCGCCTCGGCGCCGCCTCGTGCTGCTCGGCCACTCGACGGGCGGCCTCACGCTGACTCTGTGGGCGGCGCGGCACCCGGGACGGGCCGACGCCGTCGTGCTCAACAGCCCGTGGCTCGAGCTGCAGCTGGGCGCGCTCGGTCGCCAGGCGCTGGCGCCGCTGGTCGACATCCGCGCCCGCCTCGACCCGCGCGGCGCGCAGCCCGCCGTCGACCTGGGGTTCTACACCCGCGCGCAGCAGGAGATCGGCTCGCTGCCGGCTGACGAGGTGCGGGCGCGGTGGCGGCCGGACCGGGGGTTCCCGACCGCACCGGGCTGGCTCTCGGCCGTCATGGACGGGCATCGTCGCATCGCGGCGGGAGTGGACGTGGGATGCCCGGCGATGGTGCTGCTCTCGACGCACTCCACCGTGCCGCTGTCATGGCGGGAGTCGATGACGTCGACGGATTCGGTGCTGGTCGTCGACGACATCGCTCGCGCCGCGACCCGCATCGGGGGTATCGTGACGATCGCGCGGATCGAGGGAGCCATCCACGACGTGTTCCTCTCCAGACCCGGTCCCCGGGCCGCGGCTTATCAGGCGCTCGACCGGTGGCTGCGGGGGTATGTCGCGTCCGACGGCTGATGTCCCCCGAAGAGGGGACATCGGACCCCTTGCCGGACGGGTTAACATATAGGGGAGATGTCCCCAGCATCTCAGGGAAGGCCCTCCCCAAGAATCCTTCCCATCCCGTCGTCGGGCGCCGCTAACCGGGGGGTTGGTGAGCGAGAGCAGACGACGACAGGCCCCGGGTGTCCCCAGCACCCGGGGCCTTTTACGTGTCCCGCTGCGTCGGCGTCTCAGTCCGCCCGGCGAGTCAGCGCCCGCATGATGAGCAGGTAGGTCGTCAGCGACAGCACGAACCCGAGCAGGTAGACGGTCATCTCCTGCGCGAGGAACGTGCTGTAGTCCAGCGCGCCGTCCGTGACGGCGGGGTTCGCCTGGCCGACGAAGTACGCGACGGTCTGCCCGGCGGCGTAGACCGCGAGCAGCGCCAGCACGGCCAGCAGCGCGAGCCAGATGCGGCTGCGCCACACGGCACCGACGGCCGCCATGGCGGCCGCCGAGGTCCAGTCGGGCGCCTCCGGGTCGAGCCATCCATTGACCTTCGGGACCAGGATGATCGCGGCGATGAACGCCGCGTTGAGGAGCGTGCTGCCGATGCCGACGAGCGGGACGCCCCCCGCGTCGCCCCGGACGAGATCGGGGATCAGCAGGATGGCCAGCACCGGCAGCGTCGCGACGACGGCTGACAGCAGTGCCCGGAGAAAGCGCATGGCCCCGAGTGTAGGGCGGTCGCGCCGGGATCCGCCGCGCCGCCATGGGACCTTCGCCCCGTGGCATCCCACCGCCGCCGCGCACTCTGGGAACATGACCGGATCGACCACACCCAGCGTCGCCACCCCGCCGCGGCAGCCCGGCGCGACCGCCACGATCGTCGGGATCGTGCTGCTCATCATCGGCCTCCTCGTCGCGGCAGGCGGCGGTGCCGTCCTTCTCGTCGGAGTGACGGCCGCCGGGGTCCAGGGGCTGCAGGGCCGTGACGGATTCATCTCCGCCGGCCCGATCGAGATGTCGACGGATTCGTACGCGCTCACGTCGCCCGCACGAGACGCGGTCACGGTCGACAGCGACGCGCCGGACCTCCCGTTCGATGTCGCCGTGCTGCGGATGACCGTCGAATCGGCGGACGGGCCGGTCTTCGTCGGGATCGCCGCCCAGGACGACATCGATCGATACCTCGCGGACGTCGCGCACAGCGAGGTGCGCCGGCTCGACTTCCGCTCGAACGTGCGCTACCGCGAGCACGACGGCTCGGCGCCGTCGGAGGAACCGGGCGATCTCGACATCTGGGTGTCGTCGGCGAGCGGCTCGGGGCCGCAGGAGGTGCGCTGGACGCTCACGCCCGGCGAGTGGGGGATCGTCGTCATGAACCCCGACGGCGCCCGCGGGATCGACGTGGAGATGAGCGTCGGCGCACGCAGCGACCTCATCGCCCCGGCGGCTACGGCGCTGCTCGTGCTCGGCGGCATCCTCTTGGTGGCAGGACTGACCGGCATCGTCGCCGGAGCCGTGCTCCTCGGCGTGGGGCAGCGCGGACTGCGCTCGCCCGGCCAGCCGGCGCCTGCCCAGCCACCCAGGGCACCGCAGAGCACGTCGCTCTGACCGGCTGATCTGATCAGGGCCGGGAGCACGTCGAACGGTGCATCGCAGCGCCGGGATGAAGGAGATGAGCGCAATGAGGGTACTGGTGGCGTACTCGAGCAAGTACGGCGCAACCGAGGGCATCGCGCAGCGGATCGGTGACTGCTTGCGCAAGCGGGGTCTCGCTGTCGACGTCAGCCGATGCCGAGACGTGCACGATGCCACCGGCTACGACGCGTACGTGGTCGGGTCGGCGACGTACGAGTTCAACTGGAGGAAGGACGCGCGGCGGTTCGTGAAACGCAACGCGGCTGAGCTCGCCGCGCACCCGGTGTGGCTCTTCAGCAGCGGGCCGCTCGGCACCGAGGAGGTCGACAAGGACGGCGAAGACGTGCTGAAGGGTGCCGAGCCCAAGCAGTTCGCCGACTATGAAGACCGTCTGCACCCGCGGGGGACCCAGGTCTTCCGCGGCGCCTACGATCACGACAAGGTCCGCGGCGCCGATCGCATCATCGCCTGGATGCCGGCGATCCGCGACATCCTGCCGCAGGGAGACTTCCGCGAGTGGGACGTCATCGACACGTGGGCGGCCGAGATCGCGGACGCCCTCGCGCCCACCGCCGCGCAGGCGTGACCCGGCGTCCGAGGGGAGCCTTTCCGGCGAAGCGACGGCGAAGCGCCTTTCTATTACGCCGGTTTCGCGGTCGGCGAACACAATCGTCAAGGGCACCCGGTTCAGTCGGCCGCCTGCCTGTGCCGACGCGGCGAATTCCCCGGAAATCGGGTCGCCGGGGTCGGGTCGCGGCGCGCTGAAGGACCCGGATGATACCCGCGGGACGCGACGAAGGGAACCGAGAAGCTCGGCGAGACGATGCGACCTAGCTTGAACATTCCTGAGCTCGCGGCGCCCCGGCCACGAGCCCAACGAAAGGAAGTGCAAGCCATGTTGCGCAAGACGAAGATCGCCAGCGCCGGAGTCGCCCTCGCCCTTTCAACCACACTGGGAGTGCTGCCTGCCATGGCGGCCAGCGCCGCACCCCCGACGACCGCGTCCGCCGCGGTCGTTCACCAGGCTCCCGCTGTTCCGACGTCGTTGCCGGTGACAGGTGACGGCTTCGTCGGTGAGATCAGTGACCTGACCGTCCGCACCGTGGATGGCGTGCTGCAGCTGACCGGAACGATCTCGGGAACCCTTGACGGTGTTCCGATCGCCGCCACCCCGTTCACCACGACGATCGACAACCTGCAGGCGAACGACGCGTGCACGATCCTCGACCTGGATCTCGGACCGCTGCACCTCGACCTCCTCGGCCTCGTCGTCGACCTGAACGAGGTGCAGCTCGACATCACCGCCGTTCCGGGCGCCGGCAACCTGCTCGGCAACCTGCTGTGCGCGGTCGCCGGGCTCCTGGACCGCGACGGCCCGCTGCAGGGCATCGGTGCGCTGCTGAACCGTCTTCTGACCGGCCTGGGCCTGTAACCGCTCACGCCGTTCGTACGCACGGCCGCTCCGGCCCGGGGATCTTCGCAGCCCGGGCCGGAGTCGTGCGTGGCGCCGACATGTGTCCGCCGCCACACGAGTATCTGCGAGTGAGTCAGCCCGCGTTCATCGTGACGCGGTCCTTGCCCGCCCGCTTGGCGTCGTACATCGCGGCGTCGGCGCGCACGAGCAGCTGCTGCGCGGCGGTGGACGGGTCGATTCCCGGACGGTAGAGGGATACGCCGACGCTGACCGACGCCGAGATGATCCCGTCCGGCACGGGGATGGGCAGTCGGCAGACGGTGAGGATGCGCTGCGCGATGGCTTCGGCGGCGTCGGCGTCCGCGCCGGCGCAGATGGCGACGAACTCGTCGCCGCCGATCCGCCCGACCATGTCCCCGGCGCGGACGCCGCCTCGCAGGCGCGTGGCGAGTTCGACGAGCACCATGTCGCCCGCGGCGTGGCCGAAGGCGTCGTTGATGCCCTTGAAGTCGTCGACGTCCAGGAAGAGCACGGCGAGGGGCTCGCCGGAGACGTCGGCCGCCGCGATCGCCTCGTCCAGGGTGAGTTGGAGAAGCTGCCGGTTGGCCGCACCGGTGAGCTGGTCGTGCAGGGCCAGCCGCGCGAGGGTGCGCTGCAGGCGAACCCGGAGCAGCGTCTGCGAGGCCTGTCGCCCCAGCGCCTGCTGGAGCTCGAAGAAGTGCGCATCGAAGTCGGTGCGCCGGTTGTAGAAGCAGACCAGGATCCCCAGGCGCTGCCCGTCGGCGACGAGCGGCATCACGCTGAGTGCGGCGAGACCGTTGCTCCGCATCGCAGCACTGAGTTCCGGATACCCGGCGTCGTTGTTGTGCACCACCGTCACCTCGGTGGTCTCCCTCAGCGCGTGCACGGGCGCGACTTTGCCCTCGAGCGGGTTCGTGCCGCCGCTGAGGACGAGGTGCCCGTCGTCCTGGGCGAGCAGGACCGCGGTCTCCGTCGCTGTGAACGCGTCCCGCGCGACGGCCGCGAAGGACTGGGCGACGTCTCGGTCGGTGGCGCTCACGTCGAACATCGTGGACACCTCCTGCAGGATCCGGACGCGTTGTTCGGACTGCTCCGCGGTTCTCCTGGCGGCGAGGAGGTCCTGCTCGTAGCGGACGCGTTCGGTGGCGTCGAAGAGCGCGAACCGGATGAGTCCGGCTTCGTCATCACGAACCGCGTTGACGAGCACCGGCACGGCGGCATCCGCAGGCGTGCGGAGTGTGAGCGTCACCTGTTGCACCGAGCCGTTGCGAAGGAGGACCTGACGGTAGCTGGTCTCGTAGGTGAGCGTGCTGGCCGGATCGAGGAGCGCAGTCAGTCCTGCGCCGGAGAGCTCCTGGCGGGTGCGGCCCGTCCAGGTGAGCAGGATGTCGTTCGCCTCGACGATGGAGCCTTCGAACGTCGTGGCAAGAAGTCCGCAGGGGGCCCGGTGGAACCAGTCGTTGTCTACGGTGGAGGTCATGACAGGAACCGCCCACTCTCGGAGGCGTGAACGGCGCACGCAGCGCGGGCGGGGACAGCGGGCATGCTGGGGGCCTCTCGGGGCAGGCGGGTCACAGACGGGGCGAGTCTGTGCTTACGGTGTAAGCGTAGCGAGAAGCATCTCACGTAAACCCCTCAACCGGCGACCGCAGGTAGGGAAGGATAGGTCAGTGGCCAAGAGCAGGAGCACGCAGCCGGCGAAGACCGCGGCGCCGAAGCTCAGTCGCGAGCTGATCATCGAGACGGCGTTGCGGCAGATCGATGTCTCCGGCGCGCAGAGCCTGTCGATGCGGTCGCTGGCGCAGGAGCTCGGTGTCGAGGCGATGTCGCTGTACCGTCACGTGCACGGCAAGGAGGATCTCCTCGAGGGGGTCGTCGCCCTGCTCATGGGTGACCTGCTGTCGAGTCTGGACGCCCAGCTCGCTGAGCATTGGCAGGGCTATCTGCAGACCACCGCCCACCAGGTGCGGCAGATCGCGATCAAGCACCCGAAGGTCTTCCCGTTGATCGCGTCGCGGCATCCTGCAGCGCCGTGGCTGCGGCCGCCGTTGCGGAGCATCGAGGTGGTCAATGCGTTCCTCGCGGCGCTGATCGGGCACGGCTTCACCGACCAGCAGGCCGTCGACGCCTACCGGTCCTTCAGCAGCTTCCTCCTGGGGCAGCTGCTGCTGGAGGCGGCTGTCCGAGGAGCAGCGACCGGCCCCGTCGGCGAACCTCTGGACGAAGGGGGCGCTTCCATCCCCGAGCAGGACGGCACCCGCACCCTCGAGGATGCGCCGGAAGTGTTCCGCCTGCGGGCCCTGCTCAGCGAGGATCGCAGCGACGAGGAGTTCGAGGTCTCGCTCGAGGCGCTCCTGGACCGCCTCGCGCAGCATGTCGCGCACTGACCGACCCCCGGCATCGTCGGCAGGGCTCTTCGCGGCTCGGGATGCCTGTCTTCAGGCGCTGGCCACCAAGCGGGCCATCTCAGTGCGGCGGATAGGGCGGCTCAGCAGGTAACCCTGCGCGCGGTCGCACCCCAGCCGGGTCACCTTGGCGAGCTGCTCGGCGGTCTCGACGCCTTCGGCGACGACGCGGATGCCGGCGTCATGAGCACGTGTCACGGCATCCGAGACCACTTCGGAGGCCTCCGGGGAGTCGTCGACGATGAGAGCCCGGTCGATCTTCAGTTCCGTGGCGTGCAGCCGCTTGGCCTGGGTGAGCGACGCCTGCCCGGCACCGAAGTCATCGATTGCGATGCCTATGCCGAGCCCGCGCAACCGGTCCAGCCGTGCCACGAGGGCGGGGGCGTCGCCGATGCGACGACCCTCGGTGATCTCGAGCGTCAGGTGCCGCGCAGGGCGCCGGATGCGGTGGATCATCCGTTCCATCCAGGTGGTGAAACCGGCGCCTTCCAACTGGGCGGGGGAGACGTTGACCGAGAGATCGATGCCCCACTCGGTCATCGCTCCCATGGCCTGCGTGGTCATGTACCGGCCGATGTCGTGGATGGTGCCGTCCTCTTCGGCGACCGGGATGAACTCATTGGGGCCCACCGTGCCCCACGTCGGGTGGTGCCAACGGCAGAGCGCCTCGGCGGCGACCAGCCGGTTCGTTCTCAGGTCGATCTGAGGCTGGAACCACGCCGCCAGTTCGCCGCGGCTCAGCGCGCGCCGCAGCGCACGCGTCATCTCCGCGATCTCGATCACTGTGTATCCGCCCCAGTCCGGGCGAGCACTCGGTCTCGCCGCGGGTGCCCCCATTCTTTCAGGAGGCTCGTGGCCGCCTGACGTGTTGACACGAGGTCGCGGCCGGGTTAGGGCACTACCGGTAGTTGACGAACTGGAGGTCGACGTCGAGGTCGGCGGCCTTCAGCAGGCGCTGCACCTCCTGCAGGTCGTCGCGGGACTTGGACTGCACGCGCAGCTCGTCGCCCTGGATCTGCGACTTCACCGACTTCGGGCCCTCGTCGCGGATGATCTTCGAGATCTTCTTCGCGTTCTCGGACGAGATGCCGTCCTTGATCGTCGACGTGATCCGGTACTCCTTGCCGCTGGCGACCGGGTCGCCGGACTCCAGGCTCTTCAGAGAGATGCCCCGCTTGATGAGCTTGGACTGGAACACGTCGAGGACCGCCTTCGCCCGCTCCTCGGAGTTGGCCTTGATGAGCACGGCCTCGCCGCTCCACTCGATCGAGGCGCCCGTGCCCTTGAAGTCGTAGCGCTGCTCGACCTCCTTGCGGGCCTGGTTGAGCGCGTTGTCGGCCTCCTGGTGGTCGACCTTGCTGACGATGTCGAACGAGGAATCTGCCATGGCCGGAAGTCTATCGGCGGGCGGACGGCTGGCGGAGAGTGGGATGCCGCTTTCCGGGCATGCGCGCGTTGCTGAGCGAGTCGTCGGCTGGAAGCGGTTCCAGTTCTCGCAAGATCACGAGGAGATATCGATTGGCTTCGCCCACCTTGTCCTGATTCACCGCATGATGCAGAATGTAAGCGCTTGCAGATTCGTGCAAGCCGAAGAACGGCCTTCATCGGTGCCACCGCACCGGCCGAGGGCCGGTTCAACTCACCAGCACTCCAGAGAGGCACACACCGATGAGGGTGAACATGAAGCGCGCGCTTGCCACCGGCGCGTTCATTGCAGGGAGCGCGCTGCTGCTCGCCGGCTGCGCCGGCGGCGGCGCGGACAGCACCGACGGGGGCGGGGGCGAAAGCGAAAGCGATGCCACGCTGACCGTCTGGGTCGACCAGAACCGCGCAGACGCGCTCGAGGGCACCATCTCGGACTTCGAGGAGGAGAACGGCGTCACGGTCGACCTCGTCGTGAAGCAGAACGAGAAGATCCGCGACGACTTCACCGCGCAGGTGCCGACCGGCAAGGGTCCGGACGTCACCATCGGCGCCCACGACTGGCTCGGCTCGTTCGTGCAGGACGGCCTCGTCGCGCCGATCGAGCTCGGCGACTCCGCGTCCGCATTCCAGGAGGTGGCCATCTCCGCCTTCACGTACGACGGCAAGGTCTACGGTCTGCCGTACGCGACCGAGAACGTTGCGCTCATGCGCAACGCGGATCTCGTGTCCGAGGCGCCTGCCACCTTCGACGACATGATCGCCGCCGGCACCGCCGCGGGCACCAAGTACCCGTTCGTCGTCGGACTCGACCCGGCCAACGCGGATCCGTACCACCTGTACGGCTTCCAGACCTCGTTCGGCAACTCCGTGTTCGCGCAGAACGCCGATGGCTCGTACGACGGTTCTCAGCTCACCGTCGGTGACGAGGCCGGCCAGGCGTTCGCGGCGTGGCTCGGTCAGCAGGGCGCGGCGGGCGCGATCAACCTGAACCTCACGCAGGATCTCGCGAAGGAAGCGTTCAACGCGGGCGAGTCGCCCTTCATCCTCACCGGCCCGTGGAACACGACGGACGCCGAGGCCAAGGGCATCAACATCGCCATCGACCCCATTCCGACCGCGGGCGGCGAGACCGCATCGCCCTTCGTCGGCGTGCAGGGCTTCTACGTGAACGCCAAGTCGGAGAACGCGCTCCTGGCCAACCAGTTCCTCGTGAACTACATCGGCACCGAGGAGGTCCAGTACGCCCTCTACGAGGCGGGCAACCGGCCTCCGGCGCTGACTTCCGCGTACGAGAAGGCGGCTGAGGACCCGATCATCAAGGGATTCGGCGATGTCGGCGCGACCGGGTTCCCGATGCCGAGCATCCCCGAGATGGGATCGGTGTGGGAGTTCTGGGGCGTCGCGGAGGCGGCGATCATCGGCGGTGCCGACCCTGCTGCCACCTGGACGAAGATGGCCGAGGACATCCAGGCCAAGATCGACGGCTGACGCCCGTGCGGTGGGGGGGGGGGCCGGGGCCCCCCCCCCCCCCCACCCCCGTTTAGCGCCCCCCCCCCGCGCGCGCCCGTGGGCGCGGGCCGACCGCCGCGGCCCCTCAGAGGCCCGCGCAAAGCCCCCCAATGACCGCGGGCTCCCGCCGGGGGGGGGGGGGGGCCACTGGCCCCCCCCCCACCGCAGCACGTCTTTATCGCACCACCCCGAAGGAGTCGACGATGGCCGGTCCCGTCCTCGAGGAGACCACGTCCCCCGCCAGAACACCGGACGACCGATCCCGGCTCCGTCGGCAGAAGCGGGCGACCGCCCTCGCGGAGGCGGCTGGACTGGGCTGGAAGATCTGGCTGGTCAAGATCCTCCTGCTCGGCCTCATCGACGCCTTCGCGGTCTACGGCATCCTCATCCTGGCGTTCCAGGGCGAGTGGCTCGTGCCGCTGATCATCGCCGCCGTCACCATCGCGGTAAACGTCATCTATCTGGTGCCGGGCCTGCTGCCCGCGAAGTACCTCACGCCCGGCATCCTCTTCCTGCTGGTCTTCCAGATCTTCCTCATCGTCTATACGGTCTTCATCTCTTTCACGAACTACGGCTCCGGGCACAATTCGACGAAAGAGGATGCGGTCAATGCGCTCCTGCTCCAGTCCCAGACCCGCGTCGAGGATTCGCCGGCCTTCCCCGTCACCGTGCTGGAGCGCGCGAACGAGTTCTTCTTCCTTACCACCGACCCCGACACCGGCGACTTCGTCGTCGGCGGGGAGGAGCAGCCGCTGGAGCCGGTCGACGGTGCCACCGCCACCGGCGCACCGGGATACAACACCCTCGATCTCGGCGGCATCCTCGCCAATCAGGAGGCGATCGCCGGGCTCGCCGTTCCGGTATCGGAGGACCTCAACGACGGGTACCTTCGCACGACCGACGGATCGACCGCGTATCTCTTCACCTCGTCGCTGGAGTGGGATCCCGTCGCTGACACGATGACCGACACCACCACCGGCGTCGTGTACAGCGACATCGGCACCGGCGCGTTCACTGCCGAGGACGGCACCGAACTGCTGCCCGGATGGCAGGTCGTGGTCGGCTTCGACAACTACGTCCGCGCCTTCACGGAGCAGTCCATCCGCGGACCCTTCATCTACGTCTTGATCTGGACGTTCGTGTTCGCGCTGCTCTCCGTCGCCACGACGTTCGCGCTCGGACTGTTCCTCGCGATCACGTTCAACGATCCGCGGATGAAGAGCAAGAAGTACTACCGCGTGGCGATGATCCTGCCTTACGCGTTCCCCGGGTTCCTTTCCGCGCTGGTGTGGGCGGGCATGTTCAATCAGGACTTCGGGATCATCAACGAGTGGTTCTTCGGCGGCGCGCAGATTCCGTGGCTGACCGATCCGCTGCTCGCGAAGATCGCGATCCTCGTCGTGAATCTCTGGATGGGCTTCCCCTACATGTTCCTCGTCTGCACGGGGGCTATCCAGTCGATCCCGGACGACATCCAGGAAGCAGGCAAGGTCGACGGCGCCAGTGCGTGGGGCATCTTCCGGCACATCAAGTTCCCGCTCCTGCTGGTCTCGGTCGCACCGTTGCTCATCTCGTCGTTCGCCTTCAACTTCAACAACTTCGTCCTCATCTACATGCTCACCAACGGTGGGCCGAGGTTCCCCGATGCGCCGATCCCGGTCGGGCAGACAGACATCCTCATCTCGATGGTCTACAAGGTGGCCTTCGTGGGCGGTCAGCGCGACATGGGGCTGGCTGCCGCGTTCTCGATCCTGATCTTCCTCATCGTCGGCGCGATCTCGTACATCGCGTTCCGGCAGACCAAAGCGCTCGAGGAGTTGAACTGACATGTCCACGGATCAGACCAGGGTGGGCGGCGCCGAGAGTCTCGCCATCGGGTTCGAGGCCGCTGCGGAGAAGGAGCGTCCGACCGCACCGATGCCGCGGCGTCCGTTCGGAAAGTACTTCCGCGAGACCGGGTGGCGCCACATCGTCGGCATCGTCATGGTGCTGTTCTCGGTCTTCCCGCTCGTCTACGTGCTGTCGGCTTCGCTGAACCCCGGCGGCACGCTGCTGACAGCGAACGGGCTGTTCCGGAACATCAGCTTCGACAGCTACGTCGCGCTGTTCCAGGATCCGAACTACCCCTACGGGCGATGGCTCGCGAACACGGTGATCGTCGGGCTGTCGACAGCTGTCGGCGCGGTCTTCCTGTCGGCGCTCGCGGCGTACGCGTTCTCGCGCATGCGGTTCACAGGACGGCGGTTCGGGCTGCTGTCGATCCTCCTCGTGCAGATGTTCCCGCAGCTCCTCGCCTTCGTCGCGATCTTCCTGCTCATGTCGGCGATCAGCGACGTCTTCCCGGCTCTGGGGTTGAACTCTCTCCTCGGGCTCATCATGATCTACCTCGGTGGTGCGCTCGGCGTCAACACGTTCCTTCTCTACGGGTTCTTCAACACCGTGCCGACGTCCATCGACGAGGCGGCGCGGATCGACGGAGCGGGTCATGCGCGGATCTTCTTCACGATCGTGCTCCGCCTGGTCGCACCGATCCTGGCCGTCGTGGTCCTCCTCGTCTTCCTCTCCACCTTCGCCGAGTTCGTCATCGCTTCCGTCGTGCTCATCGACCCCGCCAACCAGACGCTGGCCGTCGGGCTCTATCAGTTCGTCTCCAACGCGCAGTCGAAGAACTGGAGCGTCTTCGCAGCGGGCGCCGTGGTTGCGGCGATCCTGCCGATGGCGCTGTTCCTGTCATTGCAGCGATACATCGTGGGCGGACTCACCGCCGGCAGCGTCAAGTGACGCAGGCGGGCATGGACCGGGTGGACGAGGTCTCGCGCGGCGTCGTGTCGGCGCAGGACACGACCCCGGCCGACCCGGGTGGAGCCGGAGTGACGGCGCCGGAGCGGTTCGACGCGCTCAGCGCGGGGCTGGCAGCCGGAGTTCGCGCGCATCCCGGACTGGTCGGGCTCGTGCTGCTCGGCTCGGCGTCGGACGAGGCGCGCGCGCGGCGCGACGAGTGGTCGGACCACGACTTCTTCGCGCTGACGGCGGCCGGCCGCGGGAGCGAGGTGCGCCCCGACCTGTCCTGGCTGCCCGATCAGGATCGTCTCGTGCTCACCGCGCGCGAAGGCGAGATCGGGTTCGTCGCCGTCTACGACGACGGGCACGTCTTCGAGTTCGCCTTCTCGGACGCCGCGGAGCTCGCCGGCGCTCGCGCCGGAGACGCGACGGTCCTCGTCGACGACGAGGCGGGCACCACGGCGAGGCTGCTCGCGGAGTCGCGGGCGCGCGCCGCCGAGGACGACCGGTTCGACCCCGCGAACGACGCGCGGCTCGTGCTGGTGAAGCTGCTGATCGGTGTGGGGCGGGTGCGCCGCGGCGAGGTTCTGAACGGGAACGCGTTCATCCGGCAGTGGGCCGTGCAGCTGCTGGTGCGGGCCATCCGTGGACGGTTCGCCGCGGCATCCACTTCCCTCCGCGACGCGATCGATCCCGTGCGGCGCTTCGAGCGCGACTTCCCGGCGTGGGGAGGCGACATCGCCGCATCGCTGGATCTGCCCATCGAGGAGACCGCCTTCGAGCTGTACCGCCTCACGCGCCGGATCCTGGAGCCCGGGTGGGAGGACTTCCCCTCGCGGGCCGCCGACGTCGTGGCGGCACGCCTCGGCTGGAGCTGACCCGGCCCGGCGGATGCCGCGGCCGCCCTGAGATCGAGCGCGCGGGGTGGCGGAGGCATCCGTCGTTCGTAGACTGGGTCGGCGAGGAGGTGCCATGCGCCCGCTGACCGAAGATGATGTGCGTTCGTCGTTCGTGAACGCCTCACCCGACGAGCTGAGACTCGTCGCCCTGCCGCATGACTTCGTGCTGACCGACTGGGATCACCTCGATTTCCTCGCGTGGCGCGATCCGCGCACGCGCAGTCGCGGCTACGTGATCGCCGAGATCGACGGAGAGCCGTCGGGCGTCGTGCTGCGTGCGGCCGAGGGCACATCCCGCGGTCGGGCCGCGATGTGCAATCTGTGCCACACCATGCAGCCGGCCGACCAAGTCGTGATGTACACCGCGCGGAGGGCCGGCGAGGCGGGCGCGCACGGTGACAGCGTCGGCACCTACATCTGCGCGGATCTGTCCTGCCACGAGACGGTGCGGCTGGCCGCTCCGCTCGCGCCCAACGAGGTGCGGGCGAGCGTCGACCGCAAGATCGACGGCACGCGGCGCCGCGCCGAGGCGTTCGTCGGGCGGGTCCTCGAGACGGCGGGGGTCCCGCGATGACCGTCGTGGTGGTGGGTGACGCGCTCATCGACGAGCTCCGCGACGACCACGGCGTGCGCGAGTTCGTCGGCGGCGCCGCGCTGAACGTCGCCGTGGGCCTCACTCGTCTGGGCGTGCCGGCGACGCTGGTGGCGATGCTGGGCGATGACGAGCCGGCCTCACGCGTGCGGCGCTATCTCGCGGACTTCGGGGTGGACCTCATCGCGACGCCGTCGCTGCTGGGGACGGCGCGGGCGGTCAGCACGCGGTCCGGGGGCGGTGAACCGGTGTACGAGTTCAACGAGGCCTCTCAGCAGCGCCGCATCCGGTTCGGTGACGCCGAGCGCGCGGCGATGGCCGATGCCGACCTCGTGGTGATCAGCTGCTTCGCGTTCGACGATCCCGAGCAGACCGCCGAGCTGGCGGAGGCGGTCGACGCGGCGGGGGTCCCGGTCGCGGTCGACCCGAACCCCCGCACGGGCATGATGAGCGACAAGGCGGAGTTCGTGCGCGGCTTCGAGCGCCTGGCCTCCGGCGCGGCCCTGGTGAAGGTGGGGGAGGACGACGCGGCGCTGCTCTACGACGACCGACTCGACGTGCTGCGCGCCCGGCTGATCGACCTCGGTGCGCAGGCGGTGCTCGCCACCGAGGGGCCCGCGGGCGCCACGATCGAGGCCGGCGACGTGGTGGTGACCCGGCCGATCTCGAGCCTCCCCGGCCGCATCGTCGACACGATGGGCGCCGGCGACGCCGCGTTCGCCGCGACGGTGGCCGTCCTCGTGGACGGCGCTCCGGTGGACGAGGACGGCTGGGAGACGGCGCTGCAGACCGCGATGGATGTCGCGGCCGCGACCTGCCGTTTCGAGGGTGCCCTGCTGCGCACGCCGAGCGCCCTCGACGGCATGGACCTCGATCGCATCGGCACGTGACGGCATCGGCACGTGACGATGGACGGGCGCGGGCCGTGACGGCCACGGGTGGCCGCCGATTTCTGACCTCGCGCATCTACGCGTAAGATTGTGGATCGCGCCTCCGGTCGTCTGGAAAAGTCGGACGGGTGCGCACTCGGCGAGTTACCCAAGCGGCCAAAGGGATCTGACTGTAAATCAGCCGGCATAGCCTTCGGGGGTTCGAATCCCTCACTCGCCACCCGAGATCAGAAACGCGTCCCGCTTGCGGGGCGCGTTTCCTCGTTGCGCAGCATCCAGCGAAGACCGAGCCCGGTCAGCACCGCGACGGTCGCCGCCATGAGCGCCCCGCCGACCGCGAAGAGCCCGAACACGACCGCGGCGGGCGTCGACTCGTCGACCCACGGCGACGGCAGGAACGTGAAGACGATGCCGATCAGCCACGCGACCATGTTGATGGGCACCCACCACCACGATCGGGGCACGCCCGCCCGTGCGAGCACCGGGCGCTGAGCGAGCGGGATGGTCGCCAGCAGCAGGAGTGCGGCGGGCGCCGCCACCGCCCAGGTCGACGGCGATGCCCAGTCGATGTCGGCACCGAGATCCGCGAGAGTCGACGGCAGCATGCCGATCGCCCACGCGACGGATGCCGCCACCGCCGTCACCGCTGCCCACCGGCCCACGGGCACCTGGGCGCGCGACCCCCGGGCGCCGAGCGCCTGGCCGACGCCCAGCAGCGCGCCTTCGCCGGCGCCGAACACGACGAGAATCGCCCACGCCGCCCAGCCGCTCAGCCCGAGCGCCGACGCCAGCGCGAAGGCCGTCACCGGGATCAGGAAGCCGAGACCCTCACCCAGCACCGTGAATCCCACCCACCGCGCCAGCCGCAGCGCCGGCCTCGCAGCGAGCCCCGGCGCCGGCCCGGGCGAGGAGCTCTCCATATGCACACGGTACGAGCCGTCGGGCGGGGACGCACCCCCGATCCCGGCGCGCCTCCGCGGATCTCGAACCGGGGATGCGCGCGTGTCAGGATGGGCGTGCCGGGTCCACCGCCCGCGTCACGAGAGGAACGCCATGACCGCGCCCGATCCGTATGCGACGCCACAGCAGGAGCGCGGCGACGCCTCCCTCTCGCCGCTGCTGCGAGCCGCCATCTGGGTGGCCATCGGTGCGCTCATCGCCGCAGCCATCGTCTGCGTGGTGTGGGTGCTGGTCGGCTCGCAGAACGGTCTCGTCGGGCGCGCCTTCCTCACCATCCTGCTGCTCGTCGCATTCGCGGGCGTCGCGATCCTGGACGCCCACCTCGCACCGCGGCGCCCCGCGTGGTTCGCCCTCGCCAGCATGGCGTCCTGGATCATCGCGCTGCTCCTCGGGGCGATCATGATCTGGATGCCCGAGCGCTTCCCGTGGCTCGGCGTCTCCCGGTTCATCCAGTTCCTGCTGATCGTGCTCATCCTGCAACTGGTGCTGCTTCACCTGCGCCTCTACATCAAGGCGTTCCAGCGGTACGACACGACGTTCACGCGTGCCGTGGTCATCGTCACGATCGCACTCGTGGTCGCGCTCGCCGCGCTCCTGATCATCCCGCTGGCCTTCGGGGAGTGGCTGTCCCTCGCCGACCTCTACTGGCGCATCGTCGTGGCGGTCGCGATCCTGGCGGCCGTCGGAACGGCACTCGTGCCGCTGGTGAACGTGCTCTTCGCACCGAAGCGGCCGCGAACGCACCCGCACCCGGTGCCCCCGCCGCACGCGTCCGGCCCGGTGCCGGCGGCTCCGGTGGCATCCGCTCCCGCGACGCAGGAGCTGCTGCCGTGGCCGACGTATGCGGACGGCGGCACGCCGCTGCCCATGCTGCCCGATGGGTCGCCGGACTGGAACGCCTACTACACCGGCCACCCCTCGCCGGGGGCGCACGTGTTCACGCCGCTCGCACCGGCCGTCGCCGAGCCGTCGCCCGCGACCGCCGGAGCGCCGGCTCCGCACGGCGATGCGCCGCAGCCCGCCGCGGAGGCGCCGGCCCAGGCGCCGGAGCGTCCCGGGTACGAGGGCTACCCGCCCCCGCCGCCGCTTCCGCCGCGCCCCTGACCGTCGCGGGGCCGGCTCACCCGGCGAGCAGCTCCAGCGCGGCCATGGCGGCGTTGTGGCCGCCGAGCCCGCTGACCGCGCCGCCGCGTCGCGCGCCCGATCCGCACAGCAGCACGGACGGGTGGGACGTGGCGACGCCCCACCGCTCGGCGGGAGACCGCAGCGGCTCGTCGTCGTCCGCCCACGGCCACGAGAGCGGGCCGTGGAAGATGTCGCCGCCGACCATGCCGAGGGAGCGCTCGAGGTCCGCCGTCGTCCGCGCTTCGACGCACGGCGTGCCGTCAGGCGCTTCGAGCACGCAGTCGGAGATCGGCTCGGCCAGCACGGCGTCGAGCGAACGCTGGGCCGCGGCGAGGAGCTCGGCGCGCGCGGCATCCGGATCCCGCCCCTGGAGGAGCCGGTGCGGCACCTGCAGACCGAAGAGGGTGAGTGTCTGCGCCCCCGACCGCCGCAGGTCGGGTCCCAGGATCGACGGGTCGGTGAGCGAGTGGCAGTAGATCTCGGCGGGAAGCGGATCCGGAATGCCACCGCTCGCCGCCGCGGCGTGCGCCGCGTCCAGCTGTGACAGCGTCTCGTTGACGTGGAACGTGCCGGCGAACGCCGCCTCGGGCGCGACGCGCCGGTCGCGGAGGCGGGGGAGTCGCCGCAGCAGCATGTTGACCTTCAGCTGGGCGCCCTCCGGTCGCGCGGCGTCGGCATCGCCCGCCGAGCCGCCCGCTCCACCCGCGGCGAGGAGGTCGGCGAGCACCGCCGGGCCGGCGCCGCTCAGCACCAGCCGGGCGTGCACGGTCGAGTCGTCGCCCAGCTGCACCTCGCCGTCGGGCGAGACCGCGACGACTTCGCTCTCGGTGCGCAGCTCGGCACCCGCCCGCGCCGCGGCCCGTGCGAGCTCCGCGGACACCTGCCCCATGCCCCCGACGGGCACGTCCCAGTCGCCGGTGCCGCCGCCGATGACGTGGTACAGGAAGCACCGGTTCTGGCGCAGGTCGCCCTCGTCAGCCGCGGCGAACGTGCCGATCAGGCCGTCCGTGAGGGCGATGCCGCGCGCGAGGTCGGTGCCCAGCGACGACCGCAGCAGCCCGCCGAGCGGCTGCTCGATCAGCTCCGACCACAGACCGTCGTCGCCGAGACGCGCGCGCAGCTCGGATCGACGCCGCAGCGGTTCGGTCATCGAGGGGAACAGCAGGCGGGCGACCGGCGAGAGCCGTTCCGAGACGGCGGCGAACCGCTCGGCCTCCGCCGTGTCGCCGGTCACCTGGGCGAACGATTCCGCGGTGGCCGCGGCATCCGCGTTGTCGATCAGGATCCCTCGCGACGGATCCGCGGGGTCCGGCGTGTACGACGAGTACCGCCGGCGGAGCAGACGGATGCCGAGCCCGAGGTCGCGCACGATGCTCCGGGGCAGCAGGCTCACGAGGTAGGAGTAGCGCGACAGGCGCGCGTCAACGCCGTCCCACGGGCGTTCGGACACCGCTGCCCCGCCCAGGTGGTCCAGCCGCTCCAGGACGACGACCGACCGGCCGGCGCCGGCGAGGTAGGCCGCGGCGACCAGCGCGTTGTGACCGCCGCCCACGATCGCGACGTCGTAGGTGCGGTGCGGGACTGCGTCGGCCATCCCCTCACGCTAGCGAGACCCCGTCGACGACAGCCACACCCGGCCCGGCACCGGGCACCCGGCACCGGCACCGGGCACCGGGCACCGGCACCGGGCACCGGGCGCGCGGGACGTTAGCGTGGACGCATGACTCTCGCGCAGGATCTCGAAGCACTCGCCATGGACATCGCCCGGGAGGCGGGAGACCTCGCCCGGGTGCGCCGGGAGGCGGGCGTGTCGATCGCCGCGACGAAGTCCGCGCTCGCCGACATCGTCACCGAGGCCGACCGCGAGGTGGAGACGCTGATCCGCGCCCGGCTGGCCGCCGAGCGCCCCGACGACGCGTTCCTCGGCGAGGAGACCGGCGCCGAGGGCGGTGCGAGCGGCATCACGTGGGTCGTCGACCCGATCGACGGCACGGTCAACTACGCCTACGGCATCCCGGCCTACGCGGTCAGCATCGCGGCCGTCCGCGGCGAGCCCACTCCGGCGGACTGGGAGGCGCTGGCGGGCGCCGTGTACACCCCCGTCATCGGCGAGCTGTTCCACGCCGCCCGCGATCACGGAGCCTGGCTCGGCGCTGCTCCGCTGCGCGTCAACAGCGAGGTCGGACCCGCCGGCGCGCTGCTCGCGACAGGTTTCGGCTACGACCCCGCCACGCGGCCGGGGGACATCGAGCTGATCTCGGCCGTGATGCCGGGCCTGGCTCGTGACCTCCGCCGCGGGGGAGCGGCATCCCTGGATCTCGCGTACGTCGCCGCCGGTCGCCTCGACGGCTACTTCGAGCGGGGATTGGCGCCGTGGGACCTCGCCGCCGGATCGCTCCTGGTGACCGAGGCCGGCGGCCGGTTCGGCCGTGCCGTGCCCGACGGCTCGCCGCGCGCGCCGCTCGTGGTCGCGTCGACACCGGCGATCTATGACCGCCTCGCCGCTGCAGCAGGGCTCTGATGAAGGGCGCTCTCATCCAACTCTCATCTATGACGCGCGCTGAAATCCGAGCCGTACATGGCATTCCCAGGACGCCCGGGGTAGTGTTTACCCGATCGTTACCTTCGCTGCCCGAACGGCGGAGGTCGTCATAGCCCACGACCGCCTCGCCGCGTTCCCCTCGCGGTACGACCCGAGAGCCCGCCGCCGCTTTGCCTTTCGACGCCCCCATGGCTGAACCCGCGCCCACGCGCCGGTCGAGCCGCACCTCCGCCACGCCTGTCCAGGCGACCCCGGAGACGCCGGGAGCAGGTCGCGCCACCGCGCGGCGCGAAGCCGCGCAGATCGCCCCCGAGCGTCCGGCTGTCGTGTGGGGTCGTTCCGTCGACCTGAAGAAGGCGGATGCCGCACCCGCAACCGCGACGCAGGCGCAGCTGTCGGCCCCCGCGGGGCAGACGACCGCCCCGCACCCGGCGCCGGCCTCCCGACGCCAGCGGCCCGCCGCGCGTCCGATCGTCGCACCGGCCGCCGACACCGCGGCGCACGCTCCGGCGGCTGCTCCGGCGGAGGTCGCGGAGGCTGCGGCTGTCGCTCCCGCGTCGCCGGCTGCCGAACTCCCGGCCACGGCGCCCGTGAGCCGTCGTGCACGCCGGGCGCAGACCGGCGAGTTCGCTGCGGTCAGCGCACCGCTCGCGCCGACCGGCGAGTTCGCCGCGGTCAGTGCGCCGCCCGCGGAGACCGGTGAGTTCGCCGCGTTCAGCGCGCCGGCCGCTGAGACCGTCGCTCCCGCCACCCCTGCTGAGCCCGTCGCTCCCGCCACCCGTGCTGAGGCCGTCGCTCCCGCGCCGCCCTTCCAGCTCCTCGAGCCCCTGGTCGCGTCGGAGACCGCTCCGATCCCCGCGCCGCCGAGCTCCACAGCCGCCTCGGCTGCCTCGGCGTCGTCCGCGGGCGCCTCGACGTGGACGTCGGAGTCGTTCGCGAAGATCCTCGCGGCGGAGGCCGTGGCGGCAGCCGCGACGACCGCCGCGCCGGTCGAGACCGTGCGGCCCTCGGCGCCCGAGCCTGCGGCGGCTGCCGAGACAGCTCAGGCCCGCCCGGCGACCGAGCAGATCCACCCCCTCACCGGCCCGATCGCCCAGCCCGCGGCATCTGATGTCGACGAGTTCGAGGTCGCGGCGCGCCTGTTCGAGTTCACCGGCGAGACCCCCGTGCAGCAGCCGGCCGAGGAGCAGGAGCAGTCGCGACCTGCCGCCGGCCCCTCGGCCGAGGAGCAGCCCGCCGCGCACACCGCGCCGCGTCGGTCGCAGGCCCGCCGGGGTGCAGCGTTCCGTCGCGTGGCCACCGCCTCGTTCTCGGTCGGAGTGCTCGGCGTCGTGGGGCTGATGGCGGTCGGGATGACGACACCCGCCGAGGCCGTCGCCGCAGCTCGCGGCGTCGACGCCTCGCTGTCGGTCCTCGCCCCCGGCGACTCGAAGGCATCGGTGATCGACGAGGCCGAGATCCAGGCCTATGTCGCGCCGGCCGGCATCGAGGCCGACACGCTCGACCGTCCGGAGAACTACACGACCACGACGACGGCTCAGCTCGCGTCGGAGGCCGGCATCAAGAACTTCTCGAACCTGTTCCGCAACGACCCGAACTCGAACATCCAGTGGCCCTTCACGGTCGGTGTGACGATGTCGTACGGGTTCGGCATGCGGTCCGGCCGCATGCACGAGGGCGTCGACTTCACGCCCGGCGCCGGAGCCCCGATCCAGGCCATCGCCGACGGCACCGTCCGCGTGGCCTCCGAGGCGGGCGGCGCGTACGGCGTGCACGTGATCATCGACCACATCGTCGACGGCCAGCTCATCTCCAGCCACTACGCGCACATGGAGTACGGCTCGCTCCAGGTCTCGGCCGGTCAGCGCGTCACGGTCGGCACGGTCCTCGGCCGCACCGGCAACACCGGGCGCTCGTACGGCGCCCACACGCACTTCGAACTGCTTCAGAACGGCACCACGGCGATCGACCCGATGCCGTGGCTGCGTACCCACACCGACGGCACCCACACGGTGGGCTGACGGTTCGGAAGGATGCCGGGCCTCTGGTATCCTCTTCTAGTTGCCTGCTCGCAGGCAGCACGCCCCGATAGCTCAGTGGCAGAGCACTTCCATGGTAAGGAAGGGGTCGTCAGTTCAATCCTGACTCGGGGCTCGCAGCATCCGTTCCAGCGATCGGATGCCACGCGGCAGGGTAGCTCAGTTGGTGAGAGCGCACGACTCATAATCGTGAGGTCGCGGGTTCAAGCCCCGCTCCTGCTACAGACGAAAGCCCCCGGATTCCGGGGGCTTTTTCGTGCCTGCCCGGCTAGGGTGAGCCCTGACCGGCGGCCGCGCCGGGCGAGCGGAGGCCGGCGATGCTGAGGCGGATCGCAGAGGGCGTGTTCGTCCACGAGAGCGAGTTCATCCGAAGCAACTGCACGGTCGTGCAGGGACGCCACGGCGTGCTCCTCATCGATCCGGGCATCACCGACGCCGAGATGGCGCACCTCGCAGACGATCTCGGCGAGCGGGGACAGCCCGTCGTGGCCGGCTTCTCGACGCATCCGGACTGGGACCACGTCCTATGGCACCCGAGGTTCGGCGACGTGCCGCGCTACGGCACGGCCCGCGGTGCGGCATCCATCCGGGAGGTGCTGGCGCGTCCGGACTGGCGGGATGCCATCGCCGAGGGGCTGCCGCCGGAGTACGCCGACGACATTCCGATGGAGCTGCTCGGCGACATCACCGCTCTGCCCGCCGGTGCCACCCGTGTCCCGTGGGACGGGCCGGAGGTGCGGATCATCGAGCATCGCGCCCACGCGCCGGGTCACGCCGCGCTCCTCGTCGAGGAGCGCCGCGTGCTCGTCGCCGGCGACATGCTCTCCGACATCCTGATGCCGTTCCTCGACCTCGAGGCTGAGACGCCCATCGCGGATTACCTCGCCGCGCTGGCGCTCCTCGAGACCCTGGTCGACGAGGTGGACGCAGTGGTGCCGGGGCACGGCTCGGTCGGCGGACCGGGTTCGTTGCGGGCGCGCATCGCGCAGGACCGGGTGTACGTCGAGACGCTCCGCGATGGATCGGACTTCGACGATCCGCGGGTCGGCCCGGCGGCCCCGCTGGAGTGGCTGCCCGACGTGCACGACTGGCAGGTGGGGCGGCTCGGCCCGAGCAGGCCCGCGGATGCACCCGAGGAGGGCTCGCCGCCCGGCGGGCCGTGAGCCGCTGCGGCGGGCGGGGCGCGAACGGGGGCAGGAACGACGACGCCCGGCCCCGCCGCAGCGGGAGCCGGGCGCCGCAGGGTCACCCGAGGAGGACGACGTGCGTGCCGGCCTCCAGGTCCACCCGATCCGTCGCGCCGTCCCCGTGCACGTGCAACGTGGTCGGCCCGTCGGTGGTCACCTGAAGCCGCACCTCGGAACCGGGTTCGAACCCGGCGGCCGCCAGGTCGACGTCCGCGGTGGCGACGTTGACGAGCGCGAGGTCGAGCACATCGCTCGCCTGGACGCTGCCCGCCGGGTGGCGGTCCAGCACCCGGATCTCGGTCGGGAACCCGTCGAACACCGCGCTGTCGGTGGTCACCACCGGCTCGGTCGCCACGAGGTCGAGTGCGCCGGAGCGGGCCTCGACACGACTCCACCGGGCCGCGGCGTCGCGCGCGGCGAGTCCGGCGACCCAGTACGCGCTGTCGATCGCGAGCCCCAGATCGGGACGGTTCTCCCGCGGATCCCACCGGAACGCGATCGTGCCGGGCGAGGTGGCGAGCTGCGCCTCAGCGACGTGCTGGGCGTACTCGCGCCATCCGAGCCATCCGAAGTGCCCGTGCGTCGCACCGCCGTAGTAGTGCGCGCGGTGTTCCACACCGGCGGCCTCGAGCGCCGACGCCCAGGTGCGCGTGTTGCCCTCGGCGATGTCGGCGGTCCCGGCATCCAGGAACACGCTCATCGCCGCGAGGTTCTCCACGCGGGCGCTGTCGTCGGCGCCGTCGCGGATTCCGGCGGCGTGCATGTACCCGGCACCGGAGACGATGCCGACGCCGGCGAAGACGTCGGGATGGTTGGTCGCGAAGCGCGTCGCGCCGACACCGCCCATCGAGTGCCCGGCGATCGTGGTGCGGCTGCCATCGAGCGAGTAGACGCCGGCGACCCGGTTCCACGTCTCCCACACGTCCAGCTCCGCCTCATTGACGTACCAGGTGCCGTCGCCGCGGGCGAGCGGAGAGAGGCAGACCGACCCGCGGTCCTCGCAGACAGTGCCGAACAGGTGATCCTCCCGCGAACCCCGGAACCCGTTGTGGTTGCTGCCACCGCCATGAAGCAGGATCGTCAGCGCTGCCGGCTCGGACGGATCGTACGTCGTCGGCACGTAGACCAGGTACGGCTGCACCTGCCCGTACACCCGCGGCGCCGTGGTGGGCGGCTGGCCCGTCGGCTGGCGGGTGTCGGGGTGCAGACCGGGACCAAGATCGACGGACGAGACGTACCACCGGGTGGAGAAGCCTTCGGGCGACGGATGCTGCTCCACCGTGCCGCGCGCGAGCTCGCGCCAGTCCACCTCGAGCGCGAACGGCGACATGTCTCCGTCGGCGAGCGCCGCGCTCTGCGCGCCGTTGTTCCACGCCGTCGCCCGCGCAGGGCCGGCGGCCCGCATGTCCTCCTGCTCCGCGCTGCGGAACGCGGCGTTGTAGACGCGCAGGTCATCGCGCTCCGGTGCGGCGGCGAAGCCCGTGCCGGTGGCATCCGCGATCCCCGTCGCCAGGCGGACCGTGAACACTCCGTTGACGCGCAGCGCCGCGCGCGGCACCTCGGCGACGAACGACTTCGCCTCGACGTCGACGTCGACGCGCGCGCCGTGCCGGGTCAGCTCGCGGCTGCCGTCCGCGTCCTCGAGCCACACTCCGGCGGCCGACACGATGAGGAATGCGTCGCTGCCGGGGGAGGTGACGCCGGCGTCGCCTGGCCACGTCGAGGTGCCGGTCCGCTCGTCGGCGTCGGTGTCGAGCGCCCACACGGCGATCGGCAGCTCCGGATCGGCGAGAGTGGTCCAGTCGACGCGCCAGTACGAGCGGTCGCCGCGCACGCCGATTCCGGCTCGGAAGACGTCCGCGCCGTTCGCGTGCGCCGCCGCGTCGGCGTAGGTGAGCGAGCCGTCGCCCACATCGTCGAACAGCCAGTCCGTCCAGAGCAGAGCGCCGCCGTCGTACCTGCTCGTCCCGGAGGTGCGGGAGAAGTCATCGGAGAACGGCCACGCCGCGGGCGTGGCGAGGACGGGCTCCTCCGTGAACGCGGCGGGAGGCGCGGCCGCCGGGATCTCCGGCGGCGCGCCGTCGCTCGGATCCGCCGAGCCCGCCGCGCTCGCGGGCGGCGCGGCGATGAGCGTGGTGACGAGACCGAACCCGGCCATCAGGGCGGCGGCACGCACCGAGCTACGACGAGACGCCTTCGTGTTCGGTCTCATCGGTTGAACCGATCGGGGTGGAAGGCGAGGAAACGCGCATCGCCGAGGTCGAGCGCGTCCGCCGCACGGTTCAGCTGCACGGAGTTCGCGCTGCCCCAGCGTCCGGTGTCGAGGCGGTCCAGCAGCAGCTCTGTCGCCGCCACGGTCTCGGCCGCGGTGAAGTTGCAGTGACCGGCGGATGCGACGTAGGTCTGCCGCAGCAGCGAGGCGTTGCCCGCGTGGGTGACCCGCTCCTCGTACTCCTGCTGCTGCGCGACGGTCGAGATCTGGTCGCCGACGTTGTTCAAGGTCACGGTGGGCACGCTGATGCGGCCCGTGAACTCGTACGAGGCGGCGAATCGCTCGACCGCGTCCGGGTCGGCCTCGACGCGCTCGCCGGCGTTGACCGCCGCGAGGTCCTCGTCCAGCGACAGTCCGGCGGCGTCGTAGAGCTCGGCGACCACGCGACGCGACTCGGGGGAGGCCTTTCGCAGCTGCTCGACGTAGTCGATGCCGGTGTTCCAGGACGGCATGCCGCCGAACACGATGGTGCTCGTGTGGCGGCTGCTCATCGCCTGACCGATGTAGGGCAGCGGGTCTCCGGCCAGCGCGCCGTACCAGGCCGCCTGGTAGGCATCGCGGTCTCGCGGGTCCGGATCGGCGATCGCCTGCGACCAGGCCGGCAGCTGCCCGATCGCGGCGGCGAGGGCGATGCGGGCGCGCCCCTCCGGGGTCTGCTGCGCCTCGGCGAGCCGCGCGAACCAGGCGTTGCGCGCTCCCTCGATGTCGGCCGGCACGTCCTCGACGGGCAGGGTCCCCTCGGGGTCGAGCAGCTCCGACAGGACGAACACGGTGTCCAGCTTCTGATTCCACTGCGACACGGTGCCCGACAGGCCGCCGCACGCAGCCAGCACCCCGTCGATGCGATCGGGGTGCAGCTCGCCGGTCGCGGCGGCGATCATGCCGCCCATCGAGTTGCCCATCGCGATGGCGCGATCCGGCTCTCCCACCGCCGCGGTGAACGCGTCGAGCGCCTCGATCTGGTTGTCGACCGCGTCACCGAGGTTCCAGCCGGTGACATTGCGCGTCGTGCCGCCGTACGCGTACCCGCGGTCGATCAGCTCGTTCTGCGCCGCCGACGGTGAGCCGCCCGCGAAGTCCAGGTTGACGAACACGGTCCCGTTCCAGTCGGCGGGGACGACGAACCGGTAGGCCGTCGAGTCCGACAACCGGCCCGAGACGATCGTGTCGGGTTCCTCGGCCGCGACCGCCGGGGCGGCTGTCGCCGTGAGCGCCAGTGCCGCTGCGGCGGCGATCATGGCGCGGGTCGTCCGGTGTGCATCAGGCATCTGCAGTGCTCCCTCATCCAACGTCATCGTTGATCCGGCCCCTCGGCCGGCCTGAGCGGAAGCCTGCCCGCGTCGGGGCAGAATGTCAACCAAATTGATACTCTGGTCGCGATGACCGCCTATCGTGGTTGAAATTGATAGTTGAAAATCTCAACCATCAACTTTTATGATGTTATTTGCGCGTCATGAGACGCCGCTCCTCCTGCACAACGATGTGGAGTTCCCATGCGTACCAGCACTGTCGCCTTCGTCCCCCTGCTCGCCGTCGCCCTTCTCGCGGGCTGCTCGGCGTCGCCCGCCTCCGAGCCCGCTCCGGGTGACGACGCGGCCGCCGCCGAGGCGCCCTTGTACGACCAGCTTCCCGATGCCATCAAGGACGCCGGGGTCATCAAGATCGCCGGTGACACGCACCCGCCCTACCGCACGATCGAGGAGGGCGGCGAGATCACGGGGATCGATCCCGACCTCCAGGCCGTGCTGTCGGAGCAGCTCGGCGTGCCGTTCGAGATCATCACGTCGTCCGGCTTGGACGCGATGCTCACCGGCATGCTCTCGGGCCGCTTCGACGCCTTCAACGGCCCGGTGCGCACGACACCGGAGCGGGAGGCGGAGTTCGATGCGGTGGTCTGGATGACGACCCGCACGTCCTACGTCTTCCTCGAAGAGCGCGCGGGCGAGCTGGACGACCCTGAGGCCCTGTGCGGCTCGCGCGTGGCGGGTGTGACGGGATCCGTCACCGAGAGCCAGCTCGCGCGGTACAACGAGTGGTGCGCGGCCGAGGGCCTCGATCCCGCCGAGTTCATCGGCCTCGAGGACAGCAATGCGACGTTCCTGGCGGTGAACTCGGACCGCGCGGACTACGCCGGCACGACGCAGTCCGCCGCGATCGACCTGCAGTCGTCGGACCCGGACCGCTACGGCTACCTGATCCAGTCGGACGAGCAGGGCGCAGGCGTCGACCAGCTCGCGATGTTCATGCCGAAGGGCAACGGGCTGGCCGAGCCGATGCTCGCGGCGTTCGAGGCGATCTTCGAGAACGGCGAGTACGACCGCATCATGTCCGAATGGGGCATCGAGGATGCCGCCGTCGAGGCGCCTGTGCTGAACCCCATGACGAGCGAGTGAGACAGCCATGACCGATCTCACGACGCAGCCGGTGCGCAATCCGTCCGCGGACCGCACGGTGGACGTCGCCGACGCCCGGCTTCGCATCCATCCCTGGCGGGTCGCCGTGGGCGCCCTGCTCGCCCTGGTCACCGCGCAGATCGTCATCTTCCTGGTGACGAACGAGCGGTTCGACTGGCCCGTCGTCGCGGAGTACCTGTTCAACCCGACAGTCCTGATGGGGCTCGGCATGTCCATCATGCTCACCATCGTGGGCATGGTGCTGGGCTCGATCCTGGGCACGGCCCTCGCCGCCGGCCAGCTCAGCGACTTCGCACCGCTGCGGTGGGCGTGCATCGTCTTCGTCGGCGTCTTCCGCGGGGTCCCGCCGCTGGTGCAGCTGATCTTCTGGTACAACCTCGCCTACCTCGTGCCGCGCCTGGCGGTCGGCGTCCCGTTCGGGCCGGAGCTCCTGAGCTGGCCGACGAACGACCTGATCACCCCGCTCACCGCCGCGATCATCGGACTGTCCCTCCACGAGGCCGCGTACATGGCCGAGATCATCCGGGCCGGTATCCTCTCGGTCGACTCGGGGCAGCGCGACGCCGCCGCGGCGATGGGCTTCAGCCGCTGGCACTCCTTCACGCGGGTCGTGCTGCCGCAGGCGATGCGCGTGATCATTCCGCCGACCGGGTCGCAGGTGATCGCGCTGATGAAGGGCACCTCCCTCGTCAGCGTCATCGCGATGGGCGACCTGCTGCATTCCGTGCAGGTGATCTACAACCGCACGTATGAGGTGGTGCCGATGCTGATCGTCGCGGTCATCTGGTACCTGGTCGTCGTGACCGCGCTCACGCTCGTGCAGCGACGGGTGGAGCGGCATTTCAGCAAGGGCATGTCGCGGGCCGCGGTCGCGCGGCGCACGGTCGAGCGAACGGAGGCGACGGCATGACCGCGCAGGGAAAGGATCTGACGCCGGTGCTCCAGGTCGTCGGGCTGCGCAAGTCGTACGGCGATCACCTCGCCCTGTCCGGCGTCGATCTGGAGGTGCATGCCCGCGAGGTCGTCGCAGTGCTCGGGCCTTCGGGGTCCGGCAAGTCGACGCTCGTCCGCTGCATCGACCAGCTCGAGTCGATCGAGGGCGGAGCGATCTATCTGGACGGCCGGCTGCTCGGGTACGAGCGCCACCGCGACGGCATCCGTCCGCTGACCGACACGGAGGTGCAGCGGCAGCGGCGTCGCATGGGGATGGTGTTCCAGCAGTTCAACCTGTTCCCGCACTGGACGGTGCTCCGCAACATCACCGAAGCGCCCGTGAAGGTGCACGGGGTGCCGCCGGCGGAGGCGAAGCAGCGTGCCATGGAGCTCCTCGCCCGCGTCGGGCTCGCCGACAAGGCCGATGCGCACCCGCGTCAGCTCTCGGGCGGTCAGCAGCAGCGCGTCGCGATCGCCCGGGCCGTCGCGACGAATCCCCGCATCCTCCTCTTCGACGAGCCCACCAGCTCGCTGGACCCCGAGCTCGTCGACGAGGTGCTGCAGGTGATGAAGGACCTCGCCGAGGCGGGCATGACGATGATCGTCGTCACGCATGAGCTGGAGTTCGCCCGGCACGTCGCCGACCGATGCGTGTTCATGGCCGACGGCCAGGTGATCGAGGACCGGCCGTCCGCCGACTTCTTCGACCACCCGGAGTCCACGCGGCTGCGCACGTTCCTCACCCGCACGTCCGCGGCGCCGGCGGGCGGGGTCGCGTGATCACGATCCACGCGGTCGGCGACCTCGTGCTCGAGCGCGACGACGCGCGGGACCTCCTGGCCGCCGTCGCGGACACCCTGCGCTCAGCAGACCTCGTGATCGGGCAGCTCGAGATCCCGCACGTGGCGTCGGCCGAGGCAGCGGTCGTGCAGACCACCGACGTCCCGGCGCTCCCGGGGCCGCCGTCGGCGCTGGATGCCCTGGCCGAGGCCGGATTCGGCATCCTGACTCTCGCCGGCAATCACGTGTACGACTTCGGGCCCGAGGGGATGCGCGAGACCGTCGGGCACTGCGAGGCGCGCGGCATGCGGACCGTGGGCATCGGTGAGACGATCGACGAGGCGTTCGAGCCGGTGATCGCCGACGTCGACGGCACGCGGATCGCAGTGGTGAGCGTGAACTGCGTCGGCCCCCGCGAGAGCAGGGCGACGACGCTCAAGCCGGGGGCCGCCCACGTGGACGTCGTGACCCACTACGAGCCGCGGAACGCGAACCCCGGCGGACCGCCGCGGATCGACACGTTCGTCGAGCCCGCGAGCCTTCGTCGGTTCATCGCGGCGGTGACGGATGCCGCCACCCGCGCCGACATCGTGGTCGTGGCCCTCCACAAGGGCCTGGTGCACGTCCCCGTCGAGATCGCCGCCTACGAGACGGAGATCGCGCATGCGGCCGTCGACGCGGGCGCGACGGCCGTCGTGGGGCACCATGCCCACATCTTCAAGGGCGTCGAGATGTATCGCGGGCGTCCGATCTTCCACGGGCTCGGGAACTTCGCCACCGTGACCAGGGCGCTCTCGGCGATGTCGGGCGATGCGCCGGAGCGGGAGGCGTGGGCGCGGGAGCGACGGCGGCTCTTCGGCTTCGAGCCGGACCCCGCGATGCCCGACTACCCGTTCCACCCCGACAGCCGCAACACCGCGATCGCCGTCCTCACCATCGAGGGCGACCGTGTCGAGGCCGGCCTCATCCCCTGCTGGATCGACGACGACGCCCGCCCGGTGCCCGTCGGGCGGTCGGCACGAGGCGACGACGTCGCGGCATACCTGCAACGCATCACGAGCGAGGCCGGGTTCACCACAGAACTCGCGTGGGCCGGCGACCGGCTCCTCGCGCGGACGAAGGAAGACTGACATGAGCACCACCGGCGGCCCGCTCGCGGGCAAGACCGTGATCGATCTGACCACCGCCCTGGCCGGGCCCTACGCGACGCTGCTGCTCGCGAGCCTCGGAGCGCGGGTGATCAAGGTGGAGAACCCGACACGCGGCGGCGACTCCTCGAGGAACAACTCGCCGTACGTCACGGCGGACGGCCTGCAGATGCGCCGGTCCGGACCGGACGACATGTCGGTGTCGATGATGTCGCGGGGGCGGGGCAAGGAGAGCATCACGCTCAACCTCAAGCACCCCGAGAGCCGGAGCGTCTTCTTCGACCTCGTGCGCAACGCCGACATCGTCGTGGAGAACTACAGCGCCGGGGTGACCAGGCGACTGGGCATCGACTACGCCGCCGTCCAGCAGGTGAATCGCCGCATCGTCTACACGTCCATCAGCGGCTTCGGCGCGCAGGGCGTCTCGGGCGACGGCAAGGCGATGGACACCATCATCCAGGCGCTCAGCGGAGTCATGATGACCGCCGGCGAGCCGGGCGATGCGCCCATCCGCTTCGGCCTGCCCATCGGAGACCTCGTCGCACCGCTCTTCGCGGTGATCGGCACGCTCGCCGCCGTCATGGACGCCGAGGCCACGGGTGAGGGTCAGCACGTCGACGTGTCGATGCTGGGCAGCCTCACCTCGCTGGTCGCCTGCGAGCCGTTCGACGCGCTCGAGTCGGTGGGGTTCCCGCTGCGGACGGGATCCGTCGTGCCCCGGCTCGCACCGTTCGGCACGTTCCAGTCCGCAGACGGCTGGTTCGCGATCTGCGCCCCGACCGACCAGTTCGCCGAAGGGACCCTCGCGGCCATGGGCAGCCCCGACCTCGTCGACGATCCGCGTTTCGCCTCGCGGGATGCCCGCGTCGCCCACGCCGACGAGCTCCACGGGATGATCTCGGAGTGGGCGGCGGGGCGATCGTCGGCCGAGGTGCTCTCCGCGCTCGAGCGCAACGGGGTGCCGGCGGCCCCCGTGCGCGACACGGCGACCGCCGTCCGTGACGACATCGTGACCAGCCGTCGCGAGGTCGTCCCGCTCGTCCATCCGCGGTTCGGGCACTTCGAGGGCCTGTACGGCAGCGGACTTCCGGTGGTCTTCTCCCGCAGCTCCGCCGACCTGTCCCGCCCCGCCCCGGCGCTCGGCGAGCACACCGCCGACGTCCTCGGCGGGCTGCTCGGATACGACGACGCGCGCGTGGAGGCCCTGCGACGGGACGGAGTGCTGTGACCAGCGCTCGCCGCGTGGTGGTCGGGATCGTCGGGAACGACGTTCCGCGGCAGGTCGTGCTCGCGGCCGGTGCGCTCCCGCACCGGCTCACCGGCTCGTGGGAGGGAGCCGTCGATCCGGCAGCCGCGCAGCTGCTCGGCGCGGCGGACGCACCCGCCGCGCGCATCCTCACCGAGCTCGTCGCGGGGCGCTCCGGCTGCGACGCGCTCATCGTGTGCGCCGACAGCCAGGCGCACGTGCGGCTGTTCTACGTGGTGCGCTCGATCCTGCCGGAGCTGCCGCTGCACCTCGTGGACCTGCCGCGCGCCGAATCCGCCGCGGCCCGGCGATTCGCCCGCGTGCAGTTCGACGATCTCGCCGCATTCCTGGGCGGCCTGACCGGCCGGGCGCCCGATGCGTCGACCCTCGCCGACGCCGGGCGGGAGGAGCGTGAGCTCGGACATGCGATCCAGCGGCTGCGCGACCGCCGCCGTGCCGTCCCCTCGCAGTGCCACGGCGCCATCGCGCTCGAAGCCCTCATCGCTTCGGCACGGCTGTCCCCGTCCGAGGCGATCGCGCGGATCGACGCGGCGCGGTCGAACGTCGTCGCTTCAGCCCTCCGTGTGCACGTCACGGGATCGAGTCATCCGGATGCCGCGCTCTACCGCGTGCTCGAGGAGCACGGGTGCGTCGTGGTGAGCGAGGACCACGACACCGGTGACGGGGCATGGCTCGGGGCGGCCGTCGACGCGGCGGATCGGGACGGGATGCTGGACGCCCTGGTGGACCTCCACTTCGACCGCGTCGGTGCGTCGCCCACTGCCTCCAGCGCGGCTCGGGCGCAACTCACCCGCGATGCCACGGTGACCGCGGAGGCACAGGCCGTCATCGCTCTCATCCGCGAACTGGACGAGGCCCCGGCGTGGGACCTCGCAGACCAGGAGCGGCTGCTCGCCGAGATCGGTGTTCCGATCCTCACCCGCACCCGCGTGCGACCGGGGGACGAGTCGGAGACCGCGCGCGAACTGGCGACGCAGGCCTCGAGTCGGGCGGTCTCGGCATGAGTGCACGGCTCCTCACCCCCGAGAGGCTCCCGAGCGCCGCGGCGGCGACCGCCTACCAGCGGGAGTGGTTCGCCGGCCTCGCCGGGAGGGTCCGCGACGGCGAGCCGCTCGCCCTGGCCAACGCCGATGCGCCACACGAGGTGCTGCGGGCGCTCGATGTGCACTACGTGGTCAACCAGTGGTGGTCGTCCATCATCTCGGCGAAGCGGGCGGGTCCGGCAAGCCTGCAGGCCATCGGCGCAGCCGGGCTTCCGGATTACAGCCGCCAATACGACGCGCTGCCGCTCGGCGCGCAGAACCTGCCGGCGCAGGACGCGCCATGGGGCGGTCTGCCCGAGCCGCGGTTCGCGATCGCCGAGCGCGGCGGGGATGTCACGCACAAGATCTTCGAGCAGTGGGGCCGGCGGCCGCAGACCGAGACCTTCCTGCTGTCGCGCACGGCGGCCGTCCCGGCACCTGAGGGCTGGTGGGACATCGTCGCGCACCGCTGGGAGGAGGTGTTCGGGCGGCCCCGCATCGATCTGCTCCAGGGTGAGATCGAGAACCTCATCACGTGGCTCGAGCCTCGGCTCGGGCGACGGCTGGACCGTGCACGCCTGGGTGAGGTGATGGGACTCGCCAATGAGCAGGCCGAGTGGAACCGGCGGACCCGGGACCTGCTCGCGTCGGCGCGCCCGCTCCCGGTCGCGGTGACGGACATCATCCCCAGCGTCATGGTGCCGCAGTGGCATCGGGGGACCCGGTGGGCGGTCGAGGCGGCGCGGCGACTCCACGACGACGTCGCCCAGCGCATCGACGACGGCGCCGCGGTGGCGCCTCGTGAGCGGCGCCGGCTGATGTGGATCGGGCGCGGGCTGTGGTCGGACCTCGAGATGTACCGGTCGTTCCAGGAAGAGTTCGACGCGGTCTTCGTGTGGTCGATGTATCTCGCGATCGCCGCCGACGGCTACGTGCGGTACGGAGACGACCCGGTGCGGGCCCTCGCCGCCCGCTTCGTCGGGCTGACCGATCTCCTCTACGTGCCCCCGATGTCGTCGTCCTGGTACGTGAAGGAGGCCGTGTCCCACGGGGTCGACGGGGTCGTGCACCTCGTGGCCGACGACACCCCGGGAGGAGCCCTGATCTCGGCAGCACTGGAGGAACGCGGCATCCCCGTCCTCGAGATCCGGGGGAGCAACGCCGACGACCGGTCGACCGCCGATGTGCGCGACCGCATCGCGCGGTTCCTGCGCGACCGCGTGCCGGCGAGCGCGTGAGGCGGTGATCCGCGGGGGAGTGTTCGAGCCGTTCGCGAACCGGCGCTTCTCGCTCTACTTCGGCGGGCAGGTCGTCTCGAACACCGGGACGTGGTTCCAGAATCTCGCGCTCTCGCTCGTGATCCTCGAGGCGACCGGAAGCGCCCGCGCCCTCAGCGGCGTGACCGTCGCGCAGTTCCTGCCGCTGCTGCTGCTCAGCGTGCCGGCCGGCCGGGTGGCCGATCGCGTGCGGCCCCGGACGATCCTCCTGATCACGTCGCTGCTGTCCGCGGTCATCGTCACGGGTCTCGGAGTGGCGACGCTCGCCCCGGATGCTCCTGTCGGGGTGCTCTACGCGCTGATCGCGGCGCTCGGCGCGGTGCACGCCTTCGATCGCATCGCGGCGCAGGCGATCATCTTCGAGCTGGTCGGGCCGGGCGAGCTCAGCCGAGCGGTCTCACTGAGCACCATCGCGCTCGCCTCGGCCCGGTCGATCGGCCCGGGGCTCGCGGGTGTCGTGTTCCAGGTGGCGGGGCCGACCGTGTGCATGCTCGTCAACGCCCTGTCGTTCCTGCTGGTCTTCCTCTCGATCGCCGTGATCCGCCCCGAGCAGCTGCATCGTCGTGCGAGCCGGCCCCGAGCCGCGGACCGGCGGTACCGTGTGCGCGAGGACCGGCCCCTCGTCACGCTGCTCATCGTGAATGCGGTCGTCGCGCTCCTCGCCCTCAACCTGATGCTGACGCTGACGTCCACCGTCGCCCTCACCTTCGGCGGCGATGCGACCGCCGTCGGAGTCGCGCACACGCTGAACGCCGTCGGTGCGATCCTGGGCGGTGTGCTGGCCGCGTCGCGCGCGAGTGTGTCGGTGCGCTCGCTCATCGCCGCCTGCGCCGGACTCGGACTCTCCCTCCTCGCGACAGCCCTGGCGCCGGCGCTGCCGGTCTTCCTCGCGCTCGGACCGCTGCTGGGACTCGGCGTGGGGTACTACCACGGCGTCCTCAACGCCGCGGCGCAGGTGAGCGTGCCGCCCGAGCAGATCGGCCGCACGATGTCGCTGGTGACGCTCGGGAACTACGGCGTGGTGCCGTTCGGCGCCCTGCTGATGGGCTGGGTGATCGATGAGCGCGGCGGACCGGCGGCGCTCGCGATCGGCGGGACTGCCGCGCTTGCCTGCGCGGTCTTCGTGCGAGCCCGGCTCGGTCCTAGGCGCTCGTCCTGACAGCCGGTCAGGCAGGCGTCATGCCGACTCCGCTGCTCGGACGGCGACGACGGGCGACCGCCTCGGCCTCGGCGTCCTTGTCGCCGAAGTAGCCACCTGCGAGGGCGTCGGCGGCGCGGTCGAGGATCTCTGCCAGCGTCTCACCGAGATCGGGCCCGATCGCCGCCGCCAGCCGGTCCTCTCGCTCCCGCATCTCCCGCTCGCACTCGGCGAGCCGCGCCCATCCGCTCTCGCTGAGGCGCACCAGCCGGACGCGCCGGTTCGTCGGATGATCGACCTTCTCGATGAGCCCGGACGACAGGAGCTCCGCGGAGACGACATGGGCCGCTTGCGAGCTCACGAACGTGCGCCGGGCGATCTGGGCGTTGGAAAGCGGCATGCCCTCTCCGAGCACCTGCATGATCAGCAGCTGCGAGAGGGTGATGCCCTGCGCGAGCGCAGTGTTCTCCGCCGCGCGGTTCAGTGCGCGCGCCAGGCGATAGGCGGTGTAGTTGAGCCGATCGGTCGCGGCAGTCCCGCGAGGGTCTCGACTGATGTCCGGCACACGTCCAGCTTACGGATCGCTGCGCATCGAGTCGCAGCACCCGGGCGCCGCCGTTCCCGCCTGTTCGTCCGGCCCGCCGGGCCCGGCGCCGGTGTCCGCGGCTCCTCGTAGAGTGCGCGCATGGCCGAGCGCGTGGAGCTGTGGTGGGCGAGGCGCCAGTTCTCGAAGGGCCTCGACGTGCCGTACCCGGTGGGGACGTACCGCGCGGAATGGGCGGCCTACCCCGCGCTGATCCGGCAGTACCACCCCGAGCTCAACGCGGGCATCACGCTGACGCAGGTCCCGCCCGCGGCCGACGTGCTGCTGCTGTGGGAGTGCGAGGCGGGGCACCGGTTCGCCGCCACGCCCGCCGAGCAGCGCGCGCGTCCCGGACGCGAGCGGCGCCGGTCGGCGTGGTGCCCGGACTGCTCCACCCTCGCCCGGCCGCCGCGCATCATCCCTGCCGCGACCCCCGCGCGGCCGCCTCGGCGCAAGCGGGAGCGGACGCTCTGCCCGAAGACGCCCGACCTGCCGGTGGGGGAGCCGTTCGCCAGCGCATGCGCCCCGAAGCCGGCGT
Source organism: Microbacterium sp. CCNWLW41 (assembly GCF_037083505.1). Classification (NCBI taxonomy): domain Bacteria; kingdom Bacillati; phylum Actinomycetota; class Actinomycetes; order Micrococcales; family Microbacteriaceae; genus Microbacterium; species Microbacterium sp. CCNWLW41. The sequence goes on from NZ_JBAOJP010000001.1 coordinate 1,553,889, forward strand.
CCGCGGTCGAGGCGCGGCTGCGCGCCGACGTCTTCTCACGACTGTCTGTCTCCCAGGGCATGAACGCCATCCGCGCCGCCCGGCCGTTCTTCGACCATCTCGAGGTGTGGCCCGACATCCTCCTGCCCGAACTGCGCGTGGCCATCGAGTACGACACCGTGGGCAGGCACGGCCTGGAGCACGTCGGCGGGCGCGAAGACGCCGATCGCCGCAAGGATCGCGTGGTCCGCGCCTCCGGCTGGGAGGTCGTGCGCATCCGCACCGGCAAGCTCGAGCCGCTCGGCCCGCACGACCTGCAGCTGGCGGCCTGGTCGCGGCGTGGACTCGATCCGCTCATCGACGCGCTGCGCGGCATCCGCGGCAGCCTCCTCGTCGACGCGTATCTCGTCTGAGAGCGAGATCACGGGGCCCGGCGCGTCACCGACTCCGCCGGAGGCACCCGGAACACCAGGAACGTCGTGACCGCGAGGATCAGGATGCCGACCGACTCCACGATCACCGTCTCGGGGACCAGCATGAAGTCCCACTCCTGGGTGATGCCGAAGAGCCCCACGGTCAGTGCGAGAACCAGCGCGAGCAGGGTGGCGATCAGGAACAGCAGGCTGAGGACGGTCGTCAGCTGCAGAAGCCGGCCGCGCAGCGCGAGCATCCCGATCGCCAGGACCAGCCCGGCGACGAAGTTGAGGATGAACAGCACGCCGAGGATGCCGCCCACCCCGTTGAGCGCGAGGTAGAGGTGGATCCCGCCGGCTGCGACGAGCGCGAGGGCGCTCAGGATGCGCGTGACCCACAGCACGCGCGGACCGGTCTGGCTCATCGTCCTACCCGCTCTCTTCCGGAGGCGACGCGGTGGCGGCCCTCTCCAGGGACACGATTTCGCGGCGCGCCGGGTTCATCCGGACGAGCCAGACGACGTCGCGGCCGAACGACTCGAGCATGAGCGCCAGTGCCGTCACGACGACGAGGACGTTCGCCCCGAGAGGCAGCAGCTGCGATGCCACGGCCGCGAGGGCGATGCCGCTCGCTGCCGTCACCACCTTGCGCCAGTACCTCGGGGGCAGCGTCGCGCGCATGAAAGGCAGGGCCCAGCCCGCGGCGACGAAGCCGTACCGCAGCAGCCCGATGATGAGCACCCACCAGCCGACGAACGGTGCGACGTACACGCTCAGCACGAGCAGAAGGAACGCGTCGACCTCCATGTCGAAGCGCGCACCCAGCTCGCTCTCGCTGCCGGTGCGCCGGGCGACGTAGCCGTCCACGCCGTCCAGAACGAGAGCCACCGCCACGATCGACACGAACAGGGCAGCGGATGCCTCGCCCCAGAACGACGCGACCACCATCGCGGTCACCACTCCGACGAGCATCGACCGCGTCGCGGTGACGGCGTTTGCCGCCCCGAACCGCTCGGCTCGGCGGCGGCGCAGCGCCACGGTCAGCAGCAGCGTGGACACGACGAGGTAGCCGATGCCCGCTGCCCATGCCGGCGGCGGGAGGGGGACGACGACGCCGACCGGGACGAGCAGCACGCAGCCGCCCACGGCCCACCACCACGGCGTCCACTGAACTTTTCGCATCCGCTCCCCGTGTTCCCATCATGGCGGTCACCGGGAACACGACGAAGAGACCCGCCGCGGTTCACCGGGATGAGCGGGATGCTGCGACCGCCTGGTGGACGGTGGCTCCGGGCTCGGGGGAATTCCGGCCGGCGCCGCTGCCTCCGCGGTCGGACGGCGAGGCGTCGGTGCGTACCTTGTGGACCGGGGTCAGCCGGGGCACCGAGTCGCTCGTCGCGCGAGGACAGGTCCCGGTCAGCGAGCGGGAGCGCATGCGCGCCCCGTTCCAGGAGGGCGACTTCCCGTTCCCCGTGAAGTACGGCTACCTCAACGTCGGTGTCGTGGAGGACGGCCCCCCGGACGTGCGCGGGCGGACGGTGTTCGCGCTGTACCCGCATCAGTCGCGGTTCGTCGTACCCGCCGAGGCCCTGGCGGTCGTTCCGGAAGGCGTGCCCGCCCGTCGTGCGGTGCTCGCGGGTGCGGTCGAGACGGCGGTCAACGTGCTGTGGGATGCCCGGGCGCTCGTCGGTGACCGGATCGTGGTCGTCGGCGCCGGCATGATCGGCGGTGCGATCGCGCGCGTGGCGCGCGGCATCCCGGGAGCCGACGTCACCGTCGTCGATGTCGACGAGTCCAAGCGATCGGTGGCCGATGCGCTCGGGGTGCGCTTCGCGCCGGCGGAGGGGCCGATCGGCGAGGCCGACGTGGTCATCGAGTCCAGCGGCAGCGTCGAAGGGCTTCAGCTCGCCCTGCGCGCGGCACCCGCCGACGGGGAGGTGGTGGTCGCCAGCTGGTTCGGCGACCGGCCCGTGCCGCTGGAGCTGGGGGCCGACTTCCACTCGCGGCGCCTGGCGATCCGCTCCAGCCAGGTCGGGGCCGTCGCGTCGAGCAGGCGATCGCGGCGCACGACACGGGATCGCCTAGCGCTCGCCCTCCGCCTGCTGCAAGACCCTGCCTTCGACGCGCTGCTGGGTGCAAGCTCCTCGTGGAGACAGTTCCCCCAGGTCGTGGCCGCGCTCGCGGACGGCACGGCGGGAGGGCTCTGTCACACCTTCGATTGGAGTGCGGCATGAGCTTCAGCGTCACCGTCCGCGATCACCTCATGGTCGCGCACAGCCTGCGGGGCGAGGTGTTCGGCCCCGCCCAGAGCCTGCACGGGGCGACGTTCCTCGTCGACGCGACGTTCCGGGCCGCCGAGCTCGACGACGACGGCGTCGTGGTCGACATGGGGCGGGCGGCGGAGGCGGTGCGTGAGATCGTCGCATCGCTCAACTACCGCAACCTCGACGACGAGCCCGACCTGCGGGGCGTCAACACGACGACGGAGCGCCTCTGCCAGATCATCGGCGACCGCCTCGCGGGGCGGGCGCGCGACGGCGCGCTGGGCGAGACGGCGCTGACCGGCATCGCGGTGACGCTCCACGAGTCGCACGTGGCCTGGGCCTCGTACGAGGTGACGGTGTGACACGACCCGGCATCGTGTTCATCGTCCCCGCCGGGATCGATGACCCGGGCCGGGTCAGCGGCGGGAACGTCTACGACCAGCACGTGCGCGACGGCCTGCGCCGCCGCGGGTGGGCGGTGACGACGGTGGAGGCATCCGACGGTGCCGCTGTCGCGTCCGCCCTGCGGACAGCCGACGACGGTGCGCTCGTGCTGGTCGACGGTCTGGCCGCGTGCTGGGCGCCGGCGGAGGTCGAGGCGTCGTCGCCGCGGGTGCGGCTCGTGCTCCTCATGCACATGGTGGCGGCGGTGTTCCCCGACGCCGACATCGACACCGTCGCGGCGGAGCGGCGTGCGGCGCAGGGCGCTCGCCGCGTCATCGCGACCAGCCGCTGGACGGCCGACCAGCTCGTGAACCGAGGGCTCTCGACGCGTGATCGCGTCACCGTCGCGGCGCCCGGCGTCGCGGCGGCGGAGGTGAGCGTCCCCGACGGTGACGACCGGTTCCTCTGCGTGGGGGTGCTTGCGCCGCACAAGGGTCAGGACACCCTGCTGGCAGCCCTCGCCCGCCTGCGCGAAGCCGACTGGTCGTGTGCGATCGTCGGGTCCGCCGAGCCGTACCCGCGATTCGCCTCGCGGATCCAGCGGGAGGCGCAGGCGCTCGGCGGCCGCGTCACGCTCACCGGAGTGCTCTCAGGCGACGAGCTCGCCGAGATGTACCGGCGCAGCGCCGTGCTCGTCGCGCCGTCGCGCGTCGAGAGCGCGGGCATGGCCGTGGGCGAGGCGCGAGGCCGCGGGCTTCCCGTCGTCGCCGCGGCGACGGGCGGCATCCCCGACACCGTCGCCGGCGGCGGCGCGGTCCTGGTCCGGCCCGGCGACGCCGTCGAGCTGGCCGCCGCCCTGCACGCGTGGATGAGCGATCCGGGCCTTCGCGCGCGGCTGCGCCGCGAGGCGCTCGCCGCGCGGGACGCGCTGCCGCGATGGGACGACACGATCGAGAGCGTCGCCGCCGCCCTGGAGTCGGCATGAGCTCCATCTCGACGGCGACGGCCGAATGGCTCGCGCTGCGCGCCCGTGCCGACGACGCCGCCCGCTCCGCCGAGCTGGCGCGCGAGCTGGCCCGGTTGGTCGGACCGGGACCCGTGGACGTGCACGACCTCGGCGCGGGAACCGGCGCCATGGCGCGCTGGCTCGCGCCGCTGCTTCCCGGTCCGCAGCGCTGGACCCTGCGCGACGGTGACGCGGGGATCCTCGCGCACGCGGACCTCCGGTCGGTCGCCGACCGAGACGGGCGTCCGATCGCCGCGGAATGGGTGGTGGAGGATCTGGCGGAGCTGCCGCGCGACGCGTTCCACGGGGCGTCGGCGGTGACGGCATCCGCTCTGCTCGACGTCATCACGGAGCAGGAAGCCGCGCACATCGTGGCCGCGTGCACCGCCGCGGGCGTGCCGGCGCTGTTCAGCCTCAGCGTGACCGGGGAGGCCGCGCTGCGGCCCCGCACGGGTGAGGACGCCGCGCTGGAGCGCACGATCGGCGCGGCGTTCGACGCCCATCAGCGCCGCGATGCGGACGGGCGGCGCATGCTCGGCCCCGACGCGGTGCGCGTCGTCGCGGAGCGTTTCGCCGCGGCCGGCTGGCGCGTCAGGACGATGCCGACGCCCTGGCGACTGGGCGCTCACGACCGCCCCCTGGCCGCCGCGTGGCTCGACGGCTGGATCGACGCGGCGATCGAGCAGCGTCCCGACCTCGCGGGCCCGGCCGGGGAGCTGCGTCGCCGGCGCCGCGCGCAGGCCGACGCCGGCGATCTCCGGGTGTTCGTCGGGCACGAGGATCTGCTCGCATGGCCGGGCTGAGTGCGGCTCCCCGGGCCGGCGGAACCGGCCTCGCGGGCCGGGACCGCTTCCGTTCCCCGCGCGGGAGGGGCATCATCGGGTGCAGGAGATCCGCATGAGAGAGCGACCGTACGTCACACTCAGCTGCGCGATGTCGATCGACGGATACCTCGACAGCGCCGAGCCCCGGCGTCTCGCGATGTCGAACGCCTCCGACCTGGACCGGGTGGACGAGGTGCGCGCGCGGAGCGACGCGATCATGGTCGGGGCCTCGACGGTGCGCCGCGACGATCCGCGCCTGCTGGTGCGCGACACCGCTCGGCGCGCGCGGCGGCTGGCGCTCGGGCTGCCCGAATCGCCGACGAAGGTGACCGTCACCGCGAGCGGAGACCTCCCCGCCGATGCGGCCTTCTTCACCACCGGCGACGCGCCGCGCATCGTGTACTGCCCCGCCGAGGTCGCGGTGCCGCTCCGGGATCGGCTGGGGGAGCGGGCGACGGTCGTCGGGTCGGGCCAGGACTGCGTCACCATGACCGCCGTGCTCGACGACCTGGGCGACCGGGGGGTGCGCAGTCTCATGGTCGAGGGCGGCGGCAAGGTGCTGACGCAGTTCCTCACCGCAGATCTCGTCGACGAGTTCCACCTCGTCGTCGCGCCGTTCTTCGTGGGCGAGGACCGCGCTCCGCGTGCGGTCGGGGCCGGGCGCTTCCCGTGGACGGCCTCGCGGCGTGCCCGGCTTGCCGAGACGTTCCGGATCGGCGACGTCGTGCTCCTGCGCTATGCGCTGTCGGAGCGATTCGGCGCCCTTGACGGCGACGGCCTCGGCGACGGCGCCGCATCACGCCGGGACGCGACCGAGACGGTGCCCGCCGAACGGCGCTGACGTGGGCGCGGTCAGCGGACGAGTCGTCCCTGCGCCGCGCCGGCGCCTCAGGACCGCCGCCGCGCTGACGCTCCTGATCGTCGTGCCGCTCGTGCCTGGCGTGATCTCGACCGGCTCGGCCCTCCGACTCGTGGGGATCCCCGTCGAGTCCCTCGTGATCCTGCTGCTGCTCGCCGTGGTGCCGTGGCGTCCCGGCCGCGTGGCGCTCGCCGCGGCGTTCGGGACGTTCGTGTGCGTGGCCGTCGTCCTGGCCGCTGTCGATCGCGGATACGACGTCGCGCTGGGGACGCGCTTCGTGCCGCTCGACTGGCCGCAGCTCGGCGACGCCTACGGCGTGCTGGCCGCCGCGATCGGCCCGCTGCCCGCGAGTGCGCTGGTGGGCGCGGCGCTGGCCGTGCTCGTCGCGGCGGCGTGCGCGCTGGCGTGGGCCGCACTGCGCATCGATGCCGTCGGAGCCGGCCACAGCCACCGACGCCACCGCGCCCTCGCGGCCGTCACCGGCGTCTGGATCGTGCTCGCGGCGGCTGCGATCCCGCTGGGTGCCACCGGCCCCGTCGCGGCGGCGGCATCCACCGGGTCCGTCGGCGCGGCCGTCTCGCGGACGGTCACCGCGCTGCACGACCGAGAAGCCGTCGCGCGCGCGATCGCCGACGACCGCTACGCCGATGCCGCGCCCGGCGGCCTCGTCAGGGCTCTCCGGGGCAAGGACGTCGTGATCGCGTTCATCGAGAGCTACGGGCGGGTGGCGCTGGAAGGCGGCGGCTTCTCGTCCGGAGTGAGCGACACCCTGCGCCGAGGCGAGAGTGCGCTGGCCGCAGAGGGGTACGTCGCCGAGAGCGCGTGGCTGACCTCGCCGACGTCCGGGGGAGTCAGCTGGCTGGCGCACGCGACGCTGCAGAGCGGCGTGTGGATCGACTCGCAGACCGCCTACAGCGAGGTGATGCGCAGCGACCGCCTCACGCTGAGCGCGGCGTTCGCCGAGGCGGGCTGGCGAACCGTCGGCGTGGTGCCGTCGAACACCCAGCCGTGGCCGGTCGGCCAGGATTTCTACCGTTTCGACGAGATCTGGGATGCCACCGATCTCGGGTACCGCGGCCCGCCCTTCGGGTATGCGCGCGTCCCGGACCAGTATGTCTGGAAGCATTTCGCCGACCACGAGCTCGCCGGTTCCGCACAGCCGGTCATGGCGGAAGTCGACCTGGTGTCGTCGCACACGCCATGGGCGCCGCTGCCGGAGCTCGTGCCGTGGGGTCAGGTCGGAGACGGGCGCCTCTACCACGCTCAGCGGTCGCGGAGCGCCTCGGCGGGCGAGGTGTGGGAGGACGCCGAGACGGTTCAGCGGCACTACGGAAGATCCATCGAGTACGCCCTCGGCTCGATGCTCGCGTTCCTCGAGAACGTGGACGACCGCGATCTGGTGCTCATCGCGCTCGGCGATCACCAGCCGGCGCCGATCGTCACCGGAGAAGGCGCCGGCCGCGACGTGCCGGTCAGCATCATCGCGAAGGATCCTGCCGTGCTGGAGGCGATCGCCGGGTGGGAGTGGACGCCGGGGCTCCGACCCGGGACGACCTCTCCGGTGTGGGGGATGGACGCCTTCCGTGATCGGGTCTTCTCCGCGTTCCGGGAATAGCAGCGTGCGCGGGGCGTTGTGGGTGATACCCCATGGGGGTATAACGGAAGCACAGGCTCGTGAGGAGAATCCCGTGAACGATCCGCACCACGACGCCGCCGCCGGCGCCGTCGCACACGACCACACCGATACAGTGCACAGCGAGTCGGCCCACGAAGGGCACGACGCACACGCAGGGCATGGCGCACACGCCGGGCACGCCGGCCACGACCCGCACGCCGATCACGCCGGTCATGACGCTCACGCCGGCCATGACGCACACGCAGGGCATGGCGCACAGGCCGGGCACGCCGGCCACGACGCACACGCGGGTCACGGCGGTCACGCCGGGCACGGGGCCGACCACGTGGCGCGCTTCCGCCGGCTGTTCTGGATCAACCTGGTCCTCGCCGTCCCGGTCGTCGCCTTCTCGGGCATGTTCGCCATGCTGCTCGGCTACACGCTTCCCGACGCCCCGATCGTGTCCTGGATCTCACCGGTGCTCGGCACTGTCATGTTCTTCTGGGGCGGCTGGCCCTTCCTCACGGGAGCCGTCTCGGAGCTGCGGGCCCGCAAGCCCGGGATGATGCTCCTCATCGGACTCGCCATCACCGTCGCGTTCTTCGCGTCGTGGGGTGCGAGCCTCGGCCTTCTCCATCACGAGCTCGAGTTCTGGTGGGAGCTGGCTCTCCTCATCGTGATCATGCTGCTCGGCCACTGGATCGAGATGCGCTCGCTCGCGCAGACGACGTCGGCGCTGGACTCGCTGGCAGCCCTTCTCCCCGACGAGGCCGAGCGCGTCGAGGGGGATCGCATCGTGACGGTGCCGCCCGCCGACCTGGCCGTCGGCGACGTCGTGGTGGTCCGCCCCGGCGGGCGCGTCCCCGCCGACGGCCGCATCGTCGACGGCCGCGCCGACATGGACGAGTCGATGGTCACCGGCGAGTCGCGGGCCGTCGCGCGCTCGCGGGGCGACCAGGTCACCGCAGGGACCGTCGCGACGGATTCGGGGCTGCGCGTCGAGGTGACCGCCACCGGCGACGACACCACGCTCGCGGGCATCAAGCGTCTGGTCGCCGAGGCGCAGAACTCGACCTCGCGCGCCCAGCGCCTGGCCGACCGCGCCGCGGGATGGCTGTTCTGGTTCGCGCTCGGCGCCGCTGCGGTCACGGCCGTCGTGTGGACCGCGTTCGGGATGCCGGACGAGGCGGTGGTCCGGACGATCACGGTGCTGGTCATCGCGTGCCCGCACGCGCTCGGGCTGGCGATCCCCCTCGTGGTCTCGATCGCGACCGAGCGCGCCGCCCGCGGCGGCGTCCTGGTGAAGGACCGCCTCGCGCTGGAGAGCATGCGCACGGTCGACGCGGTGCTCTTCGACAAGACAGGCACGCTCACCAAGGGCGAGCCCACGGTGGTCGACGTCGCGGCGGTCGCCGACATCGACGCCGACGCCGTGCTGGCGCTCGCCGCCTCGGCCGAGGCCGACAGCGAGCACCCCCTCGCCCGCGCCATCGTCCGGGCTGCGCACGAGCGCGGACTCGCGGTGGCCACGGCGGCCGACTTCCAGTCCTCGCCCGCGGTCGGCGTGACCGCCACCGTCGGCGGTCAGGTCGTGCGGGTCGGCGGCCCTCGCCTGCTGGAGGAGATCGGCGCGGCGGACGTGACGGCGGCGGAGGACTGGCGGGAGCAGGGTTCGACCGTGCTGCACGTGGTCCGCGACGGCGAGGTCGTCGGCGGGCTGGCGCTGGCCGACGAGATCCGGCCGGAGTCCCGCGAGGCCGTCGAGGCGCTGCACGCGCTGGGCGTCCAGGTCGTCATGATCACCGGGGATGCGGAGCCCGTCGCGCGTTCTGTGGCCGAGGCCCTCGGCATCCGTCGCGTGTTCGCGGGTGTGCGACCCGAGGACAAGTCGGCCAAGGTCGCCGAGCTGCAGTCGGAGGGGCTGAAGGTCGCGATGGTCGGCGACGGCGTGAACGACGCTCCCGCGCTCGCCCGCGCCGACGTCGGCATCGCGATCGGCGCCGGCACGGACGTCGCCATCGGGTCGGCGGGGGTCATCCTCGCCTCGAGCGATCCGCGCTCGGTGCTCTCGGTGATCGAGCTGTCGCGCGCCGGCTACCGCAAGATGTCGCAGAACCTGTGGTGGGCGGCGGGGTACAACCTCCTCTCGGTGCCGCTGGCGGCCGGCGTGCTCGCCCCCGTCGGCTTCGTGCTGCCGATGTCGGTCGGCGCCCTCCTGATGTCGCTGTCGACGGTCGTGGTGGCCCTCAACGCCCAGCTGCTGCGCCGCCTCGACCTGAGCCCCGAGCACAGCGCCCGCGCCGTCCTCGAACGCTGACGATGCGCGGGGCGGTGCGGGTGCATTCACCCCCACCGCCTTGGGCGGCGGCGCTATTGTTTGGGCATGGCAACGCCTCCACCGGGTTGGTACGACGACGGCCACGGCGCGGTCCGCTGGTGGGATGGAAGGCAGTGGACCGAGCACGTCGCCTCGCCCGCGTCCGCGGCGGACGACACCTCCGAGCCGCCGGCTCCCCATGCCCCCGAGCGGAGCGACCGCGACGCCGTACCGGTGCCCCCGCCGGCGGGCGAGGGCGCGGGTGCGCTGACGGGCGTCGGAGGATTCACGCCGCCTCGTGCGACCGAGTGGTCCGCCCCATCCGGCGCGGTCGGCGGCGCGCCGGATGGGTACGGCTACAGCCCCGCGGCGCCAGCAGCCGACAGCAGTCCCGTGCCATCGCCCGTCGTGACGTACCCGGGCGACGCCACATCGGCGGGTGCGTCCTCCGCGCCGCAGAAGTCCAAGGGATGGTTGGTCTGGCTCCTCGTCGGCGTCGGGCTGGTCGCCGTCCTCGCCGCAGTGGTGGCGTTGGCCGTCATGCTCATCACCGGCGGTTTCGGCGGACCCGCGACAAGCCCCGCTTCCGACCCTGCTCCGCGACCGCAGCCGCAGGCGACTGCGAGCGTCGATCCGGAGGTGGTCGAGACGGAGGAAGCGGCGCCCACCGTCCCCGCCGATGCGGCCGCGGCCGCGACCGCGGCCGTGGAGACCTACAATCAGGCCTGGCTCGACTCGGACTGCGAGGCCTATATAGCGTCCACGACCGAGCGATTCCGCACGGTGACGGAGCTGCCCGACTGCGAGTCGTTCTATCCCGAGTCCCGCAACTTCGCCGCCCAGGTCTCCGACTTTCAGATGACGGTGCGTGAAGTGCAGACCATCGGCGACGCCATCGCGGTGTCGACGACGGAGTCCTTCATCAGTCCTTACGACGATGAGGGCAATCCGACCGCTGAGCCTCAGCTCTACGAGGACCCCTGGGAGTACTTCGTCGTGTACGAAGGAGATGCCTGGAAGGTGAACGACCTGTACCCGGACTGACCGTCCGGATCCGATCTGCCGGGACTGCCGCCGCCCGGCGTGCAGCGGAGCGCGTAACCTCTCCGCCTCTGCTTCACGGGCGCCCGCCGCCCGCGGGGATAGGGTTTGTCCATGACGACGACTCCTCCCGGTTGGTATGACGACGGCCACGGCGCCCTGCGGTGGTGGGACGGCAGTCAGTGGACGGAGCATGTCGCTCAGCCCGACCCGGAGGCGTCGGAGGCCCCGACCGAGGCCGAGATCGTGGCCGCGCAGCTGGGCTTCGGCGGCGGCGAGCCCGCTGCGACCGCGGGGACCGCCGGCCCTGACGCGCCCGCTCAGCCCGTCACCGCCGCACCCGCCGCGACCGCGGCCGCCCCGGGGGCGGCATCCGTCGCATCTCCTGGGTATGCTGCCGGCGCGCCTGCCCAGGCGGTCGTGCCCGCGGCGACGCCGCCCTACGCGGGGCAGCCCCAGCCGCCGTACCCCGGCGGTGCACCTGCGGGCGGCGCCTTCACCGCCGCCACCGAACCTCGCAGGTCCAAGCTCTGGATCGTGTGGGTGGTGCTCGGCGTCGTGCTTCTCGGCGTCGTCATCGCGGCGGCCGTGCTGATCCCGCTGCTGATCCTCTCGGCGTCGACGTCCGGCGGCTCCGCGCAGAGCGATGACGAGCGCTCGGCCGTCGCCGCCGTGGAGCTGTTCGACGAGGCCTATCAGCAGGGCGACTGCGACGCCCTCGCCGAGGCGACGACGGAGGAGTTCCGGGCGGCGAACGGCTTCGACGACTGCGCCGCCTTCCAGGAGCAGGCCGCCGCCTTCAACGCGGCCCTCCAGGAGTACGAGATCGAGGTGACGGACGTCGAGACCGTCGCGGACGTGATCGTCGTGACGACGACGGAGAGCTACTCCGAGGTCGGCGAGGACGCCGAGCCCACCCCGGGCTCCGCGGTGTACGAGTACACGGTGGTCGATTCCGGCGGCGCCTGGCTCGTCGACGACGTCGCCGGCGGATGAGCGCGGCGCAGGCGATCCGTCCTCCGCGCGACGCGCGCTTCTACCTCACCTGCGTGGGGATCGGCCTGCTGGCGGGCCTGCTGTCGGGCCTCTTCGGCGTCGGCGGCGGAACCGTCATCGTGCCGTTCCTCGTGATGCTGCTGCGCTTCGACCAGCGCCTCGCGGCGGGGACGTCTCTGGCGGCGATCGTCCCGACCGCCACGGTGGGCGTCATCTCCTACGCCGTCCACGGCTCCGTCGCCTGGATCGCCGCGCTGCTGCTCGCCGCCGGCGCGGTGGTCGGCGCCCAGATCGGCACGTGGCTCCTGCCCAGGCTCTCGCTCACGGTGCTGCGGTCGGCGTTCGTCGGGTTCCTGGTCGCGGTGATCGTGAGCCTCTTCGTCGTGATCCCATCGCGCGACGCCGAGCTCGTCCTGACGTGGCTGAGCGGCGCCGCGCTGGTCGTGCTGGGAGTCGTCACCGGCATCCTCTCGGGTCTCATCGGCGTCGGCGGCGGCATCATCGTCGTTCCGGCGCTCATGGTGCTGTTCGGAACGAGCGATCTGGTCGCCAAGGGCACCTCGCTGCTCATGATGATCCCGACCGCGCTGTCGGGCACCGTCGGCAACATCCGCCGCCGCAACGTCGACCTGGTGGCGGCGGCGATCGTGGGCATCGCAGCCTGCACGACGACGGCACTCGGCGCGTGGGCGGCGGTGCTGATCGACCCTGTCGTGGCGAACGCCCTCTTCGCGGCGTATCTCGTCGTGATCGCCGTGCAGATGGTGATCCGTGCCTGGAGGGGCCGCTCCCGCCCGGCCGGGGGGTCCGAAGCCGCTCGGTAGGATGGCCTGGTGCCAGTGAACCCCGAGCTCGTCGAGCGTGACTTCCCGCCGACGGCCCCCTACCTCGTGGGTCGCGAGAAGGTGCGCGAGTTCGCGCGCGCCGTCTTCGCCGACGACCCGCAGCACATCGACCCGTCGGCCGCGCAGGCGCTGGGCTACAAGGACGTCGTCGCCCCTCCCACGTTCGCCATCGTCGTCACCGACGCCACGCTCCAGCAGCTGCTGGGCGAGCCCGACTCCGGCATCGTCCTCAAGAACGTGCTGCATGCCGAGCAGAAGTTCCGCTACTCCAGGCCGATCGTGGCGGGCGATGCGCTGACGGCGAAGCTCTCGGTCACCGGCATCCGCGCGATGGGCGCCGCGTCGATGGTCACGAGCGAGTCCGAGATCACGGATGCCGCGGGGGACCACGTCGTGACGGCGACCTCCGTGCTGCTCGTGGGGGAGGGCGACCAGTGAGCGCTGCATCGACGGGCCCGGCGATGGATGCGCTCGCCGTGGGCGACGTCGTCGCCGAGCGCACGGTCCACCTGACCCGCGAATCCCTCGTGCGCTACGCCGGCGCCTCCGGGGACTTCAACCCGATCCACTACCGCGACGATGTCGCCGCCGCTGTCGGACTGCCGGGAGTCCTGGCGCACGGCATGCTCACGATGGGCCTGGCCGTCGGCACCGTCGGGTCGTGGATCGGCGACACCGGTCGCATCCTCGAGTACGGCGTGCGGTTCACCAAGCCCGTCGTGGTCGACCCCGAGTCCGGCGCCGACGTCACCGTGGTCGCGAAGGTCGGCGCGGTCGACGAGGAGTCCGCCCGCATCGATCTCACCGTGTCGTACGAGGGCACCACCGTGCTGGTCAAGGCGCAGGTGCGCGTGCGGACCGCCTGACGCATGCCCGAGGTCATCCCCGTGCCGCTGTCGCGGCTCACGACACTCCGCACCGGCGGTCTGCCCGCCCGCGTGATCGAGGCGACGACTCGTGACGAGCTCGTCGACGCCCTCCGCGACGTGTGGGCGTCCGGCGACGAATGGCTCGTGCTCGGCGGCGGATCGAACCTGTTCGTCGGCGACGAGCCGTTCGACGGCACCGTCGTGCGCGTGCTCACGAAGGGCATCGAGCGGATGCCGTCGCCTCTGCCGGGCCGGGTGCGCCTGAGGGTGCAGGCAGGACACGACTGGGACGACCTCGTCGCGTACGCCGTGGCCGCCGGTCTCGGCGGTCTGGAGGCGATGTCGGGGATCCCCGGCACCGTCGGCGCGGCGCCGGTGCAGAACATCGGCGCCTACGGGCAGGAGATCGTCCAGACGCTCAGCGAGGTCGAACTGCTCGACGAGTCGACCGGCGAGGTCTCCACGGTGCCGGCCGCCGAGCTCGGCCTCGGGTTCCGGACGTCCGTGCTCAAGCACCACTACGGCTCGGTGCCCGAGCGTCGTGCCGTGATCCTGTCGGTCACCCTCGACCTGCCCGAAATCGGCCCCGACGCCCGTCGCATCGCCGGCGACCAGCTGCGCACGGCGCTGCGTGTCGGCCCCGACGACGAGGTGACGCTCGCGTGGGTGCGCGACCGGATCCTCGAGACCCGTCGCAGCAAGGGCATGGTGCTCGACGCCGACGACCCCGACACGTACAGCGCCGGCTCGTTCTTCCAGAACGCCGTGGTGTCGGCGTCGTTCGCCCGGACGCTTCCCGACGCGTGCCCGCGCTGGCCCGTGCACCCAGACCTCGATCCGGTCCTGGTCATCCCGCTCGCGACCTTCGACGGCCACGTGCCCGCGCCCACGACCGTCGAGTCCGACGTGAAGGTGAGCGCCGGATGGCTCATCGAGCAGGCCGGCGTCCGCAAGGGCTTCAAGCTGCCGCGCTCGCGCGCGGGACTGTCGACCAAGCACGCGCTCGCGCTGACCAACCGCGGCAGCGCGACCGCCGCCGAGCTGGCCGAGCTCGCCCGCTTCATCCAGGGCCGCGTGCAGTCCGAGTTCGGGCTCCTCCTCCAGCCCGAGCCCGTGCTGGTCAACGTCGAGCTCTGACACCCCCCATCCCGGGTTTGGGGCGCGCGGCACCGGTTCGGGGCGCGCGCGACGCGCCCCGAACGAGCGGGACGCGCCCCGAACGAGCGGGACGCTAGGACGCGAAGAGGCGCTGCAGGCGCTGGATGCCCTCCAGCAGGGCCTCGTCGCCGAGGGCGTACGAGAGGCGCAGGTAGCCGGACGGGCCGAAGGCCTCGCCGGGGACGACCGCGACCTCGGCCTCTTCGAGGATGAGGTCGGCGAGCTCGAGCGACGTCGTCGGGGTCTTGCCCGCCCACTCGCGGCCGAGGAGGCCGCGGACGTCGGGGTAGGCGTAGAACGCGCCCAGCGGGTTGGGCACGGTCACGCCGTCGATCTTCGACAGCTCCGACACGATGGTGCGGCGGCGGCGGTCGAAGGCCAGGCGCATCTGCTCGACCTCTCCCTGCGGGCCGGTGAGGGCTGCCAGCGCCGCGCGCTGCGCGATGTTGTTGACGTTCGAGCACAGGTGCGACTGCAGGTTGCCGGCGATCTTGATGGCGTCCGCGGGTCCGACCATCCAGCCCAGGCGCCAGCCGGTCATGGCGTAGGTCTTGGCCACGCCGTTGACGAGGATCGTCTGGGCCGCGGCATCCGGAACCGCCTCGACGATCGAGATCGCACGGGTGCCCTCGTAGACGAGGTTCTGGTAGATCTCGTCGGAGATGATCCAGATGCCGTGCTCGACCGCCCATTCGCCGATCGCGGTGGTCTCCTCGGCGGTGTACACCGCGCCGGTGGGGTTGGAGGGAGAGACGAAGACGAGGGCCGTCGTGCGCTCGGTGCGTGCCGCCTCGAGCTGCTCGACGGTGACCTTGTACTCCTGATCGGCCCCGGCGAAGACCTCGACCGGGACGCCGTCGGCCAGGGCGATCGCCTCGGGGTAGGTGGTCCAGTACGGGGCGGGGAGCAGGACCTCGTCGCCCGGGTTGAGGACCGTCTGGAACGCCTGGTACACGGCCTGCTTGCCGCCGTTGGTGACGATGATCCGCGACGGGTCGACGTCCAGGCCCGAGTCGTGCAGCGTCTTGGCGGCGATGGCCTCGCGCAGCACCGGCAGGCCGGCCGCCGGTGTGTAGCGGAAGTTGGCGGGATCGCGCAGCGCCTCGGCGGCGGCATCCACGATGTATCCGGGCGTCGCGAAGTCGGGCTCGCCCGCCGCGTACGAGATGACGGGGCGGCCGGCGGCCTGCAGCGCCTTGGCCTTGGCGTCGACCTTGAGGGTCGCGGACTCGGCGATGGCGGAGAGCTTGCGGGAGAGCGGTGCGCGTTCGGTCACGCTTCGAGCGTAGTCCGAGCGGCGCGGCGGTTCAGCCGCTGCTTCCGCACGGGCGGCCTGCGACCGGTGGGGGAGCGGCGCCGGCGACGGCGGGTCTCGCCGCCCGCCGCCCGGCGAGCCCTTTCCGCGGCTCCCCCGGCCGGGATAGCCTGTGCCTCGTGGACGCGTGGATCTGGGGTGCGGTCGTGCTCGCCATCGTGCTCGTGATCGCCGGGGGGATCGCCTGGTGGCTGGCGCGCGGCTGCGTCCTCACCATGATCGGCGCGACCGGCGCCATCGTCGGCGGCGTCATGTCGCTCGTCGCGCTGGCGGTGCTGCTCGACCTCGACACCGGCCTGCGGGTCTCAGCGATCGGCACGGTGGCGTCGGGCGTCTGGCTGCTCGCGTGGGCGCTGGCCGGCGGCATCCGCGGTCAGCGCATGCTTCGCGCCGAAGAGCGAGCGGATGCCGCCGCCGACGCCCTCGTGGCGCCCACCGCGCCCGCACGCCCGCGCAGCATCTGACGCGGCGACTGCCCGTTCGCGCGCCGGTTCGCGGCCCGCTTCGCTTCGCTCCGCACCCCGACCCGGTGGACGCGGGCATCCACCGAATGGGGGATGCCTCCTCCTGCGGATGACGGCTGGGCGAGGCGGCTCGGCGCCGCGAGGCTGAAGGCATGAGAACTCCAGCGGTGCAGGTGCGGAACCTGCAGAAGACGTATGACGGCCGCGCGGTCGTCGACGACGTGAGCTTCGACATCGAGCAGGGCGAGACCTTCGCCCTGCTCGGCCCGAACGGCGCCGGCAAGTCGACGACGGTCGAGATCCTCGAAGGGTACCGCCGGCGCAGCGGTGGCACGGTGAGCGTGCTCGGCGTCGACCCCGAGCACGGCGGACTCGAGTGGAAGGCGCGTCTGGGGATCGTGCTGCAGGTGTGCGGCCAGAGCGGTCTGCTCACCGTCCGCGAGCAGCTGCGGCAGTTCGCGGGCTTCTACCCCGACGCGCGAGACGTCGACGAGGTCATCTCCGCCGTCGGCCTCACGGCCCAGGCGAAGATGCGGACCTCCAAGCTGTCGGGTGGCCAGCAGCGCCGGGTCGACGTCGCGATGGGGATCATCGGCCGGCCCGAGCTGCTCTTCCTCGACGAGCCGACGACCGGCTTCGATCCGGAGGCCCGCCGGGAGTTCTGGGAGCTGATTCGCGGGCTCAAGGCGGACGGCACCACGATCCTGCTCACGACCCACTACCTCGATGAGGCGGCTCAGCTCGCCGATCGGGTGGCCGTCATCGCGGACGGTCGGCTGCAGGCGGTGGGGCCGGTCGACACGTTCGGCGGACCGCAGGCCCGCGTGCCGCTCGTCCGGTGGCACGAGCAGGGCGTCCGGCGGGAGCAGCGCGCGACCGCGCCGCTGCGCTTCGTCGGCGAGCTCACCGAGAGGCTGGGGCACGAGCCGGAGCAGCTCGAGATCGTCCGCCCGAGCCTCGAGGACATCTATCTGGAACTGGTCGCGAGCGCATCCGGCGTCGCGGCGGCGGACATGAAGGAGACGGTGCGATGAGCACGACGGCGATACGGGTGCCGGGGATCGTCCCGACCGGCCTGTGGCGGGCGCAGTTCGAGCTGAGGCAGTACTTCCGCTCCGGCGACACGCTCTTCTTCACGTTCCTGTTCCCGGTCTTCATGCTGGGACTCTTCAGCGTCGCCTTCGGCGGGGACGGCGACGTGCAGATCGCGCCGGGCGTGCCGGCGCTGCCGATGGCGCAGCTGTACCTGCCCGGCATGATGGCGGCAGGGCTTCTGCTGTCGGGGTTCCAGAACCTCGCGATCGACATCGCCCTGGAGCGCTCGGACGGCACGCTCAAGCGGCTGGGAGGGTCCCCCCTCTCCCCGGTGAGCTACTTCCTGGGCAAGATCGCGCAGGTCCTGGTCACCGGCGTCCTGCAGACGGTGCTGCTGCTCGCGGTCGCCGGCATCCTGCTGGGCGTGCCGCTGCCCACCGAGCCGGCGCAGTGGCTCACGTTCGCATGGGTGTTCGTGCTCGGCATCGCCACGTCGGCTCTCCTCGGCATCGCGCTGTCGAGCGTGCCTCGCACGGCCAAGAGCGCGACCGCGGTCGTGATCCCGGTCGGACTCGTCCTGCAGTTCATCTCCGGCGTGTACCTCATGTTCTGGCAGCTGCCGGAGTGGCTGCAGAACATCGCGTCGCTCTTCCCGCTGAAATGGATGGCGCAGGGCATGCGGGCGGTCTTCCTCCCCGATGCCTTCGCGGCGCTCGAGCAGGGCGGCGAGTGGAATCTGGGCGGCGTCGCCGCGGCGCTGGGGATCTGGCTCGTGGTGGGGCTCGTGCTCTCCCTCGTCACCTTCCGGTGGATCCGCCGCAACGCGTAGCCTCACTCAGGGACAGGAGGACGGATGCTGCAGAAGCGGTGGTGGGACATCGCGGTCGTCGCCGGATCGGCGTCGATCGCGATGGCCATCGCCTTCGGCCTGGGGCCGGGGGGCGCGGCCGAACGGGCGATCGCGTTCGTGGCCATCGCCGCGTTCGCGCTGGCGTACTTCGTCATCGCACGCCCCGCGATCGGCGCCGCGTCGACGGTGCGGTTCGTCGCGTTCATGATGACGATCGCTGTCATCCTCACCGTCGGAACCGCGGCGACCGCGTTCCTCGCGACCCTCCAGGTGCTCGCGTACCCGCTGGCGTGGGTGCTCGGCGACACCCGCCGCCGCGGCGTCATCGGGTCGGCTGTGATCGCCGCGGCTGTGATGCTCGGCTACGCGATCGGCGGCGGCTTCACCGTGGGCGCGATCGTCGCGGGACTGACGACCGCCGGGTTCTCGTTCGCCTTCGCGACCGCGTTCGGCCTGTGGATCTCGGGTATCGCGGAGTACGGCGAGGAGCGGGCGCGACTGCTCGACGAGCTGACGGCGGCGCAGGCCGAGGTGCGGGCGCTGAGCCACGAGCGTGGTGCGTCGGAGGAGCGGGAGCGGCTCGCCCGTGACATCCACGACACGCTCGCTCAGACCCTCGCGGGGCTCGTGATCTTCGCGGAGCGCGCAGGGCGGCAGTCTCGAGAGGGGCAGGCGGATGCCGCGGCCGCGACGATCGCGACCGTCGAGCAGGTCGCGCGCGACGCACTCGGCGAGGCACGCGCGCTCGTCACCCGCACGGCCGCCGTGCCCGACGAGCCCGCGTTCGGTGCTGCCGTCGAGCGTCTCGCGGAGCGGTTCCGCGCGCACGACGGCGCCGCGATCGACATCGAGGTCGACGATGTCGCCGAGGCGCTCGACCGCGACCGGCAGGTCGTGCTGCTGCGCTGCGTGCAGGAGGGGCTCTCGAACGTCGCACGACACGCGCGGGCCACGCACGTCTCGGTCGCGGTGCGGGAGTCGGAGGAGGGCGCACTGCTCGAGATCGTGGACGACGGCAGCGGCTTCGACCCTGCGGGCACCGGCGGCGGATTCGGCCTCGCGGGAATGGCGGAACGCGTGGCTCTGGCGGGCGGCACGTTCGAGGTGGACTCCGCGCCGGGCGTCGGCACGACCGTGCGCGTACGGCTGCCGATCTCGCCGGGGCAGCCCACTGTGGCGTCCGCGGACGCACGCCGAGCGGGGGAGGCGCCGTGATCCGCCTCCTCATCGCCGACGACCATCCCGTCGTGCGCGCGGGCCTGGCCGGTCTGCTGTCGGACGAGCCCGGCTTCGACGTCGTGGCGGAGGCATCCGACGGAGACGAGGCGGTCCGCCTGGCGGCCGCGACGCACCCGGACGTCGTGCTGATGGACCTGCGCATGCCCCGGGTGGACGGCGTCACGGCGACCGCGCGGCTCGTCGGGGGAGAGGCGGGCACGCCGCCGCCGCGCGTGCTGATCCTCACGACCTACGAATCCGACGACCAGATCCTCGCCGCGATCGAGGCGGGGGCATCGGGCTACCTGCTGAAGGCGGCGCCGCAGGCGGAGATCGTCGCCGGCATCCGCTCGGTCGCCGCCGGGCAGTCGGCGCTGTCGCCGCAGGTCGCGGTGCGGCTCGTCGAACGGATGCGCCGCCCCGAGCCCGGCGCCGTACTCACCGCCCGTGAGCTCGACGTGCTGCGGCTGGTCGCCACCGGTCACAGCAACAAGCAGGTGGCGGTCGCCCTCGGGATCGGCGAGTCGACGGTCAAGACGCACCTGCTCAAGGTGTTCGAGAAGCTGGGAGTCGCCGACCGCACGCGCGCCGTGACCCTTGCCATGGAGCGCGGCCTGCTCTCCTGACGCCGGCTGGGCCGGCTCACCGCGAACGGGCTTCCGCCGGCGTCCTCGTCGGCTCCTGCCCCACTTCGCGGATCCGGAATTCGGACTTTCGCAGCGTTTCCGGAGAGCTGGCGGCGCATCGATCCGGAAACGCTTCGGTTCTCCGAATTCCGGATCCGTGACGGATGCCGCGGAGCGACGACGGATGCCCCGGACCGGGCGGTCCGGGGCATCCGTCTGCCGTTCAGCCGAACTGGTTCATCGTGTTGTCCTTGCCGCCGGC
The DNA here is from genome assembly GCF_037083505.1 of Microbacterium sp. CCNWLW41. Taxonomy (NCBI): domain Bacteria; kingdom Bacillati; phylum Actinomycetota; class Actinomycetes; order Micrococcales; family Microbacteriaceae; genus Microbacterium; species Microbacterium sp. CCNWLW41. The sequence continues at coordinate 1,574,229 of NZ_JBAOJP010000001.1, forward strand.
CTTGAGGGCCGCGTCGCCGGCGAAGTACTCCTTGTGGTTGTCGCCGATGTCGCTTCCGGCCATGTTCTGGTGCTTCACGGTCGCGATGCCCTCGCGGATCTCGCGGCGCTGGACGCCCTTCACGTAGGCGAGCATGCCCTCGTCGCCGAAGTACCCCTTGGCCAGGCTGTCGGTCGACAGCGCCGCCGTGTGGTACGTCGGGAGGGTGATGAGGTGGTGGAAGATGCCGGCGCGCGTCGACCCGTCGCGCTGGAACGTTCGGATCTTCTCGTCGGCCAGTCGCGCCAGTTCGGTGTCGTCGTACTCGACGCTCATCAGGTCGCCGCGGTCGTACGCCGACATGTCCTCGCCCCGCTCCGCGAGCAGGTCGTACGCCTGCTGACGGAAGTTGAGGGTCCAGTTGAACGACGGGCTGTTGTTGTAGACGAGCTTCGCGTCGGGGACGACCTCGCGGATGCGGTCGACCATGCCGGCGATCTGCTCGACGTGCGGCTTCTCGGTCTCGATCCACAGCAGGTCCGCGCCGTTCTGCAGCGACGTGATGCAGTCCAGGACGACCCGGTCCTCGCCCGTGCCGGGGCGGAACTGGTAGAGGTTGCTGGCCAGGCGCTTCGGGCGCAGCAGCCTTCCCTCCCGCCGGATGATGACGTCGCCGTCGCTCAGCTCCGCCTCCGAGATCTCCTCGACGTCGAGGAACGCGTTGTACCGGTCGCCGAGGTCGCCGGGCCGGCTCGAGACGGCGAGCTTCTGCGTGAGCCCGGCGCCGAGCGAGTCGGTGCGGGCGACGATGATGCCGTTGTCGATGCCGAGCTCGAGGAACGCGTAGCGGACGGCGTTGATCTTCGCGAGGAAGTCCTCGTGGGGGACGGTGACCTTGCCGTCCTGGTGGCCGCACTGCTTCTCGTCCGAGACCTGGTTCTCGATCTGGATGGCGCAGGCGCCCGCCTCGATCATCTTCTTGGCGAGCAGGTAGGTGGCCTCGGGATTGCCGAAGCCCGCGTCGATGTCGGCGATGATCGGCACCACGTGGGTCTCGTGGTTGTCGATCTGGGACTGGATGAACTCGACCGCGGTCTCGTCACCCGCGCGGCGCGCCTCGTCGAGCTGCGTGAAGAGCAGATCCAGCTCGCGGGCGTCGGCCTGACGCAGGAACGTGTAGAGCTCCTCGATGAGGGCCGGCACCGCCGTCTTCTCGTGCATCGACTGGTCGGGCAGGGGCCCGAACTCCGAGCGGAGCGCGGCGACCATCCAGCCGGACAGGTACAGGTAGCGCTTGTTCGTGCTCTTCAGGTGCTTCTTGATCGAGATGAGCTTCTGCTGCCCGATGAAGCCGTGCCACACCCCGAGGGACTGGGTGTACACCGACGAGTCGGCGTCGTAATCGGCCATGTCGCGGCGCATGATGTCGGCGGTGTACTGGGCGATCGCAAGGCCCGTCCGGAAGCGGTTCTGCGCCCGCATGCGGGCCACATGCTCGGGGTTGATGGCCTCCCAGCGGGAGCCGTGCTGCTCCTTGAGCGCCTGGATGGCTTCGATGTCGTCTTGGTACGCGGTCATGTCAGTTCCTTGGGTGGTGGTGTGGGTGTCGCGGGGACGGATGCCGCGTCACTCGGTCTCGACGAGGAAGCGCGAGTACGCGGGCAGCGTCAGGAACGCCGGGAAGTCCCGGCCGAGGGCGACGTCGCGGAAGATTTCGGCCGCGTCGTCGAAGCGGTCTCCGTCGCGGCGGTCCACCTCGCCGAGCACCTGTGCGATCAGGCCCTCGACGTGCTCGCGGGTGATCGGGGTGCCGTCCTCGGTCGTGCGGTCCTGATGGATCCACTGCCACACCTGCGAGCGCGAGATCTCGGCAGTGGCCGCATCCTCCATGAGGTTGTCGATCGCGACGGCGCCCAGGCCCCGCAGCCACGCCTCGATGTAGCGGATGGCCACCGAGACGTTGCCGTGCACGCCGGCGCTCGTGATCGGGCGGCCGATGTGGACGTCGATCAGGTCGGCGGCCCGCACCTCCACCTCGGGGCGCTGACGGTCGAGCTGGTTGGGCCGGTCGCCCAGCACCGCGTCGAACTCGGCGCGCGCCACCGGGATGAGGTCGGGGTGCGCCACCCACGTGCCGTCGAAGCCGTCACCGGCCTCGCGCTTCTTGTCAGCGGCGACCTTCTCGAACGCGCGCTCGGTCACCTCGGGATCACGGCGGTTCGGGATGAAGGCGCTCATGCCGCCGATCGCGAAGGCGCCGCGCTTGTGGCACGTCTGCACGAGCAGCTCGGTGTAGGCCCGCATGAACGGCACCGTCATCGTGACCTCGCTGCGGTCCGGCAGCACGAAGCGCGCGCCGCGGCCGCGGTAGTTCTTGATGATCGAGAAGATGTAGTCCCAGCGGCCGGCGTTCAGGCCCGCGCAGTGGTCGCGCAGCTCGAAGAGGATCTCCTCCATCTCGAACGCGGCCGGCAGCGTCTCGATGAGCACCGTCGCGCGGATGGTGCCGTGCGGGATGCCGATGTAGCGCTCGCTGAAGGTGAAGACGTCGTCCCAGAGCTTCGCCTCCTCGCTCGATTCGAGCTTGGCGATGTAGAAGTACGGGCCTCGGCCGTTCGCGATCAGCGCCTGGGCGTTGTGGAAGAAGTACAGCCCGAAATCGACGAGCGAGCCGGATGCCGCCATCGTGCGGCCGGCGCGGTCGGTGAAGCGGAGGTGCTGCTCGGGCAGGTGCCACCCGCGCGGTCGCATCACGATCGTCGGGGTCTCGGTCGCGGTCACCTCGTACCGCTTGCCCTCCGGGCTGGTGAACGAGAGCTCGCCGCGGATCGCGTCGCGCAGGCTCAGCTGCCCCTCGATCACGTTCTTCCACGTCGGGCTGGTGGCGTCCTCCTGGTCGGCGAGCCACACCTTCGCGCCCGAGTTCAGCGCATTGATGGTCATCTTGGGGTCGGTCGGGCCGGTGATCTCGACGCGGCGGTCCTCGAGCCCGGGGCCCGCGCCGGCGACCTTCCACTGCGCGTCCTCACGGATGTGCCGGGTCTCGTCGCGGAACTGCGGGTCGTGGCCGTTGCCGATCTCGAACCGGCGGCGCATGCGGTCGGCGAGCCGGTCGTGCCGGCGGGCGCCGAAGCGGTGGTGCAGTTCGGTGAGGAACGCCAGAGCCGCGGGGGTCAGGATCTCGTCGTAGCGGGGGCCGAGGCGCCCGGCGATCTCGATCGAGGGCTCGTGCGTCTGGGTGGGGATCGGTCCGGTGCGCGTACGCATCGGGGTGGCGGTTGCAGGTGTCATGGTCCCTGTCTTCCTGTGAGCAGTGCGTGGAGAGTGGGATGCCGCGATCCGGCGTGTGGGCCGGATTCGCGGTTGCCCCTGATCTGCGTTCTGGGCCGATCGGCGGTATGTCGTGAGACCACTCTGCGGTGAAGTTCGGGGAACTACCTGACGAATCAGGCTGTGAAGTTTTCGTCTATTTCTGTTTTCGTGACAGAATCGGCCCATGACGACGACGCTGACCAGGGATGCCGCCGCAGAAGTCCCCGACGATGGCGGGGTGGACCCGCTCACCATCGGCCGCCGCATCCGGCAGCTGCGCACCGACCGCGGCATGACGCTGGAGGAGCTCGCCGCGGCCGTGGACCGCGCGCCGAGCCAGCTGTCGATGATCGAGAACGGGCGCCGCGAGCCGAAGCTGACGCTGTTGCAGGCGATCGCCCGCGCGCTGGGCTCGTCGATCGAGGCGATCCTCGAGTCGGAGCCGCTGGACGAGCGCGCAACGCTCGAGATCTCCCTCGAACGCGCCATGCGCGGCCAGACGTTCCAGGCGCTGGGGATCCCGCCTTTCCGTATCGGCAAGGCGGTGCCGACCGAGGCGCTGAAGGCGATGCTGGCCCTGCAGGGCGAGATCGAGCGTCTCCGCGACGAGCGGGCCGCGACGCCGGAGGAGGCCCGGCGGGCGAACGTGGCGCTGCGGCGGCTGATGCGCACGCAGAACAACTACTTCCCCGAGCTGGAGATCGAGGCGCGCCGGCTCCTCGATGCCGTCGACCACCCGGGGGGTCCGCTGACGCAGCGCACGGCATCCGACATCGCCGCCCACCTCGGCTTCACTCTCCACTACGTGCCCGACCTGCCGCAGACGACGCGCTCGGTCGCCGACATCAAGAACGGCCGCCTTTACCTCTCCAGCCGGGTCACGGCCAAGGGAGACCCCCGCACCGCACTGCTGCAGGCGCTGTCGAGCCGCATCCTCGGCCACCGCGAGCCGACGTCGTACGCGGAGTTCCTCCGTCAGCGCGTCGAGACGAACTACCTCACCGGGGCGCTGCTCATCCCCGAGGCCCATGTCGTGCCGTTCTTGCAGGAGGCCAAGAAGGACCGCGCGATCTCGATCGAGGACCTCCGCGACGCGTACTCGGTCTCGTACGAGACGGCTGCGCACCGCTTCACGAACCTGGCGACCGTGCACCTCGGCATCCCGGTGCACTTCCTCAAGGTGCATGAGTCGGGCACCATCACCAAGGCGTACGAGAACGACGACGTCAACTTCCCCACGGACCGCCTCGGCGCGATCGAGGGCCAGATGTGCTGCCGCAAGTGGACGTCGCGCGTCGTCTTCGACGTCGACGACCACTTCAACCCGTACTACCAGTACACCGACACGGGCAACGGGACGTACTGGTGCACCGCCCGCGTGGAGCTGTCGAGCGAGGGCGCCCACTCGGTGTCGGTGGGTGTGCGGTTCGACGACACCCGGTGGTTCCTCGGCCGCGACACGACGAACCGCGGGGTGTCGAAGCACTCCGTCGAGGTCTGCTGCCGCCGGGCCCCTGCCGACCTCGAGGCGGCCTGGCGCGAACAGTCGTGGCCGAACGTGCGGACGCCGAGAACCCTCCTGGCCACCCTGCCGACGGGGGCGTTCCCCGGGGTCGACACGACCGACGTCTACGAGTTCCTCGAGGCGCACGCGCCGCGCTGATCGTCAGTGCCGGCCGGCGACCCAGCCGGCGACGTGAGCCGGCCACGCGGTGCGCGGCGACGACCGCGCGTCCTCGACCCGGTCCGCCACCCGGTACGCCGTGTAGATCGCGTGCACCGCGACCCACCGCAGCGGCTCGACCTCCCAGCGCCGGGCATGGTGCCCGACCCACGGCAGCCGGGTGAGCTCGGTGTCGCGCGCGAGCACGAGGTCGGCCAGCGTGCGGCCGGCGAGGTTCGTCGCCGTCACGCCGGTGCCGACATAGCCGCCCGCCCAGCCCAGGCCGGTCGCCGGGTCATGCGCGACGGAGGCCGTCCAGTCCCGCGGGACGCCGAGCACGCCCGCCCAGGCGTGCGCGATCGGCACGTCCGCGGCATCCGGGAAGAACCGCCGCAGCAGCCGGGTGAGCGAGCTGATCGTGCGCTCCTGGGTGCGTCCGTCCGTGTCGACGCGCGAGCCGTAGCGGTACGGGACGCCTCTGCCGCCGAACGCGATGCGGTCGTCGGCGGTGCGCTGGGCGTACATGTAGACGTGGGCGAAGTCGCCGAGCGTCTCACGGCCCTCCCAGCCGATCCGCTCCCACACCGCAGCGGGGATCGGATCGGTCACGATCATCGACGAGTTCATCGGGAGCACCGCGCGGTGGTGCCCTCGCAGGTCGGGCGTGAACCCCTCGGTCGCACGCAGGACGTGTGCCGCCCGCACCGTGCCGCGGTCGGTCACCGCGCGGCCCGGCGTGATCTCGGTCACGCGCGTGTCCTCGAAGACGGTCACGCCCAGGCGCTCGACGGCCTCGGCGAGCCCGGCGGCCAGCTTCACGGGGTGCACGCGTGCGCAGTGCGGATGCCAGGCGGCCCCGAGCGCGCCGTCGATGCGGAGACGGGATGCCGTGGCCGCGGCATCCCACTCCTCGATGTCGGTGTGGGGCCACGAGCGGTCGTGCGCGACGGCGGCCCGCAGGCGGGCGAGCTGCGCGGCGGAGCGGGCGACGTTCAGCTCGCCGCCCTTCGCGATGTCGGCCTCGATGCCCTCGCGCTGCGCGACGCCGATGACCTCGTCGACGGTCTGGTTGAGCGCCCGCTGCTGCGCGATGGCCGCGTCGCGCCCGCGCGAGGCCGCGAACGCGTCGCGGCCGCCCGTGACGGTGTTCGTGAGCCATCCGCCGTTGCGGCCGGACGCCCCGAACCCGGCGAAGCGCTGCTCGAGCACGACCACCCGCAGGTCGGGCTGGGCGCGCTTGAGGTAGTAGGCGGTCCACAGGCCGGTGTAGCCCGCGCCGACGATCGCCACGTCGGCCTGCAGGTCGCCGTTCAGCGGCGGTCGCGGGGCAGGAGTCCCGCCGGCGCTGCGCCACCACCACGACACGTCGCCGTTGCGGATGTCATCGAGGTCTCGGGTCGGCGGCACGCGCACAGGCTACCGCCGCCGTCCGCGCACGCCGGCGCCGAGGGGTCGTCGATCCGTCCGATTCGCGGCGTCCACCCGTATCCGGTGTACGGCGCGCGACCGCCGCATGGTTCGAGCGCTCAGTCCTCCAGCGCGCGCAACGCGGCCCACAGCTCCGCGCGCGTCGCGAACGACGTCAGATCGCGCCCGAGGACCCGTTCGATGAGCGCCAGGCGGGTGCGCACGGTGTGGCGATGCACGCCGAGGGATCGAGCGGATGCTTCGTGCGAGCAGTCCTCGTCGAGCCACACCCGCAGCGTCTCGAGGAGCCGCGTGCCCTGCGCCGCGTCGTGATCCACGAGGGGAGCGAGCTCGGCCCGTGCGAGGGCGCGCGCCTCATCCCCGAGGGCGGACAGGACGCCCGCGCCCGACACGTCGGCGAACGCCGTCACCGGGGCGAGACCGCGATCTCGCGCGACCCGTGCCTGGCCCACCGCCGCGGCGAACCCGTCGTAGCCGGTCGGGTCCGAGAGTCCCACCCGCACGTCGAAGCGGTCGGCGAGCTCGTCCACGGCCGAGCGGTCGTCCGACGGGACCACGAGCACGATGCCGTCGTCGCCGCGGCCGAAGAACAGCGCGCCGCGCCGCTCCTCCGCCCACAGCTCGAGCATCTCGGCGATGCCGTCGACGCGCAGGGCGGAGGCATCCGTCAGTCCGACCATGATCGGCGCGGACGGCAGCGGCCCCCACAGCTCGCGCGACGTCCGCCGGGCGAGGCCGGGGTCGCCGGTCATGAGCGACTGCGCGAGCCCCGCGCGCAGCGCCGAGCGCGCCCGCGCCAGGCCCTGCTGCTGCTCGAGGGCCAGGCCGGCCATCGCGATGACGGCTGTCACGACGACGCGTCCCTCCTGGTCGAGGTCCCCCGCGGCGATCGCGATCACGCCGCGGAGGTGCCCGCCGCGCCCGAGCGTCTGGAGCGTGAACGGGGTCTGGCCGATGTGCAGGGACGATCCCGCGCGCGCCCCGCGGTGGAGCACGCCCGTCACCTCGCGTTGCAGCGCGGCCGCCGTGTCGTGGCCGAGACTCCCGGCCGGGTGCTCGCGCGACAGCTCTCCGGCCGCGTCGAACATGCCCACCCAGGTGTCGAGCTGCTTGGCGAGCTCCGCCACCGTCGCCCCGAGGCCGTCCGGCCGGAGCGCGGCGAGCGCGATCGCCCGCTGAGCGGCCAGCGCCCAGCTGCGCCGGGCATACGCCTCGGCCGCGATCGCCTCGGCGTTCGCCCGCGCCACGGCGATGAACGGCGTGCGGTAGGGGACCTCGAACAGGGGCATCCGCTCATCCGTGCACGCGTCGACGAGCGCCGGTGGGATGCCGGCGCGCACGACCTCGGTGCCGAAGCCGAGACCTACCACGCCCCGCGCCGAGAGGCGGCGCACGTACGCGCGGTACACCTCGGCCGCGTCCGCGCCGCCGTCGTCGCCGTGGGGGAACTGGGTCCCGGTCGTGAGCAGCACGAGCCCCTCGGAGAGGAACGGTGTCGGGTCGGCGAGATCCGAGCTGTGCACCCATCGGATCGCTCGGTCCAGGGCCGCCGGATCGACGTCGTCGATCGCCAGTGACAGCTGCAGATCTCGGCGTGCGAGCAGTGCGCGCAGCGTGGGGGCGTCGGCGTCCATGATGCTCCGAGTGTACGTTTCGTACAGCGGTCCATCGAGAATGTACGGCCGGGAAGGTGCGGCGTCGGAAACGGCCGACATACGCTCCCCTCCATGAGCAGCGCAGCCGACACCCTCACCGAAACGCCCCTCGGCGGTCCCACCCTGCCTCAGCAGCGACGCCTCGTCACGAGCATCCCGGGTCCCCGGTCGCAGGAGCTGCTCGACCGCAAGGCGGGCGCCGTGGCCGCCGGTGTCGGCCACACCGCACCGGTGCACGCCGTGGCTGCCGGCGGCGGCGTCATCGTCGACGCCGACGGCAACTCGCTCATCGACCTGGGCTCGGGCATCGCCGTCACCACCATCGGCAACGCGCATCCGAAGGTCGTGAAGGCCGTTCAGGAGCAGGTCGCGCAGTTCACCCACACGTGCTTCATGATCGCGCCGTACGACTCGTATGTGTCGGTCGCCGAGGCGCTCAACCGGATCACCCCCGGCGACCACGCCAAGAAGAGCGCGCTGTTCAACTCGGGCGCCGAGGCGGTGGAGAACGCGGTCAAGATCGCCCGCAAGTACACCGGCAAGCCCGCTGTCGTGGCGTTCGACCACGGCTATCACGGCCGCACCAACCTCACGATGGCGCTGACGGCGAAGTCGATGCCGTACAAGCACGGCTTCGGTCCCTTCGCCTCGGAGATCTACCGCGCACCGCTGTCGTACCCGTACCGCGACGGACTGAGCGGTGCCGAGGCGGCGAAGAAGGCCATCTCGCTCATCGAGAAGCAGGTCGGCGCCGACAACCTCGCCGCGGTGATCATCGAGCCCATCCAGGGCGAGGGCGGCTTCATCGTTCCGGCGGACGGATTCCTCCCCGCCATCGTCGACTGGTGCCGCGCCAACGGCGTCGTCTTCATCGCCGACGAGATCCAGACCGGCTTCGCCCGCACCGGCCGCATGTTCGCCAGCGAGGTGTTCGGCATCGTCCCCGACCTCATCACCACCGCCAAGGGCATCGCGGGCGGCCTGCCGCTGGCTGCGGTCACCGGCCGGGCCGAGATCATGGACGCGTCGCACGCCGGCGGCCTCGGCGGAACCTACGGCGGGAACCCGATCGCGTGCGCCGCGGCCCTGGCCGCCATCGACGTCTTCGAGAACGACGGGATGCTCGAGCGCGCCCGCGAGATCGAGGCCGTCCTCACCGAACGGCTGCGCGGGCTGCAGGCCGCCGACCCGCGCGTGGGAGACGTGCGCGGGCACGGCGCGATGATCGCCGCAGAGTTCGTGGATCCCGCGACCGGAGAGCCGGATGCCGCGCTCACCGCCGCGGTCGCGAAGGCCTGCATCGCACAGGGCGTCATCGTGCTCACCTGCGGCACGTACGGGAACGTCATCCGCTTCCTGCCGCCGCTGTCGATCACCGACGACCTGCTCCACGAGGGCCTGGACGTCGTCGCCGCCGCACTCGCGGCTGCGTGATCCGCGGCATCCGTGTCCTGCGCTCCACGGCGCGCAGACCTGACGAAGAGAACTCGACGAAGGAGTCCGAATGACCGAGTTGAGCCGCGATGTCGTCATCGTCGGCGCCGGAGCCGCCGGCCTGACCGCCGCCAACGAGCTGAAGAAGGCAGGCCTCTCGGTCGTCGTGCTCGAGGCGCGCGACCGCGTGGGCGGGCGCCTGTGGACCGACGTCGTCGACGGGGCCATGCTCGAGATCGGCGGTCAGTGGGTCTCGCCCGATCAGGACGCGCTGAAGGAGACCCTCGCCGAGCTGGGGCTGGAGACCTACAGCCGCTACCGCGAGGGGGACTCGGTCTACATCGGCCGGGACGGCGAGCTCAAGCGCTTCACCGGCGAGATCTTCCCGGTAGCGCCCGAGACCGAGAAGGAGATCGTCCGTCTCATCGAGCTGCTCGACGGCATGGTCGCCGAGATCGATCCCGACAAGCCGTGGGAGCACCCCGACGCCGAGGAACTGGACCGCGTCTCGTTCGAGGCGTGGCTCGAAGCCCAGACCGACGACGCCGAGGCGCGCGACAACATCGCGCTCTTCATCGCCGGCGCGATGCTGACCAAGCCCGCCTATGCGTTCTCGACCCTGCAGGCCCTGCTCATGGCCGCCAGCGCCGGCAGCTTCTCGCACCTCGTGGACGCCGACTTCATCCTCGACGAGCGCGTCGTGGGCGGCCTGCAGCAGGTTCCGCTGCTGCTGGCGGAGCGGCTGGGCGACGACGTCCTGCTCGGCCAGCCCGTCAACGAGGTGCACTGGTCCGACGAGAGCGTGCGCGTCGTCACCGACCAGGGGCTCCAGGTGCGCGCCCGCTTCGTGGTGCTCGCGCACGCCCCGATCCTCTATCCGTGGATCGAGTTCCAGCCGGCCCTGCCGCGCCTGAAGCAGCAGATGCACCAGCACATCTCGATGGGCTTCGTGATCAAGGTCCACGCCGTCTACGACCGTCCCTTCTGGCGCGACCAGGGCCTGTCGGGCACCGCGTTCAGCCCGTACGAGATCTCGCACGAGGCCTACGACAACACCAACCACGGCGACGAGCGCGGCACCCTCGTCGGCTTCGTGTCGGACCGCAACGCCGACGACCTCTTCCGCGTGCCGGCCGAGGAGCGCAGGGAGCGCATCCTCGAGTCGCTGTCGCACTACTACGGCCCCGAGGCGAAGACGCCGCTCGTGTACTTCGAGAGCGACTGGGGCGCCGAGGAGTGGACCCGCGGCGCCTACGCCGCCAGCTTCGACCTCGGCGGCCTCGCCCGTTACGGCGCAGACCTGCGCACGCCGGTCGGGCCCATCCACTTCGCGTGCAGCGACATGGCCGGCGCCGGCTACCAGCACGTCGACGGCGCGATCCGCATGGGTCGCCTCGTCGCCGGCAGCATCGTCGAGGCGGCCCGCCGATGAGCGCGCGGATCGTCGTCGGCTACACCGCGACGGATGCCGGCGCCGACGCGCTCTCACTCGGCATGCGCCTGGCCAAGGCGACGGGCGCGGTCCTGGACCTCGTCGTCGTGCTCCCCAGTGAGGAGCGGAGCGTCATCACGCCCCCCAACGCCTCGTACGACCGCTACATCCAGGAGCAGGCCGAGGGCTGGCTGGCCGACGCCTCGAACCGCGTCATCGACGGGGTCGAGCACGAGTCGCACGTCCGGCGTGCGGAGTCCTTCGCCGAGGGGCTGCTCGAGTGCGCCCACGAGTCCGGCGCCTCGCTCATCGTCGTCGGCGCGGCCAACGGCGGGCTGCGGGGCCGGCACCGCCTGGGCACCGTCGCCAGCGAGCTCCTGCACTCCGCCGACGTCCCGGTCGCACTCGCCCCCGAGGGGACGCGCCGCATAGACCCCGCCGGCGGCGTCAGCCGCATCACCGCCGCCATCGGGCTGCGCCCAGGCGCCGACGTGCTGCTGGACGAGAGCATCGCGCTGGCCAAGGCGACCGGCGCCGAGCTGCGCCTGGTGTCGCTGGTGGCGCTCGACCTGCCGGCGGGCCTCGCGGGCAACGAGTCGGCCGCGCAGCACGCCGACGAGGTCTACGTCCACGTGCGGGCCGCGTTACCCGAGGGCATCCACGCCGACTCCGTGGTGGCGCTCGGCGACAGCATCGAGGACGCCGTCGCCGACCTCTCGTGGGACCCCCGCGAGCTCGCGGTCGTGGGCTCCAGCCGTCTCGCGCAGCCTCGTCGGCTGTTCCTCGGCTCGACCGCGGCGAAGATGCTGCACGAGCTGACCGTACCGATGGTGGTCGTGCCCCGCACCCGCCATGAGAGCAAGAACGGAGCACAGCGATGAGCGCTGGCCAGGAATCGCGGATGCCTCTCGCCGAGGCATCCGCGCCGCTCACGGGCGGACTGTCGAAGAAGGGGCTGAGCGCCGGAACGGTCGGTCTCATCGGCGCCGTCGTCATCGGCATCTCGTGCATCGCGCCCGCCTACACCCTCACCGCGGCGCTCGGCCCCACCGTGTCGGAGGTCGGGTTCCAGGTGCCGGCGATCATCCTGCTCGGCTTCATCCCGATGCTGCTCGTCGCATTCGGCTACCGCGAGCTCAACCGCTCGATGCCCGACTCGGGCACGTCGTTCACGTGGGCGGCGCGCGCCTTCGGGCCGTGGGTGGGCTGGATGGCGGGCTGGGGGCTCGTCGCAGCCACGATCCTCGTGCTGTCGAATCTCGCCGGCATCGCCGTGGAGTTCCTCTTCCTCCTCATCGACCAGCTCGCGGGCAGTCCGGGGACCATCGCCGAGCTCGCCTTCAACCCGTTCATCAACGTCGCGGTCTGTCTGCTGTTCATGCTCGGCGCGACGTACATCTCGTACCGCGACATGCAGACCACGCAGAAGCTGCAGTATGTGCTCGTGAGCTTCCAGGTGCTGGTGCTGGTGGTCTTCTCGATCGCGGCGTTCGTGCACGTCGCGAACGGCACCGCCTTCGACGCGAGTCCCGTCGAGGCATCCTGGTTCAACCCGCTCGTCGTGACGCCGCCGCTCGCGATCGTCGCGGGCCTGTCGCTGTCGATCTTCATCTTCTGGGGATGGGACGTCACCCTCACCATGAACGAGGAGACCCGCAACCCCGAGAAGACCCCGGGCCGCGCGGCCACCGTCACCGTGGTCACCATCGTCACGCTGTACCTGCTGATCTCGGTGGCGCTGCTGGCGTTCGCGGGCACGGGAGAGGAGGGCCTCGGGCTCGGGAACCCCGACATCCAGGCGAACGTCTTCTTCTACCTGTCGGGCCCGATCCTGGGGCCGCTGGCGTTCCTGGTGTCGCTGGCCGTGCTCACGAGCTCGGCGTCGTCGCTGCAGTCGACGTTCGTCGGCCCCGCGCGAACGCTTCTCGCCATGGGGCACTACGGGGCGCTGCCGCCGGCGTTCGCGAGGGTCTCGCCGCGCTTCTTCACGCCCGGCTACGCCACCATCGTCTCCGCCGTCGTCGCGTCGGTGTTCTACGCCGTGATGCGGTTCATCAACGAGAACGTGCTGTGGGACACGATCACGACGCTCGGCATGATGATCTGCTTCTACTACGGCATCACCGCGTTCGCGTGCGTCTGGTACTTCCGCAGGCAGTGGTTCGACTCGGCGCGCACCTTCTTCTTCACCCTGCTGTTCCCTCTGGTGGGCGGCGTCATCCTCGTCGCGCTGTTCGTGATCACCCTCGTCGAGAGCCTCGACCCGGCGTACGGCAGCGGCACCGAGTGGTTCGGCCTCGGCAGCGTCTTCGTGCTCGGCGTGCTGATCATCGGTCTCGGCATCGTGATCATGATCTGGCAGGCGATCAAGCGTCCGGCGTTCTTCCGCGGTGAGACACTCGGTATCGACGCGCCCGAAAGCCTTCGACGCGCCCGCCGCTGACGGGCAGACTGTCCCCAATCCATCCGATCGGAGAGGAAGCATGACCGACTACGCCGTCGTCAACCCGGCCACGGGAGAGACCCTGGCCACCTATCCCACCATTACCGACGAGGCCCTGGAGGCAGCGATCGCGAAGGCGGATGCCGCGTACCGCACGTGGCGCGACGTGCCCGTCGCCGAGCGCGCGGCGCGCATCCGCAAGGTCGCCGAGCTTCACCGCGAGCGCCGCGACGAGCTGGCGGCGATCATCGTGCGCGAGATGGGCAAGCCGCTGTCGGCCGCGCTGGGCGAAGTGGACTTCGCCGCCGACATCACGGAGTACTACGCCGACAACGCCGAGACGATCACGGCCGACCAGCCGATCGACATCCTCGGCGAGGGCACCGCGGTCATCCGCCGCAGCCCGCTCGGGGCGCTCCTGGGCATCATGCCGTGGAACTTCCCCTACTATCAGGTCGCCCGCTTCGCAGCGCCCAACGTGGTGGTGGGGAACACGATCCTCCTCAAGCACGCACCGCAGTGCCCCGAGTCGGCCGCGGCCATCGAGCGGATGTACGCGGATGCCGGGCTCGGCGAGGGCGTCTACACGAACGTGTACGCCACCAACGACCAGGCGGCCGCCATCATCGCCGACCGGCGGGTGCAGGGCGTCTCGGTGACCGGCTCGGAGCGGGCGGGGTCCGCCGTGGCGGCGCTGGCCGGACAGAACCTGAAGAAGGTCGCGCTCGAGCTCGGCGGATCCGACCCGTTCATCGTGCTGTCCACCGACGACCTGGACGCGACGGTCGCCGCCGCCGTCGAGGCGCGCATGGACAACAACGGCCAGTCGTGCAACGCCCCGAAGCGCTTCATCGTGCAGGAGGGCCTCTACGACGCCTTCCTCGAGAAGTTCACCGAGGCGATGACTGCGTCGAAGATGGGCGACCCGTTCGCCGACGACACCGTCCTCGGTCCGCTGTCGTCGCTGGCGGCCGCCGAGCGCCTTCAGGAGCAGGTCGACCGGGCGGTGGCGCAGGGGGCGCGGCTCGTGGCCGGCGGCACACGTGACGGCGCGTTCTACGAGCCGACGGTGCTCACCGACGTCACGCCCGAGATGGACGTGTACCGCGAGGAGCTGTTCGGGCCGGCGGGGGTCGTGTACAAGGTCGCGGACGAGGACGAGGCGGTCAAGGTGGCCAACGACACCAGCTTCGGCCTCGGGTCGTACGTCTACACGACCGATCCCGAGCAGGCTCAGCGCATCGCGGACAGGATCGACGCCGGCATGGTCTACGTCAACATCGTGCTCGCCGACTCGCCCGAGCTGCCCTTCGGCGGTGTGAAGCGCTCCGGCACCGGCCGTGAGATGGGGCTGCTGGCCGCGGACGAGTTCGTCAACAAGAAGCTCATCCGCGTCGCCCCCTGACGCCGCGACCTCCCCGCGCCACCCCCGGACGGCGGGACCGCCATCCGGGGGTGTCGCCGCGACCTCGGAAACGCGAGGATAAGGGCATGGCAGAGACAACCGACCCCGTCGTCGCACTCGCCGACGAGCAGTGCTGGGAGCGCCTGCGCACCCAGGAGCTCGGCCGGCTCGTCACTCGAGTGGGCGACGTGCTGGACATCTTCCCGGTGAACTACGTCGTCGACGGTCAGGGTGTGCTGTTCCGCACCGCGCAGGGCAGCAAGCTCTTCGAGCTCACCGTGAACGACGAGGTGCTGTTCGAGGTGGACGACCACACCGACGCCGAGGCGTGGAGCGTCATCGTGCGGGGTCACGCGCATCCGCTGGACCGCTCCGCGGACGTGGAGCGCGCCGACGGCCTGGGTCTTCGGCCCTGGATCCCCACCCTCAAGTACACGTACGTCCGCGTCGAGGCGACGTCGATCTCGGGCCGCGCGTTCCGGCGCGGTCCCGAGCCCGACCGCTACGGCGTGCAGCAGTACTGACGCTGTCGCGCCATGCCCGGGACACACCTGCGGAAGCGCCCCGGTTCGCGGGCTCCGCGGGCATGCCGTACACTTGATGGTGCAGTTGAATTCTGCATTCTTTCGGTGTGCCCGCCGGTCGGGCACGCATCCTCAAGCCGCGGTGAGAGGGGAAGAGTGCGGGCTTCACGAGACCTCCGGGTCTCTAGGGCGGTAGCTCAATTGGCAGAGCAGCGGTCTCCAAAACCGCAGGTTGCAGGTTCGATTCCTGTCCGCCCTGCGCATCAGCGCAACACCGGTGACATGGCTCCGGTCGAACACAACACCCTGCGTTGACATGTAATGTGCGGCCGACCCGCGTCGGCTCACGGAAGGTAATCAGGTGGCATCGATGGTTCAGGACGAGCCGAAGGGCGAAGTCGTCCCCACTGAGGGAACGGCGGCGCCTCGCGAGAAGAAGCCGAACGTCTTCGCTCGCATCGCCCTGTTCATCCGTCAGGTCTTCGCCGAGCTCCGCAAGGTCGTCACCCCGACGCGCCAGGAGCTGCTGAAGTACACGGCGGTGGTGCTGGGGTTCGTCGTCGTGATGATGGCGATCGTCTACGGCCTGGACGTGCTGTTCGTGTGGATCACGGCCTACGTCTTCGGAGTGCCCGGCGCCTGATCCTGAGCGCCCCGGCTCGCCGGTGCATGGCACGGGCGGCCGCAGGTCCGGAAGCGGACGGAACGGAAGAGAATTCACGTGACTGAAAGATATGTCGACGACGCCGATTGGGCGACGGCCGCCGAGCAGTCGTCCGAGGACGACGAAGCGCAGGAGGGCAACGTCCTGGCCGCCGAGGAGCGCTCGGTGGAGCCCGCCGAGCACCTCGCCATCCACATCGTCGACGACGCCGACGCCGACGAGGACGACGCCGACCTGGACGACATCGACATCGACGACCCGGAGGCGGATGCCATCGTGAACGACGCTCTCAACCTGGACGAGACGGCCGAGACCGAGGCTGCCGCCGAGGTGATCAACGACTCCATCGCGGAGGAGGTCGCCGAGCGGGAGGCCGAGGCCGCCGACGAGGTCAGCCCCTACGACGGCCCCGATGTGAACGGCGACGAGGACGAGCCGGAGCTCGACGAGGCATCCGACTCCGCGGCCGACGCCGTCGAGACCGACTCCGACGACGAGTCCGACGAGGACGAGGACCCGTACGAGGCGTTCCGCGCCGAGCTGCGCACCCTCCCGGGCAAGTGGTACGTCATCCACTCCTACGCCGGCTTCGAGCGCAAGGTGAAGGCCAACATCGAGCAGCGCAAGTCGACGCTCGAGGTCGAGGAGGACATCTACCAGATCGAGGTCCCGATGGAGGACGTCGTCGAGATCAAGAACGGGCAGCGCAAGATGGTCACGCGCGTCCGGATCCCCGGCTACGTGCTCGTGCGCATGGAGCTCAACGAGGACACCTGGTCGGTCGTCCGCCACACTCCCGGCGTCACCGGCTTCGTGGGCAACGCCCACAACCCGACCCCGCTGCGCTTCGAGGAGGCCTTCAACATGCTGAAGAGCCTCGTCGAGGTCAAGGAGGTCGCCGGCGCCAAGGGCGGTGCCGCCAAGAAGGGCGCTGCCGCCGCTGCCCGCGTCATCCCCGCCGAGGTCGACTTCGAGGTGGGCGAGACCATCACGATCAAGGAGGGCTCGTTCGCGGGTCTGCCCGGCACGATCAGCGAGATCAAGCCCGAGAGCGGCAAGCTCACGGTCCTCGTCTCGCTGTTCGAGCGCGAGACCCCGGTCGAGCTGTCGTTCGACCAGGTCACCAAGCTCTGACTCATCGAGATTCTCCGAAGCGCCCCGCCGAATCGGCGGGGCGCTTCGTCGTGCGCGGCAGTCGGCGGTGCCGAACGCTTCGGCGCGCGAGTGCGGAGAAGCGCAGGATGCCGGATCCGCTGGGCTTGCGGCATCCGTGATTCTGCAGATCTCCGGCGTCCTGCTCCGCGTCTGCAGGAGACCCTCCACGTCGCCGGGACTCGGCACCTCCTCCCCAGGGCCGGGGAGGGTCCCGGCTCCGAGACTCGGCGCCTCCTGCCCAGGCCGAGGAGGGGTCCGCCTCCGAGACTCGGCGCCTCCTCCCCAGGCCGGGGAGGGCTCCGGCTCCAAGACTCGGCGCCTCCTCCCCAGGGCTGGGTAGGGTCCCGGCTCTCCACAGTCGCGGGCGTGACTGTCGGCGCGGCCCCCGGGATGTCGCACCCTGAAGGCCATGGATCACCTTCTGGGCGAGGTGCGCGCGGCGGGCGGGGTTGCGCGCGTCGCTTCGCTGCGGGCGCGGGGGCATTCGCGCCGCACGATCGAGAATGCCGTGTCGTCGCGAGCGCTGACCCGTCCGCGCAACGGCTGGGTCGCCATGCCCGGCGCCGATCCGCTCCTCGTCGCGGCCGCACGCGCCGGGGTGGTGCTCACGTGCCACACCCAGGCGCGAAGGCTCGGGCTGTGGGTTCTCGAGGAGCGTCCCGTGCACGTGGCTGCTCCTCCTCACCGGCACGTCGGCGAGGTCAAACGGGACACCCACGTGCATTGGGCGCGGCCGCTCGTGCCAAGGCATCCAGACGCTCTGGTCGACCCGATCGAGAACGTGCTGGTGATCGCCGCGGCGTGCCTGCCGCGCGAGGAGGCGCTCACGATCTGGGAGGCGGCGCTTCGGCTCGAGCTGGTGGAGCGTTGGTCCTTTGAGAGGATGCCCCTGCCCTCGTCTGCGCGAGATGTCCTGGCCGAGTGCTCGTCGCACTCCGACTCGGGGCTCGAGACGCTCATTCCGGTGCGGCTGCGCTTCCTCCGGCTGCCGATCCGCCAGCAGGTCTGGCTCGCCGGTCACCCGGTCGACTTCCTCATCGGAGACAGGCTCGTGCTCCAGATCGACGGCGGCCACCACGTCGGCGCGCAACGGCGCAGCGATATCGCGCACGACGCGCGGCTGACCCTGATGGGTTTCCACGTGATCCGCATCGACTACGTCCAGGTGGTCACGCGGTGGCCCGAGGTGCACGACGTGATCGTGCGGGCCATCGCCCAGGGCCTTCACCGCGCGGCATGACGCTCACCGTCGCGCGCAGGCCCCAGGGCCGTCACCGCGCGGCATGACGCTCACCAGTCATGCGCATGACCACAGAGATGTGCACGATGACGGATGCCTCGCCCCCGCGGCATCCGTCATCTGGCACATCTCCGTCATTCGGTACGCGCGCGGATGGCCAAGGGGCACGCGCAGATGGCCAATGGGCGGGAGCGGATGCTGCGGCTCGCGGCATCCGGTAGACTAGAGCGGTTGCGCGTGTCTGCGCGACCATCCCCACCACATTCAGGGTCCGCCTGATCCGTGGAAGCGTGCCCGCACGGGCGCACGAAACAGAGGAAGAAGAATGGCACCGAAGAAGAAGGTGACCGGCCTGATCAAGCTTCAGATCAACGCCGGTGCAGCCAACCCGGCGCCGCCGATCGGCCCCGCGCTCGGTCAGCATGGCGTCAACATCATGGAGTTCTGCAAGGCGTACAACGCCGCGACCGAGTCGCAGCGCGGCAACGTCATCCCCGTGGAGATCACCGTCTACGAGGACCGCAGCTTCACGTTCATCCTGAAGACCCCGCCGGCCGCCGAGCTCATCAAGAAGGCCGCCGGACTGCAGAAGGGCTCGCCGACGCCGCACACGACCAAGGTGGGCAAGCTCACCAAGGACCAGGTGCGTCAGATCGCCGAGACCAAGCAGGCCGACCTGAACGCGAATGACATCGAGGCCGCCTCGAAGATCATCGCCGGCACCGCCCGCTCCATGGGCATCACGGTCGAGGACTGAGGGGAACAGTAACCATGGCTACCAAGTCCAAGGCCTTCCAGGCCGCTGCCGCCAAGATCGAGGCGGACAAGTTCTACACTCCCACCGAGGCCGTCGCCCTGGCGAAGGAGACCGGTTCGGCGAAGTTCGACTCGACCGTCGAGGTCGCGCTCAAGCTCTCGGTCGACCCCCGCAAGGCGGACCAGATGGTGCGCGGCACCGTCATCCTCCCGCACGGCACCGGCAAGACCGCCCGCGTCATCGTGTTCGCGACCGGTCCGGCCGCTGAGGCCGCGATCGCCGCGGGTGCCGACGAGGTCGGCGGCGCCGAGCTCATCGAGAAGGTCGCCGGCGGCTGGACCGCGTTCGACGCGGCCGTCGCCACGCCCGAGCTCATGGGCCAGGTCGGTCGCCTCGGCAAGGTGCTGGGTCCGCGCGGCCTCATGCCCAACCCCAAGACCGGCACCGTGACCCCCAACCCGGCAAAGGCCGTCGAGGAGATCAAGGGCGGCAAGATCGAGTTCCGCGTCGACAAGCACGCCAACGTGCACTTCGTCGTCGGCAAGGCCTCGTTCTCGGCCGAGCAGCTCGACGAGAACCTCAAGGCCGCGCTCGAGGAGATCGTGCGCCTGAAGCCGTCCAGCTCGAAGGGCCGCTACATCCAGAAGGGCGCCGTGTCGACCACGTTCGGCCCCGGCATCCCGCTGGACGTCAACGCGCTCGCCTGACGCTTCGACCGTCGCAGCGACGGTCCGTCCGAAGGCCCCACCCGCTCGGGTGGGGCCTTCGGCGTCTCCGAGCGGCGTGAGTGGGCGGGCGCAACGTCGGATGATCCCCACCGGGGGACGGATGCCGCGATCCGGCGTGTCGGGCGGGGCCTGCGATTCTGTGCGCGGCGCCGAGCGTTCGGAGTAGCGTCGGAGTCATGCCCACGCCCCTTCAGGACCTGTTCGGCATCGACGTACCCATCGTGCTGGGCCCGTTCGGCGGGCTGTCGTCGGTGGAGCTCACGGCGGCGGTCAGTGACGCCGGGGGGCTCGGGTCGTACGGGCTCTACGGGTACTCGGCGGACCGCATCAGCGACACGATCGCGGCGCTGCGGTCTGCGACCACGCGACCGTTCGCCGTCAACCTGTGGCTTCCCACCGGCGACGAGGTGGCCCCCGGCGACGTCGACCTCCGCCCCGCGATCGAGGCGGCCGCGCCGCTCTTCGACGAGCTGGGTCTGGCCCGTCCGGCGCCGCCGTTCGAGTTCATGCCCGACGTCGACGCCCAGGTGACGGCGGTGCTGGATGCCGCGCCCGCGGTGCTCAGCGTGGTCTTCGGCGTGCCCTCCGACCGGCTCGTCGCCGCGGCGCACAGCCGTGGCATCCGGCTCATCGGCACGGCCACGACGGTGGCCGAGGCCGTGGCGCTGGACGCAGCCGGCGTCGACGCGGTCGTCGCCACCGGCGCGGAGGCGGGCGGCCACCGCGTCTCCTTCCTGCGCCCGGCCGAGCAGTCGCTCATCGGCACCTTCGCGCTGGTGCCGCAGGTGGTGGACGCGGTGCGGGTGCCCGTCATCGCGGCAGGCGGCATCGCCGACCGGCGTGGCGTCGCCGCGGCGTTCGCGCTGGGCGCCTCGGGCGTGCAGGTCGGGTCGGCGTTCCTCCGCACGCGGCAGTCCGCCGCGACCGCCGCCCACCGGCAGGCGATCGCCGGTGCCGCCGACACCGGCACCGTGCTCTCCCGGGCCATGAGCGGACGGCTGGCGCGTGGCATCCCGAACCGCGCGATGCGCGCTCTCGAGACCGCCGGCGTCATCGCGCCGTTCCCCGCGCAGAACTGGCTCACGGGGCAGTTCCGGACGGAGGCCGCGCGGCGCGGCGAGGGCGAGCTGGTCTCGCTGTGGGCCGGGCAGGCCGCGGGCCTGGCGGTCCTCGACGATGCGACGGACGTGTTCGCCGAGCTGAGGGCGGGCGTCCCGCAGGCGGCGGGAGGCAACGCGGCGTAACGCGGGGAAGAGCCTCGGCGCGACCCGTGTTGTACTGGAAGGCCCCAGGACGCGCGTCCACCCCTTCGCGCGTCCTTCGCACTCACCCCACCAGGAACAGCTACATGTCACGCCGCAGTATCACCGCCCTCGTCGTCGCCACCGCCGCCGCCCTCGCGCTCACCGCCTGCAGCAGCGGCGGATCCGCCGACCCCGCAGCGTCCGCGGAGGCGGACGACCTCGGTCTCGTGTCCGCGGGCACGCTGACCGTCGCGACCGAGGGCACCTACCGCCCCTTCAGCTACCACGACGAGTCGGGCGACCTCGTCGGCTTCGACGTCGAGATCGCCGAGGCCGTCGCAGACAAGCTCGGGCTCGAGGTCTCCTTCCAGGAGACCCAGTGGGACGCGATCTTCGCGGGGCTGGACGCCGGCCGCTTCGACGTCATCGCCAACCAGGTCTCGATCAACCCGGAGCGCCAGGAGAAGTACCTCTTCAGCGAGCCCTACACGGTATCGCCCGGCGTCATCGTCGTGCCCGAGGACGACGACTCGATCACGAGCTTCGACGACCTCGAGGGCAAGACCACCGCGCAGTCCCTCACGAGCAACTGGTACGAGCTCGCCCAGGAGAGCGGTGCCACCATCGAGGCCGTGGAGGGATGGGCGCAGGCCGTGGCGCTGCTCCAGCAGGGCCGCGTCGACGCCACCATCAACGACAACCTGACGTTCCTCGACTACGAGAAGAGCGAGGGCCCGACGGGTCTGAAGATCGCCGCGGAGACCGATGAGCCGGGCCTCAGCGCGTTCGCGCTCACCCAGGACAAGGAAGCGCTCGCGGAGGCCATCGACGGCGCCCTCGCCGAGCTCCGCGAGGAGGGCGTCCTCGCCGAGATCAGCGAGAAGTACTTCGGAGCCGACGTCACCGAGTAGTGCATCCCGAGCCGCCGCTCGCCCTGCCCTGGGCGGGCGGCGGCTCTGTGCGAAGGAGGAGCGCCCATGGACGAGACCATCTGGACTCTGCTCGTCGACTCGTTCTGGCCGCTGCTGCTGGCGGCGATCACCGGCACGATCCCGCTTGCGATCGCCTCGTTCGCGATCGGCATGGTGATCGCCGTGGCGATCGCGCTGCTGCGACTGTCGCGCAATCCCGTGCTGTCGAACATCGGACGGTTCTACGTCTCGGTGATCCGCGGCACGCCGCTGCTGGTGCAGCTGTTCGTGATCTTCTACGGGATGCCGTCGGTCGGCATCGTCATCGATCCCTGGCCGGCGGCGATCATCGCCTTCTCGCTCAACGTCGGCGGCTACGCGGCCGAGATCGTCCGCGCGGCGATCCTCTCGGTGCCCAAGGGACAGTGGGAGGCCGCCCACACCGTCGGGTACTCGCAGACCCGCACCCTCACCAGGATCGTGCTGCCCCAGGCGGCGAGGGTGTCCGTGCCGCCGCTGTCGAACACCTTCATCTCGCTGGTGAAGGACACGTCCCTCGCGTCCACGATCCTGGTGACCGAGATGTTCCGTCAGGCGCAGCAGATCGCCGCGTTCTCGTTCGAGGTGCTCCCGATCTACCTGGAGGCCGCCCTCATCTACTGGCTGATCTGCCTGGTGCTCTCCACCGGCCAGAGCGCGATCGAACGGAGGCTCGACCGCTATGTCGCCCACTGACCACTCCCACGACGACGCGCTGGCCCCTCCGGCGCCCGCCGACGACCGCCCGCTCCTGACGGTGTCGGGGCTCACGAAGAGCTTCGGCGACAACCGAGTGCTCGACGGCGTGGACCTCGAGGTGCGCCGTGGCGAAGTCGTGGTGCTCATCGGTCCGAGCGGCTCGGGCAAGACGACCGTGCTGCGCTCGCTCAACGGCCTCGAGATCCCTGAGGCGGGCACCGTCGCGTTCACCGGCGGACCCGCGGTGGACTTCGCCGCCCCGGTGTCGAAGGCGGACCGCATCGCGCTGCGCGACCGGTCGGCGATGGTGTTCCAGCACCACAACCTCTTCCCGCACCGCACCGTGCTGCAGAACGTCATCGAAGGGCCGGTGTACGCGCACGGCGTGCCGAAAGGGGAGGCGATCGCGCGCGCGGAGGCGCTGCTCGAGCGCGTGGGCCTGAGCGAGAAGCGCGATGCGTACCCGTTCGAGCTCTCCGGCGGCCAGCAGCAGCGGGTCGGCATCGTGCGGGCGCTCGCCCTTCAGCCGGCGCTGCTGCTCTTCGACGAGCCGACGAGCGCCCTGGACTCCGAGCTCGTCGGCGAGGTGCTCACCGTCCTGAAGGAGCTGGCCGACGAGGGCTGGACGATGCTCATCGTCACGCATGAGCTGGCCTTCGCGCGCCAGGTCGCCGACGAGGTGGTCTTCTTCGACCAGGGCGTCATCGTCGAGCGCGGGGCGCCGCAGCAGCTGTTCACCGCTCCGAAGCATGAGCGCACGAGGCGGTTCATCGACCGGATCCTCCGGCCCTACGACGAGTAGTCAGCCGGTCGGGCGCACCTCGAAGCCGCGTTCGCCGGTGGGCGTGGCATCCGTCACCGTCGCCGACTCCACGAGCGACCCGGGCGGCCCCTCTGCCATCCAGGCGAGCACCTCGTCGACCTGGCCGGGAGTGCCCTCGACCTCGGCCTCGACCGCCCCGTCGCGCCGATTGCGCACCCACCCGGCGACCCCCGCTTCCCGGGCGACCATGCGCATGGTGTACCGGTAGCCGACGCCCTGCACCTCGCCGCGGACCGTCACGTGCACCCGTCTCATGAGCCCATCGTGCCCTGCCGATGGTGACGCGTGCGAGCGCCGGATGCCAGGATGCCTCTATGGGAACCGTGGACGAACTGCTCGCAGGGCTCGATCCCGCCGATCGGCCCTCTGTCGAGCGCATCTATGAGATCGCCCGCGAGGAGGCGCCCGATGCCGAACAGGGGACCGGCTACGGGATGCCGGCGCTGGTCTACCGCGGCAAGCCGCTCGTCTCCGTGATGAGGGCGAAGAAGCACATCGGCGTCTATCCCTTCAGCCCGGACGCTGTCGCGGCCGTGTCGGGCGCGCTCGAGGGGCATCCCGGTGTCGGACTGGACAAGGGGACGATCCGGTACCAGCCGGAGCACCCGCTCCCGGACGACGTGGTGCGGGCTCTGGTCGTCGCTCGTCGGGAGCAGATCGAGCGCTGAGCCGAGTGCGGCGCAGCCCGGTGGGGTCCGGCTCGTCAGTGCGGGAGCACCAGTGAGACGCCGAGCGCGATCATGACGACCGCGATCACGGCGTCGAGGATGCGCCAGGCGCGGGGCGTCGACAGCCAGCGGCCGAGCAGGCGCGCGCCGAACGCGAGGCCGAAGAACCAGAGGAAGCTCGCCGCCATCGCGCCGGCGGCGAAGAGCCAGCGCTGATCGCCGTGCGTGTTGGCGACCGTGCCGAGGAGGAACACGGTGTCGAGGTACACGTGCGGGTTGAGCCACGTCAGTGCCAGGCACGTGAAGACGACAGGCAGCACCCGCGCCGTTGCGGCGGAGGCGGGGCGGACGCGGGTGGCGACGGATGCCGGTGCCTCGGCCCCCGATCGCAGCTCGACGGCGCCGCCGCCGACGACGTCGTGCGCGGCATCCGGGTCGTCTTGGCCGCCCAGGACGTCGCCGGTCGGCCGCCAGGCGCGCCGCGCTGCGAGGAGGCCGTAGACGACGAGGAACGCGGCCCCTGCCCACCTCACGACGCCGACCAGCCACGGCACCGCCTGCAGGACGAGTCCGATGCCCGACACCCCGAGCGCGATGAGCGCGGCGTCGGACACGGCGCAGATCGTCGCCACGACC
The DNA here is from genome assembly GCF_037083505.1 of Microbacterium sp. CCNWLW41. Lineage (NCBI taxonomy): Bacteria > Bacillati > Actinomycetota > Actinomycetes > Micrococcales > Microbacteriaceae > Microbacterium > Microbacterium sp. CCNWLW41. Next base: position 1,599,068 of record NZ_JBAOJP010000001.1, read on the forward strand.
AGGACGTGCTCCCGGCGGAGTCCCTGCCGCAGCACGAAGAGGTTCTGCGCGCCGATGGCGATGATGAGGGAGAAGCCGAGGCCGAGGCCGGCGATGAGGGGACTGAGCACCCTTCGACGCTAGGAGCCGGCTGGTCCGTAGTCCAGCTCATGGTTCTTCAGTACCATTAGCCCCACTGATGATGCGCATCCCCTTCGAGCTGGCAGAGACCCTGGCCGTCGTCGTCGACGAGGGCACGCTCGACGCCGCCGCCCGGCGACTGCACATCACCCCGTCCGCCGTCAGTCAGCGCATCAAGGCGCTGGAGGAGCAGCTGGGGCGTCTCCTGCTGGTGCGCTCGAAGCCCGCCCGCGCGACCGAGGCCGGAGCGTCGGTCATCCGGCTGGCGCGCCAGACGGCGCTGCTCGAGCACGACGCGCTCGCCGAGCTCGGTGCGGACCCCGCTGACGCCGCGCTGGCGAGCGTGCCGCTGGCCGTCAACGCCGACTCCCTGGCGACGTGGTTCCTCGAGCCGCTCGCCCGGCTCGCGCAACGGCATCCGGTCGTCTTCGACCTGCATCGCGACGACCAGGACTTCACGGCCGGGCTGCTGGAGTCGGGAACCGTGATGGGCGCCGTCACCTCACGGGCGGCGCCGGTGCCCGGATGCCGCTCGTCGGTGCTCGGCGCCATGCGGTACGAGGCCGTCGCCACGCCGGGCTTCGCGGCGCGCTGGCTCGCCGGGGAGCCGCTCGCCGCCCTCACCGCCGCACCCGTGGTCGACTTCGACCGCCGCGACGACCTCCAGAACGAGTGGCTCTCGGCGCAGGGCGTCGATCCGGCGCGGCCGCCGCGCCACTACGTCCCGGCCTCGAACGACTTCGCGACCGCCGTGCGGCTCGGACTGGGCTGGGCGATGCTGCCGCGGTTCCAGTCGCACGACGCGATCGAGCGCGGCGAGCTCGTCCTGCTCGGCGGCCGCCCGGTGGACGTGGTGCTGCACTGGCAGCAGTGGAACCTCCGCTCGCCGCTCCTGGACGCCATCGCCGACGAGGTCGTCGCCGAGGGCAGGCGCGTGCTCGCGCCCGTGCGGTGACACTGCAGGTCAGCCGTCGCTGACGCGGAGCACGACCTTGCCGCGCGTGTGACCGGCCTCGATCGCGCGGTGCGCGCCGGGCGCCTCCTCGAGCTCGAAGACCTGCTCGACGTAGACCTGGACCGCTCCCGAGTCCAGCAGGCGGGCGATCGTCGCCAGCGCTCCGCCGTCGGGGATGACCTTGTACGACGTCGCGCGCACGCCGGCCCCGGCCGCGGCCGCCGCGTACCCCGGCCACGAGCCGGTGGGCACCAGAACATACAGCCCGCCCGTGCGCAGCACCTCGAGGGAGCGGGAGCCGGTGTCGGCGGAGACGTTTCCGACGAGGTCGATCACGACATCCACCTCGGGGACCACCTCCTCGAAGCGCGTGGTCGTGTAGTCGATGACGACCGCTGCGCCGAGCTCGCGCAGCCACGAGGAGTTGCGCGCGGAGGCCGTCACGGTCACGTGCGCGCCGAAGTACGCGGCGAACTGCACCGCGAAGTGACCGACGCCGCCGCTGCCGGCGTGGATCAGCATGCGCTGACCCTCGTGCGCGTGAGCGGTCTCGACCACGAGCCCCCAGGCCGTCAGGGCCGCCAACGGCACGCCCGCCGCCTCGACGTGCGACAGCGTGGCGGGCTTGCGGGCGACCGACAGCGTCGGCGCGACGACGTAGTCCGCGTACGTCCCGCCGGTGCGCGGGAACGCCGCCATGCCGAACACCTCGGTTCCCGGCGGGAACGGGTGGGACTCGTACGGGCTCTTCACCACGATCCCGCTGAAGTCGAACCCGGGGATGGCGGGATACCCGCCGATGGAGGCGGACACCCCCGCGCCCGACCGCGTCTTGGCGTCGATCGGGTTCACGCCCGCGGCCACCACCCGCACGAGCACCTCGCTGAGCACGGGGGAGGGGACGGGGACGGATGCCGCGCGCAGCGCGTCCGGCGTCCCCGGCGCGTCGACGACCATGGCCCGCATCGTCTCGGGCGGGTCGGCCACCTCGGTGAGCGGGACGTCGGGCGATGATCGCAGCGGCCGGATCCTCATCGTGCACTCCTTCCGCGGGCGTGCCGCCGTCGGCACCGGATTCCATCCCCGTGGCACCAGTCAACCCTGCCCACGTCTCGACCGTGTTACGCCGGTGCTAAGCCCAGCCGCAGAGCGCCTGTGGGGCGTCGGCCGTCAGCGGTCAGGCGTCAGCGGTGAGGCGTCTCGCCCGCGGTGAGGGCGTGCAGCAGCCGCGTGAGGTTGCGGATGTCCTCCAGCGGCCACTCCGCGAGCGCGTCGACCAGCGTGTTCTCCTGCGGTGCGCGCGCCTCGGCGAGGCGTTCCAGCCCGAACGCGGTCGGCGACAGCAGGTGGGAGCGCCCGTCGTCCGGATCGGGCGTGCGCTCGATGAGGCCGAGTGCTTCCAGCTCGCGCACCGTGCGGCTGATCTGGCCCTTGTCGGCCATCAGGACTTCGGCGAGGGCCGACAGGGTGATCCGCTCCCGGCGGACGATGGTGGTGAACACCTTGTAGGCACCCGGCAGCATGCCGGGGCTCACCCTGTTGGCGTTCTCGCTGATCACCCGCCGGAAGCGCGTGACCAGGTCGCCGAACTCCGCCTCGAGGGCGCGCACCGCCTCGGTGCGCGCCGCTCGGGTGTCGGGGGAGGTCATCGTGATCGACATTAGCGGCGGACGGATGCCTCGTCCGACGCGTCGCCGGACGGTTCGGGCTGTGCGGCGGCGGCGGCGGAGGCATCCGTGTTCCCCGTCCGCGGAGCGGTCGCCGTCAGCGCCGCCATGCCCGCGGCCGTCGAGACCGTCGCGAGGTCGGCCTCGCTGGCCTGCACGCGCTCGCTCGTCGTCATCCGGGTCAGGGGCACGTTCGGCAGGAAGAGGATCGCGATGAGGCTGATGACGGCCAGCGGCACGGCGATGAGGAACGAGTGCGCGATGGCCTGCGCGTAGATGTCCTCGACGATCACGCGGACGCCCTCGGGCAGCGCAGAGACCTGCGGGATCGTGCCGGACTGGAGCTGCTCCGCGATGGCGGCGCCCTTCTCGCCGAGCGTCATGATGGCTGCGGCGATGTCGTCCGTGCGGTCGGCGAAGAGGTCCGTCGCCGACGCCGCCAGCGCGGCGCCCATCACCGAGACGCCGACGGTGCCGCCGAGGCTGCGGAAGAAGGTGACCCCCGAGCTCGCCACCCCGATCTCGCTCGGCTTCGCGGTGTTCTGCACGATGAGCACGAGGTTCTGCATCGTCATGCCGACGCCCGCGCCGAGCAGGAACATGTAGAGCGAGACGAGCGCGAAGTTCGTGTCGTAGTGGATGGTCGACAGCAGGTACGAGCCGGCGATGAGGAGCACGCCGCCCGCGATGAGGTAGGGCTTCCAGTGGCCGTGCCGGGTCACGAGGCCGCCGATCACGATCGACGCGAGCAGGAGGCCACCGATCATCGGGAGGGTCATGAGCCCCGCCTCCGTCGGGGTCGCCCCGCGCGCGAGCTGCATGTACTGGCTGAGGAAGACCGAGGTGCCGAACATCGCGATGCCGATGGAGATCGACGCCACGACGGCGAGCGTGAAGGTCCGGTCGCGGAAGAGCGTGAGCGGGATGAGGGGCTCCTTCGCCCGCAGCTCGACGATCACGAAGAGCACGGCCGCAAGGAGCGCGCCCCCGACCATGAGGGCCGTCTCGACGCTCCACCACTCGTAGTCGTCTCCGGCGCCGGTGACCCAGATGAGCAGCAGCGACACGGCGGTGGACAGCAGCACGATGCCGACGTAGTCGATGCGCGCCTTCTGCTTCGGGCGGGCGGGAAGGTGCAGCGTGCGCTGCATGATGATGAGCGCCGCGACGGCGAAGGGCAGCGCGATGAAGAAGTTCCAGCGCCAGTTGATGGTGTCGGTGATGAAGCCGCCGAGGAGGGGCCCGCCGACGGTCGCCACGGCCATGACGGCGCCGAACAGGCCCATGTAGCGGCCCCGCTCGCGCGGGCTGATGATGTCGGCCATGATGACCTGGCTCAGCGCGGCGAGGCCGCCGGCGCCGAGGCCCTGCACGGCGCGGAACGCGATGAGCGTGCCGGGGTCCTGCGAGAAGCCCGCGGCCGCGGTGGCCAGCACGAAGAGCACGATCGCGAGCTGGATCAGCAGCTTGCGGTCGAAGAGGTCGGCGAGCTTGCCCCAGATGGGAGTCGAGATCGCCGTCGTCAGGAGGGTCGCCGTGACGACCCAGGTGAAGGCCGCCTGGTCGCCGCCCAGGTCGTGGACGATGACCGGCAGCGAGGTCGACACGACGGTCGATGCGAGCATCGACACGAACATGCCCAGCAGGAGGCCGGTGAGCGCCTGCAGCACCGTGCGGTGCCGGCGCCTGTCGTCGACAGCGGCGACCGATCCGGTCGCGGGGGTGGGTTCAGTCATGGATGGTCTTTCCGAGGCGATGGACGGGAGGATCGGCGGCGGCGCCGGAAGCTGGTTGACCGAAGTCAACAGTTGATGTGGATCAACTATAGATTGATCGTTGAGGTGTGTCAACCATCCGGGAGGCGCGGATCGGCGGAAGATGGAGAGGTGTTCAGTGTGGAGCTGGTCCCCGACGACGCCGTGGACCGCGCTGTGAGGGAGGACTGGACGCACCTGATCGACGCCGGGCTGCCGAGTTCGGGGCGCAACCCCGCGCCGAGCAACCGCCCCCACGTCACCCTCGCCGTGCGGGAGCACATCGACCCGCGCGAGCTGGAGGGGATCGCCGACCTCCTGCCGCTGCCGCTCGAGCTCGGCGGCGTGCTGCTCTTCGGCCGCAGCCCGCGGCTGGTCCTCACCCGGCAGGTCGTGCCCGTCGCAGCGCTGCTCGCGTTCCACGCGGAGGTGGCGTGGCGGATCGGCCCGCCCGAGCCGCACTACGCCAACACGGCGCCCGACCGCTGGTCGCCGCACATGACGCTCGCCCGCGGACTCGATCCCGAACGCCTGGCGCTCGCGCTGCGCGCGGTGCAGCTCGGGCATGCTCGAGGGCACGCGGTGGGACTGCGGGTGTGGGATGCCTCGGCCAAGCAGGTCACGACCCTGCGCTGAGCGGACTCAGTCGGCGAGGGCGAGGGCGCGGAACGGCTCGCGGGGCGGAGCCGGGGGCTGCGGCATCCGATCATCCGTGCGTCGCGCGCGCGTCGTGCGCAGATAGAGCTCGTCGATGAGCGCGGTGGCGAGGCGCACCAGCTTCGCGATCTCGGCCTCGTCGCGGTCGACCCACGCGCAGCGCGGCTCGTCGCCGACCGGCACGAAGCCGTCATGCTGCTCCCACGCGACGAGCGTGCGCTCGGCCCCGAGCACGTGCTGCTGCCACCACACCTGGCGGAGGTAGGAGCGGGGGATGCTGCGCCACGCCTTGTTGGTCGTCTTGATCTCGGCCAGCATGACGCGGCCCGCGCCGTCGACCGCGATGCCGTCGGGTGTGGCCAGATGGCGCTTCTCGACGACGGCGTGGAAGAGCGCCGACGACGGCTGGATGCCGTGCGTAGCGGCGACCCACCCCGCGATCTCGGGCTCGCGCGCGCGGCCGTGCGCGGTGTAGGCGTTGCCGGAGAACCCTGAGCCCATCAGCTTCGCGTCGGCTGCGCGCGAGATCGCCCTGTCGGAGGTCAGCGCCGCGACATCGGTCGCGGTGATGCCGCGCGACCGCGCACGGACCCACGCGACCCGGTCGCGGGAATCCGCGACGATGCGGGCGGCGAGCTCGGGTGTCACGGATCAACCGTACGCCGCCGCCGCGACATCCGCCGCCCGCGACACCCGCCCCCCCGGCGTAGCCCCTCATCCCTCCCTCCCTCCCTCCCTCCCTCCCTCCCTCCCTCCCTCCCTCCCTCCCTCCCTCCCTCCCTCTTTGTGCCGACATCGCGGTTTCTCGCCGAACCGACACGTTCTCGGCGCCGAGGACGTGGTCACTCGCCGACGACGTGCGAACTCGGCCACGTGTGCCGGCGACGCGGCAGCCCAGGGGTGCTGATCCCGAGCCCGGGAGCCTCTCCTCCCCAGCATCGGACGAGCCGGCGTTCCGCTCATCGGATCCACAGAAGGGAGCAGGCGACGACTTCTCGCGACCGGCGTCTGGGACGTTGCTCGGATGCCCCGTCACATCGGTTTCGACGACGCACGACGCGCCGTGCTCACCCGCGAGCTGCTCGACCGCAATCGCTGGGGTGATCGAGACGTCAGGAGGGCGCTGGCGAACGGAACGCTCATCCGGCTGCACCGCAACTGCTATGTCCTCGAGACCGACTGGGCGGACCTCTGGCCCGAATCGCGGCATCGGGTCGAGGTGGCCGCAGCGTTCGGTGAGATGCGTGGCGGCGGTGGCGTCGCATGCCGCGAGTCGAGTGCGGTGCTGTGGGAGCTCCCGCTTCACCGCCACGTCCCTCGCGCCGTCCACGTGACCCTTCCGGGCGGCAAGCACGTCTCCAGCCGAACCGGTCTCCGGCGTCACCTGGAGGCCATGCCGGCGGACGATGTGACAGAGCGGCACGGCATCCGCACGACAACGCTCGACAGGACGGTGTTCGACCTCGTCCGCTCTGTCGGGTTGGAGACCGCCGTCGCCGCAGCCGACGCCGCGCTGCGCCAGGTCGCGTTCCGCGACCGTACGTATGACGAGGACGCGGCAGAGGATTGGCGGGAGCGTATGCGCGCGCGAGTGGCGCGAGCGAGAGGCAAGCGCGGTGTGAGGCAGGCCGCGACGGTGGTCGAGGTGGCGGATGGACGCGCCGAGTCGCCCGCCGAGAGCGTTGCACGAGTTCTGCTGCACGGGCTCGGCTTCGAGCGGGTCCGTCTGCAGGTGCCGGTGGCCGGGCCGGAGGGTCAGGACTATCGCGTGGATGCCGAGATCGAGGAGGCGAGGACCTTTCTCGAGGTGGACGGCATGGGGAAGTACGAGGATGAAGCGTTGAGGTCGGGGCGCACGCTCCAGCAGGTGCTCCTCGACGAGAAGCGTCGCGAGGACTGGATCCGCGGCACGACCCAGCAGCGTTTCGTCCGCGTAGAGGACAAGCACCTGCGCACCGCCCAGTCGCTCGCGGAGCGCCTCACGGCATTCGGCATCCGCCTGCCGTAGCCGTCGCCGTGCCGGAACATCGTTCCGAGTAACCGCGATCTCGGCGAGCAACCATGTTCTGGGCGCCGACAACGTGGTCTCTCGCCGAGATACCGCGATGTCGGCGGAGGGTTGGGGAGTGATGGGGGGAGGAAGGCCACCGGGCAGGAGGGGGACCGGGGGACCGGGCGGCCGGGGGAGGGGCGTCGATTTGGCGGAGGGGGCGGCATCGCGTACCCTTGGGGAAGCCGAAGACCGCCGGTCATCGACGTGCGTGTAAGCGTACGAGATCGAAGCACTGCGAATGCAGGGGCCCGCGCAGGTGTCACGAACGATTCTCCTGGATCCAGGATTCTGCTCCGTGCGCTTGCGCCGGAGCTTTTTTCATTCCCGTGACGAGACCAGATGACGGATGCCTCCGGCCGGCGCCCGCCACCGCGGAGCGTCTCGTACACACAAGGAGTGGCCATGGCGCAGAAGGAAGCATCGGTCGCCGAGCTCACGAAGCACTTCGAGGACTCGACCGCCGTTCTGCTGACCGAGTACCGCGGTCTGACGGTTGCGCAGCTCAAGGAGCTGCGCAACAGCATCCGTCAGGACGCGGAGTACGCCGTGGTGAAGAACACGCTGACCAAGATCGCCGCGAACAACGCGGGGATCACGTCGCTGGACGACGACCTCAAGGGTCCGTCGGCCGTGGCGTTCGTGCACGGTGACCCGGTCGCCGTCGCGAAGGGTCTGCGCGCCTTCGCCAAGGCACACCCTCTTCTCGTGATCAAGGGCGGTTTCTTCGACGGAAACCCCCTGAGCGCGGACGAGGTCAACAAGCTCGCCGACCTCGAGAGCCGTGAAGTCCTGCTGGCGAAGCTCGCCGGCGCGATGAAGGCCTCGATGACGAAGGCGGCCTACGTCTTCAACGCACTGCCGTCGAAGGCCGTTCGCACGGTCGACGCACTGCGCGAGAAGCAGGAGTCCGCGGCCTGAACGGGCCTCGGCTAAGCAAAACCACAATCAAGGAGAATCATCATGGCAAAGCTCAGCACTGAGGAGCTGCTCGACGCGTTCAAGGAGCTCACGCTCATCGAGCTCAGCGAGTTCGTCAAGGCGTTCGAGGAGACCTTCGACGTCACCGCCGCCGCCCCCGTGGCCGTGGCCGCTGCCGGCGCTCCCGCCGGTGGTGCCCCCGCCGAGGAGGCCGAGGAGAAGGACTCGTTCGACGTCATCCTCGAGGCCGCCGGCGACAAGAAGATCCAGGTCATCAAGGTCGTCCGCGAGCTGACCTCGCTCGGCCTCGGTGAGGCGAAGGCCGTCGTCGACGGTGCTCCCAAGGCCGTCCTCGAGGGCGCCAACAAGGAGACCGCCGAGAAGGCTCAGGCCGCCCTCCAGGAGGCCGGCGCGACGGTTACCCTCAAGTAATCTCGCTTCTGCGAATTCGAAGGCCCCGGATGCTACGCATCCGGGGCCTTCGTCATGTCCGCCGATCAGGAGCCGCCCCACGGCCCCACGCCGATGACCGCCGACGCCTCGTCGTCGACGGGGGCCGTGGAGTTGCGGACCACGAGCGGTGACGACTCGTAGAGCCGGTGCGTCGGCGCGCCGGGGTCGTCGAGCTGCCACATGAGCAGCTGCACCGCGGCGCGGCCCTGCTGGTGGGGCCGCTGCTGCAGCGTCGTGAGCGAGAACATCTCGGCGTAGGCGTGGTCGTCGATGCCGACGACGCTGAGGCGCTCCGGCACGCGGATGCCGAGCCGGCGGGCGGCGATGATGGCGCCGACGGCCACCTCGTCGCACACCCCGACGATGGCGGTCGGCCGCGTGCGACGGTCGCCCAGCAGCTCGACCGCGGCGCCGTACCCGCCCGGCAGGGTGACCTCGGACGGCACATGGCGCATCCGGGCCTCCAGGCCCGCGTCGCACATCGCCGCCCGGTAGCCGTGGAGGCGACGGCCGTCCCCGAAGCTCGTGCGGCGGCCGTCCGGGTCGCCGCCGAGGAACGCGATCTCGCGGTGCCCGAGGCCGACGAGGTGATCGGTGGCGATGCGCGCCGCTGCCTGATCGTCGATCGTCACCGCGTTTGTGCCGATGTCGTAGCCGCCGACGGCGACGACCGGCTTGCCGAAGGCCACCAGGCGCTCGAGCTCGTGCGCGCTCGGCTCGATGCCCACCGCGATCAGTCCGTCGAACCTCTTGCGCGCCAGGAAGTGCTCGAACATCTCGCGCCTGGCGGCCGACTCCGGCGGCGCGCCGTACAGCGCGAGGTCGTAGCGCCGCTCCAGGAGGGCGTCCTGGATGCCCTCGAGCACCTGCGCGAAGAACCACCGGTCGAGTGAGGGCATGACCACGCCCACGGTCTGCGTGCGTCCGGTGACGAGGCTGACCGCGCTGGTGGTCGGCACGTAGCCCAGCGCAGCGGCGGCGTCCTGGACGCGCGCCCGCGTGGCCGCCGAGACGTAGCCCGAGCCGGTGAGCGCGCGCGAGGCCGTCGACTTCGACACGCCTGCCACCCGAGCCACGTCGGCGATGCCCGCCATCGGGGTCCTCCTCGTGCGTCCGGGGACATCACCGTCACCCGGAAATCTGGAACCGGTTCCAGGCCTCATTGTGCCGTGCAGGTGCGGACGGCACCACCCCCGATACGCAGGTTTACCGAGTTGTGACCGGGGGAGATTGTGCGCCCCGGCGGCATCCCCTAGCGTGATCATGGAATCGGTTCCCGATCTCTCACGTGCGGAGCCCGAGAGGCGCGGCTCCGCGAACTCAAGGAGGAGGCAGACACCATGACTGCACTGCGATCCCGCCGCGGACGCGGCTACATCGCACTGGGAGTGGCGACCATCGCGGCGCTGACGCTCGCCGGCTGCGCCGAAGGCGGTGACGAGGCCGGTGACGACGGCTCGGTCGAGGGGGAGACCGTCGAGATCGCAGGCGGCATCACCGGCTCGGAGGCGGAGAACCTCCAGAAGTCGTTCGACCAGTTCACCGAGGACACCGGCATCATCGTCGAGTACACCGGCGACAAGGGCTTCGAGGGCAACATCGTCACGAAGGTCGCGGGCGGATCCGCTCCCGACATCGCGATCGTGCCGCAGCCCGGTCTGCTCCGTTCGCTCATCGAGACCGGCGAGGTCCAGGAGGCCACCGAGGAGGTGTCGGCGAACGTCGACGAGTACTGGTCGGAGGACTGGAAGGAGTACGGCTCGCTGGACGGCACCTTCTACGCCGCTCCGATGCTGGCGAACCTGAAGGGCTACGTGTACTACTCGCCCGCCAGCTTCGAAGAGTGGGGCGTCGAGGTCCCGAAGACCTGGGACGAACTGCTCGAGCTGACGCAGACGATCCGCGACGCCACCGGAGAGCCCCCGTGGTGCGCCGGCTTCTCGTCCGAGGCGGCGTCGGGCTGGCCGGGCACCGACTGGGTCGAGGACCTCGTCCTGCGCGGAGCGGGCCCGGACGTGTACGACAGCTGGGCCGCGGGCGACACGCCCTTCACCGACCCCGACATCGAGGCCGCGTTCGACGCCGTGGGCGAGATCCTGCTGAACCCGGAGTACGTCAACGCCGGCTTCGGTGATGTCAAGAGCATCAACTCGACGGCGTTCGGCGACCCGATCGCGGCGGCCGTGGCCAACGGCACGTGCGCGCTCACGCACCAGGGTTCGTTCCTCACGGCGAACTTCCTCACCGCCCAGACGGCGGAGGGCGAGACGCCGACCATTGCCCCTGACGGCGACATCTACGCGTTCATCCTCCCCGGCATCGAGGAGGGCGAGCTGGCGGTCGAGGGCGGCGGCGAGTTCGTGACGGCGTTCTCGGACGACGCCGCGACGCAGGCGGTGCTCGAGTACATGTCGACCCCGGAGTTCGCCGACGCGCGCGTCGAGCTCGGCGGCGCCATCTCGGCCAACACGGGCGCCGACCCGTCGCTGGCGTCGAGCGAGTTCCTGACCGAGGCGATGGAGATCGTGCAGGACCCGAACACGGTGTTCCGCTTCGACGCCTCCGACCTGATGCCGGCGACTGTCGGCTCGGGCTCCTTCTGGCGCGGCATGGTCGACTGGATCGACGGCAAGCCGACGCCGCAGGTCCTGGAAGACATCCAGGCAGGCTACGAGAACTGACGCACCGCACGTCGGTGCCGGGATCCGCGCACGCGGTCCCGGCACCGGCGTGACGTCATCCGTCGGCGTCGACGGGGGAAGGCAGAACATGTCTCAGACCACAACATCGGCGGCGGATCAGGGGCAGACGATGCCCCCGCCTGCCGAGCGCGGCGGAAGGAAGCCGCCGTCGCAGAAGACGACCCGGCTCGTCGTCACGATCGGGCTCATCCTGATCGCGGCGCTGGTGGTCTTCCTGCTCCTCAGCCCTCCGAATCAGGACGCCAGGCCCGTCTCGCTGGGCATCTCGTTCAACTCGTTCTTCCAGTGGATCGGCAACCTGGGGCCGATCGCCCAGATCCCCGTCATCGTGCTGATCTTCGGCGTGGTGGTCGCGATCCTGCTCGTGCTGATCGAGTACGCCCCGCGTGCGGGGCGCGGCTACTTCTGGCTGCGGCTCATCTCGTGCTTCGCGATCCCGTTCCTGGCGTTCATGATGCTGCGCCCGTACGAGGGCGCCGTCCTGTACGTGGTCCCCATCGCCCTCATCTCCGGCGGACTGCTGTTCTACGCCGACCACCGCGCGCGCGAAGGGTCCGGCTACCTTTACCAGCTGGTGCTCTTCATGGCGCCGGCCGCCATCCTGCTCCTGGTCGGCCTGGTGTATCCCACCATCTCGACGGTCATCCAGTCGTTCTACGACAAGAGCGGCGAGAACTTCGTCGGGATGGAGAACTACGTCTGGGCCTTCACGAATCCGCAGGGATTCTGGTCGATCATCAACACGCTCATCTGGGCGATCTTCGCCCCGGTGTTCTCGCTCATCGTCGGGCTCGCGTACGCGGCCTTCATGGAGCGCGCGCGCGGTGACCGTCTGCTGAAGATCCTCGTCTTCATGCCGTTCGCGTTCGCCGGGGTGAGCATGAGCATCATCTGGCGGTTCGTGTACGACTACCGCCAGGGCGAGCAGGTCGGCCTCCTCAACGCCATCGTCGTCGCCTTCGGCGGCGAGCCGGTGCGGTGGCTCGACATCTGGCCGCTGGTCAACACGTTCTGCCTGCTCTTCGTGTTCGTCTGGGCGCAGACGGGCTTCGCCATGGTGGTGCTGTCCGCCGCGATCAAGGCGGTCCCCGCCGAGCAGCTCGAGGCGGCCCAGCTGGACGGGACGTCGGCGTGGCAGCGCTTCATCAACGTCACGGTCCCCGGGATCCGCGGTGCGATCATCGTCGTGCTGACCACGATCACGATCGCCGCACTGAAGCTGTACGACATCGTCGCGGTGATGACCGGTGGCCGGTCGAACTCGACGGTCCTCGGCTTCGAGATGGTCAACCAGCAGCAGCGCTTCCAGAGCTACGGGCACTCGGCGGCGCTGGCGGTGCTCATCTTCCTCTTCGTCACGCCCCTGCTCGTCTACAACGTGATCCAGCTTCGCAAGCAGAGGGAGGTCCGCTGATGACCGCCGTCGAATCCGAGACGACGAGCTTCGACCGAGCGGCCGCGCGTAAGGTCGCACGCGAGACCCGTCGCAACGAGTCGCAGGCGCAGAAGCGCCTCACGTCGCCGCTGGCGACCGTGATCGCGGTGGCGATCGCCTTCCTGTGGACGATCCCGACCCTCGGCCTGCTCATCACGTCGTTCCGCCCCGGTGCGGACTCGGCAACGTCGGGCTGGTGGACGGTCTTCACGAACCCGGACTTCACGCTCGGCAACTACGAGGCCGCGCTGACGTCGGGGGGAACCGCGCTGACCCTGGGGGAGTCCTTCCTCAACTCCCTCGCGATCACCATCCCCGTCACGGTGTTCTCGCTCGCGATCGCCTCGCTGGCGGCCTACGCCTTCGCGTGGATGGACTTCAAGGGCCGCGGGTTCCTGTTCGTCGCGGTGTTCGCGCTGCAGATCGTGCCGATCCAGATGGCCCTGGTGCCGCTGCTGACGCTGTTCTCGCGGGGACTGGAGATCGGCGACGTGATGATCTTCCCCGGCCTGGAGATGCGCGAGGTGGATCACAGCTTCGCGACGGTGTGGATCGCCCACACCATCTTCGCGATGCCGCTGGCCATCTTCCTGCTGCACAACTTCATCTCCGAGATCCCCTCGGATGTGATCGAGGCGGCTCGGGTGGACGGCGCAGGACACGGGCAGATCTTCTTCCGGATCATCCTCCCGCTGTCAACGCCCGCGCTGGCGTCCTTCGCCATCTTCGAGTTCATCTGGGTGTGGAACGACCTGCTCGTCGCGACGATCTTCGCGCCGACCTCATCGCTGCCGATGACGCAGACGCTGAACTCCCTCTCGGGCTCGTGGGGCGATCAGTGGTTCCTGCTGTCGGCGGGCGCCTTCCTGGTGCTGATCGTGCCGCTCATCGTGTTCCTGGCCATGCAGCGCTTCTTCGTGCGAGGCCTGATGGCGGGTGCCACGAAGGGCTGACACGGCAGATCGACGGATGCCGCGGCCAGGCGCTGAGCGCCGGTCCGCGGCATCCGTCGTCCGAGGGTCGGTGTGTCAGGCGCTGCAGCCGAGGCGCCGCTGGATGGATTGCATCGCGTCGATCTCGGCCGTCTGGCCCGACTGGATCGTCCCGGCGACCTGCAGCGCGCGAGGGTCGCTCCCGAGCTCGAGGAGCGCCTCTGCCATCGGGATCGCGCCCTCGTGGTGCCGGATCATCAGCTCGAGGAAGAGGCAGTCCGCCTCCTGGCCGGTGGCGGTCCGGAGCGCGGTCAGCTCTTCGGCCGAAGCCATCCCCATGGCCGCCCGCGCCTCGTCCTCGGACATCGCCTCGCCCGTGCTCGAACCGTGGTCGTGGTCGACGGAGGATTCCGCCATCCACTGCATCATCGGGTCGCCGGTCTGGGGGAGCCCCCACTGCACGAGCCAGTCGTACATCTCGCCGCGCTGGCCGGCCTGGCCGGTGGCGATGTCGTACGACAGCACGCGCAGCTCGTCGTCCTCGGTCTTGCGGTAGATCTCCATCGCCATCTCGATCGCCTGGGCGTGGTGCACCTGCATGTCGCGCGAGAAACCGGCCTCGGGTGAGCTCGTCCCCGGGGCGGCGACGCTCTGCGCCGCGCCGAACGTCGAGAACCGGCCGACCGCGAAACCGAGCGCGGTGATCAGGACGAGCCCGACGACGATGACCACCCAGCGCCGGGGGGATCCGGTCGAGGCGTCGTCCGACACGACGGAACCCTACTGCTTGCCGGGGGCGTCGAACGCGCCGGTGCAGGCCGCGTTCGGCTCGGGGGCGTTGGTGCTGCGCCAGTACGCGCGGACGAACTCCTCGATGCGCTCGTCGTCGGCGGCGTCGACCTTGAGCTGGGCGTTCCACGCGCTGACGGCGATCGGGGTGTCCATGCCCTCGTAGGGCGAGAGCACCGTGTAGGTGGAGGGCAGCTGCGCCTCGAGCGCCGCGATGTCGTCGTCCGAGACCTGGGCGGGGTCGTAGGTGACCCACACCGCGCCGTGCTCCAGCGAGTGGACGGCGTTCTCGTTCGGCACCGGCTCGGTGTAGACGCCGCAGTTCAGCCAGATCGCGTTGTGGTCGCCGCCGGCCGGAGGGGTCTGCTCGTAGTCGACGGTCGTGTCGACGTGGTTGGCGGTGTTCTCGAACGTTTCGAGACCCTCGATGCCGCTGCCGTCGCTGTCGCCGCGGTCGTAGGTCGGAGGGGCAGCGGGGGCGAACACGATCGACGCGACGATCGCGGCCACCACCAGCAGCGCGGCCGCCGAGCCGACGATCCACCAGACGAGCCGGCTGCGGCGCCGCTTGGCGAGCTGCCGCTGGTACTCCGCGAGCTTCTCCTGGCGCTTCTGCTCGCGCTGCTGCTTGACCGTGAGGTCGATCTGGGCCTGCGTTGCCGGGTTGCCGCTCTTGCGCTTGTCGGCCTGGGACGGGGTCATGCTCGTGATCTCTGCCAATCGATGAACAGCGGTCGGGGCGCCCGGCCCACGCCGCTCGGCGGGAGGCTGACGGGTTGCCCTCATCCTATGCGAGCGAATGAGCCCTGCCCTGAGAAGGGCCCGACAGCCGGGACCTGTCCCGGCGCCCTCCGGGAGGGCGCTTGCGAGCGGGGCGGGACCATCCGGTAACATGGTGCTCGAATCGATTCGACCTTGACGGTCTCCCGCACGAGCAGCGACGCCGATCGGCAGCGTCGGACGACTCGCGCCCGCTCCCTCCGCACCCGCACGCCCTCCCGGCGCACGGCCCGTGCGATCGCTCTCCCCGCCTCGCTCCTGACGGCCTTGCCACGAAACGAAGTCCCTGTTGCTCGATACCGCATCCATCCCCGTCCAGCGGCGCGAAGACCGCGTCCCCGCCGAGCCCCGGCCCGAAGACCAGGGCCGCGCCGCCCTTCCCCCGAAGCCCCACGCGACGTCGACGGGCGCCATCCGCACCCTCGGCAGCAATCCGGCGACCGCGCCCATCGTGCTGCACCCAGGCGACTCGATCCCGCACCGCCGCCGGGTGCTCTACATCGTCCTGCTCGGCGCGCTGACGGCGCTGGGTCCGTTCACGATCGACCTGTACCTGCCGGCGTTCCCGGTGCTCGAGGCGGACTTCGACACCACCGCGGCAGCCATCCAGCTGACCCTCACCGGCACCATGATCGGCTTCGCTCTGGGTCAGCTCATCGTCGGCCCGCTCAGCGACAAGGTGGGCCGTCGCGTGCCGCTCCTCGCGGTCACCGCCCTCCATGTGCTGGCCAGCACCGCCGCCGCCTTCGCGCCCACGCTCGAGCTGCTGTCCGTGGCACGCGTGCTGCAGGGAGCGGGGGCGGCCGCCGGCGGCGTGGTCGCGGCAGCGATCGTGCGCGACCTTTTCGGCGGCCGGCGTCTGGTCGTCATGCTCTCCCGGCTGGCGCTCGTCTCGGGTGTCGCGCCGGTGCTCGCGCCGCTGGTCGGTTCCGCGCTCCTGGCCGTCATGCCCTGGCGCGGCATCTTCGTCGTGCTGGCCGTCTACGGGGCCGTGATGCTGGTCTCGGCGATGATCTTCCTCCCCGAGACGCTTCCGCCGGCGCGCCGGCACGAGAGGGGCGCGACGACCGTGTGGCAGCGGTATCGCAGCGTCTTCAGCGACCGCGTGTTCATCGGCGTGCTCATCATCGGCGGAATGACCTTCTCCGGCCTCTTCTCGTACCTGTCGAGCTCATCGTTCCTGTTCCAGCAGGAGTACGGCTTCAACGCCCAGCAGTACGGCCTGCTCTTCGCCGCCAACTCGCTCGGCGTCGTGGTCGGCGTCCAGACGGCGTCGCGCCTGGCCGCGCGCTTCGGCCCGCAGTGGGTCATGGCGTGGTCGACCGCCGTGCTCGCGGTCTCGGCATCCGCCATCATCGTCACCGACCAGCTCGGCCTCGGCATCTGGGGCACGATCATCCCGCTGTTCGTGTTCATGACCGGCTGCGGATTCACCTTCCCCTGCGTGCAGGTGCTGGCGCTCGACCGGCACGGCAAGGCGGCGGGCACGGCCCAGTCGATCATCGGCGCCACGAACTTCGGCGTGGCCGGGATCATCTCGCCGCTCGTGGGGTGGCTCGCGGCGGATGCCGGCATCACCGCGACCACCATGGCGTCCGTCATGGTCGGATGCTCCGTCGTGGGTGTGCTCGCGCTGTGGCTGATCGTGCGCCCGCGCACGGTGGAGCGGCTCGCGCCCTGAGCCGACCGGTTCAGGGCGCGGGCGGTCGCACCGGCTGCAGGACGAACAGCCGCACCGTGCGCCCGGACTCGCGCTCGTAGTCGCGGTAGCCCGGCCACTGGCGCTGGATGAGGGACCAGGCGGCCTCGCGTTCGCCGGCGGGGATGAGTGCGGCGCGGACCGCCATGCGCCGTCCGCGCACGGTGATCGCGGCGTCAGGGTGCGCGAGCAGGTTCCCGGTCCACGCAGGATGCCGCGCCCCCGCGAAGTTGGTTCCGGCCACGATCGCCCGCCCGCGCCCGTCGGGGGTGTACATGAGGGGCACGTCCCGCGGCTCACCCGACATGGCGCCGACCGTGTGGAGCACGAGCGAGGGGACGAGCAGCGCGCTCAGCTGCACGCGGCCGTGCGTCGCGCGGGCGATCGCCCGTTCGATCGGCGGGAGCAGCGTCGGGCCGATGATGCGCCTGAACAGGCGCGTGCGGGTGAGCGGCGCGACGACCGCCCGCACGACGTCGACGACGCGGGTCATGCCACCTCCGTCCCCGCCGCGGCGCGGATCGAGTCCGAACCATAGCATCCGCGTGGCGATCACGGCGAGAGGGTGACCGCGGTCGTGCCGCGCGGCAGAATGGGGCGATGACGACATCGGCGGAGCGGCGGGTCGCGGTACCGGTGGTCGCCTTCCTGATCGTGGGCGGAGGCCTCGCGCTGCTCGCGTGCCTGCTCGGATGGTGGGTCTTCAGCAGGGGCGACGAGCCGTTCGCGATCGACCTCGGGTGGAACGCCTTGGTGGCCGCCATGTTCAACCCGGTGTTCAGCGCCTTCTCGTACTTCATGGACTGGGTCGGCGGCGGGTGGGTCGCCGTCCTCGCGGTGCCCATCGGCGGCGCCCTCGTGCTCGTCCTGCTGCGGCGGCCGTGGGCGGCCGTGTACTTCCTCGCGGCGGAGGCGGTGTCGGCCGGCGGCGTCCAGGTGCTCAAGCACCTGTTCGGACGCGTCCGTCCCGAGGACATCGTCGTGGTCGCCGACTACGGCTCGTACCCGTCCGGGCATGTCGCCAACGCCGCAACGATCGCCGTCGCCGCCTACGTCATCTTCCCGCGGGTGTGGGTGGCGATCGTCGGCGGGGTGTGGATCATCCTGATGGCGTTCAGCCGCACGTATCTGCACGCGCACTGGCTGAGTGACACCGTCGGCGGAGCCCTGATCGGCGCGGGCGCCGCCCTCCTCGTGGCGGCCGCGTTCGCGGTCCCGATGGCGAGGGAGCGGGAGAAACTCGATGTCCGGGCGAAACGCGCGTCGATAGGCTGAGCGGATGACCGCCGCCGACGCGCCAGACCCGCCTGCGACCGCACCCTCGACCGACCCGGCCGTCGCCGCCGCGGAGGCCGACTTGGCCCGCCTGCGGGCGGAAGCGGAGGCGGCCGAGGCGCAGCTCAAGGCCGCGCAGGCCAAGGCCGCGCTCGCCGCCGCCGAAGCGGCCGCCGCGAAGGCCCGCGTCGCGGGGGAGCCCGCCGCGCCGTCGGCCCCGACGGCCGACGCGACACCCGCGCCGTCCGCAGCCCCGGCGCCCCCGCTCCCGGAGCCGCAGACCCCGGCGCCCGCCCCCGGTACGGACCTGCCGCGCACGACCGCCGGCCCGCTCGACGCGGACGAGGTCCGCGACATCGCCGACGGCTACGGATTCGAGGGCGCCACGCTCGACCTCGGCGCGCTGGTCAACGGCGAGCCGGTGCCGGAGGCCCAGGTCCGCATCCCGCTGGGGATGATGAACCGGCACGGCCTGATCGCCGGCGCCACCGGAACCGGCAAGACGCGCACCCTGCAGGGGCTCGCCGAGCAGCTCGCCGCCAAGGGGGTCCCCGTCTTCGCCGCGGACATCAAGGGCGACCTGTCGGGGGTGGCGACGCCCGGTGAGCCGAGCGAGAAGCTGCTGGCGCGCACCCGGGGGATCGCGCAGGACTGGACGCCCGAGGCATCCGTCACCGAGTACTTCGCCCTGGGCGGCATCGGCAAGGGCGTGCCCGTGCGGGCGACGGTGTCCGGCTTCGGGCCGCTGCTGCTCAGCAAGGTGCTGGGGCTCAACGCCACGCAGGAGTCGAGCCTGGGCCTGGTGTTCCACTACGCCGACGCGAACGGCCTCGCGCTGGTCGACCTGGCCGACCTCCGGGCCGTGCTCACGCACCTCACGAGCGACGAGGGCAAGGCCGAGCTCAAGGAGCTGGGTGGATTGTCGGCGGCGACGGCCGGTGTGATCCTGCGCGAGCTGATCACGTTCGCGGATGCCGGAGCCGACGTCTTCTTCGGCGAACCCGAGTTCGAGGTGGCCGACTTCATCCGCACGGCGCCCGACGGGCGGGGCGTCATCAGCCTGCTCGAGGTGCCGGGCGTGATCGACAAGCCCGAGCTGTTCTCGACCTTCCTGATGTACCTGCTGGCCGAGCTGTTCGAGATCCTGCCCGAGGTGGGGGATCCCGACAAGCCCGAGCTGGTCTTCTTCTTCGACGAGGCGCACCTGCTCTTCACGGACGCCTCGAAGGACTTCCTCGCGGCGATCGTGCAGACCGTGCGCCTCATCCGCTCGAAGGGCGTCGGCGTCTTCTTCGTGACGCAGACGCCCAAGGATGTGCCGTCCGACGTGCTCGCCCAGCTCGGCTCGCGCGTGCAGCACGCCCTGCGCGCCTTCACGCCCGACGACGCGAAAGCCCTGCGGGCGACCGTCGGGACGTACCCCACGTCGGGTTACGACCTCGAGCGCGTGCTGCAGGAGCTCGGCACCGGCGAGGCGATCGTCACGGTGATGAGCGAGAAGGGAGCACCCACACCGGTCGCCTGGACGCGTCTGCGCGCACCGCAGGGACTCATGTCGCCGACCCCCGACCCCGCGATCGATGCGGCGGTGAAGGCGTCGCCGCTCCTGGCGAAGTACGGCACGGCGATCGACCGCGAGTCCGCGCGCGAGATCCTCACCGCCAAGATGCGGGCCGCCGACGAAGCCGCCGCCGCGGAGGAGGCTGCCCTCGCGAAGGCCAAGGCGGAGGCCGAGTACGCGAAGCAGAAGGCGGCGATCGACAAGCAGCAGGCGGCGGCCGAGAAGAAGGCGCGGCAGGAGTATGAGCGCCTGCTCAAGAAGACCGCCGGCACCACGCGCACCACGCGCACGTCGCGCTCGTCGTCGAAGTCCCCGCTGGAGCAGATCCTCGACTCCAAGTCCACGCAGACGATACTGGGTGGGGTGATCCGCGGGATCTTCGGCACCGGCAGGCGCTGAGGCATCCGACCCGAACCGGATCCTCGCCGTTCCGGAGGTCTCGGGTGCGCCGCAGAGCAGTCGTCGTCGTCGCGCTGACGCTCGCCCTGGCGACGGCGGCCGCGGGCGTCGCACTCGCCGTGGCGGCAGGGGCGCCTTCGGCGGGGAAGACGGATGCCGCGCCCTCGCCCAGCCGGACACCGTCGGCCGGCGCGCACGAGGTCACCCCCGACGACTATTGCTACGTCGAGGCGATGATCTACTACCGCGTCGAGGAGTCCGGGCTGGCCGAGACGCTGCTGCGCAAGGACGGGATCGACGCCGGTGCCCTGGGGTTCGCCGGTGGCATCGCGGCGCGCGACGCCGACGAGCTCGACCGGCTTCGCGAGTGGTACCTCTCGTGGGCGGACGCGCGCCCGGTCGAGCCGCCGAAGGACGGCCCCTGCGGTGGTCACGGCGCCGACCACGCGAAGATGCCCGGCATGCCGACGTGGAGCACGGTGCAGGGATTCGTCGACGCGCAGCACCCCGACGCCGAACGCCGGTTCGCCGAGATCCTGCGCGATCAGAACGCCGGCATGGTGGCACTCATCGGGCTCATCCTCGACGGCGACCCGCACCCGGCCGTCGCGGAGTCGGCCGAGGCGGTGCTGAGGCAGGCGCGCGCCGACCAGGAGACGCTGCGCGGGATCCTCGACGCGGCGCCGTGAGCGCGGGCGGCGGGGCGCGGCATCCGTTGTCCTCTCCCGCCGCGGGTCACCAGCCGCTGAGGGAGCCCAGCGGAGCGAGGGCGCGCGCCGCGTCGCGCAATGCTCCGACGTGGCGCGCCGCGACGGAGAGCCGCCCGATCGCCGTCGACAGGGTCACGGCGCCGACAGGGCGGGCGGCGTGGTCGTGGATGGGCACCGCGAGGCACCCGCGGTCGGGTGCGAGGAGCGCGCCCTGCTCGGTGTACCCGCGCACGGCGTAGGCCTCACGGATCGCTCGGACGTCCTCGGCCGGTGCGCCGCTGCCCCAGCTCGGGGCCTGCGGCATGCGGCGGTCGGGGTGGGCGACGAGCCACAGGTGCCCGATCGCCGAGCGCAGCGGATCGCCGAGCAGGGCATCGCGGTCGGAGAGGGGGCGTGTGCCGTCCTCGTCGAGCACCACCAGGCCGGTCCGGTGGAAGGCGAACAGGTGCACCGCCTCGCCGGTCTCGGCGCGCAGCCGGTCCACCACGTCCGCGTGGTCGGGTCGGGAGCGGGCTCCGACGACAGCCGCGAGCTCGAGCACGCGGGTGCCGAGGACGAAGCCGGAGAAGTCGGCACGGCGCACCAGGTACTCGTCGCGCACCAGCGCGTTGACGACGCGGTACACGGTGGCCCGCGGCGCGCCGACCGCGCGGGCGATCTCGGCGGCCGAGGCGCCGTGATGGTCGCGCGCGACCTGCTCGAGGATCTCGAGCGCGAGTCCCAGGCCCCTCTCCGGCAACGGCATGTCGCGCGGGAGACCCGCCCCGCTCACCTCCGCGCCGACCCGTCGATCGTGTCTGCGTCGACCGGCCAGTCGTGCACGCCGATGCGGGCCGCCACCGCGGGGTTTCGCAGCAGGCGCACGGTGCCGGCGCCCACGACGGCGGCGAGGATGCCCGCCGCCCACAGGAGGCCCGCGGGGTTCTCGCGCATCGTCACGCCGACGTAGAACGCGAGCACGCACAGCAGACCTGCGAGCGGCACCGTGCTCACGACCACCGCCCGGGCGGTGAGCTCGCCGATGCGCCCGAGGAAGACGGGCGCGGCCGCGCACACCAGCGCGTACGCCAGCACGAAACCGAGGATCGATGCCGGCGAGGTGACGACGCGCATGTCCTGACGGCTGCCGCCCGCGGCGAGCACCGCCACCGGGACGGCGGTGACCGTCGCCGCGAGGATCAGCCCGCCGATCGCGGGCACCCCGCGCCGGGACACGTGCCCGAGCGCGGCGGGGAGCAGCCCCTCGCGGCTCATGGCGAACGCGAGGCGGGTCGCGGCGGTGGTCATCGCGAGCGCGCAGGCGAGGAACGAGACCGCGACGATGACATCGATGAGGTGCGCGAACCCGGTCACGGCGGCGAGGGATGCCGCACCCGGCTGCTCGGCGACGATGGACAGCTGGGCAGCCGTGCCGACGAGCATGACCAGGCCGGTCGCACCGACGCTCCACATCACCGCGCGCGGGACGGCGGCGAACGGACGCCGCGTCTCGGGACCCAGCGCGGCGCCGCTCTCGAATCCGACGAAGCCGATGAGCGAGAAGGCGACGCCGGTGATGATCGCCTCCATCGAGAAGTCGGCCGCGCGCGGGACCAGCAGGCCGACGTCCCAGCGGCTCACGCCCAGCGCCACCACCGAGAGGCCCAGCACCGTCAGCACCGCGACGGATTCCAGCACGAGGAGGACGCGCGTGGACATGCGCAGGCTGCGCGCGACGACGAGGGCGATGACCGCGCCGAATCCGATGATGAGCGCGATCACCAGCAGCGGCGAGGCGGGACCGCCGCTGAGGAGATCGGCGAGTCGCTGCGAACCCGAAGCGAGCGTGTTCATCGCGACCGCCAGATAGCCGATGCCGAGGGCCGCCCCGGTCACGAGGCCGATATGGGGTCCGAGACCGCGCGCGGCGAAGGTGTAGAGCGCGCCGGTGCTCGCGATGCGCCGGGCGAAGATGCCGATGACGAGGCCGACGCCGACGACCAGGGTGATGGTGAGGGCGATGTCGAAGAACCCGAACGACCCGCTCCGCGCGAAGAGGGCGCCCGGGTGCACGAGCAGGACGCCGGCGGGTGCGGTCGCGGCGACCGACTGCGCGACGACGTCGACCGTGTGCGCGTGCCGCCGGCGCAGCCCCGCGAACGGCGAACTGCCGCCCAGATCCCGCCGCGGCCGAGCCTGCTCGATCGCGTCCGCGAGTGCACTGCTCACGCGTCCTCCTCCGCACCGGCCCGCCGCGACGCGGCTGCGCGCGAGGCTACCGCCCGTGCGTTGCCGGAAAGCGCGGAGTGTGTTTCGGCGCTGTGACACGGCCTGAGACATCCGCGGCGCCCGGCCGCCCCGTCGTCTCAGCATGATTTCGATCGGCGTTCGCCGCTCCATACCGTCGGGAAACGGCGCCGGCGAAGAATCGGCCCGACGCGGGTGCAGCCGCGTCTTCGCCATCGAAAGGACTCCTGTGACCGATACACAGCTCTCTCCTGACGGGGACTCGCCACCCCCGGAGCGGCAGCGCGCTCGCCGAGGCGGTGTGCTGACGCCGCGGGCGCTCGGCATCGGCTCCGCGGTCGCCGCTGCGGCAGCCGCCGTCGCCCTCGTCTTCGCCACGCAGACCGCCGTGCAGGCGACGTCGTCTCCCGAGACCCCGCCGGCCACCCCCATCGCCGCCGACAGCACCGACGAGGACGCGCCCGAGAAGGCGGCGGAGGTGCCCAAGCCCCCGGCGATCGCCGCCGCCTACGACGCTCTCACGGGAGCCGAGGTGGAGTACGTCCGCTTCCTCGGCGCCCAGGACGCGGCGTTCGCCGCCGGCGAGGACGTCTTCGGCGACGCCGGACTGCAGTTCCTGTCCACCGACGTCGCCGACCCGCAGGCGTACGCCGACGGGCAGCGGCGTCTGCTCTCGCTCTACTACGACTACGGCACGAACGAGACGGTGAGCATGATCGTCAACGCGACCACCGGTGCCGTCGAGTCGGTCGATCGCGCGTCGGGCACCCAGCCGGCGCCGACCGACGCCGAGACGGCGCTCGCGTGGGAGCTGCTGCTCGACTCGGAGGCGGCTCAGCCCGTCGTCGACGAGTTCGCGGCGCTCACAGGCGGCTCCGCGCTCACCCCGGCATCCGCCGAGGTCCTCCTCACCGCCCACTCCTTCGTGACGGATGCCGGATCCTTCGGCGCCGAATCGTGCGGCGTCGACCGGTGCGTGCAGGTGCTCGCCCAGGTCGACGGCGGGGCATTCCTCACCACCAGCACGTTCGTCGTCAACCTCTCGACGCGTGCCGTCCTGTCCATCTCATGACCATGGAGACACTCCCGATGAAACGACCCTCCCTTCGCCGGCTGCTCGGCGCGGGCACCGCGATGGCCCTGCTCGCGGGCGGACTGGTGCTGTCGGCGCCCGCGGCCGCCTCGGCGCAGACCGTCACCGAGGCATCCTGCTCCGGCGACTCCCTCGTCTCGGAGACGCTCGAGGCCGGATCGAGCTGGCAGATGTGCTGGCGCCTGGACACCTACCGGGGCCTCGTGCTCGACAAGGTGGCCTACCAGCCGCGAGACGATGCGGCGCCGATCCTCGTGCTCGACTCGATCGCGCTCGCACAGCTGAACGTGCCCTATGACACCGGCGCGACCGAGTACAACGACGTCACCACCTATCAGGTCGGCGGCCGTCGCCTGCAGGCCATCGAAGCCGTCGACTGCCCGGTCGGCGAGGTGCGCACCTCGTGGGTCGACGCCACCCGCGGCGAGATCCCCGCGATCTGCATCGGCGAGGAGGACTCCGGCCTCGCGTACCGCTCGAACATCGCGCGGGATGCGCTGTACGCCGCGCAGGGCACCGACCTCGTGCTGCACACGGTGTCGCGCATCGGGTGGTACGAGTACCAGACCGAGTACCGCTTCCACGACGACGGCGAGATCTCGGTGCGCCTCGGCGCGACCGGCGACCTGTCGCCGAACGACTACGTCGACGTCGTCAACCAGGGCTGGCCGATCGCGCCGGGCCAGGAGGACTTCGCGGTCAACCACTACCACTCGGCGTTCTGGCGCGTGGACTTCGGCATCGACTCCGGCGCCGGCCAGGTGGTCGAGAAGTTCGCGACGACGCCGACCGGCGAGCACGGCACGACCGGCGACACCGGCCACACCGCGATCCTCGAGACGCAGGTCACGCAGGTCACGAACGAGACCAAGACGATGGGGGCCAACCGCGAGGCGTACCGGGTCGTGAACCCCGAGAGCCTCAACGCCGACGGACACGCCCGCTCGTACGAGATCATCGTGCCGCGCGACCAGGCATACAACCTGAACCCCGAGACGGACTTCGACATCGCCTTCACGGCCGCCAAGTCCGACGAGATCCACGCCAGCTACAACCTGATCCCGTCGAAGGCGGGGCAGATGGTCACCGACTACATCGCCGACGGCGAGACGCTCGAGGACCCGGTGGCGTGGGTGAACGTGGGCTTCCACCACATCAACCGCGACGAGGACCAGAGCCCGATGCCGATCCACTGGCAGGGCTTCACCCTCTACCCGCGGGACTTCGCCGCACAGAACCCCAACATCCCCGAGGGCCGCAAGTGGGTCAACGGCGACATGCGGGGCGTCCCGAACCCGAACATCACTCCGACCCCGACGGCGTCGCCGACGCCGGCCCCCACGACGGAGCCCACCCCGACCCCGACGCCGACTCCGACCGACGCCGGCAACGGCAACGGCAACGGCAACGGCAACGGCGGGAACGGCAACGGCGGGAACGGCAACGGGAACGGCAACGGCAACGGGAACGGCGGCGGCAACGGCAGCGGCAGCGGCGGCGGTGATGCGGCGGCCCCGACGGCGGCACCCGTCACCTTCGGCCAGCCCGAGGTCGCCCCGGGCGCGGCGCAGACCGCGTCGGCCGGCGGGTTCACCCCCGGCGAGACCGTCAGCGCCGTGATGCACTCCGACCCGGTCGACGTCGGCACGTTCGTCGCCGACAGCGAGGGAGAGGTGACCGTGCAGTTCGTCGTCCCGTCCGACACCCCGGCCGGCGAGCACACGCTCGTGCTGACGGGTCAGACGTCGTCGGCGGTGGCGCAGGGCACCTTCACAGTGGCATCCGCCTCGCCCTCGGCGGTCTTCGGAGCGCTCGCGACGACCGGCACCGACGCGAACCGCTGGGCCATGTCGGGCCTGGTGCTCCTGGTCGCCGGTGCGGGCCTCGCGGGCACCGCGTGGCACATGCGTCGCCAGCAGGGACTGAGGGCGCAGGCCTGAACCCCGCCGCGGGGCGGTGCGCGCAGCGCGCCGCCCCGCTCGGCGCACCCGCCGTCCGACCCGAAAGGAATCCGATGCCCCATCGCATCGCGGCCACCGGGGTGGTTCTCGCCGTCTCCACCGCGCTCGTCGGCGGCGCCGCCGTCGCTCTCGGCATGACGGTTCCCGCGACGTCCGCGCCCCAGGCCGTCGCCTCCTCGGGGATGACGGATGCCGCGACCGCCGCCTACCCGACGGTGGTGGACCACTGCTACATCGAGGGCATGATCCCGCATCACGAGCAGGCGCTCGAGCTGAGCCGGCTCGTGCTCGACGCCGACGGCGTGAGGGATCGCACCCGGGCGCTCGCCGAATTCATCGTCGCCGATCAGAGCGGCGAGATCCAGACGATGCGGGCATGGCAGGATGCCTGGCGACAGGCCCTCCCGACGGATTCGGAGCACACGGGCCACGGGGCGCACGCGGCGGCCGTCGCGCCGGGGGGAGGCATCCCGTCCGGCTGCGACGATCACGGTCACACGGAGATGAAGGGCATGGCCACCGTCGAGCAGCTCGCCGCCCTCGACGCCGCCGAGGGCGCCGCGGCCGACCGGATGTTCCTCGAGCTCATGATCGTCCATCACGAGGGCGCCCTCGTGATGGCGGAGCGTGTCGTGCGCGACGGCACGAATGCGTTCGCGCGCACCTCGGGCAAGCACGTGCTCATCGAGCAGGAACGCGAGGTCGCCGCCATGACGTCGCTGCTCGAAGGCCCGCCATGACCCTGACCGGCGCGCGCGCAGCGACCGTCCCCTCGGCGGAGTCGCCCGCCGCCCGGCGGGGCCGGCGCCCGCTGGCGTGGGCGTTCGCCGCCGCCGGGCCTGTCGCGGTCGCCGCCGTCCTGGCCGCGGGGCTCGGGGTCGCGACCGTGCAGAACGACTCCATGAGCCCGGCGCTGCGCGGCGGCGACACCGTGGTGTTCGACCGCTGGAGCGCACCCGCGCGCGGCGACGTCGTGCTGCTCGTCGATCGCGAAGGCTGGTCGGGTACGCCGGATGCGCTCCTGGTGAAGCGGGTCGTCGGTGTCGAGGGCGACGTGGTCGTCTGCTGCGAGGCCGGCACCGGGAGGCTCGTCGTCAACGGGAAGCCGGTCGACGAGCCTCACGCCCCGGCATCCCGCCCCGGCGGCGACATCCCCTTCCGTGTCGCCGTGCCGGAGGACGCCGTGTGGGTCATGGGCGACAACCGCGCCGCCTCCGCCGATTCGCGCCTGTCGGTGTCGGAGCCGGGGCACGGCGGCGTACCGCTCGCGGACCTTCGCGGCGTCGCGCGCCTCTGGTGGAGCTGAGCCCCGCGCCGCAGCGTGCCCGGGGCGCCGCGGCCGGCCGCGCGCCGCCGCGGCTTGGCCCGGCATCCGCTCTCCTTCCCGTTCAGCGGAGGAGGACGCGCCGGGGCGGCCCGGCGAGGCATAGCCTGGAGACATGGCGACGAAGCCCCCGAGAGCGGATATCGACGAGTCCCGCGTGCACGTCACACGACCGAAGAAGGTCGCCGTGGGCGTGCCGGCGGTGCTGCACGCCCTCGAGATGGCGACCGAGCAGATGGGCGTGACCCGCTCGGTCCAGACGCTGCTGCGCGTCAACCAGAAGGACGGCTTCGACTGCCCCGGGTGCGCCTGGCCGGAGGAGGACAGACGCCATGTCGCGGAGTTCTGCGAGAACGGCGCGAAGGCGGTCGCCGAGGAGGCGACGCTGCGGCGGGTCGGGCCGGAGTTCTTCGCGGAGCACTCCCTCGACGAGCTGCGCGCGCACGACGACTGGTGGCTCGGTCAGCAGGGGCGGCTGACGCACCCGATGGTGCGGGAGGAGGGCGCGACCCACTACCGCCCGATCTCGTGGGACGACGCGCTGCGGCTGATCGCCGACGAGCTGCGATCGCTCGAGGACCCCGACGAGGCGGTGTTCTACACCTCGGGCCGCACGTCGAACGAGGCCGCGTTCCTCTACCAGCTGCTGGTGCGCGGCATCGGGACCAACAACCTGCCGGACTGCTCGAACATGTGCCACGAGTCCAGCGGCTCGGCGCTCACCGAGACCATCGGGATCGGCAAGGGCACGGTGTCGATCGACGACATCCACGACGCCGACCTGCTCATCGTCGCGGGGCAGAACCCCGGCACAAACCATCCGCGCATGCTGTCGGCGCTCGAGAAGGCCAAGCAGCGCGGGGCGACGATCATCGCGGTGAACCCGCTCCCCGAGGCGGGCCTGATGCGCTTCGAGAATCCGCAGACGGTGCGCGGCGTCGCCTTCGGCGGCACGAAGCTCGCCGACGAGTTCGTGCAGATCCGGCTCGGCGGCGACCAGGCGCTGTTCCAGGCGATCGGCAAGCACCTGCTCGAGGCGGAGGCGGCCGACGGCGGTGTGCTCGACCACGAGTTCATCGCGGCGCACACGAGCGGTTTCGACGCGTACAGGCAGGCGATGGCGGATGCCCCGTGGCGAGAGCTCGTCGCCGCCACCGGGCTGCCCGAGAAGGCGCTGCGCCGCGTGGGCGAGGCGGTGCGCGCCTCCAAGGCCACCATCGTCTGCTGGGCGATGGGACTCACCCAGCACAAGCACTCCGTGCCGATGCTCCGCGACGTGGTGAACATGCTGCTGCTGCAGGGCAACATCGGACGCACCGGCGCCGGCGTGTGCCCGGTGCGGGGGCACTCCAACGTGCAGGGCGACCGCACGGTCGGCATCTACGAGAAGCCGTCCGCCGCCTTCCTCGACGCGCTCGACCAGGAGTTCGGCTTCGCCGCTCCGCGTGAGCATGGGTTCGACACGGTGGAGGCGATCCGGGCGATGCGCGACGGACGCGTCCGCTTCTTCATGGGCATGGGCGGCAACTTCGTGTCGGCCACGCCCGACACCGCCGTCGTCGAGGCGGGGATGGCGCGGGTGGGGCTCACCGTGCAGGTGTCGACCAAGCTCAACCGCTCCCACGTCGTGACGGGGCGGCGGGCGCTCATCCTCCCCACCCTCGGGCGCACCGACCGGGACCGCCGCGGCGGTCGCGAGCAGCGTGTCACGGTGGAGGATTCCATGGGCGCCGTGCACGCCTCGCGCGGCCGGCTGGCGCCCCCCGCCGAGGACCTGCTCAGCGAGGTGGCGATCGTCTCGCGCCTGAGCGCGCTGGTGTTCGGTCCTGAGCCCGGCGCGACCGAGGAGGCGCCGGCCACTCTCGCGCCCGCGTCCGCGCACACGGGCGCCACCCGCCACGAGCGCGGCTATCCCGAGCGCACCCCGGCGGAGGAGAGCGACGGCACCGTCCCGGCAGCCGGGACCAGCGGCGGGCCGCACAACGTCCCGCAGGCGGACTGGGCCGCGCTCGAGGCCGACTACGCGTTGATCCGGGCCCACATCGAACGCGTCATCCCGGGGTTCGAGGACTACGAGGAGCGCATCGACAAGGGGCGCACGCTTCACCTTCCCAACGGCCCGCGCGACGCGCGCCGGTTCGCCACCGTCGACGGCAGGGCCCGGTTCACGGTCAACCCCCTCGTGTACCCGGTGATCCCGCGCGGACGCCTGCTGCTGCAGACGCTGCGCTCCCACGATCAGTACAACACGACGATCTACGGCAAGGACGACCGGTACCGCGGCATCCACGGCGGCCGCCGCGTCGTGCTGGTGAACGAGAAGGACATCGTGTCGCTCGGGTTCGCCGAGGACGACGTCGTCGACCTCGTCTCGGAGTGGACGCGGCCCGACGGAAGCATCGAGGAGCGTCGCGCCGAGGAGTTCCGCATCGTCGCGTACCGCACGCCCCGGGGGAACGCGGCCGCCTACTACCCCGAGACCAACGTCCTGGTGCCGCTCGACTCGGTCGCCGACGTCTCCGGCACCCCGACGTCGAAGTCCGTGGTCGTGCGCCTCGAGTCCCGCGCGTGAGGGGCGCGGCGCATGCCTAGGCTGGGGGCATGACCCGAGCCGCCGTCATCTGCTTCTCCGACCGCTCGGCCGCAGGCACCCGACCCGACGAGAGCGGCCCGATCGCGGTCGCGGCGCTGCGGGAGGCCGGCTTCGACTGCGATGACGCGGTGATCGTGCCCGACGGCGCCGACAACGTCGAGCGGGCCCTGACCGCCGAGATCATGGCCGGCGTGAAGCTCGTCATCACGACGGGCGGCACCGGGGTGTCGCCGCGCGACCAGACGCCCGAGGGCACGGCGCGCGTGGTGACGCGCGAGCTCCCCGGCATCGCCGAGGAGCTGCGACGGCGCGGCGCGGCCGAGAAGCCGGCCGCCATCCTGACACGCGGCATCGCCGGTGCGGTCGACCCGCACGGCGCGCTCGTGGTGAACCTTCCGGGGTCGCCGGCGGCCGTGGCATCCGGCATGCCCGTCGTCGTGTCGGTGGCCCGTCACGTGCTGGACCAGCTCACCGGCGGAGATCACTGATGGCCGTCTCGACCGATGCGGTGCGGATCGCGGCGATCAGCGCTGAGCCGCTCGACGTCGACGCCCACCTGCGTGCGATCGACGACCCGCGGATGGGGGCGGTCACGACGTTCGTCGGTCGCGTCCGCGATCACGATCCGGATGCCGCGACCACGGTCGTCGCACTCGAGTACTCGGCGCACCCCGATGCCGAGGCCGGGCTCAGGCGCCTGGCGACGGCCGCCGTCGGGTCGGACGAGGCGCTGGTGGCGGTGTCCCACCGCGTGGGGACGCTCCAGGTCGGCGACGCCGCCGTGGTGATCGCGGTCGCCTCCGCCCACCGGGCCACGGCGTTCGAGGTGTGCCGCACGCTGATCGAGACGATCAAGACCGACCTCCCCGTCTGGAAGAAGCAGGTCGAATCGGACGGCACCGCCACCTGGCTCGGCCTGGGCGGCTGATCCCGCCGCGGCGCGACGGCTCAGCCGCCGGCGAAGGGCGGGAGCACGTCGACGAGGTCGTCGGCGCCGAGGGGCGTGTCGTCGCCCACGCGGGAGCCGCCCACCAGCACGGCGCAGCGGGGGAGGATGCCGCCGAGGCCCTGGTGCTCCTTGGCCACCGCGCGCCGCAGATCGCCGAGCGTCGTCTCGGTGCGGCGCTCGCTGTCCAGGCCCGTGGCCTCCTGTGCGGCGGCGAAATAGCGGACGACGGCCACTACTGCTCCCAGCTGTTCGCCATCGCGGTGACCGCGGCCAGCGCCGCGCGCACCTCCTCCGGGTCGGTCCCCGCGCGTCCGGCGACGAGGCCCGCGACGAAGGCGCCGAGGGGAGCGGCCGGCCGGGCGACGCCGTTGGCCACATCGCGCGCGAGGTCGAGCACCGCGGCGACCGGCACGTCGGCCTCGCCGAGGCCGAAGCGGTCGCGCAGCGCCGCTGCCCAGTCGTCGAGGGCTTCGGGCGGAAGGGTGCGGGACTGCTCGCTCATGACGGCTCCTCCGAGATCCGGTCGTGCGCCGCGCGATCGGCTCGCGCGCGTGCCTCCTCCAGATCCTGCCACGTGTCGACGTCGCGGGTCAGGTCGTCCGGCGCCGCCACGACGGCTATCGCGAGTTCGGCGACGAGCGCGCGCACCGGCTGGTCGCGTCCGGCGTCCGGGAGAGCGGATGCCGCGGCCCGCAGCGCCCTCGTGCGGTAGGCGCCGGTGAGCCACTGGGGCCGGCTCGACCCGTCGCCGAGGCAGAGGCCGTCGGTGTCGGGCGGCAGGAGCGGCAGGTCGTCCACGAGGCGGCGCACCGCCTGCTCTGCCCAGGGGAGGTCGCACGCGAGGAGGAGCGTCCACTCCGGGTCCGTCGCGGCGGGCCACGTCCCGAGCGCGGTGACGACCGCCGCGGCGGGGCCGCCGAACGGCGGGTCCTCGCGCACCCAGGTCACCGGCAGCGTCTCGTCGAGGACCGGTGCCACGACGGCGATCGGCCGGGCCCCGGCATCCGTCGCCGCCGACACGGCTGTCGACAGCAGCGTGCGGCCGCCGACCTCGAACAGCGGCTTCGTCGCGCCGCCGACGCGCGTGGACCGGCCGCCGGCCAGGAGGATCGCGCCGAGTCGGCGAGGATCGGTCGGCGCGGCCATCATTCCCCGGCCGGGCGGCGCCAGTCGCCGCTCTTGCCCCCGGTCTTGGCGATGATCCGCACGTTCTCGATCGACGTGCCCTTGTCGATGCCCTTCACCATGTCGACCACCGCGAGGGCGGCCACCGAGACGGCGGTGAGGGCCTCCATCTCGACCCCGGTGCGGTCGGCGGTGCGGACCGTCGCCTCGATGGCGACGCCGTCGTCCTCGATCGCGAGGTCGACCGCTGCGCCGTGCACGCCGATGACATGGGCGAGTGGCAGCAGCTCGGGGGTGCGCTTGGCGGCCTGGATGCCGGAGATGCGGGCGACGGCGAGCACGTCGCCCTTCGGCACCGACCCGTCCCGCAGCGCCGCGACGACCTCGGGCGCACAGCGCACGAACCCGCGGGCGGTCGCCGAACGCACCGTCGGCTGCTTGAGGGTCACGTCGACCATGCGGGCGTTCCCGGCGTCGTCGAGGTGCGTGAACGTCGGCTGCTCGTGCGTGCTCATGAGATCAGCATGACATCGACGGGATCGCCCGCCGCGACGGCATCCGTCTCCGCCGGCACCACGGCGTAGGCCTCGGCGCGGCCGAGTCCGCCGGCGAGGTGCGACCCGCCGCTCGTGGCGGGCACGGCGAGCCATCCGCCAGGGACCGACCGGTCGATCGTCACCGGCAGGTACTGCCGCCGCGCGGGCGGGGTGCGCCAGCCGGCCGCGGCGCGGAGCGTGATCACGGGCCGATCGAGCAGGTCCCTGCCCTGCAGGCGCAGCAGCGCCGGCCGGACGAACACCTCGAACGACACCGCGGCACTGACCGGGTTGCCCGGAAGCCCGAACAGCAGCGTTCCCGACTCCAGGCGGCCGAATCCCTGCGGCTTGCCGGGCTGCATCGCCACCCTCGAGAAGCTCATGCGGCCGCTGAGCGTGGTCTTGACGACCTCGTACGCTCCGGCGCTCACGCCGCCCGAGAAGATCACCACGTCGGCGCGGTCGGACGATCGCGCGTCGGTCACCTCCGCGAGCAGCGTCTCGAGTCCGCCGCCCTCGTCGGAGACGCTCGCGCGGCGCACCACGTCCGCTCCTGCCTCCGCGGCGAGGGCGGCGAGCAGGAAGCTGTTGGACTCCGGGATCTGGCCGCGGCGCAGCGGCGAGCCCGGTTCCACGAGCTCGCTGCCCGTGGAGATGACGGCGACACGCGGGCGCCGCGCGACCACCACGTCGGCGACACCGGCCGCCGCGGCGGCCGCGAGCTGCAGGGGGCCCAGGAGCGCGCCGCCGGGGAGCACCTCGTCGCCGGCGCGCGCGTCCTCGCCGGCGCGGCGGATGTGGGCCCCCACCGCACGGGGGGCGGCGAGGACCGAGATCGGCCCGAGGGAATCGGCGAGGCCGCCCGCGGTGTCCTCGAACGGGACGATGGCGTCGGCGTCGGTCGGCACGGCCGATCCCGTCATGATGCGGGCCGCCTCGCCCGCAGCCACGCGCGGGTCGGCGTCGGAGCCGGCGGGCAGGTCCGCGACGACCCGGAGGGCGGCGGGTGCGGCGGGCGCGGCATCCGCGACGTCCGCGAAGCGTACAGCGAAGCCGTCCATGGCGGAGTTGTCGAACACGGGGATGTCGACCGCGGCGTGCACCGGCGCGCTCAGCGTGCGGCCGTGCGCCGCGGCGAGCGGCAGCCGCTCGGGCTCGAGCGGCTCGGAGGCCGCCAGCACGTCGGCGAGGTGCTCCTCGACGCTGCGCAGCCCGCTCACGCGTCCACCGCCGCGTCGGCGGTCTCGCGCGTCCACGCCTCGATGCCGCCGGCGAGCACGGATGCCTCGATCCCCGCGCCGCGGAGGGCCGCCGCCGCGCGCTGCGCGCGCATGCCCACCTGGCACACCACGACCACGGGCGCGGCGCCCATCCTGCCGGGGTCGGCGAGTACCTCGGCGAGCGGGCGGAGCATCGATCCCGGGATGACGCCGCGCTCGGTCTCGAAGGGCTCCCGCACGTCGAGCAGCACCGCGCCCGCCTGCTGCGCGGCGAGCGCCTCGGTGGGCGTCAGCTGCGGGATCGGCGTGCGGGGGGTCGGCTCCGCACCCGGTCGTGCGGCGGGCGCCCCGCGTTCGGCGGCCGCACCGCGCTCGGCGGGCGTCGCGCGCCCTCCGCCGGCGGTCGTGGCGGCGGGGCGCAGCGGGACCTCGGAGGTGCGGCCGCGGAGGGCGTCGATGACGAGCACGCGCCCGAGGAGGGGCTCGCCGACGCCGGTGATGAGCTTGATCGCCTCGATGGACAGGAGCGAGCCGACCTGCAGGCACAGCGCACCGAGCACGCCGACCTGCGCACAGGTGGGGGCGTCGCGCGCGGGATCCGGCGGGTACAGGTCCGCGAGGCGCACGGGGGCCGCTCCGGCCGGCGGCGACGACCAGAACACCGTCGCCTGGGCGTGGAACTCCTGCACGACGCCCCACACGAGCGGCACGCCGAGCTGCTCGCAGGCGGCCGCGACGGCCTCGCGCGTCTCGAAGGTGTCGGTGCCGTCCACGACGACGTGCGCGCCGGCCAGGAGTTCGACGGCGTTCGCGGGGGTGAGCACGGCTCGCACCGCGCGCACGACGGTGGTCGGCGACAAGTCGGCGGCGATGCGCACGGCCGAGTCGACCTTCGGCGCCCCGACGTCGCGCGTGCGGTGCATGACCTGGCGCTGCAGATTGGATGCCTCGACGAGGTCGTCGTCGATGATGGTGAGGGTGCCGACGCCGGCGGCCGCGAGGGCCAGCACGGCGGGGGAGCCGAGACCTCCCGCACCGACCACCGCGACGTGGGCGGCGGCGAGGCGGCGCTGTGCGACATCGCCGAATCCGGCCAGGACGCGGTGGCGCGCGGTGCGCGTGCGCTCCGCGGCGGTGAGCTCGGCGACCGGCTCGACGAGTGGGGGAAAGGCCATGCCGACAGGCTACGCCGCGCCCGCGGCGGCGGCGCTGCGATGCCCGGACAGGCGTGGGCCCGACGGCCGGTCCTGCCCTCTCACACGCGGCCGGTGAGGATGAGGTTCCAGTAGACCCAGGGCAGCACGTGCCGGTCGAAGATCCACGACAGCCGGCTCTCGCGATACATGCGCTTGTAGAGGGGGATCGTCGGCTTCTGCCTGCCCTTGTCGTCGAACTCGGCCCACACGACGGTCGACCGCGAGACGGTGAACGGGCACACCGCGTAGCCGTCGTAGCGAGCGGTGGGCTCCTTGCCCCGCAGCGCCTTCGACAGGTTCTTCGCCAGCACCCACGTCTGCTTGCGCAGCGCCCCGCCGCACTTCGAGTTCGTCGTGGCGGCGGCGTCCCCCAGCGACCAGACGTTCGGGAACCGGGGATGCCGGAGCGTCTGCGGGTCGACCTCGACGAACCCGCCGGACGAGCGGGGCGCGGCGAGCTCCGACGCCTTCAGCCAGTCGGGGGCGGACTGCGGCGGCTCGACGTTCAGCACGTCGTAGTGCAGGTGCTCCGGGCCGTCCGGGCCGCCGAGCACCACCTCATGCGCATCCGGGTCCACCCGCAGCAGGACGCTGCGCGTGCGCAGCTCGATGCCGTACTCGTCGATCTTGCGCTGGAGCTCCTCGTCGAACGGCGCGAGGTATGCCGTCTCGGTCGGCACGACCATGACCACTCGGATCGCGTCGAGCACCCCTTTCGCCCGCCAGTAGTCGCAGGCCTGGTACATCGGCTTCTGCGCCGCCCCCGCGCACGATGCGGGTCCGTCGGGCTGCGTGAAGACGACGGTCCCCTCCGTGAGGTCTCGCAGGAGCCGGGACGCGTTCTTCGCGAGCTCGAGTTCGTAGTGGGATGCCGCGGCCGGCGTCTGCATCGCCTCGGCGAGCCCGGGGATCCGGTTCCAGTCCAGCTGGATGCCGGGACAGACGATGAGGTGGTCGTAGCTGATCCGCCCGCCGCCGGCCAGCACGACGGCGTTCGCCTCCGGCTGCACGGCGGTCACGGCATCCTGGATCCACTCCACGCCCTTCGGGATCACCTCCCGTTGCGGGCGCACGGTGATGCTCGCGGGAGCCGTGCCGCCTGCGACATGCGAGAACAGCGGCTTGTAGTGATGCTCGTCGCGCGGCTCGATGACGGCGACGTCCTTGATGCCGCGCCTGCGCAGGCGCGCCGCGACGGAGATCCCGCCGTTGCCGCCGCCGATGACCACGACGCGGTGGTGGGTCTCGTTGCGTGCCCTGGAGCTGTCTGCCGCGTCGGGGCTAGGCACCGCTCTCGTCCTCCTCGGGCTCGAACGTCGACGGCTCGCCCGTGTGACCGGCGGCGACACCGTCCGGGTCGTCGGGGATCGTGCCGTCCGGTCCGAGGCCTCCCGGCTTCGGCGTGCCCTCGTCCTCCGGCTTCGATGCGCTGGTGTCCCGGTCCATCGCTGACTCCTTCCGTCGTGCCAGCAACCTACGTCTGGCCGCGGGCTCGCGGACCCCGGTTGACAAACAGTGACCGCCACGTCGCGCCCTCCGCCAGCCCTGGCGCGCCAGGAGAATCGTCCGCGCATGCGGAGAAAGCACGAACATCTATCCGCAGATGCGGGTAAGGTGGCAGCGTGGCCACATACAAGATCGCCGAAGCCGCCCGCCTGCTCGGGGTGAGCGACGACACCGTCCGGCGGTGGGTGGACGCGGGCACGCTGCCGACGACCGGCGCATCGCCCACAGCCATCCCGGGCGACGCGCTCGCGGCGCACGCCGTCGAGCTCGCGGCGTCGCCGCGCGACCCGGCCGACGTGCTCACCAGCGCCCGCAACCGCTTCGTCGGCCTCGTCACCCGCGTGCAGATCGACGGGGTGATGGCGCAGGTCGACATCCAGTCCGGCCCGCACCGGGTCGTGTCGCTCATGTCGTCCGAGGCCGTCCGCGAGCTCGCCCTCGAGCCCGGCTCGCTCGCTGTCGCGGTGGTGAAGGCCACCACGGTGATCGTCGAGACGCCCAGGGCCTGACGTGCACCGCCCGATCGTCCTCGGCGCCTCCGTCGTCACCGCCCTCGCGCTCGGCCTCACCGGCTGCGCGCCCGCCGAGGACGGCACAGGAGCGGCGAGCCCGTCCGCGGCCGGCTCGGGATCCGGGCTCTCGGGCGCGCTGACCGTGTACGCGGCCGCGTCGCTCGCGGCGGCGTTCGACGAGCTGTCGGCCATGTTCGAGGAGCGGCATCCGTCCGTCGACGTCCGGCCGATAGCGTACGAGGGCTCTTCGACGCTGGCGACGCAGCTCGTCGAGGGGGCGCCGGCGGACGTGTTCGCAGCCGCGGACGAGCGCAGCATGACGCGGGTCGTCGACGAGGGTCTCGCTGATGACCCGCGCGTGTTCGCGACGAACACACTCGTGCTCGTCGTCCCCGCCGGCAATCCCGCGGGCATCCGCGGTCTCGACGATCTCGCCGACCCGGCCGCGACCATCGTGCTGTGCGCCGCCGAAGTGCCGTGCGGCGCGGCTTCGGCCACCCTGCTGTCGAGCGCGGGTGTCGAGGCCAGCGCCGACAGCTACGAGCAGAACGTCACCGCGGTGCTCACGAAGGTGGTCGCCGGCGAGGCGGACGCCGGGCTGGTCTACGCGACGGATGCCTCCACCACGGCGGCCGTCGATGCGATCGAGCCCGAGGGCGCCGACGGCGTCGTCAACCGCTACCCGGTCGCGGCGCTGGCCGGTGCGGCGAATGCGGCGGCGGCAGACGCCTTCGTCGCGTTCGTGCTCGGCGACGATGCACAGGCGGTGCTCGCCGACCACGGCTTCGGGGCGCCGTGACCGGGGAGCGGGCGATCGGCGAACGCGATCGCAGCCGACGTTCCGGCTTCGTCCCACGCGTGCTCGTCATTCCGGCCGCCGTGGGACTCGCGCTACTGGTCCTCCCGCTCGGCGCGCTCGTGCTCCGCGTCGAATGGTCGACGCTGTGGAGTGACGTCACCTCGCCGGAGGCGCTCTCGGCCCTCGGACTGTCGCTGGCGACGGGAGCGGTCGCGACGGCGGTGTGCGTCGTGCTCGGCGTGCCCCTCGCGCTGCTCATCGCGCGCAGCACGGTGCGCACGGCGGCGGTGCTGCGCGCGATCGTCACCGTGCCTCTCGTGCTGCCGCCGATGGTGGGCGGTGTGGCGATGCTGTTCCTCTTCGGCCGGACGAGCTGGCTCGGCGCGCTGCTGGCGGAGTGGGGCATCCGCATCCCGTTCACCACCACCGCGGTCGTGCTCGCGCAGACGTTCGTCGCCCTGCCGTTCCTCGTGCTCGCGCTGGAGGGCTCGCTGCGTGCCACCGGCACCGGGTTCGAAGAGGCCGCGGCCGGCCTCGGCGCCGGGCGCTGGACGATCCTCGCCCGGGTGACGCTGCCGCTGGCCGCGCCGGGCCTCGTGGCCGGCATCGTGCTGTGCTTCGCGCGCGCGATCGGCGAGTTCGGGGCGACGGCGCTGTTCGCGGGCAACGCGCCGGGGGTCACGCAGACCATGCCGCTGGCGATCTACACGGCGTTCAACGGCGCCGGCGTCTCGCAGGGCACCGCGGTCGCGCTGTCGCTGCTGCTGCTGGTCACGGCCGTCGGCGTGCTGCTGCTCGTGCGCGCGTGGCGCGCGGAGGCACCGCGATGACCGCGGCCCGGGCGACGGCCGCGGGGCTCGAGGCGCGAGTCGTGGTGCGGCGCGGTGGGTTCACGCTCGACGCCGCCCTGGAGGTGCCCGCGGGCGGCGTCGTCGCG
Source organism: Microbacterium sp. CCNWLW41 (assembly GCF_037083505.1). Lineage (NCBI taxonomy): Bacteria > Bacillati > Actinomycetota > Actinomycetes > Micrococcales > Microbacteriaceae > Microbacterium > Microbacterium sp. CCNWLW41. The sequence continues at coordinate 1,637,904 of NZ_JBAOJP010000001.1, forward strand.
CTCATGGGTCCCAGCGGTGCCGGAAAGTCCACCCTCCTCGGGGTGCTCGCGGGACTCGCCCCGCTCGACGAAGGGCACGTGGCCCTGGGGGAACGCACGCTCGACGTCGCGCCGGGTCGCCGCACGCCGCCCGCCGCCCGCGGCGTGGTGCTGCTCGGCCAGGACCCGCGACTCTTCCCGCACCTGAGCGCCGGCGAGAACATCGCGTTCGGTCTGCGCGTGCACGGGGTGAGCAGGGATGCCGCCTCCCGCGGCGCCGCGGATTGGCTCCGGCGCGTCGGACTGGAGGGGCTCGGCGACCGCCGTCCCTCGCGGCTGTCGGGCGGACAGCAGCAGCGCGTCGCGCTGGCGCGGGCGCTCGCCACCGCGCCCGAGGCGCTCCTCCTCGACGAGCCCCTCACGTCGCTCGACACCGAGACGGCCGGCGACGTGCGGGCTCTCCTGCACCAGCAGCTGGCGGCGACCGGCACGACCGCCGTCGTCGCCACGCACGATGCGGTGGACGCCGTGGCGCTGGCCGGCGGACTGGTCGTGCTCGAGGACGGGCGGGTGACGCAGTCCGGCCCCGTGCGGGACGTGCTGGCGAATCCGGCGACCCGGTTCGCGGCGGCCGTCGGGGGGCTGAACCGTGTGACGGGGACGACGGATGCCGCCACCTGGCGCGCCGGCGGCCTCGTGCTGCCGCGCCCCGCCGTCCCGGTCGGCGCGGCGCGGGCCGCGGTCTTCCGGCCGGGTGACGTGCGCATCGTCGACGCGCCTCCCGCGGGTCCCGGGGAATGGACGGCGCGCGTCGTGCGCCTCGAGCAGACGCCCGCGGGCGTCCGGCTGCGCACGGCCGATCCCGATGTGGCGGTGGACGTCGTCGCCGAGCGCGCGACGGGCCTCGGCGTCGGGGACGCCGTGACACTGCGCCTGGACCCGGCCGACGTGCGGTTCGTCTCAGCCGGCGACGGCGGCGTCTTCTAGACTCGGCCGGTGAGCAGCATCCGCCCCTTCCGCGCCGGTGACGAGCCGGCGCTCGCCGAAATCTGTCTGAGGACGGCGGATGCCGGCGCCGACGCGACCGGGCTGCTCGACGACGACGATCTCTGGGCCGAGATCTTCGTCCTGCCGTACGTCGCGCGCCACCCCGAGTTCGCCTTCGTCGTCGAGGCCGACGACGGCCGGGTCGTCGGGTACATCGTGGGGGCGCCCGACTCCGCGGCGTTCGAGGACTGGTTCGCCACCGAGTGGTGGCCGCGGCACGCGATGCGGTGGCCCCGGCCCGAGGGCGATCCGAAGCCGGTGAGCATCTCGCGACAGGATGGCATCGTCCGGTACGCGCACGCGCGCCGCGGCGGCTCTCAGCCGTTCGGCGACGAGTACCCGGCCCATCTCCACATCGATCTGCTCCCCGAGACCCAGGGGCAGGGACTCGGCCGTCGGCTCATCGAGACCCTCGAGGACGCCCTGCGCGCCGCCGGTGTCGGCGGCCTGCACCTCGTCGCCTCGGCCGAGAACGCCGGAGCCGTGGCGTTCTACCCGCGCGTCGGCTTCGAGCCCCTCGCGTCGCCCGAGGGCACGCAGGTCTTCGCCAAGCGCCTCTGACTACGCCCTCGGGGCCGGGTCGTCAAGCCTGCCGGGTCGCGCGGGGGCGCGCGTAGTCTGCCCCTGTGGAAGACGTCTCCTCGCCGACCGGCCGTGAGCCGGTGCTGTCGGCCCTGCCGCGCCCCGACGGCAGCGCACCGCGTGCCCTCGTGCTCGGTGCGACCGGGTACATCGGCGGGCGCCTCGTGCCGCGCCTGCTCGCCGCCGGGTACGAGGTGCGCGTGCTCGTCCGCGACCCGGCGCGGGCGTCGGCCTTCCCGTGGGGCGATCGGGTCGAGGTGGTCGACGGCGACGCCACCGACGCGGCATCCGTCGCCGACGCCGTTCGCGACGTCGACGTGCTCTACTACCTCGTCCACTCGATGTCGGGCGGCAAGGACTTCCGCGACGCGGACCGGCGCGCCGCCGAGACCGTCGCGAAGGCTTCCGCGGCGGCATCCGTGGGCCGCATCGTCTACCTGGGCGGCCTGCATCCCGAAGGCGTTCCGCTCTCACCCCACCTGCGCTCGCGCGTCGAGGTCGGCCGCATGTTCCTCGACAGCGGCGTGCCGACCCTCGTGCTGCAGGCCGGCGTCGTGATCGGATCCGGCTCGGCGTCGTTCGAGATGGTCCGCCACCTCACCGAGGTGCTGCCCTACATGCCCGCACCGAAGTGGGTGCGCAACCGCATCCAGCCGATCGCCGTCCGCGATGTGCTGCACTATCTGCTCGGCGCGGCGCGGGTGCCCGCCGAGGTGAACCGCGCCGTCGACATCGGAGGACCCGACGTGCTGCGCTACGGCCAGATGATGAACGGCTACGCCGTCGAGGCCGGCCTTCCGCAGCGGCCGATCGCGGCGCTGCCCGTGCTCACGCCGCGCCTCGCCTCGCACTGGGTGAACCTCGTCACGCCGATCCCGCGGTCGATCGCGCGGCCCCTCGTGGAGTCCCTGCAGAACGAGTGCATCATGAAGGACCACGACGTCGACGCCCTCATCCCGCCGCCCGAGGACGGCCTCATGCCGTACCGCACCGCCGTGCGCCGGGCGCTGCGCCGGGTCGAGGCGGACGCCATCGAGACGAGCTGGCAGGACTCCGAGGTGATGGGCGCGCCGAGCGACCCGCTGCCGAACGACCCCGACTGGGCGGGCCGCGTGGTCTTCACCGACGTCCGCTCCGCGCACACCTCCGCCTCTCCCGAGGCGCTGTGGCGCGTGATCATCGGCATCGGGGGCGAGAACGGGTGGTACTCCTCACCGGTGCTGTGGGCCATCCGCGGCTGGATGGACCGGCTCGTCGGGGGCATCGGACTCGCACGCGGCCGCCGCAGCCGCGACCGCCTCGCCGTGGGCGACGCACTGGACTTCTGGCGGGTCGAGGCCCTCGAGCCGGGGCGCATGCTGCGCCTGCGCGCCGAGATGAAGGTTCCCGGTCTGGCCTGGCTCGAGCTGCGCTCCTCCGCCGATGACGAGCGCGGCGGGTCACGGTACGACCAGCGGGCGGTGTTCTTCCCGCGCGGGCTGGCCGGCCGTCTCTACTGGCTGGCGGTGCTGCCCTTCCACGGCTTCGTCTTCGCCGGCATGGCGCGGCGCATCACGGCGACCGCGGAGGCCCAGTCGGGCACGGGGGACGAGGCGGAGGTCACGGCCGCATCGGACTGACCGCGGGCCGCGCGTCAGGCGTGCGCCCCGGTGTCGACCCGTCGTGCAGGCGGCCGTCGTCGATGCGCACGACGCGGTCGACGAGCGCCTCGGGCACGGCGACATGCGAGATGAGCACGACGGCCTGGTCGTCGCGCACCGCGCCCAGCAGGTCGACGAGCAGCGCGGCGGATGCCTCGGGGTCGACGCCCGCGGTCGGCTCGTCGAGCACCAGCACCGGGAAGCCGCGCAGCAGCGCACGGGCCAGGGCGATGCGCTGCGCCTGCCCGCCCGAGACGAGCGCCCCGCGCTCGCCGACCCGGGCGTCGAGCCCGCCCCGTTCGCGCAGCCACGCGCCCAGCCCCACGCGGTCCAGGACCGCCTCGAGGTCGGCGTCGGTGGCGGTGTCGCGCGCGAAGAGCAGGTTCTGCCGGATGTCCTCGTCGAAGAGCATCGGATGCTGCTCGCAGAGGCCGACCGACCGCCGCACGTCGTCGGGGGAGAGGTCGTGCACCGAGCGCCCGCCGATCTCGTAGGAGCCCTCGGTCTCGAGGAAGCGCACCAGCGCGTGCGCCAGGGTGCTCTTGCCGGCGCCGCTGGAGCCCAGGACGAGGATCCGTTCGCCCGGCCGGATGTCGAGATCCACGTCGTGCAGCGACGCCTGCGCCGCACCCGGCCAGCGCACACTCGCGCCCCGCAGGCGAACGCCCTCTCCCAGCTCCGGCGCCTCGCCGGTGGGGGACGCCGTCTCGGGTGCGAGCTCGCGCGGCGGGGCGGCGGGCAGCGCGTCCGCGATCCGGCCGGCGGCGGAACGGACCTTGCGCCAGGCCGCCGACGCAAGCGCGACGGCGCCGAACACCTCGAAGACCGCCATGGGCACGAGGACGGCCACGGCGAGCGCCGGGCCGTCGAGGGTCGCGGATGCCACGCCCGGCGCCGTCACGAGCACCGCGGCGATCGAGGCGGCGCCGGCCAGCAATGAGACGAGGGCGGCGGTGCCCGCCTGGGCGCCGGCCCGCCGGACGACCGCGCGGCGGAGCGCCGCGTCGGCCCGCTCGATCCGGTCCCGGCTGCCTTCCTCGGCGCCGTACGCGGCGAGCACGTCGAGGTTCGAGACGTGGTCCAGGACCGCGTCGGTCAGATCGGCCCGCAGCGGAGCGATCGTGCCCTCGGCCCGGGCGCCGGCGGCCCAGCCCCACAGTGTCGCGACCGCACCCGCCACCACGAGGCACGCGAGCAGGGTGAGCGCAGCCGGCCACCAGACGAACGCGACGAGCACGACGGCGCCGAGGGACACGAGCGCCGACGACGCCAGCGGCTGCACGACCCGCAGCGGCAGGTCCTGCAGCTCGTCGACGTCGTCGACCAGCGCGCCGAGGACCGAGCCGCGACGGGTGCGGCCCAGCCCGTCGGGGGCGAGCGGGACCAGGCGCCGCACGAGGTCGGCGCGCGTGGACGAGAGCTGCCGCAGTGCGGCGTCGTGGCCGGTGAGGCGCTCCAGATAGCGGAACACGGCGCGTGAGATGGCGAAGAAGCGCACACCGACGACGGCGAACGACAGGTAGAGCACCGGCGGCTGCTCGCTCGCCCGCACGATGAGCCACGCGCTCACGGCGAGCAGCGCCACGGCCGACGCCTCGGAGGCGAAACCCGCCGCGATCGTCCACCAGAACCGTCGGGCCGGAGGCATCGCTCCGCGCAGCACCGCGGCGGCGGCGGTCATGCCGGCACCTCGCTCGGCTCGAGCCGCACCACGTCGTCCGCGATCGCGCGGGCGGACGTCCGATGCGACACCAGCAGCACCGTCGCCCCGTCGTCGGCGAGCAGGCGGATGCCGCGCCACAGCCGGTGCTCCGTCTCGGGGTCCAGCGCCGAGCTCGGCTCGTCGAGCGCGATCACCGGTGCGGCGCCGCGCAGATGGCGGTAGAAGGCGCGTGCGACGGCCACCCGCTGGGCCTGGCCGCCCGAGAGTCCCGAACCCTGCACCCCCAGACCGTGTGCCGGATCGAGCCCGCCGGCGCAGGCCAGGTCGAGCGCGCGGCGCACGACGGCGGCGTCGGGGACGAGGTCGCCGAGGGCGACGTTGTCGCCGATCGTCCCCGTCATCAGGCCGGGTCGCTGCCCGGCCCATGCCAGCCAGTCCGACGACGCGAGCGCCCGCACGTCGACGCCGTCCCAGGACGCGTCGCCGTCGAACGCCGCGACGCCGCGAAGGGCTGCGAAGAGGCTCGACTTGCCGGCGCCGCTCGGGCCCTCGATCAGGGTGACGGACCCCGGCGCGGCGGTCAGGCCGACGGGCGGCAACTGCCGCTCGCCGCGCCGCACGCGCACGGCGTCCAGGCGCAGGACGGGCGCCGTGCCGTCCGCGCGGGAGGCAGGGGAAGGTGCGGAGGCGCCCGACACCGGCCGAGGTCCCCTCGCGCGGGCCGCGTCGAGCACGTCGAACACGTCATCGGTCGCGGCGATGCCCTCGGCGGCCGCGTGGAACTGCACGCCCACCTGCCGCAGCGGCAGGTACGCCTCGGGCGCGAGCAGCAGCACGAAGAGGCTGACGCCGAGGGCGAGTGCGCCGTCGATGAGTCGGAAGCCGATCGACACCGCGACGATCGCGACCGAGATCGACGCGAGGAACTCCAGCGCGAACCCCGACAGGAACGACACGCGCAGCACGCGCATGGTCTCGCGGCGGTAGTCGTCGGTGACACGCTCGATGGAGGCCGCGGCGCGATGCTGCCGCCCGAACACCTTGAGCGTCGACAGCCCCTGCACGGTGTCGGCGAAGCGGGCCGCCAGGCGCTGCAGCGTCCGCCACTGCCGCTGCTGGACAGCGCGCGTGGCCAGACCGATGAGCACCATGAAGATCGGGATCAGGGGGAGCGTGAGCAGGACCGTGAGCCCCGAGATCCAGTCCGCCCACCACATCACGGCGAGGATGAGCGGCGTCGCGACGACGGTCTGGACGAGCTGCGGCAGGTAGCGACCGAAATAGGCCTCGAGGGCGTCGAGCCCGCGCCCGGCGATCACCGCGAGCGAAGCCGAGTTGCGCCCCGCGAGCCACTCCGGCCCGAGCGTCCCAATGGCGTCGACGAGCGCCGCCCGCAGCTGCGACTGCACGCGTGCCGCTGCGCGCGCCGCGACGGCCTCCCGCGCCCACAGCAGAAGGGCCCGCGCGGCGACGACGAGCGCGAGCGCGCCGAGCGTCGGCGTCAGAGCAGCAAGCGGCATCCCGTCGATCGCGTCCGTGACCGCGCGCGTGAGCAGCCAGGCGAACGCGACGATCACGGCGGTCTGCGCGAGGGCGATCGCGGCGACGGCGGCGAAGAACCACCGCGATGCGCGCGCGTACCTCAGCAGCCGGGGGTCGACGGGCTTGCCTGAGCTCGGGGGCGGTCCGTCGTCCTGCGTGTCGTCCATTGCTCCTTCGACCCTACCGATGCGCCCGTCGCCGTCTCAGTGCACGGGCGCCGCCGCGGCCGCCTCGATGTGCGAGCGGGTGACGCGTTTGCGGAAGATCCAGTAGGTCCAGCCCTGGTACGCGAGCACCAGCGGCAGGAAGATGAGGGCCGCCCACGACATGATCGTCAGGGTGTAGTCGGTGCTCGAGGCGTTCTCGATGGTGAGCGAGCCGGCGGGATCGGTCGTCGAGGGCATCACGTACGGGAACAGCGCGAACCACACCGCCAGCACGGCCGACACGATGGTGACGGCGCCGAAGCCGAAGGCCCATCCCTCGCGCCCGCGGGCGTTGGCGAGCCACGACGCGATGAGCACCGTGGCCGCCACGGCCGACAGGACCGCCGTGACGAGCGCGAAGTCGCGCCCCTCGCCGAACGCCATGCCGACGGTCCACACCAGGAACGCCGCCGCCACGACGATCGTCAGCAGGCCTGCGCGGCCCGCCAGGCGACGGGCATCCGCGGCGACCTGGCCGTCGGTCTTGAGGGCGACGAAGTAGACGCCGTGGGTGAAGAACAGCAGGAGCGTCGTGAGGCCGCCGAGGAGCCCGTACGGGTTCAGCAGCGTCAGCAGCGACCCGGTGAACTCGTGGTCGGCATCCAGCGGCACGCCCTGCACGATGTTGGCGACGGCGACGCCCCACAGCAGCGCCGGCACGGCGGAGCCCACGATGATCATGGTGTCGAACCCCTTCTTCCAGCGCAGCGAGTCCCGCTGGTGGCGGTACTCGAACGAGACGCCGCGGAGGATGAGGGCGAGCAGGATCAGCAGCAGCGCGAGGTAGAAGCCGCTGAACAGCGTCGCGTACCACTCGGGGAACGCGGCGAAAAGGCAGGCGCCGGCCACGATGACCCAGGTCTCGTTGAGGTCCCACACCGGACCGATGGTGTTGATGACCTGGCGGCGGCTGACGTCGTCACGGCCGAGGAAGGGCAGCGACATGCCGACGCCGAAGTCGAACCCGTCGAGCACGAAGTAGCCGACGAAGAGGAATCCGACGATCCAGAACCAGAGGTAGGCGAGATCCATGACGTTGCTCCGGGGCTCCTAGTAGACCGTCGTCGGGGTGTCTTCGACCGCCAGGGTGCGCGGGTCCGGCGCGCCCGGCTCGGGGAGGGGCTCGGGGCCCTTCTTGGCGGTCTTCATGATGAGGCCGACCTCCACGACCGCCAGCGCGGCGTAGACGAGGGTGAAGGCGACGAGCGAGATCAGCACCGTCCATCCGGGCACCGAGGGCGAGACGCCGTCCTCGGTGAGCATGAGGCCGAAGACGATCCACGGCTGGCGGCCCATCTCGGTGAAGACCCAGCCCACGAGTATCGCGAAGAGCGACGCCGGCCACGCCCAGATCGCGAGCTTCCATGCCCACGCGGGCACCTCGCGCTTGGCGCTCTTGCGCGTGAGCCACAGGCCGACGACGGCGGTCAGCGCGGCGATGCCACCGAGGCCGATCATCCAGCGGAACGACCAGTAGGTGACCCAGAGGATCGGTGCGAAGTTGCCGTCGACCTGGTCGGCGAACTGCGGGAACAGCTCGGTCGTGTACTGCAGGTTGAGGTCGTTGATGCCCTCGACGCAGCCGTCCAGCGAGTGGGTCGACAGCAGCGCCAGCAGGTACGGCACGCGGATCGAGAACAGCTCGGTCGAGCCGTCGGGCGTGCCGAGCGTGAACACCGAGAACGAGGCATCCGCCCCGCACGCGCTGTCGAACATCGCCTCGGCCGCCGCCATCTTCATCGGCTGCGTCGCGACCATCACGAGACTGAGCTGATCGCCCGAGAGCGCCACGCCGGCGAAGGCGACGATCATGCCCCACAGGCCGTACTTCAGCGACGAGCGCATCATCTCGACGTTCTGCCTGCGCAGCAGGTGCCAGGCCGAGATCGAGATGATGACGCCGGCGGTCATCATGAACGCAGCGAACAGGGTGTGGGGGAGCGCGGCGAGCGCCACCGGGTTGGACAGCACGGCGAAGAAGTCGGTCATCTCGGCGCGCGAGCCGTCGTCGGCCATGCGGAAGCCGACCGGGTTCTGCATGAAGGCGTTGGCCGCGAGGATGAAGTACGCCGAGAACCACGCGCCGACGGTGGCGATCCAGATGCTCGCGAGGTGGAGGGCGCGCGGCAGCTTGTCCCACCCGAAGATCCACAGGCCGATGAAGGTCGCCTCGAAGAAGAAGGCCATGAGGCCCTCGAAGGCGAGCGGGGCGCCGAAGACGTCGCCGACGAACCGCGAGTAGGCCGACCAGTTCATGCCGAACTGGAACTCCTGCACGATGCCGGTGACGACGCCCATCGCGAAGTTGATGAGGAAGATCTTGCCGAAGAAGCGGGTGAGGTGAAGCCACTTCACATTCCCCGTGCGGAACCACGCCGTCTGGAAGATCGCGACGGTCAGCGCCATGCCCAGCGTGAGGGGCACGAAGAGGAAGTGGTACAGCGTCGTGAGGCCGAACTGCCAGCGCGCCAGCAGGAGAGGGTCCAGCAGATCCACGATGCGTTCTCCGATCGCTTCGGACGTGGTCTGACCACAGTAACATGTGGTCAGACCACACGGGCGACATTTCCCCGCAGGGCGCCCGTCGCACCCCAGCGTGGCAGGAATGCCGTCGGCCGACGGCCTCGCCGGCCGTGAATAATCGGGCGGCCGCGGCGCCCCCGCCTCCCGACGCGGCTACCCTCGAACCATGGCGAGTCGGGCACTGCGAACGGGGCCGTCCGCGTGACCGCGATCCCGGTCACGATCGGACGACGGATGCCGCTGCCCCCGGCATCCGCTCAATCCGCTGCGGACGCCGGCCTCGGCGCGCCGCTCGTGGACACGCACGGACGCGTGCACCGCGACCTGCGGATCTCGCTCACCGACCGGTGCTCGCTGCGCTGCACCTACTGCATGCCCGAACAGGGCAACGAGTGGCTCGCGAAGACGAGCATCCTGTCCCTCGACGAGATCGAGCGCATCGCGCGCGTGGCCGCGGCCGACGGCATCACCACGTTCCGGCTCACCGGCGGCGAGCCGCTGCTGCGCACCGACATCGTCGAGGTGGTGCGTCGCCTCGCGGGGATCATCGGCCCGTCCGGCAGTCCCGTCGAGATCGCGATGACGACGAACGGCATCCGTCTTCCCGAGCTGCTGCCCGCGCTCGTCGATGCCGGCCTGCAGCGCCTCAACGTCTCCATCGACACGCTCCGGCGCGACCGCTTCCGCGAGCTCACGCGCCGTGACCGCCTCGAGGACGTCCTGGCGGGGATCGCGGCGGCCGAGGCATCGGGCCTGCGTCCCCTCAAGCTCAACGCGGTGGCCATGCGAGACGTCAACGACGACGAGCTGGTCGACCTCGTGGAGTTCGCGATCCGCCACGATGCGCAGATGCGCTTCATCGAGCAGATGCCCCTCGACGCCGGCCACACATGGGACCGCGCACGCATGGTCACACAGGACGAGATCCTCGCGACCTTGTCGGCGCGGTGGACGCTCACCCCCGTGCCCGGGCGCGGAGGAGCGCCGGCCGCCCGCTGGATGCTCGACGGCGGCCCCCACTCGGTGGGCGTCATCGCCTCGGTCACCGCGCCCTTCTGCGGCGACTGCGACCGGCTGCGCCTCACGGCCGACGGCCAGCTGCGCAACTGCCTGTTCTCCACGACCGAGTACGACCTGCTCCCGATCCTCCGCGCCGGGGGCGACGAGGGCGAGATCGACGGGATGCTGCGCTCCTGCGTGCGGGGGAAGATGCCGGGGCACGCCATCAACGATCCGTCGTTCCTGCAGCCCGCGCGCGGCATGAACGCCATCGGCGGCTGACGTGGGACGCCTCACCACCCGCACCCCCGTGACCCGCATCGCGCTCGGCGACGGCGGCGCGGCCGTCCGACGCCGCGCCGACACCGTCGTCGTGGAGGAGCCGCTGGAGATCCGCATCGGCGGCGAGGCGCTCACCGTCACGATGCGGACCCCGGGGCATGATCTCGAGCTCGCCGCGGGATTCCTGGTGTCGGAGGGTGTCATCACCGAGGGCCGCGACGTCCGGTCGGCGATCCACTGCGGCGGTCCCGGCACCGGGGCTGCGGCCGCTCCCGCCGGCGACGGGCCGCTCCTCACGATCGGGCCGGCCCTGGCCGGCACGGCCGCGGCCACCGAGAACACGTACAACGTCCTGGACATCGCGCTCGCCGCGGGAGTCACGCCGCCGGTGACCGACATCGCGCGCAACTTCTACACGACCAGCTCGTGCGGCGTGTGCGGAACGGCGTCGATCGAGGCGATCGAGAAGTCATCGCGCTACGACGTGTCGACGGATGCCGCGACCGTCGACGCGGCGACCCTGGCGGCGCTCCCCGACGCGCTGCGGGCCGGGCAGGCGGTGTTCGACAAGACCGGTGGTCTGCACGCCGCGGCGCTCTTCGACGCCGCCACCGGCGAGCTCCTCGTGCTGCGCGAGGACGTCGGCCGTCACAACGCCGTCGACAAGGTCGTGGGGTGGGCGGTGCTGGAGGACCGCCTTCCGCTGGGCGGCACCGTGCTGCAGGTGTCGGGCCGGGCGAGCTTCGAACTCGTGCAGAAGGCGGTCATGGCCGGCATCCCGGTGCTCTCCGCCGTCTCGGCGCCGTCCTCGCTCGCGGTGGAGCTGGCGGCCGCCTCGGGGCTCACCCTCGTCGGGTTCGTGCGCGGGTCGTCGATGAACGTCTACGCGCGGCCCGACCGCGTGCGGGTGCCGGCGCCGGGCTGACGCTCAGGCGGGGGCCGCGGCGAGCTGCACGACGCACTGCGTCGGGTCGCACGACGGCGCGATACCCTCGACCCGCAGCGGTCCGCCGGCCTGCGCGAGCACGCTGTCCATGAGGCCGACGTGGACGCCGCACAGCACGCTCCGATGGTCGGCCGAGGCCGCATGCGGGCAGGGCGTGAGGTCGACCGTCAGCTCCCGCTCGTCGACCACGGGGTCGAATCCGGCGTCGCCCAGGTCCTCTACGAGTGCGTCGAGCTGGTGCAGGGCATCCGCGCCGAGCTCGGCATCCGCGTCCGATCCGTACACGCGGCGCAGGAGGTCGCCTCGGCGCGCCGCCTCCTCGGCCCGGCGCGCCGCCACGGGGCTCGACGCCTGCGCGGCGCCCGTCGCCGCCGAGTAGAGCACGCGCGGTCGCCCGCGGGTGGTGCGACGCTCGGTCTCGGCGATGACGTAGCCGGCGTCGATGAGACGCTGCACGTGCTCGCGGACCGTGTTGGCGTGGAGTCCGGTCGCCTCGACGAGCTCGGCGACGGCCCGCTGCGGGCGCTCCTGCAGCAGACGCATGATCTCGACGCGCGAATAGCTCGAGATCGCGCTGTAGCCGCCGGTCATGCTCCCATTATCGCGGCCGCGGTCGCGCGACCGTGCCGCCGTGCCCGGACGCGGCGCTGCCCGCCGGTCCGGGGACGGGCGGGCAGCGTCAGGGCGCCTGGGATCACCGCTGCGGGGTGCGGTTCTCCGCGCTCACCATCCACGAGAGCTGCTCCACCCGCTCGAGGATGGCGTGCAGGATGTCGGCACTCGTGGGGTCTTCTTCGTCGACGTCGTCGTGGACGTCGCGGCACGTCGCGGCCACGGCATCCAATCGCTCCGTCATCAGATCGACGACTTCCGTCGTCGCGATCTCACCCTGCGGGAACTCCGGGAGGGTGGTGGTCCGTGCGACTTCGTCGCTGCGTCCGTCGGGAAGCGCGTGCAGCGAGCGCATGCGCTCGGCGACGGTGTCGGCGAAGTCGCGTGCGGCTTCGATGATCTCGTCGAGCTGCAGGTGGGTGTCGCGGAAGTTGCGGCCCACCACGTTCCAATGCGCCTGCTTGCCCTGCAGCGAGAGCTCGATGAGGTCGACCAGCACCTTCTGCAGGTTCTCGCTGAGCGTCTCGGAGGCCGTGAAGCCCCGCTCCGCGTTCTGCTCCGGCGTGAGCTCGGCGCCGGCTCCGCCGCGCGCGGCCCGCCTCTTGTTGCCCGAGGCTCCGGAGGAGTTCGTGCTGCTCTTCGCCGTGCTCTTCTTCGCGGTCGTCGTCGCCACTGTCGCTCCGTTTCGTCGGTCGCCTGCCGCGGGGGACCGGCCGTGAGGGATCCGCGCCGCGGTGGGGTGTGTCATCGACGGTAGCCAGAGCCGGCCGCGCAGGCCCGGGGATTGCCCTCCGCGCGTCCGCGTGCTAACGGCTGACGCGGCGCCGGTGGTCGTGGTGGGATGGAACCGATGACTCCGACCGCTCTGCCGTCCGCCGTCGACATCGCCGCCGCCGTGCGCCGGGGCGAGACGACCGCCGTGGCCGTCGTCGAAGCGCACCTCGACCGGATCGCGCACCGCAACGGTGACCTCAACGCGCTCACCGTCGTGTTCGCCGGCAGGGCACGGGCTGCGGCCGCCGACGTGGACGCGGCCATCGCCGACGGGCGCGATCCGGGTCCGCTCGCCGGGGTCCCGGTGTCGGTGAAGGAGAACATCGAGCTCACATGGTCGGCGACCACGAACGGCTGGCGCGGCCTCGCCGACGCCGTGCCGGCGCGCGACGCGACGATCGTCCGGCGACTGCGGGCGGCGGGCGCCGTGCCCATCGGTCGCGGCAACATGCCCGACTTCGGCATGCGCTGGGACACCGACAACGATCTCTTCGGCCGCACGCTCAACCCCTGGGACCGCGGGCGCAGCCCCGGCGGATCCAGCGCCGGCGACGCCGTGGCCGCGGCGACGGGCATGAGCGCCGTCGGGCTCGGGAACGACTTCGGCGGATCCCTTCGCCTTCCCGCCTACGCGGCCGGGATCGTGGGGATGCGTCCCACGCGCGGACGCGTTCCCCGGGCGGCGGTGCAGGACCGTCCGGTCGCGCTGACGCTGCAGGAGTTCTCGGTCAATGGACCCCTGGCGCGCAGCGTCGGCGACGTCGGCCTCGCGCTCGACGTGATGAGCGGGTGGGATGCCGACGACCCGGTCTCGCTCGACGCGCCGTCTCTCCGCGCCGACGACGTTCCGCGTCGCGTCGGCGTGGTGCGCGACCCGGGCGGAGCGCCGGTCGACCGCGACGTCGCCGCGGGCATCGAGCGCGCCGCCGAGGCACTCCGCCGGGCCGGGTGGGAGACGGTCGACCTCGACCCACCTCTGCTCGAGGAGGCTGCGGTGCTGTGGCGCAGGCTCTCGTGCACCGACATGCTGATCTCCCTCGACCCCGCCGCCCTCGGCCAGCCGCTCGGGCGCTCGGCGACCGCGTTCCTGCGCGACAGCACGGCGGCGGCCCGGCCGTACGAGACGGCGCGCGAGTACGCCGCGGCTTGGGCGCGGCGCGCGGTGATCGCGGCGGAATGGCGGCGGCTCCAGACCGAGGTCCCGCTGATCCTCGGGCCGGTCTCGACGACGAGGATGCGCGAACCGGACTACGACCTCGGCGGAACGTCCGCAGCCGACGAAGCCTGGCGCGCACTGTGGCTCACCGTGGCGGCCAACTTCCTGGGGCTGCCGGCGCTCGCGCTCCCCACCGGCATGGGCGGCGACGGGATGCCGACCGGCGTGCAGCTGATCGGCCCGCCGTTCGGTGAGGCGATCGTGCTCGCGGCGGGCCGGGCCGTGGAGACCGGTGCGGGTCCACTGCCCGTGGTATCAGCGGCATCTGTCGCCCCTCCTGACTGACGGACGCCGAACGGAGGACCCATGGCCCGCACTCCCGCCCCGCCTGTGGCGCTGCCCGACCTGCGTGGCCGCACGGCTCTGATCACCGGGGCGAGCGACGGCGTCGGAGTGGAGATCGCGCGCGGGCTGGCCGCGGCAGGAGCCGACCTGGTGCTGCCGGTCCGTCGCCGCGAGAAGGGCGAGCGCGCGGTCGCGGGCCTGCGCAGCACTGCCCCGCAGACCCGCATCGAGCTTCGCGATCTCGACCTCGCCCGGCTGGACTCCGTCGCCGCACTGGCGGCGGCCCTCACCGCGGAACGCGCGCCCCTCGACATCGTGGTGCTCAACGCGGGCATCGTGCTGCTCGGAGACGGCGAGCGGCACACGAGCGTCGACGGCTTCGAGCTGCACTTCCAGACCAACTTCCTCGGGCACTTCGCGCTCGCCACCGCGCTCCTGCCGCTGCTGCGCGACCGGCGCACCCGGGTCGTGATCCAGCTGAGCCTCGCCGCCGGTGTGACACGGCTCGCGTGGGACGACCTGCAGAGCGAGCGTCGCTACGCGCCCCTGCGCGCGTACGGCGCATCGAAGGTCGCGCTCGGGCTGTTCGGTTACGAGCTCGCGCGGCGCTCCGCCGCGAGCGACGGGCGTTTGACGGTGCACCTCAGCCATCCGGGCATCGCGCCCGGCACCGCCATCGCGCCCGCGATGCGCGAGCGCAGGCGCGGCGGTGCGGGCGAGGCGCTGGCCGAGCGATGGGGCAACACGCCCGCCGAGGCCGCGCAGCCGGCCCTGCTGGCCGCGGTGACGGATGCCGCGCCTCCCGGCTTCTTCGGACCGCTTGGACCACTGCACCTCGGGGGTGCTGCCGGTCCACTGAAGGCATACCGGCGGGTCACCGATCCGGCTGCCGGCGCGCGGGTCTGGGACGTCGCCGAGCGCCTGCTCGCCGGACGCGTGCGCGCACGGTGACGCCCGGGTGGACGTGTCCGGCACGCGCCTGAGCAGCGGTGATGCTCAGGGGAACGGCGTCTCGGGCGTCTGCGGGAACGTCGGCTCTTCGGGGTTGGGCGCGAGCGGCTCGTCCGGCCAGGGTGCCGGCGGTTCGGTCGGCAGCCCGGGCGGCGGGTCGGCGGGTGCCGGCGAGGGCGGGCCCGGTGGCACTTCGCCGGGCGGCGTCTGGCCCGGGAGCGGTTCGGGGAGGGTCGGATCGGTCATCTCACTCCTGCCGTCGTGTCGCGGCGGCGCCGCTGACGTCCTCCCACCTTCGACCCTGCGCGGACCGCGCGCGAGGGTCTTGACCGCGTCGGACCGCCGCGGTACCGGACGCCGAGAGGGTGCCCGCGGCTGCGTGGGGCGGTGCCAACACCTCCGTAGGCTGGAGGGCGTGGCATCCGTTCTCAACGTCTCGGCGTACCTGTTCACCCGCATCGCCGACCCCGGCGCGCTGCGGCAGGTGCTGCGCGAGCGAGCGCTCGCGGCCGGGCTCAAGGGCACGATTCTGATCGCGGAGGAGGGCGTCAACCTGTTCCTCGCGGGCGCGGCCCACGCCGTGCGCCCCTTCATCGACGAGCTGCGGATCGACCCCCGGTTCGCGCCGCTGACCACGAAGGAGAGCTGGTCCGACACGCAGCCCTTCGGGAAGATGCTCGTCAAGGTCAAGCGCGAGATCATCCGCATGGACCACCCGACGATCCGCCCGGACGCCGAGCGCGCGCCCGCTGTCGCGCCCGAGACGCTGCGTCGGTGGCTGGACGAGGGACGCGACGACCGGGGTCGAGAGGTCGTGCTGGTCGACACCAGGAACGCGTTCGAGGTGGACTACGGCGCTTTCGACGGTGCGATCGACTGGCGCATCGAGCGGTTCACGCAGTTCCCGGATGCCGCGGCCGCCGCCGCGCCCGACCTCGCCGGCAAGACCGTCGTGAGCTACTGCACGGGCGGCATCCGCTGCGAGAAGGCCGCGATCTACCTGCGCGAGGCGGGCGTGGACGCCTATCAGCTGGACGGCGGCATCCTGGGGTACTTCGAGCGCGTCGGCGGCGCCCACTGGAACGGCGACTGCTTCGTGTTCGACAGGCGCGAAGCCCTCACGGCGGCACTCGCCCCGCGCTCCACCGCCCCGCGCCCTGCGGCGGCGTGAGCGTTCCGCCGGCATCTCGGCGCACCTGCGGGCTTGCGCAACGCCCGCGGTGCCATCCGGGTTGAGCGTCTGTCACGCGTGACGCCCCGCCCGGCCGGAAGGCGGCCGGGCGGGGCGTGACGTGTCATGCCGGGAGCGTCAGGCCAGTCCGTTGTCGGCGAGCCACGCGGCGGCGATGTCCTCGGCGGAGAGCTGCTCCTCGGTGGACTGCACGTTCATCGCCACCAGGCCCTCGGGGGTCAGCGCGGCGCTCACGGCGTTGATGACGTCGGCGATCTCCTCGGCGACGTCGGCGTTCACCAGCGGGACGACGTTGGACGCGAGGAACAGACCCTCCGGGTCCTCCAGCGTCACCAGATCCTCGGTCTCGATGCGCGGGTCGGCACTGTAGACGTTGGCGACCTGGATGTTGCCCGCGACGAGCTCCTCGACCGTGGTGTCGGCGGTGGCCTGGAACGACACGGTCACGCCGTACACCTCTTCGAGGCCCTTCGGGCCGTAGGGGCGCTCCTCGAGCTCGGGCGCGCCGCCCAGCACGAGCCCGTCGATGCCGGCGAGGTCGGCGATGGAGGCGACCCCGTTCTCCTCGGCGAACGCGGCTGTGACGTTGTACGAGTCCTGATCGGTCGCCGAGGACTGCTCGAGGACGGTCAGCCCGTCGGGGAGGGCGTCCTGCAGCGCCGCGTACACGTCGTCGGGCGTGGTGGCGGTGGTGTCCGGCTCGAAGTACTGCAGGAGGTTTCCGGTGTACTCGGGGAACAGGTCGATCGAGCCGTCCTCGATGGCCGGCATATAGGCGTCGCGCTGGCCGATGTTGAAGTCGCGCTCGACGGTGAAGCCTTCGGCCTCGAGGGCCTGGGCGTAGATCTCGGCGATGATCTCGTTGGAGTAGTACGCCTGCGACCCGATGACGATGGTCGACGAGTCGCCGGCGTCGCCGGTGTCTCCGCTGTCGCTCTCGAGCGGGTCGCTGGAGGCGCACCCGGCGAGGGTGAGCGCGGTGACGGCTGTCGCAGCGAGCGCCAGGGCGAGGCGGGTGCGTGCTGTGGACATGGGGGAACCTCCGATGTGGTGAGGGGTCAGCGGGACAGCTGGGGGACGGGGGCGAGCGCCTGCGCCGCGGCCTCGCGGCGCGAGCGGGGACCGTCGGTGCGAGGCACAGCGAAGCGGGCGAGAAGGGCGAAGAGGCCGTCGAGGGCGAGCGCGAGCGCGACGATGACGATGGAGGCGCCGAGGATCTGGTCGAACCGGCGCAGGGCCAGCCCCTGGATCAGATAGAACCCGAGGCCGCCGAGGCCGACATAGGCCGCGATGGTCACCGTGGCGACCACCTGGAGAGTGGCGGACCGCAGTCCGCCGATCAGGAGTGCGAGTCCGAGGGGCATCTCGATCCGGAACAGGATCTGCCACTCGGTCATTCCCATCGCGCGCCCGGCATCGATCACGGAGCGGTCGATCGCCTCGACGCCGGCGTACGCACCGGCGAGGATCGAGGGGATCGCGAGGAGCACGAAGGCGGCGACGGCGGCCTCGGTCTTCTGCGAGACCCCTACCAGCAGCACGAGCAGGACCACCAGGCCGAGCGCGGGGAGGGCCCGCGCGGCGCCGCTGAGGAAGACGACCACGTCGCGTCCTCTCCCGGTGTGGCCGACCGCCCAGCCGACGGGGATGGCGATCACCGCGGCGATGGCCACGGAGCCGAACGTGAACGCCAGGTGCTGCGCGATCGCGGTCGGCAGCGGAAGCGAGCCGGTGAGGCGGTCGGGCGAGAAGATCCAGGCGAGGGCCTCGGCGAGGAGGTTCACGTCGCCACCGCCGTCGACACCGCCCGCCGCTGCGAGGCGCGCGTCGGCGAGGTCCTGCGCACCCAGGGCATCAGCGCGCGGCCGAGGAGGACCAGGAGCAGATCGATCACCAGCGCCACCACCACGACGGCCACCACTCCGGCGAAGACCTCGGCCACGATCCGCCGCTGCGACCCGTTCGTGAAGAGATAGCCGAGGTTCTGCACGCCCACCAGGGCACCGACGGTGGCCAGCGAGATCGTCGACACCGCGGCGACGCGCAGCCCGGCGAGGATGACCGGGCCGGCCAGCGGGAAGTCGACCGTCCAGAAGCGTCGCCAGGTGCCGTAGCCGACGGCGACGGCCGCGCTGCGCGTGGCGGGATCGACCGAGGCCAGGCCCTCGGTGACCGATCGGGTCATGATCGCGACGGCGTAGATCGCCAGCGCCACGATCAGGTTCAGTTCGGACAGGAACGGGATGCCCAGCAGCTGCAGCAGCGGGAACAGCGCGAGGGACGGGATCGTGTACAGCAGCCCGACGACCGTGAGCACCGGGCCCCGCAGCCGCGTGTACTGGAACGCGAGCCACCCGATCGGGATGGCGACGGCGAATCCCATGATGATCGCAATGGCGCTCTGCCGCAGGTGGTCGACCGTGAGCGCGCCGATGAGGTCCAGGTTGTCGAGCACCCAGCTCACGGCGAGTCCTCCACCAGCACGCCCTGCGTGCGCCCCGCGGCATCGACGAGCACCGTGCCCTGCGGCGTCTGCTTCGCCCGCAGCGCGCGAGTGCCGCGCTCGGCGCCGATGAAATCGGCGACGAAGTCGCTCGCGGGGTTCTCGATGATCTCGCTCGGGCTGCCGATCTGGGCGACGCGGGCGCCGTTCTCGAGGATCACCACCTGATCGCCGAGGAGGAACGCCTCGTCGATGTCGTGCGTGACGAACACGATCGTCTTGTGCAGCTCCCGCTGGAGCCTGATGATCTCGGCCTGCAGCTCGCGTCGCACGATGGGGTCGACGGCCCCGAAGGGCTCGTCCATGAGGAGGATGTCGGGATCGACGGCGAGCGCCCGCGCCACGCCGACGCGCTGCTGCTGCCCACCGGAGAGCTGACTCGGGTACCGCTTGGCGAGCCCTCGCTCCAGGCCCACGACATCCATGAGCTCGAGGGCGCGCCGCCGCGCCTGCGCCCGCGGCACGCCCGTGAGCACCGGCACCGTGGCGATGTTGTCGACGACCGAGAAATGGGGGAGCAGGCCCGCGCTCTGCAGCACGTACCCGATCCCGCGCCGGAGTGCGACCGGGTCGCGCTGCGAAATCGGTTCGTCGTCGATCGTGATGACGCCGTCCGAGGGCTCGACCAGGCGGTTGATCATGCGCAGCAGCGTCGTCTTGCCGCTCCCCGACGAGCCGACGAGGACCGTCGTCTTGTGTGCGGGGAGAAGCAGGCTGAAGTCATCGACGGCGAGGGTGCCGTCCGCGAAGCGCTTGGAAACCGCGCGGAATTCGATCGCCATGCTGTCCTTTCGGCGGAGAACCCAGAAAACCACACGTCGACGACATCGGGCCCGTTGATGCCGGATCTTGACCTGCGCGCATCGTCTGTGCTGCGGCCCGGCCACACTCATCACGAGGGCGGGTCTCGCCCGCCGTCGGGGGGCGCCGCTACGTTGGGCGCATGACTGCTCGGGAGTACGACCTGATCGTGATCGGCGCGGGGCCCGTCGGCGAGAACGTGGCCGACCGCGCGAGACAGGGCGGCCTGTCGGTCGTCGTGGTCGAAAGCGAGCTCGTCGGAGGCGAGTGCTCCTTCTGGGCCTGCATCCCCTCCAAGGCGCTGCTGCGGCCTGGCGCCGCCCTGCGTGCCGCCCGGGCCGTCGGCGGCGCCGCGCAGGCGGTCACCGGCACGGTCGACGTGGCGGCGACGCTGCGCCGGCGCGACGTGCTGGTCCACGACTGGGACGACAGCTCACAGGTGGAGTGGCTGCACGGGGCGGGCATCGACCTGGTCCGCGGCCACGGACGCCTGAGCGGCGAGCGGGAGGTCACCGTGGCTGCTGCGGACGGCGCCGAGACCGTCCTGCGGGCCCGCCATGCCGTGGCCGTGTGCACCGGCTCGGCGGCGCTGGTGCCCGACATCCCCGGCCTGCGCGAGGCGCAGCCCTGGACGAGCCGGGACGCGACCGGCGTGCGGGACGTCCCGGCGTCCCTCGCGATCCTCGGCGGCGGCGTCGTCGGAAGCGAGATGGCGACGCTCTACACGTCACTCGGCGCGGAGGTGACGGTCATCGCGCGCTCCGGTCTGCTGCGCGGGGTCGAGCCGTTCGCCGGTGAGGCGGTGGCGAAGGCGCTGACGGATGCCGGCGCCGACGTCCGCACCGGCGTCGAGGTCGAACGTGCCGGCCGCGACGCCGACGGTGTCGTGCTCACGCTCTCCGACGGGTCCGAGGTGCGCGCCGCCGAGGTCCTGGTCGCCACCGGGCGGCGGCCCCGCACGGAGGACCTGGGGCTCGGGGCGGTCGGGCTGGCGCCGGGCGACTGGCTGGATGTCGACGACACGCTGCGCGTGCGCGGCGTGGACTGGCTCTACGGCGTGGGCGACGTCAACCATCGCGCCCTGCTCACGCATCAGGGCAAGTATCAGGCCCGCGCCGCGGGCGACGTCATCGCAGCCCGCGCGACGCAGGGCGAGGTCGACGACGGCCCCTGGGGAGCGCACGTGGCGACCGCCGATCACTCGGCGGTGCCGCAGGTCGTCTTCACCGATCCGGAGGTGGCCGCGGTCGGGCACACCGAGGAGTCGGCTCGATCCGCGGGCCTGCGCATCCGCGTGATCGACTACGACCTCTCATGGCTCGCCGGCGCGAGTGAGCACGCCGACGACTATCGCGGGCGCGCCCGCGTCATCGTCGACGAGGATCGCCGCGTCGTCGTCGGGGCGACATTCGTGGGGCAGGACGTCGGCGAGATGCTCCACGCCGCGACGATCGCCGTGGTCGGCGAGGTGCCGATCGACCGCCTGTGGCACGCGGTGCCGTCGTACCCGACGATCAGCGAGGTGTGGCTGCGCTGGCTCGAGGAATGCGGTCGCCCATGAGACCCGAGCCCGATCCCGTCGGCCCCGGCCAGGAGTCGGTGTGGGACTACCCCCGACCGCCGCGCGTCGAGCGGGTCGCGCGGCGGGTGCGCATCGAGCTGGGCGGCCGGGAGATCCTCGACACCGACGATGTCGTGCGGGTGCTGGAGACGAGCCACCCGCCCGTCTACTACCTGCCGATCGCGGCGTTCGCCGACGGCGCACTCACGCACGGGGAGGGCTCCTCGTTCTGCGAGTTCAAGGGCGGCGCGCGCTACTTCGACGTGCGCGGCGGCGGCGAGGTCCGGCTACGGGCGGCGTGGACGTATCCGCGGCCCGCGGCCGGCTACGAGCAGCTGGCCGATCGGGTGGCGGTCTACGCCTGTGACATGGACCGCTGCACGATCGACGGGGTCGAGGTGACACCACAGCCGGGCCGCTTCTACGGCGGGTGGATCACCCCCGACATCGCCGGCCCGTTCAAGGGCGTTCCGGGCTCCATGGGGTGGTGACTTCTCAGCGGTGACACAGGGAACACCCAGGCCGGTGCCCTTCCGCACCGATATATCGGTATGTATCGTCGGGGTATCGGCAGACGCTCGTTAGGAGACAGCCATGAGTGGTTCATTCCCCGGTTTCGGTTCGCGTCCAGGAGGTCAGGGCAGTGGCCTGCCCAACAGCCTGTGGGACGCGATGGATCAGTTGCGCGAGGCCTTCGAGAAGGGATTCTCGCCGCGCGTCGCCAAGGGCGACGTCCGTGCGGCGGTGCTGGCGGTGCTGGCGGAGAAGCCCATGCACGGATACCAGATCATCCAGGAGATCGAGGCGCGCAGCGACGGTGCGTGGAAGCCGAGCCCCGGCTCCGTCTACCCGACTCTCCAGCTGCTCGCCGACGAGGGACTGGTCGCGGCGGAGGAGTCCAACGGCAAGAAGACGTACTCGCTCACCGAGGCGGGCCGGGCCGAGGCCACGGCGTCGGCCGAGGACAAGTCCGCGCCGTGGGAATCGTTCAGCTCACGCGACACCGGTCGCACCTCGGCGCTGCCCAAGTCGGGTGCCAAGCTCGCACAGGCCGCCGCCCAGGTCGGTCGCAGCGGCACGCCGCAGCAGGTCGCGCAGGCTGTCGAAGTGCTCGACGAGGCGCGGCGTAAGCTCTACTCGATCCTGGCTCAGGACTGATCGCCGGCCGCGTGCCGGCAGACGCCGGCCCGAGCCCGCGGGTTCGACGGGGCGTGCGATCCCGGGCGATCGGGATCGCAGGCACCGCGATCTAGGAGATTCGATGGCCGACGTCGGGAACACGCGCGCCCGCTACCGCAGGATCCTCCGGTTCGCCGGACGCTACATGGTCCAGGCGTGGTGGTACGAGCTCTTCCTGCCGCGCCTGGGGTTCGGCGCCCTCGCCGCCCGCGGGCGCGCCCGACGGCTGCAGACGATCGCTCGCCGGTTCCATGTGCTCGCCGTGCAGTACGGCGGGCTCATGATCAAGGTCGGCCAGTTCCTGTCGTCGCGGCTCGACGTGCTGCCGCCCGAGATCACGAAGGAGCTCGAGGGGCTCCAGGACGAGGTGCCGCCGGTCGCGTTCCCGGCGATCCGCACACTCGCCGAGGCGGAGCTGGGCGTCCCGCTCGGGCGCGCGTTCGAATGGGTCGACGAGACCCCCGTGGCCGCGGCATCCCTCGGCCAGGCGCATCGTGCGCGGCTCACCCAGGCCGACGCGGCCGAGACGGGGTTCGCGGACGTCGTGATCAAGGTGCAGCGCCCGGGGATCGAGGCGATCGTCGACGTCGACCTCGCCGCCCTGCGGCGCGTGGCGGCGTGGCTGAGCCGGGTGAAAGTGGTCCGCGACCACGTCGACCTGCCGGCGCTGCTGGAGGAGTTCGCCTACACCAGCCGGCAGGAGATCGACTACCTCCACGAGGCGCAGAACGCCGAGCGGTTCGCCGCCGACTTCGCCGGCGACCCCCGCGTCGGCGTGCCGGACGTGGCGTGGGAGCGCACGACGCGGCGGGTCCTCACCCTGGAGGACGTCACCGCGATCAAGATCAACGACGTCGACGGGCTTCGCGCGGCCGGCATCGACCCCGGCCACGTCGCCATCGAGTTCGCCGACGTCATGTTCGATCAGCTGTTCTCGAACGGCTTCTTCCACGCCGATCCCCATCCGGGGAACATCTTCGTCACGCCCGTCGAGCGCGGCGCCCGCGAGGGCGGGAAGACATGGAAGCTGACGTTCATCGACTTCGGCATGATGGGCGAGGTGCCCGACGGGCTGCGCCACGGGCTGCAGCAGCTCGTCATCGCCGTGGCGTCGCGCAACAGCGCCAAGATGATCGAGAGCATCCGCGCGGTCGGCGTGCTGCTGCCGTCCGCCGACACGAACGAGCTGGAGCGGGCGATGACGGCGCTGTTCGCCCGGTTCGGCGGGATGGGCTTCGCGGAGCTGCAGAAGGTCGACCCGCGGGAGTTCCGTGCCTTCGCCACGGAGTTCGGCGACGTGGTGCGCTCGCTGCCCTTCCAGCTGCCGGAGAACTTCCTGCTCATCATCCGCGCCGTCTCGCTGACCAGCGGCATGTGCAGCTCGCTCGACCCCGAATTCAACGTCTGGGACGCCGTCGAGCCCTACGCCGACCGCCTCCTGCGCGACGAGCGGGGCAACGTGGTGCAGGCGTTCGCCCGCGAGGCCGCCTCCACCGCGGCCGTGGTCGCCCGCCTTCCGCGCCGGCTCGACGACATGATCACGCGCGCCGAGGACGGCCGGCTCGTCGCCGACGCCCCGAAGCTCGAGCAGCGCCTTCGCCGGCTGGAGCGCATGGGGCGCCGCGCCGTGTCCGCGGTGCTCTTCGCCGCGCTCCTGATCAGCGGCGCGGTGCTGCGCGCGGAGGATCTGTTCGTGGGCACCGTGCTCATGGTCGGGTCGGTGATCCCGCTCCTGCACACGCTGTTCGCGGGCTTCGCCGGGCGCCAGGGCCCGGGCGACTGAAGCCACCCGCTACGGTGTCACGGAGGACCTGACTGCGGGGGTGACCAGTGCTCGGCGTGATGATGCTGCGGGTCGCGGACCTGCTCGTGCAGCTGGGCCTCATCGGGATCGGCCTCGCGATCATCCTCGTGGAGGATCCCGACAGCACGTTGGACGCGCTGGCGCTGTGGTGCGTCATCGGGGGCCTGTACTGGCTGGCGTCGGTCATCGCGGTGGCGATCAGCGTGCGCCGGTCCGAAGTCGCGGCACCCGCGTGGCTGGGGCGACTCGACCTGCACCCCGCGGTCGCCGTCGTCAGCGTGACCGCCACATTCCTGGCGAGCATCGTCGGGATCGTCGCCGCCATCGAGATCCTCATCCTCCGCGACGACCCCGACTGGGCCGGGTGGGTCGAGCCGGTCGCGATCTCGGCCATGCTGCTGTCCTGGGCGCTGTACCACTGGGGGTTCGCCCGCATCTACCACCGGCGCTTCCGGGTCGCCGACGTCGCCCCCCTGGTCTTCCCCGGCACGGACGCGCCCCGGATCGCCGACTTCGTCTACTTCTCGTTCACCAACGCCACGAACTTCTCTGTCTCCGACGTGCAGGTGATGACGACGCGCATGCGGTGGACCTCGTGTGGCACACCGTCACGAGCTTCTTCCTCAACGCGCTGATCATCGTGCTCGCCTTCAGCACGATCATCAGCGGCTGATCAGCCCGCCGGCGAGTAGCCGCCGCCGTCCGCCGGGCCGGCGGTGATGACGGGCTCGATGTCGAGCGTCAGGTCGATGATCATGCGAAGGAGCCCGCCCATCGTGGTCGACTGCAGCAGCGAGTAGCGGTCGAGCTCGCCGAGCGGGGCCAGTGCGGCCAGCTGCCACGCGGCCTCGACCGGATCGTCCGACAGCGGGGTGTCGGCATCCCACCGCACGATCTCCAGGCCCCCGGACTCGGCGCCGGACGCGCGGGCGACGACGCGCCGCACGATGGCCTCGGCCTCGCCGCGCAACGCCGTGAGGGCATCGTCCCACTCCAGTTCGGGCACAGCGTCGACGCGTGCTCTCGGGTGGGGGTCGTCGTCCAGCCACTCCGCCACCTCGAACCGGTCGCCCCCCACCGCGACGGCGTACATCGCCTCGCTCGCCGCGTCCACCCGGATGAGGCGGGCGAACGTGCCGACGCCGGTGCGGATGTCGCCGCCCCCGACCTCGCGTCCTCGCTCGATGAGCACGACGCCGAAGCGCGGGTCCTCCTCGTCGAGCAGCCTGCCCAGCATGGTCAGGTAGCGGGGCTCGAAGATGCGCACGAGGAGCGGCGTGTGGGGGAACAGCACACTCCCCAGCGGGAACATCGCCACCTCGCGCATGGCTCAAGTCAAGCACGCGGCCGGCCACTAACGGCCGTTCCGTCCCGGCGCAACCCCCGTCACGCCGGCGCGCGGCGTGCCTAGCGTGGCCTCATGACAGGCGAACAGCGCGACCAGTACACGTTCACCAACCCCGCCGAGCTGTACGCGGACTTCGATCCGAAGAAGCAGCGTCAGCCCGAGCCGGGTCTCGAC
This sequence comes from Microbacterium sp. CCNWLW41, assembly GCF_037083505.1. Lineage (NCBI taxonomy): Bacteria > Bacillati > Actinomycetota > Actinomycetes > Micrococcales > Microbacteriaceae > Microbacterium > Microbacterium sp. CCNWLW41. Next base: position 1,663,713 of record NZ_JBAOJP010000001.1, read on the forward strand.
GCCGAGCTGCAGCCGAAGGCCGATCTGGGCGAGGAGACGTATCGGGGCACCGGCCGGCTCGCCGGTCGCAAGGCCCTCATCACGGGTGCGGATTCCGGGATCGGCGCGGCTACCGCGATCGCCTTCGCGCGCGAGGGCGCGGATGTCGCGATGTCGTACCTGCCGGAGGAGGAGCGGGACGCGCAGCGCGTCGCGGGGATCCTCCAGGATGCCGGCGTGACGGCGCTCACCATCCCCGGCGACCTGCGCGATCCGGCCTACTGCCGGGACCTCGTAGAGCGAGCGGTCGAGGGGCTCGGAGGCCTGGACATCCTGGTCAACAACGGCGGCAAGCAGATCTTCAACGAGGATCTGACGACCCTCGACGACGAGCAGTTCGACGACACCTTCAAGACCAACGTGTACGCCATGTTCTGGATCACCAAAGCGGCGCTGCCGCATCTGAAGCCGGGATCCGCGATCATCAACACCACGTCGATCCAGGCGTATCAGCCGTCGGAGATCCTCGTGGACTACGCCTCGACGAAGGCGACGATCAACGCCTTCACCAAGGCGCTCGCGCAGCAGCTGGCGCCGAAGGGCATCAGGGTGAACGCGGTGGCTCCTGGGCCGATCTGGACTCCGCTGCAGGTGACCGACGGCCAGCCGCAGGAGAAGATCGAGAGCTTCGGCGAGCAGACGCCGCTGGGACGTGCCGGTCAGCCGGCCGAGCTCGCGCCGGCCTACGTCTTCCTCGCGTCGGCGGAGTCCAGCTACGTCGCCGGCGAGACCCTCGCCGTGACCGGCGGGTCCCCGACGCCCTGAGCCTGCCTAGACTTCGACCACGGGCCTCCGTCCGCGAGGCGCCCGACCGACGAGTGGAGGAGCGGGGATGCAGCTGGGAATGGTGGGACTCGGCCGGATGGGCGGGAACATCGTCCGGCGCCTGATGCGCGACGGGCACGACTGCGTGGTGTACGACGTCAGCCCCGACGCTGTCGCGACGCTGGCCGGCGAGGGGGCCGAGGGCTCGACGAGCCTGGCCGAGCTCGTGTCGAAGCTCGAGGCGCCGCGCGCGGTGTGGCTCATGATCCCGGCGGGCCTCACGGGCACGGTGGTGGACGAGGTCGCAGCGCTGCTCGACCCCGGCGACATCATCATCGACGGCGGCAACTCGAACTACCGCGACGACGTGCGGCGCGCGGTCGCGCTCCAGCACACCGGCATCCACTACGTCGACATCGGCACCAGCGGAGGCGTGTTCGGGCTGGAGCGCGGCTACTGCCTCATGGTCGGCGGCCCCGACGAGGCGTTCCGGCGCATCGAGCCGATCCTCAGGACCATCGCACCGGGCAGCGGGGAGGCTGCTCGCACGCCGGGCCGCGACGGCGACTTCGCACCGGAGGAGCTCGGGTACCTGCACTGCGGTCCGTCCGGTGCCGGGCACTTCGTGAAGATGGTCCACAACGGCATCGAGTACGGCGTGATGGCGGCGCTGGCCGAGGGACTGAACATCCTCGAGCATGCCGATGCGGGTGTGCGCGAGGCGGAGCACTCCGCCGAGGTCGCTCCCCTGGAGGAGCCGGAGTTCTACCAGTTCACCATCGACACCCCGAAGGTCGCGGAGCTGTGGCGCCGGGGCTCGGTGATCTCCTCCTGGCTGCTGGATCTCACGGCCGCTGCCCTGCACGGCAACCCCACGCTCGACGGGCTTGCGGGGCGCGTCTCGGACTCCGGCGAGGGGCGCTGGACCGTCAAGGCGGCCGTCGACACCGGGGTGCCGGCGCCGGTGCTCGCGGCCTCGCTGTTCGAGCGTTTCGCCTCGCGCGACGAGGACCGCTTCGCCAATCAGGTCCTCTCGGCGATGCGCCTGCAGTTCGGCGGACACCAGGAGCTCCCGGCGGGCGATGTCCTGGAGGCCGGCGGGCGCAAGTCCGAGTCCTCCGCCGGCGGTCAGTCGCGCACCGCCGAGGACGCCGGGTGACGAAGGTCGACCTGAAGCGGACCATCCCCTCCTACACGGCGCCCCGGGGTGCGTTCGAGGTCGTCGAGGTGCCGCCGCTCCGCTACCTGATGGTGGACGGCCACGGCGACCCCAACGCGTCCGCGCAGTACACGGATGCGGTCGCGGCGCTCTTCGGCACGGCATACCGCCTGAAGTTCCTCAGCAAGACCGAGCTGGGCCGGGACTACGTCGTCATGCCGCTCGAGGGACTGTGGTGGTCCGACGACATGGCGACCTTCACCACGTCGCGCGACAAATCCCGCTGGAGCTGGACGATGATGATCCTCGTGCCGGAATGGATCGAGGAGGTCCATGCGGAGCGCGCCCGCCGGGCGGCCGCCGAGAAGGGCGATTCCGCCGCCCTCGGCTCCCTCCGGCTCGGAGATCTCGCGGAGGGCACCTGCGTCCAGACTCTGCACGTCGGCTCGTACGACGACGAGGCACCGGTCCTGGCCGACATGCACGAGCGGTTCATCCCGGCGCACGGGCTGCGCATGACCGGGCGTCACCACGAGATCTACCTCACCGACCCGCGCCGGTCGGCGCCCGAGCGGCTGCGCACGATCCTGCGACAGCCGGTGGAGCCGGCCGCCCGGGACTGACGACGCAGCGGATGCCGCGCCCCAGCCGGGGCGCGGCATCCGCGGGTCTGCTGAGCCCGTGTCAGCGCGGCACGTCGCCGCGCCAGGCTCCGGTCTCCTGCGGGGCCTTCTCGATGAACTTCTTGAAGTTCTCGAGGTCCCGCTTCACGGCGAAGTTGTCGGCGCCCACGACGGCCCCGACCTTCTCGACGACGCCCGTCGGCTCCCAGTCGATCTGCACGGTGACCCGGGTGCTGGTGTCGGTGAGCTTGTGGAACGTGACGACGCCGGCGTGCACGGTCTCGCCGTCGATGCTGCGCCATGCCACCCGCTCGTCGGGGTGCTGCTCGGTGATCTCGGCGTCGAACTCGCGCTCGACCGGCCCGACCTTGACCTTCCAGTGGTTGTGGGTGTCGTCGATCTGAGTGATCGACTCGACCTCGTCCATGAACTTCGGGAAGGTCTCGAACTGGGTCCACTGGTTGTACGCCATGGTGACGGGCACGTCCACGTCGATGGTCTCGATGATCTGACTCATGCCCCCAGCCTGCGCGTCGGCTCCGCCCCCTCGCACCCTCTTGACGAGGACCGCGGAAGCACGTATTGAGCCGTACACATGGCATATTCAGTCGCCGTCTGATACTTCTTGACTTCGACTGCCCGCCGCCCGGCGCGGGCGTCGACTCGTATATCCGAGGGGAGAACGCATGCGTGCACGGCGATCGAGGCTCGCTCTGAGCGGAGCTCTAGTAGGACTGGCCATGGCGATCGGGCTGGCGGTGTCGCCGGCGTCGGCCGCTCCATCAGGCGGCGTTCAGACGGCCACCGCGGCGTACTCGTGCGGAACGTTCGAAGGACTCGCGCTGACCCAGTCGACGGTGAGCTACACCGGTGTGACGCTGCGGTCGGGCGAGACGATCACGGCGAAGATGTCCCCCGCCGCGACGGGCGACAAGATCATGCTGAGCGTCGCCCGCGGCTTCAGCATCACGATGTACTCGGCGCCGGCCACCACCGGTCTCGCGTTCAAGGCTCCCGCCGACGGGACGTACAACCTCGGCTGGTCCCTCGAAGCGGCGGGCACGCGCCCGTCCAGCATCACGTGGACCTTCGACTGCTCGACCTCTTCAGGCACGACGACGCCCATCGTGGCGGATTCGGACCGGGACGGCGTCGCGGATTCGGCGGACGCCTGTGCGGCGACCGTCCTGCCCGATGCGATCAGCAAGCCCGTCGCGGGCCGCTACTACGCGAAGTCCACGGGCGCATTCGTCGACGGCACCGGTCGCTCGGCCAACCTCACGGTGGTCGACGCCGGCGGCTGCTCGGCGGGCCAGATCGCCAAGGCTCTGCGGCTGAGCGTGAAGGACTCCAAGTCAGGCATCACGCTCACGCAGCTGCAGTCCTGGGCTTCCACGCACTGAGCGCACAGAACGGATGCCGCGACCCGGCCGGGTCGCGGCATCCGTTCGTGCTCTTCGCCTACGCGGTGGCGTCGGCGCGCTTGGGCAGCACCCAGCCTGCGCGCGGGAAGTGGCACGTGTACCCGTTGGGGATGCGGATCAGGTAGTCCTGGTGCTCGGGCTCGGCCTCCCAGAACGGGCCCGCGGGCTCGATCGTCGTGACGGCCTTGCCCGGCCAGAGCCCGGACGCGTCCACGTCGGCGATGGTCTCGCGCGCGACCTGCTCCTGCTCGGGAGAGAGCGGGAAGATCGCCGACCGGTAGCTGGAGCCGATGTCGTTGCCCTGACGGTTCAGCGTCGACGGGTCGTGGATCTGGAAGAAGAACGCGAGGATGTCGCGGTACGTGGTCTTCGTCGGGTCGAAGACGATCTCGACCGCCTCGGCGTGACCGGGGTGCTTGCGGTAGGTGGCGTGCGCGTTCTCGCCGCCGGTGTAGCCCACCCGCGTATCGAGGACGCCGGGCTGGCGGCGGATGAGGTCCTCCATGCCCCAGAAGCAGCCGCCCGCGAGGACTGCCGTCTCGGTGCCGGGGGTGCGGGTGATCTCGCCGGTGTCGAAGGGACCGCTGGTCATGATGCGTGCTCCTGGTTCTCGGTGGTGAAGAGGTGTCGGTAGGCCCCGTAGCCCTCGTCCTCGAGCGACGAGGCGGGCACGAAGCGCAATGCGGCCGAGTTCATGCAGTATCTCAGGCCGCCGGCCCGCCGGGGGCCGTCGCGGAAGACGTGCCCGAGGTGGCTGTCGGCGCCCGATGACCGCACCTCGGTGCGCGGCATCAGCAGCTTCCAGTCGGTCTTGGTGGCGACGGCGTCGGGCTCGATCGGCTTGGTGAAGCTCGGCCATCCGGTTCCGCTGTCGTACTTGTCGGTCGATGAGAAGAGCGGCTGGCCGGAGACGACATCCACGTAGATGCCGGGCTCGTGGTTGTTCCAGTACTCGTTGCGGAAAGCCGGCTCGGTGCCGTCCTCCTGCGTCACGCGGTACTGGGCGTCGGTGAGGCGGCTCAGTGCCTCGGGGGTCCTGCGGTACTCGTTGCTCACGATTCCTCCTGATGTGACGCCGCTGGCTGCGGCGTCATTGAGGGAGAACGGATGCCGCGCCGGTTTTGGTCCCGTGAACCTGGGAACGCGCTCTGAGTTCCTGTCGGAGGTCAGTCCTGTTCCTCCAGCAGCCTGACGCGGGCGACGAGGAGACCGGCAAGAAAGCCCCCGAGGCCCCCGGCGGCCATGTCGCCGATCGAGTCCTCGTAGGCGACGTAGATCTCCTCCGAGATGAACCGCCAGCCGATCCACTCGAGCATCTCCCACACGGCGCTGAGGGCCATCCCGAGGCTCGTCACGAGCAGGAGCGGCGTCGCAGGCCGCGTGTCCGGCGCCAGCGGCGGCGGCACGAGCTCGAGTCGCGAGAGCAGGAGGTACGCCATGGCGGCCACCATGCCGGTGAAGACGAAGTGCACGACGAGGTCCCAGCCGAGCACCGTCTGGTACAGCAGGAAGACGTTGCTCCAGGCCGCCACGAGCACCGTGACGCAGAAGGCGATGTCGAAGCCCGGTCTCACTCCCACGAAGCGGGGGAGGACGAGCCCGAAGAGGGCGAGGGCGAGCACCCCGGCGTCGGCGGGCGCCCACCAGACGAACCCGGCGACGACGCTGAGCGGTCCCAGCACCCGGATCGCGTCGGCGATCCACTCGCCGGCGCCGCTCGGCGGTCGGAGGAAGCGCCGGATCACGGCCGTGTCCGCTGTGGTCGCACCGTCACGACGGCCTGCACGGGGAGGTGGTCGGACGGCCACACGTCCTCGTGACGGAAGGCGTTGATCGCCGCCCGCGCCACGGCGACATCCGGCGTCACGACGATCCAGTCGATCCGCGCCCTGTCCGGTCGCGGCGTGCGGTAGCCGGCGAAGGTGCCGACGGATGCCGTCACTCGCTCGTCGGCGGCGGTCCAGGCGTCGCGCAGCGAACCCCCGCCGAGCAGCGCCCGGAGGGTGCGCGACCCCTCGCCGGCGTTCAGGTCCCCCGTCAGGATCGCCGGGCCCGGATCGGCCATCGCCAGCAGGGCCTCGACCGAGCGGATGCGCGAGCGGGGCGAGAACGGATCGAGGTGGGTGTTGACGGCGGTGAAGACGAGCCCGGTTCCCCGGTCGCGAAAGCGCGCCGTCACCGCGATGCGGGGGATGAGGTTGCCCCACGAGCGCGAGCCCGGCTCGCGGGAGTGCTCCGACAGTGCGGTCTGCTCCCATTCGACGAGGTCGAGACGTTCGGCGTCGAAGAAGAGCGGGCAGCCCTCGCCGGTGCCGCGCGGGCCGTGACCGCGTCCGATGAAGCGGTAGCGCGCGCCGAGCGCGTCCCGCATCGCCTCGGCCTGATCCGGCAGCACCTCCTGCGCGCCCACGATGGTCGGCTGCTCCATCCGCAGGAGAGCCCTGACGGCGGCCTCGCGGTGACGCCACCGGTCGGCGCGACGCCACGCGAGTCCGTTCATGCGGCGCCGGACGTTGAAGGTCATCACGTGGAGCTCCGGCGCGGCCACGGGTCCGATGAGCGGCCCGGATCTGCGCTCATCGGCGGGCGTCGTCGGTCGGGTGTGCATTGCTCACGGTACGCAGATCCCTGCCTGCGGACGCAAGGGCTTGCGGCCTGCCGCTGACTCCCGCCGCGCGGACGGTCGGGCGCGGGTGTAACCGACACCGCGCCGGATCTCAAGGGCTTCCCGGATGGACGGCCCGCGCGGCAGACTCGCTGGATGGTCTTCGTAGGCTTCCACGCGTCCCATGAGCAGATCCTGCCCAGCGACCTGCTCACCGCTGTGCAGCAGGCCGAGGCGGCCGGGTTCGACGGCGCCATGTGCTCCGACCACCTCGCTCCCTGGAACCCCCGGCAGGGCGAGTCGGGCTTCGCCTTGAGCTGGCTGGGCGCCGCCCTCGCGCGGACGGACTTCTCCATCGGCATGGTCAACGCCCCCGGTCAGCGATACCACCCCGTCATCGTCGCGCAGGCGTTCGCGACGCTCGAGGAGATGTTCCCCGGGCGTTTCTGGGCCGCGCTCGGCAGCGGCGAGGCGATGAACGAGCACGTCACCGGCGACCCCTGGCCTCCCAAGGATGTGCGCACCCGGCGCCTGGGCGAGAGCGTCGACGTGATCCGACGGCTGCTCACCGGCGAGGAGGTGACGCACGACGGGCTGGTCACGGTCCACCGTGCCCGCCTCTGGAGCCGGCCGGTCGAGCCGCCGCCCCTCATGGCGACGGCCGTCAGCGCCGAGACGGCGGCGTGGGCGGCGTCGTGGGCCGAGGGCCTGGCCACTGTCGTGCAGGCGCCGGACGCGCTGGAGCGGGTCGTCGACGCCTACCGCTCGAACGGCGGGGCCGGCCCGTGCGTGCTGCAGGTGCACGTGAGCATCGCCGAGACGGACGCCGAGGCGTACGCGATCGCGAAGGACCAGTGGCGCAATGGTCTCGTCTCACCGCCGCTGGCGTGGGATCTCGAGCAGCCCGAGGACTTCGACGCGGCGGTCGGCGAGGTCGACGAGGCGAAGCTGCGCCAGGCGGTCCTCGTCGATCCCGACCCCGTCTCCCTCGCCGAGCGGATCGAGGCGCTGGTGAAGATCGGGTTCGACCGCGTATACATCCACCACGTCGGCCGTGACCAGTCCTATTTCCTGGGTGCCGCGGAGTCCGGCATCCTGCCCCGCCTGAAGGAGGCGCGATGAAGATCACCGATACCAGCGACCTCTGGTGGAAGAACGCGGTCATCTACTGCCTCGACGTGGAGACCTTCCTCGACGGCAACGGCGACGGGGTGGGTGACATGCGAGGCCTCGCACGGCGCATCGACTACCTCGCTCAGCTGGGGGTCACGTGCCTGTGGCTCATGCCGTTCTATCCGTCGCCGGATCGTGACGACGGGTACGACGTCTCCGACTTCTACGGCGTGGATCCGCGGCTCGGCGACCACGGCGAGTTCGTCGAGATGATCCGCACCGCGAACGATCGCGGAATGCGTGTGATCGTCGACCTCGTCGTCAACCACACCTCCGATCGGCATCCGTGGTTCGTCAGCGCCAAGCGGAGCGTGAACTCGCCCTACCGCGACTACTACATCTGGCGGGACGACGCGCCTCCGAAAGGGCAGAAGAACGCGGTCTTCCCCGGTGAGGCGGACGGCATCTGGACGAAGGACGAGGCGTCCGGGCAGTGGTACCAGCACAGCTTCTACGAGCACCAGCCCGACCTCAACATCGCGAACCCCGCGGTGCGCGACGAGCTCGCCCGCGTGATCGGGTACTGGCTGCAGCTGGGCGTGGCGGGATTCCGCGTCGACGCGGTGCCGTTCTTCCTCGAGATGCCTCCGGGCGCGCAGATCCCCGACCCCCACGAGCTGCTGCGCGACTTCCGGCGGTTCCTGCAGCGCCGGTCCAGCGAGGCCATCCTGCTCGGCGAGGTCAACCTGCCGTACGACCAGCAGGTGGACTACTTCGGCGGCGCCGACGCCAACGAGCTGTCGATGCAGTTCGACTTCGTCGGCATGCAGGCGTTCTACCTCTCGCTCGTGCGCGAGAACCCCGCCCCGCTGGTCGAGGCGCTGTCTTCCCGCCCGTCGCTGCCCGTCGAGGTGCAGTGGGCGAACTTCCTCCGCAACCACGACGAGCTCACGCTCGACAAGCTCTCCGATGAGGAGCGCGAGGAGGTGTTCGAGGCGTTCGCGCCCGACGAGCGGCAGCGGGTGTTCGGAAGGGGCATCACCCGCAGGCTGCCCCCGATGCTCGGCGATCCGCGCCGCATCCGCATGGCGTACAGCCTCATGTTCACGCTCCCCGGAACACCCGTGCTCTTCTACGGCGAGGAGATCGGCATGGGCGAGAACATCGACATCCCGGGGCGCACCGCGGTGCGGACGCCGATGCAGTGGACGTCCGAGAAGAACGGCGGCTTCTCGCAGGCGTCCCCGTCACGACTCGTCGCGCGCCCGCCGGGGGACGGCTATGCGCCCCAGCACGTCAACGTGGCGGATCAGATCGAGGATCGCGGCTCGCTGCTGCACTTCTTCCGCGACCTCATCTCGCGGTACCGCATCTCGCCCGAGCTCGGGTGGGGCGACTTCGAGGTGCTCGAGCAGCCGGTCGACGCGATCCTCGTGCACTCGCTGCGCGCCGACGTCGGCCGGATGGTGGCGATCCACAACCTCGCCGGCGTCCCGGCGACCACGCGGTTCGCGCTCGCCGACGAGCCGGAGGGCACGGCACTGGTCGACCTGCTGGGATCGGATCGCCTGCCGCTGGACGATCGCGGGGGAGTGGAGCTCGAGGTGCCGGCATACGGCTACCGGTGGCTGCGGGTGTCGCGTCCCGGGGACGGCCGCGTGTCGTAGCCGGCCGCAGCCGTCAGGAGACGGCGGCGGACCGCCGGTCCCGCCGCGCCCTGGCGACGGCCCACCGCACGAGCAGGCCGATGACGGCGACGGCGAGCGCGGCGACGATGGGCCGCAGGGCCAGCTCCGGGATGAACAGCGCCATGCGGAACACGGAGACGCCGTAGTCGATCATGTCGAGGGGGTCCCGCGCGAGCGCGCGGCTCCCCGCCGCACTGGCGATGCCGGTCATCGCGGCCGGAGCGATCCAGATGAGGGCCAGGCTCACCAGTGCCGCCAGCACCCTGCCGACGGTGTTCACCCCCGTCCACGCGATCGCGATCCCGGTCAGCACCGGTGTCACCCACTGCAGCAGCCACACGATCGACGAGAGCGTGCCCTGGTCCGTCGTCAGCAGCGGCTGCACCAGCCCCCCGGCCCAGGGCGCGGCGGCGATCGCCCCGAGCGTGAGGCCGAGGAGCGCGCCCGCGCGCGGGGCGCGCGCGATGAGCAGGACAGACACCAGCCCGACGAGGAACGAGACCGTGCACACCGCCACCAGCGCCCCCAGGTACAGCGTGGAGATGCTGCGTTCCTGCAGCCCGCCGCGCACGACGAGAGCGGACTGGGTGATCGCGGCGGCCTGAGCGGCGAGCAGGCCCAGGGCCACCAGCGCGAACCCGCCGCGGGGGAGCCGCTCGGCGGTGGCGCGGGCGACGATGCCGGCCGCGGCGGACCCGACGACGATCAGGCCGAACAGCAGCGTGAGGGAGTATTGGCTGAACGGCAGCAGGACCAGCGGCATGTCCCCGGGCGCGGTGTCGACGGCCCACAGGTTCTGCAGCGGCAGACGGGGCCCCCTCACGAGCCACGGCAGCAACCCGGCGAGCGCGGCGCCGATGCCGATGACCGGGCATGCCCAGAGCGGAATACGTCGCGGAGCGGGCTCCGGCGGCGGTGCCTCCTGCGTCGTCGCTGCGACCTCGCTCATCGGTCGGCTCCCTCCTGGCGTCGACGCGGTCGGCAGAGGACCGCATGCGCCGTGCGCGTCAGCCTAGCGCCACCGCCGGGAGGCGACGAGGGCTGCGGCGCGGCGGTTCCCGCGGCACCTCGCGCGCACAGCGCGCAGCGTGCGGCGGGACCATCGCACCGGCGGGAAGTCGCGGGGGAGATGCACCATGACGGTCCGCAGGCCGCGCTCGACACGGCGCGCGAAGTCGCGGACGCTCGTGAACGGCCGCATCGACATGCCCATGCGGGCCCTCGGCAAGAGGCGGATGCGTCCGCGCTCACCGAGGTGGAACGACAGGTCCATGTCGTCGTGCAGCTCCGCGTCGTCACGGTGAACGCGGGAACGGATGCTGCGCCACGCGTCTCGCCGCATGCCGAGGTTCGATCCGAACAGCGGGGGATGACCGAGCGTGATGGTCATGACGGCGGCATAGGAGCCGAGGTAGAGGACGGCGAGCGGACCGCGCAGGCCCGGCGGACCGTCGATGAAGCGCGCGCCGCCGGTGAACGCGGCGACGTCCGGGCGTGCGGCGAACGCGTCGGCCATCGTCCCCACCCACGACGCATCCGGAACGCAGTCGGCGTCCAGTCGCAGGATCAGATCCCCGGTGGCGGCGTCGTACCCGGCCGCGCTCGCCGCGGGGATGCCGGGCGTCTCGCACCGCTCCAGGCGGGCGCCGAAGACGCGGGCGACGCCGGCGGAGGCATCCGTCGATCCGTTGTCCACGACGACCACCTCGTCCGGCGGCCGGGTCTGGCGCGCGAGCGCCTGGAGGCACCGCGCGAGCTCGGTGTCGTCGTCCTTGACCGGGATGACGACCGAGATGCGCGGAGCGTTCGACATGGTGACATTCCATCCGAGGCGCACTGAGCGCGAGAAGGGCCTTGACCTCGGATGGCCCGATCGGTGACGGCCGGCGGCGCGTCACGCCGGGGCTCATGGCGTATCAGGGCGCCGCGTCCTGTGTCAAGGCCGAGTCGGGCGGAACAGGGCGACGTACGCTTGCAGGGCAGGCAAGCAAGGCAGCGCGGGGCGGTCGAGCTTCGGCGTTCGGGTCGCCGTCCAGTCTCCCGTAATCGCGCGATGGTCCCGGTGGGAGGGCTACCCACCGGGACCATCATTGCCTGTGCCGGTCGATCGGCCGCACGGATCCGACAAGCTCGTGGACGAGCTGGCGGAGGGAAGGCCCATGTCGAAGGTGCTGCGCTCCGCCTGAGCCGCCGAGCCGACCGGGTCAGTACCAGCCGACCGACTGCGAGTGACCCCACGCGCCGCAGGGGCTGCCGTAGCGGCCGGAGATGTACCCCAGTCCCCACGAGATCTGCGTGGCCGGGTTGGTCTGCCAGTCGGCGCCCGCGGTGCCCATCTTGCTGCCGGGGAGGGCCTGCGGGATGCCGTACGCACCGCTCGAGCGGTTGTAGGCCTGGTAGTTCCAGCCCGACTCCTTCTGCCACAGCGACACGAGGCACGCGAACTGGTCGTCGCCCCAGCCGTAGTTGCCGATCATGGCGCGCGCCGTGGCCTGCGCGTCGGCCGGGCTGGTGCCGCCGACGGCGCCGCCGGTGGCGTACACCGGGTTGGGCGCGGCGGACGAGCCCGATCCCGAGTTCGAGGACTGCTTCGCCGCGGCTGCTGCTTCGGCGGCTGCGGCGGCCTCCGCCTCCTGGCGCGCCTTCTCCTCGGCCTCCTTGCGGGCCTTCTCCTCGGCCTCGCGCTGCGCCTTGAGCGCCAGCGCGGCATCGAGCTTCCCTCGCAGGCCCTGGGTCTCCTCGTTCACCGACGCGGTGAGCGTGGTCACGTCGTCGGCGAACTCCGCGGAGTACATCGCCGGAAGCGCCTGCGCACGCTCGAGCTGCTCGAGCGCGGTCTCAAGCTCGCTGGTGTCCACCGTCGTGTCGGTCGTGCCGACGTCCAGCCCCGACGCGGCGATGTCGGAAGCGACGGTCGCCGCCGCCGACACGGCGGTCGAGGCATCCGTCACCGCCTTCTCGACGGCGGACGCCGTCACCGTCTCGGGAGCGGTGCCGAAGGAGGCGGTGCTGTAGGACACGAGCGCGAATCCGCCCAGCGAACCGGACGCCTGCGCCTCGGCGGCGGGCGCCGCCGTGGTGAACCCGGCCGTCGCCAGCGCCCCGACCGCCAGTGTCGCAACGACGAGGACGGGGCGACGGCGGGTGCGTCGTTCCGCGCGGCGGAGCGTGCGGCGGGCGGGCGAAGACGAGTGGGAGCGCATATGAAGACCGGGTTCCGTATCAGCAGATTCGCGCCGCGAAGAGCGCGTCGTGACCGTTCGGGCGGGCACAAGTCCCCGAGTCTCGCCGCAGTTTCTGGACGGTTCCGGTGCGTTACCTGAACGTTACATGTGAGCGCTAGGTCCGAAAAGGCCAGATCAATCGCGCGGATTCCGCGGCGGCGAGGTCCCGACCCCCCGCGCAACTACGATCGGAACGTCCCCCGCCGTCGCCCCAGGAGGCCCTGCTCGTGTCGTCATCCACCGCTCCCGCAGCCACCGACGCCCTGCGCCACGCCGACGACCTGGCCGACTTCGTCGCCTCGTCCCCGTCGAGCTTCCACGCGGCCGGCGAGGTCGCCCGCCGGCTCGAGACCGCCGGATTCAGCCGGCTCGATGAGCATGCCCCGTGGCCCGCGCAGAGCGGCGGCAGGTTCCTCGTCGTGCGCGACGGCGCCGTGATCGCCTGGGTCGCGCCGTCGACCGCGACGACGGACACCCCGGTGCGCATCTTCGGTGCCCACAGCGACTCTCCGGGCTTCAAGCTCAAGCCGAAGCCCACGACGGGACGGCTCGGCTGGCTCCAGGCCGGTGTCGAGGTCTACGGCGGGCCGCTGCTGAACTCCTGGCTCGATCGAGAGCTGCGTCTGGCGGGAAGGCTCGTGCTGGACGACGGGTCGAGCGTCCTCGCGGCGACCGGACCGCTGCTGCGCCTGCCTCAGCTGGCGATCCACCTCGACCGGGAGGCGAACGACCACCTCGCGCTCGACAAGCAGTCGCAGACCCAGCCGGTGTGGGGGCTCGGGCCCGTCGAGTCGGCCGACCTGCTGGCGGAGCTCGCTCGGGACGCGGGCGTGGACGCGACGCGGATCCGCGGCTACGACGTCGTGACGGCGGATGCCGCGCGCGGTGCGACGTTCGGTCGCGACCACGTCTTCTTCGCGTCGGGCCGCCTGGACGATCTCGCGTCGGTCCACGCCGGCGTGGTGGCGCTCGAGCGTACCGCCGGCGACCTCGCCGCCGACCACATCCCGATGCTCGCCGTCTTCGACCACGAGGAGGTCGGATCCGGCACCCGCTCGGGTGCCGCGGGGCCGTTCCTGGCGGATGTCCTCGAGCGGATCCGGCTGTCGCTCGGCGCGGATCGCGAGCAGCAGCTGCGTGCGCTCGCCGGCTCGTGGTGCGTCTCGAGCGATGTCGGCCACTCCGTCCACCCCAACTACGCCGAGAAGCACGATCCCGTCGTGCAGCCCCTGCTCGGATCCGGCCCGATCCTGAAGATCAACGCCAACCAGCGGTACGCGACGGACGCCGCCGGCGCGGCCGCGTGGAACGGCTGGTGCGCCGAGGCCGGGGTCACCAGCCAGGAGTTCGTGTCGAACAACTCGGTGCCCTGCGGCTCGACGATCGGGCCGATCACCGCGACGCGGCTCGGGATCCGGACCGTGGATGTCGGCATCCCGATCCTCTCCATGCACTCCGCGCGGGAGCTCGCGGGCGTGAGCGACCTGTGGGACCTCGCCCGCGTCGCGGAGGCGTACTTCCGCGGCTGAGACGGCGGCCGGGCGCGGATCGACGGCCGGGCGCGGGCGCACGATACAGCACGCACGCGCCGACGCAACCCCCTCGATGCGTCCCGCCGTCGTCGCGCAGGGTGTCGTGAGACACCGGGAGGCGCGATGAAGGCGATGGCATACCGCGGACCGTACAAGCTGCGGGTCCAGAACAAGCCCGAGCCGACGCTCGAGCACCCCAACGACGCGATCGTGCGGGTCGAGCTCGCCGCGATCTGCGGCTCCGATCTACACCTGTACCACGGGATGATGCCCGACACCCGCATCGGCCACACGTTCGGGCACGAGTTCATCGGCCGGGTCGAGCAGGTCGGCGGCTCGGTGCAGAGCCTGAGCGTCGGAGACCGCGTCATGGTGCCCTTCAACATCTACTGCGGCTCGTGCTTCTTCTGCGCGCGGGGGCTCTTCTCGAACTGCCACAACGTCAACCCGAACGCGACCGCTATCGGGGGCATCTACGGGTACTCCCACTCGACGGGCGGCTACGACGGGGGTCAGGCCGAGCTGGTGCGGGTGCCGTTCGCCGACGTGGGGCCGACCGTCATCCCGGAGGACATCGCCGACGAGGACGCGCTGCTGCTCACCGACGCCTTCTCGACGGGATACTTCGGCGCCCAGCTCGCCGACATCGAGGCGGGTGACACCGCGGTCGTGTTCGGCGCGGGGCCTGTCGGTCTCGCTGCGGCGCGGTCGTGCTGGCTCATGGGCGCCGGCCGGGTGATCGTGGTGGACCACCTGGACTACCGCCTGCAGAAGGCGAGGGACTTCGCCTTCGCAGAGACGGTGTCGTTCACGCAGGTCGGCGACATCGTGCGGGAGCTGAAGAAGCTCACGGACGGGCTGGGGGCGGATGTCGCCATCGACGCCGTCGGCGCCGAGGCCGACGGCCACGTGATCCAGCACGTCACCTCGGCGAAGCTGAAGCTGCAGGGCGGCTCGCCCGTCGCGCTCAACTGGGCCATCGACTCCGTGCGCAAGGGGGGCACCGTCTCGGTCATGGGCGCCTACGGGCCGATGTTCAGCGCGGTGAGGTTCGGCGATGCGATGAACAAGGGCCTGACGCTGCGGATGAACCAGGCGCCGGTGAAGCGCCAGTGGCCGCGGCTGTTCGAGCACATCCGCGCCGGCTACCTCCGCCCGAGCGAGCTCATCACCCACCGCATCCCGCTCGACGAGATCGCCGAGGGGTACCACCTCTTCTCGTCGAAGCTCGACGACATCATCAAGCCGGTCATCGTCCCGGCGGCTTGACGACGCGCGAAGGAGAACCACATGCCGTACACATCCGACAAGCCCGGCAGCACTCCCGCCGCGGAGGAGTTGCGCGCCCGCATCCCCGGATGGGGTGCGGACCTCGACCCGTCCGACCGGCCGGCGTTCCCCCGCGAGCAGCCCGGCATCGAGACGGGGGCGCACTGGGATCTGCCCGAGGACCAGCCCCGGCGGGGAACCAGGGAGAAGTCCGTCGAGCACGAGCGCCTGACGCCGGTGTTTGGAACGGCGCAGCCGCTGCACGGGCTCGCCGGCCGCGTCCGCCGGTTCGCGTACGACCGCTACAGCGAGGGTCAGACGGCGCACTGGCTGCTGCTCCTCGCCGGAGACCGCATCGACTCGGTCACCGCGCACGCGCGGTCGCTGTTCTCGCGCCGACCCGACGATCCCCTCACGCAGTCGGGCATCCTCGGCGAGCGGGGGCACCGGCCGTTCTCCTCCCGGTTCGGTCGCGGCAGGGCCGACCTCACGCACGCGTGGCTCGATCCGATCATCGTCCTCGGGCCCTGGCTGCTGGCCGGCGCCCTCGCGTTCACGCTGGGACGAGCCGCGACGGTCCCCGCCCGGCGCCGCCGTCACGCGGAGGACTGACGCCTCCGGGCGGCCGCCCGGACCGTCGGCGGTGCGGCGTACGCTGAACGAGTGCGCGCCGAACCGACAACGCTGAGCGCCCGGGCGCAGCTCGCGGCCCTCGCCGACCCCACGGGCGACCGCAGCCCACTGATCGAGCTGCCACCGCAGCCCAACGCCAGGCCCGCCGCCGTGCTGATGCTGTTCGGCGTCCTCGATTCCTACCCCAGCCGCCACGACGCCGAGGCGCGCGCGGTGTCGCGCGACCTCGACGTGCTGCTCCTCGCGCGTGCCCTCACGCTGCGCGCGCACCCGGGGCAGGTCGCCTTCCCCGGCGGGCGCATCGACCCGGGCGACGACGGTCCGATCGCGGCAGCCCTCCGCGAGGCCCGCGAGGAGACCGGACTCGACCCCGCCGGCGTCGACGTCCTCGGCGAGCTCACCGACGTCCCGCTCGCCTTCTCGCAGCACCTCGTCACGCCGGTGCTCGGCTGGTGGCGGCATCCGTCGCCCGTCCGCGTGGTCGATGAGGCCGAGTCCGCCGATGTCTTCCGTGCGCCGGTCGCCGATCTGCTCGATCCCGCGAACCGCGGCGTCACCGTCATCCGGCGCGACGGGCAGGAATGGCGGGGACCGGGCTTCCTGGTGAGCAAGCCCTCGGGCACCCACCTGGTGTGGGGATTCACCGGGATGCTGCTGGACGGACTGTTCGACCGCCTGGGGTGGGCGGAACCGTGGGACCGTGAGCGGGAACTCGACCTCACCCTCCCCGGCGACTGACCCCGGCTCAGCGATAGCGGTAGTGCTCCGCGCTGGTGTTGACCCATGAGGCGAAGCGGCGGGCGTCGTCTTCACGCCCGGCCGCCACCGGCACAGCCCACACCTGCGGCCCGGTCACGACGAGGTAGAGGGCGGCACGATGGATCGCGCGGTTGATCGTGCCCGGCGTGATCAGCCCGGCGTGGCCGAACATGCGGCGTTCGACGGCGGCCTTCGTGAAGGCGGGGCGCTTCAGCAGGACGTCACCGGGTTCCACGGCGGCCACCACGTCCCTCACCGGAACGCTCAGCTCGCCGAAGTGCACCCAGCGGCCGTCGATCACGAGCCCGCCGAAGTCCTGCTCCTGGCCGCTGTAGCGCACGGATGCGGTCCAGCGGCGCCCGTCCCACCACCTGTTGCGACCGCGCTGGTCGTCGTACCAGCCGGCCTGCGCCGGCCCCGCGGCGGCGGGTCCGGCATCCGTCCGCAGCTGCGTGTCGGGCTCGCGGAGATCGATGTACTGCTCGGTCCAGCGGGTGCCGTCCCACCAGCGCTGCTTGCCGGTGCCGTCGTCGTACCACCCGGGTTCGGGCTGCGTCGCCATGATCCGAGGGTAGTTCGAGACCGACCGCCGCGCTCGCCCGCCGGTCTCAGGCCGTGTACCAGCCGCTCGCGCCGATGTCGCCGCCCATGCGCGGCGCGTACTGGTCGAAGTAGACGCGGGCGACGAGCTCCCGGCGGCTCGCGACGCCGGCCTTCTCGAAGATCGACTTCAGGTGGTCCTGCACGGTGTAGGGCGAGAGGTGCATCTCGGCTGCGATCTCCCGGGTGTCGGCGCCACGAAGCACGATCGCGACGACCTCCCGCTCCCGCGCGGTCAACTCGAACGCCGCCGCGACGAGGTCGATCACCTCCTGGGGTCGGGCCTCCTCGATGGTGACGACGACGTCGCCCGCCCGATCGGCGGTTCCGCCGAGCGGCGCGGCATGCAGCACCAGCCACACGCCGTCGCTGGTGCGAACGCGGATGCGCGGCATCCGCTCCGCCTCGCCGCGCGCGAATCGCCGCGCGCCGCTCACGAGCGCCTGCACCGACGTCAGCGGGTCGCCCATGCCGGGCACCGCCGACGTGCGCGCCAGGTGCAGCTGCGCGCCCGGCGTGGACTGGACGATCCGGTCGTGGGCGTCGACCACGATGACGGCGGGCCCCGCCTGCGGCGCCGCCTCAGTCCTCGTCAGCTGAGCGAGCAGCCCGGTGCGGATGCCGCGGGTGAAGGCCGGCGCGACCGCCGCCAGGAATCCGAGCTCGTCCTCGTCGAACGCCGTGTCGTCGTCGCCGCGGAACAGCGAGATGTGCCCCCACGCGCCCGTGCGGTCGACGAAGACGACCCGCGCCTCGTCCTGGAATCCGAAGTAGGGCAGGAGGAGGTCGGACATGCGCACCGAGCGGTCGAGCACGCCGCGCGTCGCGTGGTGCAGGCCCACGACGAGCCGGCCCGATTTCACCAGTTCGGTGATCGAGGTCGGATCGTCGCTGCCGTACTCGATCTGCGACCAGGCGACATCCTGCTCGTTGCGGCCGTCGAGCTCACCCATCTTGCGGGCGCTCGAGACCATCGTGGTCGCCGGGTCCAGCGTCGACACGCAGGCGGCCACGAATGGCACCACGTTCTCCAGTGCGGCGACGGCCTCGTCCATGAAGCTGTGCAGCGGCAGCCCGGCGCGCGAGATCACGTCGATGTCACTGCGCGCACGTCCGACCGCCAGAGCCGATGCCATGCATGAAGTGTGCTCCTGCCGGCGCGATCGCACCATCCCAGGTATCTGGGGGAGCGGAAGTCCCTCGTCAGCTGGGATGGCCTCCGCCCGACCGGGCGAGGACAGTTGGCGGTGCCTTCACCCGAGGCATCGAAGCGACCTTTGGAGCACTCATGACCTTTTCCGACATCACCACCGACGTCCGCGGCGACCGGCTGCGCGAGGCGCTCGGTGCGCGCGTGATCCTTCCGGGCGACGACGGCTACGACGAGGCCCGCCTGCCGTGGAACGTCGCCGTCGATCAGCGGCCCTTCGCGGTCGCGCGCCCCGAGAGCGCCGAGGACGTCGTGGGCGTGGTGCGCGCGGCGGTGGCATCCGGTCTGCGCGTCGCACCGCAGTCGACCGGTCACGCGGCCGGCGCGCTCGCCGACACGGATCTGTCCGAGACGGTGCTCGTCTCGCTCGCGGGCCTGCGCGGCGTCACCGTCGACCCGGAGACCCGCACCGCCCGGGTGCTGGGAGGGTCGGTGTGGAATGACGTGCTCGCGGCGACCGCGCCCCTCGGGCTGACCGCGCTGCACGGCAGCGCCGGGGACGTCTCGGTGGCGGGGTACTCGCTGAGCGGCGGCCTGTCGTTTTACGGGCGCACCCAGGGCCTCGCCGTGAACAGCGTGCGGGCGGTGCAGCTGGTGACCGCCGACGGCAGTCTGGTGCGCGCGAGCGCCGACGAGAACGCGGAACTGTTCTGGGCCGTGCGCGGCGGATCGGGGGCGTTCGGCGTGGTCGTCTCGCTCGAGATCGACCTGCTGCCCTACGCCGACGTCTTCGCCGGCATGCTCCTGTGGGACGCCTCACGCGCCGCGGAGGTCTCGCACGCGTGGGCGGCGTGGACGGCTTCCGCGCCCGAGTCGGCCACCACGACGCTGCGGATCATGAACTTCCCGCCGCTGCCCGAGCTGCCGCCGTTCCTGTCCGGCCGGTCGGTGGTCGTCATCGACGGGGCGATCCTCGAGACGGATGCCGCGGCCGCGGCGCTGCTCGAGCCGCTGCGCGCCCTCGCCCCGGAGATGGACACGTTCGGCCGCATCCCGGCCGCGAGCCTGGTCGCGGTGCACATGGACCCGCCGGGGCCCACCCCGTCTGCCACGGCGCACTCGGTGCTCGCCGAGCTGCCGGCGGAGGCCGTGGAGGCGTTCCTCGCGACGGCGTCCGTGCCGGGGCTCTTCTTCGGCGAACTGCGGCACCTCGGCGGCGCGATCGCCCGCCGACCCGAACACGCGGGAGCGGTCGGATCGGTCGCGGGCGCCTACCTGATGCACACGGTCGCGATGGTGCCGGTGCCCGAGGCGATGCCCGGAGCGGATGCCGCGGTGCGCGCCGGCATCGCCGCCCTCGCGCCGTGGCACACCGACGCCCTCGCCCTCACGTTCGTCGACGGCGGCGGCGTCGATCGCGCGCCGGGCTTCGGCACCGCAGGCACCCGGCTGAAGGAGCTGAAGAGCCGCTTCGACCCGAACGGCACGTTCGCCGCCGCGCACGCCGTCTGACGCGGGCGGCGCGGTCGAACTGGTCGCCCCGCCGGCCCCACGCCGGCGAGGCGACCAGGCTCGACCGCTTCCGCCCCACCGCGTCCATGCGCAAGGGTGGCGGTATGGCGACGGTCCTCTTCTGCCCCATCACCTTCAACCTCGCGGAGGTCACGCGCGCCATCGAGGTCGCTCGCGCCCTCGACTCCCGGCACGACGCCGTCTTCATGGGCTACGAGACGGACTTCGCCCACCTGATCACCGAGGCCGGCTTCGATCACCGTGCGTGCGAGCCCGGGTTCACACCCGCCGAGCGCGATCAGGCGCTGAGGTACGACCAGGGCCGGTCGCTCCGCAGCCCGTACACCCGGTCGCTGGTCTCGGCGCGCGTGGCCGTCGAACGCACGCTCATCCGGACGACGGATGCCGCGGTCGTGGTGAACGGCACCAATCCGACGTCGATGATCTCGGCGCGGGCCGAGGGGGTGCCGCTCGTGTATCCCGTCCCCTTCGCGCTCACGCGGCCGCACGTCGAGCAGACCCGACGTCTCGGCCTGGTGCGAGGCGGCTCCCGGTCCGCGCTTCTCCTCGACCGTGCGGCGACCGGCGCGCTGAGGTGGGCGTACAACCACGCTCCGCTGGCACCGCGCGCCTTCGCGCACGTGGCGAAGCGCAACGGCGTGCGGCCGCTGCGGACCGTCGTGTCGTTGCTGGAGGCCGACCGCAACCTTCTCACGGTGATGCCGTGGGAGCTCGACGGCTACGTGCTGCCGGCGGGCTATGAGCGCGTCGGTCCGATCTTCGCGCACCTCGACGCGCCGTTGCCGCCGATCGTCGAGGAGCTGGCCGCGCGCGACGAGCCCCTCGTCTACCTCGGGCTCGGCTCCTCGGCCAGCCGCGAGCTGACGCTCGCCGCGGCCCGTCAGCTCGGCGCGCTTCCGGTCAACGTCATCGCGCCCGTGCGCCATTACCTCCGCGACGGCGACAGCCTTCCGGGCAACGTGCACGTGACGGATCTGCTGCCCGCGCATCGCCTGGGCGGCCTCGTCGACGCGGCGGTGCTCCACGGCGGACAGGGGACGGTGCAGACGGCCTGCGCCGCCGGCATCCCCTTCGTGGGCATGGGCCTCCAGCCGGAGCAGGTGTGGAACGTCGACCAGTGCGTGAATCAGGGCAACGCCCTCGCGCTCGCCCCGAAGCAGGCGGGAACGCCGGCGCTCGCCGACGCCGTGCGCCGCGTGCTGGCGGACCCTGGCATTCGCGCGGCGGCCGAGCGCGTACGCGACGCGTACGCGGACGAAGACGGGGCTGCGGCATCCGCCCGCATCATCGATCGGCTCATCGACTCGGGACGTCCCAGGCGGGTCGTGCGTGCGGAGTCGTCGTGACCCCGCACCGGCTGACCCGCGACCAGGCACGGCGCCTCGTCGTGCGCGCCCAGCTCCTCGACGCCGATCGGCCGGGCGACGTCGTCGAAGTGGCCGAGCAGCTCGGCTACATCAAGATCGACCCGACCGGGACGATCGCGCCGTGTGAGCACACGGTGCTGTGGTCCCGCATCGGGTGGTCGTACGAGCCCGGCCAGCTGCGCAAGGCCGTCGAGGACGACCGCCTCCTCTTCGAGTTCGACGGCGCCTTCCGTCCGATGAGCCTGCTGCCGCTCATGCTCCCGGCGATGCGCCGGTGGCCTCAGCGCGAGAGCAGCAGGCAATGGCTCGAGGCGAACGCCGGTTTCCGGGCCGACGTGCTCGCGCGTCTGCGGGCCGACGGGCCCCTGCTCGCCGGCGACATCCCCGACACCGCGCAGGTCAGTCGCCCGCCCGACGGCTGGTCGGGGTCCAATCAGGTGCCGCACATGCTCGACTTCCTGCTGCGTCAGGGCGAGGTCGCGGTGGTCGGCCGCGAGGGTCGGCAGCGTCGCTGGGATCTCGCCGAGCGCGTCTATCCGCGCGGACTTCCGGAGTACGGCGAGGAGGAGGCCGCGCGGCTGCTCGCCGAGCGGCGCCTGCAGTCGGCGGGCTTGACGAAGCCCCACTGGTACTGGAGCGGTGTGACGAAAGACACCGGGGAGCCTGCGCTCGTCGAGGGGAGCACGACCGGGTACCGCGTGGACCCGGAGGCGCTCGCGGCGCTCGACGAGGAGGACGCCGGAGGACGCGCCGCCTTCCTCAATCCGTACGACAGCCTGCTGTTCGACCGGAAGCGGCTCGAGGACGTCTTCGGGTTCACCTATGTGCTCGAGCAGTTCAAGCCCAAGGGGGAGCGCCGGTACGGCTACTTCGCCCATCCCATCCTGCTCGGCGACCGGTTCGTCGGCATGCTCGATGCCGAGGTCGATCGGGCACGCGGCGTCCTCCGCGTCGACGCGGTGCACGAGCTCCTTCCGCTCGACCCCGAGGAGACCGAGATAGTGCGCGCCGAGATCGACGACCTCGCCGAGTGGCTGGGCGTCTCCGTGACGGGACTCGCGTGACTGAGACGCCGACGTCGGTGAGTACGCTCGATGACGTGAATCCGCGAACCCTCGGCTCCGGAGCCGTCCTGCGAGAGGCCCGGCTGGGCGATGAGCGCGGGATCCTGGCCTGCATCCAGGCGCTCGCCGTGTACGAGCGCGAGCCGGACGCCGTCGAGAACACGGTCGAGGCGCTCGAGAAGACGCTGTTCGGCGCGGACCCCAAGGCCTTCGCGCACGTGGTCGAGAAGGACGGCGACATCGTCGCCATCGCCCTGTGGTTCATCACCTACTCCACGTGGACCGGTCGCCACGGCGTGTGGCTCGAGGACCTCTACGTGCACGAGGCCCACCGTGCCTCCGGCTACGGCAGAGCGCTGCTGGCATCACTGGCGGGCGTCTGCGTCGAGCGCGGCTACTCACGCCTGGAGTGGACGGTGCTCGACTGGAACGAGCCTGCCATCGGCTTCTACCGCGCGATCGGCGCCGAGCCCATGAGCGAATGGACCACTCAGCGCCTCACCGGCGAGGCGCTCGTCGGCCTCGCGGGCGCTGCTCGCACGGCGTAGCGGGCCGCGCCGCGTCAGGGGATGCGATTCGACACGGTCAGCAGCACCACCGAGTCCTCGAGAGCCTCGAGGCTGTGCCGGGCTGCCGGCACCGTGAGGTGGTCTCCTGTGCCGCCTTCCCACGCCTCCGCGCCGGCGACGAGGCGCACCCGTCCGCGGAGCACCTGCAGGGTCGCCTCATGGGGAGCTTCGTGCTCGGCGAGCTCGTGGCCGGCCCGCAGCGCGATGACCGTCTCACGCAGCGCGTTCTCGTGGCCGCCGCGGATCGTGCGCGCCGCCCGGCCGCTCGAGGCCCCCTGAGCCTTCGCCGCCAGCTCCTCGATCACATCGGCCAGATCGGTGCCGTCCATGTGCTTCGCCTCCATCGCCTGCGCTGGCCGGAGTCTACCGAAGGGACCTCCCGCTCAGCACCCGGTCACGCGATCGGCTCTGCTCCGCCCTCGTCCGGCGGCTCGGAAACGACGAAGAGACCGCTCGGCGAGTTCGCCGTGCGCATCAGCGTCTCGAGCCACGAGCGGTTGATGCTGGCCGGGCGACCGCCGTAATAGTTGAACACGAGGCTGGCCCCCGAGTGCACCCAGACGGTGGTGCGGCCGCCGCCGGTGCTCAGTTCGCCCTGCCAGGTGAAGAAGAACGGCTCGTTGCGTCGCAGCTTCGTCCCTATCGCGACCTGGAGGTGCGAGAGGACTCGGTCGTCGAAATCCGCCCGGATGCTGCTTTCGTAGATGAACTTTCCCACGCTGTCTCCCTGCACGGGCTCCGGCCCGTAGGAAGACTCTGCGTCAGCGCCCGGGCGACGGGCCCCGAGCTGTCCGCCTCGCGAAAGCGATGCACCGAAAACGAACGGCGCTCGTCAGAGGCCGCGGAGCGTCTGTCGGGGCGTGCGGCCGTATGCGTCGCGATAGTGCTTGGCGAAACGCGATGCACTGGCGAACCCCCACCGGAGCGCGATCTCGCCGACCGACGCCGCCGTCCCCGCCTCCATCTCGGCGTGCGCCCCCTCGAGCCTGCGGCGTCGCAGATAGTCGGTGGGCGTCATGTCGAGAGCTCGGCGGAAGGCGTACTGGAGCCCGCGTGTGGAGATCCCCGCCGCCTCGGCGACATCATCGATGGTGATCGCCTCGTGAGCGTGCTCCTCGAGGTACGAGATCGCGCGCTGCACGCTGCGGGGTGCGGCGCGTCGCTGGACCGAGCGCTGGAGCGCGAGCCCGAACTCGGGCGAGAACGCCGCAAGGGTGGCGTGAAGGGCGTTCCTGCGCAACTCCACCTCGACGAGGTCGGCGCGGGCGCCGGAGGTGAACAGCGAGCCGGCAACGTGGAGGAACACGCGCTCCCAGTGGGCGGCGAGCTCGCGGCTGTCGGGGGAGGGGCGGACTCCAGGCGCGCGCAGCGAGAAGCGGTCGTCGCCGGTGAGCCGTCGCACCTCCTGCTGCGCCCACTCGCGGTCGAACACGAACGCCCGCACGTCCGCCCGCTGCTGCCAGCGGGCGGATGTCGGAGCGTCCAGAGCCACCCACGGCAGCCCGGCGTTCAGCTCGCCGCGCGGTGTTCCCACCCAGCCGCCGCGCGAGGCGACGCGGCAGGCCATGAGCTGTCCCTCCGGATCGATGGCGGACTGCACCGATGCGGACAGCTCATACCTCACCGTCGAGAAGTGGGGCATGGCCGAGGAAGACCACGAGAACCCGAACGTACGAGGGTCGACGCGCTGCAGCGCCGCGGATGGCACGAACTGACGCCACGTCTCCTCCACGACTCCGACGTCGCGCGATGACAGCGTCAGAAGCTCCCCCAACGTCCCTCCCTTGCGAAGGCCGCAGCGGGCGGCCGGATCGATCGAGACACTCTAACCCGCCGGCGCGCTGAGGCCCGCGGTGATCAGGTCCGCGAGCGCCGGAAGATCGGCGATCTCCGCCGGATCGGCCGGTTCCTCGACCTCGTCGAGCGCAGCGACGTCCTCGCCGGCCGGACCGTGGAGCCCCGGCGTGGTGATGATCGCGACCCACGCGGTGGCGGCGACGCGCACGCGTCTGGCCGCGATCGGGTGCAGGACGCTGGCGTGGAGGACGCGCTCCACGACGGTCTGCAGCTGACGACGATAGTCGCGCAGCCTCGCGCGCACCTCCGGGTGGGTGCGCTGCTCGCGCCACACGATGACGCGCCGCACCGCCGACTCCTCCTGAAGCTCGCGCAGGCGGTGCGTCACGTTCAGGAGCGTGCGCGCCGGATCGCCGCTCTCGACCAGTGCCGACGTGTCCACGGAGTCCAGGTCGAGCCGTTCACCCACCAGCGTGCGCAGCAGATCGCTCTTGGTGGGGAAGTAGTAGAAGACGAGCCCCTTCGGCACCCCTGCCGCCTCCGCGACGGCCGCGGTCGGGGTGGCATCGAACCCCCGCTCGGCGAAGAGGCGCTCGGCGGCGTCGAGGATGAGCGTCCGGCTGTCCCGGCTGCGCGTCATGTCATGTCCTCGGGGGGTCGGCGGGGGCGTCGGGGCGCGCCGGCGCCCCCGTCTCGGTCCGCACGTCAGTGCGGCAGGGCGCGGTCGTGCGTCTGCATAGCCGGCCTGATGGCGAGGGCCGCGACGATGGCTGCCACCGCTCCGCCGATCCAGCTGACCCACGCGGCCGCGGACTGCATGTCCGCATAGCCGCCGAGCCAGGGAGCGACGAAGAGCAGCGCGCCGAGGGCGAGCTGGACGTACTCCATCGCAGCCATGCCCGGCATCGCGAGGTTCACGATGCCGCTGGCGATCAGCAGGACGCCGAGGATCAGCATCCATGCCATCGAAGCGCCCATCGCCGGCATGAACAGGGCCGACACCGCGGCGACGAGTCCGACGGCGACAGCGACCCAGTCCTCCCAGCGGGTCCACTTCTTCATGCGAATCTCCTCCTTCCGAATCCTGACGGCTCCCCATCGGGGGTCGATTCGACCGTAAGCCTGACTGACCGCCCGGTCAAGAGTCCCGGTGCGCGGCGGGGTGGCCGATGCGACCGCGCGTCACGCCCGGGTGGATCTCCACCCGAGCTCGGGAGCGACGTGACTCGCGAAGGACTCGATGACGCGCAGGTTGAAGTCGACGCCGAGCTGGCTCGGGATGGTGAGCATGAGCGTGTCGGCCGCCGCGATCGCGGCATCCTCCTTCAGCTGCTCCACGAGGACGTCGGGCTCGGCGGCGTAGGTCTTGCCGAACGTCGAGCGCATCCCGTCGATGACCCCGATCTGGTCGCCGTCCTGACGCCCTCCGAAGTAGAGGCGGTCTTCCGCCGTCGTGATCGGGAAGATGCTGCGGCTCACCGACACGCGGGGCTCGCCCGCGTGCCCCGCGTCGCGCCAGGCGGCGCGGAAGGCATCGATCTGCTGCGCCTGCAGGAGGTCGAAGGCAGTGCCGTCGGCCTCCGTGAGCAGCGTCGACGACATGAGGTTCACGCCCATCCGCCCGGCCCATTCGGCGCTGTCGCGGTTGCCCGCGCCCCACCACACGCGCGAGCGCAAGCCCGGGGAGTGCGGCTCGATGCGCTGCCGGCCCGTGGCGCCGGTGCCGAAAGGCGACAAGGGGTCCCGCTCCGCCAGCCCCTCGCCCTCGATCGCGCGCAGGAACAGATCGAAGTGCCGGCGTGCGAGGTCGGCACCGCGCGGATCCTCCGACCCGGTGTACCCGAAGGCCTCGTAGCCGCGCACCACGGTCTCCGGTGACCCTCGCGAGACGCCCAGCGCGAGCCTGCCACCCGAGATGAGATCGACGGCCGCCGCCTCCTCGGCGAGGTAGAGCGGGTTCTCGTAGCGCATGTCGATGACGCCGGTGCCGACCTCGATGCGTTCGGTGCGTGCGGCGATCGCAGCGAGGAGAGGCATGGGGGATGCCTGCTGACGAGCGAAGTGGTGCACGCGGAAGTAGGCGCCGTTCACGCCGAGCTCGTCCATCCCCTGTGCGAGGTCGATGGCCTGGAGCATCGAGTCCGCGGCCGTCAGCTGCCGACCGCCGCCGAGCGGCCCGTAGTGTCCGAAGGAGAGGGTTCCGAAGCGCTGCATGTCGACTGCAACGGTACGCCCACGGCATCCATTCCGGTGAATGGACCGCGCTGTCGCGGGAAATCTGCGAACAGCTGCATCCAAACCGGCGCCCCAGGGAGAAGTACCTCACATCGGGCGAACACGCGCCCGCCACTAGGAGGGGAAAGTCCAATGAAGCGCATTCTCGCCACTGGAGCCATCGCCGCTCTCGCCGTGTTCGGCTTCGCCGGCACCGCGCACGCCGCGCCCGCCGATGCTGCCTGCTTCGGCCAGATCCACAAGACCATCAACACCGAAGGCGCGCTCGGGTTCTCGACCGTCGGTGAGGTCGTCCAGGCGATCGGCGGCCAGGCCAAGAACGACACCGCACGGGGACTCTGCGGCGACTGAGGGCACTGACGCTCCTCGGCATCGTCGTCGGGGGGGGCGGCCCCCCCCGGCGCGGCGCCCCCCCCGGTGGGGACCGGGAGGCGCCCCCCCGTGCGGGGGGGGGGCGCCCGGCGGA
>NZ_JBAOJP010000001.1:1691336-1737855 GCF_037083505.1 Microbacterium sp. CCNWLW41
CGCGCCCGCCCCCCCCCCCCCCGCGCCCGCCCCCCCCCCCCCCCCCCCCGGGGGGGGGCCCCGGCCCCCCCCCCCCCCCCCCCCCCCCCCCCGACCCGTGAGGCGACGAGGAGCCGACCCCCTGTCCTGGGTGTGCGCGCCGTGCTTACGATGGCATCGGATGCCTCGTGAGGGCGTCTGCGGAGACGGTGCGGAGAGGGGTGACGATCGTGGTCCAGGTTCGCGTGGCGGGTGTGGCTCTGGATGCCTCGGGCCAGCACGTTCTCCTTCTCAAGCCGGTCGACCAGCTTCCCGGCGACGGGCTGGTGCTGCCGATCTGGATCGGACAGCTCGAGGCCACCTCCATCCTGGTCGCGGTCGAGAACGCCGACGTGCCGCGCCCCCTCGCGCACGATCTCATGCGACTGATGCTCGAGGCGCTGGACGCATCGACCTCGCGCGTCGAGGTGACGCGCATCGACGACGGGACCTTCTACGCCGCGATCACGCTTTCGACGCCCCTCGGCGATCGGGTGGTCGACGCGCGACCCTCCGATGCGATCGCGCTGGCATCGCGCACCGGGGCCCCGATGTGGGTGGCCGACGAGGTCATGGCGGACGCCGGTGTGCCCGACGTCCTCACCGAGACGGACGCGACCGAACGGCTCGACGAGTTCAAACGCTTCCTCGACGACGTCGAGCCGGAGGATTTCGAGGCCTGACCGGTCCGTCGCCGGCGCGGCGTCAGGCTGCGCCCGCCCGGACCGCAGCGGCCACGTCGGCCGGAGAACCCCGCCAGGGCGCGCCGTGGCCGGGGAGCACCCAGGAGGCCTGCACGCCCGCGAGCCGATCGAGCGACGCGAGGGCGGCGGCCGGGTCGTCGGTGAAGGGCGCGGGCTGCATTCCTTCCCTGCCGGTGAGGACGTGGCGCGTCGTGAGGGCGTCGCCCACGAAGACGGCATCCGCCGATGGAACATGCACAGCGATGCTTCCCGGCGAGTGGCCCGGCAGGCCGATGACGACCGGCGCACCCGGCAGCTCGAGGACGTCGCCGTCGTGCACCTCGACGACCTCCGACACGTAGGTCGTCGGGACGGCGCGCTTGCGCAGGGCGTAGGCGAAGAAGCCCAGCGTCGGCACGAGTCGCATCGGCCCTGCCGCGACCTTCGGCTTGGCGCCGGTGCGGGCCCGCTCTGCGTCGGCCGCGTGGACGAACACCGGCACACCGTGATCGCGGCGGAGGCGCTCCGCGAACCCGATGTGGTCGGCGTCGCCGTGGGTCAGCACGACGCCCTTCACGTCGGCGGGGGAGAGGCCGAGCGATGTGAGCTCGTCGACCAGATCCTTCCAGTGGCCGGGCAGGCCGGCGTCCACGACGGTTACCCCGTCATCCGTGACGACGAGGTAGGCGGCGACGATGTCGTTGCCGATGCGGTGCAGGTGCGGGCCGAGCTTCATGAGGACCTTCGATCGCGTCAGGGGGCTGCTCGGCCAGGATGGGCGCACCGAGACGCCCGCGGATCCGGCAGGTCTATGCTTCGAGCCATGGGGACGATGTTCTACGGCGGCTCGGCGACGCCGATCCACATCGAGGACCGCGCGCTGGCGCACCTGAAGGTCGTGATCGCCACCAAGCTGCGTCGCGGCGAGAGCTTCACGCTGTCGTGGAGGCATCCCGATGACCAGCCGGGCGGACGCAGCACCATCTGGCTGCATCCCTCCATCCCGCTGCGCTTCGTCTTCGAGGACCCCGAGCAGCCCGAGCTGAGTCGCAGGTGGATCGAGGATCTCGCGTCGTCGGCGAACAGCTCCGGCGGGATCACCCTGGTGGAGGAGAACATCGACACGGGGCCGGTCCCCACCAGCCCCGGTGAGGGTGCCGATGTGACGCTCGGCGAGGTGCGGGTCGAGAGCCTGGACGTCGACCGGATCCGCGTCGCCGGAACGGACATCACGCCGAACGACACGCGAAGCTAGCGTCTCGCCGAGCCTCCCGCGAACCGGGCCGACGAAGGGCGCCCGGCCGTCGGCCGGGCGCCCTCATGATCATCAGCGGTAGAAGCCGCCGTAGTAGGTGTCGAGGCGACCGCGGTAGTCGTCATCCGTGCCGGCGGTGCTCTGGTCCCATTCCGGAGAGTTCTTGATCTGGTCCTTGGTGAGGTCGACGTAGACCTTCTCGTCGGCGTCGTCGACACGCTGGACCGTGCCTGCGGGGAGGATCACCTTCCGTCCGAAGATCCACGGGCCGGTGTCCACGACGAGGCGGCTGCTGCCGACGTCGTCGCTCGCCTCGTCGATCTTCCCGATGTCGCCGTCGGTGGCGTGCACGTGATATCCCACGAGGCTGCGCGAACCGGCGTCGCGGTTGACGGATTCTCGGTACTCCCATGCGTCCCAAGCTGAGGACATGATCGCTCCTTCGTCTCATGCGAGGGGTGATGCGGAGGCGATCCGGGTGATCGCTCCGGTTTCCACGTTAGGAAGCCGCTTCTCGTCAGGGGACCCCCTGGAAATTTCGCCCGAAGAGGCGTATTGCGGGGGTGGGCAGGCGGCGCCGACGGACGGCGCGGGCCCTCGAGAGGAGATCATGCAGGCCGAGCACGCCGTCGACGAGGCGCCGCGGCATCACGCATGATCGGCGTGCTGCGCAACAGGACGTATCGGACGCTGTTCGGGGCGCAGGTCGTCGCGCTGCTGGGGACGGGTCTGCTCACGGTCGCGCTCGGCCTTCTCGCGTTCGACCTCGCCGGCGCGGCGGCGGGCTCCGTGCTGGGCACCGCGCTCACCATCAAGATGGTCGCCTACGTCGGTGTCGCACCGCTGGTGGCGGCGCTGGTCGACCGGCTGCCGAAGAAGGCGGTGCTGATCGGCGCGGATGCGATCCGGCTGGTGATCGCGCTGATGCTGCCGTTCGTCTCAGAGGTCTGGCAGATCTACGCGCTGGTGTTCGTGCTGCAGTCGGCCTCGGCGACGTTCACCCCGGCGTTCCAGTCGCTGATCCCGAACGTGCTGCCCGACCCGAATGACTACACCCGCGCACTCGCATTGTCCCGGCTCGCGTACGACCTCGAAGCGCTGCTGAGCCCGGTGATCGCGGCGGCCCTGCTGACGGTCATCGGCTACAACGACCTGTTCGTGGGGACGGCGGCCGGGTTCGCCGGCTCCGCGCTGCTCGTGCTGATCTCGGCGATCCCGCCGCAGCCGGCCGAGGAGTCGACGTCGACGTTCTGGCAGCGGCTGCCGATGGGCGCGAAGGTGTTCGTCGCGACAGCGAGCCTTCGGTTCGTGCTGTTCGCGAATCTGGTCGTGGCCGCGGGCACGGCGCTCGTGCTGGTGAACTCGGTCGTGTACGCCAAGAGCGTGTTCGGGCTCGGAGACTCCGCGCTGGCGGTGACACTGGGTGCGTACGGTGTCGGCTCGCTGCTCGTCGCGCTGAACATCCCCTGGCTCGTGGACCGGTTCGGGGTGACGAGCGTCATGGTCGCAGGCCTCGGCACGGTGGTCGTCGGACTCGCTGTCGCAGTCGGGGTGACGGTCGCCGCCGTCGCGGGCGGAGCGGGATGGTGGATGCTGCTGCTCACGTGGATCGTGCTCGGGGCGGGCATCTCGCTGAGCAACACGCCGTCGTCACGGCTGCTCGCCGACGCGTCGACGCCCGCGAACCGGAACCTCGTCTACACGGCACAGTTCGCCTTCTCGCACGCGTGCTTCCTGATCACCTATCCACTGGCCGGTTGGGTCGGCGCGGTCAGCCTGCCCGGCGCGGTCGGAGTGCTCCTCGCCGTCGCGGTGGTGGGGGCGATCGGCGGCCTGGCCATCCGGAGGCGGGCCATCCGCCATCGGCGGTATTGGGAACCAGAGACCATCCACGTGCGATGACGGAGGCGCCGGAAGTCTGCGCCCTCCGGTGGACGTCGCCGGAGACGCCGGTCTTCAGGACCGCGAGGCGTGTATCTGCTCGCCGGCCGGGTCGCTGAGCGCCGTCAGCCGCGATGGTCCGATCGGCTCCTCGCTCTGCATCGGGATGATGGCCACCCGGGACGAGAGCTCCTTCACGCGGTGGATGTGTTCGAGTTCATTCCGTGCGCGCCGCCGCAGGAAGGGCGACGTCGGGTTCGCGGCCGCGATCGAGCTGTTGACGACCCACGCCCATGGCTCGATGCCTGCTCGGCGGAGGTCGCCGGCGAGTTCCTCGGCCTCGAGGACGGGAGTGGTCTCGGCGAGCGTGACGAGCACAACCTTTGTGAGGCCGGGGTCCTGCAATCGCATGAGAGGCGTCACGATATCGAGTCCGTCGCCCATCTGCCGGGTGATCTCCCGGTGGTAGGAGCCGGTGGCGTCCAGGAGGAGCAGGGTGTGGCCGGTCGGGGCCGTGTCGATGATCACGAAGGTGCGACGCGATTCCGAGATCGCGCGCGAGAACTCATGGAAGACGGCGACTTCGTCGTTGCACGGTGACATCAGATCCTCGGCGAGAGCGGCCCGCGCCTGCTCGTCGAGGTTCTTGCCCTTCGAAGCCATGACCCGGGTGCGGTAGGCCTGGATCGCCGCGTCCGGATCGATGCGCGATACCGTCAGGCGGTCGACCGCGGCGCCGTCCAATGTGTGCATGAGGTGGGCGGCGGGGTCAGTGGTGGTGAGCAGCACGTCGTGGCCGCGCCGGGCAAGGCCGTTCGCGATGGCGGCCGCAATCGTGGTCTTGCCGACGCCCCCCTTGCCCATGCACAGCACGAGGCCGTGACCGTCTGCCTCGATCGCGTCGATGAGCGCCGAGAGCGGTGCGTCCTGGGCCACGGGGTCGCTCTCGCCGACGTCGGTGGATGGGGCGCTGGTCGCGTCGTTCAGCAGCGCCCGGACGGCCTCGATCCCGACCACGTTGTCCGGCCTCAGCTCGATGAAGTCTCGCGGCAGCGCTGCCACACCGGCCGGCATCGCAGCGAGGGCTGACGCCTCCCGGCGCCGCACGGCGCGTGAGAGCGGCTCGTCATCGGCGTGGTCGGGCAGGATCCCGTTGACGACCACGTGTCCGTCCGGGATGCCGATGGCGTGAAGCTCATCGAAGGTGCGCTCGAGTTCCGCCAGGGCCGAACGCTCGGCGCGAGTCACGAGCACGAGCCTGGTGAGGGTCGGGTCGGTGAGGGCGCTCACCGCCTTCGAATACGTCGACTTGTGCCGCGCCAACCCGGAGAGCGGACCTAGGCAGGATGCGTCACCGCCGCGGGTGAGGAACTCGCTCCAGGAGCCCGGCAGTTGCAGCAGGCGGATGGTGTGACCGGTCGGCGCGGTGTCGAAGATGACGTGATCGTAGGCCGCGTACCGCGTGTCATCGGTCAGCAGCTCGGCGAACTCGTCGAAAGAGGCGATCTCAGTCGTGCACGATCCCGACAGGCTCTCGCGGACACCGTCCAGTTCGACGTCCGCAAGGGAGCCGCGCAAGGGCCCGATGATGCGCTCACGGTAGGCGTCCGCGGCGGATTCCGGATCGATTTCCAGCGCTGACAGGCCTGGCGCCGCCGGGATCGGCGTGATGGTGTTACCTACTGCCAGACCGAAGACCTGGCCGATGTTCGATGCGGGGTCGGTGCTGACGAGCAGCACGTCCTTGCCGGCGTCTGCGAGATGGACCGCGCTCGCGCACGCGACCGAGGTCTTGCCCACGCCGCCCTTTCCGGTGAAGAAGAGGAATCGGGGAAGGTGCTCGAGGAATCTCATGTCGCTTCTCATCTCGGGTGAAAGATCACTCCCCCTGACGGAATCAGGACGCCGCGCCGGCTCAGCTCCTCCATGCCCGCTCCGTACCTTCCTGTTCCGGGCCGTGAGCCGAACATAAGCGCCGGCGACGGAACGCACGAGGACCTTCGTCCCCCCTCACAAAGTCGGGGCGCGTCCCGCGGTACCTTCCGCCCGCATCGGTGAGGCC
The DNA here is from genome assembly GCF_037083505.1 of Microbacterium sp. CCNWLW41. Lineage (NCBI taxonomy): Bacteria > Bacillati > Actinomycetota > Actinomycetes > Micrococcales > Microbacteriaceae > Microbacterium > Microbacterium sp. CCNWLW41. The sequence goes on from NZ_JBAOJP010000001.1 coordinate 1,697,236, forward strand.
GAGAAGTCGGGCACGACGCTCTTCATCTGAGGCCATGTGCAGGGGATGCGATCCGCTAGCGGCGAATCGTCAGCACGCCGCCCAGCAGGCACACCACCGCCATCGCGAGCGCCATCCACCTGTACGAACCGAGGGACTCGGCCAGCAGCACCGCCGCTCCAGGGGCCAGCGCAGCGACCGCCGTGACCGGTGCCGCGAGCGCGCCGTTGAGTGTGCCGTAGGACTCCGGTCCCCACCGATCCGCGACGGCGGACGCCTGAATGAGTGTGAGCGCGCCGCGGATGGCGCCGGCGACGACCCCGGTGGCGATGATGAGCCCCGGGCCCGAAGCGATCCCGTATGCGGTCAGGGCGGCCGCCCCGAGGGCACCGACCGATGCGGGCGCGATCCACGGCGCGGCGGTGCGGGGGATCGCCAGGTACACGAGTCGGCCGAGCACTTGGCCGGCGCCGATGACTCCCAGCACCCAGGCGGCGGTCTGAAGATCCAGGCCCTTCTCGACCGAGGCGGGGACCGCCGACAGGGTCACCGCATGGAGTGAGAACGACATGAGCGCGAACGAGCCCGCGACGATCCAGAACCGCGGAGTGCGCAGCACTCGTGCCGCGCCGCCGTTGCCGGCAGCTCGCGCATCGAGGTGGTGCCAGCCGCGCTCCACGGTGAGCGCGTACGTGGGAAGCGGCACGAGGATCAGGATCCCGGCGAGGATGACGAACGTCGCCCGCCAGTCGGACTCCACGACGAGCCAGCCGGTGAGTGGAGCGAAGATCGTGGATGCGAGCCCTCCGGCGAGCGTCACCAGGGTGAGGGGCCCGCGTCGAGCGGATCGGTAGCGATGGGTGATCACCGTGAAGGCGGCTTGGTAGAGCACGGCGGATTGAGCAGCGCCGCAGACGATCCACGCCGCGGCGAAGACCTGGATCGTGGGTGCCGCCGCTGCTGCGATCAGTGCCACGGCTCCCATGAGTGCGCCGATCACCATGGTTCGTCTCGGATGACGATCCAGCCAGTGGCCGACCGGGATCGCGCACACGGCGGATGTCAGCAGTCCCAGCGTGATGGCGACGAAGACGGCCTCTTCGTTCCAGCCGGTATCGGCGGCGATCGCGGGTGCGGCCACCAGGACGGCGTAGTAGAGCACGCCCCATGCGACGATCTGTGCGAAAGCGAGCGCCGTCAGCCGGGCGCCGCCGCGCGGAGGTCCTTCCATCAGCCTCGCGAGACAGCGGGCTCAGGCGCCGCTACGGGGAAGAGCACCCGCACCGCCCCGAATCCCAGCGTCGCGCCGACGAGCTGTGCGGCGATGAACGGCAGCGCCGACGCCGGGGCGATTCCTGCGAAGGTGTCGGTGAACATGCGCCCGATCGTGATCGCCGGGTTGGCGAAGCTCGTCGACGACGTGAAGAAGTAGGCCGCACCGATGTAGGCACCGACCGCCGGGGCCGCGAGATGCGAGCGGCCGGTTCGCACGAGCGCGAAGATCAGGAGCACGAGTCCGGCGGTCGCCACCACCTCGGACAGCAGCAGGGGTGATGCCGAGCGGTCGGTCGTGCTCCAGGCGATCGCCGGGGCTGCGAACATGAGGTTGGCGAGCACCGCGCCGGCGATGCATCCGAGCACCTGCACGGGCAGGTAGACCGCGGCGATGGTCCAGCTCCGTCGGTGCAGCGCGATGTCGACGAGCGTGACCACGGGGTTGAAGTGCGATCCGGACACTGTCGCGAAGACGAGGATGAGGACGGCGAGCCCCAGAGCGGTGGCGAAGGCGTTCTCGAAGAGCTGGAGGCCGACGTCGGCGGGGGAGAGGCGCTGGGCGGCGATCCCCGAGCCGATGACGACAGCGGCGAGCCCCGCGCTGCCGAGGAACTCACCGGCAGCGGCGCGAACGGTGTGCGTCACGAGGCGACGAGGAGCTGCGAGACGCGGTCGAGCGCGCCAGGCACGAGCTTGAAGTACGCCCACGTGCCGCGCTTGCTGCGCGTGAGGAATCCGGCGGTGGTGAGGATCTTCAGGTGGTGCGACACCGTGGGCTGGCTGAGGCCGACCGGCTCGATCAGATCGCAGACGCAGGCCTCGGCGTCCTCGGATGCGGCGACGATCGACAGCAGGCGCAGGCGAGTCGGGTCGGCAAGGGCCTTCATGGTGGCGGCGAGCTGATCGGCCTCTTCGGCGGTCAGCGGCTCGCGGACGAGGGGGGCGCAGCACACGCCGGCGGTGATGTCGGTGACGTCGAGCATCGTGGTCATGCATCGAGAGTATTCGATATTGACAGATGTCGATAGATGGGTTCAGAATCAGGGCATCGAAGTTCGTCGATATCTTGTGGAGGATGCTGTGACCCTGCTCGAACTGACACCCCGCGTTGCTGAAGCCGGCCGGCTCTCGACGCTGCCGGTTGCGATCATCGGTGCCGGCCCTATCGGGCTTGCCGCCGCTGCCAATCTGCTGGAGCGCGGTATCGACTTCGTCGTCTTCGAAGCGGGCGATGAGATTGCGGCGAGCGTGCGCTCGTGGGGGCACACCCGCCTCTTCTCCCCGTGGAAGCACCTGGTGGACCCCGCCTCCCGTCGTCTCCTCGAGGAGTCGGGATGGGTGCTGCCCGACCCCGAGCGGGCGCCGACCGGGGCCGAGCTCGTCGAGCGATATGTGGCGCCGCTCGCCGCCCTCGAGGAACTCGCTCCGCGCATCCGGACCGGCGTCGAGGTGATCGGCGTGACGCGCGAGGGGATGGATCGCACCCGCACGGCACGTCGCAGCGCCACCCCGTTCGCCGTGCGCATCCGGACTGCGGGGGGCGGGATCGAGGACGTCCCCGCCCGCGCTGTCATCGACGCGTCGGGAACGTACCGCTCACCGAACTCACTCTCCTCCAGCGGGCTCGAGCTGCTGGGGATGACCGACATCGCCGACCGGGTGACGGCCGCGCTTCCCGATGTCCTCGGCAGGGATCGCGCGCAATTCGCGGGCCGCCGCGTGACGGTCGTGGGCGCCGGCCACTCCGCGGCGAACACACTTCTCGCCCTGGTGCAGCTCGCCCGGGAGGAGGCCGGCACCACGGTGACCTGGCTGATCCGCAACGCCAAGGCCGTGCGGGTCTCGTCCTCGCCCGATGACGAGCTGACCGATCGTGCGAACCTGGGCAGTCGCGTCGACCGAGCCGTCGAACGCGGCGACGTCGCCGTCGTCGACGGCTTCGAGATCATCCGCGCGCGCCGCGCGGGCGAGGCCGTGGAGCTGGTCGGCCTCCGCGGGGGTGAGGTGATGACCCACGAGACCGACATCGTGGTGAACGCCACCGGGTTCCGCCCTGATCTGCAGATGCTGCGCGAGATCCGTCTCGAACTGGACGAGATCGTGGAGGCGCCCAAGCGCCTCGCCCCGCTCATCGACCCGAACGTCCACTCGTGCGGCACGGTCGAGCCTCACGGCTTCCGCGAGCTCACCCACCCCGAGCAGGGGTTCTTCATCGTCGGCATGAAGTCCTACGGGCGCGCGCCGACCTTCCTCCTCGCGACCGGCTACGAGCAGGTGCGCTCGGTGACGGCGTGGCTCGCCGGTGACACGGCATCCGCCTCGCACGTCGAGCTCGTCCTTCCCGCCACCGGCGTGTGCTCGACCGACGCCGGGAAGGGCGGCGGATGCTGCTCATGACGGCTGTACGCGAGATGACGCCCGACGACTGGCCGGCGGTCGAGCGGATCTACGCACAGGGCATCGAGGACGGCGAGGCGACCTTCGAGGCCGCGACGCCGGACTGGTCGGCCTTCGACGCGGGGAGGCTGCCCGGCATGCGCTTCGTGGCCGTCGACTCGGCCGATGTCGTTGTGGGCTGGGTCGCTGGATCTGCCGTGTCCTTGAGACCGGCCTACCGTGGCGTGGTCGAGCACTCCGTCTACATCGACCGTGGCGCCCGCGGGCAGGGGATCGGGCGCGTACTGCTGGACGCGTTCATCCAGGCTGCAGAGCGGTCCGGGATCTGGACGATCCAGTCGAGCATCTTCCCCGAGAATGCCGCGAGCCTTCGGCTGCATGAGGCGGCCGGGTTCCGGGTCGTCGGACGGCGCGAGCGCATCGCGCGATCGACCGTCGGCCCGCACGCCGGTGCCTGGCGCGACACCGTCCTCATCGAGCGCCGCAGCGCCACCGTGGAGCCGGCTGACAGTGCATGAGATCGGGGGGAGCTGGCACGGGCCATCACTCGTCGTCGAGAGATAGACTTCGATCTATGAATCAGGCGGCGGATCTGACGGCGTTGGGTGACCCCACGCGCGCGCGGATCCTCCGGCTGATCCGCGGGGCGGAGGACGGGCGCGAGCTGGTCGGCCGCCTGGCTGCGACCCTCGACCTGCGGCAGCCCACGGTCAGCCATCACATGAAGGCCCTGCATGACGAGGGGATCGTCCTTCGCCAGCCCGAGGGGCGCCGGGTCTGGTACTCCATCGCACCCGACCATGCTGCGCGAGTCGATGCTCTGCTGGGCGGGACGGACTCGCCCTCCCCGGAGCCGGACCTCGAGCGCATCACGAGGGATCTCGCCGTCCGATTCGCCGGCGTGTTCAGTCCCGAGAGCGTGCGCGCCTATGTCGAGGAGAGCCACCTCCTCCTCGCGAGCCGCTCCCGCTCGCCGATGCTCGCCAGTCGCACGGCGACGTTCGCCGCGGCGCGCCTGGAGGCGCTGCAGCGCGCCGATGCCGCTCCGTCCGGTGTCCCGAATGTGCTCTTCGTCTGCGTCCAGAACGCTGGGCGCTCGCAGATGGCCGCGGGGATCCTGCGGCAACTGGCGGGCGGGAAGGTGAGCGTGCGGACGGCGGGCTCCGAGCCGGCAAGCGATGTGCGCCACAGCATCCTCGCGACTCTGGATGAGATCGGGGTCTCGATCGGGGGTGAGTTCCCGAAGCCGCTCACCGACGACGTGGTGCGAGCGGCCGATGTCGTCGTCACGATGGGCTGCGGCGACGCCTGTCCGATCTATCCCGGCCGCCGCTACCTCGACTGGGATCTGGAGGATCCCGTCGGAAAGTCGCCCGAGGAGATCCGCGCGATTCGCGATGACATCGAAGCGCACGTCCGCCGACTTCTCGGAGAACTGTTGGCCGACAGTTCACCTGGTGAGGTTCCCGATTAGATAGATCACGGTCTATGCTTTCTGTGAAGAGAAAGCGAGGCCGCACATGGCTGACAAGCCCACCGTCCTGTTCGTCTGCGTGCACAACGCGGGTCGCTCCCAGATGGCCGCCGGCTACCTCCGTGCACTCGGCGGGGACGACGTCGAGGTGCTCTCGGCGGGTTCGGCGCCGAAGGACACCATCAACCCGGTCGCCGTCGCAGCGATGGCGGAGGAGGGTATCGACATCGCCGGGAACACGCCGAAGGTGCTGACGGTCGATGCGGTCCGCGAATCCGACGTGGTCATCACCATGGGCTGCGGTGACGCGTGCCCGATCTTCCCCGGCAAGCGCTACGAGGACTGGGAGCTGGACGACCCCGCCGGCCAGGGCATCGACGCGGTGCGTCCGATCAGAGACGAGATCCGCGCTCGCGTGGAGTCGCTGATCTCCGAGATCCTCCCGGCGCGCGGGGCGGCATGATCACCCCTGACCGATGACGTCGTGCGGGCAGCGGACGCGGTCGTCACCATGGGCTGCGGCGACGCCTGCCCGCTGTATCCCGGCAAGCGGTACCTGGACTGGCAGCTCGATGACCCTGCGGGCCTCGACATCGATGGTGTGCGGCGCATCCGGGACGACATCCGCGACCGCGTGGAGCACCTCCTCTCGGAGCTGAGCCACGACTGACGGAAAAGTCCTGAGCCGCGGCTCGTTCGTAAACGATGTCGCGACTCAGGACAGGTGCGGAGGATGGGGGATTCGAACTCTCATGCTGTTGAATACAAGTCGGCCATTTTGCCGCGGAATTACGCGGTTTTCGGGATACTCGGCTGAGGTTCGCCGACGTTCTCCGGCATCGATCTGCGCGGCGTGTCGCCGGTTACTGTGCCTTAACTGTGCCGCGAGGTCCGATCGGGTGGGCCAAGCGTGCAGATCAGGCTCAGTCAGCGCTGGCGGCCGACGGGCTGTGCGGTCGAATTCTGGGCGCTGGCGGACGGGCCTTGGCTCTGTTGAGTAGAATATGTTCACAACGACATAATCCGGGAGGTGCTCATGACCGCTGCTTCGACTCTCGTGCGCGCTGCCCGAAAGAGCCGCAGGCTCACCCAACAGCAACTCGCCGAGCGCACCCACCTCGATCAGAGCAGCGTTTCTCGCTCTGAGGGTGGCCGCGATGCGGAGTTCAGCACCATCCAGCGCTTGCTCGCCGGTGCAGGGCACCGCTTGTATTCGGCACCCACCCAGCGCGACGACGCTGCGACCGTCGCCGTCGAGATCCGCGAGCAACTCAGCGTCGACAATAAGGACCGAGCTTTGCGCGCGCTCCTTCAGCTCGACGACAACCTGGTCGCCGAACGAGGGCTCGTCCGCGGCGTGCTCGGGCTGGCTGAGCCGGAGTCCACGAAGGATCCGGTGTGGGATGCGGCGATCGCCGGCCTCGTGGCATGGCGATTGCGCGAGGAGGGTCTTCCCGCGCCCGATTGGGTGAACGCGCCGAGTCGGCACCTCCGCACCCCTCGCACACTCGACGTCGATCCGGCAGACCCGATCCCACCAGAGTCAGAGGTGCCGGAGGAGTTCGCGGAACGAGGTGTGCGCGTGTGGCGTGACACCTTCGCGAGCGTCTGATCGTGGCGACCTCGCTGAACCGCGACGACATCATCGGCGGCCTTCGCGAGCTCCTTGCGTAGTTGCGTGAGGCGGGCCAGGTCGCCGGCATCCGACTGGTCGGTGGGGCCGCATTGGCACTCCGCTACTTTGACCGAGGCACGACGCAAGACCTAGATTCGCTGCACATCCAGCCAGGTAGCGATGACGCCGTGGCCGCGGCAGCGGCGCGTGTGGCGTCCCGCCGTGGCTGGGATCCGGAATGGCTGAACTTCAGAGTCGAGCAAGCCGATGCGTTGCCGACGTTCGGGCGCCAGGTCGAGTGGGAGACGATCTACAACCAGGCCGGCATCGTGATCGAGATCGCCTCCAAAGAGGCGTTGCTCGCCATGAAGCTGCGCGCGAACCGACCCGGCCGTGACACCAACGACATCCGCCAATTGCTGCGTCTATGCGAGATCACCACGCTCGAAGGGGCCGAGGAGCTTTAGAGGACTACTACCCGGGTGACGGGCTCAGTGACCGAGCTCACGGGATGCTCCAGCGCATTTTCGAGGGAGTCTGCCGCAGCAGGTCTCGTCTCCGGGGCCGGTGGTCCTTAAGCGGTGGGTCGCCCTCCGCGCCTGGCGCTATGGCACGAGGCGGGCGGCCGCCGGCCCGCCGCGGCTTCGGTGGGCGCGCTTACGGGCGCATCGGGAATACCTGGTGAGTTTGGAATTCGTGCCGCACCTCAACCGCCAGGGCAATCGCAGGATCCGCCACTGTGGCACTGACATGGCAGTGGCGTGAAGTCTGCATCCGTTACGGTCCGGCGAACGGTCAGATCACCAAGCGGAATCGGCGCTCCGTGTTGCTTTAAGAGCTGCAACTCGAGTCCCTGGCCGTTGGCGTTCGTGCAGTCCGACTCTTCTACGTGTAGCGCGGCTTCTGCTGCCGGGAATTGCAGGTCGAAGCAGACCGCCCCGCTTCTCTGCGAATAGAACCACCCGGCACCGGCCTCAACGCTGGCTGAGGTGGCCAGTGTGAGGGTGACTCCTTCGGCTGTTGTCTCGGAGTCCACAAGGGTGTAGGTGCCGGCGCCGATGTCTATCGAGGGGTCGTCGAAATAGGGTCTGGCGTCGGAGATGGACCAGATTTGCGGAATCGTCGCCTCCGCATCAGCGAGGAGCGGCTCGCGGAACTCCCACAAGTCTTCTTGGGCTCCTTCCACCATGTGCGCGAGCGCGTCGTACAACTCGTCGTCGCGACGGGGTGCCTGAGAGTCGTCTGCAGCGTCAGCAGTCGACTTTGGGGAGGCCACGATCGGTACCACCGCTAGAGCTACCAGCCCTGCGATGACCAGCGCGGACGCGCCGTAGGCGACCAGGGGCAGACGTTTCATTGCCGGTAGCCTCACATGCTTCGAGCATTCTAGGAGGGAGCATTCGTTTCCATCAGTCTTGAACCCCCGTGGTGCGCGTTTCGGCCAGCACTGGGCTCACATCTCCGCGGAGGACGGTGATTGCCGACCCCGCCGGAGATTGAACGCGGCGACCATCAGACCGAGACCGATCAGCGCGATGACCCCGCCGCCGAACAGCCAGGCGATCGGGACCAGCAGCGTGTCGAAGAACTCGACGCCGCCGACCGGCAGGAGCAACCAGGAGAGCGCACCTGCGGCGAAGAGCGTTGCGGCAGCGTTGGCGGCGATGACAGCACCGACGGATGCCAGCGCAAGGCCGCCTATCATCAGCGTGAGCTTCATTGCCATCTCATCTCCGTGCTTCACATTGGCTCGCGGGGCGGGGGCCGATTTCTCCGCACAGCCCGTGACCGCTGCAACCAATGAGGGCAAGCGTTCGCCGATCGTGACGGTCTGATTGGGGAATGTCAGTATCGCGCAGGTCGCCGCCCGGTGGTCGTTCTTACCCCGTCGGTTCGGACATGGGATCCGGTAAGTACGCCGAGATTTCGATCGAGAAGGTTGCCGGGAGCTCGATGCCGGCAGGGTCGATGGACGGGGTGCTCATTCGGTGCTCCATTCCTCATCCTGTTGCTCACCAGCCGAGTGCGCAGCCGGCACGAGCGGGACCTCGTCGTAGGCCCCGACCGAGGCCCCGCTCCAGCTGCCGCCTACCTCGAGTCAAGAATCCCGAACTCTTGTACCCGGGCGAAGACGCCGCGTCAGCCGCCGCAACTCTCTCACCGCGCCCGCCCCGCTCCACCAAGCCGGTGCTGGTGCCCCGAAGTGGCTTGCGAGATCCTCGCGGCTGATTCAGCCAGGCATTGCAACACCTTCGGTGAGCGCCAGGCGCCAGATCCTGCGGATTCAGGACAGGCCGCTAGCCGTATCAGGCGACTCGACGACGTGGACGTCGGTTCGCAAGCAGCCCGAAAACAGTCCACGAACTTCACCCGAAAGGACGAATGGCGACGCCCTGGGCGGGGTGCTACCGGCGAGCTCGGTCTGCCAGGCAACAAGTAGGGTCGTGGGCGTGATCGCTCCTGCACCCGCCACCGCGTCCCCCGACGTGAACTCACCGGCCGGACCTCTCGCACCGGGTGCGGCGGCGGACCGGATCCTGGCCACGCGACGGTCCGCGTTGATACTCGCGCTCACCGTCTTCGTGACGACGACGATCCAGGTTCTTGTGCAGCCTATCGCGGCGCTCATCCAGGGCGGGGTGGAGTGGACGCTTATCTTCTCTCCGGCGGTGCTGCTGTCGCTGCTCGTGCTCGGGTGCGCTGTCCAGGCGGCCTCGTTCCTGTGGAGTGACCGATCGCCCGAGGCCACGCTCCTGATGGTCACGGTTGTCTACATCGGTCTCATGGTGGGGTTGGCGGTGCCGACGTGGCTGATCGGGATGTACCTCGTGATCGCGTTGGCGTTGTTCCTGCTCGCCACACGGAGGCCGCTCGTCGTCTCGATCGTGTGGCTGGTGGGTGTGGTGGTGGTCACTGTCGGTTCGATGTTCCTCTGGATCTTGACGACGGGGCTGGCGCCGACCATTGCGGTCGGCTTCGTGACGGCCGAAGCGGTGCGGATCGCGGCCCCCGCGTTCGCCGGGACCGCGCTCGGTGCGTGGTGGGGTGTGCAGACACGCCGTGTCGCCGTCGCGCGCGCAGAGGCGGAGTCCGCCAAGCGGGAGCACGACAAGCGGGTCGAGGAGGCGGAGCAGCGGGAGCGTGCCCGGATCGCGCAGGAGTTGCATGATGTCGCCGGCCAGCACCTCGCCGGATTGATCACGCTGGCCGACGCGGCGTTGGCGATCGCTCCCGACCGACCCGGCGACGCGTTGCACCTCGTCGAGGAGGTCCGCAATGAGGGCCGCTTCGCTGCCGCGAGCCTCGCGGGAGCACTCACCGACCTGCGAGCCGTCGGGACGGAGCCGCGGGAGATGACCCGCGACCTGCGGCAGGCGGGCGAGCTCTTTGAGTACTGGCGGAGACGCGGGATGAACATCCGGCTCGCGGCGACGGGCCCCGTCGAGGATCTTCCCACCGTCGTCTCCGCGACCGCGTACCGGTGCACCCAGGAAGCGATCACCAACGCGGCCAAGCATGCGCCGGGCACCGAGGTCGATGTCGAGATCACGGTAGGGTCCGACCGTGTCGGGGTGCTGATCGTCAACGGCTCCGCACCCTCGCGGACTCAGCCCGTCTCGGGTCTCGGGCTGGGCTGGGGGCTCAGCGGGATCCGCGAACGCATCGATCTGCTGCGCGGCACACTCGTGTTCGGAGCGACACCCGAGGGCGGTTGGATGGTGCGGTTCGGCATCCCCGTCGCCACCGCCGGCTGAGAGTGCACTCATGACCGACGGCTACACCTCGATCCGCGTGCTGATCGCCGACGACAACCGTTCTGTGCGTAAAGGGCTGCGCCTGCAGCTCGAGGCCGCGCGCGGCATCCAGGTCCTCGGCGAGGTCTCCAATGGAGCAGACGCTGTCACGGTCGCGCGCCGCGAACGCGCAGACGTGGTGCTCATGGATCTTCAGATGCCGGGGATGAGCGGGGTCGAGGCCACGCGCGAACTCACGCGGTCGACCACCGAGCCGCCTGTCGCGGTCATCGTGATGACCAGCTACGCGATGGACGCCTACGTGACGGATGCGCTGGACGCCGGCGCGATCGGCTACCTCCTCAAGAGCCACGACTCCGACCAGCTGCTCACGGCGATTCATGCCGCGATGCGCGGGGAGGCACTCATCTCGCATCGCGTGACCACGCCAGTGGTCCGCGAATTCGCACGCCGCGGCGCAGCCGACCCCGAGATGGTCGCCCGCCTCTCGGCCGCCGAGCGACGCGTGGTCGCCGTGCTCTCCAGCGGCACCACCAGCAACGAGCACATCGCCGAACGCATCGGCGTGTCCGTACACACCGTGCGCTCGCAGATGCAGTCCGCATTGAAGAAGCTCGACATGGACGACCGCACCCAACTCGCCCTATGGGGCGCCCGCAATCACCTGGACCGAGACGCCGACTCACTCAATTGAGTGAACTTTCACGAGATAGGAAGCGTCGGCGCGGCTGCCCCGCTCACCGAAGGACGGCCACAGGTGCGGGCTCGGCGAGCACTGGGCCACACCAGGGCGCCGCACACGTGCGATCCGACTACCGGCGAGGCAGGCGCATGCCTCGCTGCGGTCGGGCCCGTGCCGGCCGTTACGGTGGCCCTATGCGCTATCGCCCAGCCCTGGCAGTCGGTTCATTGTTCCTCGCCTTCGCCATGACCAGCTGTGCCACTCCCGGGCCCGGCTCGGGGCTCGCCACGCCGGTGGCGATCAGCGAGCCCACCGAGACGCCAGAGCCCACCGCCCCTTCCGACAGCGAGGTCGCTGCGGCACGCGAGCAAGCCCAAGCCTGGCTCGAGGCGGCCAACCTCCCGCCGGGAGCCGTCCGCTCCGACGAGCCCATCGCGGGCTTTAACTCCTACACCGGGTGGCCGTGCGGCCCCGTCGAGGAGCTCGAAGCGTTCTGGACCATCCCCGGCGCGACCGTCGCCGACACGGCCAACTGGCTGAGGGAGCACCCGACCGCGGACCTCATCACAACGGCCTTCGCGCCCGTGACAGACGACCCGGCTATCGATTCCGCGATCGTCGGCTACATCCCTGCACCCGACTCGCAGGAAGGAATCGTCTACACCGTCGCCCGGAAGGGGGATGGCGTTGCCGTGAGAGCCGAGATCGCTGCGCAGACCGAGTCCGCCGCCTGCCCGCCCCTGCCTGACGGCGCGATGTACGGAGCACCCGGGCAGGGCTAACGTGCCCAGGCCGGCGTTGATGCCGCTTCCGCGTCATCCGTGGTCGCACCATCGGCCCGACAGCTTCTGACCAAGGGTCGCGTGCACCGGGCTTCATTCAGTGTTTGCGCGCGGATCCGCGCATCGTCGGAGCGACTACTTTTGCGGTGATCGAGCGGCGCGGCCCCGCTTCATGAGCGCTTGTCTGCTGAGTTGCGTTCGCGCGCTCAGCGAAGTCCAGCTTTGGCCGCTTCCACGTAACCAACCAACCAACTCATCGCGTTCCCTCAGGAGACGAGTCTCCTCTCGATGCAGCTTCTCGAGCTCCTTCGACAGGGCACCAAGGCGGTCGAGGCCCGAACGCGGGCTGCCCCACTTTCGAGCTAGTCGCCTTTCCGAAGCCGCGCGTTCGTGGGCTTCCATCCGCGCGCGCTCGGCCTCGTCATGCGCCTCGATCTCCCGCTCTTGAGCGACTTGGCGCTTGGCGTTTCGGCGTCCGCGGGTCATGTAACCAGGTTGTCATTCGAGCCCAGTTTTTTCAAGGGATCCCAGCGTGCCACTAGTTAGTGCCTGCGTGCATTGCCCTTTTCACTCGTCGTTTGTTCGCTGGTCCTCGTTCGTTGTTCGTTGGGTAGTCGTGGAGGTCGTTGATTCGCGAGCTGTTGTGCGTTCGTTCTCGTGAGGCGGCGTCCTCCCGGGCGAATCGGTAGTGCGCCCCGGGACGAATCAACTGTTCGTTCAGCCCACGGTTATCGGTCAAGTCATCCGGCGGGTTATCTGCAACATCGGCAGGACGGCTCGCACCGACCGGCGTCGAAGGTTTGACTCGCGACGCCACCCGGTTACGCCTTCAACCGCGCACATCGGATGTTGATGTTCCGGTAGCTTGCGATCTGTGAATGCGCTTATTCGGAATGCGGGACAATGCTGGATCAGCTAATCGCACGTGTTGGGTCCGATCGCCCTATCGAGGCGGTCGAGTTCGAAGGTGTCGATGCATTGCTCCGCACTGGGGGCGGGATCTCCATCGGCAACGGGCTGCTGCGGATCCACAGCGCGCACTCCGCACGGGTGGCGAACGAGTTCGTGAGTGAGGCGTTCCCCGATTTCGATGGTCGGGTGCGGTGCGTCGCGTTTGACTGGTTAGGCCGCCAGTTCTCTCTCGACCTTCAATCAGCTGCAGACCCGCGGCCGGCGACGATTCTGCTTTTCGAGCCTGGGACGGGCGAAGCACTGGAGGTCCCGGTGGGGCTCAGCGATTTCTTCCACCACGAGCTCGTCGACTACTCGGACGCTGCCCTGGCCGAGTCGTTCTTCACCGAGTGGCTAGCATCCGGTGGTCACGCGCCAGCCTTCACCGAAAGCGTCGGATACCGGCAACCGCTGTTCTTGGGCGGCGCTGACGACATCTCCAACCTCGAGCTGACCGACACGGCCGTCTACTGGAACGTCGTCGGACAGCTCAGGATGCGTGCAATCGGACTACCACCCGGAACCCGCATCGACTCCGTGACGATCGACGACGACTAGCTTCGCGATCGTACGGTCAAGGACCGCTCATTGCAACGCGGCGGCACCGAGGACCGTGAGAGGACCTTCGTCGGCTGTCGGGGGCTGGAAGTGGTCGAAGTACTCGGCCGCTACGTCGTTGGGAAGCGCGTAATCGTCGGCGTGCTCGTGGCCGCGCGCAGACATTCGCTCCAGCGCGACCGCTCGTGGCGTCGCGAGATAGATCGTCTCCGGCACAACTCCGAGCGGGCGCAAAAGGTCCCGATACGCGAGGCGGGCGCGCTTCGACCAGAACGAAAAGTCGAGCACCACATCCGCGCCAGCCACGACAAGCGTGATGAGGCGAGCGCGGAGTTCCTGCTCGATGTCTTCGTGCACGTCCGTTGGTAGGGGCATCGTCTGGATCCCGCGTCGCCAGGCTTCCTGGTCGAACGAAAGGCGAACCATACCCTCGGATTCGAGCCGCCTCGCGACGGTCGACTTTCCGGATCCCGCTGGCCCGCACATCAGAACGACTCTGCTCATCGCTCCGACGATAGCCCGCGATCAGTGGTGTTCCCTGCCGTGCCTCCGCACGAAAGCGGACCGTTTAGGGGCCGGAGCGGTAGCTGGTCTCCCAGTAGTGGAACGTGATGGTGGCGTCGGGTAGCGCTCGTTGAACCTCGCCGTACAAGCGTTCGGGCGTGAGGAACGAATCGGTGACAGTTTCGGTTTAGGCCGCGAGTGTGAGCGGCTCGGTTAGCTTGGCCTCGAACTCGATCGGCGTCAAGCCGCCGAGAGCGTCCTGAGCTCGCTGTCGGTGATACTTCCGCTCGATCCAGACCACGATGGCCAGGCGCAGCTCCTGCCGTGTCGTCCACCGCTGCTGGTTGAGCACGTTCGTCTGCAGCAGCGACCAGAAGCTTTCCATGGCGGCGTTGTCCCCGGCGGCGCCGACGCGGCCCATCGATCCGACCATGTCGTGACGGCGCAGCTCACGGGCCATCGCCCGGCTCCGAAACTGGCTGCCCCTGTCGGCGTGCAGGATGCAGCCGGCGACCTCACCGCGGCGGGCGACAGCGTTGCGCACGGCGTCGACGGCGAGCTTGGCGGTCATCCGGTCCGAGATGGAGTATCCGACGATCCGGTTCGAGAACACGTCCTTGATTGCGCAGCAGTAGACCTTGCCTTCGCTCGTGCGATGCTCCGTGATGTCCGTGAGCCAGAGTCGGTTCGGGGCGTCCGCACGGAACACGCGTTGAACGTGATCGTCGAACACTGGCGGGCCGACCTTCTTCCCCTTCCCACGCCGTCTGCGCTGCGCGGACGAGAGGATCCCGGCCTGCGAGCACAGCTTCCATGCCGTCCGCCGGCTCATCCGCCATCCCGCGCGGCGCGCCTCGTCGGCCAAGTCGGTACCCGAACGTGGGGTCATCGCCGTGGGCGTCGTGGAGCGCGTTGATCCGATACGCGCGAACAACGTCCGCGTCGCGGACCGGGGCGTTGCGCCATCGGTAGTAGGGCTGGCGGGCGAGCTTGAGGACCCGGCACGACACCGTCACGGGGATCCCCGCATCGGCGAGCTCAGTTACGAGCGGGTACGTCATTTTGGGGAGCCACCGAGTCTCAGGTTCGCCTGCGACAGATACGCCGCCGCGCGGCGGAGGACCTCGTTCTCCTGCTCGAGCAGGCGGATCCGCTTCTTCAACTCCCGAGCTTCGGCCGCATCCGCCGCGGTCTGACCCGGACGGTTGCCTTCCTCAACGTCGGCTTGGCGGAGCCAGTTCTGCAGGGTCGCTTCGCTGATACCGAAGTCGGTGGCGATCTGTTTGATGGTGACGCCGCTCTCACGGCTACGAGCGACCGCGACAACGTCTTCGCGGAACTCTCTGGGATAGGGGCCAGGCATGATGACATCCTCCCCGCCAGCGCCTCCCGACACTAACGATCAGTTGTCACCAGTTCGTTCCTCACGCCCGATCTCGGAAGGCAACTGGATGGAGCCGCGCAGCCGAGACCGAGGCTAGGCGCGGTTCCACGGCGGCGACGGGTGCTCGCTCGGTGGTTCCGGCCAACCGATGGTCGTGACGCACAGCACGAGGACGACGGCGACACTGATCCCAGCCAGGACCGTCGACGTCGTGCGGGCGCTTCGGGAGTCCGCGAGCGAACCGCCTCGCAGCACGAACACCGACCACACTAGGACAGCGACCCAGACCGCAAGCGAGATCACGGCGAAGCCGATGCCGATCTCACTCTCGCCCTCTTCCCAGTAGTACTTCTGGGTGAAACCTCCGGACCACCCCACACCGGCCAGTGCGAACCAAGCGGCACCGACGATTCCGATGATCGTCGCAATCAACCACAGCAGGACACCGCTGACAGCACGCATGACAACGAGACTACGGCGCAGCGAGACGGGGTTGGGAGCCCGTCAGGTCTCGGGCGTTCGCGGCGGAAGTCGCCCAATGACAGCGTCGACCCGCACGCACAGGGACCGTCTTACGCACGAGTGTGGCGAGCGACGCCCAACACCGGACGCCCCGATCGCCGCTCCGCCCGCTGTGGGCCGCCGTGTGGCGAGCAAGGCAAAGCGACCACTGTGTGCTTAGCGACGATAATGTGAACGCGTGGCGAGATTCGGGAGCTGGATCGGGCTGATGTCGGTGAGTGCTGACATGGCAGAGGTCACGGCCCAAGCCAAGCTTCCAGACGATCTCGCTTTCGATGAGTACGCGCAAATCATCGGGGACCTTCAGCTCGCACTCTCCTTTGCTGCATATCTCGATGCAGCAGATCACACTTGGGATGACAGGACTCTTGCGGATTCCGTTGTGACACGTGTCCAATACGGAAGCGACTTCGTCGTGGTCATGGGCATCGCAGCTACAGCTCTCGGAGGCCTCTACACCGTTTCGAAGATCCTGAAGAACCTCGCCGACGCTGCCCATGTAAATGAGCAGAGGTTAGGACTGCGTGAAGAACGTCGCCGAAAGAACCGCGAAGAAAAGCCTACGGACATCGATGACGCGTACTCAGCGCTCAACTCTGGCCTTCGTGGAAGCGGCAAGAATCTCGACGGCATGACATTCGGTCAGATGACTAAGCTGCTCCACGCGATTCGCCGTCTATCCGACTACCGGGTAACCGTCACCATCGTCACACTCACGCAGGGCAACCCTGACGCGGACGCCGGTCCCTGACCGCCGTCGGGCGAGGCGTAGACGACGCGGTCCGGCGACGAGGACGCGGCGCGGCCATGTGCATGGCTAGGCCAGCACTGCGCAACAGGGGACCGTTTGCGGGCAGCTCGCGCAGCAGTGTCGCAGGTCGAGCAGTGCTGCGGTGGCTGCGTTAGAGCGCGTCTACCTCGTAGACGTTCTCGGTGAGCTGAGTCGCACCGTCCTCGTCCAATGGCATGCCGTCCGGCGCGACCTTGTATGACTTCCCGCCGGGGCCCGCTGCACCCAGTACGCCCCCTTCGCCTCCGCAGGAGACTGACCAATCGTCCTCGGCAGCCATCGCTCCCAGACAGATCAAGTCGGAGTTTTCCACTCCGCGAATCAGCCATAAGGTGACCCCGTCGTACTCGCCCAGGAGCCTGGCGGTCTCCGGCTCTATCTGGTCGTTGCCCTCGGCGATCACCGCTGGCAGTGCGTCGGATGACTCCGGTTCACGATCTAGATCCGAGTACGAAGAACCGCCCGATGCACAACCTGCGAGCACGATCGTTGCGCCGGTGAGTATCAGGAATGCGATTGGATTGCGATACACCTGGCCACCTTTGGGGTTCTACGTATCCGACGAGTAGCTCCTGTCTACAGGTAATTTGCACATCTTCAGAGGCAAGCGTGCCGGGCGGGGAGCGGCCGCCCTGGCGTTTGCCGGTGCGGTGGAGGACCGTCTCTCGTTCCCCGATTGATGGCCGCACAGTCGTGAGTCAGGGGTGCATCCGTTTCTCAATAGCTACGCCGGCATGAGGGACAACCAAGGCTTAGGTCATCCGAGCGCGGCTGCCGCAGCCCGGCGGAAGGATCGCAACGCGGAACCCCAATACGAGCGTGGCGCGAGACCACAAGCGTGCAACGCCGCCCGATGGTCGATTGCCAGCACGGTTGCGGCCCCAACCGCTACGCACCACCACACGGCAAACACCAGTGCGCGCCCAGCGGGTGGGGTCGCGGCGAACCCGAGTCTCGGCTGGTCGATCTGGAACGCGAGGTGGTGCTCCTCATCCAACGCGATCCGCGTACCAACCGCTCGGATCACATCGTCGGGGCCTGAACGGTACGACGAAGTACGGCATAGCGACGGCTTCTGCGGCCAGGAACAGCGCCAGCTCCGTGCGTAGACCGAGTATGCGCCGCAAACGCGTAAACACCCGGTCCGACCAGTGACCAGGCAGCGTGGATGCACCCAGGTGCTGCAGCCCGCGCGCGAACAGCTCGGAATGCTGCTGTTCCTCAACGACGAGCAACCGAAGCGCTTCTTGCTGAGCGGGACTGCAGCGCGCCGCTTTGCGCAACAGGTGTTCGCCGTCTCCTCCCTCTCCGAGCTCGAATCGCTGGAACGAGTGAGTGATCGCATTTCGAACGCCTTTAGGGAGGGCGGCTGGAGAGTCCCAGTCGACGCCCGCCTCGGTCGCCTCGTGGCGCGCACGATTGTTTGCGAAATGAATGATCCAGCGCGCGAACTGATCGTCCGCGGCCACGGCCGCACGGCCGGCCCGCATCTCCCTCTGAAGGGGCGTCACAGCCCGCACCTTCGCCAGGGTGCAATGGAACGCGTCAAGCCGCACGTTAACAGCGGCGGTTCGATTGCTCTCACCTGCCCAATGTGCCAGAAGACCGGACCCCGCGCCCTCCCCACCGCCTTCGTTCAGCGCCCGCACACGGACCGGCGCCAGCACGCTGGCGGACCGGCAAACGCACGACATTCCGAGGCCGGTCGGGAACACTGGGTACGTGGAGAAGATTGCAGCGCAGCAACTCTTCGTCGTGGTCGCACTTTTTCGCCCAGTCGACGTCGGAGCGAGCTTTGACCGTCGCGAGTGGCCAGCGCACGTCACGCTGGCATCAAACTTCGCAGTCGCGGATTACGGCGACAGACTCGCCCGCGCGGTGAGTGAAGCGTGCGCTGACTACGAACCGCTGTCGGTTCGCTTCGCAGCTCCTGCGATGTTCGGTCGCGATCAGACCGTCCCTGTTCAGCTCGTGGATTCCGCCGATATTCACGAGATGCATGAGCGCCTCGCCGATCTCCTGGAAGTCCTGCCCGGTTTTGCGGCGGCCGACCCCGACTACTGGCGTGCGGGCTACCGGCCGCACATGACGCACGTGCCGACCGTCACCGTCCGCGACGGCGACATCAAGCAGATCGCGCACGTCGCTGTCGCCGCGCTGACCGAGAACACCGCAACCGTCATCTCAGCTCTCGCCCTCTCCCACGAGCCTCACGGCGTGTGAGCCCGCGCGCGGACCGCTCAAGGAGCGGCGCGGTAACTGATCTCCCAATAGTGGAACGTGATGGTGGCGTCGGGTAGCGCGCGTTGAACCTCGCCGTACAAGCGCTCTCCTTCAGCCCGATGTCCGTCAGCGGTGGCCTGGTCCGGCCAGCCCTGCTGCCAATCGAAGAGCTGCTCGAACCGGTCCGCCCAATCCCTAACCTCGCGCTCAAGCTGTGGCGGAAGCGCGGGGTCCCCGTCCGCGCACAGCCCATCGGCAGCCCAGAACGGCCAGCGAGCACCGTAGTCGTTGGCGAATCGGTAATGCATCTGGTGATTCTCCCCGGTGGAGCCGTTTGACGCGCGGACAACGACCCACAATTGAACGCGTTCCGGCCGGCACGCCACGCGCCTCAAGCGCCCACTGCCCTCGCGCCGACCCTCCTCTTCAGTCCTTCGCCGATCTCCTACGCATCGGCATTCAGTGGGGACGCGCTTGATTGACCGCGTTGACGATATAAGAGGTCCGGAGCGCGAGGCGGTACCTGGCGTCGAGCGGCACCGCCGATGGGTCAAGTAGTGCGCGTTGGACGTGTTCAACATCGACGTCGACGAGCTGCGCGATGTTCTCCGGTGTGAGATGGCATTCGATAGTGAGCGACTCGAGGATGCCCTGGAGTCTTTCGTTGTCGTCGATCGACAGCCCTTCAGAGAGGTGCGCCGATAGAAGTGAGACCCGACGGCTCTCCTCGCTAGTCAGAAGCGGAGGCCACGCGCCGGGTTGTGAGTTCGAAACGTCTCCGCGAAGGAAGCGAGCCATCGACTCGGCGGAGATCCGGGTGATCGCCTGCAGCGCATCCTCAGAGAGTCCGCCGGCGGCGATGACTGCCTGCAGGTCTTTGCTGGGAATTTGAGCTTCGATCGTCATGAAGTTCATCCTGCCCAATGCGCACCGTCGCTGCCTGTATCGCTCGTTGCTCCGGTGCGCACCCCAGCCGCACGCGCTCCGGCTGGCACGCACCTGCCCCAACCGCGCATCGCCCTCGAGCGGACCGTCGTGCGTGTGGTGGCCGAGCATGCGAGGTCGTGTCGACTCATGCTCGAGGATGGAGTCGTCGCGGCGGACAGGCATGAAGGGGAGTGGCAAATCGCTCAGTGGTGTCAACACTCATATGCTCGTGCGGTGACGCTAACCCTGAGTAGCCGGACTGGCGAGTGGCCGATCGCTCTGTCTGCAGGTTGTGGTTGAGTCTGCGACGCGATAGTCCCAGGCCACGCGGACCGCGGTGGCATCGGCCGTTTCGCAGGCTGGGCTACGCGGCCTTCCTCGCGGTAATGACCGCTGCCCTTGCCATGGCCGTCGTGTTGGGAATTGGCGGGGTGGTCAGCGCAAACGACCCTGTGCTGTGGGGGACATACACGGAGCGGGACTGCGAACCGAAACCAAGCGGCGGATGCCGCAGCATCGGCGTCTGGATCAGTGACGACAGCAACGTTCGCAAGGACGGCATCTACCTGGACGGGTTTCCCGACCAGGACGGTACCGTTCGGGCTGCGTATAGGCCGAGTGGGTTCAACAACGACGATGAGAACAACATCGTCCACGTTGAGACTCTTGCCTACGCATGGATCTGGGCCCCGTGGCTTCTGGCGGCAGCCATCTCCGGCGTCACCTTCTACTACCTGCGAAAGTGGCGACTGCTTCCGCGCAGACCAAGAACCTCGGCCACGACCCGCGGTGCACCCGACCGCGGGCACTGACCACATCGGCGTCGGAGTTCCGTCCGCTCAGCCACCGGTTGTCGGGCAGACCTACGCCAGGCTGCCCGGCAGGTCCGGGGCGGGGTCGCTACAGTCAGCGTCGTGGAACTCTCAGACCTGATTGCGCTCGTGGGAATAGTTGCTTCTGCTGGGATTGCGGTTTGGGCGGTTATCGTCGCCCATCTCGCGAACGGGCGCGCACGAGAAGCCAACCGAATCGCCCAGGAGTCTCTTGATCTCGCGAAGCGCTACGCTCCTGCGCCTTGGGAGGTGAATCTCACTCCCGGTCCGAAAGAGTACCTCGGTCGCCTTACGAACACGTCAGGGCGAGACATTGCTGTCCTAGGTCTACGGGTCCTCACTCCCGGGTGGGAGAACCATGTCGACCTCAAGAGTTCCAACTCCGTCCGCTACGGCCAGCAACTCGAGTACACGGTCGACCGTCGACTAAGCATGCCGAAGATCGAGATTGAGCTCGAGTACGCGTTCGAGGATGACAGGTCGGCGACGCCCAAATTTGATCGCTGGACCGTCTGAGGCAAAGAGACGTCGTGGGTACACGGGGCGCGCGTTGCCTGCAGATGGACGGATCCGCGCCCGGTGCAGGACCCCTCTACGTCCGGCCGACCGTTGCACACGAGAGGACAACCCTGCATGACGGCCTGAGGGGTACTACGCGACAGAGCGACCTGGGCGGAACGCGCACACTGCACACGTGCCGTCGGTGACGAGCTTGTGACCGTCGACCGTGCAGTCCCAGCCGCCGATCGACAGTCGGTTCTGGCGGGCCTCCAGCGCCGTCCTGGCGCGAGCGCACGCACCGCAGGGCTCTGAAGTACCCTCCGGGTGTTTCGCGCAGAATGGCGAGTCCGCGTTATGCGTGACGTGGGCCGTCGTGTCACGCGGCGCGTAGGCTCTCGTCTTCTTCCTGGATTCGATCAAGGAGCCTGAGCCTACGTTCGCCGTCACGTCACGCGCTCCGTTATGCGTCACGTCCCCGGCATGCAGCGCGCCGATCGCTCGCGGCGGGGGAGTGGCAGCGGTCATTGCCCGCTGCCGGTCGCGATACTCCTTCTGCCGCCGTCGGGCGCCCTCGCGGTAGCGCTCGACTTCCTCTGCGGTCCACTGCCGGAGAGCAGTCGTCCAGCCGACGAGGCGGTAGCCGTCGTCCACGTGCTCCCAGAGGCCGGCGCGCTCGAGCTCGTCGAATGCGGCGGGGTCGTCACCGTCGGGATGGAGATACTTCGTGTACCGGTCCGGCACTGCGCCGTCCGTCCCCTGTCCGTTGCACCACATCAGTGCCCCGGCGAGCACTCGGAAGGCTCGGTCGCTGAGATTGTCGATGCGGATGCTCCCTAGCCACTCGGCGGGGAGGCGTGCGTCGACCATGACGATCAGATGGGGCCGTGGCTCAGGGCTCGACGCCGAAGACTCGGAGCAGTGCCGCGCGGGGAATCATCCGTCGCGGCCCGAGCTGCACCGTTGGGATCGTGCCCCGCTCGACCCCGAGCTTGATCGTGCGGTACTCCACGCCGACCAACTCGGCAGCGTCTTTGTACGTGAGAGCGAGTGAATTCGGTGAGCGGTTCATTTGCATCTCCTTCGTGAGCCACCAATGTCATCACACGCGCACACCGTAGCACCTCCCTGAGCCAGTTACGACATGATTGCGTCATGTCGTACCTTGTTCAGCGAATTCCTGCCTGCGATACTGGCGGGCATGGTGGACCTCGAGAACGTGGATGTCAGCGAGGAGCGCGTCGCGGTGGGCAACGGCGTCAGCGTCCCTGCGAGCTGGACCGTTGTCTTGAGGAGTGAGCCCGACGTCCCCGGCGAGATTCGCGTCCGTGCCGCGTACGACCCCCGCCTCAGTCGCGTCGTGGCGGCCGAGGTCAGCGTGACCCGGAGCGGGGAGGGCGACGAAGTGACGAGCCTCACCTTGCGGGAGGTCCGCGTGCAGACGGCCCTTCAGGTCAGCGGTTTGAGAGTCTCCACAGTTGAAGAGCCCGACCAACCGATCTGCTCCGGCGGGGACTACATTCGGCGCATGCGCACACGCGAGGGGCGCGACCTCACGGCGAGCGTCGTGGACGCGTCGACGACGTACCGACTCGCGGCCGCCGTCAATCTGCCCCCGTTGAGGGCCGTCGCCGACTGCCTCGGGGTCAGTCAGAGCACCGCGACTCGTCTGATGAACCGAGCCCGTCTTGCGGGTCTCGCGCCGGGAGTGGATCTCCCTGACCCGTCGGCGACAGGTCCGGTGATCAACACGCCGGCTCCCGGTGGCCCGACGATCGGCTGAAAGGAAGACGGATGCCGCGGCGACCCAATCAGGACGGCACAGTCTCGTCGTACACCACACCGTCGGGGGAGACGCGATACCGAGTCGCCTACTGGATCGAGCGTCCCGATGGCGACTCTGTCCGCAGATTCCGGCGCGGATTCGCTACCGAGCGAGACGCGCTCAACGCACTCGTCGAGGTGCAGGTCGACATCCGCCGCGGCGTCCACGTCGATGAGACGCGCGAGACCTTCAACGCGTATGCCGACAAGTACTTCGATTCGCTGCGCGTGCGTCCGACGACCCTCGCCGGCTACCGCAAGCATTTCCGTGTCCATGTGCTTCCGTCGTCGGTCGGGCGGGCGCCCATCGCCGACATCACCAAGGACCAGCTCAACCGCTTCTATCGGCAGCTCGAGCAGACCGGCCGGAAGGATCGCGGTCACGTAGGGGAACCGCTCGGCGCCGCAACGGTGAGGCATGTTCATGTCCTGATCTCGCAGGTGCTGCAGCACGCGCTCGAGGATGGGCTGATCCGTTTCAACCCCGCGAAACGCGCCTCACCGCCGACGAAGCTCGAAGCCGCGCCACCGGAGATGACGACGTGGTCGGCGGAGGACGCTCGGCTCTTCCTCGACTGGTCCGAGTCCTCGGGGGACTACCTGTGGCTGGCCTGGCTGACGCTTCTCGGCACCGGGATGCGACGTGGCGAGATCCTCGGCCTCCGATGGAAGGACCTCGATCTCGACAACAACGTGATCACGATCGCCCGCGCCATGTCCTATGTGAAGGAAGCGGGCAGCACGCCGGTCATCGACTTCCGCGCCACCAAGAGCGGCCGTGTTCGCAACGTCGACATCGACGTCCGCCTCGCGGAAGCGTTCCGCGCGAAGCACGAGATGCTCCGCGCGGTCTCGCCGGAGCATGCTCGAGGTGAGCACCTGATCTTCTGCAACCGTTACGGGGAACCACACAACCCGACCCAGTTCTCCCGTCAGTGGCGGGAGCGGGTCGCCAAGGCGGTCGCGGCGCATCCGGATCTCGATGCTCTGCACCTGCACGAGCTGCGGCATACGCATGCGACGCTTCTGCTGCGGGCCGGCGTGCATCCCAAGATCGTCTCCGAGCGACTGGGTCACGCCGACATCCAGACGACTCTCAACACCTACTCGCACGCGGTGAAGACTCTGCAACGCGGAGCTGCGGATCTCGTGGGTGCGCTCCTCGCTCCGGTGGCGGTCGAACAGCAGGTCTGAGCAAGCTCAGCCCCTGGCGCCGCTCCGGCATCCAGCTGAGCCAGCGGGCGGGGGCGATGGAGTGTCCGTTGTGAGCGGTTGATAAGCGGCGCTCGGAGCGCAGCGGAGAGCGGAGTCTGCAAAGAGCGAGCGGCGGACACGCAACCGCGCCCGTCCGCTACGCTCTCGCGGTCGGAGGTCGCAACCGCCCGGGTTTGTCGTAGCACTTCGTGCTGCCTTCACGTGAGAGTTCACGCGCCTCGGGCGTGTCGGATGCCGCGCCACGATCGGTTGGATGTCCGAAAACCGCTAGCGCCGGTTGCGACATGAGGCAGTCATGTCGCAACCGGCGCATCAACGTGGTCGAGATCCGCGGAATTCCGGGCCTCTAGGAGTCCAAATGTGAACGATAACTGTGCCACGAACTGTGCCACGAGATTTCGAACGGGTCGCGATCCCTTGAAAACACTGGGATCACAGTGGCGGAGGATGGGGGATTCGAACCCCCGAGGGCTTGCACCCAACACGCTTTCCAAGCGTGCGCCATAGGCCACTAGGCGAATCCTCCAGGAGGCCCCGAAGGGCCGCCGACCATCCTACCCTGCTCGGCTACCGCACCCGAACCGGAGCCGCTCCGGCATAGACGCTGCCGGGACGGATGATGAGGGATCGGGGGGCCGCGAGCGCCAGGATCCGCCGCGACGCCGGCACCGACGTCAGCAGCGATGCGCGCACCGCGGCGGCCGCGTCGGCCGCGGCATCCCCCATCCAGTACGAGCGGGTCCCCGCACGCGAGTAGCTGACGCGCTCGATCGCGGTGAGGACGGTATCGATGTCGGATGCCGCCACCCCGTGCTCTTCGACCAGGCGCCGGGCGAAGGCGCGCGGCGTTTCGCTGGCCGGCACGGGGATGGCCACGTCGATGGCTGCCTCCTGCACCGACTGCCAGGCCGCGGCGGCGTCACCGGCGCGGGCCGCGGCATCCAGCCGGCGCCGGCGGACCTCCTTCGCCAGGAGCGGAAGGGAGAGGAGCACGATGACAGCGGTCACGATGCCGAGCAGGGGGAGCGGGTCGACGGTGTCGCGCGCCGCACCGGTCCCATTCGCCGACTGCTGCTCCTCCGCATCGATCTCGGCGCGGTCCCCAGGGGAGGTGGGCGTCGCCGTCGGCTGCGAGCCCACGCTCCCGGGGTCGGTCGTCTCGCCCGGCGCGGTCGCCGCGGACGAGAACATCGTCGGCGTGCCCAGACCCGTGGTCGGCTCGAACGGGATCCAGCCGATGCCCTCGAAGTACACCTCGGGCCAGGCGTGCAGCTGCGAGCTCGACACCGTGAACACCGGCTGCCCGTCGACGCTGTCCGTCGTCGGCGTGCCCGGGAGGTAGCCCACGACGATGCGCGACGGCATGTTGAGGGTGCGCGCCATGAGTGCGAAGGCGGAGGCGAAGTGCACGCAGTAGCCCTGGCGCACCTCCAGGAACCGTGCCACCGCTTCGGCGCCGCTGCCGTCGAAGCCCTCCTCGACCGGTGCGTCGAGGGAGTACGCGAAGTCGCCGCCCCGGAACCACCGCTGCAGAGCCGTGAGGCGGTCGTAGTCGTTGGTCGCGGCGGCGGTGACCTCCACGGCGAGCTCGGCGATCTGCGGGGGGATGTCGGCGGGGATCTCGGTCGTCTCGTCGCGGACCTGCGAGCCGACGGCCGTCGCCGCCCGCACCTGTTCCAGTGATGGGCGGGGGAGGGTCCACTGCACCTCGTACGACTGGCCCATCGTCGAGTCGCTCGTCGTCGCCACCGTGTGGTTGTAGGGCACCGCCCCCCACAGTCCCCTGAGCCCGGCGACCCCGACCGCCGGATACGGCACCGGCGCCCACGGCGAGTCCAGGTTCACCACGTCGACCTTGGTGGTGTACTCCGAGATCCGGATCTCGTCCGTGTTGTCGATCTCGCCGAACGCCCGGTCGCTCTCGAGCGAGACGGTCTGCGCCCGGTCGGGCTCCCAGATGCCGCCCTCGAACCGGCTCAGCGTCGTCGCGCGCAGGTACGGCACCGACGGCGAGTCGGTACGGACGCGGATGACCTCCACCTCCTGCGGCCGGCGCAGGTCGTCGCCGAGCTGCAGGGTGGCATCGATCCCCGGCCCTGGTCCGAGTCCCGTGCCCGCGCGGGCCCCCGGCTGCGGCAGCGCCGGCGCGACCACGACGGCGACCACGATGGCGATCGCGCCGATGCCGAGCGCCGTGGCCGGCACGCCGGCGGTGCGCTCCTCCTCACGCTCCATCGGCTTCTCGCGCGAACGGGTCTCGGAGCGGATCAGGAACAGGATCGTCACGGCGAGGAAGACGAACCCGATCACGTCGACGGCAGCGGGCGCCGCGATCGCCGGGATCAGCGACACCGTGACGATGCCGACCGACGCCAGCAGCGGCATCCGTGCCGTCACCACGACGTGGTCGACGATGATCGTCAGCAGTCCCATCGCTCCGACCACCACGAAGGCCAGCGGAAGAGAGCCCTCGAGGGGCGCCGCGCCGAGCCTGATCTCCTCCATCGCCGCTTCCACGAGCAGCGGCACGCTGCGGATCGTGTCGAGGGTCGGGATGACCCACAGCAGCGCGGTGTCCCTGAGGAACACCAGCGTCAGGAACACGGCCCACAGGGTGGCCTCGATGAGGGTCACGGCGACCGCCGGGAGGCGGTAGAGGCGCGCGGTGTAGCCTGCGCCGAGGATGAGCGCGGCCAGCAGCAGCGCCGCCAGCAGCCACCAGCCGGAGTCGATGACGCGCACGACCGGGAGCAGGGCCGCGAGCAGCGCCGCGAAGATCGAGAAGGTCAGCAGCTTCTCTCCGCCGCGTGCGCGCGTCGCGCGGCCCGCGTCAGCCGACGACATGGTGCGCCCCCCGCCCGATCGCGTTCGCCCACGCGGGCGCCAGGTCGCGTTCGGCGTCGATGGCCGCCACGTGCCAGCCGTGGTCGGCGGCGAGGTCCAATGCGCCGGCGGCCGGGGCGGCGGCGAGGAGGACCGGCAGCGTGCTGTGATGGGCGACAGGTCCGACCGCCGCCGCGTCAGAGGGATCGAAGCGGCCGACGATGAGGACGATCGGTCCGGTCGAGATGCCCGCGAACAGCCGGGGCAGCCGGGGGAGATCATCGTCGCGTCGGGCCGTCATCGTCGCGAATTGCACGAGCAGCCCGTCGACGGACATCATGTCGCCGCCGTCGATGCGATCGATGAGCACCGTACCCTCGGTGTCGAGCACCTCCACCGCGTAGCCGTCGTGGACGAGGCGGGCGACGGCGGACACGCACGCGGAGACGGCGGCCTCGAAGCCGGGGTCGGCGCCGGGCGCCTGCAGCGCATCGGGCGACCACCGACGTGCCGCCCGGTCGATCACGACCGCCGCCTCGGGCGTGGACTCCTGCTCCTCCTGGCGCACCATGAGCTCGTCACGGTGAGCGGTGGCGCGCCAGTGGATGCGGCGCATGGAGTCGCCCGAGGCGTAGGGGCGGGCGACGAGGTTGTCGGCGCCCTGACCCAGCTGGTCCGTCGTCGTATGGAGCAGGCCGCCCGTCGCGCCGGCGTAGTCGATCAGCGGGGCGAGGTCGACGACCGCCGGGGCGACCGTCACCGGGGTGCGCTGGCTGAACACCACCGTGCGCCGCGCGAGCCCGAACGGGTCGGACGACTGCACCGTGAGCGGACCCAGCGAGTGCACCCCGCGCCTGGCGCCGGTGACGGTGTAGACGAGGTCGATGCTCCTGGCGCCGCCGCGCTCGCCGCCGAGGAACCCCGACCCGAGCGCGGGGAAGGCGCCGGCGGCCTTGCCGCGAAGTCCCTTCGGAAGCGCGTCACGCCACGTCCCCGGCGCGGTGGGCAGCGCCGTGCGCACGCCGACGCGCACGGCCACACGGGCCTCCGACCCCACCGAGACGACGTCGGGCGAGAGCGAGCGGGTCACCGACTCGGTGCGGCGGCCGGCATAGAGCGACGCGACGCTCGCCGCGACGACGGCAAGCAGCAGGATGCCGAAGTACATCAGCTCGGCCAGGCTCGCCTCCTGCGCGACGACGAGGCAGACGATCGCCAGGACGAGCGCGCCGGTGCCCCGGACTGTCAGCGGCCACACTCGTCTCATCGGCGGACTCACTGACGTGAGGCGATCGGCACTCGCACGCTCGCCGCGATGCGCTCCAGGATCGTGGCGATCGCGTCGGCCGCATTGCCGCCGCGCGCGCCGCCGGCGGCACGGGTGGGGATGAGGCGGTGCGCGAACACGGGCGCGAGGAGCGCCGTGATGTCGTCCGGGATGACGAACGCCCGCCCGTCGAGGGCGGCCCACACCTTGGCGGCCCGGACGAGCTGCAGCGTCGCGCGCGGGCTGGCGCCCAGACGCAGGTCGCTGTGACTGCGGGTCGCCTGAGCGAGTCCGACGGCGTAGTCCTCGATGGCGGGCGCCACGTGCACCGCGCGCGCCCATCCGATGAGGCCCGAGACCTCGTCGGCCGAGACCACGGCGGCGAGCTGGTCGAGCGGGTTGACGGTGTCGCGCTGGCGGAGCATGAGCGCCTCCGAGCGGGGGTCGGGGTATCCCATGGAGATGCGCATCATGAAGCGGTCGCGCTGGGCCTCGGGAAGGGCGTACGTCCCCTCCATCTCCAGCGGGTTCTGCGTCGCGACCACCAGGAACGGCTCGGGGACGAAGTGCGTGCGCCCGTCGACGGTGACCTGCCGCTCCTCCATCGCCTCGAGCAGGGCCGACTGCGTCTTGGGGGAGGAACGGTTGATCTCGTCCGCGATCACGATGTTGGCGAAGATCGCACCCGGCTTGAACTCGAATTCCCGGTCGACCGGGTTGTAGACGCTCACCCCCGTGACGTCACCCGGCAGGAGGTCGGGGGTGAACTGGATCCGCCGCACGGTCGCATCCACCGACGTCGCGAGCGCCCGGGCGAGCATCGTCTTGCCCACGCCCGGCACGTCCTCGATGAGCAGGTGGCCTTCTGCGAGGAGGCAGACCAGCGCGCTGCGCACCGCCTCGGGCTTTCCGTCGATGACGCTGCCGACCGCGTCGAGGATCGCGTCCGTGATGCGCGCGAACCCGTCCGCCGTCAGCCCGGCCCCGTGCGCGCCGGGTCCGGCATCCGTCATGGCGGTATCGACCATCGCGGCCTCCTGGTCCGCTCGTCCGAGCGGTTCGGCGGGTGAGAGCGGGCTCCCTCGCCCACGGCTCGATCCTATCCGCGCGCAGGCGGGGCGGCACTGGGAGGATGCCGTGGGCTCGAGGAGCCACGCCGCGCGCCCGGCGATACCGTCCCGCGCGCCGGATCCCGCGCAGGTGCGGCACGACCGCCGGGGGGAGCATGATGTGAGCATGAGCGAAGACGCCCCTCGCCGCCGCTGGGCGCTCCCGGCACTCCTGATCGGCATCGGCCTGGTGGTCGTGATCGCCGTCGTGGTCATCGTCGCGCGCGGCGGCCCGCAGGAGTACCCGGCCGATACGCCGGAAGGCGTCGTCCAGCGCTACTCGCAGGCCCTGATCGACGGGGACTTCGAGGGTGCGCTCGAGTATGTCGTACCCGAGATCGCCGACGACTGCGAGCGGGACTGGTTCGCTGCCGAGGATTACCGGGTGGCGCTCGTCCGCACGACCGAGCGCGAGTCGGGCACGACGGTCGACGTGCTCATCACCGCCGTATACGGGTCGGGCCTGCTCGGCCCGGGGGAGTCGGAGTCCGAGGGCAGCTTCCTGCTGGTGCAGGAGGACGGCGAGTGGCTCATCGAGCGCGCGCCGTGGCAGCTGTCGCTGTGCGGGGAGCTCGGACTGTGACCGGCGCACCCGCACCGGCACCTGCACCCGCGCCCGCGCGCGCCGGCGGCGGCGCCGGGGCCGTCGTGCGGCGGATCATCCTCCTGTCGCTCCTGTTCGCCCTCATCACGGTGGCGGCGATCGGGATCTCGGGTCTGCTGGCGCGGGCGATCGGCTTCGAGCAGGTGATCGCGGAGGGGGAGGCATCCCTCGCCCGTTCGCTCGCCTTCGCCGTCATCGGCACCCCCCTCGCCGCAGCGCTGTGGTGGTGGCAGCGTCGGCGCCTCGCGGATCCGGCGGAGCGGGCGTCCCTGGTGTGGACGCTGTACCTGACGGCGATGACGCTGACGGCGCTCGTGACCGCGACCGTGTCGCTCGCGCTGACGGCGAACGGGGGGATCGACGGCGAATGGCGGCCCGACGACGCCGCTGCGGCGCTGGTGTGGGCCGGCGTGTGGGTGTGGCACCGGCGGATGCGCCGGCACGCCCGCACGGCGCCGACACGGCTCGCCGACCTCCCCGTGCAGCTCAGCGCGGTCTGGGGACTCGTGATCGGCGCCCTGGGGGCCGTCGCCGCGATCGCGGCCCTGATCGCTCGGGCGCTCACCGGCGGAGCCGGCCTGCTCGCGAGCGGCGGACTCTGGTGGCAGACCGTCCTGCAGTCGCTCGTCTGGCTCGCACTCGGCGCGGGGATCTGGTGGTGGCACTGGCACCGCGAGGGCGCGCGCGGTGCGCCCGGGCTGTTCGCCGCCGTGCTCCTGGTGATCGTGGTGGGCGCCGCGGCGGCCACCACGCTCATCGCGCTGGCGAACACCCTCCACACCGTGTCGAGGATGCTCGTCTCCGGCGCCACCGCGGACGTGCTCGCCCCGCTGGACATGGCCGTCGCGGCTGCCGCGGTCGGAGCCGTCCTGTGGGTGTACCACGCGGGCGTCCTCGGCTCCCGCCCCGACGGCGCACGTCAGGCCGGGCGTCTCGTGGTCTCGGCGATCGCGCTCATCCAGGCCGCGAGCGGTTTCGGCGTGATCGTCAACGCGCTGCTGGCGAGCGTCGCCTCGTCGCTCGTCGACGACGAGAGCCTGAACCTTCTGCTCGGGGGCATCAGCGCCCTCCTCGTGGGCGGAGCGGCGTGGTGGGCGGCATGGCGGCCCGACCGCGGCGGGGCTGCGGATGCCGCCGACGCCGGCCGGCGCGTCTATCTCGTGGTGATCTTCGGTGCCAGCGCCATCGCGGCCGTGGTGACGCTCCTGCTCATCGGCTACCGCCTCTTCGAGTTCGCGCTGGGGGAGGGGGAGCCCGGCGGCCTGCTGGAGTACATCCGGGCGCCCCTCGGCGTGCTGAGTGCGACCGCCGTCGTCTTCGCGTACCACTTCGCCATCTGGCGACGCGACCGTGCCGCGGCGCCCCGGGCGGCGCGGCGCCGGATCGGGCGGGTGATCCTCGTCTCGGGCGGCGACGTGTCGTCGCTGGGCGCCGCGGTCCGCTCGGCGACGGGGGCCGCGGTGTCGGTGTGGCCGGCGGCGGACGGGGAGGCGACCCTGGGAGCGGACCCCGCGCCGGTGCTCGCCGCGCTGGAGCAGGTCTCCGCGCCGCGGGTGCTCGTCCTGGCCGAGTCCGCCGGCGGCGTGCGGGTGGTGCCGCTCGCCGACTGAGCGGCCGTGCGCGTGGCTCGCGTCGTGCTGCGAGCGGGTTAGACTGTAGGCAGCTCTCCGCGAGGCGGCATCCAGGCCAACTCCCCCAGGACGGAAACGTAGCAAGGGTAACCAGGCTCTGCCGGGTTCGCGGAGAGTCTTAATTTTTCCGGGCGCCTGCGGCGGCGAAGGGGCCGTCGAGCACCGCCCACTGCAGCAGCATGATGGTCTTCGCGTCCTGGATCCGCCCGTCGCGCACCATCGCGAGCGCCTCGTCGATGTGCGGCTCGAGCAGCTCGATGTGCTCGCCGTCCTCCTCGACGCCGCCGCGGTCGCCCGTCCGCGTCGAGGCGTCGTACGGCGCGGCGAAGAAATGCAGGCGCTCGGTGACCGACCCGGGGCTCATGTACACGTCCCACACGTGCTCGAGCTCGCCGATGTCGACACCGGTCTCCTCGGCGGTCTCGCGCCGGATGGCCGTCACGGCGTCGTCCTCGTCGAGGAGGCCGGCGGCCGTCTCGATCAGCATCCCGTCCGGGTGGTCGTTGACGTACACGGGGTAGCGGAACTGCCGCGTCAGCAGCACGGTGCGGCGGGCGGGGTCGTAGAGCAGCACGGTCGCGCCGTTGCCGCGATCGTACGTCTCGCGCTGCTGCGTCTCCCAGCGGCCCGACGGGGTGCGGTAGTCCAGGGTCGTGCGCCGCAGCACGTGCCACGCGGACGCCAGGACCTCCACCTCGGTCACCCGCACGTCCGGGTTGCGGTCGAGGTCGCGCCCCGTGCGGTCGAGCCCTGTCCTGCCGCGGTGGTCGGGGACGTCGATACCGGGCCGGGGCGCATCCATGACCCGAGGGTAGCCGAGCGCGCCCACGCCGCGCCCCGGCGCGTGATGCGGCCCCCTGCCTGGCCGAGCACTCCGGCCCGCCCGTAGGCTGGACCGGTGGCGCAGAGCATCTACATCACGTCGGCCGAAGGCCACTCCGGGAAGTCCACGGTCGCGCTCGGCGTGCTCGACGCGCTGAGCCACGCGACACCGCGTGTGGGGGTGTTCCGGGCCATCGCGCGCTCGACGATCGAGCGCGACTACGTGCTCGAGATGCTCCTGGACCACGATGGGGTGGATCTCGCGTACGACGACTGCTTCGGCGTCACCTATGACGACGTCCGCCATGATCCGGATGCCGCACTAGCGACGATCGTCGAGCGCTACAAGGCCGTCGAGGCCCAGTGCGACGCGGTGGTGATCCTCGGCAGCGACTACACCGACGTCGGCAGCCCTGCCGAGCTGGCGTACAACGCGCGCATCGCGGCGAACCTCGGCGCCCCTGTGCTGCTCGTGCTGGGCGGTCGGTCGGCTCAGAACCAGACCCAGCCGGAGCAGCTGGGGTCGTCGCTGCCGCGCACGCCGGAGGAGGTCGGGCAGATCGCCGATCTGGCGCTCGCCGAGCTCCAGCACGGCCGCGCGAAGCTCTTCGCCGTCGTGGCGAACCGCGCCGATCCGGAGCGGCTCGACGAGACCATCGCCGCGCTGCGCCGCTCGGTCCAGGCACACTCCCACGAGACCTCCGCCGGCGCCTCGGGCGAGACGGTGCCGGTGTGGGCCCTCCCCGAGGACCGCTTTCTCGTCGCGCCGTCGATCCGCGGCATCATGCGCTCGGTCGACGGCGAGCTGATCGGCGGGGACCCCGACCGGCTGACCCGCGAGGCGCTGGCCGTCGTGGTCGCGGGCATGTCCATGGTCAACGTGCTGCCGCGTCTGCTCGAGGGCGCGGTGGTCGTCATCCCGGCCGACCGCTCCGAGGTCCTGCTCGCCACGCTGCTGGCCAACGCCTCGGGCACCTTCCCGTCCATCTCCGGCATCGTCCTCAACGGCGGCTTCGAGATCCCCGAGCCGGTGACGCGGCTCCTGGAGGGCCTGGGCTCGAGCGTCCCCATCATCACCACCGAGCTCGGCACGTACGAGACGTCGGTGCGGATCATGGGCACGCGCGGCCGCCTGGCCGCCGACTCGCAGCGCCGCTACGACACCGCCCTCGCGCTGTTCGAGCAGAGCGTCGACACCGACGAGCTGCTCACGGCGTTCGGCGTCGCCCGTGCGACCGTGGTGACACCGCTCATGTTCGAGTTCCAGCTCATCGAGCGGGCGCGCGCGCAGCGCAAGAGGATCGTCCTGCCCGAGGGCGACGACGACCGCGTGCTCCGCGCCGCCGCGACGGTCCTCAAGCGCGGCATCGCGGACCTCGTGATCCTCGGCGAGCCGTTCGAGGTGCGCGCCCGCGCGATCGAGCTCGGCATCGACATCAAGGCCGCCGAGGTGCTCTCGCCGCTGGACGCCGTTCACGTGCACAAGTTCGCCGAGGAGTACGCCCGGCTGCGGGCCCACAAGGGCGTCACCGTGAGCCAGGCGGCCGACACCGTCACCGATGTCTCGTACTTCGGCACGATGATGGTGCACCTCGGGCTCGCCGACGGCATGGTCTCGGGGGCGGCGCACACCACCGCCCACACCATCCGGCCGGCGTTCGAGGTGATCAAGACGAAGCCGGGTGTCTCGGTCGTGTCGAGCGTCTTCCTCATGGCCCTCGCCGACCGCGTGCTCGTCTACGGCGACTGCGCGGTCATCCCCGACCCCACCAGCGAGCAGCTCGCCGACATCGCGATCTCGTCCGCCGCGACGGCGGCGCAGTTCGGGATCGAGCCCCGCGTCGCGATGCTGTCGTACTCGACGGGGGAATCCGGGTCCGGTGCGGACGTCGAGAAGGTGCGGGATGCCACGGCCCTGGTCCGCTCCCGCGCCCCCGAGCTGCTCGTGGAAGGCCCCATCCAGTACGACGCCGCCGCCGACGCCGCCGTGGCCGCGGCGAAGATGCCGGACTCGGAGGTCGCCGGCCGCGCGACGGTCTTCGTCTTCCCCGACCTCAACACCGGCAACAACACCTACAAGGCCGTGCAGCGATCGGCCGGCGCGGTCGCGATCGGACCGGTGCTGCAGGGGCTGAACAAGCCGATCAACGACCTGTCGCGCGGGGCGCTCGTCGACGACATCGTCAACACGATCGCCATCACGGCGATCCAGGCGCAGGGGGAGTGAACGCATGACACCGGTGCTCGTCATCAACAGCGGGTCGTCGTCGTTCAAGTACCAGCTGCTGGACATGGACACCGAGCGGACGCTGGCGTCCGGCCTCGTCGAGCGGATCGGCGAGTCTGTCGGCGTCGCGCGGCACACGGTGTACGCCGCGCCGACGGACGGCGCCTCGCCGACCTTCCTCGACGCCACCCGCACGCGCGAGCTGCCGATCCCCGATCACACCGCGGGCTTCGCCGTCATGCTCGACGCGTTCGCCTCCGACGGTCCCTCGCTGACCGACACGCCGCCCGTCGCGGTCGGCCACCGGGTCGTCCACGGCGGGGCGCGGTTCTTCGAGCCCACCCTCATCACGCCGCTCGTCGAGATCAACATCGACGAGCTCGCCGTGCTCGCCCCGCTGCACAACCCCGCGAACCTCGCGGGCATCGTGGCAGCGCGCGACGCGTTCCCCGACGTCCCGCACGTGGCGGTGTTCGACACCGCGTTCCACCAGACGCTGGCTCCCGCCGCCTACACGTACGCGATCGACACCGAGGTCGCGGCATCCCACCGCATCCGGCGCTACGGCTTCCACGGCACCTCGCACAAGTTCGTCAGCGAGGCGGCGGCGGCCTTCCTCGGGCGCCCGCTGGGCGAGCTCAAGCAGATCGTGTTCCACCTGGGCAACGGGGCGTCGGTCACCGCGATCGACGGCGGACGCTCCATCGACACCTCGATGGGCTTCACGCCTCTCGAGGGGCTGGTCATGGGCACTCGGTCGGGCGACATCGACCCCGCCGTGCTGTTCCAGCTCGCCCGTCGCGCCGGCCTGTCGATCGACGAGCTGGACGACCTGCTGAACAAGCGCAGCGGGCTGCTCGGGCTCGCCGGCTCCAACGACCTGCGCGACATCCGCGCCGCCGTCGCACGCGGCGACGAGCGGGCGATCCTCGCCTTCGAGGTGTACGTGCACAGGCTGCGCGCCTATGCCGGCGCCTACCTGGCGCAGCTCGGCGGCGCCGACGTCATCTCGTTCACGGCGGGCGTCGGCGAGAACGCGCCGCACGTGCGCGCGGGCGCGCTGGAGACCCTCGGCTTCGCCGGAGTCGAGATCGATCCGGTCCGCAATGAGGAGCAGGAGCGCGGCATCCGGATCATCTCGACGGATGCCTCGGCCGTGACCGTCCTCGTCGTGCCGACCGACGAAGAGCTCGAGATCGCCCGGCAGACGCTGGGCGTCGCCCGTCCCTGAACGTCACGGGGTGTCGGCTGGGCTCCCGCCCGCATTACGCTTTGCTGAGCGGCGCGACGGAGTGCCGACGCATCCACCCGCTCCCCTCGCTCCCCGGAGGTCCTGTGGCTCCCGACGCCCTGCCCGATCTGACCGCCTTCGACGCCGTGCTGTTCGATCTGGACGGCGTGCTGACGCCCACCGCCGAAGTGCACATGCACGCGTGGCAGACGATGTTCGAGGAGCTGTTCGCGGCCTGGGACATCACGCCGGCGTACACGGAGCGCGACTACTTCGACTACCTGGACGGGAAGAAGCGGTACGACGGGGTGGCGAGCCTGCTGCGCTCCCGCGACGTCGAGGTGCCGTGGGGCGATCCGTCCGACGATCCCTCCGCCGACACGGTGTGCGGCATCGGCAACCGCAAGAACGCGGTCTTCGAACGCGTGCTGCGCGCCGAGGGGATCGCCCCGTACCCCGGGTCGCTGCGGGTGCTGGACCTGCTGGCGGATGCCGGGACTCCGGTCGCGGTCGTCTCGAGCTCGAAGAACGCCGAGGAGGTGCTCGCCGCCGCCGGCATCCGCGACCGATTCACCGTCGTGATGGACGGCGTCATCGCCGAGCGCGACCACCTGTCGTCCAAGCCCGCGCCCGACGTCTTCGTCGAGGCCGCCAAGATGCTGGGCGTCGAGCCAGCCCGAAGCGCCGCGGTCGAGGACGCCATCAGCGGCGTGCGCTCGGCCGCATCCGGCGGATTCGGGCTCGTCGTCGGCGTCGATCGCGGTGTCGGGGAGGACGACCTCCTGGACGCCGGCGCCCATGTGGTGGTGCACGACCTGGAGGAGTTCGCGCGATGATCAACCGCGATCGGTTCCCCGTCGACCCCTGGCGGTTCGTCGAGAAGTCGTTCGACATCGACGACGCGGGCGTCACCGAGACGCTCTTCGCCGTCGGCAACGGCTACCTCGGCATGCGCGGCAACCACCCCGAGGGTCGCTTCGCCCACGAGCACGGCACGTTCATCAACGGCTTCCACGAGACGTTCCCGATCCGCCACGCCGAGCAGGCATACGGCTTCGCCGAGGTGGGGCAGACGATCATCAACGCGCCCGACGCGAAGATCATGCGCGTCTACGTCGACGACGAGCCGCTGTCGCTCGACGTGGCCGACCTGCGCGAGTACGAGCGCGTCCTCGACATGCGCGACGGCGTGCTGCGTCGCCATCTCATCTGGGTGACCCCGTCCGGCAAGGAGGTGCAGATCGAGTTCGAGCGGATGGTGCCCTTCGAGGAGAAGCACCTCGCCGTCATGACGATCGACGTCACCGTCCTCAACGCCGACGCTCCGGTGACCGTGAGCTGCCAGATGATCAACCGTCAGGACGGCGAGGACGTCTACGGCGGCACGCCCTCGGCGCCCAAGCGCGCCGGGTTCGATCCGCGCAAGACGGAGCGGTTCCACGAGCGCGTGCTGCAGCCGCAGGAGTACTGGCAGGACCGGCTGCGCTCCGCGCTGTCGTACCGCGCGACGGAGTCCGGCATGACGATCGCGATCGTCGCCGATCACCTGGTCGAGACCGCCAACGAGCACACCTCGCGCACCCTCATCGAGCCCGACATCGCCAAGAACGTCTTCCGCGTGCAGGCGAAGGCGGGCGTGCCGATCCGCGTCACCAAGCTCGTCAGCTATCACACGTCGCGCGGCGTGCCGTCGCGCGAGCTCGTCGACCGCTGCCGTCGCACCCTCGACCGCGCGCTGGCCGAGGGCGTGGACGCGATCCGCGCGCAGCAGCGGTCGTGGCTCGACGCGTTCTGGGAGCGGTCGGACGTGCGCATCGGCGGACACGACGACCTGCAGCAGGCGACCCGCTGGTGCCTGTTCCAGCTCGCGCAGGCGTCGGCCCGCGCCGACGGTCAGGGCGTGCCGGCGAAGGGCATGACGGGGTCGGGGTACTCGGGCCACTACTTCTGGGACACCGAGATCTACGTGCTCCCCTTCCTCGCCT
Source organism: Microbacterium sp. CCNWLW41 (assembly GCF_037083505.1). Classification (NCBI taxonomy): domain Bacteria; kingdom Bacillati; phylum Actinomycetota; class Actinomycetes; order Micrococcales; family Microbacteriaceae; genus Microbacterium; species Microbacterium sp. CCNWLW41. Next base: position 1,735,123 of record NZ_JBAOJP010000001.1, read on the forward strand.
ACACGACCCCGCTGTGGGCGCGCAACGCACTGCGCATGCGCTACCTCATGCTCCCCGCCGCGCGTCGGCGCGCCTTCCAGCTGAACGAGGCGGGGGCGCTCTTCCCGTGGCGGACGATCAACGGGGAAGAGGCATCCGCCTACTACGCCGCCGGCACGGCGCAGTACCACATCAACGCCGACGTCAGCTATGCGCTGGCGAAGTACGTGCGCGCCACGGGAGACGAGGAGTTCCTCTTCCGCGAGGGAGTCGACATCGCCGTCGAGACGGCGAGGCTGTGGGCGACGCTCGGGTTCTGGCGCTCGAACGACGGCGTCATCGACGGCGAGGGCGACTCGTTCCACATCCACGGCGTCACCGGCCCCGACGAGTACACGACGGTCGTCAACGACAACCTCTTCACGAACGTCATGGCGCGGTTCAATCTCCGATTCGCGGCCCGCACCGTGCGCGAGATGGCAGAGATCGACGGCGAGGTGTACCGCCAGATGGTCGACCGCCTGTCGCTGGAGCCCGGCGAGCCCGACGCCTGGGAGCGGGCCGCAGAGGCGATGCACATCCCGTTCAGCCCGACTCTCGGCATCCACCCGCAGGACCATGTGTTCCTCGAGCGCGAGATCTGGGACCTCGAGAACACCCCTCCCGACAAGCGGCCGCTGCTGCTGCACTTCCACCCGCTCGTCATCTACCGGTACCAGGTGCTCAAGCAGGCCGACGTCGTGCTCGCGCTGTTCCTGCAGGGGAACCACTTCTCGGCGGAGGACAAGCTCGCCGACTTCGAGTACTACGACCCGCTGACCACGGGCGACTCGACGCTGTCGGCGGTCGTGCAGGCGATCCTCGCTGCGGAGGTCGGCTACCAGGACCTCGCGCTGGAGTACTTCCGCGAGTCGATCTTCGTCGACCTCGGGGATCTGCACCACAACGCCGCCGACGGTGTGCACGTGGCGTCGGCGGGCGGCGTGTGGACGGCGCTCGTCTCGGGCTTCGGCGGCATGCGCGACCACTTCGGCGAGTTGTCGTTCGACCCGCGTCTGCCCGCGGCGTGGCCGTCGCTGGAATTCGTGGTGCACTGGCACGGCACGCCGCTGACCGTGACGGTCACGCGCGACGAGCTGCGGGTGCGCGCGGGGGCCGGCGACCCGGTGGGCTTCAGCGTGCGCGGCGTCGGCTACGTGGTCGGCGCCGGCGAGCAGGTCGTGGTGGCGCTGGAGGGGCAGGGCCCGGTGATCTCGGGACGCCCGACGCTGCGCGAGCTGGGCGACGCACGTCGCGAGGACGGCTCGCTGCTGTCGGCGTCGGTGCCTACCGTGACCTCGTCCATCCCGATCGTGGTGGGGGCGGCGGATATCGAGCAGGGGGTCGACGTCTGAGCCCGCGCCGAAACGCGTCGTGCCGGCGCGGCGAGATCCCGCGTGCCGGCGGGACCGCCCCCGATCCGGCCGCCGGGATGTCGGACGCACGCCGTAGGCTGGGGGAGTGACCACCGCCCTCTACCGCCGCTACCGGCCCGAGTCGTTCGGCGAGATGATCGGGCAGTCGCAGGTCACCGAACCCCTCATGACCGCCCTGCGCAGCGACAGGGTCGGCCACGCGTACCTGTTCTCGGGCCCGCGCGGCTGCGGCAAGACGACGTCGGCCCGCATCCTCGCCCGCTGCCTCAACTGCGCTCAGGGGCCGACCGACACCCCGTGCGGCACGTGCGACAGCTGCGTCGAGCTGGGGCGCGGCGGCGGCGGATCGCTCGACGTGGTCGAGATCGACGCGGCGAGTCACAACGGCGTGGACGACGCGCGCGATCTGCGCGAGCGTGCCGTGTTCGCGCCCGCCCGCGACCGGTTCAAGATCTTCATCCTCGACGAGGCGCACATGGTGACGCCGCAGGGCTTCAACGCCCTGCTCAAGCTCGTCGAAGAGCCGCCCGATCACGTCAAGTTCATCTTCGCCACGACCGAGCCCGAGAAGGTCATCGGCACGATCCGCTCGCGCACGCACCACTACCCGTTCCGGCTCGTGCCTCCCGCGGCGATGCTCGAGTACGTCGAGCAGCTGTGCGCGCAGGAGGGCGTCGAGGTCGAGCAGGGCGTTCTGCCGCTCGTGGTCCGCGCGGGCGGCGGCTCCCCGCGAGACACGCTGTCGCTCCTGGATCAGCTCATCGCCGGTTCCGACCCCGGCACCGGGTCCGAGGCGATGACCGTGCGGTACGCACGGGCCGTCGCCCTGCTCGGGTACACGCACGCCGAGCTGCTCGACGAGGTCGTCGACGCGTTCGCCGCATCCGACGCCTCGGCGGCGTTCGCCGCCGTCGACCGGGTCGTGCAGACAGGTCAGGACCCCCGCCGCTTCGTCGACGACCTGCTGGAACGCCTGCGCGACCTGATCGTCGTCGCCGCGACCGGCCAGGACGCCGCCGCCGTCCTGCGGGGCGTCTCGGCCGACGACCTCACCCGCATGCGACGACAGGCCGACGCCTTCGGCTCGTCGCGGCTGTCGCGCATCGCCGACCTCGTCGTGGGCACGCTCGACGACATGACCGGCGCCACCTCGCCGCGCCTGCAGCTCGAGCTCATGGTCGCCCGCGTGCTCGCCAGAGGGGCGGATGCCGCGCCCGCCGAGCTCCCGGCCCGCGCCGCCGCTCCCGTCCCGGCCGTCGCTCCCGCTCCCGCTGCCCCGGCGGCTCCCTCGGCCGCCCCGGCCGAGCAGCACCCGACGGCGCCGGCGGACGCGCCGACG
>NZ_JBAOJP010000002.1:0-813970 GCF_037083505.1 Microbacterium sp. CCNWLW41
GCGCCGGCATCGGGCCTGGCGGGAGCCGACCGAAGGACGGCGGGGGACCGCGCGACGGACGAGGCCATCGCGCAGCGAACCGCACCCCACACTGCAGACCCGGTCACCGCGTTTCGTCTCGTCGCTGCGCTCCTCGCTCAACGACCGGAAAGGCGCCGACCGACAAGAGCCGAGCGGGGGCGCCTCAGGCGAGGGCGACGCGGGCGTCCGCGAGGCCGCGGAGCACCGTGCCGTAGGCGCCGGCCCACCCGCCGAGCGCCGCGGGGACGATCGGGGGGATCCGATGGAAGCTCGCCCGCGCCGTCGCCGCGTCTCGGGCCAGGGAGACGAGATGGTGCGGCTCCGCCGCGAGTCCCCCGCCGATCACGATGCACCCCGGGTCCACCAGGGCGCAGAGCGTCAGGATCGCCTCGGCCAGCCCCTCCGCCGCATGCTCGACGACGCTCGCGGCCTCGGGGCTCCCCTCGCCGTACGCGCCGAGCAACTGCTCCGGACCGCCGCTTCCCCCCGCTGCACGCCAGGCCTCGGCCAGGGCGGGAGCGCCGATCACGGTCTCCAGGCACCCGCGCCGACCGCACGAGCAGACCCGCCCGCCGGGCTCGATCGTGATGTGCCCGAGCTCGCCGGCGGACCCGTGCGCCCCGGGGACGACCTCGCCGCGGACGACGTGCGCCCCGGCGATCCCGGTCCCGAGCGCCAGGACGAAGACGTCCTCGTGTCCCGCACCGGCGCCCCACGCGGCCTCGGAGATCGCCGCGGCGTGGCCGTCGTTGATGACCGTCACCGGGACGCCCGTGCGCGCGCCGAGCTCCTGCGCCAGCAGGGTGTCGTCCAGAGCGGGCACGTTCGTGGAGCGGATGACCGCGCCGCGCTCCTCGTCGACGATGCCGGGGATCGACACGACGATCCGCGTCGGCTCCGCGCCGGTCCCGCGCACCTCCTCGGCGATCGCGCGCAGGCCCTCGACCGGATCGTCCGCCGGGGTCTCCCTGCGGCCGCGGAGGATCGGTTCCGGGCGCTCCCGCACCGTCCCGTCCGCGAGCAGGAACTTGACGCTCGATCCGCCGACATCCAGACCGAGCACACCGCCCGAGCTCATCGGGCGGCCGCCCGCGCGGCGAGCCGCTCCTCCCGACGCCGGGCCTGCTGGTCCGGATCCGGCACGGGGACAGCGGCGAGCAGGCGCCGGCTGTACTCGTGCTGCGGGGCCAGCAGCACCTCGTCCGCGGAACCGAGCTCGACGATCCGTCCCTGCAGCATCACCGCGACCCGATCCGAGATCTCGTGGACGACGGCAAGGTCGTGGCTGATGAACAGGCAGGCGAAGCCCATCCGCTCCTGGAGGGAGCGCAGCACCTCGAGGACCGCGGCCTGCACGGAGACGTCGAGCGCGGAGGTCGGCTCGTCCGCGATGATCAGCTCCGGCTCCAGGGCGATGGCCCGCGCGAGGCCGATCCGCTGCCGCTGTCCGCCGGAGAGCTCGTGCGGATACCGGTTCGCGTAGTCGCGCGGCAGCTCCACGGCCTCGAGCAGTTCGGCCACCCGGGCCCGGCGCTGCGCCGGCGTCGTGGCGTGGCGACGCCGCTGCACGCGCATCGGCTCCGCGATGGCCTCGCCGATGGTCATCCGCGGGTCGAGGCTGGATCCGGGATCCTGGAAGATCGCGCCGGTGCGTCCGCGGAGCTCCCGCTCCCTCCGCCGCGACACCCCTCCGCGCCCGATCCGCTCGCCGAACAGCGTCATGCTCCCGCCGGACAGGGGAAGAAGTCCCAGCGCGGCCCGGCCGAGCGTGGACTTCCCGGATCCGGACTCGCCCACCAGACCCAGGATCTCACCCGGCGCGATCCGGATGTTCACGTCGCTGAGGGCCTGGAAGGACCGCCCGCCGCGACGGTAGGTGACGGCCGCGTCCGTCAGCTCCAGCACCGGCGCGGGGATCGATGCGGACTCAGGCTCCCGCTCGACGACGGAGGCGAGGTCCGGCAGGGTCGGCACGGCGGCGAGGAGCCGCTTCGTGTAGTCCTCCTGCGGGTCGGTGAGCACGCGCCGCGTCTCGCCGACCTCCACCATGTCGCCCCGGTACATCACGGCCACGCGGTCGGCGATGTCCGCCACGACCCCCATGTTGTGGGTGACCAGCAGGAACGCCGTCCCGAGATCCGCGGCGAGGCGGCGGATGAGGTCCAGGATCTCGGCCTGCACGGTCACGTCGAGCGCGGTGGTGGGCTCGTCCGCGATGATGAGCTGCGGCTCGCACGCGAGCGCGATCGCGATCACGACGCGCTGACGCTGGCCGCCCGACAGCTCGTGCGGGTAGCTCTTCGCGCGACGCGCCGGGTCGGGGATCCCCACGCGGCCCAGCAGCTCCACTGCGCGCTCCCACGCCTCGGTCTTGGAGGGGGAGCCGTGGTTGAGGATCGCCTCGGTGATCTGGTCGCCGATCCGCATGCTCGGGTTGAGGGCGGTCATCGGCTCCTGGAAGACCATCGAGATCTCGCCGCCGCGGACGCGGTTCATCTCCGCCTCGGGAAGGCCCAGCAGCTCGCGGCCGCCGAGCGTCACGGATCCGGTCACCGTGGCGGTGCGCGGCAGGAGCTGCAGGACGGCCATGGCGGTGACGGACTTGCCGGATCCCGACTCGCCGACCAGCGCCAGCACCTCGCCGGGGCGCACGTCGAGGTCGATGCCCTTGACCGCGTGGACCGGCCCGTCCTCGGTGCGGAAGACGACCGACAGGCCGGAGAGGGAGAGGAGTGCGTCGCTCATGCGGTCCGCCCCTTCACGTCGAAGAAGTCGCGCAGGCCGTCGCCGATGCTGTTGAACGCGCAGACGGTCAGCACGATGCAGAAGCCGGCGGGGAAGATGAGCCACCACGCGCCGGCGTAGGTGTAGGTGATGCCGCTCGTGAGCATCGCGCCCCAGTCGGTCGCGGGCTTCTGCAGGCCCATGCCGAGGAAGGAGATGTACGCGACGAGGAGGATGGCGTCCGCCACCTGGAACGTGGCGTTCACGACGATCGTGCCCACGGTGTTCGGCACGATGTGGCGGAGCACCGCCCGTGAGTGGGACCCGCCCATCGCCTTGAGCGCGAGCACGTACTCCCGGGACTTCAGCGAGATGGACTCGGCGCGCACCAGCCGCGCGGGGACGAGCCACGACACGAGCCCGATCACGCAGATCATCAGCGGGACGCTCGGGCGCAGGATCGCGGAGAGGATCAGCAGCAGGAAGGTCGCCGGGATCGCGATGCCCGCGTCGACCACGCGCATCATGACGGTGTCCACGACCCCACCGACGTATCCGGCGATCGCGCCCCACAGCGTCCCGATCACGGTCGCGAGGATTCCGGCGGCCAGGCCGATGAGGATGGAGATCTGTCCGCCGACCATGAGGCGTCCGAGCACGTCGTAGCCGACGTCGTCCGTCCCGAGGGGGTGCCCCGCGGTCCCCGGGGGCAGCATCACGCTCTTGAGGTCGGTGTGCACCTGGTCCGTGGGGTGCACGAGGGGTCCCAGGAAGCAGAAGACGAGGAACAGGACGATCGTGACGATGCCGAAGACGGCGAGCTTGTTCTGCAGGAAGCGGCGCAGCGCGCGGCGGCGCGGGCCCATCGTCCGCGGGGCGGATGCGGCGGCGGTCGTGCTCACGAGAGCTCCTCTCGGGTGCGCGGGTCCAGGAGGGCCTGGATGATGTCGGCCAGGAGCGACCCGACGACCGTGGCGAGCGCGATCACGAGGATGCAGCCGAGCAGCACGGGGTAGTCGGAGGTCTGCGCCGAGGTCCAGAACAGCAGCCCCATGCCCGGGTAGTTGAAGAGCGACTCGACCACGATCATCCCGCCGAACATCACCGGCAGGTAGTAGCCGAGCATCGCGATCACCGGCGTGAGCGAGTTGCGCACGACGTGCCGCGTGATGACGACCGGCACCGGCGTGCCCTTCGCGCGGGCCGTGCGGACGTAGTCCTCGGAGAGGTTGTCGATCGTCGAGGAGCGCATGTACCGCGAGAAGGTCGCGATGATCGCGAGCGCGGCCGTGGCGACGGGCAGGACGAGAGCGGCGGGGTTCGCCAGCACGTCCCCCACCGTGTCCCCCTGCGGGGCCTGCGCGGGGAACCACGGCAGCCACTGGGAGAAGACGATCACGAGGATGAGGCCGAGGAAGAACGACGGCGTCGAGTAGACGATGAAGTTCCAGGTGGTGAGCGCGTAGTCGCTGGGCTTGCCGCGGCGCACGGCCTGGAAGATGCCCATCGGGATGGCGATGATGAGCGCCACGATCATCGAGATGAGGGCCAGCACCAGCGTCTTCGGCAGGCGCTGGCCGATCGCGTCGGCGACCGGGCGGTTCAGCTTGAACGAGTCCCCGAGGTCGCCGGTGGCGAGCTGCCCGAGGAAGTGGAAGTACTGCTGCCAGACGGGCAGGTCGAAGCCGTTCTCCCGATTGAAGGCGTCGATCTGCTCCTGCGTGGCCTGCATCCCGAGGACCCCGACCGCGGGGCCCTCGGGGAGGGCGAGGTGGAGCAACGCGAACACGATCAGCGTCACGATGAGGATGACGACGACCCCCTGGCCGATCCGCCTGAGCAGATACCACCAGAACCGGTTCCGGGTCCGCTGTTCCTTCGTCGCTCGGTCCGTCGTCGCTGTGCGCGTCGCTTCCACCCCGCTCATCCGTTCTCTCTCAGTCGGTCCAGGACCAGCGCTGCGGCAGGAACGACGCGCCCGGGTCCTGGTGGGCGATGTCGAGGCCCTCACGCACGACGGACACCTGGTACACCGGGTTCGGCATCCACATCACCGGGAGATCCGTGGCGAGGAACTCGGAGTACTTCTTGGCGATGTCGGGGTCGGTCGAGTAGGCCATCTCCTGGACGAGCTTCTCGGCCTCCGGGTTGTCGTACTGGCCCGCGTTCCACTTGGTGTCCTTCGCGAACACGCGCTCACCGGTGGCGTAGGGCGGGAAGTACCAGCTGCCTGCGGTACCGAAGAAGACGAGCTCCCACGTGCAGGTCGATCCCGTCTTGCACTCCTGGGCCTGCGTGAGGACGCTGTCCAGGGGCTTCGAGTCGATCGTCATCTTCACGCCGATCTTGGCGAGGGACGACTGGATCTCGGCCATCATGTTGTCGGTCTCCTGCGAGCCGCTCTGGGTCGTGACGACGATCTCCGCCTTCGCCCCCGCCGCGATGCCCTCACCGCACTGGTCGGCGCCGGCTCCGGCGTTCACGCACTCGAGGGTGCCGTCCTTGCCCTTCTCCCAGCCGTGGTCGGTGAAGAGCTTCTCGGCCTTGTCCAGGTCGAACGGGTACGGGTTGTCCTTCTGCACGTCCGAGAGGCCATCCGACTCCGCGGTCTGCGGGATCGGGCCGTAGTCCGGGGTGGCCGCGCCGTGCCAGATGACGTCCGAGATCGTCGGCTGGTCGACGGCGTGCTGCAGCGCCTGGCGGACGTAGAGCTGCTTGTAGAAGGCGCCCTTCTCCGGGTTGGCGAAGTTGTAGGGCATGTAGGTGATCGACCAGCCGGCCCACGGCTCGACGCGGTAGCCGAGGTCGGTGAACTGCTTCTCGTTCGTGAGCTGCGAGCTGGTGATGTAGCCGTAGTCCACATCGCCCGAGCGCACGACGTTCATCTCCGCGTCCGCCGAGGTGAACGGCAGGAACTTCACGTTCGGGATCTTCGGCTTGTCGACGCCGGTGTACTTCTCGTTGGCGGTGAGCTCCACGACGCCGGAGTCGGACCAGCTCTTGACCGTGTACGGCCCGGAGACGGTCTTCCACAGCGGGTTCGTGGCGTAGGTCTTCATGTCCTTCGCCTCGCTGAAGAGGTAGTCCAGGACCTGGGCGGCGCCCGCGGCGTCGCGGTCGTGGTCGCCGATCTCGCCGTCCGCGCTGGTCTTGTCCCACACGTGCTGCGGCATCGGGTACATCAGGCTGAGCTGGTTGCCGACGAGGAACTCCTCGTTGTACACCTTGTCCATCGTGAGCGAGAAGGTCTTCTCGTCGATGGTCGTGAACGCCGTGATGTTGTCGGGCATGAGGCCCGCGGAGTAGCCGCCGGTCTTCTCGCCGTTGAACCGGACGAGGTTGTACCAGAACTCCACGTCGCGCGAGGTGACGGGCTCGCCGTCGGACCAGTCGAGATCGTTCAGCGTGATCGTGATGGTCTTGAGGTCCTCGGAGAACTCGTAGGACTTGGCCGCCGAGGCCGCCTCGTCCCAGCCCATCTCCCCGTCGACGCCGTTGTACTCGAACAGGCGCGGCCACATGGTGGCCTTGATGGCGCTGTTGTGCGTGGCCATCGTGTCCGGCGTCGAGATCGGCAGGATCCAGTTCGGCCCGGTCCCCACCTGGAGAGCGAAGCTGACGCTGTCCTTCTTCTCGCTGCCGCCCTGGCCGGCCTGGGCGGAGCCCTGGCAGGCGGTGAGGGCGAGCGTCGCGACCGCCAGCGCGCCCACCGGGGCGAGCAGCCGTCGTCGCAGCGACTGAGTACGCATGAAACCTCCTTGTTTGTGGACGCGGGACGCCGAACGAGATCGTCCTGCGATCAGCGTACTTAGAATCATTGCCGAAGTAAGTACGCCAAGAATAGCCAGATTGGTTACGTTTCCGTCACAAAGACGGAGGAAGCCGTTTCGTCTCGCGGAGACCTGCACGGAGCGAGCGCAGCGAGTAGACGTGTCGCTCAACGACCGAGGCCGCAGAGCACCGGTCGTTGAGCGAGGAGCGCAGCGACGAGACGAAACGCGCCTACCCGAGAGGTCAGCGGACGATCTCGGCGGTGAGGTCGGGGGCGGACGGGAACGCGTCGAAGGGGTGCATGGGGCGCTGGATGCGGTGGTGCCCCAGGCGCTCGAGGTCCTGGTCCACCCCGCCCGGAGTGAGGGCGAGCGTCCACCCGCGCATGATCGCGTACAGCTCCGGCTCGAGGTATCCGATCTTCGTCACCACGATCTGCGCCGCCTCCGGGTCGAGCCCGATGGAGGTGAAGTCCGAGACGTCGTGATAGGCCTTGCGGAACTCCGTCACGATCACGTGGAGCCCGCCGACGCGGATGACGGCGATGCCGCCCGCGTCGGGGTCGCCCTCGTGCAGGCTGTGCAGGATCCCCTCGATGCGGACCGGCCCGTGCGGACCGTGGTCGACGCGTGCGCCGGCCTCGACCGAGACGGCGTCGCCGACGGCGTGCGTGCGCAGGATGTCGATCGCGCCCTTGTCGAAGACGGAGGCGCAGAGCACGACCGGGGCGTCGGGACCGGTGAGCTCCGGCTTCTGCAGCAGCTGCGCGAGCGTCCAGGTCACGTCGCCGGTCCCGCCGGCGCCCGGGTTGTCGCCCGAGTCGCTGATGAAGTACGGCGTCTCGGCGGCCGCGAGTCCCGCCGCGACCCCGTCGTCGAGAGTCCCGGGAGGGCCCACGAACTCGAACTCGTCCCGGACGTCCCAGAACGCCCGGCCCAGCTCCTCGGCCGCCGCGGCGGTGACGGCCTCGTCGGTGCCGGTGACGACGACCGTCGCGTGGCAGCGCGGCTCGTCCGCCCAGGCGTAGCCGATCCAGATCGCCGCGTCGATGACGCCGTCGCGCGCCTCGACCTCGGGGATCCGCGCGTACAGGCCCTTGGCGGGCTCCACGCGGGTGCTCGTCTTCTCGCCGGGAAGGAGGATGGGCACGCGCACCCACGCCTTGTGGGTCTCCGCATCCGTCTCCAGCGCCTCGACGAGGTTGCGGATCGCCCGGTCGCGGGTCTCCCAGGTGTCCTCGTGCGGAGCGAGCCGGTAACAGGTGATGAGGTCGACGTTCTCGATGAGGGTCCGGGACACGTTCCCATGCAGGTCCATGGACGCCGAGACGACGACGTCCTGACCGATGACCTCGCGGATCGCGGTGATCAGGTCGCCCTCGGCATCGTCCATCCCGACGACGCTCATCGCGCCGTGGATGTCGAAGAACAGACCGTCCAGACCGCCCTCCTGGGCGACGAGCTCGGCGAGCCCCGCGCAGATCCGCGCCTTGATGGACGCGTAGACCTCCGGCAGCACCGCGCCGCCGGGGATGGACCGGGCGTAGTAGACGGGCAGCCACTCCGCGCGATCCGTGAGCTCGCCCTCGCGCAGCGCGTCGTAGCGCTGGACGAGGTCTTCGCCCTCGATCCGCTGGAAGTCGCGCTCACCGGCGCGGTGCGGCGAGAACGTGCTGGACTCGATCGCCATGCCGGCGATCGCGATTCGGGGAAGGGGAGCGCGATCGGTCACCCGGCCAGCTTAGTGCGACCATCGATCTTAGTTCGACTACTTTTGACGATCCTGGCGCTGGTCGCGATGCCCGATCTGCACACCGGGGCCCGATCCGCGCACGGATCCGCGAGAAACCTGTGCAGATCGGGACCGGATGTGCAGATCGGGACGGGGGTCGACGACGCAAGGACGGGCGGGAGCGGGTCAGGCGGAGGAGGCGTCGATGCGGGACGGCTCCAGGAGCTGCTCCAGGAGGGACCACGCGACCCCGCGGGCCCCGGCCAGCACGCCGGCCCGGCTGGTGGAGATCTCCAGGAGGTCGGTGGACATCGGCAGGCAGAGGGTGAACAGCGCCTGGCGCACGCCCGCGACGAAGGCGTCCGCGGTCGGCAGTCGCCCGCCGAGCACCAGGGTCTGTGGATTGAAGAAGTTGATGATCGTGGCCAGGACCTCGCCGGCTCGGGTCCCGGCCTCGCGCAGCAGGGAGGTCGCCTTCGGATGGGCGTCGCGCGCGAGCACGAGCACGTCGTCGAGGTCGGCGACCTCGACGCCCGCTTCCCTCAGCGCGTCCACGATCGCCGCGCCGCTCGCGACGACGTCCAGGCACCCCACGCGCCCACAGGAGCAGATCACCGGGGGCGCGTTGTGCAGCGAGACGTGGCTGATGTCGCCGGCGACGCCACGGAAGCCGCGGTAGACCGCGCCGTCCACCACGACGCCGCAGCCGATCCCGCTGCCGGCCTTGACGAAGACGAGCTGCTCGTCCGTGCCGCCGCGGGCGACGTACTCCCCCACGGCCATCGCGTTCGCGTCGTTCTCGACGAGGACCGACAGCCCGGTCATCGCACGCAGGACCTCGCCGACGTCGACGCCGTTCCAGCCGGGCATGCGCGACGGCGCCAGCAGCCGCGACGTCCGGGAGTCCACCGGCCCGGGAACCGTGAGCGCGACCCCCTCGACGACCCGATTCCCGTGTGCGGCGGCGAGCTCGCGCGCCCGCTTCCACAGCAGCGCGATCACCGTCTCCACTCCGTCGAGCAGCGAGATCTCCTCGACCGCCGAGGCGACCACCTCGCCGCGGCGGTCCAGCAGCGCGAACGTCGCGTGGCGCTCGCCCAGGTCGATCCCGACGACGACGCCGCCGCCCGCCTTCACCGCCAGGACACGGGGACGCCGGCCGCCACGGGACTCGCCGTGGCCGGTCTCCTCCACGTAGTCCCGGGCGATCAACTCCTCCACCCGCAGGGCGACCGTGGAGGCGGACAACCCGGTCAGCCGGGCGAGGTCCGCGCGCGACTGCGCCCTCCCCGTGCGGATGAGCTGGAAGAGGTCACCCGCGGAATGGGGGGTGTGTGCCGCCGCGTTCACGCTGCCTCCGCATGATCTTCGTCCTTGGATCACACAAAGATACTCGGACGGACGACCGTCCCGACCTGTCCGCATGTCGGCGGCGCGGCGTATCGTCGGCACCGGGGAACGAGACCGGAGGCGACATGGACGGACGACACATCACCGGACCGGGCATCGTCCCGGGTTATCTGTTGGCGAGGCTCGCGGAGTCCGAACGCTTCCCCCAGGCCGCACAGGCGGCGCGCCAGACGCTGACCGCGGGGCGCCCGCCGCTGCGGCGACAGCTCGAGCTGTCGATCGGCGAGGACGGCACGCTCGTCGCCGAGGTCTCGGCGGCTCCGGACCGCACGATCAGCGACGCGGGCGGGACGGAGGAGCTGCCGGGCATCGTGGTCCGCCGCGAGGACGATCCCCCGGTGGCCGATGCCGCGGCCAACGAGGCGTTCGACGGCCTCGGCGCCACCTTCGACCTGCTGCTCGACGCGTTCGCCCGCGACTCCCTCGACGGCGCCGGCGCGCCGCTGCACGCGACCGTGCACTACGGCGTCGACTACGACAACGCGTTCTGGGACGGGGAGCGCATGGTGTTCGGGGACGGCGACGGAGAGGTGTTTCGCGGCTTCACCGGATCCGTGTCCGTCATCGGGCACGAGCTCGGGCACGGCGTGATCCAGGCGACGGCCGGGTTGGCGTACCAGGGCCAGTCCGGAGCCCTCAACGAGTCGATCGCCGACGTGATCGGCGTCCTCACCGAGCAGCATCTGCGCGGCCAGAGCGCAGAGGAGGCCACGTGGCTGGTGGGCGAGGGGATCTTCACGGAGGCGGTGCAGGGCCGGGCTCTGCGCTCGATGATCCAGCCCGGCACGGCCTACGACGACGATGAGCTGGGGCGGGATCCGCAACCCGCGCACATGCGCGACTTCGTGGACACGACCGAGGACAACGGCGGCGTGCACATCAACTCCGGCATCCCGAACCGCGCCTTCGCGCTGTTCGCACAGGCGCTCGGGGGCAACGCCTGGGAGGCCGCCGGCGGTGTCTGGTACCGTGCGCTCACCGGCGGTCTCCCCGCGACCGCGACCTTCGCGATGTTCGCCAAGGCGACGCTCGACGCGGCCGCCGAGGCCGGGGAGAAGACGGTCGCGGCCCTGCGTGCCGCGTGGACCGACGTCGGCGTCCTGGAGGAGGACCACGATGCGCGAGCCGACACCGCCCGATGACGGGCTGAGTCCGGAGGATGCGGCCGCATCCGACGAGCGGCGCCCGGACCCCAGCCCCGGGCCCGACTCCAGCACCGCGCCCGACTCGGGCGCAGGCCCCGCTCCGGGCCCCGAGGACGACGAGTCGGGGAGCGCCGGGCCGCGGCCGGGGAACGGGGCGGGGCCGGAGAGCGAATCGGGGCCGGGGAACGAATCGGAGCCGGGGAACGGATCCGAGCCGGGGAACCCATCGGCCTCCGCGGTCGTGGTGATCGTCATCCGTACGGGCGGGATCGCCGGCATCCCGCGGCGGTGGCGGGCGATGCCCGCACCGGACGAGGAGGAGCGCTGGATCTCCCTGGTCGAGCGGTGCCCGTGGGACGCGCCGGACCGGGACGAGCCCGGCGCCGACCGGTTCCGCTGGCGCATCGAGGCACGCACCCCGGCGGGCCGACGCGAGCGCGAGCTGCCCGAGACGCAGCTCGACGGGCCCTGGCGCACCCTCGTCGACGCGGTCCGCGAGGCCGACCCGGCCTGACCGCCCCGACGCCGCCCGCCGGGCGCACAATGGAGGCATGGGACTGTTCACACCGCGGCCGCAGCACGAACAGCAGGAGTGGGCCGGCCTGCCCTCGGAGCCGCTGGACCCGCAGAGCGCGGCCGAGCGCCTGGATGCGGCACCGGCCGCGGATCCGACGGGCATCGGCCTCGCCGCCGGCTCGACGTCGATCGTCTTCCCCGTCGCCCCGGCAGCCCCGGAAGCCGCGGACGCCGCCACCGCCGCTCCGCCGGATCCCGACGACGCCGACGGGGCTGCGGCCGCGAGCGCGAACGACCACCACGCGGACGAGGACTGAGGGGCGCGCTCAGGCGGCCGGCGCGACGAGCGCCGCGCCGGTGAGCGTCGCCTCGACGCCCAGAGCGGCGGCCCGCACGCGGGCCGCCCGCGGGCCCGGCATCGCCCGCTCGCGGTAGGCGTCGGCCACCGCGGCGCGATAGCGGTCGCCGATCTCGGCGACGCCGCCGCCGACGACGATCGTGTCCGCGTCGACGAGCGCGTTGGCGCTGGCCAGCGCGTGCCCCAGGAGACGCGCGCCCTCGGCGATCACGTCGAGAGCGACCGGGTCGCCGGCCGCAGCGAGGGCGGCCACCTCCCGCAGGGGCCGTGGGGACCCGGACATCTCCGCGAAGCGGCGCTCCAGCGCGGGCCCGGACGCCATCGCCTCCACGTGGCCCTCGACGCCGCAGGAGCACCGCCGCGTCGCCAGCCGCTCGGGGGCGAGGACGTCGATGTGCCCGAGGGATCCGGCCGTGCCGGTGGCCCCGCGGTGCAGCTCGCCGTCGATCACGACGGCGCCGCCGATCCCCGTGCCCACCGTGACGACGAGCAGCGTCCGCGCCCCGGCGCCCGCTCCGATCCGCGCCTCCGCCACGGCGGCCGCGTGCACGTCGTTCACGACCGTCGTCGGGGCGCCGGTCCGCTCGGTCAGGAGCGCGCCGAGGGGGAAGCCGGTCCACTCCCGGATCACGTCCGTCGCCGAGGCGACGGATCCGGCAGGGTCGATCACGCCGGCCGTGCCGACCCCGATCGCCGTCGGGATCGCGGGTCCGCACGCGGCACGGACGAGGTCGGTCACCGTCTCCAGGATCGCGGTGCCTCCGGCGAGCGCCGGCGTGCGCGCGGTGACGGTCGCCGTCGCTCGACGCACGTGGTCACCGTCACGGTCGAACCCGGCGACGGCGATCTTCGTGCCGCCGATGTCCACGCCGACGATCACCGCACCCCTCCGGCCGCCAGCGCGTCGCGGGCGCGGGGCGTGGCGGCGACGAACCGCGCGGTGATGGCGATCGGATCCGTGATCGCCCCGCCCACCACCACGGCGAGCGCGCCGGCGTCGAAGGCCCTCGCGACCTGGTCGACGGTCTGGTACCGCCCCTCGGCGATGGTGGGGATCCCCGCGGCGACGAGCTCCGCCACGAGCGCGAGGTCGGGCCCGTCTCCGCGCCCGGCGGACTGGGGCGTGTACCCGGACAGCGTGGTGCCCACCACCGCGGCGCCGTGCTCCCTGGCCCGGATCCCCTCGGCGAGGGTCGAGACGTCGGCCATCACGGGCACGCCGGTCTCCTCGACGATCGCCGCGAGGAGCCCGAAGTCGTCGCCGAGCGCCTCCTCCGTGGCGTCCACGGCGATGAGGTCGGCCCCGGCCCGGGCCAGTCCCCGGGCCAGCTCCAGGGTCGGCGTGATGATGTTGCGCACGCCGTTGTCCACCTTGTGCAGGCCGATGAGGGGCACATCGGTGTGCTCCCGCGCCCGCGCGACGTCCACCGGGCCGTTCAGCCGGAGCCCGCAGGCCCCGCCGAGGAGCGCCGCGCCGGCGAGCGCGGCGATCACGTCCGGGTCCCGGACCGGGCTCGCGTCGGTCGCCTGCACGGACGCGACGAGACCGCCGGCGAGCCGGTCGAGCGGGGAGGAGAGGGGTTGCGTCATTTGAGGGCTCCTGCGCTGGCACCGCCGATGAAGAACTTCTGGCCGATGAGGAAGATGATGACGGCGGGCAGCGTGAACATCGCGCACGCCGCCATCAGCGGCCCCCAGGCCACATCGTTCTCACCGAAGAAGGCGTACAGCCCGATGGACAGCGTGTAGGTCGATTCGTCGTTCAGATAGATGAGGGGATTGAGGAAGTCGGTCCAGGCCCAGACGAACTGGAAGATCGCCGCCGTGACGATCGCCGGTCGCGCCAGGGGCAGCACGATCGTCGCATAGGTGCGGAACTCGGACGCGCCGTCCAGCCGCGCCGCCTCGATCAGCTCGTCCGGCACGGCGAGGAGGAACTGGCGGATCATGAAGATGAAGAACGGCGTCCCGAGGAACGTGGGCACGATCAGCGGCAGGTAGGAGTTCGTCGCGTCCAGCCCGTTCCAGACGAGGAACAGCGGGATGAGCGTCACCTGCGGCGGCAGCATCATGGTCGCCAGGACCAGGATCAGCAGCGGACGGGCGCCCCGCCAGCGCACCTTCGCCAGCGCGTAGGCGACGAGGGGGCAGGACACGACCGTGCCGAGGATGCTCATCCCGGAGACGAACAGCGTGTTGGCGAGGTAGCGCCACACCGGGATCTGCTCGAACGCCTGGGCGAAGTTGTCGAGCGTCCATTCCCGCGGAAGCAGCGTCGGAGGAGAGGAGAACACGTCCGTGGGCGTCTTGAACGCGGTCGACAGCATCACCAGCAGCGGGAAGAGGAACAGCAGCGCGAGCAGCGCGACCGAGACCTGCTGCCGGATCCGCCGCCAGGTGCGACGGGAGCGAGGCCGTCGCGCGACGGCGACGACGGAGGAGTCAGCGCGAGCCATCGTGCACCCACTTCCGGGAGGACGCGAGCACGATCAGGCTCACGACGAGCGTGACGAGGAACAGCGTCCAGGCCATCGCGGAGGCGTAGCCCATCTTCAGGAACACGAACGCGTTCTGGTAGAGGTACATCGCGTAGGAGAGCATCGATTGCCCCGGGCCCGATCCCGCCTGGTTCAGCCGTTCCTGGGACAGGATGTACGGCTGCGTGAAGATCTGCAGGAACCCGATGATGCTCACGATCACCTGGAACAGGGTCACCGGCGAGACGGTCGGCCAGGTGACGTTCGTGAAGCGACGCCAGATGCCGGCGCCGTCCAGCTCCGCCGCCTCGTAGAGCTCCTTGGGCACCTCCTGGAGAGCGGCGAGGTAGATGATCATGGTCCCGCCCACCGTCCACAGCGACATCAGGATGATCGCGGGCTTCGTCCAGTCCGGCTCCTGCAGCCAGGCGGGTCCGGTGATCCCGAACCAGGACAGGAAATGGTTGATGAAGCCGTACTCGGCGTTCAGCAGCCAGCGCCACAGGTACCCGCCCACGACCACCGGCACGATGGAGGGCAGGTAGACGAGGGCACGGTACAGCGGCTGACCGCGCACCGGGGTGTTGAGCAGGTGCGCCCCGGCCAGGGCGATCCCTATCGCGAGCGGCACGCCGAAGACCGTGAGGATCGCGGTGTTGGCGAGCGACTTCCAGAAGACGCCGTCGCCGAACATCTGGACGTAGTTGTCGAGGCCCACCCATTCCGGGGCCTGGAAGAGGTTGAAGTCGGTGAAGCTGTAG
Source organism: Microbacterium sp. CCNWLW41 (assembly GCF_037083505.1). NCBI lineage: Bacteria > Bacillati > Actinomycetota > Actinomycetes > Micrococcales > Microbacteriaceae > Microbacterium > Microbacterium sp. CCNWLW41. The sequence goes on from NZ_JBAOJP010000002.1 coordinate 14,915, forward strand.
AAGGCCGACGCCGCGATCGGGTAGGCGAACAGGAACAGGAACCCGACGATGAAGGGCGCGGCGAAGGCCAGCCCGATGAAGGTCGTCCTCCTGCTGCGCCGGGATCGCGCCCCGGCGGGCCCGCCCCGGGGCCGGGCGGACCCGGTGCCGGGGCGGGCGCGCTCCCGCGACAGTGCGCTGGTCATCGGGGACCGGTCACTTCGCGGAGTAGTTCGCCATGCGCGACTCGACCGTGGCGATCGCCTTCTCCGGCGTCGCGGTCAGCCGCACGACCTCGTCGAAGGCCGTCGCGAGGTCGGTCGCGTACTCGGCGCTGTAGGGCTTGCTGGCCAGCGAGCGCGCGTTGGGCGAGGACGCCGCGTCGGCCCACACGGAGAAGTCCTTGAGGTCGCTGTAGGCGTCGCTGCCGGCCAGCGACGTGCGCGCGGGGAGGTTCCCGAGCGCGAGGCTGAACTTCTCCATCGGCTCCTCGCCGACCAGGTAGGCCAGGAACGTCGCGGCCTCCTCCTTGTGCTGCGAGTTCGCGGGGATGAACAGCGTGCTGGAGGTCACCTGCGTGCTGCCGGCGAGGGCCGGGGTCGCCGCGGGGATCGCCGTGACGCCCCAGTCGAGCTCCGGAGCGACCTTCGCCGCGCTGGCCGAGCGCCACTCGCCGTCGATGATCATGGCGACGCGTCCGCTGAAGAACGGGTCCTGGGCGGACAGATACTCGCCCTGCCCCGAGACGAACGCGGCCATCTTGTCCGCGCCCACCGGCTCGACCACGTTCTGCTGGTACCACTCCAGCGCCTGGAGGTTGCCCGGCTCCGCGGGCGTGGGGCCGTCCGCGCCGTCCCAGCTGCCGCCGAAGGCGAACCCGAGGGTCGTGAGCGTGGTGCTGTCGTTGGCGGACCCGAGGCCGAGCTGGGTGATCCGGCCGCCCTCGACCTTGGTCAGCGCCTTCGCCGCCGCGGCGAGCTCGTCCATGGTGGTGGGGGGCGTGATGCCGGCCTCGTCCAGCAGCGTCTTGTTGTACAGGAGCTGGAAGCTGTGGATCGCGATCGGGAGGGCGTAGGTCTTGCCCTCGTAGGTCATCTGCTCCATGGCGCTGGGCACGAAGTCGTCGACGTCGATCTTCTCGGCGGCGATGGCGTCGTCGAGCGGGGCGAGGATGCCCTTCGAGGCCCACGCGCCGACGGAGTTGCCGAAGTTGTCGGAGATGTCGAAGGACCCCTTCGACGACGACATGGACGTGAGCTGCTTCTGCGTGTCGGGGCTGGAGACGCCCTTGACGACGATCTCGTCCTGGCTCGCGTTGAAGTCGGCGATGATCTCCTCCAGCGCCTTGGCCTCCTCTCCGCCCCAGAGGTAGGAGAAGGTGATCTCCGTCTTGCCGTCCGCGCCGGCATCGCCGCCGGAGCAGCCTGCGAGCGCCGCGACGGTCGCGACGGTCACCGCGCCGGCCACGAGGCCGCGCCGCGTCTTGTTCAGGGTGTGGTGCATCGCTGATCTCCGCTCGTCCTTGAGGAACATGAGATTGGAATAGACCAATCAGGGGGTGTTGGAGAACGACATTGACACAGCACAGACCTTGTCGTCAAGATTGGTTCGAACCAAAGGAGGATCTGTGGGCGCATCCGAAGCCGGGACGAAGCACGAGCGCGTACGTCGACACCTGGAGGAGGTGATCGACCAGGGTCTGGCGCCCCACGAGCGCCTCCCCACCGAACGCGAGCTCGCCGAGGCCCTGGAGGTCAACCGACAGACCGTCCGCCGCGCCTTGGACGAGCTGGAACGGGACGGCCTCGTGTACCGGCTGCAGGGCGCCGGCACCTTCGTCAGCGCCACCCGGATCAGCAAGACCTTCGAGCTCACCTCGTTCTCGGAGGACATGCGGATGCGCAACATGCGCCCCGGATCGCAGTCCGTCGACATCGCGCTCGCGACCGCCGGCCAGACCGCCGGATACGCGCTGCAGCTCAGTCCCGGGGCGCCGGTGGTGCGGATCCGCCGCATCCGCACCGCGGATGACGTCCCCATCTGCCTGGAGGAATGCGCGCTCGCGGCGAGCGCGGTCCCGGGCCTCGAGGAGGGCATCCACGGCGACTCCCTCTACGACGACCTGCGCTCCCGCTACGGGCTGACCGCCGTCCGCGCGGATCAGGAGATCCACGCCATCGTGCTCGACGAACAGCAGGCCGAGGCGTTGCAGACCCCCGCCTTCTCCCCCGCCTTCCTCGTCAAGCGCACGACCTACGACGCCCGCAGCCGACCGATCGAGTACGCCGAGTCCGTCTATCGCGGCGACCGCTACTCGTACCAGGTCTCGATCGCCCGCCCCTGACTCCCCGCCCCCTCGCCCTCCGCCCCGCCCGCTCAGAAAGGCCCTCGTGTCCGCTTCCCCCGCCTCCGCCCGTCGCCCCCGGATCGCGCTGCTCCCCCTCGACGACCGGCCCGTCAACGTCCGCCTCCCCGCGGACGTCGCGGCGGTCGCCGGCGTCGCGCTGGACGTGCCGCCGGCCTCGATCCTGCCCTCCTACCGCACGGCAGGAGACGCCGACGCGCTCGGCGCCTGGCTGCGCGAGCGCGCGCAGGATCCGGACACCGTCCACCTCGTGGTCTCGATCGACATGCTCGTGCACGGCGGGCTCATCGCGAGCCGCACCAGCCACGACTCCACCCGCACCGTGCTCGCCCGGCTCGACGTGCTGCGGCAGATCCGCCGGTCCCGACCGGACCTGCCGATCTCCGCCGTGTCGCTGGTGACCCGCGCGAGCAACTCCTACTCCGCCGCCGAGGAGCCGGAGTACTGGACCGCGCACGGCAAGGAGCTGCACGCCCTCGGCGGCGACGCGCACCGCCTGCTGGACGCGAACGACGTGCTCCCCCTGGAGGAGCTGACGCCGGTGCCCGCGCCTGTCGTCAGCGACTACTCCCTGCGCCGCGTCCGCAACCACATCGTCAACCTCTCCGCGCTCACGCTCGCGGAGGACGGCACGGTGGGCTTCCTCGCCATCACCGCCGACGACACCGCGCCGTTCGCGGCCGGCAGCGCCGAGCAGGTCTGGCTGCGCCACTGGATGCGGATGCTGCCGTCCGGTCGCGGCGTCCTCATGTACCCGGGCGCGGACGAGGTCGGGGCCGTGCTCGTCGCGCGAGCGCTCGCGACGCTCGCGGGCGCCCGGGCGTCCTTCTCGGTCGCCTGCGCGGATCCGGAGGGGCTGGACCGCGTCCCGCCGTACGAGAACATGTCGCTGGCCGCGTCGGTCAGCCGGCAGATCCGCGCCGCGGGGGCCGACGAGGTCTCCGACGGTGCCGACGTGACCCTCGTCCTGCACGCACCGGACCCCGATCGACACGACATGTTCCGCGGGCGGCCGGAGGCGATCGACGAGGGGGCCGTCGCCGGGACCGTCGCACTCGTGCGCGAGCGGGTCGCGCGCGGCGAGCGGGTGGCCCTCGCCGACGTCCGCTATCCCAACGGCGCGGACGAGGCCCTCGTCCGCGCGCTGTCCGAGGCGGGCCTGCTCGACGCGCTGGAGGCCTTCGGCGGCTGGAACACCGCGGGCAACACCCTCGGCAGCGTGGTCGCCGTCGCCGCCGCGGCGGTCATCGGCCGTCGCTCCGGCGGGTTCGACCCCGCCGCCGCCCGGGTCGCACTGCTGACGCGCCTCCTGGACGACTTCGCCTACCAGTCCGTCGTCCGCGTCGACGCCGGTCCGCGGCTGTTCCCGGATCACTACCCGATGGCCGACGACGCGCGGGTGGCCGAGGCCGAGCGCGTGGTGCACGAGGAGCTCACCCGGATCCTCGACGCCCACCTTCCCGCGGGAGGGGTGCGGATCGCCGCGCTCACGCTGCCGTGGCGGCGCTCCTTCGAGGTCGGGCTCGTCCTGGAGTGACGCCGGTCCGTCGCCGGACCGCGAGGACCCGCTCCGGTCACTCGGCGCGGGAGGCGCCCGGCGCCGTCCCCGCGACGGTCTCGGCGCTCGGGGCAGGGTGGGCCGCAGGGCGCACGCCCCGGACGACGAGCCCGGCGATCCCCATCACGACCGCGAGCGTGACCAGGGGGATGCCGACGGCGAGCGCCTGCACGAACACCTGTCCTCCGGCGGCGGCCATCTCCGTCAGATCGCCGTCGAGCACACGCAGGCCCAGGGCGTAGCGCACCGCGGTCAGCAGAGCGGGGATCAGCAGCAGCCCGGCGAGGACGAGGAGCCAGGTCACGACGCGCCCGAGAGGACGCAGCCCGCACCAGGCGAGGGCGGCGCCGGCGATCACGGCGGGCAGCCAGCGGAGCAGGAACAGCAGGAGCGGCGGGACGGCGGCGGGTCCGGCAAGCATGACCGCCCACAGCCCGGCCCACGACGCCAGCGGTGCCGCGACGAGCCCGAGGCCGAGGGCGGCGACGCCGACCGAACGGCGGGAGATCGCCCAGAACGCCGCCTGGGCGACGAGCGCGCTGGCGATCGTGCCGCCCAGGAGCCCGGCGAAGTACAGCGCGGCGCGGTCGTCCGCCGCCTCGGATCCGATCCTCAGGCCCCGTCCCACCACCGAGAAGCTCTGCGCGATGACCCCGGCGTGACCGACGAGCAGCCCCAGGGCCGCCGGCCACGCGGCCCACCCGCTGCGGCGGGCGAGGACGTGGATGCCGAGGCCCGCGAGCGCGCCGCCCGCCACGAGCATCGCGAAGATGGCGGTCGACTGGTACTGGCTCACCGGCAGCACCGAGAAGGGCATCTCGCCGGGGCCGACGGCCTCCGGCCAGAGGTTCTGCAGGGGGAGGCGTCCGCCTCCGACGACCTGCGGGAGGACTCCGACCATCGCCCCGAGAACGCCCAGGCAGAAGGCCGCCACGCCCGAGCCGCCGGTTCTCGGATGCGGCGCGAACGACGACGGAGGCGGCGCGGCGGTCATGTCCGGCATGCTTCCAGAGGATCCTGGGACGCGCCTGGCGGATCGGGGCTTTCGCCCGCGTCGGCGCCGCGCCGTACGGTGGAGGGATGACGATCACCGCCGCCGCAGACGGCTCCGCGCTGGGCAACCCGGGCCCCAACGGGTGGGCCTGGTACATCGACGAGGACACCTGGGCCGCAGGCGGATCCGCGCACGGGACGAACAACCAGGGCGAGCTCCAGGCGGTGCTCGAGCTGTTGCGCGCGACGGCGGGGATCGAGGACGAGCTCGTCATCGAATGCGACAGCCGCTATGTGATCGACTCGGTGACCAAGTGGATGCCGGGCTGGAAGCGCCGGGGCTGGCGGAAGGCCGACGGCGGGCCTGTGCTCAACCGGGAGCTGCTGGAAGGGATCGACGAGGCCATGCGCGGCCGCGCGGTGTCGTTCTCGTGGGTCAAGGGCCACGCCGGACACCCGCTGAACGAGGCCGCCGACGCCCGTGCCAACGCGGCGGCGAAGGCCTATCAGAAGAAGGAGGAGCCGCAGCGCGGTCCGGGCTTCCGCCGCGTCGAGGCCCCGGTCGGGGCCCCCGCCTCCGGAGTGTCGGCTCCCGCTTCCGCCGACGCCCCCGCCGCCGCGGCGGTCTCCGCGGGCACCGCCACGGGGGCTCCGGTTGCCCCGCGCGCGGCGGCTCCGGCTGTCGCGGGCACGGCGGCTCCGGCTGCCGCGGCGACCCCGCTCTGGGCCGAGACCGCGGATCTGCTCGACGGGCTCGACGCCCCAGTCGTGCCGCCGATCGAACTGCGGATCACCCTGTCCTCCGACGAGCACGCCCGGCTGCGCGATCGCGCCGACGCCCAGGGCGTCTCTCTGGAAGAGGCGCTGCGCCGCCTGATCTGAATCGCGTCTCGTCTCGCGGAGACCCGCACTGAGCGACCGGCACCACCCGCCCACACGGAGAACCGCGCCTCCCGCGGAGGAAAGCCACACCAGCGTCCGCCGCAACGCGCGAACTCCGCGTCCGGTCGTTGAGCGAGGAGCGCAGCGACGAGACGAAACGCGCCCACCCTCACCCACACGCGGACGAGCATCCCCGAGCCCGGGTCACCACGTTTCGTCTCGCTCGGCTCGCTCAACGACCGCCCCCTCCCGCGGAGGAAACCTACGCCACCGTCCGCCGCAACGCGCGATTACCGCGCATGGTCCCGCCGATCTCATCCGGATGCCGACGGCCACGGCCCGAACCGGAGTGGACCAGGTGCAGCTATCCGATCGCGATCCACCAGTCGTCGCCGATCTTCTCCAAAGTGAGACGCATGTCGCCCAGAAGACCCTCCCCCTCGGAGAGATCGCTCCCGGACACCTCCGCCCTGGCTCCGGTCACGGTCGCCGACTCAACGCGCACGCTGCCGATACCAGCGCCCTCCGCCTGCACCATGAACAGGCCCAGGACTCCGCCTCCGGATGAGATGCACCGCTGCACCTCGGCAGCGCTCAGCGGCCCATCGTCGTCGGCGAGCAAGCCGCACATCGCCGCCAGATCCTTCTCGATGACCGCGTTCAGGAACGTCTCCGCCGTGGTCGCCGGATTCGCCTGCACGTCCTCACCGGCGCAGCCGGCAAGGCCCACGGCGAGAACGAGCGCGACTCCGGCGAGAACGGGCGTCCTCCTCATTTGAAGCTCACCTCCACCGTGAACGGCTCCGGTGCGACGAACTCCTTGACGAGGTTCGATCCGATTCGGCTGTACTCGATGCTTCCCCTCGGCTGGAACGTGATCGTGATGTCAGTGACGTCCTGTCCCACCGCGAAGACGGTGTTGTCCGATGCGCCGATCTCCGGCTCAGCGTTGATCGCTTCCTCGCCGAACTGAGCCGTCCAACTCGCCACACGGTCGCGGCGCACCTCCATGCCCCACCCGCTCGACGACACCGTGATGTTCTCCGTCGGAACGACAAGCCAGACCTTACCTGCCGGCGCCCATCCCCTGCGCGCCTCGAACGGCGTGCGGAACACCGCCGGCACGTCGCCGCCGTACGTGATGGACTGCGGGCTGCCGTAGGTGCCGGCTTCCTCCCGCGACACGACCTCGAAGGCCTTCGACGCCCAGACCGCCGAGGTCTGCATGCGCGCCGTCCGACCGTCGTACGCCGCGGTCGAATGCTCTGACTTGACCTCTCCGCCGTCGAGCGACACGGATTCCTCCTGTCCGTCGGTGGAGGCGATCAGGCGCGGAGTGCCGTCCGACGGCGCGGAGACGACGAGCAGATAGTCGCCGCCAGCAGGGCGATTGCAGGGTAGCGATCCGCACTCCACGCGTGCCACGCCGTCCTTGGCGCTCAGCCCGCCCCCGCGGGAGGCGACGACGAGGCGCGTGCCCTCGGCATCCACCGCGAGTGAGAGGCTCGGATCGCGATCCTCGCGACTCGTGCCGAACAGTCCACGGTGTCCTGGCCCCATCTCGACGGGGTCCCCAACCCTGACGCGCCACGCGGTGAACGTCTGTCCCTCCGCCGGACGCCAGAAGGATGATTCGTTTTCGCGAGAGGCCTCATCGCCACGGAGCACTGACAACGCCGCGTCCGGGATGAGCGGCAGGGTGGCCTCGGCATCGATCGTGACCGTCGCCGCCGGTGCCGCCAGCAGCGCCGGATCGTCGAGCTCTGAGATCTTCACCGACGGGACCTCACCCCAGGGCAGCAGCACCGCGAAGTCCTTCTGGTCCGTCTGCGGTCCGCGAGGAGCGGCCACCGCATCAGGGTCGGACGGCTGTTGTCCCGCACGGAGAAGTGCGCCCTTCGGAGTCGCGTAAGGCCCCGGAACCGGGTCATCCAGCCGGACGCTGTCGTCCCTGCCCACCTTGGCAGTGAACGACATGCTGAGCCACGGATCCTCGTATCCGAGCTGACGGATCGGGCCGCAGAAGAGCCGGTCACCGACCTCGCCGCCGCCGGTGTCCTCGAAGAAGCACTTCGCGTCATCGGCTCGGACCGCGATGTCTTCCGGCAAGCCGGCGACAGCATCAAGGAACGCGGCATCGGCGTCGGCGAGGAACGCGTCGGCGTTGCGCACGGCGCTGCCTTCATGCTGCACGGAGACGGAGCACCCCGAGAGCACGAGCACCGCACCCACGAGCACGGCGATCTGAAGCGTTCGTCGCCGTGTCACGCTCCGTCACCGCAAACACATCCGAGGACGGACTCCGGGACGATCACGCTATCCAAGGACGAGGAAGAGGGTCTCATACGAACCTTCCTACGCGGCGCGGTAACAACGACCCGGCCTTGCCCACCGAAATAACAGTTGCGTCCCGACACCGCCCGGGTCCGCCCGGCGGCACCGATCCGGAAAGGACTACACGCGGAGGGAGACGAGGTGCACTAGTCACCGATGATCCTCGTTGGCACACCAGTTTCCGGTAGCGTCCTCCCATGCGCCTGGTGTATCTGGATGAATCCGCCCGCGACGATCGCTTCTACTTCTTCGGGGCACTGATCGTGGATTCCCAGGCGATCCGACACATAGAGCAGGGACTCGACTCCATCGGTGATCTTCTCGCACGTCACGTTCCGGGATTCTCCTCGTCGTCCGAGTTTCATGCCCACGACATGTTCCATGGGAAGGGTGATTGGGATTGCGTTCCAACGCCATGGCGAGTGAAGGCATGTGCTCTCATCGCCAAAGTGCTGGCACGCTCCTCCGGGCGTTTTGTGTTTCGCGGCGTGGATCTGGCTGCGCAGCGACTGCGGTACCGCGTACCTTTTCCACCGCACCTCCTCACCCTCGCGCACACTCTCCAGGACATCGACAAACACCTTCGGCGCCTCGACCCGCACGAGCAGCTCGGCCTCGTCCTCGCGGACGAGCACCATTCCGCACCGGGGGCGCGACGCAGCTTCCGAGATTTCCGGCTTGAGCGCGTTCCCGGCTACACGACACGGCCGGTGACCCGGATCGCGGACACGATCTACTTCGGGCCGTCCCATGAGAGCCGCCTCCTTCAGGCAGCGGATCTCGCCACGTACTTCCTCAACCGCGATCGGACGGTCACCACACGAGACGAGCGCAGTCGACGAGCCATCGCCAAGATCGCAGCGAGCATCCGAGAGATCACCGTGAGCGAGTACGTCTGGTGCCCCTGACCAGACAACACAACGCCCCGCGTGAACGGGGCGTTGGCGGGTGCGGGAGGCCCGGGGGCGTCCTGCCGCTCCAGACTAGCCGATGCCACGGACAACCGCCCATCACGTTTCGTCTCGCGGAGACCCGCACTGAGCGAGCGAAGCGAGTCGAAGTGTCGCTCAACGACCGGCACCACCCGCCCACACGGAGAACCGCGCCTCCCGCGGAGGAAAGCCACACCAGCGTCCGCCGCAACGCGCGAACTCCGCGTCCGGTCGTTGAGCGAGGAGCGCAGCGACGAGACGAAACGCGCCCACCCGCACGACGCGACGACGGCGTCCGAGCGAGACGCACGCGCGTCAGGAGGCGGACGGGCGCTCCTCCTCCGTCGCACCGGCCGCCGGGTCGGATCCGGTCTCGTCGGCCGGGACCTCCTCGGCGTCCACCGGGATGATGTCGATCGCCTCGGTCGCCGCCTGGTACACCTCGGCGAGGCTGTCGTCGACGTCCTCCTCGTCCACCCAGGCGATGTCGTCCGTCGAATGGTCGTACTCCACGGGGACGAGGGCGAAGTCGTCGCCGTACTCCTCCAAGCCCGAGCGGACGCTGTGCCGCACCGCGCGCACCGCGTACTTGTCGCGGAGGATGAGCGGATCGCGCTGCAGGTCGCGGAGGAACGAGATCATCATGAACGCCATGATGATCGCGAAGGGCAGGGCGGCGATGATGGTCACGTTCTGCAGCGACTTCAGACCGCTGCCCTCCTCGCCCGAGACGAGCAGGACCGCGGCGATCACGCCGACGAGCGTCCCCCAGGTCGCGGCCACCCAGCGGGCGGGCTCCGGACGGCCCTGCTGCGACAGCGTCCCCATCACGAGCGACGACGAGTCCGCGCCGGTGATGAAGAAGATCGCGATGAGCAGGATCAGGGCGACGCTCGTCACCAGCGGGAAGGGCAGGTTCTCGAGGACCCCGAAGAGAACCTCCTCCGGAGGGTTCGTCTTCAGCTCGGCGCCGCCGCGCTGCTGGTCGATCGCCGTGGTCCCGAAGATCGCGAACCAGATCAGCGAGATCACCGAGGGCACCAGGATGACGACGGACACGAACTGCCGCAGCGTCCGCCCCCGGGAGATCTTCGCGATGAACATGCCGACGAAGGGCGACCAGGAGATCCACCACGCCCAGTAGAAGATCGTCCAGCTGGACAGGAACGCCTGCGCCGCCTCGCCCTGGGATCCGGATCGTCCGATCAGCTGCGGAAGGTCCCCGATGAACTCCGCCGCCACCGCGGGGATGACGTTGAGGATCAGCAGCGTCGGTCCGACGAAGAAGACGAACAGGGCCAGGAGGATCGCCGCGACCGAGTTGATGTTCGACAGCGCCCGGATCCCCTTGGAGACGCCCGAGACCGCCGAGGCGATGAAGCACGCGGTCAGCACGGCGATCACCATGATCAGAACGCCGTTGCCGATCTCCCCGATCCCGGCCACGATCTCGATCCCGTGGCCGATCTGCAGCGCGCCGAGCCCGAGGGACGCCGCCGTGCCGAAGAGCGTGACGATGATGGAGAAGACGTCGATCGTGCGGCCCACGGCGCCGGTCGTGCGATCCTCGCCCAGCAGCGGCGCGAAGATCGACGAGATGAGCGGCGTGCGGCCGCGGCGGTAGGCGCCGTACGCGATCGCACCGCCCACGAGCGCGTAGAAGGCCCACGCCTGCGGGCCCCAGTGGTAGAGCACCTGTGCCTGGGCCTGGTGCATGGCCTCGAGCGTGTTCGCCTCGACGGTGCCCGGCGGCGGGCTCTCGTAGAAGGTGAGCGGCTCGGCGGCTCCCCAGAACACCAGCCCGATGCCCATTCCCGCGGCGAACAGCATCGAGATCCAGGAGAAGAGCGAGAACTCGGGCTGCTCGTCGTCGCGGCCCAGCGGGATCCGCCCGTAGCGGCTGAACCCCACGAACAGCATGAACACCAGCACGACGGTGGCGATCGTGGTGAAAAAGAACCCGACGTGCTCCACCACCCAGTCCAGCACCGTCTTGGTGGTGCCGGAGAGGTTGTCGCCGGCGAAGACGCCCCAGGCGATGAACGCGAGGGTGAGCGTGACCGCGATGCCGAAGACCAGCGGATCCGTCCGGTAAGTGCGCCCGGTCTCCTCGACGGCGACGCCGGGGATCAGGGCCGGATGGACGCTTCGCGGCGGGACCGCGGACATGTCCCGGACGATCTTGCGTGCCGCTTCCGTGGCCTTGTTGGCGGGACGAGCCGGAGGAGCGGGCGAGCCCGGCGGGACGCTCGGCGGCGGGACGGCGGATCCTCGGAGCACCGGGGGCCGTGAGCCCGCCGGCGTGGCCTGAGCGTCGGAGCGCGTCGTTTCCTTCTCGTCCGGAGTGTCCATGGAAATCCATCCTGACACGCGGTCTCCGCCGCTCCCAGCCCGGCGGCCGTGGCGGCGGACGGGTGCGGGTCGCACCGTTTCGTCTCGCTGCGCTCGCTCAACGACCGGGAGCCACACACCGTTTCGTCTCGCTGCGCTCGCTCAACGACCGGAAGCCCACGCACCGTTTCGTCTCGCTGCGCTCGCTCAACGACCGGGAACCCACACCGGTCGTTGAGCGAGGAGCGCAGCGACGAGACGAGACGCGCGCATCCGGCCCCGGATCAGGCCGGGGCCAGGACGGTGCTCTCCAGACGGGCGTATCCCGCCTCCATGCCGTCGGCCATGCCGGTGGCGAGGATCATGTCGCGGGTCTCCTTGTCCGGGTATTCGATGAGCAGGGTGATCAGCGTGGCGCCGTTCTCCTCATAGAGGCTGAAGTCGTTCAGCGTCGTGGGGCCCTCGGTGCCCTGCATCCTCTCCGTGGACACTTCGCGGTACGGCGGATCGACGAGCAGGATCTCGCCCTCGAAACCGAACGCCTCGCCGTCCGTGCCGTCGAGCGGGGCCCAGGACATGCGGTGCGCATCGCCGGCGGCAGCGCCGGGGACGCTCTCGGTCATGACCCAGCCGTCCGGCCCGGTCATCCACTGCGGGAGGAGCGCCGGGTCGTGGTGCGCGCGCCACACCAGCTCGCGCGGCCCTTCCACGAGCCGAGTGATCCGCACGTGGGTGTCGTCGAGCAGCTCGACGCGCGTGCCCTTGCCCTGCGCGTACTCCCGGAGGTCCTGCAGAACGGCGTCGAGCTGTGCCATGGCCATCTTCGTCCCCTCGACGGCGCCCATCTCGACCACCTGGTCCAGCGCCTCGACCGAGTCGAAGTAGCTCGTCGTGACCATGCGCGTCCCGTCGCCGGCCGGCTCGAAGGTGAAGGTCATCCGCATCGCCGGGAATCCGTCGAGCGGCGCGCCCTCGTCGTCCACGAAGCTGTCCAGCACCTCGAACCGGTTCGGCGCCTCGATCGCGAGGAACTCCCAGGATCCGGACGACTTCTCCCCGCGCGGGCCGCTCATCGAGTAGACGGCGCGGCCGCCGACCCGGTGGTCCCAGGCGGTGAACGTGGCAGGCCACCCGGGAGGACCCCAGAAGCGCTCGAGCTGACGCGGGTCGCTGTACGCGTCCCACACGCGCTCGACGGGGGCGGCGAAGTCGGCCGTGACGGTCATCGTCAGGGCTTCGGGGTCGGTGGTGACGTCGATGACGGGCATGTCATTCTCCTCGGTGGGGTGATGCGGAATCGGATGAGGGGGAGGACCCGCCGGTCGGGCCGGTGAAGCCCTCGGCGGCGAGCAGGTCGTCGAGGCGCGAAACGCGGGCGCGCCACAGCTCCTCGTACCGGGCGAGCAGAGCGCGGGCGCGGGCGATCATGTCCGGATTGGCGCGGACGAGCCGCTCGCGTCCCTCGGCGCGCTTGATGATGAGCCGCGCCTCTTCCAGGACGGCCACATGCTTCTGGACCGCGGCGAACGACATGTCGTAGTCACGGGCCAGTGCGGAGACCGACTGCTCGCGGTCGATGGTCCGGCGCAGGATGTCGCGCCGGGTCGAGGCCGCCAGTGCGTGGAAGACACGGTCGATCTCCGTCTCGTCGAGTTCTCGTTGTGCAACCATTTGGTTGTACGTTATGCCCGTGACCCCCGGGTGTCAAGACCCTCGTCGGACCGGGCTCGCGACGGCGGGGAGGCCGGTCGACGCACGGGAGAACAGCGCCGTCGACATCGGGGCGGGTGCGTGACGACCTGTTGCGATTACCCCCTCGCTATGTCGCCGACGGGCGAGGCCGAGGAAGGACTCCTCTCCGGTGCACGCTGCCCACGACCGACGCGCCTCCGCCACGGCAGGGGCGTGACGGAGTGCGCGCGGTCACCTCTCTCGGCGACCTCGCTCACGCGCGAGGTCGAGACGGCTCTGCGTCCGCGAACCCGCGCATCCGCGAACCCGCGGACGAGGCGTCAGAGTCGTGCGGAGATCACGCGAGCCGTCGCCGTCGGGTCGACCCGGTGCATGACCGACTCGGGCACGATGACGAGCTCCGCACCGGGGATCTGCCCAGCGGCCCAGTCCGACGCGGCGATCAGGAAGGGGAAGGTCTGCTCACCGCGCAGCACCGTGACGGGACGCTTCACGTCCAGCAGTTCGCCGCTCGGCTGGCGCATCCGATACACCAGTCGCGTGTCGTACACCGTGGACTGCGCGAGCGCCGTGAGGGCGGAGAGCATGCCGTTCGCGCGGCCGGCCTCGACCATCTCGCGAGGCAGCCCGACCGCTTCGATCTGGAAGGTCTCGATCGCGTCGCCGGGCCGCCCGTCGCTGACGAGCGCCTGCAGTCGCTCCGCGAGCTCCGGCGTCTGCGCACCGGAGCCGTCGACATCGATCGGCGGCTCGGAGAGGAAGAGCGCGCCGGTCGGGACGCCCTGCGATGCGGCATAGAGCGCGAGCACGGCCCCGGAGGAATGGCCGAGGACGGCATCGGCCCCGCCCGCCGCCTTGATCACCGCCGCCAGGTCGGCCACCTCGTCGTCGGGCGTGGAGCCGGACCGGTCGCCGCTCCCGCCACGGGCACGGCGATCCCAGGTGACCGCACGGAGACCGGCATCGGCGAGCGCCCGGGCGATCGGCGCGGCGTCCTCCGCCCTCGACAGGGCCCCGTTCACGATCACGACGGTTCGGCCGTCTCCGGTCGCCGAGAACTCGATGGGAGTGCCGTCTGCCGACGTTGCGATGCTCATGTCGTCATACAACCACGGGCGTCCGACATCGCCGCGTCGCCGCCCCCTCCGCCACCATCCCGATGGGATCCCGCGTCCGCGGTCGCGGCGAGGCGTCAGACTGAGGGGATGGACGAGATCCTCGCCGAGCTGGCCGCCTCGGCCGATCACCGCGACGCCGAACATTCGTTCCTCGACGCCGGGTGGACGCCGTGCGGGGCCGGGGACTGGGCGATCGCCCTGCGATCTCCGGACGGCGAGGCTGCGGTCCGGATCAGCCCGTTCGACCCCACCGGCCCGTACGCCGCGGAGCTCTATCGCGCGGCTGCGCACACCCGCCAGGTGCCTCGGCTGCATGCGCACCGGCGGCTCGCCGGCGGCGGCGACCTCCAGGTGATGGAGTGGCTCGCCGCCGTGCCGGAGGAGGAGGCGTCGGCGTTCCATCGCGCCGTGGCGAGCGGTGCCGCGCCGGCCGAGGAGCTCGCGGGCATCGTGCAGCGGATCCATGACCGGGCCCGCGCGGAGCTGCCCTGGTGCGGCCCGCTCGACGACAACCCGGCGAACGTCATGCGCGGATCGGACGGGCGCCTCGTCGTCACCGATCTCTTCTACGCCGACGGCCCCGCCCTGTACGCCCTCGCGGGCAGCGACCCCGACGCGTTCGTGCAGCGGATCCCCGAGCCCGAGCGCCGCTTCCTGACCGAGATCCCGCTCGCCGCGTCGGGGCCGTGGTCGCGGGCCGACCGCGACGCGATGCGGGCGGGCGTCGCCGCCGCGGATCGGCGCAAGGACGGCGTGCCTCCCCTCCGCGACACGGAACGACGGCGCTAGCGCGGCCCACGGCCGGCGGCGCCGGCGAACAGGGCGTGCAGCAGGGGCAGGACCGAGACGCCGATGAGGATCCAGCCGAGCACCGGCACCGGGCCGAGGAGCAGGGTCCCGCCGATGAGGAGCGCCGCGAACAGCACCGCCGAGACCGCCCGCCGCCCGATGCTCACCAGCCGGTCGAGCCGGCGCTCCAGCGGCGACGTGTCGAAGGTGAGCGTCCCGGCGTCGAACCGCGTGATCAGCGAGTCCACCCGCTGCGGCAGCCGCCACAGCACCCCCGCGTTCGCCAGGGCCTGCTTCCCGAGGTCCTGCGCCAGGTTTCCGCTCTCGTCGCGCAGGAGCCGGGTGGCATAGGGCTCCACCGGATCCCAGAGGTTGAACTCCGGCTCGAGTGCGCTGCACAGGCCCGACGTCAGCGCCACGGCACGCATGAGCAGCAGCAGCTTCTCGGGGAACTGCACCGGCAGGGCCCGCACGGTGTCGCCGAACTCCACGGCGAAGTCGCGGAACTCCCTCGGGTCCACATCGCGGAGCTCGCTGAATCCCATGCCGCCGAAGCGGGCGAACAGCGCGGTGAGCGCGCGTTCCAGCTCCACGGTGCTGGCCGACGGCAGGAGCACGCCGATCTCCTGCGCCGCCGCCACCAGCCCCCGGCTGTCGCGGGCCGCGATGGCGATGACGAGCGTGCGCAGGCCGTCCCGGATGCCGTCGGGCACCTCGGCCATCATGCCGAAGTCGACGAACGTGAGGCGCCAGGGCACCGAGCCCGCCGCATGGCCCGGTGCCGAGCCCGCCGCATCGCCCTGCGGCAACGGCGTCACGAAGATGTTGCCCGGGTGCGGGTCGGCGTGCACGAACGAGTGCGTGAACACCTGGTCGAGCATCACGTCCGCGAACACGTCCGCGACGTCGGACGGATCGATCCCCGCGGCGCGGAGGGCGACGGTGTCGTTGATCTTGATGGCGGTGACGTCCTCGAGCGTGAGCACCCGCCGCGTCGTGCGCTCCCACACCACCTGCGGGGCCGCCACGCGGGCGTCGGACGCCACGCACTCCGCGAAGCGCTCCGCGTTCGACGCCTCGTGCAGGTAGTCGATCTCCTCGCGGCAGGTGGCTGCGAACTCCTCGACGAGCGCCGGGGCATCCACGCGGTCGGACACGATCCGCACCCGACTCAGCCACCCCGCGACGCGGCGCAGCGCGGCGAGGTCGACGGCCACGACCGCATCGATGCCGGGCCGCTGCACCTTGACGACGACCGCCTCGAGCCCGGTGTCGGCGGAGTCATCGGCGGACAGCACGGCCCGGTGCGCCTGCCCCAGCGACGCCGCGGCCACCGGTGTGGGATCGAACGCCGCGAACGCACGGCTCAGCGGGACCCCGAGCTCCGCCTCGGCCAGCGCGCGGATGTCGTCGAAGGGGACCGCGGGGACCTCGTCCTGCAGATCTGCGAGCTCCGCCGTGATCTCCGGCGGCAGCACGTCCAGGCGCGACGAGAGGAACTGCCCGACCTTGATCATCAGCCCGCCGAGCTCGACCGCGAGGTCGCGGAACCGCCGCGCGAGCCGCAGCATCCGCCCCTCGCGGGTGCGCTCCGCGACGGCGACCAGGCCGAGACGCGGAAGCACGAGCTCGAACCACCAGGTCTGGACGATGGCGCGCGCCGCGAAGAGCAGGATGCGCCGGTAGCGTGCCCGGTACGGCCCGCGTGCGGCCTCCGGGACGCGATCGGCCATCAGGCGTCGGCCAGGATCGCGTACAGCTTGCGACGCGCATCCTCGAGCACGGTCACCGCCGCGTCCACCTGCGCGGCCGTGCCGGTGCGGGCGACTTGCGCGGCGGCGCCGGCGAGGTCCATGCCGGCCTTCGGCAGCGCGGTGTGCGAGCGTCCGCGCTCGCCCTCGCGCGTGCCGCCGCCGCTGCCCTCCCACGGCGCGGGCCGGTCGGCGGCCTCGTCGGCGACCTCGCGTCCGTCGTCGGTGAGGGAGTACGTCTTGCGGCCGCGGAGCTCCTCGGCCACGATCAGTCCCTCGTCCGCGAGGAGCTGGAGCGTCGGGTACACCGATCCGGCGCTGGGCTTCCACGCGCCGCCGCTGCGCTCCTCGATCTCGTGGATGATCTGGTAGCCGTGCATGGGCTGCTCAGCCAGGAGCGCGAGCACCGCCGCACGCACGTCCCCGCGCGCCATGCGGGTGGGTGCGCTGGGGCGCTGGTCGAACGCGGATCGGAGCTGCTCCATCGCCTCCCAGATCGCCGCGCCGGGACCGCCCCGACCGCCCAGCCCGCCGAAACCGCCGAACCCCTCGGAACCGAATGCGCCGCTCATGGTTGCCTCCCGTGTCGGATCGTGAACGATACTCAACGATATGTCGTTAACTGTCGCCGGGGAAGAGGCAAGGAGCACCTGGCGCCGTTCCGTTCCACGTATCCCCCCGGACGATATACCGGAGTGGCGGAAGCGCGACGGACGCACGATGATGCCTCTATGACCGCTCCTTCCCCCGCACCGCGTTCGACACGTCGCCGGTGGTGGATCCTGCCCCTGACCGCCCTCGGCGTGGCCGTCGTCGGCGGCCTCCTCGCGCGATGGGCCCTCCCCGTCCTCATCGTCCTCTGCCTCGCCCTCGCGGCCATCGCCGGCGTCGTCATCGTCCGAGGCGCAGCGCCGCGACTCGGGATCCACGGACGCGGTGCCGGGTGGGCGGCGCTCGGGGCCGTGGTGCTGCTCGTCATCGGAGGCAGCACGGGGAACGCCGCGACCACAGGCCCGTCGACGGCGGATCGCCCGGCCTCCGTCACCCCGTCGGCGTCGGCCACACCGCAGGGCTTCGTCGCGGCTGCGCCGAGCACACCCAGCCCGGAGCCGACGACGTACGCCGACATCGAGGTCCGCTCCGACATCGACTTCGAGCGGACGACCGTCGAGTCCGCCGACATCGATGAGGGGACGACCGCCGTCATCACTGCGGGTCAGGTCGGGACGAGGCTCACCGTGTTCCGGATCGGGACCGTCGGCGGTGTCGAGGTCTCACGCGAGATCGTGGGAGAGACCGTTCTCGCCGAGCCGGTCGCCGAAGTCACCGCCATCGGGACGCGCATCCCGCCCGCCGCCGAGCCTGTCCCCTTCGCCGCCCAGGAACCGACGGGGCCGGAATGCCACCCGAGCTACGCCGGGGTGTGCGTCCCGATCGACTCGGACGTCGACTGCCAGGGAGGAGGAGGAAACGGCCCCTCCTACGTCGCCGGACCGCTCTCCGTCGTCGGCCCGGACGAGTACGACCTCGACCGCGACGGAGAC
Source organism: Microbacterium sp. CCNWLW41 (assembly GCF_037083505.1). Taxonomy (NCBI): domain Bacteria; kingdom Bacillati; phylum Actinomycetota; class Actinomycetes; order Micrococcales; family Microbacteriaceae; genus Microbacterium; species Microbacterium sp. CCNWLW41. Next base: position 33,183 of record NZ_JBAOJP010000002.1, read on the forward strand.
GGGATCGCGTGTGACTGAGCCGCGGGGTCGGTACGGGGAATCCCGCACCCGGCGCCGCGGGGATCGGCGGCGAGGGACACCGACGGGCGAGCGGGCGGGGGCGCGTCGGTAGACTCCGGCCGACGGAAGGGGACGGTCCATGACGTGGCTGGAGGTCGTCCCGCAGATCCTCGTCGCCCTCGCGATCCTGTTCCTTCCGGGAACGGCCTGCGCCCTGCTGCTCGGCGTCCGCGGGGCGCTCGCGGTCGGCGCCGCCCCGGCTGCGTCCCTGGCCGTCGTCGCGGGATCCGCCGTCGTCGCCGAGCGGCTCGGCGTGCCGTTCGGGTACGGGCCGGTCGCCGCGGGTACCGGCGTCGCGCTCGTGGTCGCGGGCGGCGTCGGTCTGCTCGTCCGCCGGATCGCGCCGCCCGCCCCGCGCCCCGCACGGACCGGCCCGGCGGACGACCCCGCCTCCGCGGCGAGCGCTCGGACCGGGCTCGGCCGCCTCGCGTTCGGCGGCGGGCTCGTGATCGCCGTCGGTCTGCTGACCTGGCGGGTGACCGAGGCGCTGATCGGCCCTCGGAACTTCTCGCAGCGCTTCGACATCGTCTTCCACCTCAACGGCGTGCGGCGGACGCTCGACACCGGCGACGGCTCGTCGCTGACCTTGGGCGTGCTCATGGGCCACGCCGACGGCGTGCTGGCGTTCTACCCCGCGGGGTGGCACGATCTGGTCGCCCTCGTCGCGCAGACCCTGCCGGCGAGTCCCTGGCAGATCCCGCTCGCGATCAGCGCCGCCAACGTCGCCCTCGCCGCGGTGGTCTGGTCCGTCGGCGTGCTCGCGCTCACCCGGGCGGTCGCGGGGCCACGCCCCGGCATCCTCCTCTTCGCGGGCGTGTTCGCCGCCGCCTTCACGGTCTTCCCCCTGCGGCTGCTGGAGTGGGGCACCGTGCTGCCGTACTTCTGCGGCGTCGCACTGGCCCCCGGTGTGCTCGCCCTCGTGCTCTCCGCTCTCCGCCTCGCCCGCGCCGACCGCTCCTCCTGGCTCGGCGCGCTCCTGCTCGGCGTGCTCGCCGCGGCCGGACTGGCGTTCTGCCATCCCAGCGTCGCCGTCGCCGTGATCGGCCTGTCGGTCCCGGCCGTCGGTGCCGCGATCGTCCGCTGGGCGCGGATCCGTCGCTCCGCCGGACGCGGACCGCTCCTCCCGGTCCTCGCGGCGGCGGGGACGGCGATCGCCGTGGTCGGCGTGTGGATCGTCACCCGGCCGCGCAACGGGTTCCCGGGATGGGAGACGCCGCACACGCTCGGCAAGGCCGTCCTCGGATTCCTGGCTTCCGCTCCGGTCGGCGGTCCGGTGGCCGTCGCCGCCGCGGGCTGCATCGCGGTGGCCGTCGTCGTCATCGCCGTGCGCCGGCGCGACCTGCTCTGGCTGCCGCTGTCCTACGCCGTCGCCGGGTTCCTGTACGTCGTCGTGACGGGGTTCCCGCGCTCGGCGTTCCGCACGGCCGTGACCGGCCCCTGGTACGAGGACTGGTTCCGGATCGCGGGTCTTCTCGCGATCCCGGCGGTGCCGCTGGCCGCCCTCGGCGCCGCGGCGATCGTCTCCGCCGCCACCGCGGCCGTCGGCCGCCTCCGCGGTGCGTCCCTGCCCGCGCTCGCGCCCGCCGTGACCGTCCTGGCGGTCGTCGCGCTGATCCCGCTCACGCAGGTCCGGGTGATCGACCACGAGGTGGGCATGACGCGGAACGCGTACGTGCTGACCGAGGACGCGGACCTCGTCGGCCCCGGGGAGATCGCGTTCATGCAGCGCGTCGCCGACGTCGTCCCCGACGGCGAGATCGTCGCGAACAACCCCTACGACGGCAGCGCCGAGCTCTACGCGTTCGCCGGCGTCCCCGTGCTCATCCCGCACCTCAACTACACCTACTCCGAGGACGACCTGCTGCTCATGGCGGACCTCGTCCACGCCCCCTCCCGCCCGGACGTGTGCGCCGCCCTGGAGCGCACCGGCGTGCGGTGGGTGATCCAGCTCGGCCGGGTCGTCGGCGGGTTCCCGGAGGCGGAACGCTACCCGGGGATCGGGACGGTGACCGGCGGCGACGGATTCGAGGAGGTCCTCGCCGACGGCGAGCGACGCCTGTTCCGCATCACCGCCTGCGGCCTCCGCTGAGGCCCCGACGCGTCAGGGCATCACGCAGCTGCGCCCGGTGTCCCCGGTCCCCTCGCCGAGGCACGAGTACTCCTCGCCCGCGACCAGGTCGACCCCGGCGAACAGCTGAGGGACCGTGACGAACGTGTAGCCGCGCTCCCGGAGCGTGTCGATGAGCTCCTGCTGTCCGGCGATCGTGGACGGATGCACGTCGTGCATGAGCACGACGCCCCCGGGCTCGATCCGGTCCCACACGCGCGGCACGAACACGGCCGGATCCAGGCTCTCCCAGTCGAAGCTGTCGACGCTCCAGAAGATCAGCGGTTTGCCCGCGGCCTCCCGCGCGGCTCCGCCCTCGGAGCCGTAGGGGGCGCGCACGGACGTCGGCGCCGGGACCCCGGCCGCGACCACCGCCTCGTCCGTGGCCGCGAGCTGCTCGCGGACCGCCTCGGCAGGGATCAGCGCGAGGTCGGCGTGATCCCACGTGTGGTTCTCGATCGCATGGCCGGCCGCGGCCGCGCGGCGGACGATGCCCGGATGCGCCGCGGCGTCGCGCCCCTCGACGAAGAAGGTCGCCGGGACCCGGGCCGCGTCGAGGAGGTCGAGCAGCTGCGGCGTCGTGACGGGGTCCGGCCCGTCGTCGTACGTCAGCGCGACGCACGCGATCAGCGTGCAGGGCACGTGCGGCGCCGCGCCGTCCTCGGGGCCGGCGAACGGCGCGGTGCCCTGCGCGGCGGCCTGGACCTCCCGCCCGGCGTCCGTGAGCATCGCCCGCGCCTCGTCCGCCGGCAGACCCGCGGCGGATCCGTCGCCGAACACGATCCCGCCGTCCCGGTCGAACGAGAGGCCGTCCAGCGCCGCGGCGCCGACGCGCTCGGTCAGCGCGTCCCGTGCCTCCTCGGTCAGCAGGTCTCGCCCCTCCCAGGCCCCGCCGCGGGTGTTCGCGAACACGGTCCGCCAGGCGACGCCGTCCTCGCGCCGCGCGCTCAGGCGCACGCCCAGGACGGTCCCCCGGTCCTGGACGACCGTGCCGTCGATGCGCAGCGTGGCCTCGGCCAGCTCCCCCGCGGCGATCCCCCCGTCGTCCGGGAGCCGTGCGGCGAAGCCCGGATGGTCGGCCTCGATCTGCGCGCGGACGAAGCCGTCGACCCGGCGGTTGAACTCCTCCGCACCGTCGAGCACGATCCACCGGCCCTGGAATCCGAGCTCCGCACTGGCATAGGCGACCTCCCGCGGCTGCGTGCCCGAGGGGGCCGCCGTCGCGGTCGGCGACGAGGCGGGCGTCGGCGGGGCGCCCTGCGACGAGGGGACCGGATCGGAGCCCGCCGCGACGGGCGCGCACCCCGCCACCAGGGCCGTCACGAGGAGGACGGCGACCAGCGTTCCCCCGCCGAGCGCTCGTCTCACGCCTCCTCCCGCGCCGGCGGCACGACGGCGACCTCGTCGAGGGGAGTCCGCGCCGACGCCTCGGGCGGCGCCGGGACGCGCACCCGCCCGGTGGTCCCGTCCCGCCGGGCACGGCCCCGCAGGACCGCGCCCCAACCGAGGGCGCCGCCGGCCAGAGCGAGGTCGCCGACGGTGAACAGCAGTCGCGAGACGAGGGCCGCCGCCAGCGCCGCACCGGTCCCGACCGCGGGCGCGAGCACGGCGACGATCACCGCCTCCCGCGCCCCGAGGCCCGCGGGAAGGATGAAGAACACCAGACTGGCGATCATCGCCAGCCCCATCGACCCGATGCACAGCAGCAGCGCGGACCCGTCCGCCGCGTGCAGCGGCAGCAGCAGCCACAGGTGCAGGCCGAAGAGCCCGTAGCCCAGGGCGCTCCAGCCCGCGGCGCGCAGCAGCGGGACGACGCGCAGGACCGCGTCGGGCGGGGTCACGCGGACCAGCCGCAGCGCGAGCAGCAGCAGCCGGTTGAAGACGGCGGGGATCAGCAGGACCACGATCACCGGCACGAACACGAACAGCCACAGGTAGGGGCGGTAGGCGGGCTGGCCGGAGAGCTCCGGGATCGTCAGGATCCCGACCGCGAGGCCCGAGACCGCGACCACCGCGACGTTCGCGAGCGTCGTCGCGAGCGTCTGGGTCCGGCGGATCCCCGCCCGGCGAGCGAGCGCGATCTGGAGGACGTAGGCCCACACGGATCCGGGCACGTACTTGCCGAGCATGCCGACGAAGTACAGCGGCGCCGCCCGGCGGAACCGGACGCGCGTGCCGAGACTGTCCAGCAGCGCATGCCAGCCGAGCGCCGAGCAGAGGATCCCGGCGAGCACGACCACGCCGGCAAGGGCGACGTGCCCCGGCTCGTACGAGTCGAGAGCGGCGGCCACGGCGCGTCCGTTGGCGCGCACGGCGAAGCCGGCGGCGACGAAGACGGCGGCGACGGCGGTCCACGTGAGCGCCATCCGCACGACGCGCATCGCGGTCCGCGGAGGACGGGCACCGCCGGGCCGCGCCCCCGGGGCCGCCACGGCGGGCGTCGCGTCGCCCATCCCCCGCTCCCCTCGCGTCGTCGTTCCCCTGCACCCTAGGTGGCCCCGCGCCCGCGCCGGACGGCGTGCGGGACGCCGACGGCGGTTCCTCCGTGACATCCCCGTCATTCCGGGCGTCGCGGGCCGGCGCGGGCCCGGCTCCCGCCGCCCGGGATACGGGGAAGCCCGTAGGCAGTGGAGCCGCGTACGGCGACGGCGTCCTTTGATAACGTTCCCTCAGCGGGCTGCGACGGGAGGGCAGGGCATGGGCGAACGAGCGCATCGTCCGACCGTCAAGGAGGTCGCCCAGCGCGCGGGCGTGAGTCCGATGACGGTCTCGCGCACGCTCTCGGGCGGCCGGAACGTCAAGCCTGAGGTCCAGGAGAGGGTGCTTGCCGCCGTCGCCGAGCTCGGCTACCACCGCAACGAGAACGCCCGGAGCATCCGCCCCGGGCACAGCAGCGGGCTCATCGGCGTCGCGATCACCAACATCGCCAACCCCTATTACGGCACGTTCGCGCTGGGCGTCGAGGAGGAGGCGGCCCTCGCCGGCCGCCGCATCCTCCTGGGAAACACCTCCGAGGACGCGTCCCGGGAGGCCGAGCTGGTCGGCGACTTCCTGGGCCGCCGCGTCGACGGGCTGGTCGTCGTGCCGGCCGCGGCGTCCTCGGCCCACCTCGAGCATTCGCAGCGACAGGGGGTCCCGGTCGTGCTCGCCTCCCGGCGGATCGAGGGGCTGGAGGCGGACAGCGTGGTCCTCGCCGACGAGGACGGGGCCTTCCGGGGCACGATCGCGCTGATCGACCGCGGGCACACGCGGATCGGGTACCTGGGCAACGCGCTGTCCATCTTCACGGGGGCGCGACGGCATGCGGGCTACCTGCGGGCACTGGCGGCACGCGGCCTCACGGCGGACCCGCGGCTGGTGGCGACCGCCCAGCAGACGGTGGACCAGGCCAGGGAGGCCACGCGCGCCCTGCTCCGGGCGGAGAACCCGCCGACCGCGATCTTCTGCGCCAACAACCGCAACGCGATCGGGGCGCTCAAGGAGATCGGCGTCCAGCTCGCCACGGGGCTCCGCACCGCGGACGCGTTCCCGGAGATCGTGAGCTTCGACGACTTCGAGCTCGCCGAGCTGTCGCCGGTGCCGCTCAGCGTCATCGACCACGACCCGCGCGAGCTCGGGCGCACCGCGGCACGTCTGCTGCTGGACCGTCTGGACGGCGGCGGCGGGGAGGCCGCGCCGCGCGAGATCGAGCTTCCGGTGTCCCTCCGCCTGGGCGTGCGCTGACCGGGCCCCCTCGGATCGCTGCGTCCTCCCGAGTCGTCAGGGCAGCCGGATCCGGCCGTTGACAGCGCCTCTCGGATCTTGATAACGTTACCAATCACGCGAGAGGAGCACCGATGGAGCTGTGCATCGACTTCGGCGGCACCGGGATCAAGATCGCCGTCGCCGCCGACGACCGGATCCTCTCCTCCGCCCGCCTCGACGCGCGCCGCGACGCGGGCGACCTCGACGCCGCGGCGGCCTCGGCTCGCGCGCTCCTCGCGGAGGCAGGAGACGCTCCCGACGCGGTCGGCATCGCGGTCCCGGGCGTCGTGGATCCGGACTCCGGCCGGATGCTCCATGCGAACGCCAAGTACGACGCGTTCCGGGACCTCGACCTCCGGGCCTGGTCCGCGGCCGAGTTCGGCGCCCCGGCCGTCGTCGAGAACGACGCGCGCGCCGCCCTCGTCGGCGAGACCACGAGCGGCGTCGCCGCGGGCGAGCGCGACGCCGTCCTGGTGACCCTGGGCACCGGGATCGGCACCGCGGCCCAGATCGCCGGCGTCCCGCTCCGCGGTCGCCGCGGGCACGCGGGGATCCTCGGGGGCCACGTCACGATCGACCGCAACGGCCCGGTCTGCCCCTGCGGCAACGTCGGCTGCGGCGAGGCGCTGGCCAGCAGCGCCGCGCTCGCGCAGCAGTCCCCGACGGGCGCCGCCCTCACGCTCCGCGACCTCTTCGCCGACGACGCCCATGCCGGCATCCGCGACGCCTTCCTGCACGTGTGGGGCGCGACCGTCGTCACCCTGATCCACATGTACGACCCCGCCGTGGTCGTCCTCTCCGGCGGAGTCCTGCGCGCCGGAGACGCCGTGCGCGCGCCCCTCGAGTCGTACGCCCGCGCCCACCTCTGGCCGTCCGTGACGGCCCCGCGCTTCCTCGTCCCGCCGGAGCCCGAGCTCTCGGTCGCCCGCGGCCTGAGCGTCCTGGCCCGCACCGCCCTTTCCCGTCCGCAGGAGGATCAGTGACCACCCCCATCAACGACATGCACGACGGCCACACGGTCCGGGGGCGCTACGACACGCAGCCCACCGTCCCGCTGCCGCCGGGCGAGCGGATCCTGCGGGGCCCGGAGGGCTGGCGGGCCGCCGCGGCGATCGCCGAGGAGCGCGCCCGCGCGGCCGGGACCTTCCCCGTGCTCCTCGTCGACGCCTACCCCGGCGCCGACGTCGTCGCGGTGACCGCCCGGATCCGTGCCGCCCTCCCGGACTGGACCGTGCGCGACGTCGAGGAGGCGGCGCACCCCGTCGCCGACGTCGAGCGCCTGATCGCCCCGAACCTCACCGACGACCGCGTCTTCGGCGTGATGAGCCATTTCACCCTCGCCGACTTCTACGACGACGCCGCCCTGGCGGCCCTCGCCGCGGAACTGCGCGGTCCGACCGTCGTCGTCGGCTGGGGAGCGGGGCTGCTCGTCCCGCATCTCGCCGGCCCCTCCGCCCTCGTCCTCGTCGACATGGCGCGCTGGGAGATCCAGCTGCGCCAGCGCGCCGGCGCGACCAACTGGCGCGCGGACAACCCCGGCGAGGACAACCTGCGCAAGTACAAGCGCGGGTTCTTCGTGGAGTGGCGGGTCGCCGACCGGCACAAGCGGGACCTCTTCGACATCGTCGACGTCGTCGTGGACGGCAACGCGATCGCCCCCGCCGAGCCGCACCCCGATGCGCCGGAGGCCGGGATGATCACCGGCGACGCCTTCCGCGGAGCCCTGCGGGACGCGGCGGCCCGACCGTTCCGCGTCGTGCCGTTCTTCGACCCCGGCGTCTGGGGCGGGCAGTGGATGAAGAACCTCATCGGGCTGGACCCGTCCAAGGACAACTACGCCTGGTGCTTCGACTGCGTCCCGGAGGAGAACTCGCTGCTGCTGCAGGGCGACGGCGGCGTGGTGGAGATCCCCGCCCTGGACCTGGTGTTCAGCCGGCCCGTGGAGCTCCTGGGCGCGAAGACGTTCGCCCGCTTCGGCGCCGAGTTCCCGATCCGCTTCGACTTCCTGGACACGATGGACGGCGGGAACCTCAGCCTCCAGGTGCACCCGCTCACCGACTACATCCAGAACACCTTCGGGATGCACTACACCCAGGACGAGAGCTACTACATGCTCGACGCCGGGGACGACGCCGTCGTGTACCTCGGCACCAAGGAGGGCGTCGACCGCGACGCCATGCTGCGCGACCTCGCCACGGCGCAGGACGGCGAGCACCCGTTCCCCGCGGACGAGTACGTCAACGCCTTCCCGGCGCACAAGCACGACCACTTCGCGATCCCGGCGGGCACTGTGCACTGCTCCGGGGCGAACTCGATGGTGCTGGAGATCTCCGCGACGCCGTTCATCTTCACGTTCAAGCTCTGGGACTGGGGGCGCGTGGGCCTGGACGGCGTGCCCCGCCCGGTCCACCTCGACCACGGCGCGCGCAACATCCAGTGGGACCGCGACACGGCCTGGGTGACGGAGAACCTCATCGACCGGGTCGAGACCGTCCGGTCGGACGACGACGTCGTGGAGGAGAGCACGGGCCTTCACGAACTGGAGTTCATCGAGGTGCGGCGGCACTGGTTCCGTCAGGGCGCCGACCACGACACGGAGGGCACCGTCAACGTGCTGAACCTCGTGGAGGGCGACGAGGTCCGCGTCGTCAGCCCGACCGGAGCGTTCGCGCCGTTCGTCGTCCACTACGCCGAGACCTTCATCGTCCCCGCCGCCGTGGGCCGCTACCGGATCGAGCGGACCGAGCACTCCCGCAGCGCGCGCTTCGCGACCGTCAAGGCGTTCGTCAGGGGGACGGCCATGACGGGGCCGGAGACGGCCCGCGCCGGCACGACCGACAACTGAACACCCGACAACCGAACACCGCACAACCGAACATCGAGGGGATCGCGGGGGCTTCGAGCCACTGCATCCCTTGCACCGCACCGATGCGGCTTGGTAGCGTGAGTCCAGGTTTCTGGTAACGATACCAAGTCGGATGACACCGAACAGCACCATGAACAAGGGAGTTCTGCATGATTTCGCGACGAAGGACCGCCGCCACGGCGGCGGGGCTGATCATCGCCGTCTCGGCGCTCGCCGGATGCTCCGGGGGAACCGGCGAGTCCGGATCCGGCGAGGTCACCGGCACGCTCGACTTCTACACGGACAAGGCCGCGTGGAAGCCCGACTTCGAGTCCCTGAACACCGCCAGCGGAGAGGCCGTCGGCATCACGCTCAAGACCACCGGCTACTCGGATGCGAACCAGTACGACGCGTTCGTCAAGCAGTCGTTCCGCACGAACAAGTCCCCGGGTCTGTTCACCTGGCACACCGGCGAGTCGCTCGCGCAGCTGGTCGAGGAGGGCCTGGTCGCGGAGACCACCGACATCTGGGAGAAGGCCATCGGCGAGGGCTGGGTGAGCGATGACCTCGCCAAGGGGTACACGTTCGACGGCAAGCAGTACTGCGTGCCGATGAACATCGCCTACTGGGTCATGTTCTACAACAAGGCCCTCTTCGCCGAGAACGGCATCGAGGTCCCGACGAGCTGGGCGGAGCTGAACGCCGCGGCCGAGAAGCTCAAGGCCGCCGGGGTGACGCCCTACTACCAGACCAGCACCCTGTTCACCTTCCCGTGGTTCCAGCACCTCGTCGCCTCGACCGACCCGGACCTCTACGCCGGGCTCACCACGGGCGAGGTGAAGTACACCGACCCCGAGATCGTCGAGGTGATGGAGCTGTGGCTGGACGAGCAGAAGAAGGGCTGGTTCAGCGATCCCGGCAGCACGACGGATCCGGCCGTGGCGCTCAAGCAGGGCGATTTCGCGATGATCGACTTCGGGACGTTCTTCGCCGGCAACCTCGAGGGGGCGGGCATGACGCCCGACGACTTCGGGATGTTCGCGATCCCTGCGGTGAACGACGCGCTCGACACCACGCCGGTGGCGGTCGAGTCCGGTCCGATCTGCGTGGCCGAGAGCTCGACGCAGAAGGATCTCGGGCTCGCCTACTCCGAGTGGTGGATGTCCGCCGAGGCCCAGACCGCGTGGAACGACGCCCACGGCGACGTCGCCTTCAACCCGAAGGCCACGGTCTCCGACCCCGCCCTCGCCGAGCTCGGCGAGCAGATCGCCGGCGAGGGCTACTCCCTGTACGACCGGTTCTTCGAGGCGATGCCCACGGCGATCGTCACGACGGCGATCGAGCAGTTCGGCGCCTTCAACGCCAACCCCGGCGATCCGATGCCGTTCCTCGAGAAGATCCAGGCCACGGCCGACAAGTACTGGGCCGAGCAGGAGTAGACGGGCGGATGGCGCGTCAGACCTCGCCCTACCAGTGGTCCGCCCGGGGCTTCATCGCCCCGGGCGTGCTCCTGGTCGCCGTCCTGCTCTACCTTCCGCTGCTGTGGACGGTGTTCCTCAGCTTCACCCGCTACAACGGGCTCGGCAGCCCGAAATGGGTGGGCATCGACAACTACGTGGAGATGCTCACCGACGGCGACTTCGTCGGCTCCGCCGTGAACACCGTCCTCTGGGTGGTCGGCACCCTGATCATCCCGGTCGGCATCGGCCTGACGATCGCCCTGCTCACCTGGAACCTGCGCGGCGGCGCCTGGCTGCGCCTGCCCTTCCTCATCCCCTACGCCCTGTCCGGCATCGGCGTGGGCGTGGTGTGGTCGTTCATCCTCTCCTCCGGCGGCGCGCTCGACCAGGCGCTGGCGGCGTTCGGCATCGCGGACCCGCCGCGGTGGCTCCTGGACGCGCCGCTGAACACGGTCGTGATGATCATCGCCTCGTCGTGGCAGGGCGTCGGCGTCAACGCCCTGCTGTTCACGATCGGCCTCCAGGCGATCCCGAAGGAGCCGCTGGAGGCGGCGCGCATCGACGGCGCAGGCGGCATCCGCCTCTTCGGCAGCATCCTGTGGCCGATGCTGCGCCCGCTCACCGCCGTGGTCGTCGGGCTCTCGATCGTCGCCAGCCTGAAGACCTTCGACATCGTCTGGGGCATGACCAAGGGCGGCCCCGGCACCGTCTCGGAGACGCTCGCGCTGACGATGTACAAGGAGACCTTCGTCAACAGCGACTACGGTCTCGGGTCGGCGATCGCGGTGTTCCTCACCGTGATCACCCTGATCGCCTCGGTGCTCTACCTCCGCCAGCAGCTGTCCCCGAAGAACGAGGTGTGACATGTCCCGCATCATCCGCACCGTCGTCCTCGTCCTCCTCGGGATCCTCTGGCTGTTGCCCGCCTACCTCCTCGTCGTGAACGCGATGAAGGATCCGGCGACGTTCACCTCCAAGGAGTCCTGGATCCCCACCGACTTCCACCTGCTCCAGAACTTCGCCGACGCCTTCGCGCTCTCCGGCCTCGGCAACAGCATCGTCAGCACGCTGGTGTACTCGATCGTCTCCCCGACGATCGCCGTCCTCGTGGGCGCCGCCGCCGGGTTCGCCATCGTCGCGCTGCGGCTGAAGCGGGGCTTCCTCTGGTTCGTGGTCATCTTCGGCGGCACGGTGTTCCCCCTGCAGATGGTGCTGCTGCCGCTGTTCGACGCGTACTCCCGGATCGGCCTGTTCGACACCCGGATCGGGATGGTGATCATCTACACGGTGATCTCGGTGCCGTTCTCCGCGTTCGTCATGCGGAACTTCTTCACCGGCGTCGCCCACAACGTCTTCGAGGCGGCGGTGCTGGACGGCGCGACGACCTGGCGGATCTTCACGCGCATGTACCTGCCGATGGCGTCGAGCGCGCTCGTGGCGATCTTCATCCTGCAGGCCACGTTCGTCTGGAACGACCTGCTGCTCGGCCTGACCCTGAGCCAGTCCGACGACATCCGGCCGATCATCACGACGCTCTCCGGCATGCAGAGCACCTACGGCGGCGCCCAGATGTCCGTCGTGCTCGCCGCGGCGGTGCTCGTCTCCCTGCCGACCGTCGTCCTGTTCCTGTGCACCCAGCGCTTCTTCGCCAAGGGCCTCGCGCTCGGCCAGTACTGACCCTCCCCCGGAAAGGCATCATGCTCCCGCTCATCCCCACCGTCGAGGATCTCGCCGCGGACCCCGTCACCCACCACGACGACGACATGATCGCGCCGTCCGGCCTGACGAACCTGATCGGGACCGTGCGGGTCGATCACGATCTCACCGCGCTGAGCGCCGTGCAGTTCCCGCCGGTGTCGCAGGGACTGACGCAGACCGCGATGCTGTTCGTCGACGGGAGGCTGTTCCTCTCCCACGGCGTGCCGGTCACGCACGAGTGGCGCCCGGACCGGGTCGTCCGCCGCGCGACGCTCGGCACGCTGGAGATCGAGACCACCACGGTCTGCGTCCCGGGGCGCACCGCCGTGGCCGTCGACATCGTCGTCCGCAACACGGGGGAGGCGGACCGGGACGTGCGGATCGGCCTCTCCGCCGCCGCCCGGGCGACCCGATCCCCCACGGCATGGCTGGATGCGGAGTCGCCGTCCGAGCAGGACGCGGTGATCGCGGACGACGGGCGCCTCGTGTTCTCGTCGGCGGATGAACGCGCCTGGAGCGTGCAGGGGATCGTCGACGGCACGGCGCGGCTGAGCGGCGTCGCCGGTGCCGCGACGGGCGGGGAGGACGCGTTCGACCTGGGGATCGGCGGGAACGGCCGCGGAGGGGAGCTGGGGACGACCCTCCGCGTGCCGGCCGGCGGATCCGCACGCGCGGGCTATGTGCAGGCGATCGGAACCACGCGGGCATCGGCCGTCGAGACGTACGACGCCGTGGCGGCGTCCGTCCCCGCGGCCGTCGGTGCGGCCGAGGAGTTCTGGAACCGCCAGTTGGGGGCCGCGTTCGACCCGGACGACGACGAGTTCTCCGGTGCGCTGCCGGTCCTGGAGACCTCCTCCGCGGCGCTGCGGCGGCTGTACTGGTGGGCCGTCCTCGGCGTCATCTGGTTCCGCCGGGACTTCGCGGGGAACGTCCTGGGCCGCTCCTACGACACCCTCATGCCGAACTACTGGGGAACCACCACCTTCATCTGGGACTACAGTCTCAGCTCCGTCAGTCACGCCCTGCTCGACCCGGCCGAGATGCGCAACCAGGTGCGGCACTGGATCTCGCTGGACATCCACTCGCACTTCGGCACGTCCTCGCTCACCGGGGGCCCGGTCGGGCGCTGGTACTCGGTGAACGACTACGCGATGACCCGCCTGGTGCACGACTACGTCCGCTTCACCGGCGACGCCGGGTTCCTCGACGAGGTGGTCGGCGATGCCACCGTCGCGGAGTCGGTCCGGCACTGGGCGACCGCGTGGAAGGCGCTCCGCCGCGACTCCCCGCTCGCCGACTACGGCGAGATCGACAACCTGCTCGAGTGCGTGAGCTCATACACGCACGAGGTCGCAGGGCTCAACGCCGCGAACGTGTGGAGCATGCGGACGGCGGCCGGCCTCGCCGATCTGCGCGGCGAGGAGGCGGAGGCCGCGGAGCTGCGTGCCGAGGCCGCGGCGCTGGTCCCCGCCATCGTCGCGCGCTACGTCCCCGGCGAGGGGGTCTTCTCCGCGGGGCAGCCGGACGGGACGCTCCTGCCCGTCCGGCACTGCTACGACTTCAGCGTCGTCGGGACGACCATCGCCGGGGACCTCTCACCGGACGTGCGCGACGAGATGGTGGCGTTCTTCCGCCGCGAGCTGCAGACGGAGAACTGGATGCGGGCGCTCTCCCCGTGGGACCCGGACGCCAGCTACAGTCCGCGGCCGGACCATCAGTGGAACGGCGCGTACCCGGCGTGGCCCGCCGATGCCGGGCGCGCCCTGGCGGCGCTGGGGGCGCCGGAGGTCCTGACAGCGTGGATCGAGGGGCTGTCGCGCACGGCGAACCAGGGGCCGATGGGGCAGGCGCACTTCGTCGAGGAGGCGGTCCCCGGCATCGGTGGCGGCGCCCGCAAGGCCCCGCCGCAGCTGCCCTACATCATCGACTGGGCGTGCTCGTCGTCCGGCGCGTGGATCGAGCTCGTGGTCGAGGCGCTGTTCGGCGTCTCCGTCTCGGCCGACGGCACCGTGCGCGCCGCCGGGTGCGTCGCGGCGCTGGACCCGCATGCGAGGCTCCGCGGCCTCCGGGTCGCGGGCCGCGCGTACGACGTGGACGCCGCCGGCGCCGTGACCCCGGTCGGCTGAGCGGACGGAGGAGGACACGAGGATCGGATCCCGCGTTTCGTCTCGTCGCTGCGCTCCTCGCTCAACGACCGACGCCCGCCCCGCCCCCGGTCGTTGAGCGACACTTCGACTCGCAGGCTCGCTCAGTGCAGGTCTCCGCGAGACGAAACGCCCCCACCCCCGGTCGGCTGAGCGAGCGAAGCGAGACGAAACGCAGTACCCCACCGAACACGAAGGAGTGATCGACATGAACAGACGATGGATCGCGGCGGCGGTCGCGGCGGCCTCCCTCTGCGCCGACGTCGCGGTGTCCGCCCCGGCGTCCGCGGCCTCCCCCGCCAGCCCCGGCGGCCGCGGCCCCGGGCAGTGCGCGCTCACCGACGGCACGCTCACGGCCACGACGACCGTGAACGAGGAGCTGACCGACCGCTTCCGCTCGTACGCGGAGACGGGCGGGGCATGGACCGGCGGCGACAGCACCTTCTCGCTGCCTCGGCCCGGCGGCACCACCGGGTGGTTCTTCTCGGACACCTTCCTCGGCACCGTGAACCCCGACGGCTCGCGCCCCGCGGACTCCCCGTTCGTGAACAACTCCGTGGTGCTCGAGGACCGCCGCGGCGGCATGACGACCGTGACCGGCGGAACGCCCGAGGCGCCCGCCGGCATCATCCCGCCCGAGCCCGACGGCCGCTGGTACTGGATCGGGGATCCGACGCCCGGCGCGCACGGCACGGTGCAGGTCCCGCTGCTGCAGTTCGAGCGGACGGGATCCGGGAGCTTCGATTTCCGCTGGACCGCCAATCGTCTGGCGATCCTCGACGGCGACGGCCTCCAGCTCGACACGATCGTCGACCGCCCCTCCGAGACGGGCATCAACTGGGGATCCTGGACGCTCGAGGAGGGTCCGACGACGTACATCTACGGGATCGCCGATCCCGGCGGCGTCCGCTCGGCCTATGTCGCCCGGGCGCAGGGGCAGGACGGGATCGCGGGCGACTGGTCGTTCTGGGACGGATCCGGCTGGTCCGATCAGGAGGCCGACGCCGTCCCGGTCGTCCCGTACGTCGCGAACGAGTTCAGCGTCGCGCGGTTCCGCGACGGCTACCTGCTCGTGACCCAGGACACCTCGGAGCTGTTCAGCACGCGCATCGTCGCCCGGACCTCCTGCTCTCCGACCGGGCCGTTCACCGACCCGGTCGAGCTGTACCGCACCCCGGAGACGGGGCTCGCCGGCAGCTACGGCGACGCGGACGTCTTCACGTACAACGCCCACGAGCACCCGAATCTGCGCACGGGGAACCGGATCCTCGTCACCTACAACGTCAACACCTTCGACAACGTCGGCGACGTGTACGACGACGCCTCGATCTACCGCCCGCGGTTCCTCGACGTGCGGCTGGACGTGCGCCGGTGAGCGAGGACCGCGCGCGACTGGCGGATGCGCTCGCCGCCGGGACGCCGCTGACCTGGGTGCTGACCGGGGACTCGATCACGCACGGGCTGATCCACACCCGCGGGGCGCGAAACTACGTCGATCACCTGCACGAGCTCATCCGCGGCGACCTCGGCCGTGTGCAGGACGTCGTGATCAACACCGCCGTCACCGGGTGGCGCGCGGATCTGATCCTGGCCGACTTCGCCCGCCGGGTCGCGGACTGGCGTCCGGACGTGGTCACGCTGATGATCGGGACGAACGACTGCACGACCACGTGGCTGGATCCGGTCATCGAGGCGGCGGACTTCGCCGCGTCGATCGGCGAGTTCGTCCGGCGGGTCCGCGGGATCGGCGCCGTGCCCATGCTCCAGACGCCGCCCTCGATCGACCTGCGGCACGCGCCGGACCGGGAGCGGATCGAGGACTTCGCCCAGGCGATCCGCGACGTGGCGTCCGACGCGGGGGTGATCCTCGTGGACCAGCACGCCGCGTTCACGGAGTTCTCGGCGGGCACCGGGCCGGGCAACGAGGGGATGCCCTGGGGCCTTCTCGACGACGCCTTCCACCCGAGCGCGGCCGGGCACGCCCTCCTCGCCCTGGGGATCGCGCGCACGCTGGGACTGGAGCCCCGCGATTCCGCGGTGCTCACGGACCTCGCCGCCCGCGTCGCCGTCGCCCGCCACCCGCAGTGGCCGCCCGCATGACGGCCGGCGATCTCCCCACCCGTCCCGAGGAGCACGCGGTCGCCCGGCCGCCCGGAGGACGAGTCAGTCCGGGGACGACACCGCCGTCCACGGATCCACGACCGTGATCCCCGTCGCCGAGAAGTCCCGCACGTTCCGCGTCGCGAGCGTCGCCCCGGCGGCGGCCACCATGGCGGCGATCTGCGCGTCGGCCAGCCCCATCGGGCGACCTTCGACCTCCCGCGTCGCCCGGATCCGGCCATACGCCACGGCGCTCGCGGTCGCGAACGGAAGAATCCGCCCCTCGAAGTCGTCCGCGATCATCCCCGCCAACTCCTCTTCGAATCGGCCCCGCTTCCACCCCTGGGGCATGCGAGCGATCCCGGCAGCCAGTTCGGCGATGGTGACCGCGGTGGTTCACAGCGTCGCGCGCGGTCGTCCCTCCAGCCATCGCATGACCGCTTCGTCCGGCCGCTCGCGCATCGTCTCGGAGATGACGTTCGTATCAAGGACGATCACGAGAGATCCACAGTCCGGCCCATGTCGGTCCGCGGCGGGATGTCCAATGGCCCCAATCCGCGGAACCGCTCCCTGAGCATCGTGCCGAAGCCGTACTCGTCGCCGTGCCCGCGGACGGCATCGGCGAGGATCTCGCGGACCTCTGCCTCCATGGACCGGCCGGCCTGTGCGGCGCGGACCTTGAGCGCCCGGACCGTCTCGTCGTCGAGACCGCGCACCGTGATGGTCGCCATCGCGCCACCCCCTCGAGCGATTGCTGTCATTGCTGTCATCAGAGTACGACTCCGTTCGGTAGGGCACCAGGTCCCTGCACGATACGGAGCGGCGTGCGGGCGCGGATGGCCGTCGACGCGGGCCGGGGAGAAGATCGCGGCGAGGGCGATCCGTGGAGGACGAGCGCCGTCTCGCGCCGCCCGCGGCGGGGATCGCGCGCGGCACCCCGCCGGTAGACTGGACGGGCCCCGCCTCCCTCTTCTCCAGGAGCCCGCGTGACCACGTCCGAAGCCCCCGTCCACGTCCCCGACTCCGTCGAGAACGCCCGCGCGACCCCCGAGAAGGAGCAGCCGTACGCGGCGCTCGGCCTCAAGGACGACGAGTACGCCCGGATTCGGGAGATCCTGGGCCGCCGCCCCACCTCCGGCGAGCTGGCGATGTACTCCGTGATGTGGTCGGAGCACTGCTCCTACAAGTCGTCGAAGAACTACCTGCGCCGGTTCGGACAGAAGGTGTCCGACGAGATGCGCGAGCGCCTCATGGTGGGCATGGGCCAGAACGCGGGCGTCATCGACGTGGGCGAGGGCTGGGCCGTCACGTTCAAGGCGGAGTCGCACAACCACCCGTCCTTCATCGAGCCCTTCCAGGGGGCGGCGACCGGCGTCGGCGGCATCGTCCGCGACATCATCTCCATGGGGGCCCGCCCCGTGGCCGTCATGGACGCGCTCCGCTTCGGCGCGATCGACCACCCCGACACGGCCCGCGTCGTCCACGGCGTCACCAGCGGGATCAGCTTCTACGGCAACTGCCTGGGCCTTCCGAACATCGGCGGGGAGACGGTCTTCGACGCCGTCTACCAGGCCAACCCGCTCGTCAACGCGCTCGCGGTGGGCGTCCTCCGTCACGAGGACCTGAAGCTCGCGAACGCGACCGGCGTCGGCAACAAGGTCGTCCTGTTCGGCGCCCGCACCGGCGGGGACGGCATCGGCGGCGCCTCGATCCTCGCCTCGGACTCCTTCGACGACGGCGGGCCCACCAAGCGTCCCGCCGTGCAGGTCGGCGACCCGTTCGCCGAGAAGGTGCTCATCGAGTGCTGCCTGGAGCTCTATCGCGACGAGCTCGTCGAGGCGATCCAGGACCTGGGCGCCGCCGGGATCTCCTGCGCCACGAGCGAGCTCGCCGCCAACGGCAACAGCGGCATGCACGTGTCGCTGGACAACGTGCTGCTGCGCGACCCCACGCTCACGGCCGAGGAGATCCTCATGTCGGAGTCGCAGGAGCGCATGATGGCGATCGTCGCGCCGGAGAAGCTCGACGCCTTCCTCGCCGTCACCGGCAAGTGGGACGTCGAGACCTCGGTGCTCGGCGAGGTGACCGGCGACGGGCGCCTCGTGATCGACTGGAAGGGCGAGCGGATCGTGGACGTCGACCCGTCCACCGTCGCCGTCGACGGTCCGGTGTACGACCGCCCCGTCGCCTACCCGACCTGGATCGACGCCCTGCAGGCGGACGCCGCCGAGCTCCTGCCGCGCTCGAACGACCCGGAGGTCCTGCGCGAGCAGTTCCTCGCCCTCGTCGCCTCCCCGAACCTCGCCGACACCCGATGGATCACCAACCAGTACGACTACTACGTGCTCGGCAACACGGCGCTCGCCTTCCCGGACGACGCGGGCATGATCCGGGTGGACGAGGAGTCCGGCCTCGGATTCGCGATCGCCACCGACGCGAACGGCCGCTACTGCCAGCTCGATCCGTACGCCGGCGCGCAGCTCGCGCTCGCCGAGGCGTACCGCAACGTCGCGGTCACCGGTGCGGTGCCGACCGCGATCACCGACTGCCTGAACTTCGGCTCCCCGGAGAACCCGGAGGTCATGTGGCAGTTCGGCCAGACCGTCGACGGGCTCGCGGACGGCTGCTACGAGCTGGGCACGCCCGTCACCGGCGGCAATGTCTCGTTCTACAACCAGACCGGCGACGTCCCCATCCACCCGACTCCGCTGGTCGGCGTGCTGGGCATCATCGACGACGTCTCCCGTCGGATCCCCTCGGGCTGGCAGGACGCGGGCCAGAACATCTACCTGCTCGGCACCACCTCGACCGAGCTGTCCGGCTCCGCCTGGGCGGAGACCGTGCACGACCACCTCGGCGGCACGCCGCCGAAGGTCGACCTCGCCGCCGAGAAGCGCCTCGCGGGTCTGCTGTCCGCCGCGCGCGACGAGTGGCTGGTGTCCAGCGCACACGATCTGTCCGAGGGCGGCCTCGCTCAGGCGCTGGCCGAGGGCGTCATGCGCTTCGGGGTCGGCGCGCGCGTCTGGCTGACCGAGCTCATGGAACGCGACGGGGTGGACGCGGCGACCGCGCTGTTCTCCGAATCGACCGGCCGCGTGATCGTGACCGTGCCGCGCGAGGACGACGTGAAGTTCCGCGGCCTCTGCGAGGGGCGCGGCTACCCGGTGCTCCGCATCGGCGTGACCGACACGGAGCCGACGCTCGAGGTGCAGGACGTGTTCACCGTCTCCTCCGAGGAGCTGCGCCGGGTCTCCCGGTCCACGCTCCCCGCCGCCTTCGGCCCCACCGTCTCGGAGCCCGCCCCGGCCTGACCCGCCCCCTTCGCCGCAGCGTCCGCACCGCCGCGTCTGTTGTCGCGGCGTCCGTTGTCGCGGCGTCCGCCCCGGCCCCGACCCGCCGGAGTGCACCCGCCGGAGTGCACCCGCCGGAGCGCACCCGCCGGACTGCTCCCACCGGAGTGCCCCCGTTCGCACGGAGACCCCCGTACACGCGGAGCACGCCCGCTGGCGCGGAGACCCCCGCCCCACCGGAACACGCCCGTTCGCACGGGGAATTGCTCGGGAGCCCTCCGCACGACCAGGGTTCTTCCGTGCGAACGGCGCCCCTCCTCCAAACCCACGTCAAGACGCAGAATCCGCCGCTCAGGCGAAGCACCACTGCGCTGCCGGGTATCCCCCGTCCCGCCGGGTTTCCCCGGTCGTGCGGAGAAACGAACACCGAGTCTCCGCGCGAACAGGGCACCCCCACGAGAACAGGGCACCTCCGCGACGAACGGCCGGTCCCCCACACGGGGTGACCGGCCGTCCGGCTCGGGCCTCAGACGTCGAGCGACGCTTCTCCGAGGCGACGTCGTCGCGTCACCAGGACGAGACCGCCGAGAAGAGCGAGGAGTCCTGCGGCGATGACTCCCAGGCTGATCTGGACGCCGGTCGCCGGGAGCGATCCGACGGGGATCGTCACGTCGTCGGCGGCGCGGGGCGCGTCCAGGTCCCCCGGCGGTGTCCCCGTCGCCGTTGCCGCGTTGCGGACCTCGCCCCGGGCGACGTCCCCCGCGGTGAGGACGTACGTCGCGGTTCCGGTCGCGGACTCGCCCGGTGCGAGCATCCCCGGAGCCGACGGCGTCGGCCAGGAGTACCGGATCTCGGACAGGCCGGGCAGCTGGTCGGTGATCGTCACGTCGGTCAGCGTCACGGTGCCCGTGTTGGTCACGATGAAGCGGAAGTCGACGATCCCGCCCGCCTCGCCCGTTCCGCGCAGCGCCCCCGACTTCTCAAGCGCGATCGACGTCTCCTGCGCGAGCGGGAGCTCGGCGGTGTCCTCGGCGTCGACCGGGCTCACCGCCGATCCGCCCGGAGGCATCCCGGAGACCGTGGCCGTGTTCGTCACTCCCCCGGCGTCCACGTCGGACTGGGTGAGCACATACTTCGCGGTGGCCGCCGCCTGCTCACCGACCTCCAGCACGCCCGGCGCCGACGGGTCGGGCCACGCGTAGGCGATCTCGCCCAGGCCAGGCATCGGATCCTGCAGCCGCACGTCGGTCAGCCGAGTGCCGCCGGTGTTGCTGATGACGAAGGTGTACGTCACCTCGTCTCCCGCCACCCCGTCGCCGTGCAGGTCGCCCGTCTTCTCCAGGGCGATGCCCGGGATCGGATGCACGGTCCGCTGCTCGCCGCCGTCGAGGACCGCACCGCCCGGTGCCTGCGCCTGCGAGCTCGCGATGTTCTCCAGCTGCCCCGTGGCCTCGTCGCCGACCGTCACGGCGTACGTGACGACGACGCGCTGGCCCGGCGCGAGCGCACCGCTCCACGAGAGCGTCGTGCCCTCGAGGACCGGAGCATCGGCGGCGTTCCCGTCGATCGTCGCCGTCGGCTCACCACTCATCGCCGCACGGGAGAGGACCTCGGACAGGTCGTCCGTGATCGTCACCGGCTCCAGCGGGGCGTCTCCGGTGTTCACCCCGGTGAGGGTGTACGTGACGGTGTCGCCGACCTCAACCGTCGTCTCGCTGACCGGGTTCGCGCTCTTCTCGAACGTGTACGCGGGCGAGAGGACGTCGTGGGTCGTCGAGACCTCGGGCGCGGGAATCGCTTCCGCACCCGGAGGTGTCGCGGACCCGCTCGCGCTGTTGCGGAGCGTCACGCCAGCGGCATCGGCGTCCACCGTCACGGTGTACGTGATCACCACCTGCTCGCCCGGTTGCAGCACGCCGACCCAGGACAGGGTCGTCCCGTCCACGGTCGGCGCCGCAGCGTCCGCGCCCCCGATCGAGGCGGTCGGCTCGCCGGTCATCGCGGCGTGGGCGAGGACACCCGACAAGTCATCGCGGATCTGCACCGGATCCAGCGCGGTCTCGCCGGTGTTCGATCCCGTCAGGGTGTAGACGATCGTCGCGCCCGGGTTCACGGTGGAGCCCGGGGCCGGATCGGACGACTTCGCCAGTGCGAAGCCGGGAACCGGCACGCCGTGCGTGGTCTCCTGCGGTCCCGCCTCCAGCGCCGGTCCGGTCCCCGGCGGCTGAGCCGTCGCGGTCGCCACGTTCCGGAGCGTCACGCCGGCCGCGCCCTCGTCCACGTTCACCGTGTACGTGATCGCGACCGACTCGCCGGGCTGCAGTGCCCCGGTCCAGGACAGGATCGCCCCGTCCACCGTGGGTGCGTCGCCGATCGACGAGACCGGGTCCCCGGTCAGGGTCGCGTTCGACAGCACGCCGGACAGGTCATCCGTCACCTGCACGGGATCGAGCACGGTCGCACCCGTGTTCGTGCCGGTCACGGTGTAGGTGATCGTCTCGCTCGGGTTCACCGTGGAACCGGATGCCGGATCCGCCGTCTTCGACAGGTCGAAGCCCGGCACCGGGACGGGGTGCACCGTCTGCTGCGGATCGCCCGTGAGGGGCGGCGCCGAGCCCGGAGGCTGCGCCGTCGAGCGTGCGCCGTTGCGCAGAGTGGCTCCGGCGGCGTCGTCGTGCACGGTCACCGTGTAGGTGATCGCGACCGACTCACCCGGCTGCAGGACCCCGGACCACGACAGAATCGTCCCGTCGACCGTCGGCGCGTCGCCGATCGACGAGACCGGGTCTCCGGTCAGGGTCGCGTCGTCGAGCACGTCCGACAGGTCGTCGACGATCTCGACCGGATCGAGCGGGGTCTCCCCGGTGTTCGTGCCGGTCAGCGTGTACGTGATCCGTCCGCCAGGATCGACGGCGGTGCCCGAGACGGGATCGGATGTCTTCACGAACGTGTAGCCCGCAGCGGGCACCGAGTGCGTCGTCTCCTGGGGCCCGGGCGTCAGCTCCGGTCCGGTCCCCGGCGGCTGCGCCGTGGCGGTCGCCAGGTTGCGCAGGGTCGCCCCCGCGGCGTCATCGTACACTCGCACCGTGTAGATGACCGTGGCGGTCTGACCGGCATCCAGCGCACCGGACCAGCTCAGGGTGGTGCCGTCGACGACGGGCGGTGCCGCCGGGTCCCCGTCGATCGTCGCCTCGGGCGCTCCGGCCAGCGTGGCCGCACCCAGGACCCCGGACAGGTCATCGGTCACGGTGACGGGATCCAGCCGGGTGTCGCCGGTGTTCTCCGCCGTCAACGTGTAGGTGATCTCGTCCCCCGGCGCCACCACGGAACCAGACACCGGATCCGACGACTTCGCGAACGCGAACGCCGGCACCGGGACCGTGTGTGTGGTCTCCTGCGGGTCGGTGGTGAGGACCGGTGCGGTCCCCGGCGGCTGGGCCGTCGCGGCAGCGCGGTTGCGCAGCGTCGCTCCGGCGGCGTCGTCGTTCACGCGCACCGTGTAGGTGATCACCCCGACGGCGCCGGGCGCCAGCCGCCCGGTCCAGGTCAGCGTCGTGTCGTCCACGACCGGCGGTGCGACCGTCTCGCCGCCGACGGTCGCCGACGGCGTCCCGGACACCGTGGCGCTGTCCAGGGCAGCGGACAGGTCGTCCGTCATCGTCACGGGGTCGAGCGTGGTCTCACCCGTGTTCGTCACGGTGACCGTGTACTCGATCTCCTCGCCCGGGTCGACCGAGGAGCCGGAGGCGGGGTCCGCCGACTTCGCGACCGTGAAGGAGGAGGGCAGCACGCGGTGCTCGGTCGTGACCGGGCCCTGCTCCAGCGGCGCTCCGGTCCCCGGCGGTTGGGCCGATCCTGTCGCGGAGTTGCGCAGGGTGGCAGGACCGGCCACGTCGTCGTTCACGAACACCGAGTAGGTGATGACGACGCTCTTGCCCTGCTCCAGCGGCCCGGTCCAGGTCAGGGTCGTCCCGTCCACGACGGGCGGGGTCACGGCCACGCCGTCGACGGTGGCGACAGGGTCTGCGCCCAGACGCGCGGAGTCCAGCACCGCGGACAGGTCGTCCGTGATCGTCACCGGATCCAGGCGGGTCTCGCCCGTGTTCTCGCCGGTGAGCGTGTACGAGATCTCCGTCCCCGCCGCGACGGTCGCGCCGGAGACCGGCGACGCCTGCTTCCCCAGAGCGAACCCGGGCTCCGGGATGGGGTGGAAGGTCTGGACCTCCGGCGTCTCGATCAGCGGTCCCCCGGGAGGCAGCCCAGTCCCGCTGGCGAGGTTCTCGACGCCGCCGGTCGCATCGTCGCTGAGCGTCACCGTGTAGGTGATCGAGACGATCTGGCCCGGCTGGAGGACCCCTCTCCAGTTCAGTGTCGTTCCGTCCACGGTCGGCGCGTTCGCGGGTTCGCCGTCGATCGTCGCGACCGGATCGATCGTGATCGCGGCCTTGTCCAGCACCTGCGCCATATCGTCGGTCAGCGTCGCCGGATCGAGCACGGTCTCGCCGGTGTTCTCTCCCGTGATCGTGTACGTGATCGTGTCACCCGGGTTGCGCTCCGTGCCGGAGGCCGGGTCGGCGCTCTTGGCGACGTCGTACCCCGGCACGGGGACCACGTGGGTCGTCTCCCGTGGTCCGTCGTCGAGGACGGGGCCCGTGCCGGGCGGGTCCGCCTGCGAGGTCACGACATTGTGCAACCGCGCCCCGGCGGCGTTCTCGTCGACCACGACGGAGTAGGTCAGCACCAACACCTGACCCGGCTGCAGCGTCCCAGTCCAGGACAAGATCGTGCCGTCGAGGACGGGGGCGGCGGCCGGTTCGCCGTCGACGGTCGCGGACGGCGCCCCCTGGACCGCCGCGTCGTCCAGCACGTCCGCCAGGTCGTCCGTGACCGCGACGTCCAGCGGCGTCTCACCCGTGTTCGTCCCGGTCACCGCGTAGGTGATGCTCTCGCCCGGATCGACGGAGGCCCCCGACGCCGGATCCGATCCCTTCGCCAGGCTGAAGCCGGGCCGCGGCACGTCGTGCCTGGTCTCCTGAGGAGCGGCATCGATCCGCGGCGCGGATCCAGGGGGCTGGGCGGTTGCGGTCGCGTGGTTCACGAAGCTCGCGCCGGCCGCATCGTCGTCCACGCGCACGGTGTACTCGATCACCACCTGCTGACCCGCCGCCAAAGTCCCCGTCCAGGTCAGCGCCGTGCCGTCGAGGGTCGGATCGGCCGCGTCCTGACCGTCGATCCGCGCCGTCGGGCCCTGGGTGAGCGTCGTGGCCGCGAGAACCTGAGCCAGGTCGTCGGCGATCATCACCGGATCCAGCGTCGCATCGCCGGTGTTCTCCCCGACGAGACGGTACGTGATCTCGTCCCCGGGGTTCACCGCGGTGCCCGACTCCGGGTCCGAGGACTTCGCGAACGTGAAGCCCGCTGCGGGCACGGGGTGCACGGTCGTCTGCTCCGGCGCCTCGATCGGCGGGGCGGTGCCGGGCGGGAAGGCCGTGGCCGTGGCGCCGTTCCTCAACTCGACGCCGGCCGCGTCGTCGTTGACGCGCACGGTGTACGTGATCACGAGGGTCTGCCCCGGGGACAGGTCGCCCTCCCAGCCGAGGTGGTCTCCGTCCACCACCGGAGCGCCCGCGGGCTCGTCGTCGATGGTCGCGGTCGGCGCGCCGACCAGGGCCGCGTGGGCCTGCACGTCGGACAGGTCGTCATCGACCGTCGAGTAGTAGGTGGTCTCTCCGGTGTTCCGCCCCGTCAGGGTGTAGGTGATCTCAGAGCCCGGGGCCACCGTGGTTCCGCTGGCCGGGTCCGACGACTTCGTGAACGTGAACCCGGACGCCGGGATCCGGGTCTCCACGGTCGCGTCGTCCCTGATCGGGTCGGACCCCGGCGGCTGAGCCGTGCCCGCCGCCGTGTTGCGCAGGACCTCGCCCTCCGCATCGTCGTGGATGACGACGGCGTAGGTGATCACGACGTCCTGCCCCGGCTGGAGCGCGCCGGTCCATGTGAGCGTCGTGCCGCTGAGCACCGGATCGTTCACCGGGACGCCGCCGATCGTGGCCTGGATGCTGCCCTCCTCCAGCGTGGCGTTGTCGAACACGTCCGAGAGGTCGTCCGTGATCGTCACGGGGTCGAGCACCGTGCCTCCGGTGTTGGACCCCGTGAGCGTGTAGACGAGGCGGTCGCCGGGCTTGGCCTGGGCGGCGGAGAACGCGGCGAAGAGATCGCCCGAAGTGCCGTTCTCGATCCTGTTGTCCTTCGTCAGCTCGAAGCCTGGCGTCGGGATCGGGTGGGTCGTCCCCGCCTGCGGCGGGTGGATCTCGGCCCCGCCCGGCGCCGTGCCCATGCCATCGGCGGTGTTGCGGACCGTGTTGCCCTCAGTCCCGGCGTTCACCCGCACGGTGTACATGATCGTGACGGCCTGGTCCGCCTGAAGGACGCCGTTCCAGGTGAGAGTGTCACCGGAAAGGACCGGCGCGGCGGCGGGCTGCCCGCCGATCGTGGCCGTCGGCGCGACGGTGATCGTCGCGTTGGCGAGCACGTCCGTGAGATCGTCGGTCACCTCCACCGGGTCGAGCACGGTCGCGCCGGTGTTCGTCCCGGTGATCGTGTAGGTGATGTCCTGACCGGGGCTCACGGCCTGACCGCTCGCGGGGTCCGAGGCCTTGTGAATGTCGAAGCCCGGCGTCGGCACGTCGTGAGTCGTGGAGACGGGAGGGGGAACGATCTCGGGGTCGTTCGGCGGGACGGCCCGGGCCGAGGCGCTGTTGGTCAGGGTGTTGCCCGCTGCGTCGTCCGCGACCGTCACGGTGTACGTGATGGTGACGACCTGGTCTGGCTGCAGCACGCCGGTCCATGTCAGTGCGGTTCCATCCAGGGAGGGCGCGGTGGCCGGCTGGCCGTCGACGGTCGCTGTGGGTCCCGTCGTCATCGTGGCCCGGTCGAGCACCCGGGCGAGGTCGTCGGTGATCTCGACCGGGTCCAGCACCGTGTCGCCGGTGTTGGAACCGGTGATCGTGTACGTGATCGTCCGACCGGGATCCACGTCGGTGCCCGATGCCGGGTCGGAGGTCTTGGCCAGGTCGAAGCCGGGAGCGGGTCGGACGAGACCGGCGTCGCGATCCAGGTCCTGCGGGTTCACCGAGCTCAGCGTGGCCGATGAGGTGACCCCGGTGGCGGGATCCGCGGCGGAGGACACGTCGGGGTTCCCGGCGGCCTGCGTGGTGTAGCTCCACCCCGCGGGCAGGTTCGAGAAGGCGACGCGGTACGTGCCGTACGGCAGCTGCTCGAACCGGTAGGCACCCGATCCGTCGGTCGTGGTCGTGATCGAGGTGCCGTTCGCATCGGTCACCGGGTTCCCGTCTCCGTCCAGGAGCGCGACGACGATGTCGGGGACGCCCTCCTCGCCGGGGTCCTGGAGGCCGTTGCGATCGGCGTCGAGCCAGACCCGGTCGCCGAGGACGCCGAGCTGCGCCATGCGCACGGAGACGTAGCTCAGATCCGACTGGCTGGAGTCCCTCGGGACCGTGCCTCGGATCGCGGGGAGTCGGATCGCCTCATCCCAGACCGTGTTGAGACCGTTGACGCCGTCGGCGAAGGCGTTGCCGAGGTTGCGGGTGTAGTACTGACCGGTGTTGTACTGGGCGCGCGGCCACGTGCTGAACGGGGACACGATCCCGTCGATCTCGAACTGGACCTGCTGGAACGTGCCGCGGAGCTGGAGCGTGCCGCATCCGGCGAACTCCATGTTCGGCGACTCCTCGGTCGTTCCCTGACGCCACTTGTCCCGCGCGTTGCAGGTGCCGGAGCTGTTGACGCCGTTCACCCGCATGCGATCGCGCTCGACGTTGAGGTTCGTGGCGTTCGAGCCCTGCGCGAGGGCCATCGAGACGCCGGGCGTCATCAGACGCCACACCTGCGAGTTGAACGATCCCTTCACGTAGCCGTCGGTGTGGTAATACCCGGCCCACCCCCCGATTCCGCTGACGTCGATCACGGGGTCGGTCACGGGAGCATCGAAGTCGAACGTGAGCGTGCCGATCTCGCAGGCCCCCTCGAAGTTCTGGTGACCGGCACTCCCGAGGGGGCCGCCACAGGACGACGCGTTGGTGAGGAGCCCGAAACCGGGGAGGTTGCGCGGCGTGGGATTGCCCGCGAACATCCCCGAGGCGGCCGAGAAGATGCCCTGATCGCTCACGCCCTCGATGTAGTTGGTGCCCCGCACCTGGTCCCCGGCCGCGGTCATGGTCGCGGTGACGCCCACGCTGCCGGTGCGCAAGGGAAGGGAGGAGGTGGCGCGATCCGTCGCGCGGGACCGTTGACCGGGCTGTGTGTTGGTCGTCGCCTGGGAGCCGGCGTTCACGAGCGTCCAGGCGTCGTTGAACACGTAGCCGTTCTCCTCGGCGGCCAGGGCGGCCGGTGCCGTCGCCACGCCTCCGACCACCAGACCGGCGGTGGCCATGAGTCCCGCCGCGAATCCCGCGAGAGACTTCCTCCATCGACGCGTCATGCACAGACCCCCATCTGGCGTGCTGTCGGGACCCCCTGCCCCGTCATCCACGAATTCTTGCGGCACACCAAAGAGACATCTGGCATGCAGCTTTCTCAGCCTGTCACACAGGAGACGCTCAGACAAGCGGCCCGGAGCGCACGGTCGCGTCAGAGCCGGTGGTCGCCCCGTTCGCCGTTCCCTCGGCGCTGCCCGTACGTGCGGAGAGCCGCGCCCGTGCGGAGAGAAGCCCGGGATCGCCCCGTACGAAGCAGGATCTCCCCCGGAGCGCGGCGGCTCCGGCTGAGCCGCCGCCCGTTGTCGAGTGGTCAGTTTCTGTGGGTTCAGCGCCGCTCAACCCACAGAAACTGACCACTCAACTGACGGAGCCGGCACCACCCATCCGCGCGGAGAAGCTACGCCCGCGCGGAGAGAGAACCGGAATCGCTCCGCACGAAGCGAGATCTCCGTGAGCGCGGCGACGACCGAGGGGCGAGGCGCGGGGGCGAGGCGCGGCGGCGAGGCGCGGCGGATCGAGGCTAGGCGGGGGCGTGGGAGCCGGGGATCGCGGCGATGAGCTCGCGGGTGTAGTCGTGGGCGGGGGCGCCGAGCACCTGCGCCGCCGCGCCGGACTCGACCACCCGGCCCTTCTGCATCACGACGATCTCGTCGGAGATCTGCCGGACCACTCCGAGGTCGTGCGAGATGAACAGGTAACTGAGGCCGAACTCGGCCTGCAGGTCCACGAGCAGCTGCAGGATCTGCTCCTGCACCGAGACGTCGAGCGCCGAGACGGGCTCGTCGAGGATCATCAGCTCCGGGCCGATCGCGAGCGCCCGCGCGATCGCCACGCGCTGCCGCTGCCCGCCGGACAGCTCCGCCGGACGACGCGCGGCGAGCGCGGGATCCAGCCGCACGCGCTCCAGCAGCTCCCGGACGAGGGCCCGCTGCGAGCCGCGGTCGCCGACCCGGAACGCCCGCAGCGGCTCGGCGACGATCCGCTCCACCGACATACGCGGATCCAGGGATCCGAACGGGTTCTGGTACACGACCTGCATCCGGCGTCGGAGCTGTCGCAGAGCCTCGCCCCGGATGCCCGTGATGTCCTCGCCGTCCAGCAGGATCGTCCCGGCATCGGGCACGACGAGCCGCGCCGCGATCCGGGCGCTGGTGGTCTTGCCCGATCCGGATTCGCCGACGATCGACAGGGTCCGCCCCCGCGGGACGACGAAGGAGACGTCGTCGGCGGCGAGGAAGGACCCGCCGCGGACGCCGTAGGTCTTGTGCAGGCCGCGCACCTCGAGGATCCCCGCGGTCGCGCTCCCCGCGGACGCATCGGGATCGCCCGCGGGGTCAGCCGTGGGCACGCGCTCGCGGAACGACGCGAAGAGCGCCCCGTCCGCACGGCCGCCCGCCCGCGGGGTCAGCCGGCCCTCGCGCAGCCCCGGCGCTGCGGCGACGAGAGCGCGCGTGTACTCGTGCGTCGGGGAGCCCAGCACGTCGGCGGTCGCGCCGCGCTCCACGATCTCGCCGCGGAACATGACGATGATCTCGTCGGCGCGGTCGGCGGCGACGGCCAGGTCGTGCGTGATCAGCACCACCGCTGTCCCGTGGTCCTGCACGAGCGCGTCGAGCTGGTCCAGGACGTGACGCTGAACGGTCACGTCGAGCGCGCTGGTCGGCTCGTCGGCGATCACGAGCTGCGGCCCGCACGCCCAGGCGATCCCGATGAGGGCCCGCTGCCGGAGCCCCCCGGACAGCTCGTGCGGGTACTGCGTCGCCCGCAGCGCCGGGTCGGGGATCCCTACCTCGTCGAGGATCTCCACCGCCCGTGCGGCCGCCGCGGCGCGGGGCATCCGCCGGTGGATCCGCAGCGACTCGGCGATCTGCTCGCCCACCCGCATCAACGGGTTGAGCGAGGAGCCGGGATCCTGCGGGACGAATCCGATCTGCGCGCCGCGCATCCTCCGCAGGGCCCGCTCGGGGAGGCGGACGAGGTCGTGCCCGGCGAAGCGGACGGCGCCGCCGGTGATCCTCCCGTTGTCCGGCAGGCGGCGGATGAGCGCCTGCGAGACGGTGGACTTCCCGGAGCCGGACTCGCCGACGAGGGCGACGACCTTCCCCGCCTCGACCGTGAAGGAGACGCCGTGCACGACCTCGGCCCAGCGGCCCCGCGTGCGGTACTCGACGCGAAGGTCGTCGACGCTCAGCAGCGGTGCGCTCATCGTTCGTCTCCGATTGCTCGTGCGATCCGGTTCACGGCCAGCACCACCGCGAGGATCACCAGACCCGGGATGATGCTCAGCCAGGGCTGGGTGGCGATGAAGTCGCGACCGGTCGAGGACAGGGCGCCCCACTCCGGCGCGGGCGGCGGCGCGCCGAAGCCCAGGAAGGTGAGCGCCGAGACGCCCAGGATCGCGGTGCCCAGCTCCAGCGCGGCGACGGCGATCACGGGACGCGCCGCGTTGGGCAGCACGTGCTGGAACACGACGGCGGGAAGCCTCGCGCCGAGGGTCCTCGCGGCCTCGACGTACTCCTCGTTGCGGACGCGGAGCACCTGGGCGCGCATCACGCGCGCGAAGCTTCCGGCGGCTCCCAGCCCAACGCCGAGCCCGATCGAGACCGGGCCGAAGCCGAGGGTCGCCACGACGATGAGGGCCAGGAGGATCCCCGGGATCGCGACGAGGACGTCCACGACCCGCATGACCGCGAAGTCGACCACGCCGCCGAGGAAGCCGGAGGCGAGTCCGACGAGTCCCCCGACCACCACGCCCACCGCGACCGCGAGCGCCGCGGACACGATCGACAGCGCCGCGCCGTGCACCACGCGCGAGTAGAGGTCGCGGCCGAGGTTGTCGGTGCCGAAGAGGTGCTCGGCGCTCGGCGGCAGCAGCCGCTCCTTGGGCACGGACAGGTACGGGTCGTGCGTCGCGAGCAGCGAGGGCGCGGCGATCGCGACCGCCACGACGAGCAGGACGAGAACGCTCAGCAGGAAGCCGGGCTGGCGGAGGAGCCTCATGCCGCCGCCTCCGCCGGGGCGGCCGGTCTGGCGGCGCCGCGCCCTCGGCCGGAACGCCGCGTCCGCGGGTCGATCACCCCGTACGCCAGGTCGACGACCAGGTTCGCCGTCGCGTAGACCGCGGCGATGAGCAGCACGATCCCCTGGATCACCGTGATGTCTCTGGCCAGCACCGCGTTCACGGTCATCCGGCCGATCCCGTCACGGGAGAACACCGTCTCCACGACCGCCGTCCCCGCCGCGAGATACCCGATCGTGAGCCCGAGCATGGTGATCGACGGGAGCAGCGCGTTGCGCAGCAGATGGGCCGTGAAGATCCGGCGCGGCGGGACGCCCTTCGCGACCGCGGTGAACACGTGCTGTCCCGCCTGCGCCTCGATGACGGCCGCGGAGAACACCTGGAACAGGATCGCGCCCACGGGCAGAGCGAGCGTGATGGCCGGCAGGATCGCGCTGCCCGCCTGCCGGGTGCCGGAGGAGGGGAGCCATCCCAGGCCGAACGAGAACACGCTGATGAGCAGGAGCCCGGTCAGGAAGGCCGGGATCGCGACGCCGAACGGCGGGATCTGCAGCAGGACGTTGCGCAGCCACCGCGTCGGGGCGAGGAAGGCGAGGAACGTGACGAGCACGGCGAGCACGATCGCGATGACCAGCGCCAGGACCGCGATCTCCACCGAGTGCGGCAGGGTCCGGGCGATCATCGTCGCGACCGGCTGCCCGGTCGCGAGCGAGATCCCCAGATCGCCCTGGAGGAGCATTCCGAGCCGGTGCCAGTACTGCTCCCACGGCGTCCCGGCGAGGCCGTAGCGCTCGCGCAGCCGCTCCAGGGTCTCCGGGTCGACGACCGTGTCGCCGCCGCTCTTGCTCGCCAGCGCGGCGAGCACGGGGTCCCCGGGCAGGAAGGTGATGAGGAGGAACACGACCGTGTACGTCGCCAGCACGACGAAGACGAACTGAGCCACCCTGGGGAGGATGTAGCCCACGATGCGCCGGCCACGGCCGGGTGGGATCGTCCCTGTCATCGTCCTTCCCTCCTGCCAGGGGCGGTCAGCGCTCGACCGTCGCGTCGTACAGGACGATCCGCGAGGAGGAGTCGAAGGCGACGCCGGTGACGCCCTTCTGCGCCGCGTGCACCTGCGCGACCTGCAGCAGCGGCACGAGGTACGCCTGGTCGAGGATCCGCGTCTGCGCCTGTCCGAGCAGGTCCGCGCGGGCCGCAGGGTCGGAGGTCTCGGCCTGCGTCGCGAGCTCGGCGTCGAGCTCCGGGTCGGCGACGACGGCCCAGCGGGCGGCGGAATCCGCGGAGAACATGACGCGCAGCACGTCCGGATCGGTCCGGGTCAGGCCCGCCCCGAGGAAGTCGTAGTCCCGCGACGAGACCGCGCCGAAGAAGTCGCCGGAGGTGACCATGGCGATCTGCAGATCGATCCCGGCCTTGGCGAGCTGGGCCTGTGCGGCCTCCAGCACGTCCTGGCCGTAGAACGCGGTGACGGTCATGCGCAGGGGCGTGCCGCCCTTCTCCCGGACCCCGTCGGCTCCGGCCTTCCAGCCGGCGTCGTCGAGGAGCTTCTTCGCCGCGTCCAGGTCCGTCTTCAGCGCGTCGGCCTGGTCGAGGAACGACGGCGTCGCGCTGCTGAGCACCCCGGTGGCCGGGTCGACGTGGCCGGATCCGGTGAGCTCGGAGATCTCCGCGCGGTCGGTCGCCAGGATCATCGCCCGGCGCACAGCCGGGTCGGACACGACGGGGCGCTCGGTGTTGGGGACCAGGGAGTGGGGGACGCCCGGATTGGCCCGCGCGAAGATCTGGAACTCCTCGGTGCCGAAGCGCGCCTCGTCGGCGGCGGGGAGGTCGAGGATCATGTCGAACTCGCCGGTCTGGAGGCCGCCGGTGCGCACGCCGGGCTCCGGCGTGACGGCGAACGTGACGGTCTTGACCGCGGCGTCACCCTCGTGCTCGCGCAGCTCCGAGGCCCAGCCGTAGCCCTCCCGCGCCGTGAGCACCACGGAGTCGTTCGACGTGTAGGTGTCGAGCACGAACGGACCGGATCCCACGGGCGACTGACAGCGCTCCTCGGCGCTGAGCGCGGCCGACGCGTCCGAAAGCAGGCCGAGGGTGATCGTGCTCGCGCCCTGCAGGAACTGCGCGTTCGGCTCCGCGAACGTGACGCGCACGGTGGCGTCGTCGACGATCTCGGTGCCCTGGTAGCCGGCCAGGTACTGGGAGGCGAGCGCCGCGGTGGTGCCGAGCGCGGCGAGGGCGTCGAAGTTCGCCTTGACCGTCTCCGGGGTGAGCGCGGAGCCGTCGCTGAAGGTGACGTCGTCGCGGAGGGTGAACGTGAACGCGGTGAGCGTGTCGTCCGCCTCGTAGGACTCGGCCAGCCACGGCACGATCTCGCCGGTCTCGGGGTCCTGGTCCACGAGCGAGTCGACGAGCTGCCGGCCGATGTTGAGCGCGGTCGTGAGCGTCACCTGCTGCGGATCCAGGCAGACCGGATCATCCTGCACGGCGATGTACAGCTCGTCCGAGGCCGAGCCGCCTCCGCCGCCTCCTCCGGCGGCGCACCCCGCGAGGAGTCCGGCGCCGACGACGGTGGCGCCGAGGGCCGCGGCCCAGCGCGAGGCGGTGAGTCTTCCTGAAGTGTTCACGTTTGTCCCTCTCGGAGTCGGGCGGGGCTCAGGCCGCGCCGGTCTGGACGCTGGTCGGAAGGGCGCCGTGCACGAGGCGGCCCCGTGACACGACGGCGACGATGTTCTCGACGCGGAGGTCCTCGATGTCCTCCCACGGCCGGCCGCGGAGCACGACGAGGTCGGCGGCGCGCCCGGGGGCGAGCGAGCCGATCCGGTCCCCCATGCGGACCACGTCGGCGGCGTCGGAGGTCGCCGAGACGAGGGCGCGTTCGGCCGTCCAGCCGAACATCCGCGCCATCAGGCGCACCTCCTCCATCTGGTCGCCGAACTGCACGAACACGCCGTTCGCATCCGTGCCGAGGACGAAGCGGATCCCCGCGCGTCCCGCGTCGCCGAACAGCGAGTCGCGGTAGGCGACGACGTCCTTGGCCTTCGCCTGCGCCTCCTCGCCCACGTTCACGCGGCCGTCGGCGATGGCGTCGTTGATGAGCAGGGTGGGGGCGATGGAGACGTTCCGCTCGATGAGACGATCCCACTGGTCCCGCTCCAGCCCCGTGCCGTGCTCGATCGAGTCCGCGCCGACGGCGAGGGCGATCTCGTTGCCCTCGGCGGAGTGGCTGTGCGCCGCGACCGGCATCCCCAGGGCGTGCGCCTCGTCGATCGTCGTCCGGATCTCGTCGAGGGTCTGGTTGCGCCAGCCCACCTTGTCGCCCATCGAGAGCACGCCGCCGCTCGTGAAGATCTTGATGCCGTCCGCGCCGAGGCGGGCGTACTCGCGGACGAGCTTGCGGCACTCGTCCGGGCTGTCGGCGACCCGGCCGCGGTGCGGGTAGTGCGGAGGGATGAAGAGGTCGCCGTGGCCGGCCGTCATCCCCACGGCTCCGTGGACGAGGATCCGCGGCCCCGGCTGGATCCCCTCGTCGAACGCCCGCTTCACGGCGAGCTGCCGCTCGTCCCCGGACAGGTCCCGCAGCGTGGTGACGCCGCCGCGCGCCGCCTTCTGCGCGTTGTGGGCGATGTGGAAGACCTGCTCCTCCCACGGCGTGATGAGGGGCCAGGACGACCAGTCCGCGTGACCGGTCCCGGAGTAGGCGCCCAGGTGCACGTGCGTGTCGATGAGTCCCGGGATGACGCACAGGTCGTCGTGCGCGGGCTCGTCGTCCGCGACCGTCTCGATGCGGTCGCCCGACCACTCGATGCGGCTGGCTCCGCGGAAGGCGACGCCGTCCCAGAGCGGGACGCCGCGGATGGACTCCTGAGTCGATGGCACTGCTCACTCCTCTGTGCGGGTGGCCCGACGCTAGCAGATTCCGTGAAACTTGTTGAGAGGTTCTGCTTGATTCGCCGGAACTTGTTGACTTGTTGTGACGAACACCGCCATCTAGGCTGTCCGAGCGGGGAAGGACGGCATGACCAAAGGCGCGATCGGTTCCTGGAGCGAGCGGAAGCCGCGCGCTCCCCTCAACGACGACGAGCGCATCCTCAGCGGCGTGCTCCGACACGTGCGGGAGTCCGCCGAGGCGGATGCGCCCCTGCCGGGCGAGCACCGGCTCGCGGAGCTGCTGGGGTGCACCCGGCAGCAGATCCGGCACGCGCTGACCCAGCTGGAGAGCCAGGGGATCGTGATCCGCCGTCAGGGGGCGTCGACGATGGTCGATCCGCTCGCCCTGCGGCTCAGCGCCCGGTTCGACGCACGCGTCGAGTACGGAGACGTGCTCGCACGGATGGGATACACGCCGTCCGTCGAGGTCATCTCCGCGTCGTTCGAGCCCATGCCCGAGGACATCGCGCCGCTGCTGACCCCGGACGTCGAGCCCGTCACCGCGCGCATCGTGCTGCGCTGGTTCGCGGACGAGCGACCCGCGATGATCGGCACGTACACGGTCCCCTTCCCCGCCGGCACGGAGCGGCCGTTCATCGATCCGACCCGCTCGGTGTTCGAGATCGCCAACGATCTATGGTCCGAGGCGATCGCCTGGGAGGTCGTGACCGCGGGCGTCACCGCGCTCTCGGAGGAGCAGGCCCCGCTGCTGGAGCAGCCCGTCGGCGGTGTGGCGAAGATGTGGCAGATCGTGGGGGTGACCCTCAGCGGCAAGCGGATCTATCACGCGCACGAGGTGCACCACCCCGACCTCGTGACCTATTCGTTCGTCCGCACGGTCAAGGAGCCCTGGAACGTCACCTGGCGCTGACCCCCTCCCTCACCCCACCCCGCCCCTTCTCGTCGAGTGGTCAGCTTTTGTGGGTTGAGCGCCCCTGAACCCACAAAAACTGACCACTCGACGGGGGCGGGGGATGTGCATCGGGAGCGGGGATCACGTACGCTCGCGCTAGCGGATCCCGGGACGGACGGCGCGACCGTCGAGCCCCGGGAACGCACGGCGGAGGACGAGGACGGGAGCCCGGTGAGCGACATCGACGAGGAGTACGGCGACTTCGGCGAGCGCCGCAACCGCCGGATCCGGGTCGTCGCCTGGGTGACGATCGTGTCCCTCATCCTCGTCGGCGGCGGCGCCACCACCCTCGCGGTCCTCTTCGGCTGACGCGCTCGACCCGGGCCGTCGCCCGCGTCAGAGCTCAGAACGAAGGCGCGATGGCGAGACCCAGCGCCGCCCCGGGGATCGTCATCGAGTCCTCTCCTCCCTCGCGGCGGGGCGACGCGTCGCTGCCCCCGCCGAGGCCGTCACGGGACGACCACCAGTTTCACCGCCGGCGACGAGCCGGCCGGGGTGACCACGACGACGTCGGCACGTCCCGGCCGCACGTCCTCGGGCACCCGCACGGACGCCCGGAGGCTGCCGTCCTCGGAGACGGTGGCCTCGCCGAGGGCGAGGTCCCCGCGACGCAGCTGCAGGGACACGGTGTCCCCGGGCGTGAATCCTGCGCCCGTCACCTCCACGATGGAGCCGCGGCGCGCCTGGCTGCGGTCCACCGAGATCGTCGGCGGGTGCTGCGCCGATGCCGGCGCCGCGTACGCTCCGGTGGCGGAGGCGTTCCAGGCGGAGTCCTTCGCCCGGTACTCCAGGGTCGCCCCATACGGGACGACGGCGCGCGCGGGCGAGGCGCTCGTCCGCCACTCGCCGCCGTCGATGCGGAACTGGACCACCGGATCGGGGTCGACGGCGTCGGCGGCCGAGACGAGGACGACCACGCCGTCCGGCGACTGCTCTCCCGCCACGAGAGCGGGCTCGGGGGCGACGACGTCGTCGGGCAGGTCGTAGGAGACGAGCCGGGTGTGCTCGGCGATCACGTAGAGGTCGCCCGCGGTGTCCTGTGTGAGCTCCAGCACCTCGTCGACGCCGTCGTCGCGCCCGCTGCCCGTGCCCAGCAGGACCGTGGTCTCCTCCGTGACCGGGTCGAGGACGAGCAGGCGGTTGGCCAGCGACGCGAAGAGGCGGCCGTGGTCGAAGAGGATCCGGTCGTTGTCGCCGAAGCGGTCGATCGCCGCCTCGTCGTCGATCGGGATCGTCCGCGTCACCGTCCGCGTCTCCGGGTCGACCTCGATGATCCGGCGCCCGTCGACGGTCGCCCAGATCATCCCGTCCTCGGCGACGGCCACACCGGCGACATAGGTCGCGTCGGGCACGGGGATGCTCCATCGCGTCGTCGCCGTCGCCGGATCCCAGGCGAACAGCACCGGTTCCGCGGCCACCGGGTCGATGCCGTAGCCGCCGTGGATCGAGGTGCCGCCGTACACGATCCCGTCGTGCAGGGCGATCGACGACGGCGTCTGGTCGGGGACGACGCCTCGATGAACCGAGAAGGTCGCGTCCTCGGGCCGCCAGAGGGTCAGCGCTCCCCCGTGCTCACCCGGCTTCGGGACGGAGGCGACGACGACGGTGTCCTGGTCCAGCTGGACGAAGCCCTGCGGGCGGCTCTGTCCCTCGCCGAGCTCGAGCGGCGCCGCCGGGTTGGTCCCGTACGCCCAGGAGCGGCTCGGATCGTAGACGTACAGGGATCCCTGCGGGTAGCGACCGAAGACCACCTTGCCGTTGAACGTCCCGTACCCCTCGACCTGACTCGTCCCCGCGAGCAGCGTGGTCTCGCCGGTCGTCGAGTCGTAGCGCCCCATCCCCGGAGGGCTGAGGAAGGCGCCGGAGTAGACGCCGCCGCGGTCGTCGTGGCCGAGGCTGATCAGCGGCGCGGCTGCCCCGAGCAGCGGAGGCGAGAGGTAGTAGCCCTTTCCTCCCGTGACGCTGAAGCCGTACGTCCGGCCCCCGTTCCAATAGGTCATCACCAGGAGCGGATCCGCGGAGGTGATGGGCAACCAGGCCCAGGACTCGGGTGTCGCGTTGGGGCGCGCGTTGATCGGCGCGATCGCGCCGGTGACGAGGTCGTAGCTGTGGATCTGTCCGTTGATCCGGGCGTAGACGAGGTCGGGGTCGTGCGGGTCGACCGGCGACACGCGGTTGTCCGCGCCGGTGATGGCGTCCACCCACTCGCCGCGGGCGAGGTCGCGCACGTGGATGGTGGTGCCGGTGCTGACGAACATCAGATCCCGGCGGACGTCCAGCGCGCTGATGGCGGTCTCGTGGTGACCGTCCGGCATGGCGATCTCCGTGTACGCACCGCTGACGCGGTCGAACGCCGCCAGCCGCCCGTTCGGCTGCGTGCCGACGTAGACCGTGTCCCCGACGGCGGCGATGGAGTCCACGTATTGCTCGCCCGGCAGAGCCTGTCCGTGATCCGCGAGCGCGTTCGTGACCGGGTCGAACGAGTACAGCTTCCCGGAGGGGTACGCGCCGACCCACACGGTGCCGTCCTGCCCAACGTCCATTCCCCACGCCAGCTCGCCCGAGGGCAGCGCCGTCAGATGTTCGACGGCGTCGCCGCCCGGTCGGTAGCGGTAGAGGTGACCGACGTCCGAGGTCCCGATGTAGACCGCGCCGTCGACCGGGGACTGGGCGATCGCGCGCTGGCTGCTCGCGCCCTCGTCGATCCGGGTCTGCAGCAGGGGCCGGCCGGAGCGGAGGTCGATCACCGACACCTCCGCGGTCACGTTCGGATTCCCCGACACGACGTAGACGCCGATCGGCGTCCCGTCCGGCGCCGTGGTCGTCAGCGAGGCGAGCACCTGGGACTTCTGCACCTGCTCGCCGAGGTCGGTCACCGGATCGCCGGGAGCCGACGCCTCCGCGGTGTGGGGGGTGAGGGCGAGCGCCGGCGCAGCGGCTCCCGCCGTGGCGAGGGCGACGAGGAACGCGCCCGCCGCGATGAGGCGTGGTCGATGAGGATGCATGCCGTCTCCCTTGACGTCACAGATTCATATTTGCACATCGGATTTGCTGAATGAACGGGCGATCCCACAGCATTGCCGCTCGATGCTGACCCTATTAACACATGAAGATGTGGAAATGGCAAGCAAATGTCAGGGGACCTGTGCCGCGGGGGCGTCGGCGCGTAGCGTGGGCACGGACACCGTGACGGAGGCGCCATGACCATCCAGCCGATCGACGTCGCCCGTGACGCGAACCTCGAGGGGTTCGTGATCGGGTCGCCCGTGAGCATCATCCGGGAGTACGTCACCACGCCCGGCACGGGGCCGCGGCTGCACCGCCATCCCTATGCCGAGACCTTCGTCATCCATCGCGGCCGGGCGCTGTTCACCGTGGGCGACGAGCGCGTCGTCGGCGTCGGGGGCCAGATCCTGGTCGTCCCGGCCCTCGTCGCGCATCGCTTCGAGGTGCTCGACGGCGGGACCTACGAGGCCACCCACGTGCACGCGAACGACCGCTTCGTCACCGAGTGGCTCGAATAGCGCCGGCTGATCGCCTCTCCTCGGCACCGGTGTCGGTGCCGGTGTCGGTGCCGAGGAGGATGCTGGACGGATGGAGAGTCAGGACCCCGACCGCGCACGGCTCACCCTGGAGGGGATCCGCGCGGAGGCCGCGAGCCGCGTGGCGGCGGCCGAGGCCGCGCTGGCGGCGCTCATGCACGACCGGGAGAGCGCGAACGACGACGACGAGCACGATCCCGACGGCGTCACGCTGTCCGCCGAGTGGTCACGCCTCTCCGGCCTCGCCGATGCGGCGCGCGGGGAGCTCCGCCAGGTCGACGACGCGCTGGCCCGCACGGCGGCGGGCGTCTACGGCGTGTGCGTCGACTGCGGACGCCCGATCCCGCCCGCACGCCTCGCGATCCGGCCGTTCGCGGAGCGGTGCGTGCCGTGCGCCGAGAAGCGCGGGCGCTGACCTCCCGCCCGCCGGCCCGAAGCCCCGTGACGCCGCGCCGGCCCGGCGACACCCGTCGCCGGGCCGGCGCACCCGCGTCAGTGGTGTCCGCCGTGGCCGCCCGTACCGCCGGACGGGACGGCGCCGTCCGGGGCCCGCACCCGTGCCTCGTCTCCGCGCTCGATCACCACGAACTGCCCCATCATGCCCTCGTCCTCGTGCAGGAGCATGTGGCAGTGGTACATGTACGGCATCGCCGGGTCGGCGTAGTCCTCGAAGCGCAGCAGCAGCCGGTAGGTGGTGTTCGGGTTCAGGTAGATCGTGTCCTTGCGCCCCGCCAGCTCCGGGGGCGGCGCGTGCCCTCCGACGGAGAGCACACGGAACTGCACGTCGTGGATGTGGAAGCTGTGCGGGATCGGCTGCGTGCTCGTGACCTCCCAGATCTCCGTGTCGCTCACGTAGGCGACCTCGTCGATCCGGCTCATGTCCATCTCCTCGCCGTTGATCTCGCGCGTGTTGAGCACGAACGACCGGGTGGTCGCCGCATCCGCCTCGTGCAGCTCGTCCGCCCCCGCCTCCGCCGACTCCGGCCACGACGGTGCCGGGACCGGGGCGAGGGAGTCCGCCGCGCGGAACTCCATCACATCGAACGCGTCGTTGCCCCCGGAGGTCGCGGGGACGACGATCCCGCCCAGGTCCGTCTTCTCCGATCGCAGCCGCACCCGCTCGCCCGGCTGGAACGCCACCACGACCTCGGCGCGCTCGCCCGGGGCGAGCCGCAGCCGGTCCCGCTCCAGGGGCTCGTCCAGCAGGCCCCCGTCCCCGGCGATCATCGTCATCGGCCGGTCGGCGAAAGCGAAGGTGTAGGTGCGCGCCGTGGAGCCGTTCAGCAGCCGCAGCCGCACGCGCTCGGTCGTCACGTCCTGATAGGCGCCGGGTGTGCCGTTCACCAGGATCGTGTTCCCGAGCATCCCGGGCTCGGATCCGTCGCGGTCGAGCACGAGCGCGCCCTCGTCGTCGAAGCGCTTGTCCTGCACGATGAGCGGCAGGTCGTCCACGCCGTACGCGGAGGGGAGGTCGGCGGCGAGGCTCGCGTCGTCGTCCAGCACGAACATGCCCGCCAGGCCCCGGTAGACGTGCTCCTCGGTCGCCCCGTGCGGATGGGGGTGGTACCAGAGCGTCGCCGCCGGCTGGTCGATCGTCCACGTCGGCCGCCAGGTCTCCCCCGGCGCCACCGTCTGGTGCGGACCGCCGTCCATGGCCGCGGGCAGGTGCATGCCGTGCCAGTGCACGCTGGTCGGCCGATCAAGCGTGTTGCCGACCTCCACGGCGACCCGTTCGCCCCTGCTGGCCCGGAGCGTCGGGCCGAGGAAGGCCCCGTCGAACCCCCACGTCTCGGCCTCGCCGATCCCGGGGAACTCCGTGGTCCCGCGCTGCGCCGTCAGGTGGAAGGTGCGGACGCCCTCTTGGACCGTGGACGGCGCGAGCGGCGGGATGGCCAGGGGGTTCGCGAACTCCCGTTCCTCGATCGGCGAGGTGGACAGCGTGTCGCATCCGGCGAGCACGGTCGCCACGAGCGCCGCCGTGGCCACCGCCGCTGCGCCGAGCGGTCTTCTCGGCCGCTTCATCGCCGGCCTCGCATCTTCTGGATGGCGAGCGCGAGGAGCCCCGCGATCAGGCCGATCAGAGCGTCGGCCGCGAGAAGGATCGGTGTGCCCCAGACGTCGGGGCCGTTGTAGCCCCGGGTGATGAGTCCGACGAACGTCAGAATCACGCCGTAGCCGATGCCCACGAGCACAAGGGTGAGCACCGGTCGGCGCACACGGGCGAAGCCGACCACGCCGATCCAGACGACGGCGATCAAGCCCATGATCGAGAGCGCTCGCGGCCCGCCGTCGCCGATGCCGAGCAACCCGGTGAGCGGCCAGAGCAAGGCGAGGGAGGACAGCCCGAGGATGAGCAGCCAGGGCAGGCCGGGACGCCGAGGGGCACCCTGAGCGACCGACGGATCGGCGGCGGACGGAGACGGGGGAAAGGGTGAGTTCGTCATGCCTCCACGCTCCACGGACGCCGACGGATGCGCGTCGATGCGGAAGCGTCACTCTCGCTCGACTCGGATCGACTCCGACGGAGGTTGCCGTCGCCCCCGATCGATCGGCCGATCGCCCCGGATCGATCGCGGTCGAGCGGCGCGGTTCCTACTCTGGAGACATGACCGCACGCACCGGCATCGAGCCGCGTCTGGGCGACGCCGGCCTCGCGCTCGCCGTCGCCCTGGTGATCGCGGTCGTCATCGCGTCGGACCCGGCGCGTCGAGGCGGCGTCGGCGCCTACGTCTGCGCCGCGACGTTCGGTGCCGTCCTGCTGCTACGGCGCCGGTACCCGCGCACGATCGTCGTGGTCACGGTCCTCGGGATCTTCGCGTTCTACTGGGCGGGATTCCCGCCGGTCGGCATGGTGCTCCCCGCCGTCGGCGCGCTGTACTCGGCCGCCGAGCAGCGCCGCACCGGCTGGGCGATCGGCAGCGGCGCCCTCCTCCTCGCCGTCGCGTCCTACTTCCGGCTGGACGGCTCGGAGCCCGAGGCCGCCTTGAACGGCTACACCTTCGTCACCGAGCTGGCGCTCGCCGCCGCGGCGATCGCGCTCGGGGTCGCGGTGCGCCTGACCCGCGAGGCGCGGGAACGTACCGCCCTCATCGCGGAGCTGACCGCCGCGGAGCAAGCGCACGCCGCCGAGGCGCGCATGCAGGAGGAGCGGATGGGCATGGCTCGCGACCTCCACGACACGATCGGTCACACCCTCTCGGTCGCGGCGCTGCACGCCGGGGTCGCTGCCGAGGCGACGGACTCCGGCGCCGCCCGGGCCGCGATCGCGCAGGCCCGTGCCGCGGCCTCCGAGGCCC
Organism: Microbacterium sp. CCNWLW41; assembly: GCF_037083505.1. Lineage (NCBI taxonomy): Bacteria > Bacillati > Actinomycetota > Actinomycetes > Micrococcales > Microbacteriaceae > Microbacterium > Microbacterium sp. CCNWLW41. The sequence continues at coordinate 75,829 of NZ_JBAOJP010000002.1, forward strand.
TTCAGGAGCTGCGCCGGACCGTGAAGGTGCTGCGCGCGGACCGGACGACGGATCCCGCACCCGTCCTCGGCCTCGCGTCGGCCGACGAGCTGTTCGCCGCGGCGCGCGCCGCGGGCCTCCGGGTCGACGCGGACGTCGCGGTCCCCGCCGACGCGCTGAGTCCTGCCACGGATGCCACCGCCTACCGCATCGTGCAGGAGTCGCTGACGAACGTGCTCCGCCACGCCGCCGCATCCCGTGCGGTCGTGGGGGCGCGGATCTCCGAGGGAGAGCTGACGCTGCGCATCACGGACGACGGGCGCGGCGCGGCGCCGACCTCACTGCGCAGCGGGGCGGGGATCCGCGGGATGCAGGAGCGGGCCGCGCTGGTCGGCGGAACGGTCACGGCACGGCCGGCGCCGGACGGCTTCGTGGTCGAGGCCCGCCTTCCGCTCGACCCGCCCGCACCCGAGTCCGGATCCGGACCCGAAGCCGACAGGGAGGGACGATGACCCGTCCACCGATCCGCATCGTGCTCGTCGACGACCAGGAGCTCGTGCGCGCCGGGCTCCGGGCCCTCGCCGAGCGCGACCGCGACATCGCCGTCGTCGGCGAGGGCGCGGACGGCCGCGCCGGCCTCTCGCACGTCCGCGAACAGCGCCCCGACGTCGTGCTGATGGACATCCGCATGCCGGTGATGGACGGCCTTCAGGCGACCAGGGAGATCGTCCAGGACCCGGCGCTCGACGAGGTGCGGGTCCTCGTGCTCACCACGTTCGACGAGGACGAGCACGTGTTCGAGGCGATCCGGGCGGGCGCGTCCGGGTACCTCTTGAAGGACGTCTCCCCCGAGGACCTGCGCTCCGCGATCCGCGCCGTCGCGGCCGGCGACTCGCTGCTGTCCCCCTCCGTCACGGCGACCGTGATGCGAGCCGTCACCGCGGGGTCCCGGACCGACGACACGCCGCTGCAGGGACTCAGCGGGCGGGAGGTCGAGGTGCTCACCCTCATCGGGCGCGGACGCACGAACGACGAGATCGCCGCCGCGCTCTTCCTCAGCCCGGCGACGGCGCGCACCTACGTGAGCCGGCTGCTCGCACGGCTCGGCGCCAGGGACCGGGCCGCGCTCGTGGTGCTGGCGTACGAGACCGGACTGGTCACCCCGGGGACCAGCTGACGCCGTCCCGACGCGCAGGAGCGCCCGCCACCCGATCTCCGGGCGACGGGCGCTCCCGTCTCGTCACGCGGTGCGGCGACGCCTCACCATCAGGCCCCCGCCGACGGCCAGCAGAGCCGCGAGCGCGACGAGACCGGCGATCCCTCCGCCGTCCAGGCCCGTGGCCGGAAGACCCGCTCCGCCGGGCCCCGGAGCCGGAGCACCCGGCGTCGGAGCGCCCGGGGTGGGCGCGGGCTCCGTCGGGGTCGGGGTCGGGGTCGGGCCCGGGTCCGCCACCACGGTCAGCGCCGCGTCCGCACGCCGGTCCCCCTGGACGAGGGAGACCTCGTGGGCACCCGGCGCGACGCCCGAGACCGTCAGGGTGCGGTGCAGCTCGCCGTTCGCGTCCGCGGTCGCCTCCTGGACGACCTCGCCGTCGAAGAGCACCTGTACGGCCTCACCCGCGACGAGATCGCGCCCGACCAGGCCGACGCCGTCCTTCGCCAGGGCGCCCACCGTGACCTCGCCGGTCGACAGCTCCAGCGTCGGCGCGCCCGGGCGGGGATCCTCGGTCACGGTCAGGGTCGCGGTCGCCAGGACGTCGCCCACCGCCGCCGCCGGCAGCCCGGCGGCTTCCGAGCGCACCCGCTCGCCCGCCTGGATCAGCTCCACGGTGTGCGCTCCCGGCTGCGCGTCCGAGACGGTGAACGAGACCGAGCCCGCTCCGTCCGCGCCGCTGGTGAAACGCGCGACCTCGACGCCGTCGAACGCGACGCGGACCGGCGTGCTCGCGGGGAGTCCCGCGGCACTCAGCGCCACGCCGTCCGTGGCGAGCGCGCCGGCGGCGATCTCGTCCGGCGACAGGGTGACCTCGGCCGGCGTCGTCGGGTCGGCGGTCACGGTGACGTCCGCGGACGCCTCCTCCGCGCCGCTGCGCACGGTCACCGGGTAGGTGCCGGGGGCGACGCCGTCCCGCACGACGGTCGCGACGAGCGCGCCGTCCGCATCGGTCGTGACGGTGTCGACCACCTGGCCGTCGAACAGCACCTCGGCCTCGGCGTCGGCGGGGAAGTCCTCGCCGGTGACCCCGATCCCCGACGACGCGAGCGCCGACACGGTCAGCGTCGTCGGGTCCAGGGCCACCGTCGGGTCCTCGTCGACCGGGTCCGCGGTCACGGTGAACGAGGTCTCCGCAGCCCAGCGCCCGCTCGTGAGCGTCACCGCATGCACGCCCGTGGCGGCGCCGGCGGCCTTGTGCGTGTAGGCCAGCGCGCCGTCGGCGGACGACCGGACCGTCGCCACGTCGGCGCCGTCCACCGCGATCACCACGTCCGCGTCCTCCGGGAAGCCCTCCCCGGTCAGTCTCACGCCCGTGGCTCCGAGTGCGGAGACCGTCAGGGAGGCCGGGGACGCCGAGGCGGTCGGGTCGTAGTCCACCGGGTCCGCCGTCACCGTGAGCACCGTCGCGGCGGACCAGCGCCCGCTCGTCAGCACGATGTCGTGCTCTCCCGTGCCGCGGTCGGTCGCGGTGAACACGTAGGACACCTCGCCGCCGGCGTTCGAGGCGACCGTGGCCTCCTCGGTTCCCGACACCGAGACCACGACGTCGGCGTTCTCCGGGAAGCCCTCCCCGGTGATCGTCACCCCGGGTGACGCGAGCTCCGACACGGTGACGCTCGACGGGGCGACCGCCACCGTCGGGTCGTAGTCCACCGGGTCCGCCGTCACCGTGAAGGAGGCCTCCGCCGACCACTGCCCGCTCGTCAGGGCCACCGTGTGCCCGCCGGTCGCGGCGCCCGAGACGGTGTGGACGTACGAGACGTCGCCGGCGGCGTCGGATCGGACCGTCGTGACGGTCGAGCCGTCGACGGCGACCGTGACGTCCGCGTTCTCCGGGAAGCCCTCGCCCGAGATCGTCACCCCGGAGCCGGCCAGCTCCGACACCGTGAGGGACTCCGGGGCGACCGACGCCGTGGGGTCGTAGGTCACCGGGTCCTCGGTCACCGTGAGCGTCGTCGCCGCGGACCACGTGCCACTGGTGAGACGGAGCTCGTGCGAAGCGGGGAGAATCCCGGCACGCACGAAGTCGTGCTGCACGGCCCCGGTCGCGTCGGTGCGCAGCGTCGCCATCTCGGTGCCGCTGAGGGTGAGCACGACGTCGGCGTCCTCGGGGAAGCCCGTCCCGGAGATCCGCACCCCCGTGGTGCCCAGCGCCGACCGCGTGACGGTGGCCGGATCGACGGTGACCGCCGGCTGGTACGGGTCCTCGGTCACGGTCAGCTCCGCCGACACCGTGTGCGGTCCGCTGGTGAGCGTGACGGTGTGCGCGCCGGGAGCGACGTCGGCCCGCCGGAGGGAGTAGGTGAACCGCCCCTGGGCGTCCGCCGGCATCGACACGATGGCGCTGCCGTCGAAGGTCAGCGAGACGTTGTCGTCCGTCGGGAAGCCGGTGCCCGTGATCGTCACGCCGTCCGCCGCCAGATCCGACGGCGAGATGGTCGTCGGATCGAGGGCGATCTCCGGGTTCACGACAGGGTCGGCCTGGATGACGAGCATCGTCGTCGCGGACTTGCCGCTGCCGGCCATCCGCACCTCGTACTCCCCCGGGACCGCGTTCGCCACGGTGAGCCGCGAGGTCGCCGTGCCGGACGCGTCCGTCTGCATCGTCCCGAGCTCGTCGCCGTCGAAGGACACCGTCACCGTGGACTCCGGGGCGAAGCCCGTGCCGGTGAGCGTCAGGTCGCCGGCCAGCGCCTGCGACACCGTCGCCGGGTTCGGCGCGATCGACAGCTCCGCCGCCACCGGGTCGAGCTCGGCGGTGTAGGTGAACTGGGTCGCCTCACACAGCAGGCCCGGCATCACGGCGTCCGCGGCGTTGGAGCCGCTGTTGACGATCACGCCGTCGTCGCTGACGACGCCGCCGAACCAGAACTCGAAGTACAACTCGTCGGACGGATCGGAGTCGTAGGTCCAGTGCGCGGAGAAGGAGCCGTCCGCCGCGATCGGAGTCTCCGGGATCCCGATGAACTGCACCATCTGCGGGGTCGTGCCGGGGAAGTCGGGGGACGCGCACCAGGTCCAGGACTGCGTGTCCACATCGGTGACGGCGCCGCCCTCGACCGTGACGGCGATGTCGAAGCCGTCGCTGGTCGTGCCGGTGTAGACGCCGTCCTGCGCGGCCGCCTGCGCGGGCAGGGCGAAGCCGAGGACGCTCAGGCCTGCCGCGAGCAGGCCGGTGAGGAGCATCGCCAGGCTGCGCGCCCAGCGGGGTCGTCGGGGGGTCGTGGGTCCGGTTCTCATCATCGGCGGCTTTCCTGTCGTCGGGGACGCACTCCCCCGACCGACGCGGATGGCCGCGACGCGGGGGCGCACCCGTAGTCTGTCCGCGACGCTCCGTGAGACGGAGAAATCGGAACGAATCCGAACGGCGCCGACCCGCCGGCGGCACGCGAAGGAGCCGCCGCCCGAAGGCGGCGGCTCCCCGGGTGCGGGTCAGGGCAGCGCCGGGCCACCCGGGCCGGCGCCCGGGACCGGGTAGTACACCGGGGGCTGGTCCTCCCACGCGGACGGCAGTGTGAGCAGGTCGTCGTAGTGGTGCATCGCGATGCCGCCGAAGGACGGCTCGTCGCCGAAGGCCGCGTAGACCTTGTCCAGCTCGGCCTCCAGATACGTCCGCCCCTCCTCGAAGAACGTCACGCTCTCGGGATCGCCGGTGCCGGAGAGGTCCTTCGTCTCGATGCCGATCACGACCGAGTCCGGCTTGCCGATCGCGTTCGCGTAGTCGATCTCGTGCTGGGCCTGGGCGATGATCCCGGCGCCGCCGTCCGCGGTGTCGCGGTAGTCCATGATCGAGATGTAGTCGGTCATGTCCTGGATGTGGTCGGACAGCGGCTTGGTCTCGCCGTTCCACGTGATGGCCGTGCAGCAGGACGACGTGTCCAGCCAGCGCGGGATCGCGGGTCCGACGAGAACCGGGAGCCCCGAGGCGTCGCGGCGCTCGATCAGCGTCTGCAACACCTCCAGCCAGCGGTTCGGCAGGTCGTTGCCCGGCACCTTCCACTCGCCGAGGATGTACGGCTCGATGTCGACGTTGATGCCGTCGAAGCGGGCGTCCTCGGGCACGGCGAGGTTGTAGTCCAAGACCTTCTCGAACTCGTCCACGGCGAAGTGCTCGAACTGCTCCAGCGCCCCGAAGTACGGCGGGCGCGTGCCTCCGGCGACCGTCGCCTGAACGTGGTATCCGCGCTCCTTCGCCCATCGCACGAACGCCGCGACCTCGTCGCGGGCGTCCCGGAGCATGTCACGGTCGCCGTAGCGGTCGACGCCGAGGTAGATCGTGCGGATCGGATCGGATCCGAACGTCTCGGTGTCGTCCATGACGGCGCCGAGACGGTCGCGCGCAGCGGTCGAGAACACCGCCTCGTAGGAGGCCCGCTCCCAGATCCACATCGAGCGGTCCTGGTCGTAGACGACGGGATCCTGCGCCTGCGCGCCCCCGACCGAGACATAGGTCGTCGGCGACAGCGAGACGTGTCCCGCGACATCCGTCGCCCGGGCCTCGATGCCGACGAACCCGGCCTCGCGGACGGGGAAGACAGCGCGGTAGTCGCCGGTGTTCCCGGGGGCGGGCGTGGCACGACGCCATTCGCCGCCGTTGACGCGGACCTCGACGCTCTGCACCGCGTGCTCGGACGCGACCCGGACGACCGGCTTCAGCACTCGTCCGTCCTGCGGGCCCTCCTCCGGCGAGACGATCGTGACGACCGGCTTCGCGGCCGCGGGGTTGTCGACCTCGACCGCGACGAACGACGACCACGTCGTGTAGAGCGTGGTCAGGTCCCGGCCTCGGACGGCGAGGTCGAGGCGACCGTCGACGTCGGCGATGTCGATCGACACCTGCCAGTCACCGTCGTCCTCCACCTGCTCGATGGGCACGAGCTCCTGACCTCCGACGGCCAGGACGAGCTCGGAGACGTTCGCCGACGTGCCGGCGACCGTCAGCGTCTCACCCTGCACGGTCGCGCCGTCGTCCGGCGAGGTGATGGCGATCGCGGTGACGGGGTCCTCGGCGGCGGCCGGGGTCGCGGCGACGACCGTCAGCGCCCCGCCGAGGAGTCCCGCCACGGCCCACGCCGCGACTGCTCTCTTGGTTCTCATGTCCGTTCCTCTCCGACCGCGCCCCGATGCGCGGTGCGTTCGTTCAACCCTTGACCGCTCCCGCCACCATCCCGGAGGCGAGCCGCCCCTGGACGATGAGGAAGAGGATCACCACGGGCACCGAGATCAGCGTCGCGCCGGCCATGATGCCGGCCCAGTCGGTCGCCGACATCTCGCTGCTGAAGGTCTGCAGCCACAGCGGCAGCGTGGCGTTGCCGGGCTTGGTCATGACGACGAGCGCCAGGGTGTACTCGTTCCAGGCCTGGAGGAAGGAGAACACCGACGCCGTGACGATCCCCGGCCCCAGCAGCGGCAGCGTGACCCGGAAGAAGGCCCCGAACCGGCTACAGCCGTCCACCATCGCCGCCTCCTCCAGGTCGGCCGGGATGCCGTGGATGAAGCCGCGCAGGAGCCACACCGTGAACGGGACCACCGTGCCGACGTACAGCAGCGACAGACCGCCGACGGAGTTCAGCAGTCCCCAGCCGTCCAGCATCCGGAACTGCGAGATGAACAGCGCCTCGCTCGGGATCATCTGGATGATCAGCACCATGAGGATGATGAGCCCGCCCCCGCGGAACCGGAACCGGCTGACGGCCACCGCCGCGAGGAAGCCGAACAGCACCGCGACGACCACCACCACCGCGGTGACCGAGGCGCTCATGCCGAGGGCCGACCAGAAGCCGTTGTCGGCGAGGATCCCGGCGAAGCTCTCCGCGCTGAACGGGATCGGCAGGAACCGCGGCGTCTTGCTGAACAGGTCGTCGTTGTCGGAGAAGGCCGTGTTCACCATCCAGTAGACGGGGAAGACCAGCAGCGCGGCCGCGGCGATCGCCACCGCGTTCCATCCGCGGCGGTGGGTGTCGCGGCGGCTGCGCCGTCCGCGCGGCGCGACGGCGGGGAAGTCCGTCGTGCGCAGGTCGACCGGAGCGCTCATTCGCTCGCCTCCCTCTGCTGGGCGAACATCCTCGCGATGTACTTCCAGGTGAGCAGCAGCGTCAGCAGCAGCACGACCGTGGCCAGCGCCGAGGCGTCGCCGTACTCGCCCTGCCCGATGCCGACGCGGTAGATGTAGGTGCCGAGGAGGTTGGTCTCCTCCACCGAGACACCCGCCTGCTGCAGGACGTAGATCTGGGTGAACACGCGCAGGTCCCACACGATCTGCAGGAGCCCGACGATCATGACCGCGGGGGTGATGATCGGCAGGGTCACCTCCCGGAACCGCTGGAACGGCCGGGCGCCGTCGAGCTCGGCGGCCTCCAGCACCTCCAGGGGCACCTGGGTCAGCGCCGAGTAGATCATGAAGATGATCAGCGGCAGGCTCCCCCAGATGACCGTGAGCGCCGCGATCGTGAACACGCCCATCGGGGTCGACGTCCACGGGAAGCCGGCCATGTCCCGGAACCCGATCGAGGCGAGCAGCCAGTTCACCAGTCCGTACCGGCCGTCGAAGAGCCACTGCCAGATGACCATGGTGACCAGGGCGGGCGTCGCCCAGACCAGGAGCAGGGCGACCTGGAGCACGATCCGCGCCCAGCTGCTGACCTTCGTCAGCAGCACCGCGACGAGGCAGCCGATCACCATCGACAGCGTGGCGCAGATCGCGCAGAAGACGATGGATCGGAGGAACACGAGCCACATCGTGGGGTCCGTGAGCACCGAGACGTAGTTGTCCAGGCCGACCCACTCGGGCTCCTTGCCGAACTGCTGGGCGAGGCCGAACTTCTGCAGCGACATGATGAACTGCTGCAGCAGCGGCCATCCCAGCGCCACGGCCACCGCCGCGATGAGCGGCAGGACGAGGAGATAGGGGAGGACGGCGCCCCGCGCGCGGCGACGCCGCCGCGCGCGGGGGACGGGCTCGGGCGCCGGGGGCGCCTTCTGTGGTTCGACGACGGTCGCGGTCATGTCAGTCGGCGTTGAGCGTCTCTTCGATCTTGGCCCCGGAGCGCTTCACCACGGCGTCGATGTCCTCGCCCTTGGCGATCGCGGAGAAGAGGTCGACCGGGATGTTGTTGCCCTCGACGATCGCCCAGGCGGGGGCGGTCGGGGTCAGGCGCGACGTCTCCGCGATCTGCTGCTGCAGCGAGGCGGGGACGAGGCCGTCCGGGATGGCGTCCGCGTAGGCGGTGTTGCCGGGCACCCAGCCGGAGTCCTCGGCGAGCTGGCTCATGAAGTCCTCGCTCATGATGAGCTCCAGCGCCTTCTTCGCCAGCGGCTGGTTCGACGAGTTCGCCGAGACGGCGACGTTCGAGCCGCCGAGGAACTGGTGGCTGTCGCCGCCCGCCTCCGCAGGCGGGAGCGCCATGACCCCGGTGACGTCCTTCAGCTCGTCCGAGATGCTCGCCTGCGCGAACACGCGGTACGAGAACATCGCCACCTCGCCGTCGTTGTACGGCACCCAGGGGCTTCCCGCGGTGTCCTTGCCGTCGAGCGCGCCGAGCGCGGACGTCGACCAGATCGTCTGCATCTGCGTCAGGGCCTTCTTGGCCTCCGGGGTGTCCAGGGCGCTGACCCACGCGTCGCCGTCCTTCTCGGCGTAGTTCGCGTCGTTGCTGAACAGCCAGCCCTCGAGGCCGTGCGTGTCGACGACCGGGAAGTAGATCCCCTTGAAGCCCTCGACCCCCTCGGGGTTCGCGGCCTGGATCCTCTGGGTCGCCGCGACGAGCTCGTCGAGCGTCTTCGGCACCTCGATGCCCGCGGCCTGGAACAGGTCCGTCCGGTAGAAGAGGACGCTGGAACCGGCGTACAGGGGCAGCGCGTAGCGCTTGTCGTCGACGGTCGCGGCGTCGACGAAGCTCGGGATGAGCTCGTCCCCGCCGAGGTCCTCGTACACGTCGGTGAGGTCCGCGAGGGCGCCGACGCTGGCGAAGGTCACCGTCTTGGTGTTGCCGATCTCGACGATGTCCGGGGTCTCGGTCTTGCTGGCGAGGGAGGTCTGGAGACGGGAGACGATGTCCTCCCACGGCTGCATCTCGACCGTGAGGGTCGAGCCGGGGTTCTCCTTCGCGAACTCCTCCTCCAGCCACGCCACGGCGTCCTCGGACACCGAGTCCTGCATGAACCAGACCCGCAGGTCCCCGGTCTCGCCGTCGCCTCCGCCGGCCCCGGCGCCGCCGCCGGAGCAGGCCGTCATCGCGAGCGCCCCGGCCAGGGCCGCCGCCGCGATCATGGTGCGTCTTGCCATTGTCGTTCCTCCGTGGTCTTCCTTGACGAGCGCCGGACGGCGCCCGATGAACGGGCGGATCTCTGCTGGTGTCACGCTAGCGTGCAATCGGTTGCATTACAAGCGAAACGTCGATCGGGATCCGCGAATGGAGTTTTCATCCCAGGTCAGACGGCCTTTCGACGCCGATCCTCTGATCTGGTTCCGCGCGCACCGCCACGTCCGGCGTGCACGCCGTGCGTCAGTGTGCAGGCACGCGCGCCGAGGCGCCGAGTTCCTGCGCGACCGTCTCGAGAAGACGGATCGGCGCCCGCATCTGCGCGGCCGGGATCGGCGGCGCCCCGGTCGCGAGCATCTTCGCGAACGCGTCCACCCCGGGCTGCACGTAGTCCTCGCCCAGCCGGATCTCTCGGCTGAGCACGCCGTGCCTGCCGACGGCGGTGGCACGGAACGGCACCCGCCCGTCCTCGTCCGGGCGGACGAACTCCAGAGCGACCAGCGTGTCCGCGACCCGATACCGCGCGACGACGGCGTGCGGGGTGCGGCACACGTCGATTCCCTCCGGGTCGCCGGGCAGGAGCCGCTGAGCGGCGTCGGCGATGTGGATGCCGTAGAAGAAGATGCCGCTGTACTCGCTGTCGGGGTCGGCGGGTCCGGTCAGCGTGAGGGTCTGGAGCTCCCCGACGCTGCCGAGGTCCCTCGCCAGATCCTGCGTGTCGGCGACCCAGCGCAGCGCCGAGGAGGAGGTGAGCGGAGCACCGCCGCGCTCGGCGGCGGCGATGATCTCGTCCGCGTCGGCCACGCCGGCCGCGAGCGGCTTGTCCACCCACACCGGCACGCCCGCCTCCAGGAACGGCACGGCGAGGTCGCGGTGCAGCGCGCCGTCGCGCGAGGTCACGATCAGGGCGTCGACGCGGCCGCGCAGCTCGGCGACGTCCTCGACCACCGTCTCGATGCCGCCCAGGCGCGCGAGCTCCGCCGTGCGCTCCGGCTCCCCCGCGACCAGGGCGGTCACACGGACGGGCACGTGCGAGGGGCGCAGGACGTTCAGGTAGTGGACGATCTCGGTGGCGTGGCTGTTCTCGATGCCGACGATCGCGACGCGCGGGGCGTTCATGCGTTCTCCTTCAGGGGCTCGGGGGTCGCGGCGCGCCGCGCGGCGGGGGCATCGCCGGCGGCGTCGTGCTCCAGGGTGACGGGACGCCCGGTCCGCGCCGACTCGTACACGGCGAGCACGACCTGGAGCGCGCGACGGCCGTCGCGGGTGGTGATGGCGGGGGCGCGGCCCTGCGCGATGGCGTCCAGGACATCACGGTACTGGCGGAGGTGCGCCACGTCGACCGCGCTCCAGCCCTCCGGGACGCTCCGCTCTTCGACGTCGTCGGGCCCCGGCGCGAGTCCGGACGCCGCGGCGAACACGGAGAGCCGGTCGTCCTCGATCACGCCCGTGCCGCGGTCGCCGTGCACCGCCAGGCGCACGGGGAGTCCGGGATACGCCGCCGTGCTCGCCAGCAGCACGCCGATCGCGCCGTTCGCGAAGGTGATCGTGGCGCCGGCGACGTCCTCGACCTCGATCCCCTCGTGGGCCACGCGCCCGGTCGCCGCCTGCACCGAGACGGGGGTGCCGAGCATCCAGAGGAGGAGGTCGAGCGCGTGGATCCCCTGGTTCATCAGAGCGCCGCCGCCGTCGATCGCCGCCGTGCCGCGCCAGTCGCCGGAGTCGTAGTAGGCCTGCGGCCGGAAGAACGCGGACTCCGCGATGCCCGAGGTGATCCGGCCGAGCTCGCCGTCCTCGATCGCACGGTGCAGGAACGCCGCGGCCGGCTGGAAGCGGCGCTGGCTGATGACGGACACCGTCCGCCCGCTCGCCCGTTCGGCGGCGATCACCCGGTCCGCGGCGTCGAGGGCGATGTCGATCGGCTTCTCCACGATGACGTCGAGGCCGGACTCGAGCGCCTCGACGGCGGCGTCCGCGTGGTAAGCGCTGGGCAGGCAGATCGCCACGACGTCGACGCCCGCCTCCGCCCGTGCCTGCGCGAGGGTCGTGAAGGCCGGGACCCGATACGGCTCGGCGAGGGCACGGGCGCGCGCGGGATCGACGTCGACGATCGCGGCGAGCACCCCCTCCGTCTCGGCGAGGGCGGACACCAGTCGGGCGTGCACGGCGCCGATCGCGCCGGCACCGAGGACGGCGATGCGCTGCGGGGCGGTCATGGGATCTCCTGTCTGCGGGTCTGAGCCGGGGGAAGGACGACGACGGTCAGCGCGACCAGGGACGCGGCAGCCCGTCCTGGTCCGCCGACTCCTGGGCGAGCAGGGCGAGACGGGTGGCGAGGAGCGAGGCGGCCGTGTCCACGGCGCCCGGGCCGGCCGCGACCCCACCGGCGGCGCCGGCGCCGGACGCGCCCGAGGCCAGGGCGTCGAGCGCGTCCTGCGCAGGGCGGCGCCCCTCGGGAAGATCGAGCAGTCGCGCACCGCGGCGGTGCGTCGTCACCTCGACCCGGTGACGCGCCCAGGACACCTCGGCGGTGCCCTCGGTGCCGACCAGCCGGAGGCGGTAGTCGCCGTGCACGTCCGACTCCGCGGGCGTCAGCCAGCTCACCTCGGCGGTGACCACCGCCGAGGACGTGCGCAGCGTCGCGACGCCGTAGCGGGCGAAGTCCGGGACGTCTTCGAGGGGCGCGGAGACCGCTCCCTGGACCACGCCCTCGTCCGCCGGGGCGAACAGCAGCGCGATGTCGAGGTCGTGCACCGCGAGGTCGGCGAGGACGCCTCCGTAGCGGGCACGGTCGAGGAACCACTCGGGCCGCCTCTCCCGCTGCAGCTTGTGCGGCGCCGAGGTCGTGACGCCGACGATCTCGCCCAGCTCCCCCGCGGCGACGACCTCGGCGACCGCCAGGGTCTCCGGATACCCGCGCTTCTCCAGGAGCAGCGACACCGTGCGATCCGCCGCCGCAGCGGCCTCCTCGATCGCGGCGAGCTCCGCCAGGCTCGTGCAGAGGGGCTTGTCCGCGATCACGTGGGCGCCGGCGCGGAGGGCGGCGACGACATCGCGTCCGCGGTCACCGTAGATCCCGGCCACCATGACCACGTCGGGCTGCTCGGACAGGAGCGCCTCGGCGTCGGTGACGCCCGGGACGCCGAACCGTTCGGCGTACGCGCCCGCGATCCGCCGGTCGGGATCCTGGACCCCGATGAGCGTGAAGCCCCGTCGGTCCTCCCGCGCCAGCTCGTCGAGCAGGTACTCGACGTGCGGGTGGGCGGCACCGACGATGGCGATCCGGGTCATGGGCGTCAGTAAAGCATGCGACCGGTTGCATAGTCAACCGGTCGCACGCGGAGGACGCCTCACTCGCGGGCCGCGGGCCGCGCGGCGTCCGTGGTCTCCCGGACCACGAGGTGCGTCGCGATGGCCACCCGCTTGGCGGGGCGCTCGGCGTCGGCGAGACGGGCCAGCAGCAGCTCCGCGGCGGCCTCGCCCGCGGCGGCCGAGGCCGCCGAGATCGTCGTCAGCGCCGGGTTGGTCCCGGAGGCCAGCGTGTCGTCGCAGCCGATCACGCTGATGTCCCTCGGCACGGCGATGCCGCGGAGGGCGAGCCCCGCGAGCACCCCCTGGGCCACGACGTCGTCGAAGGCGATCACCGCCGTGGCGCCGGAGGCGAGGATCCCGCCGACGGCGTCGCGCCCGCCGGTCGAGCTGGGGCGGCCGAGGTCCTGCACCGCCACCTCGATGCCGACCCTCTCCGCCGCACGGTTCAGCGCCGCACGCCGTTGCTGGTCCGACCACGACTCCCGCGGTCCGGACAGATAGACCACGCGCCGATGCCCGAGGCGGTGCAGGTGCGCCACCGCCTCGTCCAGCCCGCCGCTCGGGTCGATCAGCACCCGCGCGAGGCCCTCGATGTCCCGGTTCACCAGCACGACGGGCCGCTGGGCGTCGAGCTCGCGGATGCGCTGCTCGTCGAGCCGCGGCGCGGCCAGCACGAACCCCTCGACCTGGGCGCTCAGTCGCGAGGTCAGGTTCGCCTCGCGGTCGGCGATCTCGTCCGAGTCCCCGAGGAACACCGCGTAGTCGGCCTGATCCGCGAGGGTCTGCACCCGGCGCACCAACGGCGGGAAGAACGGGTTGGCGATGTCCGGGACCACCACCGCGATGTTGCCGAAGCGCCCGGTGGACAGGGCGCGGGCGGCATGGTTGACGACGTATCCGAGCTGGTCGGCGGCGGCGCGCACGCGGTGCACGGTCTCGCCGCTGAGCATCTCCGGACGACTGAACGCGCGGGAGACCGTGGAGCGGGACACACCGGCCACCCGGGCGATGTCGCCGATCGTCACCGGGTTCGTGGCGCTTCTCCGTTTCCCTGTCACGACAGACACACTATGCCCGCGGACCGCGTGCGCGCCTCGGGTCACGGGGTCCGGCCGCGGGATCCTCGCGGCTCCGCACCCGATACGCATCAGCGCTTGACTTCGCAACCGGTTGCACTAATGTGGCCAATCATGAGCACGCCCACGTTCGCCCTCCACGCCCACCCCGACCGGGACTCCCTGGGCGCCGCCGCCGCCCGCTCGGCCGCCCAGACGCTGCGCGCGGCCATCGCCGAACGGGGCGCCGCGCGGATGATCGCCGCCGCCGCTCCCAGCCAGCAGGACGTCTACCGCGCCCTCGTTCAGGAGCCGGGGATCGACTGGAGCGCCGTCACCGTCCTGCACATGGACGACTACCTGGATCTCGACCCGGGGGCGCCGCAGCGCTTCGCCGCCTGGCTGCGCGTCCATCTCGTCGATCACGTCCGCCCCGGGCGCTTCCTCGCCATGCGCACGGAGCTCGGCGCGGAGGCCGCGGCGGCGGAGTACGAGGCGTACCTCGACGAGGGGCCGATCGATCTCGTCTGCCTCGGGATCGGCGTCAACGGGCACATCGCCTTCAACGACCCGCCCGACGCGCGCTTCGACGACCCCTCGCGCGTCCGCGCCGTCGCCCTGGACGAGGCGAGCCGCATCCAGCAGGTCGACGACGAGTGCTTCGATACCCTCGACGACGTGCCCACTCACGCGCTGACCCTCACCATCCCGACGCTGCTGTCGGGATCGCACCTCGTCTGCGCGGTGCCGGGCGAGCGGAAGGCCGCCGCGGTGCGCGCCCTCGTGGACGAGCAGGTGGACGAGTCCTGGCCGTGCACGGTCCTGCGCCGCCACCCGCACTGCGAGGTGCACGTCGACCGCGATGCGGCGTCGCTGCTGCCCGTGTCGGCGACGCTGCCCCTGTCCTCCGCCGCGGTGCCGGCGTCGTGAGCGCGACGGTCCTGCGCGGACGCGATGCGTTCGGAGGAGGCGGGATCGACGTCGTGGTGGACGACGGGATCATCACCGCCATGACCCCCCGGGAGCCGGTGGCGGAGGAGCCGTGGATCGGGCCCGGCCTCGTGGACCTGCAGGTCAATGGGCACGGGGAGGGCGACGCGAACGCCGCCGATCCGCATCCGGACCGGATCGCGGAGATGGCGCTCAGCCTCGCCGCACGCGGGATCACCCGCTTCCTGCCGACCGTCATCACCGCGTCCGCCCCCGAGATGCGGGCGCGCATCCGGGCCATCGCCGAGGCGCGGCGGGATCCGCGCATCGGAGGCATGATCGCCGGCGTCCACGTCGAGGGGCCGTGCCTGTCCCCCGAGGACGGGCCGCGCGGCGTGCACCCGCGGGAGCACATCCGCCCGCCCGATCCCGACGAGCTGCAGTCGTGGCTCGACGAGGCACCGGGGCTGATCCGGATCGTCACCCTCTCGCCGCACCACCCCGGCACGGAGGAGGCGATCCGCCTCCTCGTCTCGCAGGGTGTGCGCGTCGCCGTCGGGCACACGCACGCCGACGACGCGCAGATCCGCGCGGCGGCCGCCGCGGGCGCATCCCTGTCCACGCACCTCGGCAACGGCGCGCACGCCGTGCTGCCCCGGCATCCGAACTACCTGTGGTCGCAGCTCGCCGAGCCCCGGCTGGCGGCGGGCCTGATCGCCGACGGGCATCACCTGCCGGACGAGACCCTGTCGGCGATGCTCGCCGCGAAGCGCGAGCACGGCGCGTTCCTCGTGAGCGATGCGGTCGCGACCCCCGCGGAGCTCCGCGAGGGCGGCGTCTCCTCCGTCGGCGGCGGGGTCCGCATCGCGCCCGACGGTGCGCTGCGGCATGCCGCCACCGGCTTCCTCGCGGGGTCGATCCAGGCGCTCGACACGGGCGTCGCGACGGCCGCGCGGGTCACCGGGTCCCTCGCGGAGGCCGTGCGCCTCGCCGCCGTCGCCCCCGCCCGGATCCTCGACGACGCCGAGCCGTGGCGCGTGGGGGCCCAGGCGGACGTGCTCCGGTTCCACTGGGCGCCGGGGGACGCGGCGATCCGCCCCGTCTCCGTCCACGTCCAGGGCCGAGCGCTCGTCGGCTGACCCACATCCCCCATTCCCCGCACTCCCCGCTGCCCCGCCGCTGCGCCGCGCCGCTCCCCCGTCTCAGGCAAACGCGCGAGATCAGGCAGCAATCCCCACCCCTGGCCTGTTCTCGCGTGATCGCCTGGCCCCGCCGCGCTCAACGCGACATCAGGCAAACGCGCGGGATCAGGCGACAATCCTCACTGCCCGCCTGAACCCGCGTGATCGCCTGAACTCGCGTGCCCCGCGCAGACCCGCCAGCGGACAGCGGGCCCCGCACTCCTCCACGCCAGCGCAGGCAAACGCGCGAGATCAGGCAACAATCCCCATCACCCGCCTGAACCCGCGTGATCGCCTGAACCCGTGTGATCGCCTCACCTCGCGCGCTCGCAAGTCTCGCGGGATCGCCTGAACCTGCGTGGCGTCTCGCATCGAGACCGGGGCGCGGGGTCAGCGACGCTTCGGACGACCGGTGCGCGAGGGGGCCGGGGGGCCGTCGAAGTGCTCCGGGTGTCGTGCGCGCACGGCCTCCAGATCGGCGAACACGAAGCGCAGGTGCTCGCGCAGCGCCGCGATCGCCCCCTCGACATCGCCGGCGGCCAGAGCGTCGAGCACCCGCTCGTGGTCGTCGACGTAGTCCTGCACGCCGCGGGTGGCGCTCATCCCCACGTAGCGCGCCCGGTCGAGATGCCCCTTCGCCGCGGAGACCGCCGCCCAGGCGTTGGCGTGACCGGCCAGCCCCAGGAGCATCCGGTGGAACTCCTCGTCGAGCGGATAGAAGGCGTCGCGATCCGCCGCACGGCGCTGGGACGCGATGGCGGCGCGGAGGCGGGCCTCGGCGGCGGGATCCGGCGTCCGGCAGGAGGCGAGGGACGTGAGCTCGATCGCCTCGCGGATGAACTGGGCCTCGCGCACCCGGTCGGGATCGATCAGGGTGACGTAGGTGCCGCTCTGCGGGCGGACCTCGACGAGTCCCTCCTGCGCGATGAGCAGCAACGCTTCGCGGACCGGCTGCCGGCTCAGCCCGAGGGAGACGGCGAGGTCGTTCTCGGACAGCAGCGCGCCGGGCGCGTGCACCCCCTGAATGACGTCGTCACGGATCCGCGCATAGGCGACGGACCGGGCGGAGGGCATGCCGACACGATAGCTTGACGAAACTAGTATGGCAGTGATTCGATGGACGGACGATGACCAGACGGCGCCGGCGGGTCCCGGACACAGGGCCGGACACCGAGCCGACGACCGAGGACCAGGAGCGCGCATGACCATCGACAAGGCCGAGGTGATCGTCACCAGCCCCGACCGGAACTTCGTGACCCTCAAGCTCACGACGGCGGACGGGATCACCGGCCTCGGCGACGCGACGCTCAACGGGCGCGAGCTCGCCGTCGTTGCCTACCTCTCCGAGCACGTCGTGCCGCTGCTCGTGGGCGCCGACGAGGGCCGGATCGAGGACACCTGGCAGTTCCTGTACCGCTCGGCCTACTGGCGGCGCGGACCCGTGACGATGGCCGCGATCGCCGCGGTCGACATGGCGCTGTGGGACATCAAGGGCAAGCGCGCCGGCATGCCCGTCTACCAGCTCCTCGGCGGCGCGAGCCGCACCGGCCTGCTCGCCTACGGGCACGCCTCCGGCAAGGAGCTGCCGGAGCTCTTCGACTCCGTCCGCGAGCACCTGGAGCAGGGCTACCGCGCGATCCGGATCCAGACGGGCGTCCCCGGCCTGAAGGCGATCTACGGCATCGCCTCCCAGGCCGCGGACACCTTCGGCGGCGAGGCGCGCTACGACCATGAACCCGCCCGCCGCGGGGTGAAGCCGGTCGAGGAGGACTGGGACACCCGCTCCTACCTGCGCCACCTCCCCGGCGTCTTCGAGGCCGTCCGCAACGAGTTCGGCGCAGAACTGCCTCTCCTCCACGACGGGCACCACCGCATGACGCCGATCCAGGCGGCCAAGCTCGGCAAGGAGCTCGAGCCCTACGACCTGTTCTGGCTGGAGGACTGCACGCCGGCGGAGAACCAGGAGGCCCTGCGCCTGGTCCGCCAGCACACGACGACCCCTCTCGCGATCGGCGAGATCTTCAACACCGTGTGGGACTTCAAGGACATCATCCGCGAGCAGCTCATCGACTACGTGCGCGGCGCCGTCACGCACATGGGCGGCATCAGCCCGCTGAAGAAGACCCTCGACTACGCCGCGATGTACCAGATCAAGTCCGGCATGCACGGGCCCACGGACATCTCACCGGTCGGCATGGCCGCAGCCATGCACCTCGGGCTGGCGATCCACAACTTCGGCATCCAGGAGTACATGCGCCACGGCGCGCGGACGGATCATGTGTTCCGCCAGTCCTTCACCTGGCGCGACGGCCTGCTCCACCCGGGGGACGCCCCCGGGCTCGGCGTCGAGCTGGACGTGGACGAGGCGGGCAAGTACCCGTACGAGCAGGCCTACCTCCCGTACAACCGTCTCGCCGACGGCACCGTCCACGACTGGTGAGCCCGCGCGCGCGTCCCCGGATCGAGGGCAGGAGGAGGATGGACGCATGAACGCTCTCCCGCCCGTGGTGGTGATGGGGGTCTCCGCCGTCGGCAAGACCTCCGTGGGGATCGAGATCGCCCGGCGGACCGGCGGCGTGTTCACCGACGCCGACGACCTCCACGGCGAGGCGAACATCGCGAAGATGTCCGCGGGGATCCCGCTCGACGACGCGGACCGGTGGCCATGGCTGGACCGGGTCGGCGAGGCGCTGGTGCCCGGAGCGGTCGTGGCGTGCTCGGCGCTCAAGCGCGCCTACCGCGACGTCCTGCGGCGCCACGCGCCGGCCGTCGCGTTCGTCCATCTGGACGCGGATCCGGATCGCCTCCTCGCGCAGGCCTCCGGCCGCAGCGCCCACTTCATGCCCGCCTCCCTCCTGCGCTCGCAGCTCGACGCCCTCGAACCCCTCGGCGCGGACGAGCGGGGCATCGTGGTCACCGTGGACGCGGAGCCCGCGACGCTCGCCGCCCGCGCCGTCGCACTCCTGACGTCCCCCGGCGGCTCCGGCGCCTGATCCGCCCGAGGGCCGCTGCTACGCTCCGGCCATGGCATCCCCCACCTCCTCCGCCCCGCCCCGGCACGGCCTCGCCGTCGCCGCGCTCGTCCTCGGCGTCGTGACCGCGGCGGTCGCGGCCATCGGCTGGGTTCTGACGCTGTCCACGCCCGGCATGGGCTCGCTCTCGGTGATGATCCTGGCGGCGATCGCGGTGTGGGCGCTGGCCCTCGCGACCGCGATCGTCGCCGTGGTCGCCCTGATCCGGGCTCACGCCAAGATCCTCGCCGTGATCGGCCTGGTGCTCGCCCTCGTCCCCGCGGTCATCGCCGTCGCCTGGGTGGTCCCGCTGCTGACCGCGCTCTGACGCGATCGCTCCGCACGGCCCCGACTCGTGGGGCGGAGGACTCCGTACGGGCGCCGGCCCGCGGGACGGAAGAATGGACCCATGACCACCGCCGATCGTGATCGCCTGCACGCCCTGCTCACCGACGAACGCCCCGTGAACTGGGTGATCACCGGCGACTCGATCACCCACGGCCTGGTCCACACGCAGGGTGGGCGCAGCTACCCCGAGCACCTGCACGAGATCGTGCGCGGCGAGCTCGGGCGCACGCGCGACGCCATGATCACCACCGCGATCAGCGGTCACCGGATCGTGCAGATCCTCGACGACTTCGACCGGCGTGTCGCCTTCTGGGCGCCCCACGTCGTGACCCTGATGATCGGCACGAACGACTGCTCCACCGGCGGCGTGTTCCCGATCATCGAGCCGGAGGAGTTCGGGGCCTCGCTCACGACGTTCGTGTCACGCGTGCGGGACCTCGACGCGATCCCGGTCCTGCTCACGCCACCGTCGGTCGACGCCGCCCACGCGCCCGAGCGCGCGCGGATCGGGGAGTTCGCCGAGGCCGTGCGCGAGGTCGCCCGCGCCGAGAGGACGATCCTCGTCGACATGCTGGCCGCGTTCACCCGGATCGGCAACGGCGGCGTCCCGTCGGCGCTGATGAACGACGCGTTCCATCCCAACGCCGCCGGGCACGCGGCTCTCGCCCTGGAGGTCGCCGCCGCCCTGGGCCTGGAGCCGGAACCGTCGCGCACCCTGACGCTGCTGCGCGCCCGGGTCGCCGCCGCGACGTTCCTCCCGTGAACCGCCGCCGTTTCGGTGCGCCGTCGCGGATCGTAGGCTGAGGGCATCATGGATGAGATCCTCAGGGCGCTCGGGGAGTTCGCCCGCGACTACTGGTGGCTCGTGTTCCCCTTCATGGGCGTGGCCGGCGGTGTCGCCAAGGCGTGGGAGCGCGGCGCCAAGCGCCGCCACCAACGCCGTCTGGAGACCATCCGCGTCAAGGGGGAGATCAAGGCCGCGCAGCTCGCCGCGCGGGGCAAGGCCGTGCCGGCGCAGGTCGTCGCCGCCGACCCTCCCGTGTCGTCCACGGACCTGTTGGAGCGGCTCTTCGCCGAGCACGACGAGATCACGGCACGATGGCTGGACTACGAGCTGGACGTCGCGAAGCTCATCGCCTTCCCCGCCATGAGCGACGGTCGCCAGCCGCTGACGGCCGCGTTCCTGCGGGCCAAGCGCACCGCCGACGCCCTGCGCCCGGCGACGGCCGACGCGAAGATCAGCGAGCAGCGCGTCGCGGAGTACCTCGACGCGGTGGGCGCGTACGCCGTGGCCTTCGAGGTCGCGGAGAAGGATGCGCGACGCCTGCGGGACTCGAGCTTCAGCGAGGCCGAGCGCAAGCGGCTGGAGCGCGCGCAGCACATGCTCACCGTCGCGCTCGACCAGTCGGCGACCGCGGCGGAACGCCAGACCGCGTACAAGCGGGTGCGGGAGGAGCTGGACGGCCTGCTGTCGCTGTCGGAGGAGGCCGTGGAGAACCTGGAGAAGCGCGTGGCGCTGCAGCTCGAGGCGCCCACGGCGACCGGATCGGAGGGAGCGAGGAGCGCGGACGCCGCACCGGCGACCGCGCCCGGGGTCACGGCGCCCGCCGCCGAGCCCGCTCCGTCCCGGCCGAACACGGCCCCCGCCGACGCGACGACAGGGATCCGCGACGGCGCGGAGCCCGTCGCCGACCCGGTCCCCGCCCCGGATCCGCTCCCCGCCCCGGATCCGCTGCGAACCCCGGGACGCGACCGCCGGTGACGCCCGAGAACGTCACCGGCCCCGTCGCCCGCCACGCCGAGGCGCCCGTGTGGTGGCCGGGATGGGGCGGGCTGCGCTGGGTCGACGGGGACGCCGGGGACCTTCTGACCCTCACGGACCACGGCGTGCGGCGGCAGCACGTCGACGACCGCTACCTGGCCTTCGCGCGGCCGCGCCGGTCGGGCGGGTTCGCGGCGGTGGGCGCGCAGGATCTGTACCTCGCGGACGACCCGGATGGACCCGCGCACCCGGTCCTGCGCCTGCTCGACGGCACCGGCACCCGGATGAACGACGGCTGCTGCGATCCCCGCGGCCGCCTCCTCGCCGGCTCCATGGCGACCGACGACGCGTCGGGCACGGGTGTGCTGCGGCGGATCGATCCGACGCCCGACGGCGCCACGGCGACGACGCTCCTGCGCGGGATCACGTGCTCCAACGGGGTCGGCTTCGCCCCGGACGCACGCCGCGCCTACTACGTCGACACGGCGACGCGGCGGATCGACGTCCTCGACGTGCACGACGGCGAGCTCGGCGGGCGACGCACGTTCGCCGCGTTCCCCGAGGACGCCGGGTTCCCGGACGGCCTCACCGTCGCTGCGGACGGAAGCGTGTGGGTGGCGGGATGGGGCGGCGGCGCCGTGCTCGGCTTCGACGCGGACGGCGCGCTGCAGGAGCGGATCGTCCTTCCGGTGCCGCAGGTGAGCGCGTGCACCTTCGGCGACAACGACCTCGGCACCCTGTACGTCACGACGTCGGCGCAGGGGCTGGATCCGGATCACGGGACCGCCGCCGGATCCGTGTTCGCCGTGCGCCCCGGCGTCCGCGGCACCCCGGTGACGCCGTACGCCGGCTGACCCGCGCCCAGCCCCGGGTCACCACGTTTCGACTCGCTGCGCTCGCTCAACGACCGAGAAGCACCCAGTCCCGGGCCACCACGTTTCGACTCGCTGCGCTCGCTCAACGACGGACGGGCTGGGCCCGCGGCACGGTCGCACTCAGCGGGAAGGACCGTGCCGCGGGCGCAGCCCGCCGGCGGCACCTCAGGCCACGACGGCGCGCCGCAGCCGCTGCCGCTGGCGCCCGAGCCCCTCGATCTCCACGGTCATCTCATCCCCGTCCCGGAGGTACGGGAAGCGGCCGGACAGCGCCACGCCCTGCGGCGTCCCGGTGTTGATGACGTCGCCCGGCTCCAGCACCATGAACTGGCTCAGATGGTGCACGAGCTCCCACACCGGGAAGATCATGTCGGCGGTGGACGAGTCCTGACGCGGCTCGCCGTTGACCCAGGAGCGGAGCCGCAGCGCCTGCGGATCCACCTCGTCGGCGGGCACGAGCACCGGCCCCAGGGGGTTGAACGTCTCGGCGCACTTGCCCTTGGACCACTGGCCGCCGGAGACGTCGAGCTGGTAGGCGCGCTCCGACACGTCGTTCGACACGGCGTATCCCGCGATCACGTCCCTCGCCGCAGCGGGCGCGGACAGGTAGCGGGCGGTGCGGCCGATGACCACCGCCAGCTCCACCTCCCAGTCCACCTTCTCCGCGCCCGGCGGCAGCAGCACGTCGTCGTCCGGGCCCACGACGGTGTTCGGATGCTTGAAGAACACGATCGGCTGGGCGGGCGGCGCGGATCCCGACTCCGCGGCGTGCGCGGCGTAGTTCTGCCCGACGCAGATCACGGCCGTCGGACGCGCGATCGGCGCCCCGGTGCGCCACCGCTCGACCGTCGGGTCCGCGACCGGCAGACGTCCTTCCCGCAACGCCGCCCGTACTCGCCCGATCCCATCGTCGGCGAGGAAGGCGCCGTCGATCTCCGCGGTCACGGACGCCAGCTCGCGCAGCGTCCCCTCGTCGTCCCGCACGAACGGGCGCTCCCGGCCCGGCTCTCCTCGGCGCATCAGCTGCATGGTGTTCCTCTCGTTCGGGTCCGGGTGCGTGCGGATCAGCGCGAGCTCGGCGCGACGTCCGCGGAGGCTCCGCGCACGGCCCGGTCGGGGTTGACGATCGCGTCCACCCGCTCTCCGGCCAGGAAGCGGACGATGTTCTCGGCGGCATGCACCGGCAGATCCTGCAGCGCCTCGGGCGAGTACCAGGCCGCGTGGGGTGTGAGCAGGACGTTCGGGGCGTCTCGGAGAGCGGCGCCGGCCGCCAGAGGCTCCTCCTCGAACACGTCCAGCGCCGCCGCGCCGATCCGCCCGTCGTGCAGCGCCGCGACCAGTGCGGTCTCGTCGATCAGCGGACCGCGACAGGTGTTCACGATCACCGCTCCCGGCTTCATCGCGGCGATCGCCTCCTCGTCCACGAGGTGGCGGGTGTCGGCGGTCAGCGGCACGTGCAGGGTGAGGATGTCCGCCTCGGCGAGAGCCTCATCGATCGCGACCGGCTCGCAACCGGCCGCCCGCACCGCCTCGTCGGGGGCGTAGGGGTCGGCGACCAGGACGCGGAAGCCGAGACCACGGCACCCGCGCGCGACGAGCGACCCGATCCGCCCGAACCCGAGCACGGAGATCGTCGTGCGGGATGGCCGCACGGCCATCGGCTGCGCGGCCACGGAGCGCCACTCGCCTCGGCGGACCGCACGGTCGTAGGCGAGGAGCCCGCGGGCCTGCGCCATGATCAGGGCGACCGTGTGGGCGGCGACCTCCTCGATGCAGTAGCTCGGGGTGTTGGCGACCGCGATCCCCCGCTCGGAGGCGGCGGCGACGTCGATCATGTCGTACCCGATGCCGAGCCGGCTGATCATGCGCAGTCGCGGCATCCGGTCCATGAGAGCCCCGTCGATCCGGTGCCACTGCACGATGAGGCCTTCCGCCTCGGCGCCGAGCTCGGCGATCCGGTCGTCGGTCGCCTCGGGGGCGCGGACGGCGCGGAGCCCGGCGGCGCGGAGCGTCCGCTCGGCGGCATCGCCGGGCAGGTCGCAGTCGGTGAGGAGGATCAGGGACTCAGCCATGGAACCAAATGCTATAGCATCTAGCATCCGCGTGCGACCGCCGGACCGGCGAGCCATCCGGCCCGCTGGTCCGGCACTCCCGATCCGCTCATCCCTGCCGCGCGTCTCGGCGGCCCGCCAGCGCCCACGGCGACGCGAGCGCCGCGACGCCGACCGCCAGCGTCGCCGCCAGGAGCACCGCGGGCGCACCTCCGCGGTCCTGGGCCGCGCCGGCGACGGCCGGCCCGAGGGTCGCGCCGAGGTTCAGCGCCACCGTCGCGAAGGCCCCGCCGAGCACCGGAGCCCCGGCGGCCTCGCGGACGATCCGGCCGATGACCGCCGAGCCACGGCGAAGCTGAGCGCGCCGCACACCGGCGTCAGCACGAACACGCCGACGGGACCGCCCGCGACGAGCGCGAACCCCGCCCATGCGCCTCCGAGCAGCAACAGGCCCGTCACGATCCACCGCCGCTCCCGGGGCGCGGCCCACCGCCCCGTCGCGCTCACTCCCGCGAAGGCGCCGACGCCGAACGCCGCGAGCAGCACGGGGACGAGGACGGGGACGATCCCCGCCGCCTCGGCCACGACGCCGAGGTACGTGAAGACCCCGAACGTCGCGGCATTGACGAGGACGCCGAGAAGGATCCCGCCGAGGACCGGCCGACGGCGCAGCTCCGCGACCTCGCGCCGCAGGGCGAACGACGCGCCGCCTCCGGGCGCGACCAGTGTGCGGTCGCGCGCGATCGCGATCAGCGCCGGCATGCACAGGGCCGCGACCGCCCAGAACGTCGATCGCCATCCCAGGACGGACGCGAGCGCCGCCCCGGCGGGGACGCCGACGATGGTCGCGAGCGTGGTCCCGGCCAGCAGCACACTGACGGCGCGGGTCGTCAGCGCGGCGGGCACGATCGCTCGGACGGCGCCGAGCGCCACCGCGAGGAAGCCCGCGTTCGAGACCGCGGCGACCAGACGCGTCAGCAGCAGCAGCCCGAAGGTCGGCGCCAGGGCAGCGCAGACGTGCGCGGCGAGGAACACGGCGAGGAGGACGAGGAGGGTGCGGCGGGGGTGCCACCGCACGGCGAACAGGGCCATCGCGGGCGCGCCCACCACCATCCCCAGCGCGAAGGCCGAGGTGAGGAGGCCGGCCGTCGCCGGGGAGACGCCGAGATCGGCGGAGATGTCGAGCAGGAGGCCGGCGAGCATGAACTCGCTCGTGCCCTGGGCGAAGACGGCCAGGGCGAGGACAGGGATCACGAAGGGCATGGTCATCCAGACACGCGGACGCGGCCTCCCGCACGGGAGGACGACGAGTCGAAAAGGGGTCGACGAGAGGCGGGGAGCGCACGACGTGCGCTCGCATCCGCGGTCTAGTGTCTGGACGCCTCGGGACTCATGGCCCCGATCCTACGCGAGATGCCCTGGCCTCCGTTTTGCTATAGCGTTTGGGGCATGACTGTTCGCCGTGCCCTGCTCACCGGGGCGAGCTCCGGCATCGGAGCCGCCGCCGCCCTCGAACTCGCCGGGGAAGGCACCGCTCTCTGGCTGACCTATGCCGGACGGGAGGCCGAGGCCGGACGGATCGCCGACGAGTGCCGCGCCGCCGGATCGCCCGACGTGCGCGTGTCCCGCCTGGATCTGCGGGATCCCGCCTCCGTGTCCGCCCTGGTCGAGGAGGTGTCGGGCGCGTGGGGGTCGCTCCACGTGCTCGTGAACAACGGCGGTGTCTGCCCCTACGTCCCCTTCGACGAGATCGACATCGACGAGTGGGACCTCGTGATGGAGACCAACGCCCGAGGCACCTTCCTCCTCACCCGCGCCGCCCTTCCCCTCCTGCGGGCGGCGGACGGCGACCGCTCCGTGGTGAACATCTCCTCCATCGCGGGGCAGGTCGGCGCACTGCAGACCGGGATGCACTACGCCGCGAGCAAGGGGGCGATCCTCGCGATCACGCGCAGTTTCGCGCGGCTGCTGGCCGGCGAGGGGATCCGGGTCAACGCCGTGACCCCCGGCCCGGTCGCGAGCGCCATCACCGACCAGCTCCAGGGGGAGGGGCGCGACCGCCTGGCCGCGTCGATCCCGCTCGGCGCATTCGGCGAGCCGCAGGACGTGGCCTGGGTGATCGCCTCGCTCGCCTCGGAGCGTGCGCGCTTCGTCACCGGAGCCACGTACGACGTCAACGGAGGAGTGCGCATTGACTGACACCGCCCGCAGCCCCCTGGACACCGTCCGGGCGCAGCTCGACGCGTTCAACGCGCACGACCTGGACGCGTTCGTGGCGACCTACGCGGACGACGCCGTGATCACGGGCGTGGCGCCCGAGCCGATCGCCGGATCGGACGCGATCCGCGCCTTCTACGAGCCCCGGCTGCAGAACCCCGACCTCTCCTGCGTGATCGAGACGACCGTGCTGTTCGGCGACCGCTGGGTCGTCGCGCAGGAGCAGGTCGTGAACGCCGGCGTCGCCACGGAGACGATCGCCACCTTCGACGTGGTGGACGGCCGGATCGCCCGCGCGTCGATGCTGAAGGCCTGATCCACCCCCGGACGTTGAGCGAGGAGCGCCCAGCCCCGGGTCACCACGTTTCGACTCGCTGCGCTCGCTCAACGACCGAACACCGCCGGTCGTTGAGCGAGGAGCGCAGCGACGAGACGAAACGCGGCCACCCAGGATCAGCGGGTGAAGCGGCGGCGGAGCTCCGGATCCACGGACACGTCGCCGAAGGACGCCGACCAGCCGCCGTCCACCGCGATCGACTGGCCCGTCAGATACGGCGCCTCGTCGGAGAGCAGGAACGCCACGACGGCGGCGACCTCCTCCGCCCGGGCGATCCGCCCCATCGGCGGCCCCTCGGCGAGCGCCCGTTCCGCGGCCCCCGGATCCGGCGAGGCGGCGATCTGCGCGTCCAGGTGCGGCGTGCGCACCCCTCCGGGGGCCACCGTGTTCGCACGGATCCCGAGCCCGCCGTACGTGACGGCGACGCTGCGGGTCAGCGCGTCGATGCCGCCCTTGGTGAACTCGTAGGCGGCGTGGTCGGGGTGGCTGAGCCGACCGTGGATCGAGCCGACGTTGACGATCGCGCCGGCCACGCCCTGATCCACGAACGCCGACACGGCGGCGGCGCAGCCCCACACGTATCCGAACCCGTTGATGCCGACGAGCTCGCGGACCGCGTCCTCATCCAGGGCGTGCAGGGGCGTGCGCCGGGTGATCCCGGCGTTGTTCACCCAGCCGGCGAGGGGCGCCCGCGCACGGGCCGCCGCGGCCGCGCGCTCGTGCGCGCCGCGCTCGGACGCGTCGCCGAGGACGACCTCCGCACAGGCGCCGTCCTCCACGCTCCCGGATCCGGCCGTCCGTTCGAGGCCGACCACGATCCATCCGTCGGCGGTCAGACGCTCGGCGATCGCTCGCCCGATCCCCTTGCCGCTCCCGGTCACGACCGCACTGCGCGTCACGGCTCCCCCGCTCACGGCGTCCTCCCGTCGAACGCGAACACGTCCGGGGCGAAGGTGAACCCGAGTCCCGGCTCGGACGAGGGCGTGACCCGCCCGGCGAACACCGGGCCGCCGCGGACGAGCGTGGGAGCCGGGTCGTACGGGTTGCCGTCCCGCGCGAAGGTCTCCACCTCGATGCCGAGGTGCGCGGTCACCTCGGGGTACACGTGCCCGGACACCGGGACGCCGCGCTCGGCCGCCCATGCGATGACCTCGCGCGCCGGGGTGATGCCGCCGATGGCGACCACGTCCAGGCGCAGCGCGTCCACCCCGCCGACCTCCACGAGGGCGCGCAGGACGGCGGGGTCGGTGACCTCGTCGCCGACGGCCACGGGCAGGCCGGTCTCCCGGCGGATGCGCGCGACGCCCTCGGCGTCCTCGGGCAGCAGCGGATCCTCCACCCAGCGGAGGGCGGGCTCTCCCCACCGCCGGATCTCGGTGATCGCCTCGTCGGCGTCGCGCCAGCCGAACCCGACGTCGACGACGAGCCCGGTCTGCGCGGGCAGCTCCCGGCTCAGGATCCCGAGGAGCGCGTGCATGTAGTCCGGGTCGGGCAGGCGCGAGATCTTCACCGCGGACCACCCGTCGGCCTGGGCGAGGACCTCGTCGGCGACCTGCCGAGGCGAGCGGGACGGGGAGGGGTACGCGGCGACGAGCATCCCCTCGCGCGGGTCGTCGCCCATGTCGAGCAGGCGCCACAGCGGGAGGCCGGCTCGCCGCGCGGCGATGTCCCACAGGGCGATGTCCACGAGCCCGATGGCGCGGCGGACGAGCCCGGTGCGCCCGACGATCGCGCTGCCCCGGAGCATCCGGTCCCAGGTCCCGGCCGGGTCGTCGGCGTCGGCGCCGCGCGCGTGTGCGGCCACCAGCCGCTCGACGATCTCGGCCATCGGCGCCTCGCGCGTCAGCGCATACGCGAGGCCCGTCGTGCCGTCCTCCGCCTCCGCGCGCACGGCCGCGTACTCCCGCCGCGTGACCGTCATCGCGCCGAGCTCCAGCGGCGCGGGCAGCGCCAGCGCCGCGGTCGCGGCGTCGACGCGCGCGATCCTGGTCATTCGGGCTTCCTCGCGAGGGGCACGCCGTAGTCCACCATGAAGCCGCCGTCGACGTACAGGGTCTGGCCGTTCATGTAGCGGGCATCGTCGGACACGAGGAAGCTCACGGCGGCGGCAATCTCGGCGGCATCGGCCAGGCGCCCGGCCGGGATGCGCGCGAGGATCGTGTCGAGGCTCAGCGTGCCGGCCTCCACGCCCTGGCGGAAGACGCCGGTGTCGACGTATCCGGGCGCGACCGCGTTCACCCGCACGCCCCGCGACGCCCATTCGGCGCCCGCGGTCGCGGTGAGGCCGATCACGGCGGCCTTCGTCGTGGCGTAGGGCGCCCGGCCGGCGGATCCGCGCGACGAGATGGACGAGATGTTGACGATCCGCCCCTCCCCGCGCGCCAGCATCCGGCGGCCCGCCGCCTGCAGGCAGGCGAAGACGCCGTTCAGGTTCACGTCCACGACGGCCGCCCACTCGTCCCAGGCGAGATCCTCGATGGCGCGGTGGCGCTGGATCCCCGCGTTGTTCACGAGGACGCCGATCGGGCCGACCTCGTCCTCGATCGCGGTGAACACGCGATCCACGGCTGCCGGGTCGGTGACGTCGAGCTCCCGCCAGAGCACGCCGGCGGCGTTGTCCCCCGCCGTGAGCCCCGGGACGCGGTCCGCGGCGACGACCGTGAGCCCGTCGGCGGCGAGCCGCTGCCCGATCTCCCAGCCGATGCCGGCGGCGCCGCCGGTGACGACGGCGACGGGTGCCTGAGCGGTCATGTGCTGTCCCTTCCCTCGCGACCCGGACAGGGCCGCAGTTTGCTATAGCAAGCCTATCGGCGATGCGTGCGTCGCCTCATCCGGCGAGCGCCCGGGCGACGAGGGCGCATGCGTGTTCCTCGAGCCGCTCCAGGGCGCCGGGGGCGAGCGGCGTCTGCCACGCCTGGTAGGCGCCCCGCGCATAGGCCTCGCGCGTGGGCAGGTACACGAACCCCGGGCCGTTCGTCAGGTTCATCACGACGATCGGGACACCGGGGAACCGGTCGCGCAGCGTCGTCTGCAGGCGTGAGTACGCCTCGCCGGGATGCCCGACGACCACCGCGTCGCCGAGCCGCCACACCCAGACCGGATGACGCACGGTCGGGCCGTCGATGTAGCCCTCGCGCAGGTTCCGGGCCCGCCCCAGGCGTTCCGCACGTGAGCGGGGATCGATGTCCTTCCATTCCTCGGCGAGCTCGTCCAGGGTGGGGAGGTCGCGCAGCGGCAGCTCGACCGCCTCGTGCAGCGACACGGCCGCCTCGCCTCCCGCGGCCGGCCGAGGCGACCACACGGCCAGCGGCGCGCCGGACTCGACCACGTCGTCGAGCACCAGCTCCGATCCGGCGACCGGGAGGGCGTCCAGTGCGGCGACCACCGCGTGGCCGAGCGAGCGCCCGTGCCGGTCCGCGACCGCCGTGTCGCCGGTGTACTGCTCCCGCGGGGCGAGCTCTCCGGACGCTCCCTGGACGAACAGGCACGGGGCGCCCGTCGCCGCCTCCACCACCTCCCGGGTGGCGCCGACGTAATCCGGCGAGACCCCGCGGTGCTGCCACGCGAGCGTGGTGGGGTGGCAGGCGTAGTTCACGAGGGTC
This sequence comes from Microbacterium sp. CCNWLW41, assembly GCF_037083505.1. Lineage (NCBI taxonomy): Bacteria > Bacillati > Actinomycetota > Actinomycetes > Micrococcales > Microbacteriaceae > Microbacterium > Microbacterium sp. CCNWLW41. The sequence continues at coordinate 105,966 of NZ_JBAOJP010000002.1, forward strand.
GCGACGGTCGCGCCGTCCGCACTGACCCGGCCGATCATGACCGTGTCGTCGGCCGGCGCGGCCGCGGGGTTGAACCCCACCAGCGCCCGGCCGTCCAGGTCCAGCTCGCGCTCGGCGGCGAGCGCGCAGCGCCCGGTCGTCCATTCGATCAGCCCGGGCCGGGCACCGGCGATCGCCTCCCGCCCGGCCTCGATCCCGGCCGTAGCGAGCGCGTCCAGATACCCCGGGATCAGCTCGCCGCCCGGCAGGTGCGCATCCGCCGCGCACAGCACCGCACCCGCGTGCGTGTGGGACAGGGAGATCATCACCTGATCCGCGTCCAGCCCGAGCCCGTCACGCACCGCCTGGCGCACGCCGTGCTCATCGGAGACCCGTCGCCACCAGGTGCCGTCGACCGCCAGCAGCAGCCGCACCCGGTCGTCGCCGCCGATCACGGCGAGCGCGGTCAGCGCGAACGGGCGGTGCACGCGCTCGGAGCGCTCCCAGTCGGCCGGTCCCCAGTTCTTGGCCCGGATGCCGAGCGGCGGGGTGATGTCGCGGCGGGCGACGCCGACGGCCGCGCGCGTGCGGGGGACGCGGATCCGATCGCCCATCGCGGGGACTGCCTGGCTCATGGGTTCCATCCTTCTCCTTCCGCAGCCCGGCGCCGACCCTCGCGGATCGGCGCCGGCCCGTCGTGCGTCCCCGTGCGGGTCAGCGCTCCGCGGCGCCCACCGCGGCCGGCTCGGCGGACGGCGGGGCGGAGAACTCCGGCCGCCGGCTGAGCACGAACCCGATCACGGCGCCCATCAGCGTGAGGGCTGCGATGAGGAGCAGGCCCCAGATCGCCGAGCCGGTGCTCTGGCTGATCCATCCGATCGCGTACGGGCCCGCGAACCCGGCGAGGTTGCCGACCGAGTTGATGAACGCCAGGCCCGCTGCGGCGGCGGTGCCGGTGAGGATCATCGGCGGCAGGCTCCAGAACAGCGGCGTCGTGGAGAACAGCGCCGACATGCCGATGCAGAGGGCGACCAGCGCCAGTGCGGGGGTGCCCTGCGCGGCGACGGCGGCGATCAGGGAGAGCGCCGTGATCGTGAGCGTGATGCCGATCTGCAGGGGGATGTTGCCCTGCTTGCGGGCGGCGCGCTCCCACGGGAGCATCAGCAGCGCCGCGCAGATGTTGGGCAGCGCGACGAGCCATCCGGTCGTGCCGGTCGAGAAGTCGCCCATGTTCTTCACGATCGTGGGCAGCCACAGGCCCAGGCCGTACGCGCCGAACACGACGCCGAAGAACAGCAGGATGAGGGTCCACAGGCGCCCGTTGCCGAAGACGGCGGCCAGCCGGATCCGTCCGTGCCGCTGCTCGGTCGCCGCGGTCTCGCGAGCGATGGTGTCGGCGATCCATCCCTGCTCGGCGGGCGTCAGCCAGGTCGCGTCCTGCGGGCGGTCGGGCAGCCAGAAGAAGACGACGAAGGCCAGCAGCACCGCCGGGATCCCCTCCAGGACGAAGACGAGCTGCCATCCCTCCAGGCCGAAGAGTCCGTGGAAGCCCATGATCCATCCGGACAGCGGGGCGGCGACGGCGTTGGCGAGCGGGTTGGACAGCGCGAACACGGCCAGCACCTGGGTGCGGTACTGCCGGGGGAACCACAGCGTGAGGTACAGCAGCACGCCGGGGAAGAAGCCGGCCTCCGCGACGCCGAGGATGAAGCGGGCGATCGTGAACTGCAGCGAGTCCTGCACGAACGCGGTCAGCACCGCCACGATCCCCCAGGAGACCATGATCCGGGTGATCCACTTGCGCGCGCCGAACTTCTCCAGCAGCAGGTTGCTGGGCACCTCGAACAGCAGGTAGCCGATGAAGAAGATGCCCGCCGCCAGGCCGAAGGCGGCCTCGGTCATCTGCAGCGCCTCGGTCATCTCCAGCTTGGCGAAGCCGGCGTTGTTGCGGTCGATATAGGCGACGAGGTACAGCAGGCCGAGGAACGGCCCGAGGCGCCAGATCGCCTTCTTCATGGCGCTCGCGCCGAGATCGGCGTCGAGCGGGGCGGCGCCGCTGCGGGGCTGGGACATGACAACTCCTTCGTCATCCGGGATTGCGGCAATGCTATAGCATCTAGCAAATCCTGCAACCCTCTCGTCTTCCGCGGATGCCATAGCATCGGGGGAGCAGTCGGCCCCGCCGGGTCGGACGGAGCGGGGAGGAACGGCCATGCGGAGCGTGTCGGATCAGAACATCGCCGAGCAGGTCGCCGACGAGCTGCGATCCGCGATCCACTCCGGCGAGCTCCTGCCCGGCGAGCGACTGGTCGAGCGCAAGCTCGCCGAGCGCCTCGGCGTCAGTCACATCCCGGTCCGTGAGGCGCTGACGCGACTCGCCCAGGAGCACCTCATCGTCCGCGAGCCGCGCCGCGGGGCCCGGGTCGCGGAGCTGACACCGCGGGACCTGGAGGAGATCTCGAGCCTGCGGATCGTGCTGGAGCAGTTCATGGCCCTGCGCGTCCAGGAGCGATGGACCCGCGCCGCGCACAAGCGCCTGCAGGGGATCGTCGACGCCATGGACGCCGCGGCCGTCGGGGACATGGCGGAGGTGCTCGCGCAGGACAGGGCGTTCCACGAGGCCATCGCCGAGCTCTCCGACCACCGGTTCGTCATGGAGCTGAACGCGCAGCTGCGCGGGCGCATCGCCGGGTTCATCCAGGCGGCGAACGCGGCGCTCCCACCCCAGGAACAGGCCGAGCACGTCCGCAGCCACCGCGTGATCCTCGATGCGATCGCGAGCGGCGACCCCGACGCGGTGCGCGCGGTGATCGCCGAGCACGTCACCCGGGCGGTGGAGCGGATCAGCCCGCTCGCGGCGCCGGTCCCGGACGAGACCCCCGCCTGACGCCCCGGGCCCCCGCGGCCACCCTCGGTCGTTGAGCGAGGAGCGCAGCACCGAGACGAAACGCGCCCAGCCCCGAGTCACCGCGTTTCGACTCGCTCCGCTCGCTCAACGACCGGAACTCCGCACCCCGGTCGTTGAGCGAGGAGCGCAGCACCGAGACGAAACGCGCCCAGCACCGGGTCACCACGTCTCGACTCGCTGCGCTCGCTCAACGACCGGAACGCCGCCACCTCGGGTCACCCCGTTTCGACTCGCTGCGCTCGCTCAACGACCGGAACGCCGCCAGCAGCGAGGAGCGCAGCGACGAGACGAAACGGTGCGCCGGGCGGATCAGACGACGACGTTGCCGGACAGCACCACCGCGGGTCCCTCGGGCGGCATCGCGGTCCGCGCGACGCCGGCCTCGGTGTTCGCCGCGTGCAGCAGCGTCGACCCGCTGCCGAACGCGGCGGGGTCCAGGGAGAGGGATCCGCCCTCGAAGCGGTTCCCGATGATCCGCGCCTGGTTGGCGCCGGACCCCAGGTCGACATGCGCGCCGGATCCCGTGAAGGCGCTGCCGTCGACGCTCAGCCGCAGCTCCGCGTCGCCCGCCCGGGACAGGAACCCGCCCGCGCCGGCGTCGACCCGCACCCCCGAGAACGACAGCGACTGCGCGCCGTCGCCGGTCGCGCGCACACGCGCACCGGTGAAGGCCGTGCCCTCGAACCGCACGGACCCCGCCGCGACCTGCACCGGATCCGCGTCCTCGGCCGCGGACCACGTCCCGCCGCGGACCGTGACGGGGCCGGAGCCCGCGATACGGACGCCGCCGACCCCGGAGAGATCCGTGTCCACGAGCGTGACCGGGGTCGTGACGGTGTCGTTCGTCAGGTCGCCCGGGGCGGCGAACGAGAAGCGCGAGTCTGCGATCACCGTGGGGCGGGCGGAGGCGTCGGAGGCCTGGGTGACGATGAGCGTGTGGGTCGCGCTGCATCCGCGCAGCTGCGCGCCGTCGGCGTTGATCCAGAGCATCCCGGATCCCTCCAGGGAGGGCTTGCCGATGACGTGGACGTCCTCCAGCGTGAGGTCGGTCACGCGCACCCGGGCGACGAACCACGAGCACACGTGGCCGCGCACCGTGATGCGCTTGGCGGCGGATCCCCACGGCGCCCCCGAGTTCGCGAAGGTCATCAGCCCGGAGTTGCCGACGTACGTCAGGTCGTGCTCGTACTGCCCGTGCGTCACGAACGGCCCCTGGTCGTCGCCGTCGCCGTGGCAGTTCTCCACGAGGCAGTAGGCGCTGGCGGTGAAGTCGTTGAGGTGGCGCGCGTTCGAGGTGCGGCAGTTGGCGACGTAGCCGTAGAGGCAGGAGATCTGCTGCGTGAGGTACCCCGCACCGCCGAGCGTCACCGAGACGGGGTTGGCGAGGGTGCAGTTCTCGGTCCTGTAGTGCGTGTTCCACCGGCGCATGATGAGCGGCCAGAACGTCCGCTCGCCCTCGATGCCGTCGACGTCGCACCGGATCGCGTACTCGAAGGCGAGCGGGTGGGATCCGGTGACGTCGTCGGAGCCCCCGCCGCGGAACCGGAGCCGCGAGACCCGGACGTCCTGCACCGGCTCGATCCGCCGCCACGTCATCGTGCGATCGGCGCCCAGCGGCCAGCCGATCTTGTACGCGATGCGGATGTGGCCGCCGTCGACGATGCCGGTCACCTGGACGAGCCGCTGGACCTCCCGCTCCCACCGCCCGGCGAGCGCGTTCACCTCCACGGCGTACCACGCGCCGACCGCGAAGAACGACGAGTCCGCCACCGGCAGGACGTCGGCGAGGTCCGGCACGTCCTCGCCCAGCGTCGCCTCCTGGACCTCCTCGGTGACGACACCGCGGAAGAACATCACCGCCGAGAACGGGTCATTCGCCGTGGCGTTCTCGATGCCCTCCGTCGTCATCAGATGCCCGCCGAAGTCCACCTCCAGGAACGAACGGGTGAGGACGTGCCGTCGGACGAAGTTGAGGTCGGTGTGCGCCTCGATCCGGCGCACGGAGGGATCCCCGACCATGGCGTCGAGCGCGTCATCGGCGGGGGTCTCCGGCCCGAAGACGCCGAACGCGCGGAAGTCGAGCGTCCCGTCGTGCAGCCGGACCCACACGGCACCGCCCTTGCCGGGGACGACGCGGCCGCCGTCGACGGCGGGGGCGTCCCGGGTGACGCAGCGGAACAGACCGCCTCCCCCGTCCCCGGCGGCGGCGTAGCCGGCGACCGCGACGACGTCGTCCTGCTTCCCCTTGCGGCCGGCCAGGTCGCCGACGGTCGCCGCGCCGTCCACGCCCCGCGCCAGGACCGGCGTCGTGGCGGGTGTCGCCGCCTGGGCCGCGGCGGGGGCGGCGACGGCGGCCACACCGCCGAGCGCCGCGGCCCCGAGGCCCGCGAGCACGGTGCGCCGGGTCCGTGGCGCACGGTCGGCCGCCGGATCGGTCGGGAAGTCGGGCAGGGTTCGATGCGTCATCGTCATCCTCTCCGCGCGGCGTCGGTGCCGCGCTGTCGTTTCCTTGGTCTTGGGGTGCGACGTTTCGTCTCGCTGCGCTCGCTCAACGACCGGGGGGAAACCGCCACCACCGGTCGTTGAGCGAGGAGCGCAGCGACGAGACGAAACGGCGCCACCGCCGGTCACCGCGTTTCGTCTCGCTGCGCTCGCTCAACGACCGGGGGCCACCCGCCAGCCCCGGGTCACCCCGTCTCGTCTCGCTCCGCTCGCACCGGCCTCGGGCTCTGCGCTCAACGACCGGGGGCCGGCGTCAGCCCATCGTCGCGAGGTGCGCCCGCGTCACCGCATGGCCGAGCTCCCTCCCGGAGACGAAGGCGTCGATCTCGTCCGCCACGATCCGCCCCTGCCGGAGGCGTCCCTCGCGCGTCCCCGCCGCACGGTGCGGCGTGAGCAGCACGTTCGGCAGGGTGCGCCAGGGCGAGGCCGCCGCGAGCGGCTCCTCGTCGAACACGTCGATGGCCGCGCTGAGCCGCCCGGACGACACCTCCGCCTGAAGCGCCCGCTCGTCCACGAGCCACGACCGCGCGGTGTTCACCAGCCCTGCGCCGTCCGGCATCAGGGCGAGCTCGCGAGCGCCGATGAGGTGGTGCGTCTCGGGCAGCGTCGGCGCGTGCACGGCGACGATCCGCGCGCGCTGCAGCGCGGCGTCGAGCGGCAGCAGCTCGGCGCCCAGGGCGTCCGCCTCCGCGGCGTCGACGGTGGGGTCGACGAGGAGCGGCCGGGCGCCGAGCGCGCGGATCATCTCCAAGTACGCGCGCCCGGTGCGGGACGCCCCGATCACGGCGATCGGCGCCTCGGCGATCTCGTGCTGGGTCCCCGCGGCCGGGTCGTACCACCCGCCGGTGCGCACGCCCTCGTGCAGGGCGGGGATCCGATGCAGCAGCGCCAGCGTGAAGGCAAGGGACACCTCGCCGACCGACCGCGCCATGCCCGCACCGGCCTGCGTCACGATCACCCCGCGGTCGAACAGCGCGTCCGTCGCGAAGGGCTTGACCGTCGCCCCGGTGTGCGCGACGAGCTCCAGCCGCGGGAACCGCGCGAGCACGTCCTCGTCGAGCGGACCGACGCCCCAGCTCGTGACGAGGACGCGAACGGCTCCGGGATCGGGGATGTCCGCGATCCGGTCGACGCGCACGAGCCCGGGCGCCGACTCCGGCGACGCGGAGGGCGGTCGCCGCGTTTCGTCTCGGTCCGCTCCGCGGTCCTCGCTCAACGACCGGGCGGCGCGGTCCTGGCTCAACGACCGGGACGCGCGATCCAGCCGTGCGGCGTCCTCCGGGGAGAAGAACTCCGCGAACAGCTCCGCCGACACCACGGCGACGACCGCCGCACCGGACCGCCGTCCCCCCTCGGTCATCGCAGCCACGCGTCCCGGTGCTCGGCGATGAAGGCGTCGTCGTTCAGGTCGGGATAGGCGCGGCGCACGCGGGCGATCTCCTCCGCCTGGCCCGGCGAGAGCCCCTCGTCCGGGTTGAGGCACCAGATCCCCTCCAGGAGCCCCTGCTGCCGGAGCATCTCGTGCACGCCGGCGATCACGCCGTGGAAGTCGTGGCCGGGGTCGAAGACCGCCTGGTTGACGTCGACGAGGTCGATCGCCTCCCGGCTGAGCTCCAGGGTCGCCTGCGCGTCTCCGGCGGCGGCGCGGTGGGCCCGCTCCAGGAGCGCGACGGCCGCGCGGGTCCCGACCGCCCACTGGCCGAGGAGGCCTCCGACGAAGCGCAGCGTCCGCGGCCCGTCCGGCGAGTCCACGTGGAACTCGGACAGGAGGTCGGCGACGATCGCGTCGTCGTTGCCGGTGTACAGCGCGATCTCGTCCGCGCGGCCCGACGCCGCCACGCCCCGGACGAGCTCGAGGGTCCGGTAGCGGTCGAAGGGCGCGGCCTTGACGGCGACGACCGAGGGAATGGAGGCGAACGCGCGCCAGAAGTCCCGGCTGAGCACGGGTCCGCCGATCGCGGTCTGCAGGTAGAAGCCGACGACCGGGAGCACCTCGCCGACGGCCCGGGCGCGGTCTAGCAGCACGCGCTCGTCGGCCCCCGCCACGCGCGGGCTCACCAGCACGGCGTCGTAGCCGAGGGAGCGGGCGAGCTCCGCCTCCGCGACTGCCTGGGCGGTGCCGCCGGCGACGCCCGCGATGCGCACCACGTCGGCTCCGGCCCGCGCGTCCAGCTCCTCCGCGGCGAGCGCGAGGACGGGCTCGAAAAGGGCGTGCTCGGCGTCGCGGATCTCGAACTGGGTGGTGTGCACCCCCACGGCGATCCCGCCGGCGCCCGCATCGAGGTAGTACCGGGTGAGCGCGCGCTGGCGGCGCTCGTCGAGGCGGCGGTCCGCCGTGAGGGCGAGCGGGTGCGCGGGGATCACCGCGCCGCGGGCGAGCGTGCGGGCGGCCTCGGGGCGAAGCACCGGGTGCACCGCGGGGACGGTCGCCATCAGAACCTCCCGTCGCGGACGGCCCACTTGGTGGGCTTGGCCGACAGGGGAAGACCGGACTCCAGCCACGCGGCCTGCCACGCGATGAGCGTGTCGGCCGAGTACGGCGGATAGCCGAACAGCGCCATGCACCGGCGGGAGTCGCTGAGCAGGGCCGTGGGCTCGGGCTCGTCGACGATCTCGACGTCGCGCCCGAAGAGCTCGCCGAAGCGTCGGGCGACGGCGGCGACGCTCAGGGTCTCGGGCCCGGTGAGGTTCACGGTGAAGGCGTCGGTCGACGCGTGCCCGAGGCTGCGCAGCACGACCTCGTTCGCGTACCCCTGCCACACCACGTTCACGGCGGCGGTGGCGACGGACACGGGCTGACCGGCGTGCACGGCGCTGGCGATGTCCGCGAGGACGCCGTAGCGCAGGTCGACGGCGTAGTTGAGCCGGATGAGGGCCACGCGGGTGCCGCGCTGCTGGGCGGCGAACTCGAACACCCGCTCGCGACCGAGGCACGACTGCGCATACTCGCCGATCGGGGCGGGAGGGACGTCCTCCGTCGCGCCGCCCGACGAGGCGGGAAGGAACGGGTACACGTTGCCGGTGGACAGGACCGAGATCGCGCTGTCGCGGTAGCGGCGGGCGACTCGGTCGGGGAGCGCGGCGTTGACCTCCCACGCCCACGACGGGCTCGTCGCCGCCCCGAACTTCGCGCCGACCATGAAGACCACGTTCGAGGCGTCCGGGAGCGGGGCGAGGTCGTCGTTCTCGATGAGGTCGAACGGCACCACGCGCACCCCGGCGCGCTCCAGGCGCTCGCGCACGGCGGCCTCGCCGAACCGGGACACCGCGTGCACGGCGTCGCCGTCGCGGCCGGCCGCGTCCAGCGCGCGCCGCGCCAGGATCGCGAGGGTCGGGCCCATCTTGCCGCCGGCGCCGAGGATGACGAGGTCCCCGCTGCCGCGGGCGAGGTCGGCGACGAGGGCGTCGCTCGGGGTCGTCAGGGCCTGTTCGAGGTCGGCTTCGGAGGCGAATGCCTGGGTGGTCACGGAGGATCCTTTCTGATCGGGGACGGCGAGGCCGCGGGCGTGGGGCGGGCGGCTCAGCCCTTGATGCCCGAGCCGGTCACGCCCTCCTGCACGTAGCGCTGGGCGACGAGGTAGGCGAGGAAGATCGGCAGCAGCGCCACGACGGACCCGGCGAGCATCGTGCTCAGCGGCACGTTCTGCTGCTGGAGCGAGGAGATGCCGACGGTGAGGGTGAACATCGCGTTGGACTTGGCGATGATCAGCGGCCACAGGAAGTCGTTCCAGTGCCACAGGAAGACGAAGATGCCGAGGGTCGCGAGGATCGGCTTGCACAGCGGCAGCACGATCCGCAGGAAGATCCGGAACTCCCCGGCGCCGTCGATCCTGGCCGCCTCGAACAGGTCGTCCGGCAGCCCCTGGATGAACTGGCGCATGAGGAACACCGCCTGCGCGTTGGCGAGGGTCGGGAGGATGAGCCCCCAGTACGTGTCGATCCCGCCGAGTCCCGCCATCATGATGAAGGTCGGGATCAGGGTGACGTGGAACGGGACCATGACCATCGCCAGGAACGACCAGAACATCACCTCCTTGCCCGCGAAGCGCTTCTTGGCGAAGGCGTATCCGGCGAGCGCCGACAGGAACAGCACCGCCACCACGGACACGAGCGAGTAGACGAGGGTGTTGCCGAGCCAGCCGATGAGGTTCTGCCCGCTGAGCACCTGCGCGTACGAGTCGAAGGACAGGTCCCAGGGCAGCAGCGAGCCCGGCAGCTCCACGACCTTCCCCGGCTTCAGGCTCAGCACGACCATGGCGTAGAACGGGAAGAAGCTGAGCACGGCCGCCAGCCCCAGCCAGATCCAGCGCAGGACCACGCCGATCCCGGTCGGCTCCAGGGCGCGGTACGAGCGCGAGCGCACGGGCGCCGGACGGCGGCGCCCGCGGGGCGTCTCGGTGAGGATCTGCTCGGTCGCGGTGGTCATTTCTGCCTTCCGATCACCAGGCGCTGGATGAGCGCGACGACGAGGGTCATGACGAACAGCGCGACGCCGACGGCCGCGGCGTAGCCGTAGTCGAAGTACTTGAAGCCCTGGTCGTACAGGAGGTAGACGAGGGAGTAGCTGGCGTTGGCGGGGCCGCCCTGCGTCATCACGTAGATCACGTCGAAGACCTGGAAGGCGGCCGTGGTCTCGATCACGGCGAGGAAGAAGATCGTGGGCCGAAGGTACGGGAGGATGATCCACCGGAACCGCTGCCAGGCGTTCGCGCCGTCCATCAGCGCGGCCTCCTCCAGCTCCCGCGGGACGTCCTGCATCGCCGCGATCATGATCATCATCCCGTAGCCGAAGCGGGACCAGACGCCCACGACGACGATGGCCGGGAGGACGAGGACCGTGCTGCCGAGCCAGGATCCGCCGAGTCCGAGCGGGGTCATCAGCGCCGACCACGGGCCGTTCGCGGAGAAGATCCACACGAAGATCGATCCGGCCAGGACCAGCGAGGTGATGACGGGGAGGAAGAAGACCGAGCGGAAGAAGCGCGAGCCGCGGAAGCTGCGGCGCACGCCGAGCGCCATCACGGTGGAGAGCACGAGGGCGATCGGGACCGCGAAGACCGTGTAGAGGACGGTCGTGCTGAGCGCCCGCCAGAACAGGGGGTCCGCGACGAGGCGCTGGAAGTTCTCCAGCCCCTTCCACGCGATCTCCCCGGAGATGTCGTACTCGAACAGGCTCAGGGCCACGCCGACGATGGTGGGGCCGAAGCGGAACGCGAGGAACAGCAGGAAGGCCGGCAGCACGAACAGCAGCGCGATGCGCGCCTCGCGGCGGGCGAGCACGCGGGTCACCGCGCCGGCCGGGCGGTCCGTCGCGACGGGCTTCTTCGCGGTCGTCAGCGTCGTCATGGGCACCTCTTCGTCCGTGGTCCGTTCGGGAGGAGGGCGGGGGCGCACGGTCGCGCCCCCGCCCCGGTGACTACTTGATGAGGGGCGCCGCCGCCGCCGCGGCCGCCTTCAGGGCGTCCTCGGGGCTCTTCTGCCCGAGCAGCGCCGCCTGGATCTCCGGGGACAGCACGCCCATGAGCGCGCGCGAGCTCGTCGCGAGCTGGCCGACCGTCGTGTCCGGCACGTACTTCTCCACCTCGCCGAGCAGCGGGTCGTCGGCGTAGATCGGGTCCGTCGTGCTGAGCGCGGAGAAGAAGCCGGACATCTTCAGGTACGGCTGGATCACCTCGGCGCCGGTCGCGTACTCCGCGAACGCGGCGGCGGCCTCGGGGGCCTTGGAGCCCTTCAGCACCGAGAGCGATCCGACCGTGCCGTAGGCGACCGGCTTCTCGTCCTTCAGCGGCGGGAGCACCTTCACGTTCTCGGCGCCCCAGAAGGGCTCGAGCTCGGTGACGGAGTTGTTGAACGTGCACGCGACCTTGCCCTGCGCGACCGCGGTCTGCTCGAGCGGGACGGTGGTGGTCAGCGCCTCGGGGTCGAGCGCCTTCTGCTCGGCCAGGTCCGTGAGGAAGGTCAGCGCCTTCTCGCCCGCCGCGCTGTCGAAGCCGACCTTGCCCTCCTTGTCGTAGACCTCGCCGCCCGCCTGCCACAGCAGCGGGTAGAAGGTGAGGTTGAGGGTGTTCTCCGCCGAGGCGGGGTAGTTCATCAGGTACATCCCCTTCTCCGCGAAGACGGGGGCCAGCTTCTCCATGTCGTCCCAGGTCTCCGGGTACTCCGTGACCCCGGCCTGCTCGAAGACGGAGGCGTTGCACAGCAGCGTCATGGCGCTGGTGAGCAGCGGGGCGCCGAGGATGTCGCCGTCGATCGTGACGGAATCCTTGACGTTGGGCAGCAGGTCCTTCTGCCGCTCGGCGCTGAGCAGATCGTTCAGCGGGGCGATGGACTTCTGGTAGGCGGCGAGCTGGTCCGGGATGAGGTAGACGAGGTCGGGTCCCTTGCCGGCGGCGATCGCCGTCTGGAGGGCCTCGTCGCGGTTCGCCCACGGGAAGATCTCGTAGTCGACCGTGATGTCCTCGTGATCCTTCTCGAACGCCTCGATGGTGTCGTCCCAGAAGCTCTTGTTCGCGGCCTCATCGGCGACGACCGGGTACAGCCACAGGGTGACGTGCTTGTCTCCGCCGGCGGCCTGGCCGCCTCCCGCCGAACATCCGGCCAGGAGGGCCAGGGCGGCGACGCCCGCGGCCACTCCGGTGAACGTGCTGACGCGCATGGTGCTCCTTTGCTTGAACCGTGCAGGGTAGAGCCCATTATGACACCACGGTGTGATAATGAGTCAAGCCCCGATTTCCGATGAACGTCAAGCACAGGTTCGGGATCCGCTCCATGGATCCCCTGACGCTCGCGAATTACGTGAGGTTGCTGTGCTATTTTGAACGCCAACCGGCGACGGCGTCGAAAGGAGCGAAGATGCCCGAGAGGACACCCCCGCCGATCATCGCGCGCTGCGCCGTGCACCTGCGGGACGCGGGCGATGCGACGGTCAACGAGATCGCCCGCACGCTGGAGCTGTCCCGCACCTCCGTCGAGAACGCCGTCTCCGCGCTGACCGACGCGGGAATCGTCGCCGAAGCGGCGGGCGGCGGTTCCGCCGGACGGGCCGGACGCCCGGCCCGTCGCTACGCCTTCGTCGCCGACGCCGGAGCCGTCGTGGGCGTCGACATCGGCGTGGCCAGCGTCCGGGTGCTCGTCGCCGACCTCACCGGCAGGGTGATCCGCCAGCACCGCTTCGAGGGCATCGCCCAGCAGCCCGACGGCGCCGCCAAGCTCGCGGTGGTGATCGCCGACATCCGTGCGGCGCTCGCCGAGGCCGCGGTCCCCGCCTCACGGGTCCGCGCCATCGGCGTCTCCCTCCCCGGCCTCGTCGAGGACTCGGGCCGGGTGATCGCCTCCGTGGTCATCCCCGACTGGTCCGGGGTCGACATCGGCGCCCAGCTGCACCAGGCGTTCGGGTGCCCGGTGTCCGTCGACAACGGCGTCCGTCTGGCGGCCGTCGCGGAGCACCATCTGGGGGTCGCGCAGCTGGTCGACGACGTCGTCTACCTCTCCGTGGGCAACCGCATCGCCATGGGGCTGATCCTCGCCGGGCGACCGCGCCGGGGCGTCCACAACGCCGCCGGCGACATCGGCCGCCTCGCCTTCCGCGGCATCGACGCCGACACCGGGCAGATCCGCTGGCGCACCGCCGACACGGCGGCCGGCGTCTTCGCGCTCGCCCGCGAGGGGCACTCCGGCGCGCAGGAGGAGATCGCCGCGTTCGTCGACGAGCTGGCGCACGGCATCGCGACCCTCGTCATGACCATCGACCCGGCGATGGTCGTGATCGGCGGCGGCCTGTCCGGAGCGCACGGCGCCCTGCTGGATCCGTTGCGCGCCGCCCTGCCCCGCCACATCGGACTGCCCTTCGAGGTCCCGCTCGTGGAGGCCCGGCTCGGCGCCGACGCCGCCGCCCACGGGGCCCTCGTGCACGCCTTCCGCCGGCACGCCGACGCCGTGTACGGCATCGAGGGGATGCCGGTCCCGCCCGTGACGCCGCAGCGCCGCCCCGGCACGTCGTCCGCACCCGCCCCGACCACCGATCCCGTCCCCGTCGCAGAGGAGCATCCATGACCACGTTGACCGTCGGCCTGATCGGCGCGGGAGGGATCTCCCGCGTGCACGCGGACGCCTGGCGCGCCCTCGGCGCGACCGGGTACGTGACGTCCCTCCAGGGTGCGGAGGCGATCGCCGAGGAGTACGGCTTCACCGTGGTCTCCGACGTCGACGCGCTGATCGATCTCGTCGACATCGTGGACATCGTCACGCCCAGCAGCACCCACGCCGACCTGGCGCTGCGGGCGATCGCGCGGGGCCGCGACGTGGTGTGCGAGAAGCCGCTGGCGGCGACGGCGGAGCAGGCGCAGCGGATCGCCCTGGCGGCGGAGCAGGCGGGGGTGCGGCTCTTCCCGGCGCACGTCGTGCGGTACTTCGGCGAGTACGCGGCGATCAAGGCCGCGATCGACGCCGGACGCCTCGGGACGGTCGCCGTGCAGCGGTTCAGCCGCGCCGGGTCCGCGCCGCGGACCCCCTGGTTCTTCGCCGAGAGCACGGGCGGGGGCGTGATCCGCGATCTGATGATCCACGACATCGACCAGGCGATCTGGTTCGCCGGCCCGGTCACGTCGGTGTACGCGGTGCAGAATCCGCCGACGGTGGACGACCGGGTGCCGACGCCGGTCACCGCGCACCTCGTGCTGACGCACCGCAGCGGCGTGATCAGCCACCTGCACGCCAGCTGGGTCGCCGAGGGCATGCCGTTCCGGACCAGCGTCGAGGTCGCAGGATCCGAGGGGCGCATGCGCCATGACAGCGCCGAGGACGCCGCCGTGCGCACGGACGCCGTCCTCGCCGAGGGGAGCACGGACTATCTGCCTCCGATGTCGCCGCAGGAGAGCCCCTACTACGCCGAGATCGCCGACTTCGTCGCCGCGCGGCGGGAGGGGCGCGACGCGCGGATCACCCCCGCCGACGGGATCGAGGCCGTGGCCGTCGCCGAGGCGGCCTACGCCTCGATCGCCGCGGGCGCCCCGGTCGCGCTCGCATCCGCGCCGGCCCCCGCATCCGCCCGTGAGACCGAGGAGGTCGCCCGATGACCACCGCCCCCGCCCCGCTGCGCGTCGCCGTCCTGTCCTTCGCGCACACCCACGCGATCAGCTACGTGCACGCCCTGAAGGCGATGCCCGGCATCGAGCTGATCGCCGCCGACCCGGACGGCGCCGCGGCCCCGGACGACGCGCCCCGGGGCGCGGAGCTGGCCGCGCAGCTCGGCGTCGCCTACGTGGACACCTACGACGAGGCGTTCGCGTGGAAGCCGGACGCCGTGGTCGTCGCCTCCGAGAACTCCCGGCATCGCGCCCTCGTCGAGCGGGCGGCGGCCGCGGGCGCGCACGTGCTGTGCGAGAAGCCCCTCGCGACCACCCCCGCCGACGCCGCCGCGATGCAGGAGGCGTGCGAGCGGGCCGGGGTGATCCTCATGGTCGCCTATCCGGTGCGGTTCGCGCCCGCGTTCCGCGACGTGCTCGCCCGGCTCCGCAGCGGGCGGCTCGGCGCCGTCCTCGGGGTGACCGGGACGAACAACGGCAAGCTGCCGCAGGACCGGGCCTGGTTCACGGATCCGGAGCTCTCCGGCGGCGGCGCCCTCGTCGACCACGTCGTGCACTGCGCCGATCTGCTCGACGAGCTCCTCGGCGAGCGCGTGGCGACCGTGCGGGCGGTCTCGAACCGCATCCTGCACGGTCAGCGGGACCTGACCGTGGAGACCGGCGGGCTCGTCACGCTGCGGTACCCGAGCGGCGTCGTCGCGACGATCGACTGCTCCTGGAGCCAGCCGATGAGCGCCGCCACGTGGGGCGGGCTGACCCTGCAGATCGTCGCCGAGCGCGGCACCGTCACGGTCGCGCCGTTCGCCAAGGGCGTGGCCGGGCACGACGCGCACGGCGAGACCTGGGACCCGGTCGGCGCGGATCTCGACGCGCTGCTCCTCGCGGAGTTCGTCGCCGCGGTGCGCGAGGGCCGCCGGCCGCAGCCCGACGCCGGGGTCGGCGTGCGGACGGTCGAGATCGTCGCCGCGGCCCAGGCCTCCGCCGCCCGCGGCGGCGAGGTCACCCCCCTCCCCTCCCTCTGACCCCCTGCCCTCTCTCCCCTGCCCTCCCCGGTTTGGGGTCCGAATCGGGGCGATCCACCCCCGATCCGGGCCCCGATCCACCGGAACCCGCCCCAAACCCGAGATCAGGAGCACACGATGACGGACCCCGCCGGCAGCGTCGCCGGACACCGCCCCGGCTGGCGCGAGCGCGCGCTCGCGGTGATGCCCGTGGGATCGAGCACGAACTCCAAGGCGCCGCAGCTGCTCCCCGAGGAACCCGAGGTGATCGTGCGCGGCGAGGGCTGCCGGGTCTGGGACGACCGCGGGCGGGTGTTCATCGACTACCGGTGCGCCCTAGGTCCGGTGATCCTCGGCTACGCGGATCCGCGCGTGGACGACGCGATCCGGGCGCAGCTCGCCGACGGCATCCTCTTCGGCCATCCGCATCCGCTGGAGACGACGACGGCCGAGCTCCTGTGCTCGCTCGTCCCCGGCGCGGAGGCGGCGCGGTTCCTCAAGAGCGGCGGCGAGGCGTTGGCCGCCGTGATCCGGATCGCCCGCGCCGCGACCGGCCGCGACCGGGTCGTGCAGATCGGCTACAACGGCTGGCTGAACTCCCTCGCCCCGGGCGCGCGGATCCTCCCCGGCGCCTCGTCCGCCGCGGTCCCCGGCGTCCCGGCCGCGCTGGCCGCCCTGCACCACGCGGTCGAGTGGGAGGACCGCGACGCCCTCACCTCCTTGTTCGCGGAGCACGGGGACGAGATCGCGCTCGTCCTCGTCGCCGCCGACTATCCCGGGCTCCCGGACGCCGCCCGCTTCGCCGCGTTCCTCCGCGGGCTCGCGGACCGGCACGGGGCCCTCCTCGGCTACGACGAGATGGTGACCGGGTTCCGGGTCGCGCTCGGCGGCATGGCGGCGTACACCGGGGTCGTCCCTGACCTCGCCGTGTTCGGCAAGGCGGTGGCGAACGGCATGCCGCTGTCCGTCTACACCGGCCGCCGCGACGTGCTCTCCGTCCTCGACCGCGGCGAGGTGGTCGTCACGTCCACGTACGGCGGCGAGACCCTGTCGCTCGCCGCGGCCACCGCCACCATGACCGCCCTGCGCGACGACGACGTGCTCTCCCGCATCCACCGCCGCGGCGCGCGCCTGCGGGACGGGATCGAGGCGATCCTCACGGGCGCCGGGCTCGACGCCCACCTGCGCGGACACCCCGCCTGTCCGCAGTTCGTCGGGGACGACGAGCATCTCCGCGCGTTCCTGCGCGCGGCCTTCGCCCACGGCGTCTCCCTCTACCGCGTGGTGTACGTGAACGACGCCCACTCCGACGCCGACATCGACGAGACCCTCGCCCGCCTCGCCGACGCCGCCACGGACGCCGCCCGCACGCTCCGCATCCGGGACCACGCATGAGCACGCTCGCGGCGGAGCTTCCGGGGATCGACGCGCACACGCACCTCGACGGCGGCCGCTTCGATCCGGCCGTCCTGGAGCTGGGCGAGCGGCTCGGGATCGGACTGTTCCTGTGCAGCAACCTCGGCGCGTTCCAGCCCCACCCCGGGATGGACGAGGTGAGGGAGATGAACAGCGTCCTGGCCGGGGAGCTGCGCCGGCACCCGGAACGCCTGCGCGGCTACTGCTACGTCAACCCGCGCTTCGGGCGGGAGGCGCTCGACGACCTCCGCCGCAACGTCGAGGAGCGGGGGATGATCGGCGTGAAGCTGTGGATCGCGACCCTCGCCGACGACCCGCTGACGGATCCGATCCTCGAGTACGCCGCGGCGCATCGCCTGATCGTGCTCGCCCACGCCTGGCGCAAGACCGTGCAGCGCTTCCCGTACGAGTCGACCGCCGTCCACATCGCCCGGGCGGCGGCCCGCCACCCCGAGGTGCGGTTCGTGATGGCGCACCTGGGCGGTCAGCCCGAGACCGCGGCGGACGTGGTCCGTCCGCACGCCAACGTGGCCGTGGACACGTCCGGCACCATCATCGGCGCGGGGGAGGTGGCGCTGGCCGTCCGCCGGCTCGGCGCGGACCGCGTCGTCTTCGGATCCGACCTGCACCACATCGACCTCGCCGCGAACGTCGGGAAGGTGCTCGGCGCCGGGCTCGACGCCGAGCAGGAGGAGCGGGTGTTCGGCGGGAACCTGCGGCGCTGGCTCGCGGAGGTCAGGTCGTGACCGCCCGGAGCCGCGCGCTCCTCGACTCCTTCGCGGCGCTCGGGGCCGTGGACACGACCTGCCACCTGGGCGCCTGGCCGTCCCGGCTCGCCGCGTCCGCCGATCCGGACGAGCTCCGCGCGTACGCCGCCCGCCACGGGCTGCGCGCGCTGTGGGTCGGCCACCTCGCGTCCCTGTTCGGGTTCGACACCCGCTCCGGCAACGAGGCGCTGATCGACGCCTGCGGGGCCGATCCCCTGTTCGTCCCGTTCGCGGTGCTCGACGCGGGCTCGCCGACGTGGGCCGCCGAGCTGGACGGGGCGGTCACGGCGGGCTTCCGGGGGATCCGCGTGGCCCCCGCGCACCACGGCACCCCGGTCGGCGCCGTGATCCCGGTGCTGCAGGCGGCGGCGGAGCACGGGCTTCCCGTGCAGCTGCTCGTTCGACTCGACGACGCCCGCGTCCGTCATCCCCTCTCCCCGGTCACGGATCCCGAGCTGCACCGCATCGCCGACCTCATCCGGGCGGCTCCCGTCGCGCCGCTCGTGCTGAGCGGCCTGAACCGCGGCGAGGAGCGCGAGCTGCGCCGGCACTTCGGCGACGATCTTCCCGCGCACGTGCACCTGGACCTGTGGCACGTCAACGGACCGACCTTCGTCGCGGACGCCCTGGCGGAGGAACCCGGTCGCTGGGTGTTCGGGAGCGGCTTCCCGATCCAGACCCCGGAGGCGACGATGCTGCAGCTCGCCGCCGCGGCACTGCCCCCGGAGGACCTGCGCCGGATCACGTCCGGCACCGCGACCTCCCTCCTCCCCTGACGCGTTCGGGGTCCGAAACGGGGTGATTCCACCCCATCCCGGACCCCGAACGACCGGATCCCGCCCCGAACGGCGGGAACACCGATCGGAGCGCGGGAACGCCGATCAGAGCGCGGTCAGCAGATCACGCATCTCCTGGATCTCGGCGGTCTGGGCGTCGACGATCGCCTGCGCGAGCGCGAGCGCCTCGGGACTCTCGCCCTTCGCGAGCTGGTCCTCGGCCATCGCGACCGCGCCTTCGTGATGCACGATCATCTGCTCCAGGAACAGCCGGCTCGCCTCGGGACCCGCGGCGGCCTCGAGCGCGGCCAGGTCGTCCTCGCTCATCATGCCGTCGCCGTGGTCCATCGGGCCGGAGGGCTCCGCCACGCCCCAGTCGGCGAGCCAGCCGCGCAGCTGCTCGATCTCCGGGGCCTGAGCGGCCTTGATCCGTGTCGCGAGGTCGACGACGCGCGGATCGGCGCCGTCTTTGCCGAGCACCAGGTCGCTCATCTCGATGGCCTGCTCGTGGTGGCCGATCATCATGCCGGCGAACATCGCGTCGGCGTCGTTCGCCTCCGTCTCGGACGCCCCGGGGCTCGCCGTGGTCGGCGCCTCGGACATGCCGGGCATGCCCTCGTGGGATCCCGCCTCGGGATCCGCTGCCGTGCAGCCGACGAGGACGCCGACGGCGGCGAGCGAGAGGGCGCCGAGCGCCATGGTGCGGGGAAGCGTGCGAATGGTCATGGTCTCTCCTTGGGTCGTGGATGACGCGTCCGACGGACGTCGGGCGCAAGCGTGCGGCGCGCTCACCGGCGATGCCGGGGAACGGAGCGCGACGCGCGCGGGTCATCTGCGATCGATGCAGAGGAGGAGGAGATCGGGCGGGGCGGCCGGGGGCGCGCCGGCCCGGGGTGGGTCGTCGCCGATCGCACGCGGCGCCGCGACGACCGCGGCCTCCGTCGGCGGGGCGGGCGAGGTCGGATGCGGCGCGGGTCCGAGCACGCAGGACTCCGGGGCGCCGTGCTCGGCGGCGTCGGCCGCGGCGGGCCCGGCGGTCGCGGGAGATCCGGCGGGACCGGCGGGATCGGCGGATGCGGCGGGTACGGCCGGGGCGGCGGATGTGTGGTCGGGAGCGGGCGCATGGGCGGTCGGCGCGGAGGCCGCGGAGGCGGGTCCGTGCGACCCCACGCCGTGGAGGCCGAGGACGTGCATCCCGAACAGCCCGCAGAGCAGGGAGAGGGCGAGGACGATCGCCCCTGGCGTCCCGATCCGCGTGCGCATACGTACCCTTCCCCGGTACAGGATACCCGCCCCGGTCGTTGAGCGAGGAGAGCAGCACCGAGACGAAACGGATCCACCCCCGGGTCACCACGTTTCGACTCGCTGCGCTCGCTCAACGACCGGGAACGGGCACCCGCCCGGGTCACCACGTTTCGACTCGCTGCGCTCGCTCAACGACCGGGAACGGGCACCCCCACCGGTCGTTGAGCGAGGAGCGCAGCGACGAGACGAAACGCGCGGAGCCTACGCCTGGGGGAAGGCGGCGACGACGTCGATCTCGACGAGGATGTTCGCCAGCTGCGAGCCCACCGTGGTACGCACGGGGTACGGCGCGGTGAAGAACTCCTCGTAGGCGGTGTTGAACTCGGCGAAGTCGGCGAGGTCCGCCAGGTGCACGGTCGACTTCACGACGTCATCCATGGTCAGGCCGTGCACGGCCAGCACGGTCTGGATGTTGCGGAGCACCTGCCGGGTCTGGTCGGCGACGTTGTCCGCGATCGCGTGGTCGTTGGCCGGGTCCTGCGGGCCGAAGCCGGCGGTGTGCAGGAAGCCGTTCGCGACCACGCCGTGGCTGTACGGGCCGGCGGGGGTCGGGGCGCCCTCCGCGTAGTATCCGGTCTGAGGCATCTCTCTTTTCCTTCCTATCGGTTGGGGTCATCGGAGGGGCGGTTCCCCTCGGGTCATCCGAGCGCGCGGGCGATCTCCGCCGCGGTCTCCCGCAGCATCGGCACCCGCGTCTCCAGCCGGGACAGCGGCTCGGTCGCGCGCAGGGCGGTGACCGACACCGCCCCGACCACGCCGGCGGGCACGACGATGGGCACGGCGACGCACCCCACGAAGTCCTCGAACTCGGCGTCGTCCACGGCCCAGCCGCGGCGGGCGGCATGGGCGAGGTCCTCGTCCAGCGCGGCGCGGGTGGTGAGCGTGTTCGCCGTGTGGCGCCGCCACTCGACGCGCGCCAGCACCGCGTCGCGACGGTCGTCGGGGAGGGCGGCGAGCACGGCCTTGCCGAGCCCGCTGCAGTACGGCAGCACCGCCGCGCCCACGCGCGAGTACATCCGCACGCCCGCGGCGTCCTCGACCTTGTCGACGTACACGATCTCGTCGCCGATCAACGCGCCCACGTGCACGGTGTTGCCCACGGCCCGGTGCAGGCGCCGGACGTGCGGATACGCGGCCGCGCGCAGGTCGAGCTGCTCGAGCGCGGCGTTGCCGAGCACGGCGAGGCGCAACCCCAGTGCGTACCGGCCGTCGCCCTGCTTCCGCACGAAGCCGACCTCCTCGAGGCTCTGCAGCTCGCGGAACATGGTCGAGCGGTGCACGTCGAACCGCTCCGCCAGGTCGGCGACCGTCTGCGGATCCGCGGCGAGTGACGAGAGGATCAGGGCGGCGCGCGTCACGCTCTGGGACACGATCAGCCCTCCCCCGCGGTGCGGCGCAGGCCCCGGCCCGGTTGCGCGCCGGTCGGCGTGCCGCCGGCGAGCACGGGAACGCCGGCGACGAACACGTCGTCGATGCCGACGGCCACCGACGTCGGTTCCTCGTAGGTGGCGGTGTCGGCGACAGCCTCCGGATCCACGAGCACGAGATCCGCCAGGGCCCCGGGCGTGACGGCTCCGCGCCGCCCCAGACCGAAGCGGCGGACCGGAAGGGCGGAGAGGTGGTGCGCGGCGTCGGCCCAGCTCCACGTGCCGAGCTCGCGGACGTACTCCCGGAGGAAGCGCGCGAACGTGCCCGCCGCGCGCGGATGCGGGTGCGCGCCGATGAAGATGCCGTCCGAGCCGCCGATGTGGCCGGGATGCGCGAAGATGCGCGCGAGCTCGGTGCGCGGCCGCGGATGCCGGACCGCCATGACCGCGCTGCACTCCATCCGGGAGGCGGCGAGCACGTCGAGCGCGAGATCCAGCGGATCCGTGCCCGCCTGCCGCGCCGCCGCGCGCAGGGTGAGCCCGAGCGCCCACCGCCACTCCGGGGCGGCGATGTGCGCGAGGGTGATCATGTCCGGCCAGTCCGGGCCGAGGCTCGGGCTGGAGGCGGCGCGGGCGGCGCCGATCGCCCGCAGCTGCGCGCGCCGGACCGGATCCCGCAGCACCGCGACGGCCTCGCCCGCGGGGAGCGCCGCGACCTCGGGCGGCAGCAGGGGCATGCCGAGCAGGGTGCATCCGCGCACGTAGGGATAAGCGTCGAAGGTCGCGTCCACGCCGGAGGCGGCGAGCGCGCCGAGCTGCGACAGCACGATGTCCGCGTCGGCGTGGAAGTGGGACACGTGCACGGGCAGGGGCGCGCCGGCCTCAGCCCGGGTCCGGTCGGCGATCTCCGCCACCTCCGCGAGCCCCGCCGCCGTGCCCGCCTCGTAGCCGCCCCGCATGTGGGTCACATAGACCCCGCCCGCGCGGGCGACGGGAGCGCACAGCGCGGCGATCTCCTCCGCGTCCTGGAAGATCCCGGGGACGTAGTCGAGTCCGGTGGACAGGCCCAGCGCCCCTTCGGCCATGCCCTGGGCCACCGCGGCGGCCATCCGGCGCACGGCCTCGGGGTCCGCGGGCCCTGCCGCACGGCCGCAGGCCTCGAAGCGGACGGTGCCCGCCGGGATCAGGTAGCCGACGTTCACCGGCGACGACCCGTCCGCCTGCTCCAGGAACGCCCCGATCCCGCCGCCGCGGTACGAGGGATGCGCTCCGTTGATCGCGGCGAAGTAGGCCGTCGCGTAGGCGCCGTCGCCGGGCGCGTACGAGACGCCGTCCTGCCCGGCGATCACCGTCGTCACCCCCTGCCGCAGCAGCGCCGTGGTCACGTCCGGATCCTGCAGCCGTCCGTCGGCGTGCGAGTGCGCGTCCACGAAGCCCGGCAGCACGATCCGCCCCGAGGCGTCCAGGACCGCGTCGCCCTCCTCCGCGGGGACCTCGCCGACGGCCGCGATCTCCTCGCCGACCACGGCCACGTCGGCCCGCGTCACGCCCTCGGGCCCGACCACCGAGCCGCCGCGCAGCACCGTCCGTCTCGACATGGCCGTCCTCAGAAGTAGGTGCGGACGAGCCCGACGACGACGTCGGATCCGGCGGACTCGACGACGGGGACCAGCCGCCACTTGTCGAACGTCGTGCACGGGTGCGAGAGCCCGAAGCGGACGACCGATCCGATCGGCAGGGCGGCGCCGCGCACGTACGAGTGCTGGTCGTTCATCGCCGAGACCGTGGCCTCGACCGGGCTCCAGGGCCCGGCCAGCTCGGCGGCCGTGGCACGGGGGATCGGCAGGCCCTCGTCGTAGGGGAGGTCGCGCTTGCCGGCGTCCACGAGCACGAGGTCCGCCTCCGGCGCGGACACCACACGCGCGATCCCGTGCATGGCGTTGCGGAAGCGCGGGCCGGCGTCGGCCGGGTCCGCGGCACCCTCGTCGAACGGGGAGATGCCGCGGTAGAAGCCGTCGTCGTGCACGATGTACGCCCCCGAGCGCAGCACGAAACGCGTCCGTCCGTCCCGCTCGGCGCCCGCCCACACGTCGGCGACGAGGTCGAAGTACGCGCTGCCGCCCGCCGTGAGATAGAGCTCCCCGTCGTCGTAGAGCGGGGCGAGCGCCCGGTGCAGGTCGAGCTGCGCCTCGAGGTACCCGCGCACCGCCGCGAGCCCGGCTGCGGAGCGGTCGTGCGCGAGGCTGCCCTCGTAGCCGGCGACGCCGGCGAGGCGGAGCACGTCGGAAGCGACGATCCGCTCGGCGATCCGCCGCGCCTCCTCGATCGAGCGCGCTCCCGTGCGCCCGCCGACGGCGCCGAGCTCGACGCAGACGTCGACGGGACGCGGCGTGCCGGCCTCGCGCAGCGGCGCCTCCATGGCCTCGACGGTGGCGACCGAGTCCGCCCAGCAGACGAAGCGGAACCCGGGATCGGCGAGCTCGCCGGCGAGCCAGGCCAGCGATCGCGGGTCCACCGCGGCGTTGGCGAGCATGATCGAATCCAGCCCGAGGCTGCGTCCGGTGCGGACCTGCCCCATGGTCGCGAGCGTGATCCCGAGCGCTCCCGCGTCGGTCTGGCGGGCCCACAGCTCGGGGGCCATGGTCGTCTTGCCGTGCGGCATCAGATCCAGACGACGCTCGGCGCACCAGGCGGCCATCGTCTCGACGTTCGCGCGCATGGCGTCGTCGTCCAGGACGACCAGCGGCGTCCAGAACTCCTCCAGGCGGGGCCCGGTCGCGAGGAACTCCTCGACCGTCATGCCGATGGCCCGCGCCGGCAGCCCCTTGTCCTGTGCGGTCAGCCGCGCGTCATCCATCTCCGTCATCCTTCCGCCTTCCTCCTCGGTTGTGCATATGCCGCAACGGTCATTGCACCATACGCATCACGGGTCGCATCATGGGACCGGCGCCGGCGCGCCGTGTCCTGCCCGGACGGCACCGGCCGGGCGCCGCAGAGAAGCCTCCGGAAGGACCAGAGACCATGACCGACAACACCGCCTTCGACGACCTCTTCGGCAGCGTCCCGCTGATGGCGATCCTGCGCGGCATGGGCGTGGAGCGCACGCTCGCGACCGCCACGCGCGCGTGGGACCTCGGGATCACCGCCGTCGAGGTGCCGGTGCAGAGCCCCAGCGACGTCGAGGCGCTGCGCGTGCTGGCCGCGGCCGCCCGCGAGCGGGGGCTCACGGTGGGAGCGGGCACGGTCGTGTCGGACGAGCACGTGCGCCAGGCCAAGGAGGCCGGCGCCGCGTTCACCGTCAGCCCGGGCCTGGACCTCGACGTCGTGCGCGCCTCCCACGACGCCGGGATGCCGTCGCTCCCCGGCGTGTCGACCGCCACGGAGGTGCAGCGGGCCCTGGGTGCGGGGCTCACCTGGCTCAAGGCCTTCCCCGCGTCGCTGCTCGGGGCCGACTGGTTCCCCGCGATGCGCGGGCCGTTCCCGCAGGCGCGGTTCGTCGCCACCGGCGGCATGGACGCGGGGAACGCCCGGGCCTTCCTGGACGCCGGGGTGCGGGTCGTGGCCGTCGGCTCCGCGCTGGATGACGAGAGCCAGCTCCCCGCGCTCGCACGCCTGCTGGGCTGAGCCCCGGTCCGCCCCCCCGGGCCGCCCTCCCGGCCGCCCTCCGGGGCCCGATCCGAACGCGGATCGGGCCCCGATCCGTCCCGCCGCCGCCCGATCCGCACACCCTGTCCCGATCTGCACAGCCTGTCCCGATCTGCACAGTCGTCGAGCCCATCGATGTGCGGAACGGGACGACGTGTGCAGATCGGGACGGCGCCACAGATCGGGACGACGCCACGGACGGGCGCGCCACGGACGGAGCGGAGGGGGACACGGGTGCTCAGGAGGGGCGGGCCGAGGCGATCTCGTGCAGGCGCCCCGCGCCTTCCACGTCCGGACGGATGGAGGCGACGAGCGTCGCGATGACGCCGACGACGGCGATCACCGCGGCGTACGCCACCACGGGCCAGAACGCCCCTCCCGCCGCCGCGACCAGGGCGGTGCAGATGAGCGGGGCGAGCCCGCCGCCGAGCGTGTTCGACATCTGGTAGCCGATGTTCACCCCGGTCGTGCGCGCCTCCGGATCGAACATCTCGACCAGCATCGTCGACAGCGTGGCCTGCATGGCGACGCCGAAGACGACGAACCCGAGGATCTGTCCGAGCCAGATGAGCCACATGTTCCCCGTGCTGAACAGCATGAACGCGGGGTAGACCATCGCCGCGAAGCCGAGGCAGCCGATGATGTAGACCGTGCGCCGGCCGATCCGGTCCGAGATCGCGCCCCACAGCGGCGCGACCACGATCTGCAGCAGGCCGACCATCATCGTCCCGGCGAAGCCCATCCATGCGGGGAGGTGCTTGTTGGAGACCATGAACGCCAGGCCGTAGGTCAGCACGACGTATCCGGCGATGGACTGCGGCAGGCCGATGAGGATCCCCATGATGGCGTTCTTCGGGTGGCGGAAGACCTCGACGAGGGGGTTCGGCTTCTTGCCGGACGTCTCGATGTGGAGCGTCTGGGTCTGCACGAACTCGTCGGACTCCTCCAGGTGCCGCCGCAGGATGACAGCGACGATCGCGAGCACGATCGACAGCACGAACGGGATCCGCCAGCCCCACTCCAGGAACCACGAGCCGGGGACGAGGCCGAGCGCGGCCATGAGTCCGCCGGAGAAGACGTTCGCGATCCCGGCGCCGCTGATGAGGAAGGCGCCGTAGAGCCCGTGCTTGCCGGTGGGCGCGTTCTCGACGACCATCGTGGCCGCCCCGCCCATCTCGCCGCCGACGAAGAAGCCCTGCAGCAGGCGGAAGAACAGCAGCAGGAGGGGAGCTGCGACGCCGATCGCCTGATCCGAGGGGATCAGTCCGATGCCGGCGGTCGCCACCCCCATGCCGATGACCGTGCTCAGCAGCACGACCTTGCGTCCGACGCGGTCACCGATGATGCCCCAGACGATCCCGCCGACAGGCCGCAGGAAGAAGCCCACGGCGAACGTCGCGAACGAGGAGAGCTGGGCGATCACCGGGTCGTTCGCGGAGAAGAAGACCGCCGGGAACACCGCTGCGGAGGCGAGGCCGTAGAGGTAGTAGTCGTAGTACTCGATGAGGGTGCCGATGGCGCCACCGGCGACGTTTCGGCGCTGCACGCGGGACAGACCGCGCGTCGGGGCGAGGGTGGTCATGGCGAGCCTCCTTGCTCTGCGTGATCCGCCCGGCGGGCGGGAGGAGAGGATCCGGGCCCGATCCGGTCGGATCGGGGGGTGCGCATTCGGGATGGGCGGGGATAAGCTAACAGTCGGATAGACATTCTGTCCAGCACCCAGATTTTTTGTTCAAGCGATGCGGGTTCGGGAGCGACGATGACGACGACACGCACAGCGCCGGAGGAGACCGTGGCCGCCTTCGCCGGCGAACGACGCACGTACGAGAGCGCCGAGCAGGTCCTCGAGGTGTACCGGCCGGTGATGCGCGCCCTGGCCGCAGCGGCCGGCCCCTCCGTCGAGATCGTGCTGCACAACCTCGACGGCGCCGACGTCGACCTCGGGCACACCATCGTGGCGATCGAGAACGGCCACGTCACGGGGCGCGCGGTGGGCGGCCCGTCGACCTCGCTCGGCCTCGACGTGATGAAGGACCGGAAGAAGGACCACGACGCCTACGGGTACACCGGCTTCACGTCGGACGGACGAGAGCTGCGCTGCTCCTCGGTGTACTTCCGCAACGATGCCGGCGACATCATCGCCTCGCTGTGCGTCAACGTGGACCTGAGCCCGCTGAAGAACGCCCGCCAGCTGCTGGACGCGCTGCTGCCTGCCGTCCCGGCCGACGAGAACGCGCCGCGCGAGCACTTCGGCACGGACCTCGTGTCGGTGATGGACTCGATGATCACGGACGCCATCGCCGAGGTCGGCCACCCCGTGACGCAGATGTCGCGCGAGGACAAGATCGCCGTCCTGGAGCGGCTGGACCGGCGCGGCGCCACGCAGATGCGCAAGTCGGTCGAGGCGATCGCGAAGCGCCTCGGGATCTCGCGCGTGACCGCGTACGCCTACCTGGAGGAGGCCCGCTCCCGCGCCTGACCCCGGTCGCCCCACCCGGTCGTCGAGCGAGGAGCGACGCACCGAGACGAAACGCGCACACCCCCGGGTCACCACGTTTCGACTCGCTGCGCTCGCTCAACGACCGAGAAGCACCGGTCGTTGAGCGAGGAGCGCAGCGACGAGACGAAACGCGCACACCCCCGGGTCACGACGTTTCGACTCGCTGCGCTCGCTCAACGACCGAACACCGCCACCACCGGTCGTTGAGCGAGGAGCGCAGCGACGAGACGAAACGCGCCCACCCCGGGTCAGCGGCCGATCGGGCGGACCACGACCCGACGGCGGTCCCGCACCCACACGTCGCCCGTGGCACGGTGCTCGGCCCGCGTCGTGAAGCGGTAGCGGTACGACACCGCCCGCACCCACCGCGGAGGCCGCCCCTCGAACGGATCGCGGGCGAGCAGCCGCAGCGTCGCCGGGTCGGCCTCGAGCAGCCGCCCGAGGAACCGCCCGAACCACTCCTCCAGGGACCACCCCAGCGGCAGGAACCACATCAGCCAGTCCAGCCGCAGGTGGTACGGCGCGAACTGCCGGGGGATCCGCGCCACGTCCCCCGGCTTGCCGCGGAAACCGTACTCCTCCCACCGTGCGGCCTCCGGATCCGGATCCTCGGTCCCCTCGACGACGATCTCGATGCGCACCTTCGTGACCGACCCGAAGGCGCCGTACGCGTTGGCGAGCTGCCAGCGGGTGAACGAGGCGTTCATCTGCTGGTCACGTGAGGCGAGGTTGCGCAGCGCCGGCCACGACAGCACGAGGTACCCGGCTGCGACGATCCCCGTCACGGCGAGCCAGGGCACGGGGATCCCCCCGAACGGTCCGGACCACGCGCGCGCGTCGCCGGAGCCGGGGATCCCGATCGCGGAGCAGGCGAGCACGATCGTCGCGGCGTTCAGCCACGCGAAGTTCCCCGTGAGCACCAGCCAGAGCTGGGTCGCGATGACGATCCCCGCGCCGACCATCCCGACCACGGCGCCGATGCTCGCGAGCGCCGGCGCCGTGTCGCGGAACAGTCCGAGGATCGGCGCGAACAGCAGCCACGGCGCCCCGAGCTGCGCGACGTGGTTCCCGACGACCTCGAGCCGATGGAACCACGCGGGCAGGAGGTGCGCCTGGCGGCTGAGCGGCCCGGGCATCGGCTGGGTCTCGTGGTGGTACATCAGCGCCGTGAGATCGCGCCACTCCCGCCCGCCGCGGATCTTGATCATCCCCGCGCCGAATTCCAGCCGGAACACCAGCCACCAGAACAGCACGATCACGACGGTCGGCGGCGGCTGATCCCCCGACCCGAGGAACGCGGCGAGGAACCCGGCCTCCAGCAGGAGCATCTCCCACCCGAAGCCGTAGAAGGTCTGCCCGATCGACGAGATCGACATGTATCCCAGCCACAGGGCGAGGAAACAGAGCATCGGCGCCCAGGGCGGACCGAGCTGAGGGAGACCGGCGACGACCGCGGAGGAGACGACCATGCCCGCGACGCACAGGGCGACGAGGCGCCGGTCCGTGTACCGGAGGTACCGGAAGAGCGTCGGGCGCAGCAGTCGGGCCCGCTCCTTCCGCTCCCCGATCCACTCCAGTAGCTCGGGGGCCGGCAGCAGGCCCCGTTCGCCCAGGAGCGGGCGGAACTGGTTGAGCGTGGAGAGGAACGCGACGAGGTACAGCGCGGCGATGCCGCGCTGGAGCACCTCGCGCGCAAGGCCGAAGTCGACCGCCGCGAACCCGTCCATGGCGGAAGGCTACGCGCGCCGCGCCGGGGCGGGAACGGGGGTTGCGCTTCCGCCTCCGGAGCCCAGGCCCGAGGATGAGGGCATGACCGCCGACGCGCATCGCCCCCGCCAGCTCCGCCTCATCATCGAGACCGACGACTTCGATCAGGCGCTCCGCTTCTACCGCGACGTCCTCGGCATGCCCGAGCAGCTCGCGTTCGCCACCGAGGGAGACGACCGCGTCGCGATCCTGCACGCCGGGATCGCGACGATCGAGCTCGCGACGCCGACGCACGCGCGGAACGTGGACGAGGTCGAGGGGGCGCCGCATGCCCCCGGCACCCTGCGGATCGCGCTCGAGGTGGCCGACACCGAGCACGCCGTCGCAGTCGCCCGCGAGGCCGGAGCCGACATCCTCGCCCCGCCGGTACGGACACCGTTCCGAAGCCTGAACGCCCGCGTGCAGGGTCCGGCCGGATGGCAGGTGACGTTCTTCCAGGAGCTGGAGTCGATCGAGGAGCGCGCCGCGCGGCCCGGGTTCGCGACCGATGAGGACCGCCCCCGCGGCACCTGACGTCGGCGGCGTGTCACGAGAGGGCTCTGTCTCACTCATGATCGAAGAGGGATTCGAACCTTTTCTCCACAGATCGATTGTCGGACCTGATTTCATCGCAGTTATCTTCTAGGCTGGGGCGATGACGCACCCCTCGGATTCGTATCTCGCTCGCAGCGGCGAGATCGTCGAGCGATGCCGGGAGCTGGATACCCGGATCGCTCGGCTGGAGGCGGAGAAGGCGGAGCTGCTAGGGGAGCGCGTCCGGCTTCTCCTGGAGGAGGTGCCGCCGGGGAGCGCAGGGTTCGAGGCCGCGGAACGATCGATGGTCGCCGAGGTGTCGGCGGGGCTGAACGTGACACGGTTCTCGGCGACGAAGGCGCTGGCCACGGGGTTCGCGCTGAGCGACCGGTTTCCCGCGACGGTGTCGGCGCTTCGGAACGGGGCGATCTCGCGGCGTCATGCGGAGGTGATCGTCGACGGCGCCGCTCCGCTCGGAGCGAGCGCGGCGGACGCACACCATGCGTACGAGGGGCACGTGGTGCCGTACGCGTCCGCGGAGACGCCGGCGCGGACGCAGGCGTACGTGCGGTCGGTGGTCGCCGCCGTGGCGCCCCGCACCGTCGTGGAGAGGCACGCACGGGCCCGTGACGATCGACGAGTGACGGTCCAGGATGTCGAGGACGGCATGAGCTGGCTCTCCATCCTGATGCCCTCCGTGCTCGCGCACGCGGTGCACGAGAGGGTGACGGGGATCAGCCGGGGCATCCGAGCGCTGCGCGCCGCAGACGGCCGAGGCGCGTTCGGGCACGACGAGTCCGGGCACGACGCGTTCGGGCACGACGCGCTGGGAGCCGCCCGGGAGTCCGGGCGCCTTCCGCTGATGGGCGAGGAGGCGTCAGCGGAGGACGAGGTCTTCGCCTTCGAGCAGATCGTCGCCGGTCTCGGAGGACCCCGCGCCGCCGAGCGCTCCCTCGACCGGATCCGTGCCGACGAGCGCACCCTCGACCAGATCCGCGCGGACGTCGTCGCCGACCTCCTCCTCGCCGCCCGCACCGACACCCTCCACGCGACCGGGACCGCGGCGATCAGGCCGACCGTGCAGGTGACGATCGCGGCGACCACCCTCGCCGGAGTCGATGACCGGCCGGCGGAGCTGGACGGTCACGGCCCGGTCCACCCCGACCTGGTCCGAGCGCTCGCCGGCGGGGCGGAGCACTGGGAACGGCTGTTCCTCTCCCCGACGGGGATGATCACCCGCACCGACAGCTACGCCCCGACCGAGCGGATGCGGCGCCACCTCCGGGCGCGCGACCGGCACTGCCGATTCCCCGGCTGCCGGATCCCCGCGCGCGCCAGCCAGATCGACCACAACCACGACCACGCTCGCGGCGGCCCCACGACGATCGACAACCTCGCCCACCTCTGCCCCGCACACCACGCGCTCAAGCACCCCGACCATGCCGACCGCTGGCGATGGACCGCACGACAACGCCACGACGGATCCCTCGTCTGGACCGACCCCACCGGACAGGTCCACACCGACACCGCCCCACCCCGGGTCCAGTTCACCTGAGCCGCCGCACCCCCGGTCGTTGAGCGAGGAGCGCAGCGACGAGACGAAACGCGCCCAGCAGCGGGGTCACCTCAGGGGAGGGCGCTGTCCGCGATCTCCCGGGCGGCCGCGCGCATCAGCGGGACGGCCCGGGCGACGAACGACTCGCCCACGCGGCTGGACGGCCCGGCGACGCAGACGGCGGCCAGGAGATCCGAGTCCGCGCTCACGCCGCCCGCAGGCTCCCCGATGCGTCGCCGGGGCACGGGAACGGCGATGCAGCGCGCGCCCACCTCGGAGCCCCCGCCACGCACCGCGACGCCGTGACGGCGGATCGCGGCGATCTCCAGGAGCAGGCCGAGCTCGCCGCGCGGAGCCGCCGAGGCGCCCCGAGCCTCGTGCTCCCGAACTCCGAGCTCCGGCACCCCGCACCCCCGCGCCTCGTGCCGCAGGGCCTCGCGCTGCAGGATTCGCGCGCACTGCTCACGGTCCAGGTGGGCGAGGATCACCAGTCCGGCGGCGCTTCCGCGCAGGTCGTGCCGGCGTCCGACCTCGGCGTCCATCCTCATGGGGTGCGGAGAGGACACCTGTAGGAGGTGGATCATCCGGTCGCCGTCCAGGACCGCGAGCGAGGCGCTCTCCTCGAGCTCGCTCACGAGGGCCCGCAACACGGATCGCGCCCGCCGGGCGAGGGATCCGTTCGCCGCGTCCCCGAGAACCGCGAGGCGCGCCCCCAGCGCGTATCGGCGATGCGCGACCTGCCGCACGCACCCGGCGTCGACGAGCGCCCGCAGGAGACGGTGTGCCGTGGCGAGCGGCAACCCGCTGACGTCGGCGATCTCACTGATCGCCAGCTCTCCGCCGGCGTCGGCCAGCCGTTCGAGGATCTCGAACGCGCGCTCCGCCGAGCGCATGCCGCGGACCGACGGCATGCGCTCGGCGACGCCGGCGGTCATCGGCTCACCCGACCAGCACCGCGCCCTCCGCTCGACAGGCGCTCAGTCCGGCGTCGAGGGCGGCACGGTCGAGGTTCCGCCCGATGAACACCAGGGTGCTGCGCTCCGGGTGGGGCAGGTCCACGGGGAGCACGTCGTAGAGCTGGTGGATCCCCTGCACCACGTGAGGCAGATCGGCACCGGCGACCCGCAGGATCCCCTTCAGCCGGTAGAGATCGTCCCCGTGCTCCGCGACATGGGCGTCGAGCCAGGCGCGCAGCGCATCGAGCCGGATCTCCCCGTCGACGGTGATCGACTCCGAGGACAGCGTGGGCTCGTGCGTGTGCGCGTCGTCGTGCAGCCAGTCCTGTTCTCCCACGGTGCGGGCGTTGCGGTTGAAGGCGGCGATGCCGAGGATCTTGTCCAGGTCCACGCGTCCGTGCCGCGAGGTGAGGATCCCCGCGGTCTGGTTGATCGTCCGGAGCCGGGCCTCGATCCGCTCGATGTCCTCGGCGGTGACGAGGTCGATCTTGTTGATCACGATCCGGTCCGCGAAGGCGATCTGGTCGCTGGCCTGGTTGCCCACGCCGTCCGTGTGCACCTCGTCCAGGTGCTGCTCGATGTGCTTCGCGTCGACGAGGGTCACGATGGCGTCGAGACGGAAGTGCGCGGCGATGTCGTCGTCGACGAAGAAGGTCTGCGCCACGGGATTGGGATCGGCCATGCCGCTGGTCTCGATGACGATGCGATCGAACTGATCCGCACGATCCCGCAGGGTGTTCAGGATGTCGATGAGGTCGGTGCGCGCGGTGCAGCAAAGGCAGCAGCCGTTGCTCATCTCGATGATCTTCTCGTCCCCGCCGATCACCAGCGCGTTGTCGATGGGCACATCGCCGAACTCGTTCTCGATGACCGCGATCCGCTGGCCGTGCTCGGCCGTGAGCACGTGGTTGACGAGGGTGGTCTTGCCCGATCCCAGGAAGCCGGTGAGCACGGTGACGGGGATCCGCGCGTTCTCCGATCCGCCGCGCGGGACCTTCGGGATGCTCATGTCGATGTTCATGGTGTTCCTTTCTTCACGCTGTCGAGCAGGGCGCTGGCGTCGGCGCGGGCGGCATCGGAGACGTCGATGCGTTCGCCGTGGAAGTCCGGGCCGCGCGTCGCGTCGAGCGCGAGTCGCGAGGTGGTGCCGTCGGCGCCGGACGACGGATCCAGCGGAGAGCCGGGCAGGCCGTCGACGAGGAAGAGGTCGCGGTGGGGCTGGAAATGGGTGGCGAGCGCCCAGAGCACCTCGGAGTCGTCCGTGACATCCACGTCCGCGTCGACCGCCACCACCGTCTTCACGTACGGATCCCACCCGAGCAGTCCGAGCATCACCTGTCTGGCCGCACCGGGACGCTGCGGGCGCAGCGCCACGTAGCAGTGGAAATGGGTACCGGAGGTCGGGTAGTGCAATGCCACCACGTCCGGGAACCGTGCGATGAGCTTGTGCGCCATCTCGGCCTCGCGGGGGATGCGGGCGAGGTTGAGATGCTCGGCGGTGTTGCCGCCGACGACGTCGATGAGCATCGCGTCCCGGCGCCGGAGGATCGCGTCGACGTGCAGGACGTTGTTGGTCGAGCGGTTCGAGGAGTAGCCCGAGAACTCCCCGAACGGCCCTTCGTCCGCGCGCGCGTCGGCGGAGATGGTTCCCTCCAGCACGAGCTCCGCCCACGCGGGGACCTTGATGCCGTGCACCGGGGTGCGCACCACTTCGAGCGGCTCGCCCATCAGCCCGCCCGCGACGTCGCGCTCGTCCTCGTCGTACCCGATCCGGGAGGACGCCGCCAGCATGAAGAGGGGATGGCCTCCGATCACCATGGCCACGGGCATGGCCTCACCGCGGTCGGCGTACCGGCGGAGCATCCGCCACAGATCTCCGCGGGAGTGCAGGCTCGTCGCGAGCTCGGTGCGGGAGTGCACCATCGAGCGGTGGTAGCTCATGTTCCCGACGCCGGTCTCCGGGTCCTCGGCGATGATGATGCCGCTGGTGATGTACGGGGCGCGATCCGAGGCGAAGTGGGTGAGCATCGGCACCGATGCGAGATCCACCTCCGCGCCGGACTCGACGATGTCGAGAACGGGGCCCTCGTCCACGACGACCGGCGGGATCGGTCGACTGGCCCGACGGTGGTACTCCTCGTGGAGCTGCGCGGGACCGACGCCGAGCATGCGCGCGATGCGCGCGCGGGAAGCGAAGACGTTGCTGACCACGGGGACGTCGATGCCGGCGACGTTCCGGCACCGCAGCAACGGGTCGCGACGCTCGGCGGCGAGCTGGTAGATGAGGCCGGTGACCCCCTCGGACGCGGACACCTCGGCGTCGAGGTCGATCACGTCCTCCGGATGGGCCGCACAGTAGGCGTCGAGGAACGCGTGCGCATCCTGCGTCCTCGAGGTCGCGCGGACGGCGGTGACGGTCATACGAGGGCTCCTTGTTCGGCGGAGGAGGGGAGTTGATCGGCGGAGGCGGGGACGCCCGCCCAGCGAGGGAAGAGGTCGTGCGCGATCCCGAACTGATCCAGGACCTTCCCGGTGAGGTGCGCGAGAATGTCCTCGATGCCTCGGGGCCGCTGATAGAAGGCCGGCATGGGCGGAAGGACGACGGCCCCCGCCTCCGTCACGGCCACCATGTTGCGCAGATGCACGAGGCTGAGCGGAGTCTCCCGTGCCACGAGGACGAGGGGGCGGCGTTCCTTGAGGACCACGTCCGCGGCGCGGGTGATCAGGTCGGAGGAGAAGCCGTGGGCGATGCCCGCGAGCGTCTTCATCGAGCACGGCACCACGACCATGCCGAGCGTCGGGAACGATCCGGACGCGATCGTGGCGGCGATGTCGCCGCGTGAGTGCACGACGTCCGCGAGGGCGGCGACCTCAGCTGGACGACGCCCGGTCTCGATCTCGATGGTCCGGTGGGCGGCGGCGGAGATCACCAGGTGGGTCTCCACGGTCCCGAGGTCGCGCAATGACTCCAGGAGGTGGATGCCCAGGTGCGGCGCACTGGCGCCGGTCATGGCGACGATGAGACGTCGGGTCGACGGTGCCACGGCTTCTCCTCTCTCGGCGTTGAGCATGGGACGTGTGATGAATATTGCATGTAATTTCACCCCGGTCAACCCCGAGTATCTCGGCGCTGTGAAGGCGCGACGAAGACAGGCGGCGCCACAGGCCGCCAGATTGCATGCAGATAGACTAGGGGGCGGACGTGCGCCGGAGGCGAATACCCAGCTTCACGATGTGATCCCGTGCCGCCTCCTCGGCCGCCGCGGGGTCTCCGGAACGGATCGCCGCCACGATCCGCCGGTGCTCGTCGAGGGCGATCCGCGCCTGTTCGTCGCCGCCCCACAGGGTGTGCATCGCCGAATGCGACCGGTCGACGATGGACTCCAGGATCCCGCTGAGGTGATGGTTTCCCGCGAGGTCGCGGATCGCACGGTGGAAGCGCGTGTCGAGCTCGATGTGACGCGCCCCCGTGTCGCCGCCGTCCTCCGCCTCGAACAGGCTCTCGTGCTCGGACAGGATGTCGGCGAGCGCGTCCAGCCCGGCCTGATCCGTGACCTCCGTCGCCAGCCGGGCAGCGAGCCCCTCCAGCATCTCGCGCACCACGTACAGGCTCCGCAGCTCCTCGCCGTCCATGCGACTCACGACCGCCCCGCTGTGGGTGACGGCGGTGGCGAGGTGCTCGTGGACCAGCCGCTGAACCGCCTCCCGGACGGGGCTGCGGCTCACCTCCAGCCGTCGAGCGAGCTCCGGGACGCTGAGCGGGGTCCCCGGGGGAAGGTCTCCGGAGAGCACGGCGGCCCGGATGGCCTCGTACGTGCGCTCCGTGAGGTGATCCCGCTCGACCAGCGGTCGCATCGTCGCCAGAGCTTCTCTCGACATGTGTCGCCCCTTCCCCTCGATGACGATACCGGCGGACTCGACCGCCGGCCACGAGGGGGCCCGCCCGGCGGGCGCGGCCCCCTCGCCTTCCGGCCGGGCTACACCAGCGCCCCCGCGCGCGCCTCGATCTCCGCGGGGGACGAGTCGTCCGCCCAGGAGTCAGGCGTGTAGCCGCGGTAGTGGTCCGCGTGACGGTTGTCCGCGGACGCCTGGGGGACGTCACCGCGAAGGTACGCCTCCGCCTCGGCGACGTCCTTGGGCGGGGGCGTCGGCTGGAGACCGAGCAGCTTGGCCATGTTGTTGCCCAGGTAGCCCTCGAGGTCGTCCTCCGAGGTGTTGAGCCCCTGCGGCGGCTGGTGGCACAGCACCTCCAGCTCGCGCGCCCACATGCCGGGCTCGTTGGGCGGGGAGTCCGTCCCGAACACGAGCCGGCTCTTCTTCATCTCCTTGGCGAACTCGACGATGCGCGACTGCAGCAGCCAGCCCGATTCCCCATAGACGTTCGGGGAGTCCTGGATCATCCAGAACGCCTCGAAGCAGTACACCCCGCCGGTCTGGACGCCGAAGTGGCCGATGATGAAGTTCACCTCGGGGAACTCCCGGATGATCGGGTAGAACTGCGTCGGGATCGAGTAGGGGCCGTCGCCGGTGTGGATCAGCACGGTCACTCCGAGCTCCGCGCACTTGCGCATGGCGGGCCGCAGCCAGTCCAGCGCCCGATCCGGGCGGTACGAGTGCATGTTCGCGTGGAGCTTGAGCATCTTGTACCCGTACTCCTTCACGTGGAACTCGAGCTCGGCCGCGCCGTTCTCGGGACCGAATCGCGGGTTGTAGATGAACTGTCCGACGAAGCGGTCCGGGTACTGCTGGGTGAGCGAGGTCACGTAGGCCATGTACTCGCGGATCCCCTCGCGTCCGCTCTTGTTCCCCTCGCGCCACGCCGTGTTCCCCGGAGGGGGCATGATGCACGAGACGTCGACGCGACGCGGCTTGCCGTTGATGAGGAACGGGCCGTCCATCATCTCGATGGCGCGCTCACCGGTGAACGGTGTCCCGGTGTGGCGCCATGCCTCGTCGACCAGATTGGTCGGATGGACATGGGTGTCGATGATCATTGATGTCTCCTCGATCCGTCGTGCAATGGGTCGTCCCCGGCCGCGCGGCACGCACCTACGGGCCCGGCGGGTCTGCCGCCACGACCTCGTGACGCTCGCCGGTGCCAGGGAATCTATCCCCCGCGTTCCGGGGCGTCAAGAGTTTACATGTAATTGATCCCCGAGAGTGAGGCCAGTTGAAGCGGCACTCACCCGGATGACCCCTTGACAACGCCGACCATGAGAGTAAGTTGCATGCAATGTGACACCGACGTCACATCGCAATCCGAGGAGCCCTCCGTGACCGTGACGACCCCCTGTGATGTCCTGATCCGAGCCGGGTGGCTCGTGCCGGCCGACGCGGAGAGCCGCGTGACCTCCGACGCGGCGATCGCCGTGACCGCCGATCGCATCGTCGCCGTCGGCACCCGCGAAGAGCTCGCCCACTGGCGCGCCGCCCGGACGATCGATCTTCCGCACGCCGCACTGATGCCGGGATTCGTCGACGGGCACAACCACCTGTTCCAAGCCCTCGCCCGAGGACTCGGGGAGGGACAGTCGATCTGGCCGTGGCTGTGCGACTTCATGTGGCCGTATGCCATCGCGATGACCCCGTCCGACGCGCGGGCCGCCGCCCGGCTCGGTGCGCTGGAGGCGATCCGCTCCGGCATCACGACCGTCGTCGACAACCACTACGCCCCGACCGACCTGGACACGACGCTCGCGGTGGCCTCCGCCATCCACGATGCGGGGCTTCGCGGTGCCGTCGCCCGCGGCATCCTCGGCCGCCGAAGCGCGATCGGCGTCCGACGGGGACAGCCCGAGCCTCTCTACCGTTACGACACGGCCGACGAGCTGGCCATCACGCGCGAGGCGGCCGCCGTGCATCCCGCCGGCTCCCGCGTGGAGGTGTGGCCGGGCCCGGTGAACCTCAGCTACCTGGACCAGGACCTCATGGCGGCGTCCGTCGAGCTCGCGCGCGATCTCGGCACCCGCTGGCACACGCACTGCTCCGAAGGCTCGAAGGACCCGGATTCCTACCTGGAGGAGTACGGCATCCGCCCGGTGCAATGGCTCGCGCGCGAGGGCCTGCTGGACGAACGCGCGACACTCGCGCATGCGATCTGGCTGGATGACGCCGAGCTCGACGCCATCGCGGCATCCGGCGCGTCCGTCGCCCACAATCCGACGTCGAACGCCTATCTCGCCTCGGGCTCCATCCGACTCGGACAGATGCGCGAACGAGGCATCCCCGTCGCCCTCGGCACGGACGGACCGAGCTGCGGACATCGCCAGGATCCGTTCGAGTGCATGAAACAGGCCATCTTCATCCAGCGGCTGGCGACCCTCGATCCGACGGTCCTGCGCGCGCACGAGTCGTTCGCGCACGGGACCCGGTCCGGCGGGGCCTACACCGGCTACGAGGTCGGGGAGCTCGCCGTGGGCCTGCTCGCCGACATCGTCGCGGTGGACCTCTCGGGAGCGCACCAGCAGCCTGTGCACGATCCGGTCTCCACCCTCGTGTACGCCTCGCGCGGCTCCGACGTCGTGCTCACGATGATCGGCGGCCAGGTCGTGTACTCCGACGGCGTCGTCCACACCATGGACGAGAAGCAGGTGATCGCCGAGGCCGGCGAGGCCGCTCGGCACCTGATCGAACGTCACCCGCAGCTCGCCGCGACGGCGCGCGACCGCGTTCCGGCGTGACGCCCGGCCTGCGCGCCGGCCCCTGAACCTTCCTTGTCCGCGGTCCTCCCCGCACCCGTGGGCGCACAACTGAATCGCACGACGACCCGGCTCCGGGTCACGCTCGCGCCATCCGCGCTCGCTTTCGAATGACTCGATGTGGAGGAACCATGAGGAAGACAAAGATCGACGAGAAGAGCAGGACGAAGGGAAGAGGGAAGAAGAGGAAGGCCGATGCGGTCGACGAGGTCCTGCCCGCCTCCCGCATGATCCCCTTCGCCCTGCAGCACGTGCTGATCTGCTACGGCGGTCTCATCACGACGCCCCTGGTGGTGGGGCTGGCCCTGGGGCTGACCAACGCCGAGCTCGCCACGCTCGTGGCCGCGAATCTCACCGTCGCCGGCCTGGCGACGATCCTGCAGACGGTCGGCGTGTGGAAGGTCGGCGTACGGTATCCCCTGCTGATGGGCGCGTCGTTCACGGCGATCGGGCCCGGCATCATGATCGGGGAGGCCTACGGACTGCCGGCGCTGTACGGGGCGACGATGCTCGCGGGGCTGGTCACGATCGTCGTCGCCCCGTTCTTCGCGAAGCTGCTGCGCTTCTTCCCGCCCGTCGTCACGGGAACCGTGATCGCGATCATCGGCATCTCGCTGATGCCGAAGTCCGCGGCGCTGATCACGGGGCAGCCGGACGACCCGGACTTCGGGTCCCCGACCGGCTACCTGCTCGGCATCATCGCCGTCGTCCTGGTGCTCGTGATCGACCGGGTCGGCCGGGGCCTGTGGAAGCAGCTGTCCATCCTCATCGCCCTCGTCCTCGGCACGATCATCGCCGCGCTCTTCGGGCGCGTCGACTTCTCCGCGGTGGCCGAGGTCTCTCCGGTCCAGGTCCCGCAGCCGCTCATGTTCGGGCCGCCGGAGTTCGTCATCGGCGCGATCATCCCGATCCTCATCGTCCAGTTCGTCTGCCTCGTCGAGTCGACCGGGGACGTCCTCGCCGTCGGGCAGATCGTCGGCCGCAAGACCGGGCCGAAGCAGGTGTCGCGGGCGCTGCTCGCGGACGGCGTCGGCACCGCGGTCGGCGCGCTGCTCTCGCCGTTCTCCCTCACCGCGTTCGCCAACAACGTCGGCCTCGCGCAGGTGACGAAGGTGTACTCGCGCTGGGTCGTCGCGCTCGCCGGGCTGTTCCTCATCCTGTTCGGATTCGTCGCGCCGCTCGGCCAGGTGGCGGCGGCGTTGCCGAAGCCCGTGCTCGGCGGCATCACCGTCGTCATGTTCGGCACCATCGCCGCGGTGGGCGTGAAGATCCTCGCCGCGTCCGATCTGACGAACTCCCGCAACATGTTCATCGTCGGGATCTCCTTCGCGTTCGCGATGATCCCGGTCGGCGTCCCCGACTTCTACGCGAACTTCCCCGAGCTGATGCAGCCCGTCCTGTCCAGCAGCATCGCGGCCGGCGGCATCGCGGCCTTCGTGCTCAACCTGCTCCTCAACGAGCTGTGGGCCAGGAAGGAGCCGCTCACGTCGCCGACGCCGGTGTCCCACTGACCGACGAACGGACGAGGCCCCACGTTCCGCAGGGAACGTGGGGCCTCGTCTCACGCCGCCAAGGGCGGCGCGGATTACTCCGCGATCTCGGTCGGGAAGGCGTCCGGGTACTTCGACACCCACTCGGCCACGGCCTCGGCCTCCTGGCCCTCGTCGTACTGGTTGACCACGAGATCCTCCAGCGCGCCGTACTGCTCGTCGTCGAGCTTGATGCCCTCGATGAGCTCGGCGGCCTCGGGGAACTTCTCGGTGAAGCCCTTGGTGGCGAGGAAGTGCAGCGCCTCCGGGTCGCCCATGGCGCCCTTCGGGTCCTCGAGGTCCTTCACCGGGAAGGCGTCGTTCGCCCAGAACGGACGCCACAGCGTCACGACGATGTCCTTCTGCGCCTCGGTCGCCTTCTTCAGCTCCGTGAGCATGGCGGCCGTCGACGAGGTGACGAGCTCGTACTCGCCCTCCAGGCCGTACTCCGGGAGCATCGACTCCTGCGTCTGCTTGGTCAGGCCCGCGCCCGGCTCGATCCCGATGATCTTGCCGTCGAACTGCGCGGCCTTGCCCTTGAGGTCCTCGATCGAGGTCAGCTCGGAGTACTCCGGCACCGCGATCGTGAGCTTGGCGTTGTCGTAGTAGGCGCCGAGGTCCTCGATGTCCTTGCCGTACTTGTCCATGTAGGACTTGTGGGTCAGCTCGGGCCAGGCCGACGGGTAGATGTCGACGTCGCCCTGGGCGAGACCCGTGTAGAGCGGGCCGGCCTCGGTCAGGGTCTTCATCTCGACGGTGTAGCCGACCTTCTCGAGCTGGTCCTTCAGCAGGTACGCGGTGCTCAGGCCGTCCGTCCAGGAGGGCAGGAATCCGAGCGTGATCGTGCCCTTGTCCCCGCCGGGAGCGCCGTCGGTGCCGCCGCCTCCGCCGGTGCCGCCGGTTCCCCCGCTCGCGCAGCCCGCGAGGGCGAGGGCCGCTGCGGCGGCGAGAGCGGTCAGTGCGGTGAGGTGCCTCTTCTTAGCCATGATGACGTCCTTTTCGTATGTCGTT
Source organism: Microbacterium sp. CCNWLW41 (assembly GCF_037083505.1). Classification (NCBI taxonomy): domain Bacteria; kingdom Bacillati; phylum Actinomycetota; class Actinomycetes; order Micrococcales; family Microbacteriaceae; genus Microbacterium; species Microbacterium sp. CCNWLW41. The sequence goes on from NZ_JBAOJP010000002.1 coordinate 147,244, forward strand.
CACTCGGTTGCAGGGTCGTGGTGCGTCAGTACGTGATGGGTCGGGGATCGGTGCGTCAGGGGATCGGCGCGCGGCGCGGGGAGGCGATCGCCCGCTCGGCCTCCGCCGCCGCCTCCGCGGAGCCGCGGGCGGCCTCCGCGTCGGCCGCCGCGCGGCGCTGCTCGGCTCGGCGCCGGGCGAGGACGCCCAGCAGGGACGAGCGGTTGCCGGCGGTCGTGCCCAGGGCCGCGGTCACCCGGTCGAGGAAGACGGCGATGAGCACGACGCCCAGGCCCGCCTCGACGCCGCGGGGGATGTTGATCGTGGAGATCGCCTCGACGACGAGCTTCCCGAGGCCGTCCGCGCCCGCCATGCCGGCGATGACCGCCATCGACAGCGCCAGCATGATGACCTGGTTCACGCCCGCCATGATCGTCGGCATCGCGAGCGGCAGCTGGATGCCGCCGAGGATCTGCCCCGGCTTCGCGCCGAACGCCTGGCCGGCCTCGACCGTCTCGCCGTCGACCCCGCGGATGCCGAGCTCCGTGAGCCGGACACCCGGCGGCAGGGCGAAGATCACCGTGGCGACGAGCCCCGGCACCACGCCGATGCCGAAGAAGACGATCGCGGGGATGAGGTACACCATCGCCGGCATCGTCTGCATGAAGTCGAGGATCGGCTTCAGGATCGCGCGCACGGTGTCGCTGCGCGCGGACCAGATCCCGAGCGGGATCGAGATCACCACGGCCACCAGTGCCGCGACGAGCACGAGCGCCAGCGTCTGCATGGCCGGGACCCACACGCCCATCCCCACGATGAGGATGAACGACAGCAGCGTGCCGACGGCGAGCTGCCATGAGCGGACCAGCCACGCCAGGAGGGCCGCGATCACGATCACGACGGGGAACTGCACGGAGAGCAGGATCGCGGTGAGGCCGTCCACGAGGAAGGCGAAGAGGAAGGAGATGACATCGAGAACGGCGCCGAGGTTGACCTGGATCCAGTCCACGGCCGCCTCGACCCAGCTCCCGATCGGGATGCGGAAACCGTCCATCAGCGCGCTCCCTCCGGTTCGGCGGCGCCGGCCGCGGGCGCATCACCCAGCACGGCGTCGATCTCGGCCTGCGGCATAGGCGGCAGCGGGATCGTGATCTCCTCGGTCGCGCCCGGGCCGGGGCCGAGCGCCGCGAGCAGCGTGACGCGCGGGATCACCCCGACGAGCCGGTCGTCGTCATCCACCACGGCCAGCGGCAGCGGCGACTCCACCGCGGGGATGAAGAGGTTCATCAGCACCTCGGACTGGTTCACGCTCTGCGGCACCGGCTTGAGGATCGCGCGCAGGTCGCTCTCGCCCTTGCGCAGCTGCTTGACGGCGTCGCGGTCCGTGAGGATCCCGAGCAGGTGCCGGTCCCGGCTGACGACGTAGGTCGCGGACATGTACGCGTCGCGCATCTGGCGCAGCGCGGTGCGCGGTCCCGCAGTCTCGGAGACGACGGGACGCGGCCGCTCCATGACGTTGCCGGCCGTCAGGACGCGCGCGCGGTCCACGTCCTGCACGAACTGCTCGACGTAGTCGTTCGCGGGGTCGGTGAGGATGTCCTCGGGGGTGCCGATCTGCACGATCCGGCCGTCGCGCATGACCGCGATCCGGTCGCCCAGCAGCATGGCCTCGTTGAGGTCGTGGGTGATGAAGACGATCGTCTTCTGCAGCTTCTCCTGGAGCTCCAGCAGCTGCTCCTGCATCTCGCGGCGGATCAGCGGGTCGAGGGCGCTGAAGGCCTCGTCCATGAGCAGGATGTCGGTGTCGGCCGCCAGCGCCCGGGCGATGCCCACGCGCTGCTGCATCCCGCCGGAGAGCTCGGACGGGAGCTTGTCGCCCCAGCCGCCGAGCCCCACGAGGGCCAGGATCTCCTCGGCCTTCGCGAGGCGCTCGGCCTTGTCCACGCCCTTGAGCTCCAGCGGGTACGCGACGTTCGCGGCGACCGTGCGGTGCGGCAGGAGCGCGAAGTGCTGGAACACCATCGACACCCGGTCGCGGCGGACCTCGCGCAGACGCTTCGCCGGGATGCCGGTGATCGGATCGCCCGCGATGGTGACGGATCCGGCCGTCGCGTCGTGCAGGCCGTTGAGCATGCGGATGATGGTGGACTTGCCGGAGCCCGACAGACCCATGATGACGAAGATCTCGCCCCGGTTGACGGTGAAGCTGGCATCGATGACCGCGGCGGTTCCGACGTCGAGCACGTCGTCGCGGGTCTCCCCGGCCTTCAGACGCTTCACCGCCTGCTGCGGGTTCCGACCGAACACCTTGTAGAGATTGCGCGCTTCGAGAGCGGTTTCGGACACGTATCCCCCGTTGGCTCACCTGATGGGGTGAACCCACTTCGGTAACGCCCGGGTGGTGATCACGAGGCCGCTTCGACAACGCTGCACGGACGGCACGGGCGCCGGATTTCGGATCCGGCGCAAAGATCGCCTACCTTACGCCCACGCCTCTTCGTGCACAGCAGATTCGAAAGAAGGACGCGGCCGCGGACTGGTCTTCGGGCTCGCTGGCCCACATTCCAACGTAACGAAATGGCTGATCGGGGGCAAATCCGCCCCTCGGCGACCCCCGCGCTTTCCCCCGTTGAGGCATGGTTTCGCCCGGCGTGTCGGATTCCGGGACGTGGACCGATCTGCACATCCGACCCCGATGCGCACACCGCGATCACCAGAACCTGTGCAGATCGGGACCGAGTGTGCAGATCGGGCGGTATGGGCGGGGAGGGGGAGCCGGTCAGACCCGGACGGACCGGGTCACGGTGAACTTCGGCGTGCGGCGGATCTGCTCCGTCGGCCCGACTTCGGCGGCGAGCGCGCGGCGGTGGTCGAGGTGCGAGTTGAAGACCGTCCACACCTCGCCGCCCGGGCGCACGAGCCGGCCCGCCGCGACGATCAGCCGCCGCCCGGCGCCCTCGTGCACTCCGGCGCCGAGGTGGAACGGCGGGTTGAGCAGGATCAGGTCCGCACTCGCGTCCGGGAGGTCCGATCCCGCGTCGTCGAGGGTCACCCGGACCCGCTCGGCCACACCGTTCGCCGCCATGGTCGCCGCGGCGGAGCGGACGGCGGCCGCGGAGCGATCGGTCGCGATCACCTCCGCGGACCGGTGTCGGAGCGCATACGAGGCGGCGAGCGCGCCCGTGCCGCAGCCGAGATCGATCACCCGGAACGGTGCGGCGGACTCGACGGGAGGCGAGGGGAGCCGGTCCGCCGCCTCCAGCAGCGCCCGGGTGCCGATGTCCAGCCGCTCGCCCGCGAAGGCCCCGCCGAACGCGCACAGGACGAGCGACGCCGCCGGGCCGGGCGTCGGGTCGGCGTGGGTCGCGCGGACGGGGAACGGCGACTCGCCCGCCGGCCGGACCGGCTCGTGCGCGAGGACCAGCCGGGACTTCCGCTCGGCGCGCTGCGGCTGCACCCGGCGGAAGAAGCGGCCGAGCACCTCGTTCTGGGCGACGGTCATGTGCTTCACCCGTCCGCCCGCGACGAGGACCGCGTCCGGGGCGGCGTGGCGCGCGACGGCGTCGGCGATCTCGGTCAGCTCCGCGAGCGCCTTGGGCAGCTGCAGCAGGATCATCCGCGCCCCGCGGAGCAGGTCGGCGCCGAGCTCGTGCGGGACGAACCCGTCGATTCCGAGCTCCGCGGCGTTGCGCACGAGGGCCCGCCGCCCGGTGACGAGGTCCTGGTGCACGCGGATCCCGGCGAGCCCGTCCGCGACGAGCGGCAGGGTGAGGGCGCCGTACGCATCGCCGATGACGACGACCTCCCCGCCGCGGATCCCCGTGGCGGCTCGCGCGATCTCGTTCCGCGCGCGGGCCACGAGCAGCTCGTCCGTCGCATCCCACGCGCGCAGCTCCGGCGCCTCGACGTCGGGGAGGCGGCGCAGGCGCGCGTAGGGGAAGCCGGTCACCCGCTCAGGCTACGGCCTCGCCGGCGGACGCCGCCGCGCACCGGGGCCGGGCCGCGTGCCCCGTTCCGCGCGGGGCCGCCCGCGCCGCTCGGGGCCGCGCGGTGCGGACCCCGATCCGCTCAGCCGCGATCCAGCTCGTCGAGGAGCTGCACCGCGGCGCGCGCGTACTCGCCGATCCAGCGGTCGTGGATCCGTTTGATCGGCAGGGGCGCGAGCGTCAGCCGCCGCTCCCGGCCCTGACGCTCGCCGACGACGAGCTCGGCGCGCTCCAGCACCCGCAGGTGCTGGAGCACGGTGGTGCGGTCGAGCTCGGGGAAGCGCGCGCACAGCTCACCGGTGGTGCACGGCGCGGCCTTGAGCACGTCGAGCATGGCCCGGCGGACGGGCGCCGCGAGCGCCTTGAAGACGAGATCGTCGGCGCTTCCCTCCCTCTCGGACATGTTGTAATCTTACAACATGTCCGAGAACGAAACCACCGGCGCCGCCCCGCTCGGCGCCCTGTCCTTCACCGTCTCCGGCCGGATCGCGCGGCCGCGGGCGGAGGTCTACGAGGCCGTCGCCGATCCGGCGCAGCTCTCCCGCTACTTCGCCACCGCCGGCGCCCGCGGACGCCTCGAGTCCGGCGCCGAGGTCTCCTGGGACTTCGCCGACTTCCCCGGCCGCTTCCCCGTCACCGTGGTCGAAGCCGTCGCCCCGGAGCGGATCGTGATCGAGTGGGACGCGGCCGCCGGGTCGACCGAGGCCGGCACCACCCGCACCACCTTCACGTTCGCGCCGATCGACGACGACACCCGCACGCTCGTCACGATCACCGAGGAGTCCTGGACGCCCACGCCGGTCGGCGCGAAGAGCGCGTTCGGCAACTGCGAGGGGTGGACCGGCATGCTCGCGGCGATGAAGGCCTGGGTCGAGCACGGGATCAACCTCCGCGAGGGCTTCTACGCCTGACCCCCGGGTCGCGGACGGCGGATCGATCCGGGATCGGGGCGAACAGACGCGCCGCCCCGAGACGGCAGAGCGCTGCATGCAGCAGCAGGCATGCGGCGACGAGCAGCCCCGTGAGCACGAGGGGCCAGGCGCCGACGAGCATCCATGCCACCATCCGAGAGGCCCCGCCGTCCGATGCGGCGAGGCGTCGGACAGCGTCGGAGAGCGGGCCACGCAGGAGCACGTCCGCATATGCGAGCAGCGGCATGTGCAGCACGTAGATCGGCAGCGTGCGTCGTCCGAGCCATTGAGCACCCGCCGCGAGACGGGGTGCGACCCGCGGAGCGAGGGCGGAGGCGGCCACGCCGAAAGACACCGCGACGATCGACACCGCCGGGGCGACGCCGGGGACGAGGCGCAGATCGAGGACCGCGGAGACGACGAGCGCAGCCGCGTACCCGCCCGCGAGCATCAGGGCGCCGGGGACCGTCACCCGCGCCGCACCCTTCGCGACCGCCTCCCGGAGACGGAGCCCGGCCAGGAAGAAGAACAGGTTCTGGAAGACCTGCCAGAGGTTGTCCTCCCCCGGCGCGCCGGGCATCCCGACGACCCACAGGACCGGCTCGACGATCTTCGCGCCGGCGATCGCGGACACGACCGCGGCTCCGAGCAGCAGCGGCACCGTCGGGATGCGTCGGGTGAGGCGGGCCACCAGGAAGTACGCGGCCAGCGCGAAGAGGAACCAGAGGTTCGTCGGGCTGATCGTGAGCTGGGCAAGGAAGACGCGCGGCGAGCGCGCATGCGCCGTGCCGAAGTCGTCGATCGGGAGCATCACGACCGTCTGGATCGTCAGCCAGACGGCGTACAGCGCCGCGAACCGGAGGATCCGCGTGCGCAGCAGGACCGGCCACGGACGGGCGACGGCGCCGACGGCGAACATCCCGGAGACGAGGAAGAACAGCGGCATGCGCAGCGGCAGCAGCTGCGCCCCGATCCGGCTCCACGCCTCGGCGACCGGCTGAGCGGCGCTGAGGTCCATCGGCAGGACGTGTTTGGCCGTGACGTGCCACAGCACGACGAGCACGATCGACGCGCCCTTCGCGGTGTCGGCCCAGGGCACGCGTCCCCGCATCCCTTCCCCCTGCAGCCCTTCCCGCCGCCTCCCTTCCCGCCGCCCCGTGCCACGGGCGATCAGCACCGGAGCGCCCCCTGGACGAGGCGGTGCACCAGCTCGTCGTACGCCACGCCCGCCGCCGCGAACATCCGCGGCGCCTGAGACGCCGGGGTGAGCCCCGGCATGGTGTTGATCTCGTTGAACACGGGCCCCTCCTCGGTGAGGAAGAAGTCCACGCGGGCCAGGCCCCGGCAACCGAACGCGTCGAAGGCGGCGAGGGCGGCGGCCTTCAGCGCCGCGGCCTCGCCGGCGCTGAGCGCGGCGGGCACGGTGAAACGCGCCGATCCGTCGTACTTGGTCGCCGTGTCGAACAGCCCGGCGGCGTGGATCTCCAGCGCCGGCGCCGCCCACCGGGTCCCGTCGGCCTCCCGCAGGACCGCGACGTCGATCTCCCGCCCAAGCACCACGGGCTCGACGAGCGCCCGTCCCGGCCCGCTCCCGGCGTCCACGGCGCAAGCGAGGGCGACCGCCTCCACCAGCTGCGCCGCGTCGCGGACCAGGGAGACGCCGTGGCTGGATCCCGAGGACACCGGCTTCACCACCGCGGCCTCTCCCTCGAAGCCCAGCGCGTCGAGGTCGCGCACCGACACCACGCATCCCGGCGCCGTGCGGAGCCCCGCGGCGCGGGCGACCGTCTTGGAAAGGGCCTTGTCCATCGCCACCGCCCCGGCGAGCGTCCCGGAGCCGACCACCGGGACCCCCGTCAGCGCGCCCAACGCCGCGATCACCCCGTCCTCCCCACGAGGTCCGTGCACGGCGGGGAACACCGCGTCCGCCGCCCCGATGACGGCGAGCGCCGCCGACAGCGACTCGGCGGCCGCCGACGGGTGCGCGCGGTCCCCGCTCGTCGCAGGTCCCGCGTCGCCCTCGCCCCGCCAGATCCCGTCGCGACCGATCGTGAGCCGGTCGACGGCGTATCCCCGCCGCTCCAGCGCGTCCGCCACCCCCGCGGCGGACGCCGCCGAGACCTCGTGCTCGACGTTGGCGCCTCCGCCGATCACCGCGATCCTCGTGCTCATGCCCCTGCTCCCTCGCCGTCCGTTCCTCTGCTGCTGCTCTCGACGGCGCGGCCATCCGCGGTCTCGTGCACCAGGGACCGGCGCACTCGGGGACCGATCCCGGTCACGATCTCGTGCGGAATGGTGTCCGCCCAGCGCGCCCAGTCCTGGATGCTCGGCGCCGCCCCTCCGCGCGGTCCCCAGATCGTCGCGAGGGTCCCTCGGGGGAATCTCCGGTCCCGGGTGTCGACCACGATCTGATCCATGGACACGCGACCGACGATGCGGAACCGTTCGCCCCCGATCGCGACCGCCGCCTCCGGGGCGAGGCCGCGGGGGATGCCGTCCGCGTATCCGACCCCGAGGACGGCGAGGTTCGTGGAGCCCGCGGTGGTGTGCCGCCCGCCGTAGCCGACGGGGGTTCCCGCCGGCACGGTCGCGGTGTGCGCGACGGGCGCGGTCAGCCAGGACGCTCCCCGGAGCGCGACGGGATGCGCGGCGTTCGCCTCGGCCGGATCGATCCCCACCAGCCCCGCCCCGATCCGCACGAGATCGTGGTGCGTGGCGGGGTCCGTCAGGGTCGCCGCGGTCGCGCCCAGGTGCACGCGCGCGGGCACGATGCCGGCCGTCCGCAGCATCCGCTCCGCCGACGCGACGGCCCGGATCCCGTGGCGGTTGCGCTCCGGATCGGCCTGATCCGCGTCGGACAGGTGCCCCATGAGCCCACGGATCCGCACGAGCCCGCGCCCCTCGGCCGTCACCGCGAGCCGGGTCAGCGCCGGCCAATCCGCTCGCGGCGCCCCGCCTCGGGCCATGCCGGCGTCCACGTGCAGATGGACGGCGAGCGGACGCAGCGGCCCGCGCCGCCGCTGCCTCAGCCGCGCGGCGGCCGCGGCGACCTCGGCGAGCTCCTCGGATGATGCGACCGCCAGGTCGATCCGGGAGCCCGCCGCGGCCTCCACGTCGATCCCCGCCGGGTGGAGCCACGCGAGCACCGGCGCACCGATCCCGGCGGCCCGGAGCGCCGTCCCCTCCGCGACATCCGTCACGCCGAGCCACGTCGCGCCCGCCGCGAGCGCGGCGCGCGCGACCGGCACCATGCCGTGCCCGAACCCGTCGGCCTTGACGACCGCCATGATCTCGGCGCCCGTGCCCGCCGCGGAGATCCGCCGGGCGATGGTCCGCACGTTCGCCGCGACGGCGCCGACATCGACCCGCAGCGTCGGGCCGGGGCTGCGCGTACCCGGCGCACGCGCGACGCGGATCCCCGTGCCGGCGGCCGACACCGCCAGGGATGCCCGCAGAGGGGCCGCGCTCCCCGCCCTCATCGCTGCATCCTCGGGTCCTCGGCAGCGTCTGCGTACATCTGCGGACAGCCCTGGTCCACGGCCTCCGGGAACAGCTCGAAGTGCCAGGTCTCGTTCTCGTAGGTGCGGCACAGCCCGAACGCGTCGCCCTTCCGGTCGAGCCAGTCGGAGGAGTCGAACGGCCCGATGTCGACGGCCTGCCCCTTCACATGCAGCGAGGTCTCGGGAGTGCCCACCCAGCGCCCCGCCTCCTCGGCCGAGCCGTACTGCTGCACCGCTCGCTCCAACAGCCACGACTGGTACCGCGGCGACCGCCACCCGCTCGCGACCCGGAGCTCCACGCCGTCGTCCGAGGCCGCCGCGGCGGCCGCCAGCAGCGCCTCGCGCAGTGCGGGGTCCAGCCCGGACACGGCGGGCGCGCCGTCGTACAGGGAGATCGTCTCCCCGTCCGCGATGTAGCCGTCGGACGCATCCGGCATCCCCCCGTCCGCCCGGCCGTCCGCCTCCGCGCCCGCCGGAACCGTGCCCGCCGTCGGGCCCTGGACGAGAGCGTTCGCGGACCCGGCCTGCTGCACCGCGGTGACGGCGAGGACTCCGGCCGCGGCGATCGCCGCGACCCCCACCACGACGGCCAGCGCACGTCGCTGCCGGACCGCCCGGGACGGGCCGCGGCGGACGACCGCGGCCGGCGGGCGGTGTTCGGTGATCGTGTTCATGGGCACCAGCCCATCGCGACGCCTGTTGCCCCGCCGTATGCGATTTTCGATACGCCCGCGATATGCGCGGGGACCGCGCCGGCGGGGCCGGACCGCGCCCGCTCGCGCTGACACCCGCCCGAAACGTCCGCGAAACGTCCTCTCCCTAGCCTGACGGCATGAGCGATCTCGCATGGACCGACGGGGCGATGAACTTCCACACCCGCAAGTGGGTCAAGCCGGAGGACCTCAACGCCAACGGCTCCCTGTTCGGCGGCAGCCTGCTGCGCTGGATCGACGAGGAGGCGGCGATCTACGCGATCGTCCAGCTCGGAAACCACCGCGCGGTGACCAAGCACATCTCGGCGATCACGTTCCGCGCCTCGGCGCTCCAGGGCGATCTCATCGAGATGGGCCTGATCGCGACCCGGTTCGGCCGGACCTCGCTGACCATGCGCGCGATCGTCCGGAACATGATCACGCGGAAGACGATCCTCTCGATCGACGAGATCGTCTTCGTGAGCCTCGACGAGAACGGCGTCCCGACGCCGCACGGCTACACGGACATCACCTACCGCCGTGACCGGATGCCCCGCACGCACCCCGAGACGGGCACTGTGCGTCTGCCGTAGCGCGGCGCGGCCCGCGGGCGAGGATGTGGTTTTCGATACACCCGCGATATGCGCCGGTGAATAGGCTTCCCCCATGCGCGTGCTGATCGTGGAGGACGAACCGGATCTCGCCGGCGCCGTCCGCGACGGCCTGCGGCTCGAGGCCATCGCCTCCGACGTCGCCGGCGACGGGGATGCGGCACTGGAGCTGCTCGGGCTGAACGCGTACGACGTGGCGGTGCTCGACCGCGACATCCCCGGCCCCTCCGGCGACGAGGTCGCGCAGGCCATCGTCGAGAGCGGCGCGGGCACGCCGATCCTCATGCTCACCGCCGCCGACCGCCTCGACGACAAGGCCACCGGGTTCGAGATCGGCGCCGACGACTACCTGACCAAGCCGTTCGAGATGCGCGAGCTCGTCCTGCGGATCCGTGCCCTCGCCCGCCGTGCGCCCCGGTCCGCGCCGCCGGTGCGCGAGCTCGCCGGGCTGCGGCTCGACGCGTTCCGGCGCGAGGTGTACCGCGACGGGCGCTACGTCGCCCTCACCCGCAAGCAGTTCGCCGTCCTGGAGGTCCTGATGGATGCCGGCGGCGGGGTGATCAGCGCCGAGGAGCTGCTCGAGCGCGCCTGGGACGAGAACGCCGACCCGTTCACGAACGCCGTCCGGATCACCGTCTCGGCGCTGCGCAAGCGCCTGGGCGAGCCCTGGCTGATCCGGACCGTGCCGGGCGTCGGGTACCGGATCGCCGAGGGGGAGGACGCGGATGACTGACGCGCGCCCGCCCGAGCACGGCGCGGCGCCGCATCGCGAGGCCGCGGCGCCGCGGCGCGAGGGACTGTCGGTGCGGCTGAAGCTGACGCTGAGCTACGCGCTGCTCGTGATCGGCGCGGGCACGGTCCTGCTCGCCGTCGTGGCGCTGTACGTGCTCCGCTACATCCCCGAGGGCAACATCTACGTCCAGGAGGACTCCGGCGGCCTCACCTGGACGGCCGGGCGCACCGACATCATCCGCGCCTTCGTCCCACGCCTCACCCTGGCCTTCGTCGTCCTGATCCTGATCGGCCTCGTCGGCGGGTGGTTCCTCGCGGGACGGATGCTGCGCCCGCTCACCCGGATCGGGGAGGCGGCCCGCCTGGCCGCACAGGGGTCGCTCGACCACCGGATCCGGATGAGCGGGGCCGGGGACGAGTTCCGCCGGCTCGCCGACGTGTTCGACACGATGCTCGACCGGATCCAGTCCGACGTCGAGCGCGAACGCCGCTTCGCCGCCAACGCCTCGCACGAGCTGCGCACCCCGCTGTCCATCTCCCGCGCCCTGATCGAAGTCGCCGAGGAGGACCCGGACCGGGACGTGCCGGAGCTGCTCGCCCGGCTGCACGCCGCGAACGAGCGCGCGATCGCGCTGACCGAGGCCCTGCTGCTGCTCGCCCGGATCGAGGCGCGCCCGCCCGCCCCGACGGACGTCGACCTGTCCCTCGCCGCCGAGGAGGCCGTCGAGATCCTGCACCCCCTCGCCGACCGTCGCGGCGTGCATCTCGAGATCAGCGCGGACCCCGCGACGGTGCGCGGCGACGCGGCCCTGCTGAACCAGCTCGCACTGAACCTCGTGCAGAACGCCGTGGTGCACAACGTCCCGGGCGGCACCGCGTGGGTGCGCACGCGAGTGGACGGCGGCTTCGGCGCGCTGATCGTCGAGAACACGGGCGCGCTGCTGGACCCGGCCGTGGTCGCCGTCCTCGCGGAGCCGTTCCAGCGCGGCGCGCAGCGCACGCACGGCGACGACGCGGGGGGCGCGTCCGGAGCGGAAGCCGGTGAGTCGATCGCGACGGGGTCCAGCGGGACGGGGCTCGGCCTCGCGATCGCCTCGTCGATCGTCGACGCGCTCGGCGGGTCGCTGCACCTTCGCGCGCGCCCGGAGGGCGGGCTGCTCGTGCACGCCGCGTTCCCCCTCGCCACGCCACGCTGACCGCCCCGGGTCACCGCGTTTCGTCTCGTCGCTGCGCTCCTCGCTCAACGACCGGGAGAGCTCCGGTCGTTGAGCGACACTTCGACTCGCTTCGCTCGCTCAGTGCAGGTCTCCGCGAGACGAAACGCGCGCCCCCACCGGTCGTTGAGCGAGCGAAGCGAGACGAAACGTGGTGACCCAGGGTTGACACCCGCCCCGGTCCCATGGTTACTTAGTCGAGTAACTAACCCAACAACCCCGGGAGAGCCAGTGATCGAAGACGGCCGCCCCCTCTTCCTCCAGATCGCGGAGGCCATCGAGGACTCGATCCTCGACGGCTCCCTCGCCGAGGAGTCCCAGGCGCCGTCCACGAACGAACTGGCTGCGTTCTACCGGATCAACCCCGCCACCGCCGCGAAGGGAGTCGCCATGCTCACCGACAAGGGCGTGCTGACCAAACGGCGCGGGATCGGCATGTTCGTCACCGCCGGCGCCCGCGACCTCCTCCTCGGCGAGCGCCGCACGGCGTTCGCCGAGCGCTTCATCGATCCGCTTCTGGCCGAGGCCCGCACGCTCGGGCTCGGCCCCGACGACCTCGCCGCACTCCTGCGCGAACGCGCTGCGACATCCACCGAAGGGAACCCCGCATGACCGCCGTCATCGAGGTGAAGGACCTCGTCAAGACCTACCGTGACACGCTCGCGCTCGACCACGTGTCGCTCGCGATCGAGGAGAACACGATCTACGGCCTCCTGGGCCGCAACGGCGCCGGCAAGACCACGCTCATGTCGATCCTCACCGCCCAGAACTTCGCCACATCCGGCACCGCGCACGTGTTCGGCGAGGAGCCGTACGAGAACGCGCACGTGCTGTCGCGCGTCTGCTTCGTGCGCGAGAGCCAGAAGTACCCCGACGACGCCACGGCCGACCACGCGCTGCGGATCTCCGCGATGTTCTTCCCGCGGTGGGACCAGCAGCTGGCGGACGAGCTCGTCGAGGCCTTCCAGCTCCCGCTGAAGCGGCGGATCAAGAAGCTCTCGCGCGGCCAGCTCTCCGCCGTCGGCGTGATCATCGGCCTCGCGTCCCGCGCCGAGATCACGTTCTTCGACGAGCCGTACCTGGGCCTCGACGCCGTAGCCCGCCAGATCTTCTACGACCGGCTGCTGGAGGACTACGCGGAGCATCCGCGGACGATCATCCTCTCCTCCCACCTGATCGACGAGGTGTCGAACCTGATCGAGCGCGTCATCGTGATCGACGGCGGCCGGATCCTCCTCGACGAGGACACCGACGCCGTGCGCGACCGCGCGGTCACCGTGGTCGGGGACGCCGCGGCGGTGGACGCCTGGGTGGGCGACCGCGAGGTCCTGCACCGGGAGTCGCTGGGCCGCGTCGCGTCGGTGACGGTCCTCGGCCGGCTCTCCGCCGCGGAGCGCGCGGCGGTGGTGGAAGCGGGTCTGGACATCGCGCCGGTCTCGCTCCAGCAGCTCATCGTGCGGCTGACGCAGAACGCGTCCGGCGCCAAGGACGCGGCCGCGGCCGCAGAGAAGGAGGAGGTGCGCTGATGTCCCGCGTCCTCAACGTGGTCCGCCTGCAGCTCGTCAACAAGCAGACGTTCCTGTGGGTCCCGCTCATCGTCCTCGGCGCCTCCGCGGTCGTCTCCATCGTCATCTACGCGATGATCCCGACGGATGCGCCGAAGTACGGCGGAGGCGGCCAGGCGCCGCTGTGGGTCTTCTTCGCCGTCGGGCTGTCCGCCCTCACCATGACCTTCCCCTTCTCCCAGGCGATGAGCATCACCCGCCGCGACTTCTTCGCCGGGACGATGCTCACCGCGGTCCTCGGGTCGCTGGTGATGGCCGCCGTGTTCGTCGTCGGCGGGCTCATCGAGCAGGCCACCGGCGGGTGGGGCGTCAACGGCTACGTGTTCCACCTCCCCTGGGTGTGGGAGGCGGGCCCCGTCGCGGCAGGCCTCACCTATTTCACGCTCGCGCTGTTCTTCTTCGTCGTCGGGTTCACCGGGGCGACCGTGTACAAGCGCTGGGGGGCGACCATCACGACCATGGCGAGCCTCGTACCGGTGGTGATCCTGGTGGGCCTGGCGTTCCTCGTCACGCGGATGGAGCTGTGGGGGAACGTCTGGGAGGGGATCCTGCACCTCGGCGCACTGGGGCTGACCCTGTGGGGGCTCGCGGTGACGGTGCTGCTGTCCGGAGTGGCGTTCCTGGTGCTGCGCCGCGCCATCCCCTGATCCCGGATCCGCGCGTTTCGTCTCGTCGCTGCGCTCCTCGCTCAACGACCGGCGGTCACCCACCCGGTCGTTGAGCGAGCGCAGCGAGACGAAACGTCCCACCCCGGGCTCAGATCGTGTCGTCGGCGGCGATGACGTCGATCTGCCAGACCCGGGTGTCCTCGCCCCCGGCGTCGCCCCGCTCGTGCGCCGCGAGGATCTCGTCCTTCAGCTCGCCGATCCTCGTCATGAACGACTGGAACTCGGCCTCCGTCAGCCGCACGGTCATCTGCGCGAACTCCGCGTGGATCTCGGTCGTCTGTCCGGCCATGTAGGTCGGGGTCCACGCCGCCATCCTCCGGAGGATGTCGTTGTGGTCGTCGATCAGGGCCTGCAGGACGGCGCCGCCGAGGACCGGATCCTCGACCGGATGCTCCGGGCCGCCGATGTTCATCGCGCGCTTCTCTGCCCGCCACACGCGGTCACGGCGGTCGCGGGCCTGCTCGGGCGCCTCGACGAGGAGCCCCGCCTCCGCGAGCACACGCAGGTGGAAGCTCACCTTGTTGGCGGGCATGTCGAGCGCCTCGGCGACATCGGCGGCGCGGCGGAACTCGTGCTTGGCGAACTGCTTCAGGATCTGGCGACGGATCGGGTTCGCGTAGGCCTTGAGGACCGCCGTGGTGGCCGCCCTCGGGCCTCCGCCGTCCTCGGCACGCGCGGACGGCTGCGGCTCCTGTCCCTCGGTCGCCTCAGCCATGCCCCCATCCTACGCAGCATAATTTGCGCAATTTCACTTGCGCAACTTTACTTGCGGGTCTATGGTCGTCGACATGGACGAGACGCGGGCAGGGCTCTGGACCAATCGGCGCTACGTGGCCTGGCTGTTCAGCGACACCGCCAAGGGGCTGGGGACCTCGTTGGCCTCGTTCGCCGTCCCCCTGGTGGCGCTCATCGTGACGAACGACCCTGCGCAGGCCGGGATCATCGGCGGCGTCGGGATGACGGTGCGGCTGGCCCTGACGCTGTTCGGCGGCGTGCTGGCCGACCGCCACCACCGGGTGCGCATGATGCTCGTCGGCGCGGTGTTCGCGACCGTCCTGTCCGTCGGTTTCACGGCGCTGGCGCTGAGCGGCGCACTCAGCTTCGCCGCCCTCCTCGCGGTGCAGGCCCTGCTCGCCGTCCGAGCGGGGGCCTTCGAGCCGGCGAGCGAGAGCGCGGTCAAGGAGATCGTCCCCGACGAGGCGATGGGCAGGGCGCAGGCCGCCAACCAGGGACGCGACGCCGCCCTCCAGCTCACCGCGGGCCCGCTCGGCGGTCTTCTGCTGGGAGTCGGCGCATGGTTCGTCGGCGTGGTGATGACCGCCTGCTACGCGCTCGCGGCGGCCTCCGCGTGGCTGCTCGGCCGTGCGGTCCGCGGTGACGCGGGACCCTCTGCGCATCCGATCGACGACGACGCCGCGCGCTCCCCCCGCGAGGGAGGCCCGACCGAGGGGGCTCCGACGGAGCGCGGTCCGAACGCGCTCCGAGAGATCCGCGAGGGGTTCGCCTGGCTGTTCTCTCGCCCGGACCTGAGCGGCGTGCTGTGGATCTCCACGACGGTCAACCTCGGCTTCAACGCGGCCCTGACGACGGTGATCTACGCGCTCCAGCAGGCCGGGGAGACGGAGCTGACGATCGGCATGGTCTCGGCCGTCCTGGGCGCGACCATGCTCGTCGGCGCGCTCGCGGCCCCGCTCCTCGTGCCTCGGATCGGGGCCGGGGTGCTGATGATCGCGGGCATCGGCGCGGCCAGCGTCGCGGTCGCCGCCCTGACGCTCGCCCACGAGACGGCGACGATCGCCCTCGTGCTCGTGTTCGCGGTCTTCCTCATCCCCACCCTCAACGCCGGGATGATGGGGTACTTCATGGTGGCGACGCCGTCGCGGCTCCTCGGCCGCGCGAACGCCGCGTCGGGGGTGCTCGGGATGGGAGCGATGCCGCTCGCGCCTCTCATCGCCGGCTTCGGCCTCACCTGGGCGGGACGGGACGCCACGCTCCTCGTCTGCGCAGGCTTCTGCGTCGTCTCCCTGCTGCTCGCGGTGACCAACCGCGGGCTCCGCTCCCTCCCGGCCGAGGCGGGCTGGGCCGCCCATGCCCGGACGTTCGACACCGATCCCGCCACCGCCGTGCGTGCTTGACTCGGACGGGGGCTTGACCCTGACACGGTGGAAGACGGGAGAACGGACACATGCTGTCCATCGGAGCCTTCGCGCAGATCGGCCAGGTGACCCACCGGATGCTCCGGCACTGGGACGCCGCCGGTCTGCTCGTCCCCGCCCATGTGGATGAGTCCAGCGGGTACCGTTCCTACGACCCGTCGCAGCTGGACCGGCTGCACCGGATCGTGGCGCTGCGGCATCTCGGGTTCGGCCTGGAGGAGATCGCGGTCATGCTGCAGGAGGGCGTCGAGGTCGAGCTCCTCGCCGCCCGGCTGCGGTCCCGCCGCGCCGAGGTCGAGCGCGAGCACCGGATCGCGACCGCTCGGCTCGTCGACGTGGAGCGGAGGCTCCACCTCATCGAGAAGGAGAACCACATGTCCGCTGTCGAGATCGTCGAGAAGCCCCTGCCCGCCGTACGCCTGGCCGCCCGTACCGCGCTCGTCGCCGAGGGGGTGGAGATGGCCGACGTGGTCGGGCCGGGCTTCGACGCCGTGGCCGCCGTCATCCGCAGCGGCGGCTCCCTCACGACGCCGATCGCGCAGTACGAGCCGGTCGAGGAGGGCATGCGGGTGGTGACCGGATACGCCTATTCCGGACCCGAGCAGGACGGCGTCGAGATCGTCACGTTGCCAGCCGTCACGACCGCGATCTGCGGCGTCCACCTCGGGCCCATGGACAAGATCGGAACCTCGTGGCAGTCGCTGCACGAGGAGATCCTCGCGCGCGGCTTCGTTCCCGAGGGGCCCTGTCGCGAGCTGTACGTCCGGGCGGTCTCGGACGACCAGCGCGACTGGGTGACCGAGCTCCAGCAGCCCGTCGTCCCGGCGTGATCGCGCCGCCGCCTCCGGTCAGTCGCCGGGGGCGGCGGCGCATGCCCTCAGCGCCCGCGCCGGGTAGGGCGAGAGCCGCACGGCGCCCGCGGGACGATTTCCGGGACGCGGGTATCAGGAAGCACTTGCCGTCCTCCTGAAGGGTGTGAGCACAATGGGCACCATGACCGACGCCTCACCCGAGGGCGCTGTCAGCGAGGGCCCGGAGCGGTGGGAGCGCGCGGCCGATCTCTTCGCCGACTGGCGCGCCGGCGACGCACGCGCCATGGACGACCTGGTGCGCCTGATGACCCCCGTGCTCTGGCACGTCGTCCGCGCGTACGGCCTCGAGCGCACGCTGGCGGAGGACGTCGTCCAATCCACCTGGATGGCGCTCGTCCGCCACGCCGACACGATCGCCGACGACCGCGCCGTGTCCCGCTGGCTCACCGTCACGGCGCGGCGAGAGGCCTGGCGGACCACGCGCGTGCACGGCCGCGCGGACTCCACCGCCGACGAGCTGCTCGAACCCCTGCTGCCGCCGGAGCGGTCGACCGAGGCGGTCGTGGCGGCGTCCGACGAGGCAGCGCGGCTCTGGGCCGCCGTCGGCACCCTCACCGAACGCTGCCAGCGGCTGCTGCGCGTCGTGGCCTTCGACGACCGCCCCGACTACACCCGCATCGCGGCGGATCTGGAGATGCCGATCGGGAGCATCGGCCCCACCCGGCAGCGCTGCCTGGCCAAGCTGCGGACGGCCTTGACGGCGCACGGCTTCGGCGACGACGCGAACGGGTCCCGGCAGCGACGGGGATCCGGGACCGGGAAGGACGACCGCCATGACCGACGCTGACGACGCCCTGCTGCGCCGGATCCGAGCGGCGGCCGAACGGTTCGATCCGCCGGCGCCGGATCTCGCCGAACGGATGATCGCCGCGATGGCGGTCGAGGACCTCTCCCGCGACTACGCCCTGCTCACGCTCGTCGAGAGCGGACTCGGCGCCGTCCGCGGCGAGGCCGAGACGACGACGCTGCAGTTCAGCGACGGCCGGATCGGTCTGCTCCTGCACATCAGCCGCACGGCCCGCGACACCCGCCGCATCGACGGATGGGTGGACGCGCAGGTCCGCGAGGTCCGGCTGTCCCAGGGATCGCGCACGCGGAGCGTGCCGCCGGACGCGACGGGGCGGTTCGCCTTCGACGACGTTCCCGCCGGGCTCACCCGTGTGCGTCTGGTCGCCGACGAGGAGACCGGTGACCTGCTCACGCCCCGGTTCGAGGTGTGATCGGAGACGCGGCGGCGCCGCGGGAAGGACGAGCCATGGAACAGCCCCGGGGATGGAGCTGGCAGGACCGCGCTGAGGGGTCGATCCCCCGCGGGACGACGCTGGATCCGGCGATCGATCCCGTCGACGGCGTCCGCGCCTATCCGACCGCGTACCTGCCGGACCGGATGCTGATCACGGAGAATCCGGACGATGTCGAAGGCGCCTACGACCGCGACGTCCGGATCCTGCGGGAGGTCGCCGCATCGTTCGGCTGGGAGCTGGAGATCGGGCAGGACGACCTCGTCCGCACAGGTCTCGCCCCCGAGGTCCTGCCCGGGATCCCGGGAGTGCACCGGGCGCGGCTCACCACGTCCGCCGAGCCGGACCGCGGCGACTCGCCCGTGGCACCGGACGCGTGGCGCGTGCTCCAGCGGGCCCGGCGCGTCGCCGGCGGGCCGATGCCTCGCGCGGGGCTCGAGCACGTGCTGTCCGTGGATCCGGTCGGGCTCAACCCGTTCACGCGCACCAATCCCTTCACACGCACCAATCCCTTCACCCGGACGAACCCCGCCCGCGGCGAGGGCGCCGGAGCGGGCAGCGACGACTACCTCGCGCCCGGGCGGGGCGGACGCCAGCCGGTCGCGTGGATCGGCCCGGCTCCGCGCCGCGGTCCGGACCCCCGGCGAGGACGCCGGGTCGTCGTGGCGGTGCTGGACACCGGGTGCGGCGCGCACGCCTGGCTGCCGGACACCGTCGTGACCACCCGGGTGACGCTGGACGGCGTGCCGATCGGGCTCACCGGAGACGACGACCCCGAACGCTACCCCGACCTCTACGGACAGCTCGACGGCGAGATCGACGCGGTCGCCGGGCACGGCACGTTCATCGCGGGGATCCTCCGGCAGACGGCGCCGGACGCGGACATCCTCGCCATCCGTGTCGCGGGATCGCTCGGGGTGGTGGACGAGAGCACGTTCCTGCGCTCCCTCGCCGCGCTCGTGGAGCTGCAGCGGCGCCACGTGCACCGGATCGACGGCGGACGGCCGATCGACGTGCTCAGCCTGTCCCTCGGCTACTACCACGAGACCCCCGTGGACGGGCAGTTCTCCCGAACGCTGTACGACCTGCTGCGCACCGCCAGGGAGCTCGGCACGGTCGTCGTGTGCTCGGCGGGCAACGACGCGATCGACCGCCCCGCGTTCCCCGCGTCCCTCTGGGCCTGGCCGGGTGCGGACAACGGCATCGAGCCGGACGAGCTGCACCCGCTCGTCTCCGTCGGCGCGCTCAATCCGTCCGCCCGATCCGTCGCGCTGTTCTCGAACGTCGGCCCCTGGGTCCGCACGTACGCACCGGGCGCCGCGGTGGTGAGCACCACTCCGGCCTTCACCGGCGGCGCCCAGGCCGCCACCCGGTGGGACGTCGGCGACCTCGTGCGCGAGACGGTCGATCCGGACGACTACCGGGGCGGATTCGCCGCGTGGAGCGGCACCTCCTTCGCGGCCCCGTACGTGGCGGGGCGGATCGCGGCGGGGCTGGCCGGCGCGGTGGCCGCCGCCGACGTCGCCCCCGCCGCCACGGCGGCCGAGACCGTGACGGAGGTGCTGAAGGCCCTGCCCCCGGACGCGCCGCTCTCCTGATCCGGCCTGTTCCCGATCCGGACTGCACGCGGCCGGAGCCCCGTCTCGCGCGGACCCCGCTGACACGGCATCCTGAGGGGATGGGGAGCCCGGGAACCGCGCCGGCGGCGGCACGCGCGCTGTACGAACGCGGCCTGGCCGCGACGAACGCGCAGCGGTACGTCGAGGGGCGCCGCCTGCTGGATCGCGCCGCGGCGCACCCCGGGGCCGACCCGGACCTGCGGGCCCGCATCGCCGGGACGACCGCCTACCTGCTCGCGCAGACCGGCGAGCCCGCCCGTGCCGAGGAGCTGTGCCGCGCGGCCCTCGACGCCGACGACGCCGGCCCGCACACCCGCGCCGTGCTCGCCGGTCAGCTCGGCGTCCTCTTCACGCGGGCCGGACGACTCGACGAGGCGGACGACATGCTGGGCCGCGCGATCGCGGGTCTGGACGGCGTCGAGCTCGCGAACTGCCTGCTCAACCGCTCGCTCGTGCGCATGCAGCGCCGCGCGTTCGACGCCGCAGCGGAGGACCTGGAGCGGTCCGTCGCGCTCTACCGCGCCGCCGGCGACGAGACCGCCACCGCAGAGGCCGCGCACAACCTCGGGTACGTCGCGCTCCTCCGCGGCGACCTCGTGCTGGCTCTGGAGCTCATGTCCCGCTCGCGCCCGGCGATCGCCGCGGAGTCGGACCTGAGCGCGGCGATGAGCGACCTGGACCGCGCCGAGGTGCTGCGCGACGCGGGGCTGGCGGAGGAGGCCGAGCAGCTGCTGGAGAGCGTCTCGGCGACCTTCGGCCGCGCGCGCATGCGGCAGGCGCGGGCGGAGGCGGAGTTCCACCTCGCCCGCTCCCTCCTCCGGCACGATCCGGTGCGTGCCGAGCGGGTCGCGCGCACCGCCGGACGCCGATTCCGCGCGCTCCGGAGCGGCAGCTGGGCCGCGCGCAGCGACGCCATCCGCCTCGACGCGGTCCTCGCGCAGGGCCGCAGTCCCGGACCCGAGGCGTTCCGCACCGCGGCCGAGGCGCTGGACGCGGCCGGCTTCCGCAGCGAGGCGGCGGCCGTGCGCTTCGGCGCGGCGCTCGACGAGGTGAGACGACGCGGTCCGCGCGACGCCGGAGGGACCGCCCTTCCGCGTCTCCCCCGCGCCGCACCGCTGCCCCTGCGCCTGCGGGCCGCCGAGGTCCGCGCCGAGCGCGCCGCCCGCGAGGGACGCCGCAGCCACGCACGCCGGTACGCGGCGCGCGGCCTGGACCTGCTGACGGGGTGGCAGAGCTCCTTCGGCGCGCTCGACCTCCAGGCCTCCACGGCCGTGCACGGCGAGCAGCTCGTGCGGCAGGGCCTCGCCGCGGCCGTCGCGGACGGGGACCCGCGGACCGTGTTCGACTGGTCCGAGCGCGCGCGGCACCTCAGCCAGCGGATCGCGCCCGTCCGGCCCCCGCACGACGCCGCGCTGGCCGCGGACCTCGGAGAGCTGCGGATGCTGCGCAGCGAGCTCGCGGGTGAGGAGTGGACGCAGGATCCGCGGGTGCGGGCGCTGCGGGATCGTGCCCGCGAGCGGCAGTGGACGGCCACGGGGGCGGGGGATGCCCGTCCGCGCGCCGCGCTGGCGGAGCTGCGGCGCGCCCTCGATGCGGACACCGTCGCCCTCGCGTACGTGTTCACCGGCGACCGGCTCGTCTGCCTCGTGACGACGACCGCGGGCTCACGCCTGGTCCCGCTCCCCTGGGACGCCGTGCAGGAGGACCTGCGCGGCCTCCGCGCGGATCTCGACGTCTCGGCGGCGGTGCGCTCCGGCCCGCTCGCCGCCGTCGTCCGGCGGGCCCTCGACGACCGGCTCCGCCGGCTCGACGCAGCCCTGCTCGCACCGGTGATCGCGGGATCCGGCCCCCGCGTGCGGGCGCTGATCACGGCGCCGGGGGTCCTCGCCGGGGTTCCGTGGGGCATGCTCCCGGCGATGTCGGGGCGCCCCTTCACGCTCGCGACCTCGGCTTCCCGCTGGCTGCACGAACGGCGCACCGCCCCGGCACCCCTCCTACGGGCCGGGTTCGCCGCGGGGCCGCACGTGGCGCGCGCCGAGGAGGAGGTGACGACGGCGGCCGCCGCCTGGGACGCCCCCGTGGTCCTGACCGGCGCCGCGGCCGGCGTCGAGGCGGTCACCGCGCTGGCGGGCGGGTCGGACGTGCTCCACGTCGCCGCGCACGGCCGGCATACGGTGGACAACCCGCTGTTCTCGGGCCTCGAGCTCGCCGACGGGATCCTCTTCGGCTACGACGTGGACCTCGTCCCGCGTCCTCCCGCCGTGGTCCTGCTCTCGGCGTGCGAGCTCGGCCGCTCGTCGGTCCGCGGCGGCGAGGAGGCGCTGGGGATGACCCGGGTGTGGCTGCACGCGGGCACCCGCTGCGTCGTCTCCTCGCCCGTCGTGGTCCCCGACGACGTCGCCTGCGAGCTGCTCGGGGCCGTGCACGGGAGCCTGCGCGCCGGCCTCGATCCGGCGGCCGCGTTGTCCGCCGCGGCGGCGGACACGGGTCACCGGACGCCGTTCCAGTGCCACGGCAGCGGCTTCTGACCGCTCCGACGCCGAGGCGGACACGGCGGGAGAACCTTTTTCTCCATTCGATGTATCAGACCGGCACTCCGGGACTCCTGTTCGTCGGAAGGTGTCATGCGGGGAACTTCCGAGGGAGCCGGGAGCGTGAGGGGACGCGGTCGGAACTGGGGATGCGCGTGCTGGGGACGCGCCGACGGACACGATTCCACGGGGGTGTCGCGCGGGGAGCGCGGCACCCCCTCCTCATGCTCGCCCGAGGACGGGCGACCTGGCCCGGGCAGCCCGGCCTCGGCGACGCGGATCGCTCCGCTCAGTCGGCGAGGAGCACCTCGTAGCCGGCGTCCTGGAAGGCCGTGCGGTACGCGGCCGACAGCCCGGTGTCGGTCAGCAGGGTCGGGAACAGCGACGCGTCCCCGACCGCGGCGAACGCGCTCGCACCGATCTTCCCGGAGTCCGCCACGACGATCGGCCGGCGCGCACGCTCGGCCATGATCCGGTTCACCGCCGCCTCCCGCTCGTCGTGCGTGCTCGCCCCGTCGACCGGATCCATGCCGTTCACCCCGATGAACGCGACGTCGAGCCGGATCCCGCGCAGCAGCTGCTCCACGAACGGCCCCACCAGCTCGTACGTCCTCGAGTGGATCACGCCACCGGTGACGACGACCTTGATGTCGGGCCGGGTGGCGAGCTGGGCGGCGATGTTCACCGCGTTCGTGACGATGGTGAGCGGCTGGTCGGCGAGATCGTCGCGGGCGGCGAGGGCGGCGGCGATCGCCGTGGTGGTCGTCCCCCCGGACAGGCCCACGACGGAACCGGGCGCCACGAGCGCCGAGGCGGCGCGGCCGATCCGATCCTTCTCGTCCGCCCGCAGGTGGCTCTTGTACCGGATGGGCAGCTCGTAGGCGACGGACTGAGCGACGGCTCCGCCGTGCGTCCGGGTCAGCAGGCGCTGCTCGGCGAGGCTGTCCAGATCCCGGCGCGCGGTGGCCGGGGACGCCCCGAACCGGTCGACGAGCTCCTCGACCGTGATCTCGCCCTGGGCCGCGAGGAGGTCCAGGATGGCCGTCAGACGTGCCGTCCGCTTCATTCCGCCCGCCCGTGCTCCTGCGCGCCGGCGAACAGGCGCAGCAGCCGGCCCGCCTCCTCCGCGACCGCCTCGCGCCCCGGCGCGATGTACTTCCGCGAGTCGACGAGACGCTCGTCCGCCGCGAGCCGGGCCCGCACCGCGCGGGTGAAGAAGCCGTTCAGGTGGGTGGACACGTTGATCTTCGTCATCCCCGCACGGATGGCGGCGACGAGCGCGTCCTCGGGGACCCCGGAGGACCCGTGGAGGACCAGCGGGACGTCCAGCGCCGCGCGCAGCCGAGCGATGAGGTCGAGGTCCAGTGCCGCGGTGCGGTCGGTCATCGCGTGGGAGGACCCGACGGCGACGGCGAGCGCGTCCACGCCGGTCTCGGCCACGAACGCCCGCGCCTCGTCGGGATCCGTGCGCACCCCGGGCGCGTGCGCGCCGTCCTTGCCCCCGACCTCGCCGAGCTCGCCCTCGACGTGCACGCCGGCGGCGTGCGCGCGCTCGGTCACCCGGGCGGTGAGCGCGACGTTGTCCGCGTACTCGAGCGTCCCGCCGTCGAACATCACCGAGCCGAAGCCCAGCGCCACCGCCTCGTCGACGAGCTCGGGGCGCTCGGCGTGGTCAAGGTGCACGGCGACCGGCGTCGCGGCGCGCCGGGCGACGGCCAGGGCGGCGAGCGCGATCGGCTCGAGGCCGCCGTGGTAGTCGGCGCAGTTCTGCGAGATCTGCAGGATGACCGGCAGCCCGGTGCGTTCGGAGGCGAGGGCGAGGGCCTCGGCGGTCTCCAGGTGGATGACGTTGAAGGCGCCGATGCCGACGCCGCGGGAGGCGGCGTCCTGGACGAGCTCGCGGGCGGAGACGAGGGTCATGGGGTGTCCTTCGGTTCGGGGGCGGTCGTGGCGCGCGGGTCGGACGCGTGCCCGGTGGGGCTGTCGATGAGCAGGGCGGCCTCGAGCTGAGGCCAGGAGGGGTGGATCTCGCCCGCCAGCGGCATGAGCACGGCGGCCGCGGACCACGCGGTGGCCCGGCGCAGCAGGGTCAGCGGGTCCCGCACGCCCCGGGCGAGGAGCACGGCGCACGCCGCCACGGCCGCATCCCCGGCGCCGGTCGGATTGCCGGCGAGGGGCTCGGCGAGCCGCGCGCGCAGGATCCGGATCCCCCCTTCCCCGGTTCCCCCGCCTTCCCCGGGTTCGGGGCGCGTCTCGGGGCCTCGGGGCCCGCCCTGGGGCCCGTCGGCCCCATCCGGCGCCCCAAACCGGGAAGACACCACGGCCAGCATCCCGTCGGGACCCTGGGAGAGCAGGATCAGCTCCGCCCCGCGCCGGATCAGCTCCGCCGCTCCGGCGAGGGGATCCTCGTGTCCTGTCGCCTCCCGCAGCTCGGCGGCGTTGGGCTTGAGCACGTGCGCGCCGGCGTCGGCGGCCCGCAGGAGCGCCGGCCCCGAGGTGTCGGCGATCACCGTCGCCCCCGCGGTCCGTCCCCACCGGACGAGGTCCTCGACGAGACCCTCGGGCGCTCCGGGCGGGATGCTCCCCGCCACCACGAGGACGGGCGACGCGGCCCGGCTCACGGCGTCGGCGACGGCGCGGCGCACGGCCGCCCATTCCTCGGCGGACGGCGCCGTGCCGCGCTCGTTCACGATCGTCGTGTCCCCGGCCGCCTCGTCCACGAGCGCGACGCTGCGACGGGTCGACGCCCGCACCGGGACCAGCGCATGCGGGACCCCGCTGCTGCGCAGCTCGGCGGAGAACTCCTCCCCGGTCGTCCCGCCCGCCGTGGCGACGGCGCAGACCTCGGCCGCCTCGGCGTGGGCGACGCGCGCGACGTTCAGTCCCTTGCCTCCGGCGCGGGAGCGTCCGGTCGGCGCCCGGTGGGTCCCGCCGGGGATGAGGCGCTCGACCTGCCAGGTGAGATCGAGCGCGGGGTTCGGGGTGACGGTGACGATCACGACGCCTCCCGGAGCGCGCGCGCCCGCAGGGCGGATCCGAGGATCCCGGCGTCCCCGCCGAGCTCGGCCGGCACCAGCTCGGGGAGGCGGTGGAAGCTCAGCCGATCCGCGAGACGGCGGCGCAGCTCGTCGAACAGGGGCGCCCCGGCTCGGGAGAGCCCTCCGCCGATCACGACCGCCTGGGGAGCGAGCACGGCGGTGAGCTGGGCGAGGGACATCGCCAGCGCGTCGAGCGCCTCGTCCCACACCCGGGCCGCGACGGCGTCTCCGGAGGCGGCGAGCGCCAGCACCTCGCGGGCGCCGTCCGCCGTCCGGCCGCTCTCGTCGCGGTAGCGGCGGGCGATGGCGCCCGCGGACGCGACCGCCTCCAGGCACCCCCGGGCCCCGCACGGACAGGGCCAGTCCCCCAGCGGGGAGTGTCCGATCTCGCCCGCGTAGCCGCCGCCGGCGTGCAGCCGGCCGTCGAGGATCAGCGTGCCGGCCACCCCCGTGCCGATGATCAGCACGACGGCGTCGTCGAAGGGCCGTGCGCCGCCGATCCGGTGCTCGGCCCAGCTGCCCGTCGCCACGTCGTGGTCGAAGGCGACGGGGAGCCCGAGCCGCGCGGTCGCGAGATCGCGGAGCGGGGCGTCGCGCCAGCCGAGGTTGCTGCTGAACACGGCGATCCCCGCCGGGGCGTCGACGATGCCGGGGACGACGAGCCCCGCCGCGTCCGGCTCGATCCCCGGGTGGTCTTCGCGCAGGTCGTCCGCCAGTCGCACGAGCAGGTCGAGGAGGCGCTGCGGGCTGTCCGCGCCGGGTGCCGGCGAGGAGGTGCGCCGCAGACCGCGCAGCGCGCCGGAGCGGTCGACGAGGGCGGATTTGACGTCCGTCCCTCCCACGTCGAACGCGAGGACGGCCGGTCCCGGGCCGAGCGATCGCAGCCCGGCGGGCGTCGGAGCGAGGGCGGCGGTCACGGACGGCTCAGGGCTCGAGGATGACCGAGCGGGTGAGGTTGCGCGGCTGGTCGGGGTCCAGCCCGCGGGCCAGCGCGCGGTCCAGGGCCACCCGGTGCAGCCGCGCGAGGTCGGCGAGCGGGTCGATGGGGTGCTGGACGAAGCGGGCTCCGGTCGCCTCGACCTGGCCGGCGAGGCCGTCCGGCGCCGTGCCGAACTGCCAGGCGATCCGTCCCGGCGCCGCGATCGCGATCGGGCCGTGCCGGTACTCCATCGCCGGGTAGGACTCGGTCCAGGTCTGCGAGGACTCCCGCATCTTCAGCGCCGCCTCGTGGGCGAGCCCGACGGTCCAGCCGCGGCCGAGGAAGCTGTACTGCTCGGCGTCGGAGAGGCTGGGGTCGACGTCGTCGAGCGCCGCGCGCGCGTCCGCCACGGCGGCGTCGAGGGACTCGCCGAGCGCGGCGCGGAAGAGGGCGAGCGCGGTCGTCGCGAAGCGGGTCTGCACGACGGAGCGCTCATCCGCGAACGGCAGCAGCAGCGCGTCGTCGACGAGGTCGACGAGGGGGGACGCCGGATCGCCGATCACGCCGATCAGCCGCGGGCGATCCGCGCCGGCCGAGCGCACCCGCTCGACGAGCTCGAGCACCTCCGTGGTGGTGCCGGAGCGGGTGAGGGCGACGATGGCGTCGTAGCCGCGGCCGACGAAGGCCTCGGATGCGGCGAAGGCGTCCGTCTCCCCGCCGGCCTCGGCGGACTCGCGCAGCGTCGCGTAGGACTGCGCCATGAACCAGGAGGTGCCGCAGCCGACGACCGCGACACGTTCGCCCGCCGCGGGGAGGCGGCGCTGCTCGTCGCGCATCGCCGCGGCACGGGCCCAGGTCTCGGGCTGGGAGTCCAGCTCCGCACGCATGTGGGCGCCCGGAGCGGTGGTCGTCTCGGTCATGGCGGTCTCCCGTCGTCGATCGCGTCGCCGTGAGCGGCTGCTCCGATCAACTGAAGGTTTGTGATCGTTTTGACGCTGAATCGATCGTAATACGCCAAGCGTTCCCGGGCAAGGCGGTGACCGTCGCGCCCCACGGATGCCCTGGCTCACCCGCGCAGGACCTGGGCGGGATTCCACCGCACCCCGAGCACCGCCGTCAGGGCGAGCTGCGCCGCCCCGGCGTAGCGGGCGATCCGGACATCCGCAGCCCGCACCGGCACGGCGCTCGCGCCCCGGGGCACGTACGACAGCTCCGCGCGCACGCGATCGAGGAATCGGTCGCCGAGCAGCGCGACCGGCCCGCCGATCACGACCTCGACCGGATCCAGCATCGCCGTCAGCAGGATGATCACGCGCCCGAGCGCCAGGGCGCCGTGCGCGAGCGCCTCGTCGTCCGCGGTCGCCAGGAGCGGGGCGAGATCCTCCGCGTCCCTCCCCTCCACGACGTCGTCTCCGAGCATGGCCGACAGCGACGCCGCCGACTCCAGGCATCCGGTCCCGCCGCAGCGGCAGGGCCGCGCCTGCGCCCCGGTGACCACGCGCACGTGACCGATCTCGCCGACCCGTGCGCGGGGGCCGGCGGCGAGCTCGCGGTCGACCGTGATCGCGCCGCCGATGCCGCTTCCGACGTGGAGGAACAGTCGGCGCCCCCGGGGCTCCTCGCCCGCGATCGCCTCGGCCACGGCCTCGGCATCCACGTCATTGACGAGGATCACCGGCGCCCCGACCTGCTCCTCCAGCTGCGCCGCGAGCGGGAGGTCGGTCCATCCCAGCTGCACGCTCTCCAGCACCACGCGCCCGTCGGTCGCACCCGGAAGCTGCACGCTGACCGCGAGAAGACGCCCGGAGAACCGCGCGGCGACCTCGCCGATCGCCCGGCGCAGGGACTCGTCCCGATCCGCCGGCGCGTACGCGAGGGGCTCCTCGTGCTCCGCCGAGCCGTCCAGCCGCACCAGCGACAGGCAGGCGTCCGTCGCGCGCAGGACCACGACCAGGACGAGGTGGTGACGGGCGTCCACGTCGAGCGTCGTCGCGCGCTTGCCGCCCGTGCTCGCGGCCGGCGCGCCCTCGCGGATGAGCCGGGTGTCGATGAGCTCCGCCACGAGCGAGGAGGCCGTGGCCGCCGTCAGCCCCGTGCTCCGTGCGATCCCGGCGCGGGTCTGGACGCCCGGCCGGTCCATCACGAGCTGCAGGGCGCGCCGCAGGTTGACCCGGCGCAGGGCCGCCTGGCCGTCGAGCTCGTCGATGTTCTGCAGCATGGCCGCGGATCCTCCCGGGCACGGGGACGGTCGATGTTTGACAAACCGGCGGGGACGTCCTTACGCTCGCGCTACATACTTTAGTCACTGAACTAAGTTGCGTCGCCCGACGCTCGGATGGTCGCGAGGGGGCCCCTGTGCCGTATCCCCACCCTACGAGGTGCACCGCATGACGACGGCGCCCGCCCTCGCCGCCGGGCTCGCCGGCGCGCGCGCCGTCGCCCCGGTCCCCCTCGCGCAGTCGATCCGGCGCCACAACCGCGGCGTCGTCCTGCGCACTCTCCTGCGCGAGACGACGGCCAGCCGGGCGGATCTGTCGCGCCTCACCGGGCTCGCCCGCCCGACGATCTCCGAGGTCGTCCGAGACCTGCTGGCCGACGGAGTGATCCTCGAGACCGGTCACCGCTCCGCGTCGCGACCGGGAAAGCCTGCGGTGATGCTCGAGGTGGACC
Organism: Microbacterium sp. CCNWLW41; assembly: GCF_037083505.1. NCBI lineage: Bacteria > Bacillati > Actinomycetota > Actinomycetes > Micrococcales > Microbacteriaceae > Microbacterium > Microbacterium sp. CCNWLW41. The sequence goes on from NZ_JBAOJP010000002.1 coordinate 176,148, forward strand.
GGGACGCGGTTCAGGCCGTCGCGATCGATCTGTCCGATCCCGGCCGGATCCGGGCCGCGGTCTGCGCCCCCGACGGACGGATCCTGCACCGGACCGCGACGCCGCGCCGGGCCGGCGACACGGCGGCGGAGCTCGCGTCCGACCTCGGCACCCTCGTCGCCGGGCTCGCCGCGCGCACGGCGCATCCCGTCCTCGGCGTGGGGATCGGCCTGCCCGTCGGCGACGCCGCGGCCGACGGGCTCTCCGCCGCGCTGCTGACGACCGACCTCGGCGGGCTGCCGGTCCACGTCGCCGCCGAGGCCGACCTCGCCGCACGCGCCGAGCGGGACGCGGGCACCCACGGCACGGACTTCCTCCTCGTGCGGATCGGGACGGGCGTGAGCACGGCCATCGTCGCCGAGTACGCCGGCGACGGCCTGGGCGTCACCGGTCCGGGCGCGAAGGAGCTCGCGCACATCGACGTCGGGGGGACGACGGGGGAGCCCTGCCGTTGCGGGAGCGAGGGATGCGTGCACGCCTGGGTGGGCGCCCCTGCTCTGGACCGGAGGATCGCGGCGGCGGGGGACGACCACGCGCGGCAGGCGGTGCGCGCCGAGGCGGGGCAGCGGCTGGGGTTGCCGCTCGCCGCGATCGTCTCGGCCCTCGACCTGCCGCGCGTGGTGCTCAGCGGCCCGGAGACCGTGGCGGACGAGACCTTCCGCACCGCCCTAGAGGACTCCCTCGCCGCGATCGCCCAGCTCCCTCACGCCCGTGTGGACGTGCACTGCGGGACCGTGACGGACGCGGTGCTGCGCGGCGCCGCCGCGCACGTCGTCTCGGCCGAGCTCGTCTGAGCGCGCGCGGGCGCCTCAGCGGCCCGAGGCCGCCTCGGTGTGGTGGCGGATCACCTCGGCGACGACGAAGTTGAACCACTTCTCGGCGAACTCCGGGTCCAGGTGCGCCTCCTCGGCGAGCGCGCGCAGGCGGGCCACCTGCTGCTCCTCGCGTGTCGGGTCCGAGGCCGGCATCTCGTGCTCGGCCTTCAGCGCCCCCACCTGCTGCGTGCACCGGAAGCGCTCGGCGAGCATGAAGACGAGCGCGGCGTCGATGTTGTCGATGCTCGCGCGCAGGCGGAGCAGTTCGGCCCGGGGATCGGTCGCGGCGGTCATCCCTCCACCCTAGAGGCGAGCCCGCCCGCGTCGGCGCGGCGATCCGCACCCGGGCGCGTGTGCGGGCCTGGATAGTGTGGCCCCATGAGCGCTCAGGGGAAAGACACCGACGCGGCCGCGCGCACGCCGGCGCGTGCGGAGGACGCGGTCGCCACGGACGCGGCGGATCCCGGGACGGACGCGTCGGTGCGCCGCGCCGATCCCGCCGGGCCCGTCGACACTCCCGGATCCGACCCCGCCACCGCGGCCCCGGTCGCGGAGCCGGGCGTCCCGCGGGCGTCGTTCTGGACGCGCATCGACAAGCCGTTCAGCTTCGGCTTCCTCGTCGTCCTCGGCGGTCTGACCGCGATCCTCCTGGGCCTTGCGCTGTCGAACATCTCGACCGTCCTCATCTACATCGCCTTCGCGCTGTTCGCCGCACTCGGGCTGAACCCCGCCGTGCAATGGCTGGAGAAGCGGCGGATCCCCCGGGCGTGGGCGGTCGTCATCGTGATCGTCGGCTTCGCGGTCGTCCTCGCGGTCATCGTGATGTCGATCATCCCCACGGTGGTGAGCCAGATCGCGGCCTTCATCGAATCCATCCCGGGCACGATCGACCGTTTCCTGGCGAGCGACTTCTACGCAGGCCTCCAGCAGCAGTTCGGCGTGGGACTCACCGACGTCGTCGCGGAGATCGAGAAGTTCCTCAGCGACCCCGCGCGCCTGCTGCAGATCGGCGGCGGCGCGCTGCAGGTCGGCGGCGTGGCCCTGCAGGTCGGCGGGGCCATCGCGACGGGGCTGTCCGGCGCGCTCATCGTCATCGTGCTGACGCTCTACTTCCTCGCCACGCTCCCGTCCATGAAGAAGGGGCTCGTCCGTCTCGCCCCGGCGCGGGACCGGCGGCGCATCAGCGACATCAGCTCGCAGATCGCCGAGTCTGTCGGCGGGTACGTGATGGGCATGGTCGTGCTCGCGTTCATCAACGCGGTGCTGGTGTTCCTCCTCTACCTGTTCCTCGGTCTGCCCTTCCCGCCGCTGATGGCGACCGTGGCGTTCCTCATCACGCTCATCCCGCTCGTCGGATCCGTGCTGTTCTGGATCATCGGTACGGGGATCGCCCTGTTCACGAGCCCGATCGCGGCCCTCGTGTTCGCGCTCGTGTACGTCGTGTACATGCAGGTCGAGGCCTACGTGATCACTCCGCGCGTGATGAACCGGGCGATCTCGATCCCCGGCTCCCTCGTCGTGATCGGAGCCCTCGTCGGCGGGACGCTCCTGGGCCTGCTCGGCGCGCTGGTGGCGGTGCCGGTCACCGCCTCGCTGCTCATCGTCATCAAGCAGGTGTGGATCCCCCGCCAGGACTCCCGCGTCTGACCGGTCCCCAGCCCGCCCAGCCCGACGAGATTCGGGGCGCGCCCCGGGGATCTCACACCCCGGGGCACGCCCCGAATCGCCGTTACGGACCCCGAAGGGCCTCGATCAGGATCAGCCCAGGTTGGCCTTGAGCCAGGCGGCGGCGATCTCCTTCGGCTCCTTCTTGTCGACCGTGCTCTGCACGTTGAGCTTCACGAGCTCCTCGGTCGTGAGCTTGGCGCTGACGGCGTTGATCGTGTCGGCGATCTCGCCCTCCACGTCCGCGCTGGCGATCGGCACGACGTTGGAGGACAGGATCATGTTCTCCGGGTCCTTCAACGCCACGATGTCCTCGGTCTCGAAGGCCGGGTCCGCCGTGTAGACGTCCGCCACCTGGATCGTGCCGGCGAGCAGCGACTCGAGCGTCGTCGGTCCCGTCGCCGAGAAGGCGAGGTCGACCCCGTAGACCTCCTTCGCGGCGGCGGGGCCGTACGGCCGCTGCTCGAACTCCGGAGCCGCGCCGACGGTGATGGTCCCGCCGACCTTCGCCAGGTCCCCGATGGAGGTGAGACCGTGCTCCTCGGCGTAGGCCTTCGTCACCGTGTAGGTGTCCTGATCCGACGCCTCGGCGTAGTCGAGCGCGACCAGGCCGTCCGGCAGCGCCTCGGTGAGCGCCGCGTAGACGTCCTCCGGGCTCGTCGCGGTCGCCGAGTCGTCGAGGTACTCCAGGAGGTTCCCGGTGTACTCCGGGAACAGGTCGATCGCGCCGGACTCGACCTCGGGCATGTACGCGTCGCGCTGCCCGATGTTGAACTGGCGCTTCACGGTCTGCCCGTCGGCCTCCAGCGCCTGCGCGTAGATCTCGGCGATGATCTCGTTCGAGAAGTAGGCCTGGGATCCGATGACGATCGTGTCGCCCCCGCCGTTGTCGGACGGGGCGCTCGTCTCGCCGCCGAGGGACGACGAGGACCCGCACGCCGTGAGCGCGAGAGCGGCGGCCGTCAGGGCTCCGGCGGCGAGGAGGGTGCGGGACAGTCGAGCAGTGAACATGGTGGTTCCTCTCTCCGGTGGTCTGTGCTGTGGTCTGGGTCTGTGAACGGGGTCTGGACTGTGGTGTGGGTCTGGCGTCCGGGCGGGGGATCCGGCGCGTCAGGTGGTGCCGGCGCGGACCGCCCCGCGAGCGCGCGAGCGCCGTTCGGCACGGGGACGCGGCACCTCGCGGACGCCGAGCGGGACGACGGCCTTCTGCAGGAGCGCGAAGAGGAGGTCGGCGAGCAGGGCCAGGAGGGCGACGAGGAGCGCCCCGGCGAGGACCTGGTCGAACCTCCGCAGCGGCAGCCCCTGGATGATCGGCCACCCGAGCCCGCCCAGGTTCACCCAGGCGCCGATGGTGACCGTCGCGATGACCTGCAGCACCGCCGAGCGCAGTCCCCCCACCACGAGCGGCAGGCCGAGGGGCAGCTCGACCTTGACGAACACCTGCCACGGCGTCATCCCCATGGCCTTGGCGGCGTCGCGCACCCGCGGGTCGATCGCCTCGATGCCGGTGTACGCCCCGGCGAGGATCGGCGGGATGGCGAGGAGCACGAAGGTCACGAACCCCGCGGTCGGCGTCTGCAGCACCCCGAACAGCAGCACGAGCAGGATGAGCAGACCGAAGGAGGGCAGGGCGCGCGCCGCGCCCGAGATGGCGACGGCCACCTCGCGGCCGCGGCCGGTGTGCCCGATCGCCCAGCCGGCCGGCGCCGCGATCACGAACGCGATCGCCACGGACACCACCGTGAAGAACAGGTGCTGGCCGAGCAGGACCGGCAGGGCGTAGCTGCCCTGCCAGCGCTCCGGCGCGACCAGCCAGGCGAAGGCCTCGGCGAACAGGTTCATGCGGCCGCCCCCTCCGTCACGGGCGCGACCCGCCGGGGCCGGCGCCGGGCGCGCGGCCCCGTGACCCGCTCCCACGGCATCACGAGGCGGCCGAGGACCACGAGCAGCGCGTCGACGAGGAGCGCGAGGACGACCGTGGCCACCACGCCGGCGAACACCTCCTCGATCAGGCGCCGGTCCAGGCCCGTCGTGAAGAGGTACCCGAGGTTGGTGACGCCGATGAGGATGCCGACCGTGGCCAGCGAGATCGTGCTCACCGCCGCCACCCGCAGCCCCGCGAGGATGACCGGTCCCGCCAGCGGCAGGTCCACCGCCCAGAACCGTCGCGCGGATCCGTACCCCATCGCCGTGGCCGCCCGCCGCACGTCCGCGTCCACGGAGTCCAGCCCGTCCGCCACCGAGCGCACGAGGATCGCCACGGCGTAGATCGTGAGGGCGATGACGAGGTTCGTCTCGCTGATCGCCGAGTAGCCGAGCACGGACGGCATGAGGATCAGCAGCGCGAGCGACGGGATCGTGTAGAGCAGCCCCGTCAGCACGATCACCGGACCGCGCACGAGCCGGAAGCGCGCCGCGAACCAGCCCAGGGGCACGGCGATCACCAGCCCGAGCACGATGGCGATCAGGCTCTGCCGCAGGTGGACCAGCGCGAGCTCGAGGATGAGCCCGACGTTGTCCGCGATCCACTGCATGTCAGCCGCCGCTCGCGTCCGCGGTCGTTCCGGCCGGCGTCGCGGCGCCGCTGCCGTCGTCACGGAGCGCGCCCTGCATCCGGCCGTCGGCGTCGACGACGATCGTCCCCTGCGGCGTCCTCTTCAGGTGAAGCGCGCGCCGGCCGCGGTCGGCGCCGACGAAGGCGGAGACGAAGTCGTCGGCGGGGGCCTGCAGGATCTCCTCGGGCGTGCCCTGCTGGACGATCCGCGCGCCCACGTCGAGCAGCACGATCCGGTCGCCGAGAAGGAAGGCCTCGTCCACGTCGTGCGTGACGAACACCACGGTCTTGCCGAGCTCGCGCTGCAGACGCAGCATCTCCTCCTGGAGCTCGGTGCGCACGATGGGATCCACCGCGCCGAACGGCTCGTCCATCAGCAGGATGTTCGGGTCGGCGGCGAGCCCGCGCGCGACGCCCACGCGCTGCTGCTGGCCGCCCGAGAGCTGCGCCGGGTACCGGTCGGCCAGCGCGCGGTCCAGGCCCACGGTGTCGAGCATCTCGCGAGCGCGGTCGGCCGCCTCGGAACGACCGACGCCGTTCAGCCGCAGCACGGTGGCGACGTTGTCGAGCACGGTGAAATGCGGCATGAGGCCGCCGTTCTGCATCACGTACCCGATGCTGCGGCGCAGGGCCACCGGCTCGCGGTCGCCCACGCTCGTGCCGTCGATCTCGATGGTGCCCGAGGTCGGGTCGACCATGCGGTTGATCATCCGCAGCAGCGTGGTCTTGCCGCATCCGGAGGAGCCGAGCAGCACCGTGGTGCGCCGCGGCGGGATGACCAGGCTGAAGTCGTCGACGGCGCGCGTGCCGTCGGGGAACTGCTTGGTGACGGATCGGAACTCGATCATGATCCCTGCTCCGCGGCCCTCACCCGGAGGAGCGCTCCACCTCCACCCCGGGGGCGAACGCGACGTACCCGGAGAAGTCCCGGCCGACCCGTTGGATCCCGGAGGGGTAGGGCTCGGGGTAGGACCAGGCCAGATCGGCGTGCGTCTCTCCGTCGGCCACGACCGAGTAGTACTGGCACACGCCCTTCCACGGGCAGGTGTACGGCGTCGGGCTCTCCACCAGCACGCCCTCGCGCACCGCGGACGGCGGGAAGTAGTGGTTGCCCTCGATGAGGATCGTCTCGGCGTCGTCGGCCTCGGCGATCACGGTCCCTGCGAGTACAGCTCTCATGCTCGTTCCTCCTGGGTCGAATTCGAGCGTAGGGGACGCCACCGACATGGGGGCGGAGATCGGCCGATCAGGCCGAATCCCGCCCGTACGCCTCCAGCAGCCGCAGCCACACCTCGCTCATCGTCGGATACGACGGGACGGCGTGCCAGAGCCGCGCGAGCGGGACCTCGCCGACCACGGCGATCGTCGCGGCGTGGATGAGCTCGGCGACGTCCCGACCCGCCATGGTGACGCCGAGCAGCACCCCGCGGTCCTCATCGACGACCATCCGTGCCCGCCCCCGGTAGCCGTCCTCGTGCAGGCCCGCACCGGCGACCGAGGAGAACTCCACGTCGACGGCGCGCACCCGGCGTCCCGCCTCGCGGGCGGCCGCCTCCGTGAGGCCCACCGCCGCGACCTCCGGCTCCGAGAACACCACCTGCGGCACCGCGGCCGCGTCGGCCGTCGCGACATGGCGGCCCCAGGGCTGCTCGTCCACCGGCTCGCCGAGCGCGCGGGCGGCGATCGCGTCCCCGGCCGCGCGCGCCTGGTACTTGCCCTGGTGGGTCAGGAGCACCCGGCCGTTCACGTCCCCGACCGCGTACAGTCCGTCGACGCCGGGGACGCGCAGCGTGTCGTCGGTGCGGATCCACGCCCCCGGCTCCAGCCCGACGGTCTCCAGGCCCAGGTCCTCCGTGCGCGCGCGCCGCCCCGTCGCGACCAGGACCTCGCTCGCGACGACCTCGCCCGCGTCCGTCGTCACGACGACGGCGGCCTCCCGCCGCTCGACCCGGTCGACCCCGGTGTCCGTGCGCACGTCCACGCCGAGCTCGCGCAGGCCCTCGGCCACCTGCTCCCCGGCGAACGCCTCCATCCCGCCGAGCAGGCCGTGCCGGGCGATGACCGTCACGTCCGAGCCGAGCGCGGCGTACGCCGTGGCCATCTCGACGGCCACGACGCCCCCGCCGATCACGGCGAGCGACGCCGGCACCTCCTGCGCGCTCGTGGCCTCGCGGCTCGTCCAGGGACCCGCGTCGCGCAGACCGGGGATGTCGGGGACGACCGCGTCCGAGCCCGTGCTGATCGCGACCGCGTGCCGGGCGTAGAGCGTCCGCCGCTCCCCGTCCGCCGTGGCGACCTCGACCTCCCGCGGACCGACCAGACGCCCGTGGCCGCGGACGAGGTCGATCCCCGCGCTGCGCAGCCAGCCGACCTGGCCGTCGTCGGACCAGTCGGAGGCGAACCCGTTGCGCCGGGCGAGGACCGCCCGCACGTCCAGGCCGCCGGTGACCGCCTCGGCGCTGCCCTGCACCCGCTTCGCGGACCGCAGGGCCTGGGCCGGGCGCAGCAGCGCCTTGGACGGCATGCACGCCCAGTAGGAGCACTCGCCGCCGACGAGCTCGCTCTCCACGATGACGGCCGTGAGGCCCGCCTGCACGACGCGGTCGGCCACGTTCTCGCCCACCGGACCGCCGCCCAGCACGATCAGGTCGTACTCGTCCATCCGCCTGCCGCCTCTCCGTCGTCGGGGTGTCTCCACCCTTGCAGAACCGCGGACGGCACGGGGCGATTCCCGGCGGATCCCGGGTTCCGAAGCGCGGAGGACGCGACTCAGCGGACGGGGAGGATCACCGTCGGGGTCGGCGCGGGGGCCCGGTGCAGGACCCGCCCGGGGGCTCCGGTGCGCTCGTCGAGATCGAGGATCGCCACCTCGTCGGACCGCTGCCCCGCGACCAGGAGCGCCCCCTCGTGCACGAGGTGGTGGCGGGGCCAGTCCACGCCGGACTCGGCGAGCGCCAGGGGCTCCACGGTGCCGCCGTCCCCGCGGACGCGCAGGGCCGCGATCGTGTTGCTCCCGCGCAGCGCGGTGTAGAGCGTCGCGCCGTCCCGGGACCGGGCGAGCTCGGCGGGGTAGTCGGATCCGATCTGCGCGAGCGGCGTCGCCGTGGTCGCCGCCGCGATCGACCACCGTCCGTCCGGTCCGGCGGCGAGGGTGAACACCTCGCACGAGTACTCGGTCACCACGTGCAGGTGGCCGCTCGGGTGAACGACCATGTGGCGCGGGCCGGTGCCGCGCGGCAGCACCACCTCGTGATCCGGGACGAGGCCCCCGTCCGCGCCGGGACGCCAGAACCGCACGAGATCGAAGCCGAGATCCGTCGTCGCGATCCGTCCGTCCGGGAGGAACGCGGCCGCGTGCGCGTGCGTGACGCGCGGGTCGCCGTTCGGGTCGAGGCGATCGGGGTCGGCCGCGTAGGGGTCCGCGGCCGGGTGCGGATCCGCCGGGCGGGCCGTGTCCGCGGACGCGTCGGGGCCCTCGCCGAGCAGCGCGGCGCGGACGGCGGCGGCGCGCTGAGCCCGGTCCGCCGCGGGCGCGATCAGCGCGCCGTCCGGGCCGAGCCCGAAGCGCACGACGCGCCCGTCGCCGTAGCAGCTCGCGACGAGCGCGTCGCCGCGCGGGGACACGGCGAGGTGGCACACGGCCGCCCCCGCCGCCAGCGGCTCGCCGAACGAGGACAACCCGGTGTCCCCGTTCCGCCGGAAGGCTCTGACCTCGCCCGAGCCCTCCAGCGCCGCGTACACGACGTCCAGGGAGGGATGGGCGGCCAGCCAGGACGGCGACGGCGCGGGCGCGACGGCGCCGCGGTAGCCCAGCGACCGGATCGGCGCACGCTCCCGTCCCGGGTGGTCGTCGCCGCCCGCCAGCAGCCCGATGCCGTCGGCGGATCCCTCCATGTCGGCGCCGTAGCCGCCGAGCCAGAACCGCGTCATGTGCGCCCCTTCGTCTCTCTCCGCGATCGTCTCTCTCCGGGAACAGGAGGCGGGAGAACCCTCCCGGTCCCGTCGTTCCCGACCCGAACGGCCCGGTTCTCCCGCGTCGTGCGCTGCGTGTGCGGACCCGGTCAGTCCACGAGGTCGTGACGGACGACGACCTCGTCCCGCTCCGGCCCCACGCCGATCACGGAGATCCGGGTGTTGCTCATCTTCTCCAGCGCGAGCACGTAGTCCTGGGCGTTCTTCGGCAGGTCCTCGAACGTCCGGGCGGACGAGATGTCCTCGGTCCACCCCGGGAAGTACTCCAGGATCGGCTTGGCGTGGTGGAAGTCGGTCTGGTTGACCGGCACGTCGTCGAAGCGCTCCCCGTCCACGTCGTAGGCGACGCAGACCGGGATCCGCTCCAGGCCCGTGAGGATGTCCAGCTTCGTCAGCACGAGGTCCGTGATCCCGTTGATGCGGGTCGCGTACCGGGTGATCGGGGCGTCGTACCAGCCGACGCGACGGGGGCGACCGGTGGTCGTGCCGAACTCGAAGCCGCGGGCGCGCAGCCAGTCGCCCTGCTCGTCGAACAGCTCGGTCGGGAACGGCCCCGAGCCGACGCGGGTCGTGTAGGCCTTGACGATCCCGACGATCCGGTCGAGGCGCCCGGGGCCCACCCCCGATCCGGTCGAGGCGCCGCCCGCCGTGGCCGACGAGGAGGTGACGAACGGGTAGGTGCCGTGGTCGACGTCGAGCATGGTCGCCTGGCCGCCCTCGAACACGACGACGTCGCCGCGGGTGAGCGCCTCGTCGAGCAGCGCGCTCGTGTCGGCGACCATGGGCCGCAGCCGCTCGGCGTAGGAGAGGAGGTCCTCCACGATCTCCTCGGCAGCGATCGCCCGGCGGTTGAAGACCTTCACGAGCAGGTGGTTCTTCTGGTCGAGGGCGCCGTCCACCTTCTGACGCAGGATGTTCTCGTCGAACAGGTCCTGCACGCGGATGCCGACGCGGTTGATCTTGTCGGCGTAGGCGGGGCCGATCCCGCGGCCCGTGGTGCCGATCATGCGCTTGCCGAGGAAGCGCTCGGTCACCTTGTCGAGCGTCCGGTGGTACTGCGTGATGATGTGCGCGTTGGCGCTGATCTTCAGGCGCGAGACGTCGATCCCGCGCGAGCCGAGGGCCTCCAGCTCGCTGAAGAGGACTTCCAGGTCGATCACCACGCCGTTGCCGATCACCGGGGTCACGCCCGGGGAGAGGATGCCGGAGGGGAGCAGGTGCAGGGCGTACTTCTCGTCGCCGACGACGACCGTGTGCCCGGCGTTGTTGCCGCCGTTGAACTTGACGACCCAGTCCGTCCGCTCGCCGAGCAGATCCGTCGCCTTGCCCTTGCCCTCGTCGCCCCACTGGACGCCGACGATCACGATTCCTGGCATGGGTTACCCCCTTTGCGGGCCGCTCGCGCAGCCGCTGCTTCGCCGGGTTTGCACCGGCCGTGAGCTGGCCCGATCGGGCCACCCCATCCTATCCGGCCCCCTCCGACGCCCCGCCGCCGCCTCCGTTCACCCCGCACTCCCCCAGGCGGAGAACCCGCGCCCGGGCCGAGAACCCGCACGCAGGCGGAGATCCCGCGCCCGAGCGGAGATCCCGCGCCCGGGCGGAGATCGCGCACTCAGGTGGAGATCCCGCATCGCGACGGCCCCTCTGCCCCTATACGTCCGCACCAACAAGGGTTCTCCGCGGCAACGCCCCCGCGGAGGTCGCACGCTCCCGCAGGAATCGCACGATCCCACGGAGACTCAGCCCGGAGCGATCCGTATCAACAGGTTTCCTCGCCCGCAACGACACGACACGCGCCGACGCGGGAATCTCGCGCTCGCCCGGAGGCCGCACACTCGGGCGGAGGTCGCATGTTCAGGCGGACAACGCGCGCCCAGGCGGAGCACCAGCCCGGATCGATCCGCCCCAACAGGGGTTCTCCGCCGCGACGACCACGCGCTCGCCAACACGGACGACACCTGCCGGGGCGGACAACGCGCGCCCAGGCGGAGGATTAGACGGGATGGATCCGCACCAACAGGGGTTCTCCGCCGCGACGACCACCGCGCCCGCGGGGGGCTAGCGGTCGGTGAGGGAGCGCCGACTCAGGCCCACGGCGGCGAGGGCCTCGGTCGCCCGGGTGCGCAGGAGCTCCAGCGATTCGCCGATGTCGACGGCGAGCCGCGGGTTGGAGCGCACGAGCGCGTCCACCGTCGAGAGGGGCACCGCGAGCACGGTCAGCACCTCGGCGGCGGTCACCACGGCCTGGGTCCGCTCGCGGGTGAGCGCGGTGTGCCCGACGACCTCGCCCGGCTCGGCGGAGGCGAACTCGACCCGCCCGCCGTCCACGTCCAGCGCCAGCGTCGCGCGCCCCTCGACCACCAGCAGCACGCGGTCCGGGACGACGCCCGTCGGGATCACGACCTCGCCCGCCCCGTAACGCTCGAGCCGCGACGACTCCCGCAGCAGCTCGCGATCGTGCTCGCGCAGATGCAGCCTCGGCCCGAGATCCTCCACCGCGGCCTCCAGGAGCGCGGGCTCGGCGAGTGGATCGCTCCCGTCGCCGTCCAGCGCGAAGCCCCTGCGCCGTGCGGCGTACCAGAGCCAGGAGAGATAGAGCGAGAGCGCGCGCCCGGCGTCGGCCGGCGAGGCGACCGGGATCGAGACGCTGAAGGCGCCCTTGCCCGCGTACTCCACGCCCACGCGCGCGTCGCGGATCCGGTCAGGCAGCGCCTCGGCCACCTCCACCAGGAGGGCCATGACCTCGTGCGGCGGATCGTCCGTGGTGAAGGCGACCGACGCCGTCGCCTGGTACGGCCCGTCGGGCTCGCTCAGATTGGTGAACGACGCGCCCGACAGCGACGAGTTCGGCACGATCTGGATGCCGGACCCGGTGTCGATGTGCACGGCCCGCCAGTTCACCTCGACGACGCGCCCCTTCACCCCCGCCGCGTCCAGCCAGTCGCCGATCTTGAACGGCTGCTCGAACAGCAGCAGCAGGCCCGAGATGACCCCGCCCACGGCGTTCTGCAATGCGAGACCGATGACGATCGACCCGACGCCGAGCGCGGCGAACAGACCGCCGACATCCGCGTCCCACACCCAGGAGAACAGGATCGCGAGCCCCACGACGACGAGGACGAGCCGGGCGATCTCGACGAAGATCGACGGGATCCGCTTGCGCCACGACCCCTCCGCCGCGTTGGAGAACAGCACGACGTTGAACGAGGACAGGACGAGGAGGATGAGGAGGAACCCGAACACCGTCGCCACGACCCGCACCCAGACCTGATCCGCCGGGGACCGGATCGCGAAGGCCAGCAGCGCGAGCAGCGCCCCCGCCGGCAGCACGGCGTTGCGCAGCAGCGCCACGGGTCCGGCGAGCGCGTGCCGCCGGCGCCGCATCGCTCCGAGCAGCTCGGTGAGCCCGACCAGCAGCACCGGAACGCCGACCGCGAGCCCGATCACCCACCAGGCCCAGCCGTCCTGGAACGCCGCCGCCATCTCAGGCGACCTTCCAGACCGTCTCGGACCCGCCGCGGACCTCGACGGTCCCGGCCTCCTCGTACGTGAACATCTCCTGGGTCCGGTCGCGCACCGCCTGACTGACGTAGATGCCCGGCTCGCCGGTCACCGACCGGACGCGGTACGCGAGGTTCACGGCGTCGCCCCACAAGTCGTACGCGAGGCTCGTGCGCGCCACGAGTCCGCTGGTGACGGTTCCCGTGTCCACGCCGACCCGCAGCGCGATCGCCGCCCCGTACTGCGCGTTGAACCGCTCGACGACCTCGACGAGGCTCCGGGCGAACTCCACGGCGCGGCGCACGTTGTCCACCCGAGGGACGATGAGACCGGAGGATGCGAGATAGCCGCCGCGGAGCGTGCGGACCTTCTCCACGCCGGCGCGCTCGGCGGCCTCGTCGAACCCGCGCATCAGCACGTTGAGCTCGGCGATCTCGTCGGTCGCGCTGAGCCCCTCCGCGTGCTCGTCGAAGCCGATCAGCTCGCCGAACACCACCGAGACGTTGTCGTGCGCCTCGGTGATCGCCTCGTCGCCCTGCTTGTACCGCTCGGCGACGCTCTCCGGCATCAGGGTGTGCAGCAGCTTCTCGTTCTCGATCCGCTGTTCGTCGATCAGGTCCTGTTTGATCCGCAGGCTCGAGGCCATGTCGTTGAACGCGCTGCCGAGATCCCCGAACTCGTCGCGGGAGCCCTGCGGGACCTGCACGTCGAGATCGCCCTCCGCGACCCGGTGCACGGCGCCGACGAGCCGGTGGATCGGGCGCGTGAACACCTGCGCGAGCAGCAGGGACAGCAGGGAGACGCCGAGCAGGATCCCGAGCAGGGACAACAGCACGTTCCGGGTGAACTCGGCCACCGGCGCGAACGCCTCGGCCTCGTCGATGCGCGCGATGACCACCCAGTCCAGCCCCTCGACGGGCAGCGGCGCGTACGCGGTGACGCTGTCCCCGCCGACGTAGTCGCGACCGGTGGTGGTGCCGCTGCGGCCAGCCTGCGCCTCGTCGACGGCGAAGGTGCGCACGGGCTGGAGCAGCACCGTCCCGCCCACCTCGGCAACCCGCCGGGCGATCGTCGGGGGCGTCCCGCCGTCGATGATCCGCTGTTCATAGGTGTCCGGCTGCTCGATGAGCTTGCGGGAGGTGCTCCGCATCAGATCGTCGCGCCCGACGAGGTACACCTCGCCGGTGTCCCCGAGTCCCTGCGCCTTCCAGTCCTCGCCGCCGGTCATGACGTCGTTGATCGCGTCGAGGGAGATCTGGAACGCGATGGCCCCGGTGATGCGGCTCGCGTTGCCGACCGGGGACAGGACCCACATCGACGGCACGTTGAGCGAGGGGATCCACCGCTCGAAGTCCGTGAGCTCGACCGCATCGACGGAGTTGGTCGCGATGACGGAGCGGTACGCCTCGGCGAAGGCGCTGTCGCGGTAGGGGCCGGTGTTGACGTTGGTGCCGAGGTCGACGCCCTTGTACGCGGAGAAGACCACGTCACCGTCGAGGTTCAGCAGCAGGGCGTCCTCGTAGCCGGCGTCGCGGATGAGACGGCCGAAGTAGTCGCCGTACCGGTCCGCGGCCTGCGAGTAGGCCGTGCCGTCCCCGCTGTCGTTGCTGTCGAGGAGCTCGTCGTAGTCGGCGTCGAAGTCCTCGTTGCGGACGGTGTACTGCAGCTGCAGGTACCGGCCCGCGGGCGACTCGGGGATGAACGCCGACTCGCCGTACTCGTCTCCGGTGGCCTCCTCGAGCTGCGGGATGAACCGGTCCGCGTAGTAGTCGCGGAGCCGCTGCTCCTGCTCCGGTGCGATGGTCTGCTGCTGCAGCTGCGCGAACGCGTCGTTCAGCGCGGTCGACATGCTCTGCGCACTGAGGTTGCGGGAGTCCATGGAGGCGCCGCTGCGGATCCCCTCGATCGCGTTGGTCATCTCCGCCGCCCGCATCGATCGGATGGTGATGAGCTGGTCGACCGCCGAGTCGTGCAGCGACTGCCGGCCGTTGACGAAGCCGATCGCGCCGACGATCAGGGAGGAGGCGAGGCTCACCCCCAGCAGCATGACGAGGAGTTTGGACTGGATGCTGAGCCCGGGTCGCGCCCGGCGGCGGCGCCCCTTCGGGGCGCGTTCGTGCTCGACTTCCGTGACCTGCTCCATCCGGATCCCCCCGATGCGATGAACGTCCGTCTCTGCGAACGTAGCGGTATACCGGCATTCGGGGGAAGGGGCCCGCGCCGGGAACCGGCGGGCGTACACGCGTGGGGAGTGCTCCCCATCGCGCATCCAGCGCATCCGGTTACGCTGGCACGGTGCCTCGGCGACCGGCGGCCGCACCCGCGGGCCGGACGCCCCGCGCACGCGCCGACGACGAGGGGGGACCACCATCGTGGACCAGATGAACGACGTGCCGCCGTACGCGACCGGCGGCCCCGGACACACGCCCCCGCCGCCGCCCGCCCCGTCGGCGCCGCCGATCCCTCCCGCCCCCGCGGCGTCGCCCGTGGCTCCTGTCGCACCCGCCGCGGCCCCGCAGACCGCGCCGGCCACCGGACCCGAAGCCGCCGCCCCGGGCACCGCCGACCCGGCCGGCGAGGCCCGGCCCGCCCCGACCGAGGCCGAGATGGCCCGCGCCCGCGAGATCCTGCGCACCGTCTCGGACGCGTACTCCGCCAAGATGGTCGGCCAGGAGCGTCTGCGCACGAGCCTCCTGCTCGCGCTCATGGCGGGCGGGCACATCCTCCTCGAGTCCGTCCCCGGACTCGCCAAGACCACGGCCGCCAGCACGCTGGCCGACACCGTGCAGGCCGACTTCAAGCGCATCCAGTGCACGCCCGACCTGCTCCCCAGCGACATCACCGGCACGCAGATCTACGACTCGGCCAGCGGTACCTTCCGCACCGTCCTCGGCCCGGTGCACGCGAACTTCGTCCTGCTCGACGAGATCAACCGCTCCAGCGCCAAGACGCAGAGCGCCATGCTGGAGGCGATGCAGGAGCGGCAGACCACGATCGGCGGGGAGATCCACCGGGTGCCGCGCCCCTTCCTCGTGATCGCGACGCAGAACCCGATCGAGCAGGAGGGCACCTACGAGCTGCCCGAGGCCCAGATGGACCGGTTCCTCCTCAAGGAGATCGTCGAGTACCCGAGCCCGGCCGAGGAGCTGGAGGTGCTGGCGCGCATCGACTCCGGCGCGCTCGACCCCGAACGGCACGTCCACACCGCGATCTCCCTCGCCGACGTCGAGCTGCTGCAGGACGTCTCCCGGCGGATCTACGTCGACGCCGCCGTGCGCAACTACATCGTGTCCCTCGTCTACGTGACGCGGAACCCCGTGCCGTACATCGGCGAGCGCCTGGGCGGCTACATCAAGTACGGCGCGAGCCCCCGCGGCACGATCGCCTTCCTCCAGGCCGCCCGCGCCCTCGCGCTCCTCTCCGGCCGCAGCCACGTGATCCCTGAGGACATCCGGAACCTGCGCCACCTCGTGCTCCGCCACCGCGTGCTGCTCACGTTCGAGGCGGAGGCCGAGGGCGTGCGCAGCGAGGACGTCATCGACGCCGTGTTCGGCGCGGTGCCGACCCCGTAGCGCCGCCCGCGCCGATCCCGAGGCCCCGCTCATGCCCAGCCTGCTCACCCCGGTGAAGGGGAAGCTCTTCATCACCTCGTCGCGGAAGTCGACGCACGCGCTCGACGGCGCCTACGCGTCCCTGCTGCGCGGTCGGAGCCTGGACTTCGAGGACCTGCGCACCTACGAGTACGGCGACCAGATCCGCGACATCGACTGGAAGGCCACCGCCCGGCTGGGCGCGCCGATGATCAAGCGGATGCGGGCCACGCGGATGCACACCGTGCTCTTCGCCGTCGACACGGGCCTGGCGATGACCGCACTGGCCCACGACGAACGGCCCAAGCGCGAACTGGCGATCCTCACCGTCGGCGTCCTCGGGCTGCTGTCGCTGCGCCACGGCGACGACTTCACGCTCGTGCACGGCGACGCGCGGGGGTTCCGACGGCGGGAGATCGGGCGCAGCGAGGCCGCGCTGGAGCACACCCTGCGGACGATGGACCAGGCGATCCGCTCGGCCGCGGCGCCCGGCGACCGCGACGGGCTGCTCTCGTACATCGCGCGCACCGTCACCCGGCGGATGATCGTCGTGGTGGTGACCGACGACGCCCCGCTCACCGCGGAGACGGAGCGCCTGCTGCGCAGGCTCCGCGTGCAGCACGAGGTGCTGTGGATCACCCTGCACGACGCCGACCCGGTGCTGCCGGCGCGGACGCCGGGGACGGCTCCGCGCCGGGACGTCGGATCCTCCTGGCTCGTCCCCGACTTCGCCCACGGCGACGCGGCGATCGCGGCAGAGCTGGCGGCGCAGGACGCCGCTGCCCGAGGGCACCGGGACCGGACGCTGGACAGGCTGGAGATCACGCACGCCGCGCTCGGGAGCCAGGACGACGCGGTGTCGGACCTGCTCCGGATGCTGGATCGGAGGTCGCATGTCCGGTCCTGAGGAGCTGTACCCGCCCGCCCAGTACGCCGCCGGGTGGATGCTGCTCGCCTTCGGCGTCCTCGCGGCGCTCGTCCTCGCGGCGTGGCTGGTGATCGCGCTCACCGCGCCGCGGCGGCGCCCCGCCCCGGTCGCCGCCCCGTCACCGCCCGCCCCGCTGTTCGTGGACGTGTCTGCGGTGCTCCGCCAGGAGTACCTCGGCGGCATCGCGCGGATCGAGCAGGGGTACCGCGACGGCGAGCTGGACGCGCGTCGGGCGAACCTCGAGCTGAGCCGGGCGGTGCGCGCGTTCGTCAACGAGTACAGCGGCCTGGAGGCGCCGGTGCTGGCGCTGGAGGACCTGGAGCGCGCGGGCGTCCACCCGGCCCTGCTGGAGGCCCTCCGCCGGCACTACTACCCCAGCGTGTTCCGGCGGGGCCCCGCGCTGGACCCGATCGCCGGCGCCGAGGCGGCCCGTCGGGTGGTGACGACATGGCACTGAGCTCGCTGACCTGGCCGTGGATGCTGCTCGCCGTGGCGGCCGCGGTCGTCGTCGCCGTCGTCGTCGGGGTGCTCCTCGGATGGCGCCGGGGCCGCGACGACGCCTCCGCGGCGGGCGCCCCGGTGGCCCGCGCCGAGAGGGTGCGCGGCCTCGGCTCGTTCGCCCAGGCCGTCCGGCGGCGCCGGCTGGCGTTGTCCGGGGTGGTCGGGCTGGGGGTGCTCGCGGCCGTGCTGGCGGGAGTGGTCGCCGCCCGCCCCACCGAGGCGCGGACGATCCAGCCGGAGACCGCGAACCGGGACATCATGCTGTGCCTGGACGTGTCGGGCTCCATGACCGAGGTGGACCGGGAGGTCGTGACGATCTTCTCCGAGCTCGCCGAGGGCTTCGAGGGGGAGCGGATCGGGCTGACCATCTTCAACAGCTCCCCGGTCCAGGTCTTCCCGCTCACCGACGACTACGAGTTCGTCCGCACGCACCTCGACGACATGGCGCGGAGCTTCGACTACACCGACACGGTGCCCGAGCACTGGGTCGGCACGATGAACGGTCCCGGCGCCTCCCTCATCGGCGACGGGCTGGCGTCCTGCGCCCTGCGCTTCGACCACGGCGACGAGGAGCGCGCCCGCTCGATCATCCTCGCCACGGACAACGAGCTCAACGGCTCGCCCATCGTCTCCCTGGCCGAGGCTGCGGCCTTCACGGCCTCCAAGGACATCCGCCTCTACACGATCAACCCGGTCGACGGGATCGATTCCGGCCTCAGCGAGGAGCTGGCGGACGCGGCCGCGGCGACCGGCGGGCGCGCGTTCAGCCTGCGCGACACGACCACGGTCGCGGAGATCATCGACGAGGTCCAGGAGCAGGAGGCCAAGACCCTCGTGGGCGAGGCGACCGTGGTGCGCGCCGACGCCCCGCAGCCCTGGATCGCCGCGCTCCTCGTCGTCGCGCTCGGCTTCGTCGTGCTGCTGTGGAGGGTGCGCCTGTGATCCTCCAGCCCGTCATCCCCGCCTTCCTCGTGGTGCTCCTCGTCGTCCCGATGCTCATCGGCACGGGATGGATGCTGTGGCGGCCGGCGGCGGCCCCCGGTGCGGCGACGGCATCGGCGGCGAGCGCGCGCGGGGGCTCGCGCGCGCTGTGGGCCCTGCGGCTCGTCCTCGTGCTGGCGTGCGGGCTGCTGCTGCTGCGTCCCGGCATCCCCGGCGGCGAGGTGCGGACGCTGGCGACGGACACGGACATCGTCGTGCTCGTCGACACGACGGCGAGCATGGTGGCCGAGGACGGCGAGGACGACGAGCCGCGGATGACCCAGGTGCGCGAGGACGTCCGCGCGATCGCGGCGGCCTACCCCGGCGCGCGGTTCGCGCTGATCACGTTCGACGCCGCCGCGCAGCTGCGTCTCCCGCTGACGACCGACACCTCCGCGCTCGTCTCCGCCGTGGACGTGCTGCAGCCCGAGGTCACCCGCCAGTCCCGCGGCAGCTCGGTCGGGATCGCGGCTCCCCTGCTCGCGGAGACGCTGCGCGGCGCGGCGAAGTCCGATCCGGAGCGCGCCCGCATGGTCTTCTACCTGGGCGACGGCGAGCAGACCGCCGCCACCGCCCCGGAGTCCTTCTCCGCCAGCGCGAAGGACGTGGTCGGGGGCGCCGTCCTCGGCTACGGCACCGCGGATGGCGGCCCCATGCGCGAGACGACGGGGGCGTTCAGCGGCGAGGGCGACTACATCCTCTATCAGGGCGAGCCGGCGTTGTCCGTCATCGACGAGACGACGCTGCGGACGATCGCCGACGAGCTCGGCGTCGACTACCTGCCCCGCGCGGGGGCGCCCGCGCTCGACCTGCCCCCGGCGCCGTCCACGACCACGGCCTACCGCGAGGGCGGCACGACGGGGAACGTCACGGACCTCTCCTGGATCCTCGCGCTCGTCATCGCCCTGCTGCTGTGCGTGGAGCTCGCCCGCGCCGCGATGCTGATCACCCGCATGCGGGGCCTCGCCGTCCGCGGGGGCTCCGGCGGAGGAGGGGAGCCGCGATGACCGACCTGCAGAGCCCGCCCGCGGCGGACCCCGCCGTGTCCTCCCCGCGCGACGCGCAGGACGCGGCCGCGGCGCTGATCGCCGCCAACCGGCGCCGTCGCACGGCGCGACGGTGGATCGCCGTGGGATCGGTGCCGGTGGTCCTCGCGGCGCTGCTGCTGGCGGGCAAGCTCCTCAGCATGTACGCGTTCGCCTACCAGTCCATCGCCTCGTACGTCGGCGGCGACAACGCCGGATCGGTCCGCGCCGCCCAGGGCCTGGACCCGCTCAACTGGTTCGAGCCGTACAAGGCGCCCTTCGATCAGGGGGTGGGCCTCGCCGCCGGCGGCGACCTGCCCGCGGGGCAGGCGAAGTTCGAGGAGGCGCTCGGACTCGCGCACGGCCTCGAGGTCTGCGACATCCGGGTGAATCTCGCGCTCGTGCTGGAGTGGCGGGGGGACGCCGCGTCCCAGGAGGGGGACGCGGTCGGCGCCGCGGAGTTCTACGGCCGCGGCCTGACCGTCACCGCCGAGACGCCCGAGGAGTGCCGGAGCCCCGAGGCGCAGCAGCAGTCGTCGGACCCGGAGCGCGACATGAGCGAGACGCTCGACGAGCTCTCGGACCGGCTTCAGGAGAAGCAGCAGCGCCAGCAGCAGGAGCAGCAGGGGCAGCCGGATCAGCCGCAGGAGCAGGAGCCCGAGCAGCAGCAGCCGGATCAGTCCGATCTGGACGACCTCCAGGACCGGCTCGAGCAGGGCGAGCGCGAGCGGCAGCAGAACCAGCAGGACCAGGGCGACGACGGCGGCAGCGGCGGGACGGAGAAGCCATGGTAGACCGCGAGCCCCGCTACGTCTCCCGTTCCGAGGGCGCCCCGCCCGTCCCGCCGCCCGGCGGGTACCGCGGTGCGCGCCGGCTGACGACGCCGGGCTCGCTGCCGCCCGGGGCACCCGTCCCCGCCGGCGCCGCGGATGCCGTTCCGGGCGCGGCGGGCCCCGGGTCGCCGCCCGTCGAGGACCGGGCCCCGCGCACCGGCCCGCTGGGCTGGGTCGCCCTGGGCGCCGCCGTCCTGTTCGCCGTCGTGCTGCTGGCCCTGCTCGCCGCCGGGGCGGTCGACGCCTTCTACGGCACGACGATGCTCGTGCTCCAGCTGCTGGTTCTCGGGGTCGTCATCGCCGGCCTCACCGTCCGACGCGGCCGGCTCCTCTCCGCGATCGGCCTCGCCGTCGTGCTCCTGTTCAACCTGGGGACCGTGGGCGGGCTGGGCGCCGTGAGCGCGGACGCGGGCGGCGGCTACGAGGGGCGCAAGACCGAGGAACAGAAGCTCTGGGAGGCGTATCCGGGGATCAAGGACGTGGATCCCCGGGCGACTCTGGCCCAGCCGTCCCTGGAGGAGGTCCGCGCCCAGGCCGAGCAGACGCTCACGAGGGTGCGCGAGCGCCTGTCCGCGGAGTTCGGGTTCACGTGGGTGCCGGTGGGCGATGAGACGCTGCGCCCGGAGCGCAACGGCTACGGCGGCGAGTCCATGCTCGTGCAGTACACCTCGGCGTCCTGGGCGACGACCGAGCCGGTCACCGGATACCCGACGAAGCTCGAGGTCATGCGCACGGTCGAGGACGAGCTGATCCGCAGCGGCTTCAGCTCCATGCTGGCCTTCAACGACCCCGCGTCCGGAGTGGATCCCGGCGTGATCCGCAAGATGTACGGGGGCGACACACCCCAGGATCAGGTGCTCTGGGAGTGGTACGCGAGCACCTACCCCGAGCCGACGCTGTTCTACGCGGACATCACGGACCTCGCCAACGACGTCAGCGGCGACTACCGCGCCTCACGCGAGGCCACGAGCGCCCGCACCGGCGAGCCCCTCGAAGGGCTGAGCCTCACCGTCGTCGCCCGCGAGGTGCTCAGCGCCGACGACGTCGAGGCCTTCGAACAGGCGTTGAAGAACTACCCCTGATCCGCCGATCCGCGGGATGACGCGGCGACCGAGCGCGCGTCCACGTGGGCCACGGTCAGCACCACGCGCACGGGGCCGGCGACCTCGCGGACCGCGCGATGGGCGTCCCTCGTCGTGCGCTTCGCCGACGACGAGGCGACGCCGATCGACGCCTCCACGAGCGTGGCGCCGTCGGCGTCCGTCACCCGCACCCGCGGTGCGTCGGCCTCGCGGATGCCCATCGCCCGGGCGCCCAGGTCGACGGCGGTCGACAGCGCCCCACCGGGGCGGAGGACCTCCGCCACCCCCGGGACGCCCGCCAGCGCCCTCTCCACGCTCACCGCGAGCGCGGTCCTCTCCTCGTCGTTCACTCGTGGCCCTCCCCCGGCTCCCAGCGGACGTCGTGCACCGTCACGTCGATGTCGGCGATGACGAGATCGGTGTGCTCCTCCAGTCTGCGCGCGATCTCCGCGCGCAGGAGCCCCGCCGTCGTCGTGATCGGGTGGCCGTAGCGCACGCTCACGTCCACGGCGACCCGGATCGGCTCCCCCGGCCGGGTGACGTCGCCCTCCAGCCGGCACCGGCCGATCAAAGCCGCCGGCACCGCACGCTCCGCGTCGCGGATCAGCCCGCGCACCGCCCCCTCCGTGATCGCGAGGTCGGCGTCCTCCTCCGCGTCGAGCGGGATCCGGCGGCCGGCGCGGATCTCGCGCCCGATGCCGCTCATGACCTGCTGGATCCAGTTCTCGTCGACGGGCGGCTCCTGCGCCGTGTCCGCCTCGAGCAGATCCGCGCCGAGCGTGTGCAGCCGCTCGAGGGCGTCGAGGGCCAGCCGGCACCCGGCCGAGCTCTCGATGGCGTCGTCACGGGGGGTGCGCCCCGACTCGATGTAGTCGACCAGCTCCTCGAACGTGTGCCCGTCGAGGTCGGCCGGGTCCAGGGCGATGCCTCGGCGTCCGGATCGGTCGTCGTCGATGGTCATCTCCATCCCTCCATCCGAACGATGATGTCCTTGCGCGCGCGGGCCAGGAGGCCCCGCACGGTCGAGACGGGAACGTCGAGCTCCTCGGCGATCTCGTCATAGGAGAACCCGCCGAGCTCGCGCAGCGTCCAGCAGCGCCGCTGCGGCTCCGGCAGCTGTGCGAGCGCCGCCGTCAGCGCGTCCAGTTCCGCGCGGGTCTCGACGACACGGGCCGGGGAGTCGTGCGCCGGCGCGGGGGTCTCGATCCCGTCGATGTCGACGTGCGCGGGCGTCGCCCGCAGCCGGTCGATCGCCCGGCGGCTCACGATCCGCATCAGCCAGGACTTGACCGCCCCGGGATCGCTGAGCTCGTCCATGCGCTGCCACGCCGTGACGAACGCCTCCTGCACGATGTCGTCCACGTCCGCGGTGCTGCCCATCAGGCGCCTGGTGTACGCGCGCATGCGCGGCGCGAAGCGCCGCACGAGCACCGCGAAGGCCTCGGTGTCGCCGTCCGCCGCCCGGCCGGCGACCGTGCGGTCGTCGGCCTCGGACAGCGACAGGCGGTCATCGACCTCCGTCACTTCCCTCTCCCCCCGGCCGGAACCGGGGCGATGCGCCGTGCGCGCCGCCCCGGTCCCAGCGTGCACCCGCGTCCCCACGCGCGTGCACGCATATGTGCGATCCCCGTCATGCCTTGCTGCGGCGGCCCGTCAGCAGACCGTAGACGAGCAGCACGATCAGCGAGCCGCCGATCGCCAGCGCCCAGGTCGCCAGGCTGAAGAAGGACTGCAGGTCCACGTTGAAGATCAGCCCGCCCAGCCAGCCGCCGAGCATCGCCCCGACGACGCCGAGCAGCAGCGTGGCGATCCATCCGCCCGCCTGCTTGCCCGGAAGGATCAGCTTGGCGATCGCGCCGGCGATGAGGCCGAGCAGCAGGAAGCTGAAGAAGCCCATGATTCTCCTCTCACGCGGGCGGGACGGCTGACGCCGCCCCGCCCGTCCCGTCACTTCTTGAAGGCGTCCTTGACGTTGCGGGCGGCGTCCTCGACGCCGTCCTTCACGTCCTGGCCGGCGTCCTCGACGCCGTCCTTCACGTCCTGGCCGGCGTCCTTGAGGTGGCCTTCGGCCTGGTCGGCCTTGCCGCGGGCCTCGAGGTCCTCGTCGCCCGTGGCCTTGCCGATCAGCTCCTCGGCCTTGCCCTTCACCTTGTCCGCGGCCGCTTCGAGCCTGTCCTTCGCACTCATGGGTCTTTCTCCTCTCTTTCGTGCCCCGGCCGTCCGGCCGGGCGTCGTGTCCGCGCCGCAGGGGCGCGTCGTCGTCCCGCGCGTCACCGCACGCGGACGGTCGATCTCCATCGGTCGGTCCAGGATCGGTCCGCCAGGTGCAGCAGCACCGGCATCGGCCGGGACGCCAGGGCGTCCCACTCCTGCGCGGCGCGCTCCGCCGCGCCGACGACCTCCGCCAGGTCCGCGCCGCGGCGCACCCGGACGGCGAGGCGGTACACGGCCCCGCCGCGCACCCGGTGCACGCGGCCGTGCGCGTCCAGCACGTCCGCGCGCTCGGCGAGCGGCGCGGCGAGCACGCGGTCCGCCACGCGGCGATCCACCTCGGTCCGCCCGAGCGGGGTCCGGTCGGCCACCGCGGTGGCCGACCGGCCCGCGCCGCGGGTCGTCAGGAAGACGATCAGCAGCACGATCAGCACCACCGCGGCTCCCCCGACGATCACCCCCGCGGCCGGGATCCGCACCGTCCCCCCGAACGGTGCGTCCCAGACGGGCAGCGTGCGGAGCAGATCCTCCACGGTGCCCGTCGCCTGCGCCGTCGCCGCCGCGGCCCACGGCGGGCGGGCGGTCCACAGGACGATCACGACGCCGGCGACCAGGAGCACGGCGCCGCCGAGCAGCAGCACCAGCCGGTTCGCGAACCGGTTCGTGGCGTTCATGCGATCACTCCTCTCTGCTCGACCCGCACCCGGACGACCCGGTCGAGGCCGAGGCGCAGCAGAGCGTCGTGCGCCGCCTGTCCGGCGGCGCGCTCGTCGATCGGCACCCCGCTCGTGGGGACGACGTGCACGTCCACCCGCCGGCCCACGACCACGCGCACCTGCGCGCGGGGCAGCACGCAGCGTCGTGCGACGGCGTCCGCGGCGGCGTCGGCGAGCACGCCGTCGTCCGCGACGACGGCCAGGCGGGCGCCGCGCAGCGAACGGCGCGCACGCCGTCCGGGGAGGATCGCCAGCAGGACGGCGGCCAGCCCCAGGACCGCCATCGCACCTCCCGCGACCGGGATCCCGATGCGGAGCGCGTCCGCGGGCAGCGGCTCCACGAGCGCGCCCACGGTCCCCGGCCGCACCGCCTCGGCGACCAGCGCGGCCACGAGGGCGGCGAGGCCGACGAGCAGCACGACCGCCACCACGACGGCGGAGAGGGTGCGCGGGGAGTGCGTCTCCCGGCGCAGCGCCCGCCGATAGGTCGTGGCCGTGCTCATCGTGCCCTCCGTGCCGTGATCCTCCGGACGTCCGTGAAGCGCACGTCCACGCGCGCGACCCGCCGATCGGCGAGCTCGCGCAGCCCCTCCATGACGCCGCGGCGCACGTCCTGCGCCCTGGCGTCGAACGTGGTGCCGCCCTGCGGCGACAGCACGAGCGGGACCTCCACCGCCACGGCGAGCGCGCCGGCGGCGTCCGAGAGCCGCAGGCCGATGTCCCGCGCCTCCGCGTGCGCCGCGTCGCCGACGAGGGCGGTGGCGAGGTGCCGCAGCGCCTGCGCGCTGACGGTCACCCGCCCCGGCACCTCCGTCGCGACGCCGGGCGCGGCGGGGACGGTCATGACGACGACCGCCGACCGCGGAACACGTCCATCAGCGCCCGCGGGTCCAGCCGGCCCTCGACCATGCGCCCGATCCCCGCGCCCAGCAGCAGCGCGGCCGCGACCAGGACGGCGGCCCAGAATCCGAACGCGATCCACGAGAGCGCGAGGACGCCGGCGACCACCGCTCCGGTCATCGTGGGAGTCACTGGACTCGCGCCTCCTCGGCCTGGTCGTCGTCGTCCGAGGGGATGTGCACGTCGTTGATGGTGACGTTGACCTCGGCGACCTCCAGGCCCACGAGCTCGACGATCGCGCGGGAGACCGCGGCGCGGACCCCGTCGGCGATCTTCTGGAGCGACACGGGGTAGTCCGCGACGATCGTGACGTCGGCGGCGACCTGCTTCTCCCCCACCTCGACGCTGACGCCCTGCGCCAGGTCCGTGGAGTTGAGCGCGTCCCGGATGGCGCCGACGACGCGGGCGGCCCCGCCGCCGAGCGCGTGCACGCCGTCCACCTCGCGGGCGGCGATGCCGACGATCTTCGCGACGACGCCCTGCTCGATGACGGTCTTGCCCGCCGGCTGCGCGGCGCTGGCCGGTCCCTGAGACTTGGGCGACGCGGCCACATTCACTTCTGCCATGACGATCTCCTGTTCTCCTCCGCACCGTTCGGTGCCCCTCGCCGTGAACCGGCGACACACCTATGACGGGACGGAGACGGATTTCGTCACAAATTCGTTCGGGAGAATATCGGTCGCCCCTAAAGTGGGTCCCGTGACCTCCCCCGCCTCCCCCGGCACACGGACCGACGCGAGGACGACGACGCCCTCCACCGTCTGGGCCCTGGTGCGCGGGGCCACCGCCGCCCTCCTCACCGCCGCGATCGTGACGCAGCTGTCGACGTCGATCGCGAACACGCTCGCCTCCCCGACGCCGCACGGCGGGCACCTCCCCACCGTGATCGCGAACTTCTTCAGCTACTTCACGATCCTGTCCAACGTCTCCGCCGTCGTCGCCTTCGCGCTCGGCGCCGCATGGCTGTGGGGCCGCGGCCGCGACGGCCGCACCGAGCCGGCCTGGCTGGGCGTCCTGCTCGCCTGCGTCGCCACGTACATGATCACGACCGGCATCGTCTACAACGTGCTGCTGCGCAGCGTCTCGGTGGGCGTCACCCAGCCGTGGGTCAACGAGGTGCTCCACGTCGTGGGCCCGGCGGTCCTCCTGCTCGACGTGCTGTTCGCGCCGGGCCGGCGGCGCCTGCCGTGGTCGAGCCTCGCCGCGATCGCCGCCTTCCCGATCGTCTGGGCGGCGTACACGCTGCTGCGCGCGAACCTCGTCGTCGCCCCGGCCACCGGCAACCCGTGGTGGTATCCGTACCCGTTCCTGGATCCGCACCTCGTGCCGGGCGGGTACCTCGGCGTGGCCGGCTACATCGTCGGCATCGCGGCGGCCATCCTGCTCCTCGGCGCGGGCGTCATCGCCGTCTCCCGCCGCCGCGGTGCGGACGGCTGAGCCCCCGTCCGCACCGTCGCGCCCACCGCGCCTGCCATTGCCCTGGTATCCTTATGGCATGAAGACGACCATGGACAAGGCGGGGCGCATCGTGATCCCCGCGCAGATCCGTGAACGACTGGGGATGGTGCCGGGTCCGGTGGACATGGTCATCGACGGGAACGGGATCCGGATCGAGATCGAGACGCACGACAATCTGGTGGAGAAGGATGGACGACTGGTGATCACCGGCGGCCCCGCCCTCACTGCCGACGACATCCGCGAGCTTCGCCTTGCCGATCAGCGCTGACCTCCTGCTCGACACCAGCGCTGCCCTGGCCGTCCTCCGCGATGCAAGTCCCGCGCACGAGCGCGCGTTCGAGATGACTCAGGGCCTGACGCTCGGGCTGTCTGGACATGCGATGTTCGAGACCTACTCGGTGCTGACGCGACTGCCCGGATCCAATCGCCTTGCGTCTTCGCACGCAGCCCAGCTGATCGCGCGGGAGTTCCCGGCGTCCTTCCCCTTGCCGGAGAGCGCGGCCCGGGACGCGGTCGTGGCCTTGAACCGCGCGGGGATCGCCGGCGGATCCGTGTATGACGGGCTCGTCGGGCTCGCCGCGAAGGATGCGGGGATCCCCCTCCTCTCCTGCGACCGTCGAGCCCTCTCCACTTACACGTCGCTGGGCGTCGACGTCCGCCTGATCTGATCGGGCAGCCTGCGCCACCCGATCCCGTCGTCCCCTCCCGACGCCCCGGGGAAGACGCAGTGCGCCACACGCGGACATGTGCGCTTCCTGCGGAGGAAGGCGGCCGTTCTCCGCCTACCGAGCGCACTCCTCCGGTCGCAAGAGCGCCGACACGCCGCCGATAGACTGAGAGGCATGTCCAAGGTCCTCCAGTCCCTTCCCGTCGGCGAGCGCGTCGGCATCGCCTTCTCCGGAGGACTCGACACCTCCGTCGCGGTCGCCTGGATGCGCGACAGGGGTGCGGTGCCCTTCACCTACACCGGGGACCTCGGACAGTACGACGAGGACGACATCGCCTCGATCCCGGGGCGGGCACTGGAGTACGGCGCCGAGGCCGCGCGCCTCATCGACGCCAAGACCGCCCTCGTGGAGGAGGGCTTCGTCGCCCTGTCCTGCGGCGCGTTCCACATCCGCTCCGGCGGGAAGACCTACTTCAACACCACGCCGCTCGGGCGCGCCGTCACCGGCACCCTCCTCGTGCGCGCGATGAAGGAGGACGGCGTCGACATCTGGGGCGACGGCTCCACCTACAAGGGCAACGACATCGAGCGGTTCTACCGCTACGGCCTGCTCGCGAACCCGCGCCTGCGGATCTACAAGCCGTGGCTGGACGCGGACTTCGTCACCGAGCTCGGCGGGCGCCAGGAGATGAGCGACTGGCTCGTCACCCACGGGTTCCCCTACCGGGACTCGGCAGAGAAGGCCTACTCGACGGACGCCAACATCTGGGGTGCGACGCACGAGGCGAAGACCCTGGAGCACCTGGACGTATCCCTGGAGACCGTCGACCCGATCATGGGCGTGAAGTACTGGGACGAGTCGGTCGCGATCGCGGCCGAGGACGTCACCGTGACGTTCGAGGGCGGCCGTCCCGTGGCCATCAACGGCGTCGAGCACAGCGACCCGGTGGCGCTCGTGCGTGAGGCGAACGCGATCGGCGGCCGGCACGGCCTGGGTATGAGCGACCAGATCGAGAACCGGATCATCGAGGCGAAGTCCCGCGGCATCTACGAGGCCCCGGGCATGGCGCTGCTGTTCATCGCCTACGAGCGCCTGGTCAACGGCATCCTGAACGAGGACACGCTCGCCACCTATCACGAGCAGGGACGGCGCCTGGGTCGCCTCATGTACGAGGGCCGCTGGCTGGAGCCGCAGTCCCTCATGCTGCGCGAGTCGATCCAGCGCTGGGTCGGATCCACCATTTCCGGCACGGTCACGCTGCGCCTGCGCCGCGGCGACGACTGGACGATCCTCGACACCGTCTCCCCGAACCTGTCCTACGGACCGGAGAAGCTCTCGATGGAGCGGGTCGGCGACGCGGCGTTCGGCCCGGTCGACCGCATCGGCCAGCTCACCATGCGCAACCTCGACATCGCCGACTCGCGCGCCCGCCTGGAGCAGTACGCGGGTCTGGGCCTGGTCGGCGGCGCCACCGGCGAGCTCGTCGGGCGCGTCACCGCGGGGGAGTCGACGGAGATCGCGGGCGCCGTGGAGGGGTCGGTCAGCGCCGCGGACGCCGACCTCGCCGACGCGGTGGACGCCGCGTCCGAGGGCGCGGCCTTCGACACCGGCACCGACTGAGCCCTGGCGGGCGGCCGAGACTCATCGACCCGGAGATGCCCAACCGCGCTGCTCGGCGTACTCCGAGATGCTCTCGACCATGACGTCGATGAACTCATGGTTGCCGAGGCTGACCCGCGCGAGATCGGCCGCGCGCCGATAGGCGTCGACGATCCCGGTCGTGATCTCGGTCACCCGGTCGAACGCTCGCCCTTCGTCGATGCCCAGCCGCCGCCCGGCCCGCACCAGCAGCCCGGCGGTGACGCCGGACGCCCGGTACTCTCCCTCCACCGACATCGCGAGCTTCGGCTCCCGACCCTGAGGTGTCGGGTAGGGCGCGTGGCTGCCGAGATCGTAGAGGGGCGCAAGGGTGGCTCGGTCACCATTGAGGAGAAGCGAGTAGTTCTTGGCGTGGGCGTCCGTCCCCAACGCCGCCGCGTTGAAGACGACGGCATCGAAGAACCGCTCCGAGTTCGCCCTCACGTCCCGCGCCTGCGGGATGGTCGCGAAGAGCTGACCGATCGTCGCGATTCCGGGCCCGCCATCAGATTGGTACTTCTTGTCCGGCGGGATCGCCAGGGCCTGGCAAAGATCCTCCTGGTGAAGCCGTACCCATCGACCATCGACCTGTCGCCTGTCGTACCGCACCGACACCAACGCACGGTCCCCCCGCGAGGTCGTCAGGACGAAGTCCTCGGCGACATCGAGGCCGAGGTCCCTGGCCGCCGCCATCGTCATGAACTCGTTGATGTCGTGATCCGAGTACGGAGGAACCGCCGGCTTGAGGATGTGCGTCGTCGGTGTCGAGTCGTTGGGCACGCCCCACTCACCCGTCTCGGCGCGGAAGAGAGCGATCTTCGGCTGAGCACCGGCCAGGCTCCAACGAACGTCGGCGTTGTGACGGCGCCCCCACTCCGCCCTGTTCGCGATCACGTCCGCGACCACCGCCGCCAACTGATCATCGTCGATCACCGACACGTCGCCTCGACGGACCGCCGCATCCGCGCTGGCCTCCCCTTCAGGGAGGATCTGCACGGCGCCGGCCGCGTCTTTCCCCATGTGGGCGAGAAGCGGGAACGGATTGCGCGGCGAGACGCCGAACTGGCGACCGAGCTCTTCGAGTCTTGCTGCGCTGTCGGGAAGCAAGCCCTGAAGGAACGTGCGCGTGGGTCGGCTCTTGTGGTTGGGCACGACCAGCGGCAGCGACAGCGAAAGGGGCGTCGCTCCGCGAGTCCCCCAGTATCCGGGCACATAGGAGAAGGTGACGTTCCCGCCTCCGCCTTGGCGGAGCGTTCCGATCCGCGTGCCGTCGAGAAAGACCGCGAGATCGTCACTCATATCGGCCCGTCCCCTTGGACGATCAGCTCGAGTTCGAGTTCGCGATACACACGCATCATCCTGGCGACCGTGACGTTGGGGGCGCCGGTCTCGAACCTGGCCAGCCAGTCGCGCGTCACCCCGGCGCGCTCCGCGAGTTCGCGCTGACTGAGCCCGAGGGCCTCTCGACGGGCTGCGGCAACGATCCCGAAGTCGATCGTACGCTGGACCTCCGCCTTCATCGGACCTCCTTGTGGGATAAATGACACACTACTCGCTGTGCGATCTATCCCACAAGCGCGCATGTGGGATAGATTACGCATGCCCGCACCGGAACCGCTCCTTCGAGTTGCCTGAAGAAACTTGCACACTATCGTGCAGGTTACGTAGCATGGGGGCGTGACCGACACCCCTGCCCCTCGCCGCCTGCGCCGCGACGCGGCGGAGAACCGAGCGGGCATCCTCGCCGCCGCCACCCGTGCTCTCGCGGTGGACCCGCACGCCTCCGTCGACCAGATCGCCCGCGCGGCAGGCCTCAGCCGCCGCGCGCTGTACGGGCACTTCGACGACCGCGGAGCCCTCGTCAGCGAGCTCATCCGGCAGGGCGCCCAGCGCTTCAACGCCATCGCGGAGGAGGTCCACGACGACGACTCCCGGGTGGCCCTCGCACGGCTGACCACGGAGCTCTGGCACGAGGCGGCGCACGTGCAGGTCGCCGCCGCGATCGCCCTCGACGAGGCCCACGTCGAGGAGACCGCAGCGGCCCTCGCGCCGCTGCGTCGCGTGGTGGCCGGGATCGTGCGCCGCGGGCAGGACGCCGCGCAGCTGCGCACCGACATCGCCGCGCCGACGCTCGCCCGGCTCATCGAGGAGACGGCGAGGACCGTCGTGACCCGCACCGACCCCTCCTCGACCGCCGCGGCCGACATCGCGGTGCGGGCCGTGCTGAGCATCGCCGGGCTGTCGTGGCGGGAGGCAGAGTCCCTCCTCGCCGCCCACCCGGAACTGACCGCCGCACCCGCAGTCCCGACGGACGCCGCATGACCAGACGCACCCCGAACGCGTGGAGCGTCTTCCGCCGCGACGCGGGCCGGCTCGCTCGGCAGAGCAAGGCCTGGATCATCATCCTCGGCGTCATCGTCACGCCGTCGCTGTACGCCTGGTTCAACATCGTCGCGTTCTGGGATCCGTACTCGAACACGCAGCACGTGAGCGTCGCCATCGTGAACGAGGACCAGGGAGCCACGTCCGAGCTCACCGGAGACATCGACGTCGGCGGCGAGCTCGTCGCCCAGCTGAAGGAGAACGACCAGCTCGGCTGGGAGTTCGTCGACGAGGACGAGGCGATGGACGCGGTCCGCAGCGGACGCAGCTACGCGGCGATCGTCATCCCCGCGGACTTCAGCCGCGACTTCGTGAGCATCACGACCGGCGACTTCACGCGTCCGGAGCTGCAGTACTTCGTGAACGAGAAGGCGAACGCGATCGCGCCCAAGATCACCGACGTCGGCGCCTCGACCCTCGACACGCAGATCAACGGCACCTTCGTGTCCGTGGTCGCGGAGGCCGTGACCACCCAGCTGAAGAACGCGGGCGAGGACGCCGAGCACCGCCTGGGCGACGCGCGCGACACCACCGTCACCGCGCTCGACGACGCCGTCGGAAAGGTCGGCACCGCACGCCAGCGGATCACCGAGCTGTCGAGCGGCCTGACGGACGCGCAGGGTCGGCTGGACGACGCGTCCGCGACCCTCGGCGACATCGACGCCACCCTCGGCGAGGTGCAGGACGCCGTGGCGCAGGCGCAGTCCATCGCGGCGGAGGCCCAGCAGGAGCTGTTCACCGTCACCGACCGGGTGACCTCCGCGTACGTCTCGGGCGCGACCCTGCTCGCCGAGGCCTCCGCCAAGATGAACGCCTCGATCGCGAAGCTCGCCGCGGGCCTGCAGCAGGCGAACGTCGCGGTGGGCACCGCGATCGACGACCTCACCGCCGTTGTGGACGCCAACGCGAAGGCCCTGGCGGAGCTCCAGGAGATCCTCGAGGAGACCGACCCCGGCTCCGACGCGGCGAAGCGGCTCACCGCGGCGATCGACGCGCTGCAGGAGCGCAACGCCGGCGACCGCGCGGTGCTCGACCAGCTCACGCAGCTCAACGCCGACGTGTCGACGACCATCGCGTCGGTGCAGTCGGCGGCGGATGCGGTCGACTCCGCCGTCGGCACGGCCGCGACCTCGGCCGGCGCGATCCGCGACGCGCTGCGGCAGAGTGTCCCCGCCCTCAACCACGCGATGTCGGCGCTCTCGGCCAGCGCGGACGCGTTCTCCTCCTCCCTCGGCGCCCAGCGCAGCCAGATCGTCCAGGCGCAGAGCCTGCTGGGAAGCCTTAAGGGGCAGCTCGCCGCCACCACGGCCGCGCTCGCCTCGCTGGACGGGAACCTCGCCACGGCGCAGTCCGGGCTCGGCGGTGTGCGCGCCGACGTCCTGGCCCTCAGCGCGGCGGACGTGTGGAACCGGCTCGGCACCCTCACCGGCCTCGACGCGGACCAGATCGCGCGCTTCATGGCGTCCCCCGTCGAGGTCCACGAGAACGTCGTCTTCCCCACGGCGGCCTACGGCTCCGCCATGGCCGCGCTGTTCACCAACCTGTCGCTGTGGATCGGCGCGTTCGTCCTGATGGTCATCATGCGCTTGGAGGTCGACACCGAGGGCGTGGAGGGGGTCTCGGTTCGTCAGGCGTACCTCGGCCGGTGGATGCTGCTCGCCTCGATCGCGGTGTTCCAGGCCGTCCTCGTGTGCGTCGGCAACCTCGTCATCGGGGTCCAGACGGCGAACGCGTTCGCGTTCGTCGGCACGGGCGTGCTCATCGGTCTGTCCTACCTCAGCATCATCTACGCCCTGTCGGTGTGCTTCGGCTACGTCGGCAAGGGGCTGTGCATCCTGCTGGTGATCTTCCAGATCCCCGGCGCATCCGGCCTGTACCCGATCGAGATGATGCCGGACTTCTTCCGCGGGCTCTATCCGTTCCTCCCCTTCACGTACGGCATCGACGCGCTGAGGGAGACGATCAGCGGCTTCTACGGCGGACACTACTGGCGGTTCCTCGGGGCCCTGGCCGTCTTCGTCGTGCTCGCCTTCGTGCTCGGGCTGTTCCTCCGCCGGCGCCTCGGCAACTTCGCGCTGCTGTTCAACCGGCGCCTCGCCGAGAGCCAGCTGCTCGTGAGCGAGGACGTGCAGATCACGGGCCGGCGCCGCACGCCCGAGATCATCCGCGCCCTCACCGACGGCGACGGCTACCGCGCGGAGGTCGCCCGCCGCGCACGACGGTTCACCGACCGGTACCCGACGCTGCTGCGCCTGACCTTGATCGTCGGCGCCGGAGTCATGGCGGTGCTCGGCGTCGTCGCCTGGCTGGTCCCGGATGCGAAGGCGCCGATGCTCGGCCTGTGGGCACTGTGGTGCCTGATCCTCATCGCCTTCCTCGTGACGCTGGAGTACGTCAGGCAGAGCATCCAGCAGGCGGCCGAGATCGGCGAGATGCCCGAGGCCGAGCTGCGGGACGCGCTGGTCGCCGAGAGCGCTCGGGACACGCTGCTGCTGCCCGTGGGGGCGGCCGCCGCCGGGGGGACCGCCGTCGCGCTCGACGTGCGCGCCGGGGAGCACCCGACGTCGGTCCGTGACGAGCCCGCGGAGGCGGACGAGGAGCCCGCGGAGGGGACGGCGGTCCTCGACGCGCTGTTCGCCGACGGCGCGGACACGGACGCGGAGGCCCCGGCCGGCGACGACGCGGAGACGGGTACGGAAGCGGAGTCCGTGCCCTCACCCGATCCCGATCCGCCCGCGACGACGCCGATCGCCGCCCCCGCGGACGCGGCAGAGCAGGAGACCGAGGAGATCGGGACGCCCGAGGACGCGGTCCCGGGTCGCGAGGACGGGGAGGAGACGAGATGAGGAACATCCTCCGCCTGTTCCGGCACGACCTGCGCCGCGCCACCGGGAGCGTCATGACGGTGATCGTGCTCTTCGGCCTGGTCGTGATCCCCTCGCTGTTCACCTGGTTCAACGTCATCGCGAGCTGGAACCCCTTCGGCAACACCAGGAACCTCACCGTCGCCGTCGCCAACACGGACGACGGCTTCCAGAGCGATCTCATCCCGCTGCGCATCAACGTCGGCGAGCAGGTGGTGTCGGCGCTGCGCGCGAACAAGGACCTCGACTGGGTGATCACCTCCGAGGAGGACGCGATCGACGGCACCGAGTCCGGCGAGTACTACGCCGCGATCGTGCTCCCGCCGACCTTCAGCGCCGACATGATGACCTTCTACGCCGACGGGTCCGAGCGCACCCGGATCGAGTACTACACGAACGAGAAGAAGAACGCCCTCGCCCCGAAGATCACCGAGCAGGGCGCGGGCGAGGTCTCCACCAGCATCAACGAGGTGTTCACCGAGACCCTGGGCGAGGCGGCGCTGAACATCATCACGTCGCTGTCGTCCTTCCTCGACGACGCGGACACCCAGGCCGTGCTCTCCCGGCTCCAGGCCCACGTCGGCGAGGTGTCGGCGCAGCTGCGCGCCGGGGCGGCCACCGCCGACATGTTCACCTCACTGATCGCCTCCAGCCGCCCCCTCGTCGACAGCGCGGGGCAGCTCGTCGAGGGCTCCGGCGCCGCGCTCCGCGACGCGACCGGCGCCCTGGGAGCGGGCAAGGCGGCCGCGCAGGAGCTGAAGGACGTGCTCGCCACGACCACGGCCGCGCTCGGCGACGCCCTCGCCGGCACCTCCGAGAGCTATCAGGCCGTCGCGGACAGCATCGACCAGGTCTACGCCGCGATGGACGCGCAGTCCGCCACCACCGCCGACGCCCTGCGGGCCGCGGCCGCGCGCGTCCAGACCCAGATCGACCAGCACCGGACGCTGCGCGACGACCTCGTCCAGAACGTCCGTCCGCTCCTCCCCGAGGCGGCGCGAGGGCCGCTCGACCAGGTGGTCTCCCGGATCGACGCCGCCATCGCCCGGGAGCAGGCCCTGCACGACCGGCTGGAGGAGGCCGCGACGCGGGTCACGGACAGCAACGCCGAGAGCCAGGCCGCCCACGCCGAGATCAGCGGACTGGTCGCCGAGGCCAAGGCCGCGGTCGACGACGCCCGCGACGCCTACACGGGAAGCCTGCAGCCGAAGCTCGACGCGCTGGCCGACACGCTGTCCGTCATCGGCGGGAACATCGACGCGATCGGCGCGGACCTCTCCTCGGTGGCCGCGTCCCTCTCCGGATCCGACTCCCTGAGCACCGCTCTGACCAGCGCCGAGACGCTGACCACGGGGATCTCCGCGTCCCTCTCCGAGACGGCCGGCCGTTTCGACGCGCTCTCCGCCGCGCTGGGGAAGGCCATCGACACGGGCGACCTCACCGAGCTCACCGACGTGATCGGCGCGGACCCGAAGGCGCTCGCGACCCACCTCGCCCAGCCCGTGGCCCTGGAACGGGTCCCCGTCTTCTCCGTCGTCAGCTTCGGCGCGGCGATGACGCCCCTCTACACGGTGCTCGCGCTCTGGGTCGGGGCCCTGCTCATCTCCGTGTCGATCCGCGTGGACCCGCCCCAGGGCGCGGGGACCGACCTGCCCGCACTCTCCCCGGCGCAGACGTACCTCGGGCGCTTCGGCGTCTTCGCCCTCGTCGGGTTCCTGCAGAGCTCGCTCGTGTGCCTCGGCAGCGTGCTGTTCACCCAGGTCCAGCCGGCGCACCCGTTCCTGCTGATCCTGGCCGGATGGGTCATGTCCCTGGTGTTCACGCTGATCGTCTACACCTTCGTCGTCACGTTCGGAAACGCCGGCAAGGCCCTCGCCGTGCTGCTGCTGGTCGTCCAGATCTCCAGCTCCGGCGGCGCCTACCCGCTGCAGGTGCTGCCGGAGTGGTTCCAGGGCGTCAGCCCGTTCCTCCCCGCCACCCACGCGGTGAACGCGATGCGCTCGGCGATCGCGGGGATCTACGAGAACGATTACTGGGTCTCGCTCGGGTCGCTCGCGCTGTTCGCGGTGCCCGCGCTGCTGCTCGGCCTGGTGCTGCGCCTTCCGCTCATCGGGTTCAACCAGAAGCTGCTGCGGGCCCTGGAGTCCACCCGTCTCATGTGAGGCCCCACGGCTTCCGCTCCCGGGCGGCGCGGGGGCCGCGCGCTAGGATGCGAGGGCATCTCCTCGCAGAGACCCACGCACCCGAATCGTGGGACTGCG
Organism: Microbacterium sp. CCNWLW41; assembly: GCF_037083505.1. NCBI lineage: Bacteria > Bacillati > Actinomycetota > Actinomycetes > Micrococcales > Microbacteriaceae > Microbacterium > Microbacterium sp. CCNWLW41. The sequence continues at coordinate 212,732 of NZ_JBAOJP010000002.1, forward strand.
TGTCAGCCGGAACGAAGGACGCGCGATGTCGACGACTCTTCCCCCCTCCGCCGCCGAGCCCCGCCCGAGGCGACGGATCGGCCGGATCGTCGGGCGGGTGGCGTTCGGCGTGCTCGCCGGCATCGTGGTCCTCGCGACGGCGGCGGCCTTCTTCGTCGTCTGGACGATCCAGCGCTCCTTCCCGCAGACCACCGGCGAGCTCGCGCTGTCCGGGCTCGAGGCCCCGGTCACGGTGCAGCGGGACGACCGCGGGATCCCGACGGTGTCGGCCGACAGCACGCACGATCTCTTCTTCGCGCAGGGCTTCGTGCACGCCCAGGACCGCTTCTTCGAGATGGACTTCCGCCGCCACGTCACCAGCGGCCGCGTGGCGGAGCTGTTCGGCGCGTCGCAGGTGGAGACGGACAAGTTCCTCCGCACCCTCGGCTGGCACGAGATCGCCCAGCAGGAGGTCGACGCGATGGACGAGACCACGCGGAGCTACTACGAGGCGTACGCCGAAGGGGTCAACGCATACCTCGCCGAGAACACCGGCGCCGAGGCGTCCCTGGAATATGCCGTGATCGGCATGACCAATCCGGACTACACGCCCGAGCCGTGGGAGCCAGCCGACTCGGTGGCCTGGCTGAAGGCGATGGCCTGGGACCTGAGGACCAACATCGAGGACGAGACGACCAGGGCGATCCTCGCCCAGACGACGGACGCGGCCACCATCGACGCCGTCTATCCCGGGTACCCGTTCGACCGGAACCCGGTCATCGTGCCGGTGATCACCGACCTGTCGGGCGAGGGCACCCCCGCGGCCCCCGCCGGCACCGGTGCCGGGGCGCCCGCCGAGGGCGAGGCGGAGGCGGAGGACGCCGGCACGCCGACCCCGAGCAGCACCGAGACCCCGGCCGCGGACGGCGCCGGCGCGGCGGCCGCCCCCGGCATCCGCTGGACCGAGGCGGACGGCGTCCTCGGCGCGGTCGACGCCCTGCTCGGCGACCCCGGCGAGGGCATCGGCTCGAACTCGTGGGTCGTCTCCGGCGACCTCACCGAGAGCGGCATGCCGCTGCTCGCCAACGACCCCCACCTCGGGGCCTCCCTGCCGTCGGTCTGGTACCAGATGGGGCTGCGCTGCACGACCGTCTCCGACGAATGCCCGTTCGACGTCGCCGGGTTCTCGTTCTCGGGCCTGCCGAGCATCGTGATCGGCCACAACGCGACGGTCGCCTGGGGATTCACGAACCTCACGACCGACGTCGCCGACCTGTACGTCGAGAAGGTGAACGGCAACGCCTACTGGCGCGACGGACGCGGGGATCCGCTGGAGGTCCGTGAGGAGACGATCAAGGTCGCCGGCGGCGAGGACGTCCCCCTCACCATCCGCAGCACGGTGCACGGGCCGATCGTGTCCGGGCTGACCGCGGACTTCACCGCGATCGCCGAAGACCCCCGGATCACGACCGGCGTGGTCGGGGGCGTCGAGCAGGTCGGCCCGCCTCCCGCGGACGTGGCCTCCTGGCCGGGCGAGTACGCCGTGAGCCTCCGCTGGACGGCCCTGGATCCCGGCACGACCTCCACCGCCATCTTCCGGATGGGCACGGCGAAGGACTTCGACGACTTCCGGGCGGCGGCCGAGCTCTTCGACGTCCCGGCGCAGAACCTCGTCTACGCCGACACCGAGGGCAACATCGGCTATCAGACCCCGGGGCGCCTGCCCATCCGCGGCGCCGGGAACGGGTGGCTGCCCCAGCCCGGGTGGTCCAGCGCCTACGACTGGCGAGGCGAGATCCCCTTCGAGGATCTTCCGGTCTCGTACAACCCGGAGGAGGGCTACATCGTCACCGCGAACAACGCGATCGTGGACGACGACTACCCGTACTTCCTCTCCCGCGACTGGGACGCCGGCTATCGCGCCGCGCGCATCGAGGCGCTCATCGAACGGCGCTCCGCCGCCGGCCCCCTCACGGCGCAGGACCTGGCCGACATCCAGTACGACCAGGAGTTCTGGATCGGCAAGCAGCTCGCGACCGCGATGCGCGACGTCGAGGTCTCCGGCGCCGGACCGAAGAGCGCGGTGAAGCTGCTGTCCACGTGGGACGCCCAGAACTCCGCGGACTCCGCCGCGGCCGCGTACGCCAACGTGCTGTGGTCGAACCTCGCGCACGATCTGTTCGCGGAGCGAGAGGTGCCGCTGCCCCTGGACGGACAGGGGCGCCTGTTCACGGTGGTCGGCGCGCTGCTGGACGACCCGGACAACGCGATGTGGACGAACGAGACGCTCGGCGTCGCCGGCCGGGACGAGATGCTGGCGCTGGCCGCCGAGCAGGCCTACGACGAGCTCTCCGGGCTGCAGGGCACCGATGTCAGCCGCTGGAACTGGGGCGATCTGCACGCGATCACGCTGACCCACCAGACGCTCGGGACCTCGGGCATCGCGCCCGTCGAAGCCCTGTTCAACCGCGGCCCCTTCCCGGTCGGCGGAGGATCCTCGGTCGTCGACGCGACCGGGTGGGTGCTGGGCGAGTCGTATGCGACGACGACCGTGCCGTCCATGCGCATGGTGATCGACCTGTCCGACTTCGACCGCTCGACGTGGAACCACCTGACCGGCGCCAGCGGCCATGCGTTCCACGAGCACTACACGGATCAGAACGAGGACTGGCGCGCCGGACGGCAGACGCCGTGGGCGTTCACGCCGAAGGCCGTCGACGCGGCGACCCGGGACACCCTGCACCTCACCCCCTCCGCTCGCTGAGCGAGCGCGTCTCGGCGAGCGGAGCGAGACGAGACGCGTACCAGCCCCGGGTCACCACGTTTCGTCTCGTCGCTGCGCTCCTCCCTCAACGACCGGCGGGAGGGCGTCGGTCGTTGAGCGAGCGGAGCGAGACGAAACGCCCCGCAGCCCCAGGTCACCACGTTTCGTCTCGTCGCTGCGCTCCTCGCTCAACGACCGGAGGGTGACCGGGAAAGGGGCGCCCGGGAGCCGAGCGGAGCGATGGCCTCGTCCGACGCGCCGGCATCGGGCCTGGCGGGAGCCGACCGAAGGACGGCGGGGGACTGCGCGACGGATGAGGCCATCGCGCAGCGGCCGCACCAAGCCGCAGACCGGGTCACCACGTTTCGTCTCGTCGCTGCGCTCCTCGCTCAACGACCGGGAGGGAGCGACCGTCAGGGGGCGACGCCGGCGATGGCCGGCCCGGGGGCCACGCCCGCCTTCACGCAGCACCCGGGCCGGCAGACGTCATACCAGACGCCGATCGGGGTCACCGCGGCACGCTGCGCCACCGGACGACCGACCACCCGCTCGCGCACGAGATCCACGAGCGCGTCCACGAAAGCCGGGTGCACACCGGGCGTCGCGACCCGGCCGAACCACAGCCCGGCCTCCTCGGCGGTCTCCCTGGCCTCGCGGTCCAGATCCCACAGCACCTCGAGATGGTCGCTCACGAACCCGATCGGCACGACCAGGACCGCGGTGCGGCCGGAGAGCGCGGCGATCGCGTCGTTCACGTCCGGCTCCAGCCACGGGGTGGACGGCGCCCCCGACCGAGACTGGTAGACGAGCCGCCACGAGACGCCCGGCGCCGCCTCCGCCATGACGTGCTCGGCCACCGCGAGGTGCTGCGCGGCGTACCCTCCGCCGTCCACCCCGGCGAACCTCCCGGCTCCCGACAGCTCGGCATCCGCCGACGGGATGCTGTGCGTCGTGAACAGCACCTCGATGCCGGACCGCTCGTGCCCCGCGCGCTCCGCCTCCGCGATCCCCTCGCGGACCCCCTCCACGAAGGGCTGCACGAACCCGGGGTGCGAGAAGAACTGACGCACCTTGTCGATCTGGAGCACGCCGTCCAGCCCGGAGGCCTCCAGCGCGTCCGCCCAGTCCTCGCGGTACTGCCGGCAGGACGAGTAGGAGGAGTACGCGCTCGTCGGGATCGCGATCATCCGGCGGACGCCGTCCGCCGCGGCCTCGGCGAGCACGTCGTCGAGGTAGGGCGCCCAGTTGCGGTTGCCCCCGTACACGGGCAGGTCCAACCCGGCCGCGGCGAGCGCCGAGCGGAGGGCCTCGCGCAGGGCGCGGTTCTGGCCGTTGATCGGGCTCACGCCGCCGAAGTGCCGGTAGTGGTGCGCGACCTCCTCGAGGCGCTCGTCGGGGATCCCGCGGCCGCGCGTGACGTTGCGCAGGAACGGCATCACGTCGTCCTGGCCCTCCGGTCCGCCGAAACCGGACAGGAGCACGGCGTCGTAGGCGACGGGCTCCTCGACGAAAGGACGCCCGTCCTGCGCGGCCGAGGTGGCTGAGGCGACCACGGCGCCCGGATCGAAGTGGGCGGCGCCGGCGCGGGGCGGCTTGGTCTCACGGCGGATGGTCGGGACGGCGTCGGTCATGCGTCTCTCCTGTCGTCTGGCCTCTCGGCGGGCGGGGTCGGGTCCTGGGCGTGCTCGGGGGCGTGATCGGGTCTCCGGGCGGATCGGGCCGGAGGGAGCACCCGCTCCCAGTCCGCGATCGGGCCGGGGACGACGGCGAAGCACGGGTGCGGGTCGGGGGTCTCGATCGTCCGCCACCGCTCCCAGACCTCCGGGCTGCGTGTCTGCAGCTTCGTCCTCAGATGCCCCCACTCGTAGGCGATCTGGCCCGTCGTGACGGACAGCTCCGCGGCAGACCCGGTCGCCCGGATCCGCTCGCGCGCGAAACGGTATCCCCGTCGGTCCGCCTCGTCGGCGAGCGCGGAGAGGAAGTCCCCGATCGCGGCGAGGGGATCCTCGGCGCGGCGGAACCGGAGCAGCTGCGGATGCCGCGCGTAGCCGCGCTCGGGTGCGAGGATCACGGCCTGCGCGAGAAGCGCCTCGCGCCACCCGGCGACGAGCCCCGCGCGGTCGAGGTACCGCGGATGCAGCGACCAGAGCCTCACGACGGGTCCCCCTCCGGTCGAGAGGCTTCCCGCACGATGCTCGCCACCATCCCCCCGAAGATCACGCCGTGCAACGGCAGCAGCACGGCCCAGTAGAGGCGCCCGAGAAGACCCTTCGGGAAGAACACCGCGCGCTGACGGTAGACGCTCCCGTCACCGTCCGGATCGACGCCGAGCTCCAGCCAGCCCCGTCCCGGCATCCGCATCTCCGCGCGCAGGCGCAGCGAGCGTCCGCGATCGATCGTCTCCACCCGCCACACGTCCACCGCGTCGCCGGTCTGCAGCCGCGTGGGGTGGCGTCGGCCGCGACGCATCCCGACGCCGCCCGTGATCCGGTCCAGCCACCCGCGGGCCGCCCACGCCACGGGCGACGAGTGCCAGCCGTTGGCCCCGCCGATGGACTCGATGACGCGCCACACCGCCTCGGCCGGCGCGTCGCTGCGCCGCTCCCGGACGTCGGTGTAGACGGTGTGGCCGGACCAGTCCGGGTCGCTCGGCAGCGGGTCGCTCGGCGCTCCGGGCACGGTCGCGTCCTGCCAGCTCGTCTCCACGGCGCCCTCCCGCTCGCGGCGCAGGGCGAGGCGGACGGCCGTGCGGTAGGGCAGCAGGCCCTCCGCGGGCGGGGGCAGATACCGGTCGATGTCGTGCTCGCGCACCACGCAGTCGTTCTGCAGCGATGCGATGATCGGCACCGCGATCCGCCGGGGCACCGGCGTCACGAGGTTCACCCACTGCGAGGCGAGCCACGGCGTGAGGACGGGCAGTGCGGCGATCGGCCGCTGCGGCAGGCCGGCCTCCACCGCATAGCCGTTCATCATCTGCCCGTACCGCAGCACGTCCGGACCCCCGATGTCGAAGGTCCGGTTCAGCGTCTCGGGGATGCTGACGGCCCCCACGAGGTACCGCAGCACGTCGCGCACGGCGATCGGCTGGACGCGGTTGCGCACCCAGCGCGGCGCGGGCATGTAGGGCAGCACCTCGGTGAGGTGGCGGATCATTTCGAACGAGGCGGAGCCCGACCCGATCACGATGCCCGCCTGGAAGACGATCGCCGGGACGCGGGATTCGAGGAACACCTGCCCGACCGCGGCCCGGGAGGCGAGGTGGGCGGACAGCGCCACCCCGTCGGGGTGCAGACCGCCGAGGTAGACGATGCGGCCCACGCCCGCGTTCTCCGCCGCCGCGGCGAAGGCCTCGGCGTCGCCGCTCTCGGTCGCGCCGAAGCCGCGACCGGCCCCGAGGGAGTGCACCAGGTAGAACGCGACATCGACCCCGTCCATGGCGGGCTCCGCTCCATCGGCGACGTCGCCCTCGACCACGCGGACGCGGTCGCGCCAGGGCACGTCGGCGAGCTTCCACGGCGCCCGCACGAGGCAGACGACCTCGTGGCCGGCCTCGAGGAGCAGGGGCACGAGCCGACCGCCGATGTATCCGGTCGCTCCGGTGACGAGCACGCGGGTCATGAGAAGAGTCCTTCCCTGGCGCAGAGGATGAGCAGGATCGTGAGGGCGCACCCGGTCGCGTAGTTGATCGCGAGGAACCGTCGCCAGGCGCGGTTCACGGCGCCCGACGCCTCGTCGGAGACCCGCAGGTACGGCCAGGCGCTCGCGACGTACGGCACCGCGGCGAGCGCCGCGAGCGCGGCCGGCCACGGCGTGAACGCGACGAGGACCCCCGCGCCGGTCCAGAGCAGCACGGCCAGGCGGACCGTCGCCGCGCCGCCGAGCGCCGTGGCGACGGACCCGATCCCCGCCTCGCGGTCGGGCACGATGTCCTGGACCGCGCCGAAGGCATGGCTCGCCATCCCCCAGAGGAGGAATGCGACCATCGCGACGACGATCGGCGGGGTGACCTCGGTCCCCGCCAGCGCCAGGCCGTACAGCGCCGGCGATACGAAGTGCACGCTCGAGGTGAGCGAGTCGAGGACCGGGATCTCCTTGAAGCGCAGCCCCGGGACCGAGTAGGCGACCACGGCGAAGAGGCTGAGCGCCAGCACCGCCCACGACCACGGCCTCGCCGCGCCGAGCACGAGGAGCGCCACGACGAAGGGCGCCGCGAGCGTGACGGACCAGAGGAGGGCGGCCCGGTGCAGACGCGTCGGCAGCAGCGCCCCCTCGACTCCGCCCTTGCGGGGGTTCGCGATGTCGGAGGCGTGGTCGAAGACGTCGTTCACGCCGTACATCAGGAGGTTGTACGGGACGAGGAAGAACAGCGCCCCCACGACCAGCGCCGCGTCGATCCGGCCGGTCGTGAGCACGACGACCGCGGCGAACGGGTACGCGGTGTTGATCCAGCTCAGGGGCCGCGAGGTCGCCACGAGCGCACGGACGGTGCCGAGGACGCCGCTCACGAGGCGCTCCGGCGATCGGTGCCGCGAAGGAGCTCGGCCGCACCGCCGAGCAGCATCGTGCCGACCACGGGGTAGAGGAAGTCCTCGACGGGCATGAGTCCGAACCGGATCCCGCTCGTGTGCCGGTCCCCGTAGTCGAAGAGCCCTGCGGCCATCATGACGTTGTCGAAGACCGCCGTGAGCAGGACCAGCGCGGCCGTCGTGATCGCCCAGGTCCGGAGGTATCCGCCCGCGGTCCCTCGCGCGCGGGCCCGGACGCCGCCCGCGAGGAACGCCGCGATGCCGACGCCGATGAACGGCAGGGACATGACCAGGTACGTCACCGCGCCGCCCTCCGTGCCGCGAGACGCCGGGCTCCGCCGAGCAGCACGAGCGTCAGGTAGCAGAGGAAGGCGACGAACAGCAGCTCCTCGACGGGCAGCTGCGGGGCGACCAGGATCCCCGTTGCCCACCGGGAGTCGAGGTGGCGGAACACCCCGGTGGCGATGCCGACGAGATCCCACGCCAGGAAGAACGCCACCCCGACGGCCAGCAGGACGCCGGTGCGGATCGGCGCGCGGGCGAAGGCCAGCCGGAACCGGGCGTCGAGGAGGCCGATGCACACCCCGCTCCCGAGCAGGGCGGCGGCGTAGACGAGGCTCACGGCTCCTCCAGGGGTCCGGGCGTGCGGATGCCGCGCACGTGCTTGAGGACGAGCTCCGCGCCGATCAGGCACATCGGCAGCCCGACGCCGGGGACGGAGGTCGCTCCGGTGTAGAGGAGCCCCTCGATGCGGCGCGACCGCGTGACGCCGCGGAGGAAGGCGCTCTGGCGCAGCGTGTGGGCGGGGCCGAGCGCGCTGCCGCGGAAGGTGTGGAACTCCTCGGCGAAGTCCGCCGGCCCCATCGTCCGGCGCACGGCCACCCGCGACGCGAGGTCCGGGACGCCCGCCCAGCGGGAGATCTGCGCGACGGCTCGGTCCGCGACCTCCTCCACGAGAGGGTCCCCCGCCCCGTCGACGCCCCCGCGGCCGATCCCGACGTCGGGCGGCACGGGCACGAGGACGAACAGGTTCTCGCAGCCCTCCGGCGCCACCGTGTCGTCGGTCGCGCTGGGCATGCACACGTAGAGGGAGGCGGGGTCCGGGATTCGCGGCCGAGGGCCGAAGATCGCGTCGAAGTTGTCGTGCCAGTCGTCGGCGAAGAAGAGGGTGTGGTGGCGCAGCTGCGGCAGGCGCCCCCGCACGCCGAGCATCACCAGCACCGCCCCGGGGCCGGTGACCTGCCGCTCCCAGCGACGAGCGGGGTAGGAGCGATCCGCCTCGGCGAGCAGCGCGGTCTCCGTGTGGTGCTCGTCGATCGCGGACACCACGATGTCCGCGGCGTGGAGCCGCCGACGCCCCTCCTGCACCGTCTCCACGCCGCGGACGACGCCGCCCTCCGAGCGGATCGCGACCGCCTCGGCGCCCCTCTCGACGACGACTCCGTGGCGTTCGGCGAGATCGGCGAGCGAGGCGACGAACCGGCGGAACCCGCCCTGCGGATACCGCACGCCGTCGACGAGGTCCATGTGGCTCATGAGGTGATACAGCGCCGGGGCGTCGAACGGCGACGTGCCGAGGAAGACGGCCGGGTACCCCAGGATCTGCCGCAGCCGGCCGTCCCGGAACCGCCGCGACACGGACGACCACAGCGACCGCGTCAGCAGGGGCAGCACGGCCGGGGCGTTGCGCAGGACACCCGGCGACGCGAAGGCCCGCCACGAGGAGAAGGGGTTGTAGAGGTAGGCGGCCAGCGCCGCCCGGTACGCCCGGGTCGCCGAACGGAGGTACCGCCGGAGGCGCTCGCCGGACCCCGGCTCCCGCGCCTCGAACAGGGCGGCGGCCTCGTCGGTCCCCGACCGCACGTCGGTCGGCGGATCCTCCCGCTCGTCCCCGGGCTCGCCGACCACCCGGTAACCGGGGTCGAGGCGGACGAGATCCAGGTGCTCCGCGGTCGTCGTGCCCATCATGCGGTAGAAGTGCTCGAACACCTCGGGCATGAGGTACCACGACGGACCGGTGTCGAAGACGAAGCCGTCGCGCTCCCAGGCCCCCGCCCGGCCGCCGACCTCGTCCCGCCGCTCCAGGAGCGTGACGTCGTGGCCGTCGCGGGCGAGCAGGCACGCGGTGGCGAGGCCGGCCACTCCCCCGCCGATCACGACCACACGGCTCATCGGGCCCTCCGAGCGAGCGCGCGGACGAGGATCCCGGCCTTGACCGGATCCGGGACACGCACCCGTTGCCGGGCGACGAGGGCGGCCGGCGTGCGCTCCAGGCGCATCGCCAGCTCGCCGAAGAGCGTCCGCGCCGCCCACACCGCGGGCCGGCAGGACGGATCGAGGAGCGGGATGGCCGCGTCCGCCGCCCGCAGGTCGTCCCTGATCCGCGCCAGCGCCGCGGCCTTGGCCTCCTCCGTCAGCCCCTGCTCGGTGCCGAGGACGTATCGACGCCCCAGCTCACCCCGGTCCGCGGCGTAGTCGCGGAGGAAGTTCACGTTCTGGAAGGCCGCCCCCAGACGCGCCGCGCCGTCGCGGAGGATCCCCCGTTCCTCGTCGCTGCGAGGGCGACCGCCCTCGAACACGGCGAGGCACATGAGCCCCACGACCTCCGCGGAGCCGTGCACATAGGACCGAAGACCCTCCGCATCGAGCGCGACCTCCTCGGTGTCGGTGCGCATCGCCGCGAAGAAGGGGCCGTACAGATCGGCGCCGATGCGATGCTCCCGAGCCGTGAGCGCGAACGCGTGCACGACGAGGTTCGTGCTGAAGCCGCGGTCGATCGCCTGCGCCGTCTCGGCCTCCAGGTCGTCGACGAGGCGGCGTCGATCCTCCCGGCCGACGCCGGCATCGGCGGCCGGACCGTCGACCAGCTCGTCGGCGACCCGCACGAGCGCGTAGATCCGGGAGATGTGCGTGCGAACGCCCGCGGGCAGCAGGCGACTCGCCCAGGCGAACGACGTGGAGTACCGGCGGATGACGACCGACGCGCTGTCCGTCGCCGCCCGGTCGTAGAGGCTCAGCCCGGTGGCGGTCATGCGCGACGCACGCTGCCGGCGTCGGTCACCTCCCTGAGCCGTTGCGCGAGGGGCCCCGGCAGGCCGGCGTCCGCGATGAGCGTCATGAGCTCGGCGCATCGCTGGTCGATCAGTGCCTCGACCGTCGCACGCGCCCCCGAGCTCTCGACGACGCGCCGCATCTGGGCGCCGTCGTCCGCGGACAGCCCGCCGTCGCCGAAGTGCCGCGCGACGGCCGGCCACCCCGGGTCCGTGCGCGCGAAGGAGATCAGCAGCGTCTCCTTGCCCTCCCGCAGGTCGCTGAGCACGGACTTCCCGGTCTCCCGCTCGTCGCCGAACGTCCCGAGCACGTCGTCCCGGAGCTGGTACACGACGCCGATGCGCCGGCCGATCCGGTCCAGCGCGTCGATGGTCCGCGGTGGCGCCCCCGCGAGGAGCGCCGCGAGGACCAGGGGCGCGCGGAAGGAGTACGCGGCCGTCTTCTGCTCGATCATCGCCAGCACGTCCTCCGGCGTCGCCGCATCCAGGTGCATGCTCAGACGCACGTCCGTGTGCTCGCCCGCGGCCGTCTCGAACACCGTCTCGTCGAAGGTCCGGAGCACCGCCGAGCGCACCGGCTCCGCGACGTCGAGGCCGGCGAGCAGTGCGTGCGCCCGGGTCAGCAGGAGGTCTCCGGCGAGGATCGACGAGGCCTCCCCCCACGCGCGCGCATCGCGCCGGGACGCACCGCGCGTCCGGGCCTCGGACGCGAAGCTGCCCGTGACGTTCTCCCGGCCGCGACGGGTGAGGTCGCCGTCGATGACGTCGTCGTGGATGACGAAGGCGGCGTGCAGGATCTCCACCGCGCAGGCGGCGTCGATCGCGGCCGCGCGGTCCGCGCCGCCGAGATCCGCGTAGGCCCCGAGCAGCAGGCGCGGCCGGATCTTCTTGCCCCCCGTCACGAGGACGCCGATCGCGTCCCACAGGTGCGCGTACGCGGGCGCGAATCCGGCGGCGGCCTCCCGGCGCGCCTCCTCCAGGATCTCGCGGAGCCGATCGTCGAACGCGGCGTACAGCGCGTCCTCGACGGGACGGCCCCTTTCGGCCCCCGGCCGGGCCGCCTCCGCCAGCGCGGGTCGCAGCGCGGGGAGATGCGCGACGAGCCACGGGCTGAACGCCCACGGCGCCGCGTCTACGGCCGCGACGAGGTCGGCGGGGGTCGTCCAGCGGGTCTCCGCGACCTCGTCCGGGTTCGCCCCGACCGCGGAGACGGCCCGGGCCAGGAACACGGGGCAGTGCTCGTTCTCCCGCACTCCCGAGGCGTCGACGGCCGTGTACCCGAAGTCCGGAAGGGGGCAGGCGAGGATCTCGATCTCCAGGCCCAGCTCGAAACGGGCCCGCCGGTGGACGGCGGCCTCGAGGTCCTCCTCCGGTCGGGGGTGACCGCAGAACGCGTTCGTCCACACCCCCGGCCACGTCTGCTTCCCGAGCGCCCGCCGGGTCATCAGGACGCGCCCCTCGTCGTCGACGACGTGACAGGAGAACGCGAGATGACGCGGTGTCGTCCGCGTGTGCACGGTCGCCTTCGGATGCGTGCCGACCGCAGTGCCGGCGTCATCGACGAGAACCACCATCTCCACCGGATCCTCATTTCTTTAGCCTGGCAAGAATTCAACTTAGCATAAGACAGTACGATGGAGCCGTGGCCGAGAGAGAACACCCGCCGAGGAGTCGCCGACACGCGTCCATCGACCCCGACCTCGTGGACGTCGACGGTCTCTCCGAAGAGGACGTCGAGCAGTCCTTCGCGGTGATGGAGGCGCTGGGGACGTGGCAGAGCGCCGCCCGGGCGCTGTCCGAGGCCTCGGCCCGGTTCATGCGTCTTAACGAGACGGACATGCGCGCCATCCGTGTCATCATGCGCGCCCAGCAGCGCGGCGAGGTCGCCACCCCCAAGCTCATCGCGCAGGAGGTCGGCATCTCCAGCGCCTCCACGACCAAGCTCGTCGACCGGCTCGTCGCGGGCGGGCACCTGATCCGGTCGGCCCACCCCACCGACCGGCGCACCGTGGCCATCCGCGTGACCGCCTCGACCCGGCGGTCCGCCCACGACACCATCGGCCGCCAGCACGCGCGACGGTTCGCGGTCGCCGCCGCGATGTCCCCCGTCGAGCGGGGCGCGGTGATCCGCTTCCTGGAGCGGATGACCGCGGCGGACGCCCCCCAGGGCGACCTCCTCGATCCGGCCTCCGCGCACCCCTGACCTCCGACCGCGGAGCCGCCGATTCCGGCCCGCGCCGCCCCGCGCACTAGGGTCGGAGGGTGCCCCGACCGCTCCTGAGCCGCGACTCCGACGCCGCCGTCCGGGAGTTCGACGCCGATCGCGCGGGCGTCGCCGGCGTGCCGAGCGGCGCGGTGCTCGTCGGCGAGACCTTCGGACGCGGCGCTCCCGTCTACGTCCTGCTGCACGGGCTCGGGATGGGGCGCAGCGTGTTCGTGGACCTCGTCGAGCACCTCGCGGACACGCCGCTGGGTGACGCCGAGGGGCTGGAGGGCACGGTCGTCGCCGTGGACCTGCCCGGCTTCGGCGAGGCGCCGGAGCCCGAGCGCCCGCTCACGATGGCGGAGCACGCCGAGCTCGTCGCCGCCTTCCTCGGCTCGGAGAGCCGTCGCGACACGATCGTCGTCGGCCACTCCATGGGCAGCCAGATCGCCGTCGAGCTGGCGGCGCGCCACCCCGACCTCGTCGCCGCGGTCGTGCTGGCGGCGCCCACGGTCGACCAGAGCGCCCGCGGCGTCCTCAAGCAGGCCCTGCGGCTGGGGCGCGACATCCTCCGGCTGGATCCGCGGGTCTTCCTCCGCGGCGCCCGGGAGTATCTGCGGGCGGGTCCGCATCTCGCCGCGAAGGTCCGGGCGACCGTGACGCATCGCCCCGAGAAGGCCCTCTCCCGCATCCGCGTGCCGACGCTCGTGCTGCGCGGCGCATCGGACCCCGTGTGCCCGGCGCCGTGGTGCCAGTCGGTGGTCGACGGCCTGAGCGACGCCCGGTTCGAGGTCATCCCCGGGCACGGCCACGAGACGCTCATCAGCGACTCGCGCCCGGCCGTCGAGCTCATCGTCGACTTCCTCCGCCAGACGTTCCCGCCGGCGAAGACCGGCTGACGCCGCTCAGCCGCCCGCGGCGGGCGGCGTCTCCCGGGACTCCGCGAGCTCGTCGACGACCAGCTCGCGACGGTCGATCGTGTCGTTGCGGTAGGCCTGGCGGCCGACCATGTGCGCCGACAGCGGCGCGGTCGCGAACTGCATGAGCACGACGGGGACCACCAGCAGCGCGCCGAGCAGGATGCCCATCACGGAGCGCTGGGACAGCGCGATCGCGACGCAGATCAGCAGCAGGCCGAGCACCTGCGGCTTCGTGGCCGCGTGCAGGCGGGTCGGCACGTCCCGGAAGCGCAGCAGCCCGATCGCCGCGGTGAGGCACAGCAGGGCGCCCAGGAGGATGAGGATCAGCACCGCGGTGTCGATCACCGCGTCCGGGATCACGAGGTCGAAGAGGTTCACGGCGTGTTGTCCCTCCGTGCGACGTAGCGGGCGACGGAGATGGAGCCGAAGACGCCCACGGCCGCGACGATCAGCAGCACCGGGAGCGTCCGGATGTGCTGGTTGATGGCCATCTCCGCGCCCAGCACGCAGATCACCTCCGTGAGCAGCACGTCGCTGGCGACCGCACGGTCGAGGATCGACGGCCCGATCACGATCCGGATCACGGTGAGGATCGCCGCGATGCCGAACACGATCATGATGACGAGCAGCAGCGGGTTCATGCGCCTCCCTCCGGGCGGCGGGCGCGGCGGCCGTCGCCCCGGTCGAGTCCGGCCGTGTGCGCGGACGCGCCCCGCTCCCCGGCGCGCTCCTCGTCCGCGCGGAGCGCCTGCATCTGCGCCGGGGACCCGAGCGCCCGGACGATGCGGCGCTCCCAGCGCAGCACCCCGGCCCGCTGGCGATCGGCGTCCGCCCGCGAACGGACCCCGATCACGTGCAGGTACAGCGTGCGGTTGTCGCGATCCGCCTCCACGACGAGCGAACCGGGGATGAGCGAGGCGGTGACGGCCACGTGGGTCATCACGAGGTCGTCGGCGTAGCGCAGCGGCACCGCGATGATGGCGGTGCCGGGCTGGCGTCGCGGATTCAGGACCTGAAGGGCGACGGTGAGGGATCCGTGGACCACCGCCGCGAGGAACCGGACGAGCAGCACGGCCGTCCACCACAGGTTGATCCGGCCCGACAGCTCCACGGTGGGAAGCCGGAACACGCGGGTGACGAACACGGCCACCGCGATGCCGGTGAGGAGGGACAGCACCGTGAACTGGCCCCATAGCAGCATCCACAGGACGATCAGCCACAGCAGGAACGGCAGCTGCGTGCGGATGTCGCGCCAGAGGCCGCGCTTGGTCTCGGGGCTCATGGCGCGTCCCCCGTCCCGTCGTCCGCCGCGCCCTCGGTGACGAGCACGATGGGCTGCAGGAGCGCCTCGCCGATCCGGTCGCACAGCGCATAGATCGGTCCGGCGAACACCGTCAGCGCCAGCGTCACGGCGACCATGCCGCCAGTGGCCACGGTCATGATCCGCGGGATCCGTCGCTGCTCCTGCTGGTCCCCCGCGGCCGGCGCCTTGCCGAGGTACGCGATCCGCTCCTCCGTCGCCGTCGAGTCCTCCTCCTCGCGCCAGAACGCGAGGTTCCAGGCGCGCATCAGGGCGTACAGGGTCAGCAGCGACGTGACGACCCCGCCCACGATCAGCACGATCATCAGCGGGGTGCCGACGCTCGCCGCGGCCTCGAACAGGGCGAACTTGCCGATGAACCCGGAGAACGGGGGAAGCCCGCCGAGGTTGATCGCGGGAACGAAGTAGAGCACAGCGATGAGCGGAGCGGCCTTCATCAGCCCCTTGACCCGCAGGATCGACGTGCTGCCCGCCCGTCGCTCGACGAGACCCACCGCGAGGAACAGGGTGGTCTGCACGACGATGTGGTGGACGATGTAGTACACCGTCGCCCCGATGGCGGCGGGCGTGGCGATCGCCAGGCCGAACACCATGTACCCCACGTGGCTGACCAGCGTGAAGGACAGGATCCGTTTCAGCTCCGCCTGCGCGACGGCGCCCAGCACGCCGACGATCATGGTGGCCAGCGCCACGACGAGAAGGACCGTGTCGATGCTGTTCGAGGCGAACAGCTGGGTCTCGGTGCGGATCAGCGCGTACACGCCCACCTTGGTCAGCAGGCCGGCGAACACCGCCGTGACCGGCGCGGGGGCCGTCGGGTAGGAGTCGGGCAGCCAGAAGGACACCGGGAACACGGCGGCCTTGATCCCGAACGCGATCACGAGCATCAGGTGCAGGACGAGCTGCGTGTCCTGGGGGAGCTCCCCCATGCGCTGGGCGATCTGCGCCATGTTCACGGTCCCCAGCGCGCCGTAGATCATGGCGATCGAGGCGAGGAAGAGGATCGAGGACACCAGCGAGACGACGATGTAGACCGCGCCGGTGCGGATCCGGGACTCCGTGCTGCCGAGCGTGATGAGCACGTACGACGCCACGAGCAGGATCTCGAAGCCCACGTAGAGGTTGAACAGGTCGCCCGCGATGAACGCGTTGAAGATGCCCGCGGCGAGGATGAGGTACGACGGGTTGAAGATGGAGATCGGCGTCTCCTCGGCCCCGTCCGCCGAGCCCTGGCCGATCGAGAACAGCAGGACCGCGACGAGCACGATGCTCGAGATGAGCACGAGCAGCGCCGCCAGCCGGTCCACGTAGAGCACGATCCCGAACGGAGCGGGCCAGCCGCCGACCTCGACCGCGAACGGCGCCGCGGAGGCGTCGACGGCGACGAGCAGGACGGCCGCGATCACCGAGACAAGCCCCAGGGTCACGACGGAGACGATCACCTGGACCCGGTTGTTCCGGCCGAAGACGAGCGTGACGGCCGCGCCCAGCAGCGGCAGGGCCACGAGCAGCGGGACGAGGGCGTTCATCGCGCTCCCCCGTTCCCCGTGCCGTCGCTGTCGTCCGTGCCTGCCGTGTCCGTCCCGTGCGCGGAACCCGGATCCGGCTCGGCGGCCGTGGGCCCGCGATCGACCGGCGCCGCGGCGGGCATGGCCGGGACGTCCATGGGAGCGTCGTCGACGATGGCGTCGAGGTCGCGGCTGTGCAGGATCCGGATGGGCGCGGTGTCGACGCCGACGAAGTCCGTCGTGGCCTCCTCGTCCGCGGGATCCCCCTCGTCCTCCATGAGGTCCTCTTCGTCCTCGGTACGACCGCGCAGCGCGATGTCCGCCGCGTCGTCCTCCACCGTGTCGGCCTGACCGAGCTGCCAGGAGCGGTAGATGAGCGCGAGCAGGAACGCCGAGACGGCGAACGTGATGACGATGGCGGTGAGCGTGAGGGCCTGGGGCAGCGGGTCGCTGACCTCGCCGTCGACCCCGTAGAACGGCGCCTTGCCGGGGAAGCCCATCACGATCAGCAGCAGGAGGTTGGTGGCGTTCCCCAGGAGCAGGAACCCGATGAGCACCCGGGTGAGGCTCCGTTCGAGCATCGCGTAGACCCCGCAGGCGAAGAGCACGGCCATGATGACGATCAGGGTCAGCGACACGTCCATCAGATGCGCACCCCCCGGGCCCGCATCTCGAGGGTCTGCCGGTCCACCTCGGCGCCGAGGCTGCGCAGCACGTCCAGGACGAGCCCGATCACCACGAGGTACACGCCGATGTCGAAGATCGTCGAGGTCACGAACTCGATGTGCCCGATCACCGGGATCTCGGCCTCCCAGAACGTGCTCGTGAGCGGAGCGAGGCCGAAGAACAGCGGCACCACGGCGGCGCCCACCGCGAGGATCAGCCCCGCGCCGAGGAGGCGACCGGCGTCCGTGGGCGCGGCGGCGCCGAGCTCCCAGCGCCCGCCCGCGATGTAGCGCATGACCAGGGCCATGCCCGCGACGAGACCGCCGGCGAATCCCCCGCCCGGGGCGTTGTGGCCGGCGAAGAGCAGGAAGATCGACACGACGATGATCGTGTGGAACAGGATCCGGACGATCACCTCGAGCAGGATCGAGCGGTTCTCCGGCTTCATCTGCTGTCCGCCGATGAGCCAGGCCCGCGGTCCCCCGCGGTTCTCGGCCGTCTGGAACCGCAGGCCGTCGGTGGTCTCCACGAGCGGGCGGTGGCGCGTGCGGCGGCCGCGGGCACCGTCGGGAACGACGCCGAGCTGGGCGGTGTCGGGCAGCGCGCTCATGCTGGAGAGCCGGTCGGCGCGGTGCGTCACGAACACGAGGGAGGCGACGCCGGTCGCCGCCAGCACGAGCACCGAGAGCTCGCCCATGGTATCCCAGCCGCGCAGGTCCACCAGCGCCACGTTGACGACGTTCTTTCCGTGGCCGAGCTCGTACGCGAGCGTCGGGAACGCCTCGGAGATCGGGTCCGCGACGCGGGCGCTCGTGGCGAGGACCGCGACGAGCGCCATCGTCATGCCGACCGCCGCGCCCAGCACCGCGCGCGGAACGCGTCCGACGGACGCGTTGTGCTCGCCCATCTGCGCGGGCAGCCGCCGCAGCACGAGCGCGAAGGTCACCAGGGTCACCGTCTCCACGAGGATCTGCGTGAGGGCGAGGTCGGGCGCCCCGCTGGTGGCGAACAGGACGACCATCCCGAGCCCCGTGACCGAGACCAGGACCACGCCGGTGTAGCGCTTGCGTGCCCGGACGGCCATGATGCCGGCCGCGATCATGATCGGCGCGACGACGACCTGGATCGGCGTGTGCCACGCGCTGAGCTGGGCGCGCGCCGCCTCGCCGGCCACCAGCGCGGTGACCTCGGCGCCGACGACCACGATGAAGATCGTGCCGACGTAGACCGGGAGCGAGCCGCGCTGGGTGAGCCCGGTGGTCACGACCGAGAGCCGGTCGACGCCGCGCATCACCAGGTAGTACGCGTCCTGTGCGGTGAACGGGATCAGACGCGGCTTCGCGTCCCAGCCCGTCCGGCGCGTGAGCAGGAACAGGCCGATGCCGAGGACGATGGCTCCGATCGAGAGGAACAGCGCCGGCTCGAGGCCGTGCCAGAGCGCGAGGTGACCGGGCTCCCGCGGCGTGCCGTCGTGCCCCGGGGTCTGCGCGGTCGCCGCGTACCCCTGGAGGGCCTTGTCGACCAACGGAGCGCCGATGCCGGCAGCGAGGCTCACCCCTGCGAGCACCACCGGTGACACGAGGAAGCCGAACGGCGGGTCCGGCCATTCCGTCTCCGGCATACGACTGCCGTCGGCGTTCCGCTTCCGCCAGAACGCGCCCCACAGGAATCGCGCCCCGTATGCCGCGGTGAGCATGGATCCGATCACGACGCCGATGATCGCCACGATGCCCCACGGCGAGCCCGCGAGCGCGTCCTCCCCGAGGGCCGTCAGGGTGGACTCCTTCGCCACGAATCCGATGGTCGGGGCGATGCCCACCATCGAGGCGACCGAGATGAACGAGGCTGTGGCGATCACCGGCGCCTGACGGCCGACGCCGGACAGCTCCGTGATGTCACGCGTCGAGAGCTGACGGTCGATCACGCCGACGATGAGGAACAGCGCCGACTTGAACAGGGCGTGCCCGATCACCAGCGCGAGCCCGGCGAGCGCCGCGTCCGGCGTCCCGTAGCCGAGCACGATCGTGAAGAATCCCAGCTGACTGACCGTCCCGAACGCGAGGATGCGCTTCAGGTCCGTCTCGCGCAGCGCCTGGATCCCGCCGAGCAGCATCGTGAACACGCCGAGCGCGATGACGATCGGGCGCCACGGCGCGGCGAGGGCGAAGACCGGCGCGAACCGGGCGATCAGGTAGATGCCGGCCTTCACCATCGCCGCGGCGTGCAGGTACGCGCTGACCGGCGTCGGGGCCGCCATGGCACCGGGGAGCCAGAAGTGGAACGGGAAGATGGCGGACTTGCTCAGGGCGCCCACGAGCAGGAGCACGACCGCCGCGTCCACCACCGCGCCGGTGGGGGCGGCCTCGAGGATCGCCACGATGCTCGTCGTCCCCGTGTCGACGACGAGGAGCACGACGCCCACGAACATCGCCAGACCGCCCAGGGTGGTGACCAGCAGCGCCTGCAGGGCGGAGCGTCGGCTCGCCCCGCGCCGGTGATAGTGGCCGATCAGCAGGTAGGACAGGATGCTCGTGACCTCCCAGAACATCACGAGCAGGACGAGGTCGTCGGTGAGGACGAGCCCGTACATCGCCCCCGCGAAGGCGAGCAGGACCGCGGCGAACTGTCCGATCGACGTGGAGTCGCGGAAGTACCAGCGGCAGTACAGGAGCACGAGCGCCCCGACGCCCGTGACGATGAGCGTCAGCACCCAGCCCAGCACGTCCATCCGGAACGAGAGGGACAGGCCCAGCTGCGGAATCCACGGGACGCTCTCCCACGGCGTCCGTGCCGGGTCGTCGTTCCCGGCGAGGACCGCGGGGGTCAGCATCGCCGCGTGGACGAAGGCCGCCGCCGGCACGAGGGCGGCGATGGCGAAGGCCCGGGCTCCGACCGCGCGCACCAGCACCGGCAGCAGAAGCGAGGCGAGGGCGAACACGGCGAGGAGCGTCAGCACAAGCGGTCTCCTCTGGCTCGTCGGCCGACGGGATCGACTCAGGCGGGCGGGTTCACTCCTTATTTTACGGGTCGCCGACGCCCCTCCGGTCCACGGGGGCGTCATCCGCCGTCTTCGCCGGGGCCGGTCCGGTCGTCGTGCCCTCCCGGAAGACGCAGGTGAACCGGATCGACGCGGCCCGCTCCCCCGCCAGCATGCGCGCGACGGCATCTCCCGCGGCACGCCCCTTCTCCACCGCCGGCTGCACGGCGGTCGTGAGGATGTGGGACCCGAGCCCGTCCACGCGGATGCCGTCGAAGCCCGTCACGCTGACGTCCTCCGGGACACGCAGCCCCTGCTCCTCCGCGGCGCGGATCACGCCGGCGGCCAGCAGGTCGCTCTGGGCGACGACCGCGGTCGGGCGGGTCCCGCGCCCCGCGAACAGCAGGCGTCCCGCGAGGACGCCCTCGTCGATGAAGCTGCCCGACGACGCCACCACGCGGACGTCCGGGAACACCTCCCGGACGCCGTCCAGCCGCTCGCGGGTGACCTCGACGGTGCCCTGCGCGATCCGATCCTCGTCCACGTCTCCCCGTCGCCGCTCCACGTCGAACGGCAGGGTGACCGTGGCGACCCGCTCGTGACCCAGTCCCTGCAGATGGCGCGCGAGCTGTCCCGCCGCCTCACGGTTGTCGAGCTCGATCCGGGGCACCTCGTCGCCCGCATCCCCCTCGATCACCACGACGGGCAGTCCCCGCGAGCGCACGATGTCGAGCGCGGTGCGCATCCGTCCGCTGCAGCCGATCAGCACCACCGCGTCCACCGGGGCGGTCGCGAGCGTCGGGGCGTCGCTGCCGGCGTCCGCGTCGTCGCGCAGGAGCAGCACGCCCGCGCCGAGCGTGGCGACGCCGTCGGTGAGCCCGTCCATCATCGCGGTCTTGACGGGATCCAGGAACGCGGTGCGCAGATGCTCCTCCAGCACCACGGCGACGATCCCGCTCCTCCCCCGCCGCAGCGACGCCGCCCGCGGGTCCGGCCCGGTATAGCCGAGCGCCGCCGCCGCGGCCATCACGCGCTGCCTCGTCGCCTCGGCCACCGGCGCCTTCCCGCTGAACACGACCGAGGCGGTGGAGGGCGACACCCCCGCCGCGCGCGCCACGTCGGCGATCGTGGCACGGCGCGCGGGATCGCGCTCCGGCGTCTCTGGCCCGGGGCCCGGCGGGGTCGTCATGGTCCGAGGATAACCCGCCGGCGACGCCCGGAGTCGAATCGATTCGATACGCTATCCGTCATGGACACCGCCCTGACCCGCTCCCAGTTCGTGCGCTGGCGCGCCGCGATCTTCGCGATCTTCCTCGCCAGCGGCCTGTCGGTGGCGACGTGGGCGGGGCGCGTCCCCGACATCAAGGCCGCCCTGGAGATCGACAAGGCCCAGGTGGGGCTGCTGCTGCTCGGCATGGGCATCGCCTCGATCGTCGGCATCTCCTCCAGCCCGGCCGTCATGGCGCGCACGGGCGCCCGGCGGGGGATGCTCGTATCGATGCTCTGCTTCGGCGCGGGCGTGATGCTCATCGGCATCGGCACCAACGTGCTCGGCTCCCTCCCGGTCGTGCTGATCGGCCTCGTCCTGTTCGGACTGGGCAACGGCACCGTCGACGTGATGATGAACGTCGAGGCGACCGCCATCGAGCAGCACATGGGGAAGACCATCCTGCCGGTGTTCCACGCCTTCTTCAGCTTCGGGACCGTGCTCGGCGCGGGAGCGGCCGCGCTGGCGGCCCGCCTCGGGCTCGACGTGGCAACCCACGCGCTCATCATGGGGGCGCTCATCGTCGTGACCGCGGTGGTGTGCTTCCTGAACGTGCCCGCCCGGGATGCGACGCAGGACCCGGAGGACGCCGAGAAGCCCGCCTGGAGCGAGCGGATGCACGCGGCGCTGGAGGTGTGGCGCGAGCCGCGGACCTACGCGCTCGGGATCGTGATGCTCGGGATGTCCTTCGCCGAGGGCGGCGCGAACGACTGGCTCGCGCTCGGCGTGGTGGAGGGGCACCACGCCGCCCCGGAGCTCGGCGCCGCCGCCCTCGCAGTGTTCTCGGTCGGCATGACGACCGTCCGGCTCATCGGCGGCCCGCTCGTCGACCGGTTCGGGCGCGTGCCGATCCTGCGTGTGCTCGCCGCGACGGCGACGGCCGGGATCCTGCTGTTCATCTTCGCGGACGGCAACCTCGTGCTCGTGTTCCTCGGCGCGGCCCTGTGGGGGATCGGGGCGTCGCTCGGCTTCCCGCTCGGCATGTCGGCAGCGGCGGACGACCCCGCGAAGGCCGCCGCCCGGGTGAGCGCCGCCGCCACGATCGGGTACGTCGCGTTCCTCGGCGGCCCGCCGGTCCTGGGCTTCATCAGCGAGCACATCGGCCTGCTGAACACAATGTTCATCCTCGCCGGCCTCGCCCTCCTGTCCGGCCTGTTCTCCTCCGCCGCGCGCCCGCTCCGCCGCACCCCCTAGCCCTCCTGTCGAGTGGTCAGTTTCTGTGGGTTGCGGGCCCGTCAACCCACAGAAACTGACCACTCGACGGCTCGTGCGCGCGCCGACGCGCCACGATCGCCGCGGCATGCGAGCGGCTGCGGGCGCCGAGCTTGGCGAGCACGTTGGAGACGTGCGTCTTCACCGTCGGCACCGAGATGCCCAGGCGCTCGGCGAGCTGCGCGTTGGACCAGCCGTGGAGGATCCCGTCGAGCACGTCCTGCTCGCGAGCCGTCAGCTCGGCGAGCGGGGCGTCCGCGGCCTCGGGCCCCGCGCTCGCGCCGGCCGCGAGCGTCCCCTCCCGCGCCGCGGCGAGCGCGCGGCGGGTGACGCGGGGGTCCAGCACGCCGTCCCCGGCGGCCACCGCGCGGACGGCGTCGACGAGCGTCGCCGCGTCGGCCGTCTTCAGCAGGAACCCGGCGGCCCCGGCGGCGATCGCCCCGTGCACGAGCTCGTCCTCGTCGAAGCTCGTCAGCACGAGGACGTCCGAAAGCTGCTCCGCGACGATCTCCCGGGTGGCGGAGATCCCGTCCCGGCCCGGCATCCGCAGGTCCATCAGCACGACGTCCGGCCGCAATGCCCGCGCGTTGCGGACGGCGACCTCCCCATCCGCCGCCTCGCCCACGACGTCCACCCCGTGCGCCTCGAGCATGATGCGCAGGCCGGCGCGGATCGCGCCGTGATCGTCCGCGAGCAGGACCGTCGGACGGCGCTCGTCCGGGGACGCGGACGGGGGAGTGGCGGACGGGGGAGTGGTCATCCGGGCTCCTTCCGGGGCAGGGTGGCCCGGACCGACCAGCCGTCCGCGACCGGGCCGGCGGAGAAGTCGCCACCCAGAGCGCGGATCCGTGTCGCGATGGTCGCCAGCCCCGTTCCGGATCCGGCCAGCGCCGGGCCGGTCCCGCCTGTGCCGCCGCGGGACTCCACCCGGACCGTGATCCGCTCCGCGTCGCCGGCGAGCAGCACCTCCACCGCCGCGCCGGCCGCGTGCCGCACGCAGTTGGTCAGCGCCTCGCGCACGACGCCCGTGGCCGCCTGACCCACCGGCTCGGCGACCGGTCCCGCCAGCGCGTCGGTGTGCCGGATGCGCAGCCCGGACTCCTCCCCGGCACGCACGAGCGCCGGGATGTCCGCCAGACGCGGGGGAGCGGACAGCGCGCCCCCGGTGTCGCGCAGCACCGAGATCATCGATCGCAGCGCCTCGTGGGCGTCGAGGCTCGCGTCGCGCACCGCGCGCAGCGCCGCGCGGTCGCGCTCCTCGTCCGGGGGAGTGGACAGCGCCGCCTCGGTGCGGATCGCGATGGCCGAGACGTGACCGGCGACGACGTCGTGCAGCTCCCGGGCCATCACCTCGCGCTCGTCGCGGATCGTCTCGCGCGCGTCGTCCGCGGCCCGCCGGCTCTCCAGCTCGGCCAGCTCCTCGGCCCGCCCCACCGCCACCGCCCACCAGTAGTCCGTGCCGAGGACCGTCCCCATCGCGAGCGCGAGCAGCACGGCCACCCGGACCCCCGTCCCGCCGGGGTCGCCGACCCTCACGAGCGTGCCGACGAAGACGACGGCGGTGGCCACGCCGATCCCGATCGCGATGCCCCGGCGGACCCGCGCCGAGGCGCGGTGCACGGCGTGCCAGAGGACGTCGAGCAGCACGAGGAGGGACCCGAGGCCGCCCGCCGTGACGAGGTCCGCGGCGAACAGCGCCGTCGCCCCGAGCAGCGCGGTGAGCGGGATCCGCTCCCGCAGCGACACGAGCACGCAGCCGGGGAGGGCGAAGACGAGGCTCCACCACGGATCCACGGGAGTCGCGGGGATGCGGAACACGTCCCACATGCCGCTGAGCCCGATCAGCGCCGCGACGACGCTGATGATCGCGAGGCCGAGCGCGTCCCATGCGGCGCGAGGGAGAAGGCGGGCGACGCCGGGCAGGACCCGGTCGAGGCCGGGCACCGGCTGCGGGGGGCGGCCGATGTCACGGATCCGCTCCCCGACCCGCTCGCCGTCACCCTGCTGCATCGCACCATCGAATCACGGGGCGCGGCCCCACGCATCGGTCGAAGGGATGAGCGCCGCGTCCTCCGACCAAAGGATGAGCGGCCGCGCCGCGCCTGCGACCTTCGCCCGATCCGCGCGCGACGCGGACCGGCGAGGGTGGTCGTCATGGAACTCCTCGCGGACTCTCCGCTCGCCCTGACCCTCGCCGTGCTCGCGCTGCTCGACGGGCTCAGCGTCGGCACCCTGCTGATCCCGGTCTTCCTGCTGCTCTCGCCGGGACGCGTGCGGGTCGGACGCATCCTGCTGTACCTGGGCGCGATCACGGCGTTCTACCTGGTGGTCGGCCTTCTGTTCCTGTGGGGACTGGTCAACCTCGTGGACGTGGCCGCGGACTTCTTCGCGTCCACGCCGGGGATGATCCTCCGGCTCGTCGTCGGCGCGGGCCTGCTCATCGGGTCCTTCTTCATCCCGGGGTCGAAGAAGAAGGAGGCGACCGTCGCGGTGCCCACGACGGCGAGCGCCAGCAGTCTGGAATCGGCCGGCGCGGACCGCCCTCTGACCGGCTTCCGGCCGTCCGTCTCCGACGCCACCGCGCCCCCGGGCTCCGCCTATGCCCCGCCGCCGCCCGTCGCCCTCTCGGGGTCCGCCGGTGGCGGGAACGCCGGGGCCGCCGAGGGAGCCGCGGCGACTCCCCGCCCCGGGCGTCTCGTGCGCTGGCGGGAGAAGCTCCTGGATCCGTCGACGCCTCCGCTGACCGTCATCGGCGTCGCGATCGCCGCCGGTCTCGTCGAGGTGGCCACGATGCTGCCATACATCGTGGCCATGACGATGCTCGCGGACGCCGGGTACGGCACGCCCGTGCGCGTCGCCGCCCTCGCCGGGTACTGCCTGCTGATGATCGCGCCCGCGCTGATCCTGCTGGTGCTGCGGATCGTCGCCGCACGGCAGATCGAGGGTCCGCTGCGGCGGCTGGGGGACTGGCTGGCCCGCACCGGCGGCGAGACGACCGCCTGGATCGTCGGCATCGTCGGCTTCCTGATCCTTCGCGCGGCCGTGACGGACCTCCGCCTCTTCGAAGCCCTCGACCGGCTGACCTGAGCCCGAGTGGTCAGTTTCTGTGGGTTGAGAGCGCCCGAACCCGCAGAAAGTGACCACTCGACATTAGGCTCGTCGGGTGCGTCTCGTCATCGCCCGCTGCGCCGTCGACTACTCCGGCCGCCTCAACGCCCACCTGCCGCTGGCCACCCGACTCCTCGTCCACAAGGGCGACGGGAGCCTGCTCGTCCACTCCGACGGCGGCAGCTACAAGCCGCTGAACTGGATGAGCCCGCCGTGCCGGCTCGAGACCGAGACGCCCGGCGAGGAGGAGGCGTCCGCAGGCGTCACCGAGGTCTGGCGGGTCACCCACCAGAAGACCGGCGACGCCCTGCGCGTGCAGATCTTCGAGGTCCTGCACGACTCCGCCCACGAGCTCGGCGTCGACCCGGGTCTGCAGAAGGACGGCGTCGAGGCGGACCTGCAGCGGCTGCTCGCCGAACAGGTGGACCGGATCGCGGAGGGCGCGACGCTCGTGCGCCGCGAGTTCCCCACGGCGATCGGCCCGGTCGACCTCATGGTGCGCGACGCGAACGGCGCGGCGATCGCCGTCGAGGTCAAGCGGCGCGGGGACATCGACGGCGTCGAGCAGCTCACGCGCTATCTGGAGCTGCTCGGGCGCGACCCGCATCTCGCGCCGGTCCAGGGGGTGTTCGCCGCGCAGGAGATCAAGCCGCAGGCACGCGTCCTCGCCGAGGACCGCGGGATCCGCTGCCTCGTGCTGGACTACGAGGACATGAAGGGCATCGAGTCCGGCGCCCCCCGCCTCTTCTGACGCTCGATCCGCCTCGGAGCGCCCGCGGGACCTCGCCGCGGACGGGCGAGGGGCGCCGCCGCCATAGGGTGGAGGCATGCCCGCATCCCCGTACTCCTGCATCCTCTGGGACGTCGACGGAACGATCGCGGATGCCTCGGCCGGCATCCTTCCGCGTCTCGTCGAGGTCCTGACCTCCTTCGGCCGGCCGGCGCCGGCGGAGTCGGAGCTCTCGCTGTGGATCGGGCCCCCGATGTACGAGTCGTTCCAGGTCCGCGGCGGTCTGTCGCCGGCGGACGCGGAGAAGGCGGTGGCGCTGTACCGGGGACTCGCGGCGCGGGACGGGTACGCCGCGTCCGTGCGGATCTACGACGGCGTAGCCGACGTGCTGCACGCCGTGTCCAACGCGGGCGTCCCGCAGGCCACGGCCAGCAGCAAGCCGGAGAACCAGGTCACGGCGATCCTCGAGCACTACGGCCTGGCGGGGGAGTTCGTCGTGATGGCGGGTGCCCGGCCCGACATCCCCGGCCGTCACGACGACAAGTCCACCGTCATCGCGAGCGCCCTGGAGCGCCTCACCGCCGCGGGGGTCGACGTCAGCCGCCCCGTCCTCATCGGCGACCGCCACCACGACGTCGAAGGGGCGGAGCCGTTCGGCATCCCGGTGATCTTCGCCGAGTGGGGCTTCGGCGAGCCCGGCGAGGCGGAGGGCGCCCTCGCCCGCGTCTCGACCCCCATCGACCTCCTCCCCCTCCTCCTCCCCTCGTCCTGACTCCCCTCATCCCCCTTTCCCTGCGTTTGGGGTCCGTTCTGGGGCTGATCCACCCCGAAACACGCCCCGAACCCCCGAACCGAGCCCCAAACCGGCGCAGGGGAGGGGGGAGTCAGGCGGGGGCGAGGGCGTGGTGGCAGGCGGCGGCGCGACCCGCGCCCCGGGCCAGGAGCGCGGGGCGCTGCTCGGCGCACACCGCGGTCGCGATCGGGCAGCGGGTGCGGAACGCGCATCCGCTGGGCACTCGCAGCGGCGACGGCACATCGCCCTGCAGCAGCCCGGCGTCGACCGAGGGCCGGTCCGGATCGGGGATCGGCACCGCATCCAGCAGCGCCCGCGTATAGGGATGGGCGGGGGCGTCGAAGACCTCGTCCGCCGGCCCCTCCTCGACGATGCGCCCGAGATACATCACCGCGATGCGGTCGGAGATCTGCCGCATGATCGACAAGTCGTGCGCGATGAAGACGTAGCTGATGCCCAGATCGGCGGAGAGGTCCATGAGCAGGTTCACGACCTGCGCCTGCACCGAGACGTCCAGGGCCGCGACCGGCTCGTCGCACACGATCACCCTCGGCTCCAGGGCCAGGGCGCGGGCGATCCCGATGCGCTGGCGCTGACCCCCGGAGAACTCCGACGGGTATCGGCTGCGCAGGTCGGGGGACAGGCCCACGCGCTCGAACAGCTCCGCCACCCGTCCGTCGCGTTCCGCGCGGCCGAGCCGGCTGCGATGGATCTCGAAGGGCTCGCGCACGATGTCCCCGGCGGTCATACGCGGATCCAGCGAGGTGTACGGATCCTGGAAGATCATCTGGATGTGCCGGCTGGACTCCCGGAAGCGGCGCCGCCCCGCGGGCAGGACCCGGCCGCCGACCTCCACGCGTCCCTCGTCCGGACGCTCGATGCCCATGAGCATCCGCGCGAGGGTGCTCTTGCCGCACCCCGACTCGCCCACGACACCCAGGGTCTCGCCCGCCCTCAGCTCCAGGTCCACGCCGTCGACGGCGGTCAGCGTCTGCCGTCCCGCGCGGTACCTCTTCACGAGCCCCTCGGCCCGCAGCACGCTCTCGGCGCTCACGATGCGATCCTCCTCCACTCGCGGCAGGCCGTCCGGTGCCCCGGGCCCACCGTGCTCGTCACGATCCCGTCGCGGCAGGCGTCCACGGCGAAGCGGCACCGCGGCGCGAACGCACACCCGGTCCCGCGCTGATCCAGCCGGGGAGCGGATCCCGGGATCGCCACGAGCCGGCGATCCCCGCGGTCCGGCCTCGGGATCGCGTCCAGCAGCGCTCGGGTGTACCCGTGCGCGGGCCGGCGGAACAGGTCGCGCGTCGGAGCCTCCTCGACGATCCGGCCCGCGTACATCACCGCCACCCGGTCGGCGCGCTGCGCGACGACGCCCAGGTCATGGGTGATGAGGACCATCGCCATGTCGCGCTCGCGCTGCAGATCGGCCAGCAGCGCCATGATCTGCGCCTGGACGGTCACGTCGAGAGCGGTGGTCGGCTCGTCAGCGACGAGCACCTCGGGCTCCAGCGCGATGCTCATGGCGATCATCGCCCGCTGCCGCATCCCGCCGGAGAACTCGTGCGGGTACTGGTCCACCCGGCGCTCGGCGTCCGGGATCCGCACGCGATCCAGCAGCTCGACGGCCCGGCGCCGCGCCTCGCGCCCGCTCATGCCGCGGTGGACGCGGAGCGTCTCGACCAGCTGCTGGCCGACCGTGAACACCGGGTTCAGGGCGGACAGCGAGTCCTGGAACACCATCGCGATGCGGGCACCGCGGATCGCGCGCATCTCCCGCGGCGAGCGCCCGACGAGCTCCTCGTCACCCAGGCGGATGGAGCCTGCGCTGATCCGGCCGGGGCGACCCACCAGCCCCATCAGCGCGCGGGCGGTCACGCTCTTGCCGCTTCCGGACTCCCCGACGATCGCGAGGGTCTCGCCGCGGCCCACATGGAAGCTCACCCCCTCGACGGCGTTCGCGACGATCTCGGTCGTCGCGAACTCGACCGTCAGTCCTCCGACCGTCAGCGCGGGACCGCCCGGGGCCTCCGTGACGCTCATGCCGGCACCCGGAACAGCCGCGACCCGTGGGTCCCGGCGACGTCAGGGCGCACGAGCCGCACCGCGGCCCAGAGTCCGGCCAGCGGCGACGACACCACGGGGACGCCGTAGGACTCCTCGAGCGCGGTCACGGCCCGGGCGGTCTGCAGCCCGCCGCAGGAGATGAGGATCCCGTCGAAGCCCGGATCCTCCGCGGCCTCGACCGCCAGGTCGTGCACGGTGTCGTCGTCGACCGTGTGCACCTCGTCGATCGAGCTGATGGACAGATGCGCGCTGCCGGCGACGTCCAGCCCCTCCTGGGCGAGGAACCGGAGCAGCCTCCCGTGCACCTCCGCGGTGTACGCCGACGCCACGGCGGGGCGTGCGACGCCGACGGCGCGCAGCGCATCGACGATCGCCGCGCTCATCGTGGTCACCGGGAGCCCGGTGGCCTGGCGCATCGTGTCCACGATCTCATCGTTGAAGTCCTTGCCGCGGTAGAAGCTGAGCGAGGTACCCATCAGCACGACGGCCTCGGCGCCGCGGGCGGCGAGGCGCTCGGACGCCCCGCGCACCGCTGAGATCACGGAGTCGTACCCCGCCACGGACATCTCCCGAAGGCCGAGTCCCTCGGCGAGGAAGGGGACTCCGGGGTAGACGTCCGCGGCATCCCGCGGGACGGCGCCGGCGAGCGGCGGCACGATCAGCCCGATACGGGTGTCGGTCATTCTGGTTCCTTCCGTCGCGCTCATCGCAGGCGCACCCGCGGATCGATGAGCGCGTACACGACGTCGACGATGAGGTTCATGAGGATGATGAAGAGCGCGGCGACCATGACGGTGCCCATGACGACCGGGAGGTCTCCGCTCATCACGCCGTTCACGGCGAACGATCCGATGCCGGAGATGCCCCAGATCCGCTCGGTGATGATGGTCCCGCCGAGCAGTCCCCCGAGGTCCAGGCCGACGAGCGTCACCAGCGGCGCGAGCGACGGCTTGAGCGCGAGCCGGCCGAGGATGCGCCGCTCGCCCATGCCCTTGGCGCGCGCGAACCAGATGTAGTCCGTCTTCAGCGCGTCGATCATGGTGGACCGCACGAAACGGGCGTACACGCCGATGTTGACCAGCGCGATCGTCATCCAGGGCAGCAGGAGGTGGCGGAACCACTCCCACGGGTTCTCCGTGAGCGGCGTATACCCGCCGGACGGGAAGGCGGTCACGCCCACGCGGCTGAGCTGGAAGAACAGGACGTAGAACAGGCCGAGCCCGATGAGGAACGTCGGCGCGGACAGCCCGCTCAGCGCCATGATCGACACGAGGCGGTCGACGGCGCTTCCCGGACGGGTCGCCGCGAGCGTCCCGAGCGGAACCGCCACGAGCACGGCCAGGACGATCGCCCCGACCGCCAGCGACGCCGTCGCGGGCAGCCGCGAGAGGATCCCGGACAGCACAGGCTCCTGGGTGCGGAACGACACCCCGAAGTCGAAGGTCAGGATCCGCCCGAGCCAGTCGAAGTACTGCACGGGCAGCGGCCGGTCGAGGCCGAGGGTGCGCTCGACGAGCGCGATGGTCGCCTGGTCCGCCCCCTCGCCGGCGAACCGCTGCGCGATGCTGCCCGGCGTCCCCGCGAAGAAGAGGAGGAACACGGCGAGACTCACGAGGAACAGCACCACGACCGAGGCCCCGAGGCGCTTGAGCACGTAGCGCAGCATCAGCGGTCCTTCCGTCGGCGCCGCGCGGGGCGGCTGCCCGGCTCGAGCGCGTCGCGCAGCCCGTCGCCGAGGAGGTTGAAGGAGAGGGTCGACAGCAGCAGCGCGATCCCGGGGAAGAGGATCGACCACCACGCGATGGCGTAGTTGCTCTGGTTCTCCGCGATCATGCCGCCCCAGGTCGGAGCGGGCGGGGGAACGCCCAGCCCGAGGAAGGACAGGGAGGCCTCCATGACGATGATCTGCGGGATCAGCAGGCTGCCGTAAGTGAGCACGGGCCCGGCGATGTTCGGCAGGATGTGACGCACGATGATCCGGGCGTCGCTCGCGCCGAGCGTGGTCGTCGCGGTGATGTAGTCGAGCTCGCGGATCGTCAGGACGAGCGATCGCACCATGCGGGCGACGGTGCTCCAGCTGAAGAACGCGATCGTGATCATCAGCACACCGACGCTGGCGCCGTGGATCACCACGACCGCCATCGCGATGACGAGGAAGGGGAGCGCCACGACGAAGTCGATCACGGCGGACAGGACCACGTCGACGATCCCGCCGTAGAGGCCGGCGAGCGTGCCGATCACGGTGCCGATGAGGATCGCGGCCACGGCGCTCACGATCGCGATCATGAACGTGTTCGTCGTGCCGAGGAGGATCCGGGAGAACACGTCCCGACCCACGAAGTCCGTGCCGAGCCAGAACTCCGCGCCGGGCCCGACCGGCACCCCGGCGGCGGTGAGTCCGTGCTGGCGATCGGGTTCCAGCGCGGAACGGCCGGTGAGCTCGACGAGCGCCGGGGCCGCGAGGGCGAGCACCGTGAGCACGCCGATCACGCAGAGCGCCGCCACGCTCGTGCGGTCGTGGAGGAGCCGGCGCAGGACGGCACGGGACGTGCGCTCCTGGCGGGGCCGGATGAGCTCGGTGCGGGGAGGGCCGAGGGGCCCGCCCCGCACGGCGTCTTCTGCCGTCGTCATCGCTCTCGGTACGGGTCCTCGTGCGGCTGGACGATGGATCCCGGGGGCACGTCCAGCGTGTGCCCGTCGATCCGGACCGCCTCGTCCAGGCGGGCGCGGATCTCCGTGCCGTGGCGCTCGGCGAGGTCGACGGCGCCGAGGTTCGTCTTCAGCTGCGCCACGGAGGACGCCCCGAACAGCACCGTGGCGGTGTACTCGTACGCCAGCGCGTACGCGAGCGCGAGCTCGGCGGTGCTGACGCCGAACCCGTCGGCGATGCGCCGGATGGCCGGCATCGCGGCCACGATCTGGTCGCGGATCCGGCCGGGATCGCGACCCAGAACTCGGCCCGAGGTCCCGGCGCCGGCCGGGTCCTTCCCCGCCAGCACGCCGCCTTCGAGGGAGTCCGACGCCTGCATCCGCATGCCGGACTCCGCGAAGACCCGCTGGTAGGCGGGGCTCTCGCCGACCGAGCGGCGGGCGATGTTGTACTTCAGCTGCATCAGCACCGGAAGCGGTGCGCCGTCCGCGCGGCAGGCGTCGACCACCGACCCGATGTGCTCGGGGCCCCAGTTGATCCCGCCCCAGCTCTTGCTCAGCCCCTCGTCCACGAGACGGCGCGCGTCCTGGGCGTGGGCGATGGGCTCGTCCACGCCCCACCGGGGTCCGTACAGCAGCACGATGTCCACGTCGTCGCGGCGGAGGCGGAACAGGGTCTCCTTGAGCTCTGTGACCACGTCGGCGTCGGGGTCGTCCCCCTTCCAGACCTTCGTCATCACCCGGGTCGTGTCCGGTGCTCCGGCGTCCTCCAGCGCACGGGAGAGGATCACCTCGGTATGCGGCGCCCGCGTGTAATGGGCCACGTCGAACAGCGTGATGCCGGCTTCGAGCGCGAGGGACACGATGTCGACGATCTCGCGGTACTCGAGTCGCGAGTAGGTCTCGTACGATCCGAGCGAGAGCGCGGGGACGTCGAATCCGGCCTGGGGCAGGGTGGTGTGCTTCATCGGTTTCCTTTCGGGAGCACGGTCAGTCGGCGAGCCAGACGAGGCCCGGCTCGATGTTGTTGAATCCGAGGTTGATCGCACCGCCGCGCAGCCGCTTGCTGTGGTAAAGGCTGATCTTCCCGGAGATGAGCGGCACGGCCGCCGCGTCCTCCATCAGCGCGCGGTCGACCTGGGCCCAGAGGCCCGCTGCCTCCTCCGCGTCCTGCGCACCGCGGGCCTTCTCCATGAGCGCGTTGATCTCGGGGTTGTCGTAGCAGGTCGGGTTCGTCGTGCTGTTCTCGCAGTCCACGCCGTAGAAGCCGGGCATGAGCATCGTCCGCGCGCCGTTGCCGATCCACTTCGGCGACAGCGCCTTCAGCGTGATGTCCCAGCTGCCGCCGGCGGTGGCCTCGCGGTTCAGGACGTACTGCCCGTCGACGTTGGCGCCCGGGGTCGGCATGAGGGTCAGCCGGATCCCGGCCGCGCGCAGGTCCGGCTCGAGCGCCTGCGCGTACGCGTCGTAGCGCGAGCCGGAGGCGTAGACGAAGTTGAGGTCGATGCCGTCGGGATAGCCCGCGGCGGCGAGGAGCTCCTTCGCCTTCTCCGCGTCGCCCTCGTCGCCGGGCGTCTCGTACAGGTTGAACGGCTCGAAGCCGTCCACGGCGGAGCTGAGGAGCTGGTGGTGCGGCTCCTTGACGCCCGGACCGCCGCCGACCTGCGCCACGGCCGCCTTGTTCACGGCGTAGTTGATCGCCTGGCGGACCTCGGGCTTGGACAGCGCGGAGCCGTTGTTCGGCGACTGCACGTTCAGCAGGATGTACGGGTTGACCGCGCCGTCCTCGAACTGCACGAGCTGCGGGTCCTGCACGGCCATGAGACGCTGCAGATCCGCGGTGGGGACCGACTGGTCGAAGTAGGAGTCGGCCTCGCCGCTCTCGATCAGCCGCTGGACCCGCCCGGGGTCGGTGTTGTTCATCGAGATCTCGATGCCGTCCACGTACGCCTTGCGGTACGGGTCGCTGTCGGCGACCCACGCCGGGTTGCGCTCCAGCGTCATCTTCTGGTCCGGCACATAGTCCGCGATGCGGTACGGACCGGAGGCGACGTACGCCTCGCGGAACTCGGGGGAGTCGGGGAGGTGGTCCAGCGCCTCCACCGGCATGGGCGCGATGGCGACCTGCGTCAGCACGGAGGGGAAGTCGTTGGCCGGGCGCTCCAGCGTGATCAGGAGATCCTGGCCGTCCGCGCGGATGCCGCTGATGTCGGTGCCCTCGACGAAGTCCTTGATGGCCGCCGCCTCGGGCGGGACCGCGGCGAACGCGTCACAGTACTCCCGCATGCCCTCGATGACGCCGATGTAGTTGTCCAGGGACCCGCCGGGCCGCACCGGGTTGCACAGCCGCTTGAACCCTCGGGCCGCGTCGGCGGCGGTGATGCCGCGGGCCGGCTCGGTGTCCCACTGCGCATCCTCGCGCAGGGTGATCCGGTACTCCGTGCCGTCCTCGCTGACGTCCGGGAGATCGGTCGCGAGGTCCGCCACCGGCGTCTGGGCCACGCTCTTGTCGTCGTCCGTGGGGAGCAGATAGAGCTGGCGGGTCAGGGCCCGGTGCACGAAGATGCCCGTCGAGCGGGTGACGATCGGGTCGAAGCCGCCGACGTCGGATCCGCCGGCGACCCGCAGGACGCCACCGGTCCGCGGCTCGCCGGCCGCGTCGGCCGTCGTCTCGGCGGATCCGCCGGAGCAGGCGGTGAGGGCGAGGGCGCTCGCGGCGGCGAGCGCCGTGGCGGCGAGGACCGCGCGGGGGCGCGGCCGCGGGGAGGACGCTGTCATGACCAAACTCCTTCGTTCAGTTGCGGGTTCTCGGTTAGAGTTGAGGGGTGAAATTGTTCCGTGGGACGGAACGCTTGTCCGCAAGGCGAGACATGTATAACCGACCCAGGGAGGTTCGTCAATGCGAAGCGTTGAGCGTGCGTTGGAGGTTCTGGAGAGCATCGCGGATCTGCAGCCCGTGGGGGTGAGCGAGATCGCGAGGCACCTCGGCGAGCCCAAGAGCTCGGTGCAGCGCGCCCTCGACACGCTGGCGGAGGGGCGCTGGATCACCCGGCAGGACCCGTCGCGCCCGCTGTGGGTCGTGGCGGTGCGCGCCGCGCTGCTCGGGCGGGGTTTCGCGGAGCAGTTCGGCGTCGGCGCGCTCGCCCTGGATCAGATGGAGCGGCTGCGGCAGATCACACAGGAGACGATCCACCTCGCCGTACCCCGCGAGGCGTCCGTGATCCTGGTCGAGCGCCTGGAGAGCCCTCATCCCGTCCGCTACGTCGAGCCGCTCGGCGGCGCCGCCTCCATCTTCCGCACGGCGACGGGCAAGGCGATCCTGGCCCATCTGTCCACCGCGCGGCGGCGCCGTCTCGTCGATGCGCACCCGCGCGAGCTGGCGGAGGCGGAGATGACCGTGGAGGAGCTGGAGGAGGAGCTCGCGCAGATCCGTCGCCAGGGCTACTCGACGACGTCCCGCTGGCGCGAGGAGGTCTTCGCGACCGCCTCCGTGGTGATCGGCGACGACGGTCAGCCGGTCGCGGCGATCAGCATCTCGGCGCCGAGCTCACGCGTCACGCCCGAGCTGCGCGAGGAGTACGCGGGCCTGGTCCGCGCCGCCGGCACCGAGATCGGCCGCCTGGTGCGCGCCCGGGAACGTCGCTCCCACGCCTGACCCCCACACCCCCGCCCCCGCCCCCCGCTCCCAGCCCGGTTTGGGGCGGGATCCGGGGCTTCGGGGCGCCTCCCGGGGCCGGAACTCCCCAAACCCGACCCCAAACCGGGATGGAACGTCCCGGACACAACAGAGCTCCCCGGGCCCTCAGGGCCCGGGGAGCTCTTGATTCCTCCGCGGAGAGACTCCGCGCCGCTGTCAGAGCGGACGGATGTTCTCGGCCTGCAGGCCCTTGGGGCCCTGCGCCACATCGAACTCGACGCGCTGGTTCTCGTCGAGCGAGCGGTAGCCGTTGGACTGGATGGCGGAGTAGTGCGCGAAGACATCCGCCCCACCGTCGTCGGGGGAGATGAAGCCGAAGCCCTTCTCCGCGTTGAACCACTTCACTGTGCCCTGGGTGCTCATTTACTGCCGTTCTGCTGGGGGCGTTGCCGACGCAGGACGCACCGACGCTTCTTACCGTAATGGAGGGAGGGGGGATCACAACACCCCGCGCAAGAAGGAGACATAACCGTTGTCTTAACCGAGGATCCCCGGAGACGAGTGCGGCCCTCACCGCGGGGGGAGCGGTGAGGGCCAAGACGACCGGAGGGTGCGTCCCGATCAGCATATCGCGGATCCGGAAGATTTGTCCCCCATTTGGGGGACAAATCTTCATCCCGGTGGCACAATATATCCCGGAGGACGAGAACGGTCGCGACGGGTTCGACAAGGGGAGAGGACACGACCGCGGCACGATCGTCCGGATCGCTTATCCCGTGATGCCGTCGACCGCTCGCTGGGGGACGGTCGAGGCCGAACTCGTTCGTCTGTCACCGACACCGCCCGATCCAGCGTTCCGGCGTCCTCCGCTCCTGGACGTCGGCGAACAGGGGAGCACCGACCCCGGGACACGAGAGCGGCCCCCTCGAGTGGCCCATTGGGGACTGGGCGACTCGAGGGGGCCCAATCGCACGCACGGGATCGCATGACTCTGGGGTAGTCCCGCCGTCTCTGGGGAATCGGGCGGTGCGATCATCCCCATGTGCGCGCGCCTCCACCATAGGCGAGGGACGCGACGGTTGTCCACGGGGTCCGCTGATCGACCGGGACCCCTTGACACCGCCCGGGCGTGTCCGTTCTCTGGGCGAGGCGTCAGCCCTGGGGCGGCAGCGGGGTCATGCCGGCCGTTCGCACCGCGACGAGCCGGTCCACCATCTCGCGGAGCCGGTCGACGCCGGAGCGCTCCGGCGAGGACGACGCGTGCACGAGCATGCTCAGCGCGGCCATCACGAGGGCCACCGCCGCGGCGGCTTCCTGCTCCGACCGCGCGCGCTCGGCGGCGAGGCGCACCAGCTGCTCCCTGGCGGCCCCCATCCACTGCGCGAACGCGGGCAGCAGCTCCGGCCTCTTGAGCACGAGACCCTTCATCCGCCCCCGGTCGACGCCGTCGTCGAGGGACGCGCCGATCAGCGCGCACAGCGCTGGGACCAGCTCGCCGTCCGTCTGCCGGAACCGCTCCGCCGACGCCGCCGAGACGACCGTCTCCGGAAGGTCCAGAGCGGCCGCCGCCTTCGACGGGAAATAGTTGAAGAAGGTGCGAGGAGACACGTCGACGGCCGCGCAGATCTGCTCGACGGTCATGCCGTCGAGGCCGTGCTCCTCGACCAGACGCAGCGCGACCTCGTGGATGGCCTTGCGCGTCTGCATCTTCTTGCGCTCGCGACGACCGGCGCTGTCGGTCGTGTCGACGTTGGTCATCCGCTGCTCCTCCGCGGTTCTCGCCCGCTGCGCCCCTCGGCGAGGGGGCGGATCCGGCGCGCGCGGCGGCGGATCCCCGTGCCCATCCTCTCAGCCCCGGTGGACTCGGATGCTCCCGGTGTCGGTCATACCGGCGAGGTCGGCCTGCTCCTGCAGCGCCGAGACGCGGCGCAGCGGCGGCACGCGGAAGAACCAGGACAGGACGAAGGCGAGCAGCAGCACGCCGAAGCCGACCCAGTAGATCGTGACCGTGGACTGCGTGAAGCCGACCATGAACGGCTTCGTGAGCCGTGCGTCGGCGCCCGTGAGGAACGACGTGTCGCTGATCGACCCGCCGGAGGCGCTCGCGACGTCCGAGTCCTCCGCGCCGATCTGCTTCTCCAGCTCGGGCACCAGCTGGCCGACCCAGTGGCCGCGCTGCGCCGCGTCCGCCCAGTCGACGCGCAGCGACCCGTCGACGACCGCCGCGTGCGCCTTCTCGGCGGCCGCGGCCAGCGCGGCGTCCTGCGCGGCGGGAAGCGCGGCGGCCACCTGCTGGTCGATGACCGCCTGCGCGCCCTCGGCGGGGATCGCGCCCGCCGCGACGCCCTGCTGCACCTGCTGGCTCACCGCGTCGGCCACGGCGGCGCTGGCCGCCGCCGTGGCCTGCGCCGCGCCCTGGTCGAGCTGCTCCTGGATCTTCGCCTCGATCGGCGTGACGATCGGCCCCCAGAGCTGGTCCATGATCGCGACGTTGCCCGGCTTCTCCGCGACCGCGGGATCCATCGCGGCGTCGAGCGCCTCGGTGAGCGTGTCCCTGTCCGAGATGCCGTGCACGATGTTCGTCGGCAGCACGGTGAACAGCACCGACAGCATGATCGCGGTGCCGAGGGTCCCGCCGATCTGGCGGAAGAACGTCGCCGCGCTGGAGGCGACGCCCATCTCGTGGGGGTCGACGGAGTTCTGGCTCGCGAGCACCAGCGACTGCATCAGCTGACCGAGGCCGAGCCCGACCACGAACATCGCGAGCATCACCTGCCAGAGCGGGGTGTCGTAATGCACGATCGTCAGCAGGAGGAAGCCCACGGCGGTGAACAGCGTGCCGAGCACGGGGAAGATCCGGTAGTGCCCCGTCCGGGCGGTGATCTGTCCGGATCCGAGCGAGGCGATCATCAGACCCAGCACCATGGGGATCATCGACAGCCCGGACTCGGTCGGGTTCAGCCCCACCACGATCTGCATGTAGAGCGGGATGGTCATCATCGCCCCGAACATGCCGAAGCCGACGAGCACGCCGATCACCGTCGCCATGGAGAAGGTCCCGGAGCGGAACAGCGAGATGGGGATGATGGCGTCCTGCTTCATGGCGATCTCGATGAGGACGAACGCCACGAGGCCGACGGCACCGGTCACGTAGCAGGCGATCGCCGCCACGGATCCCCAGCCCCATTCGCGGCCCTGCTCGGCCACGAGCAGCAGCGGGACGAGGGCGACGATGACCGCCGCGGCGCCCCACCAGTCGATGCGCGGCCCATGGTGCTTGGCCATCTTCGGAAGGTGCAGGAACCGCGTGACCATGTACAGCGCGACCAGCCCGATGGGGATGTTGATGAGGAAGCACCACCGCCAGCCGTCGATCCACAGGATCTCGTCAGCGCCGGCGAACAGGCCTCCCACGAGCGGGCCGATCACCGTCGAGATGCCGAAGACCGCGAAGAAGTAGCCCTGGTACTTGGCCCGTTCGCGCGGCGCGAGGATGTCGCCCATGATCGCCAGCGGCAGCGCCATGAGCGCCCCGGCCCCGACGCCCTGGAAGGCGCGGAAGGCCGCCAGGCTCATCATCGAGGTCGAGAACGACGAGGCCAGCGAGCCGAGGATGAAGATGACGATGCCGATGAGGAACAGCGGGCGTCGCCCGAAGATGTCCGAGAGCTTTCCGTAGAGCGGCACCGAGATGGTCGAGGTGATGAGGAAGGCCGTCGTGACCCAGGCCTGCTGGTCGAGGCCGTGCAGGTCGTCGCCGATCGTGCGGATCGCGGTGCCGAAGACGGTCTGGGCGAGCGAGGAGAGGAACATCCCGGCCATGAGTCCGTAGATCACGAGCATGATCTGCCGGTGGGTCATGATCGGCGCGGAGGCGGGGGCTTCCGCCTCGGCCTTCTCCGTGATGTCGGTGGCGGTGGTCATGCGGCCTTCCGAGGACGAGGGATGACGTCGCACCCGCCGCCGACGGATCGACGCGGGCGCCGACGGTGGCGACAACAACTTGCAGCCCTGCAACATTACACGATCGCAAGCTTGCAGAACTGCATCAGCATCCCCGGGTTATCGCTTCTGGTGTGCGATTCATGCCTTTGTCGCCTCGCTCCGTCAAGAACTGCTGCCATCTAGGACGTCTGTGACATACAATCCATGCGATCGCCCGTCAGGGGACGGGCGGC
This sequence comes from Microbacterium sp. CCNWLW41, assembly GCF_037083505.1. Taxonomy (NCBI): domain Bacteria; kingdom Bacillati; phylum Actinomycetota; class Actinomycetes; order Micrococcales; family Microbacteriaceae; genus Microbacterium; species Microbacterium sp. CCNWLW41. The sequence continues at coordinate 252,287 of NZ_JBAOJP010000002.1, forward strand.
GGCCTGGGGGTGCCGCCCACGGAGGGGGACCGATATGCAGTCTGCGGACGTATCCGCGCGACGGAGCGTGGAGGATCTGCTCGTCGCGCACTGCGACAGTGCGGCGACACCGATCCTGGTGCTTGAGGGGAACACCGGGGTCGGCAAGAGCACGCTGCTGCGGCGCGTCGCCTCCCGGACCGGCCGACGCCTGCTGATCTGCGCGCCCGCCGCTCCGACAGACGGCACCGAGGCCGCTTCCACCCGATCCCTGCCGGTCTTCGCGGAGCGGCCCGGGCTCACCCGCGGCGAGGCCCTCACGCTCCTCCGCGACCGCTACGAGGCCGCGACCCGCGGGGACAAGACGACTCTTCTCGTGGCGGAGAACACGGAACTGCTGGACGAGCGATCACTTGACGTGTTGGAGATGCTCTCACGCGACGACCGCGTCGGCATGGTCGCGTGCACCTCCCGCGGAACGGTCGCCCGGCGCTTCGGCGAGGCGCTAGGGACCCCGCGCGGCCTTCACGTGACCGTGCCGCGTCTGGACGACGGGGACGTCGCCGACCTCATCCGCGAGGAACTCGGGGCGAGCGCCTCCGCTGCGGTGCGCACGTATCTCCTCGATGTGTCCTCGGGGAATGCCGCGGCCGCGTCAGCCGTGCTCTCGCACGGACTGGACGAGGGCTGGCTCGCCTTCGTCGACGGCGTCATCGTGTTCGACGGCACCCCGGCCTTCCTCGACGAGTCGGCCACCCTGTGTGCGCGTGCCTGGCACGTGCCGGCGTTGGCATCGCAGGAGCGGGACGTCCTTTTCCGACTGGCGCTCCTCGGCGAGCTGCCTCCCGCGGAATCCCGGCACGCCGGGGAGGCGGAGGCACTGGCCCGACTCGAGGAGTCGGGGCTCGTCGCCTGGGAGGGAGCGCACGTCCGCCTCGGCTGTCGCGCTCTGCGTTTCGCCCTGGAGCTCTCCATCGCCGACTGGGAGCTTCCCCTCGACGAGCGTCGGCGCCTGTGGGAGGACCGGCCGGCGTCCCGGTATCCGCGGCGTTCGGTCTTCGCCGCCGTGCGTGCGGGGATCGACTTCGACGACGCCGAGCTCCTGCAGGGCGCGCGTGACTGCTCGGCCGCCGGACTGCTGCCCCGCGCCCAGATCCTGCTGGAGGGCATGCGGGAGCGCACGGTCGAGACCGAGATCGTGCGGGCCGGCATCGAGCTGCAGTCCGGGCGCGCGAAGCATGCTCTGTCGGTGCTCGCCGCGCTCGGAGACGATCCCGGAGCCCTGCGATTCGCCGCGTATATCCGGATCGTGACGTTCCAGGAGACGGCACCGGTCCTCTCCATCCTCACGCGACTGGAGCGGTTGGCAGGCGGCGAGCCCGACGACGACTCCGTCCTGCACGCCCTCCGCATGATGGTGCTCTGGCACGAGCGCGGCCCCGAGGAGTTGATCGCGCGCTACGGCCGGCGGATCGTGCCGCGCCCGGTTCCCGGCGACCGATACCACGAGCTGGCGCACCTGCACGCCCTCGCACTGCTCGCGACCGCGCACGCCGCCGTCGGCGACCAGGTGGAGGCCGCCCGGATGCTGAGAGCGTTCCGCGCCGCCGCAGCCACCGCCGAGGTCCCCCTGTACGCCGCCGAGTGGCTGCACCTGAGCACCCAGTTCGCGCAGTGCTGCATCGGCGAGCCGGCCGAGGCCATGCAGACGCTGCCCTGGTACCGCGCATCGGACGAACGCATGGTCCCGGCACTGTGCGCGACCCAGATGATGGACCTGATCCGCGGCTACCTGACCGGTGAGCCGGAGGGGTCGCTGCGCCGACGCATGACGGAGGCGTATGCCCAGCTCCACTCCGGCGTCCCGTTGCGGCGGCGTATCCGCCCCGTGGTCGAGCTGATCGGCCTCGTCCTGGGTGTGACGGCGTACACAGGCCTGACCGACACCGAGTACCTCGGCATCGGCGAGGTCGGCTCCTCCATCCTCGATGCCGGTGCCGCCCGGCTGCTGCCGCTGGCCGAGGCCCTGCGCTCATCCCCAGACCATCTGCGCGTCATCCTCGACTCCCCGAGGTCGGAACGCGCACGAGTGCTTCCCGCCCTCCGCGCCGTGGTCCTCCGACGATTCGAGGAGCTCCCGGCGGATCTGGTCCCCCGTGTCGCGGACGTCCTCGCCGACTCCCCCCTCGACACGGAGCTCGCCCGTGCGCTGCGCGCCGTCGCCGCCCGGGATCACGATACGCGAGAGAGAGCACTCGCGGGGCTCGCAGCAGCTCCGACGTTCGCCCACCCGGAGGCGGTGGGGAGGATCCGGGCGGCGACGGACCCGATCGCGGCTCCGGGCCTGCACCGCAGGACCGGTGCCCGCGGTGCCGCTCGCGGGCACCGGTCCTCTGACGCGCTGAGCGCGCGCGAGCGCGAGGTGGCAGCGCTGGTCTGCGACGGCCTCGGCAACGCCGAGATCGCCGTCCGTCTGCGGATCTCGGCCCGTACCGTCGAGACCCATCTGCGCAACGGCTATCGCAAGCTGGGGGTGCGCAGCCGGCACGAGCTCTGGGCGGAGCTGAACGGATGACCCGCTCCGGAGACGAGACACTCACGGCCATCGCCGAGCTCATCCGGGCCGAGCATGCCCGCTGCCACACGGGCGGCAGCAGAGGCGGGGGTGTCGTCGCGCTGCCCGGGATGTGGGGGGCCGCCGCGCTACGGGATCACCTGCTCGTCGAGGACGCGATCCTCGTGCAGCCCTTTACCTCCGCAGACGGGAGCACCGAGCTCGTCGTCCACGTCGAGAGCGAGGGACGCTGGTCCCCCGTCTCCGATGCCCTCGACCCGCTCCCCCTCATCACGCGACCGGTCCCGCCGCTCATCCTCGTGGAACGGGCGGACACGCTCGATGCCGCCCAGGCCGCTCGACTGAGCCGCATCGCCGGGGAGGGGCGGGGCTTCCTCGTGATCCTCACGCCCTCCCGTTCCGGGCTGCCGGAGTCCTTCCGTCAGCTGACGGCGTCGGGAGTCCTCTGCGTGGAGGAGATCCGCCCGGTCGACACGACCCGCGTGCGGCTGCTGATGCGAGAACATCTGAGAGGGGAGCCGAGCGCCGTCGCCGTGTCGCGTCTGAGCGAGGTCAGCGGAGGACACCAGGGGCTGCTCCCGTCCGTGACGGCCGCGGCGGTGCGTGCCGGCGCGTTGATTCGTGACGACGATGAGTGGGTGTGGGATCCGCACCGGGAGTCCGCCTTCGAGGACGCGCTCCGAGCCTCCTCGGACGCTCTCCTCGCAGGCTTCGGCCCCGCACACCGCCGTGCGCTGCACGTTGCAGCCCTGGGTGGTTCGCTTCCCGAGCGGTCAGCACGGCGGCTCCTGGGAGGTGACGTGGTCGCCTCACTGCGGCAGCAGGGTCTGCTGCGCGCAGATCGCTTCACCGCCGGCGGTCACCGAAGCCTGTCCCTGCGGGTCGGCGCCCTGCGAGTCGTCTTCTCCGAATCCCGCCACCCCGGAGAAGGCGTACGGCTATGGCACGACTTCGGCCGGGAGATGAGCGAGGGCGACGGCGGCGCGGCTGCGGAGGTCGGACTCGCGGCGTGGCGGGTGCGCACCGAAGGAGCCCTCCCTGCCGAGGAAACCGCGCGGCTCGCCCGACTCGCCCTCGGCGTCGGGCGGTTCGACGACGCCCGAACCCTCCTCGACGCGATCCCCGGTGACGACGATGCGGACCTCTGGGTCCTTCGGGCACGGGTCGACGCCGTGTGCGGCGACGTGTCGCGGGCCCTCGCCCGCGTCCACGAGCGCATCGCCAGGGTGACCCGAGGCGATACGCCGAGCATCGCGGACGCCGCGCACCTGCTCGCCCGACTGGCCGTGTTCCGTCCTGACGCCCGAGCGGCCCTCCGGCGCCTGAACGAGAGTTCTCGAGCCGCCGGCGCCGCCGTCGCGGACGGCTCTGTGTTCCTGACCGCCCTCGTTTCGACGGAGGACGAGATCGATCCGGTCGCTCTGCGGTCCGGGACACTGAGCACGGATCCCGCCGAAGAGATGGCCGCCCGCCTCTGGCGGGGAGCGCACCTCGCTTTCCGAGGAGAACCGCATGCCGGACGCGAGGTGCTGCTGGCTCTGTTGGACGACGCTCATCGCGAACCCGGCTATCGCGAGTGCCAGGACCAGACCGCCGCGCTGCTGCTCATCCTGCACGAGCAGTTCGGCTGGCGGCCCGTCTCCGATGCTCCGCCGCTCTGGAGCCGCGAGTACGACGTGATCGGCTCGGCGCGTCTCGCGCCTCTTCACGACCTCATGCGTGCCTCCGTCGTCGCCCGCACCGGCATACTTGAGCGGGCCAGACGCGGGCTGAGGAGAGCGGCGGTCGCCGTCTCCGAGCGCGACCCGTTCGGACTGCGCCCGTTCGCCGACGCCCTCGCCCGCGCGACGGGGAATCCGGGGGACACCTCGGGGCGAGACCGCCCCGGCGGCCACCACGGGTTCTGGGCCCTGTCCTCGATCACCGAGGGCCTTCGCGTGATCGCAGATGCGGGGTTCGGCCCCGAGGCCGTCCCGGGCCTGCTGCGCCTTGCGGCCGAAGCGGGGGATGACGGCTTCCCCGCTCAGCGCGCGGAGCTGCTCTTCATGGCTCTCGTCGCGGGGAGCGAGGCCGCCGCGGAGCAGGTGCTGGCGGGGCCGGGACCGAGTCGCACGACGCGTACGGCGGTGACCGAGGACGTCGCCCGAGCCCTCGTGTCCACGGGGGATCACGCTGAAGCCCTCGCGGTCGTCCGCCGGCTGCGAGGACACGGCGCGGACCTTCTCGCCGTGCGTCTGCTCGGCCAGCTGTGGCCTCGTCTCGCCGCCGATTCGCCCGTGCGACGCGGCGCAGCGTCCCTCGCGCTGGCCCTGGCGCGGGAGGTCGGGCGCGAACCCTGGGCGGCTGACTCGTTCCTCCGTGACGTCACTCCTTCGACGCGGGAACGCGAGGTCCTTCGTGGGCTCTCCCACGGCGAACCCACCCGCGTCATCGCGACGAGGATGCGGTTGTCGCCGCGGACTGTCGAAGGCATCGTCTCCCGCATGCTGCGCCGATACGGCTGCGCGAATCGGGTCGAGCTCCTCGCGCTCGCACGCGTCTGACACCTCCGCGCGGGCGATTCGACGCCGCGGACCATCGACGCCGCCGCATCATCCCCAGAGTGCGGCGGCGTCGACCCGTGTCCCCGCCCCAGACGGGGTCACGGTTTCGCCGGTCGTCACCTCACCCGGGACCGGACCCGGCTGCGACGTCCGACGACATCTCCCGGGGCGGCTCCGCGGATGATCCGGGTTCCTGTGCGTCCGCGCCCCCACGCGTTACCTGCACCGACGTTATCTCCGCCGCGCCAGGCGGTGCCTACGTAGGTCCACCCGATCTGTCCTGTTCGCCTACGTAGTTCTACGCATTCCGACGGCTTCTTCTCGCTACCGCAGACCGTAGATCCGGACTATGGTCTCCCGTGTTTCGGAGCTGCTGCCCCGACGGAGACCGTCTGCGAGGTCCTGCCAGGCATCGGCCTGCTGATCGGCTGACGCGCACGGGAAAGACGTCTGGAGATGGGCCTTGAAGACCAGTGCATCGATGTTCTGCTCAAACAGGTGCGTCAGGCAGCCGTTCGGGCTCCCCTGAGCGTAGCTGCGCCACAGGGCAGAGATCTCGATCGTGCTCAGCTCATCGTTCTCGATGGCGTGCGCGATGCAGTCCGCCTTCTCGGCGAGCGTCTCTCGTGCGGCGAGGCCCAGGTGCGGAACGATCAGGCAGGCGGAACCGCCCAGGAGGACTGCGAGCGTCTGCCCGGCGTGGGACCGGTCCTGCTCCGTCGGGACGGTGACTCTGGTGTAGCGGTTGGGCTTCATCTCCACCAGGCCGATGCGGCCGAGTTCGTGGAGTGCTCCGCGGATGGGCGTCCGTGAGACTTCCAGCCACTCCTCGAGATCGTCGTCGCGGAGTCTCTCTCCCGGCGGGAGCGTGCCGTCCAGAATCGCGTCACGGATGCGCTCGAGGACGCTTTCGCGCAGGAGAGGGCGAGGGATCGGTCCCGTGGCGAGCTGAGCGTTCATTCTTCTTCTTTCTGTTCCTGTGGCGCGGCCACAGAGCGGCGTCGAGTCGACATCCGCAGAATGACGCCCGCCCCGAGCGCGGCGGCACCAACCAGCACCGCGCCGTAGCCGACCTCCCCGCCAGTTACGCCGAGGATGTCGGTCGCAGATGCGGCGGGCCTGTCCGGATTCATGACCCAGTCAGCCTCGAAGTCCGCGATGTGGACGCCGGGAGCCGGGGGTGCCTCACCGCTTCCGACGGTGGTGCGGACGGTGAGGTCGAGCACGCCCGAGGGAACCCGGATCGCAGCGGACGGGTCGGACACCTCGTCCCACGGGGCGCTCAGAAGCGTCACGCCCTCCGCGCGGAACTCCGTGCGGATCGCCGAGGCGCCAGAAGGATTGCCGTCGGAAGGTGAGAGACGAAGTCGAACGGTCGCCTCTGCGTCGCAGCCGTTCCGGATCGACAGGGAGGTCGTGTGGGCCATCGGACCGGCGCCTTGGACGGTCGAGATCCGTAACGGCTCGCCCTCCAGGGACAGGCAGTCCGGTCGGTCGGCGGGAAGCGGAGAGAGGACGGCGACGGCGAGGCCGAGTGCGACGACGGAGTTCACGGGCTCAGAGTCCTTCCGGCATAGGGAAGCCGGAATTACGGCGTCTCTTCGCGACGTGCTCCACGAGGACGAGGACGCTGATTCCGACGCCGAAGATGACGATGCGACCCAGCCAGCTCTGGGTGAAGAGATAGATGTCGGCGGCGGGCTGATGGAGGACCGTCACAGGGACGCCGACGACCTGGTCGAGGGACACCGGGGAGACGTCCGGTTCCGGGTTGCCGTCTCCCTTGAGGACGGCGCGTCCATCGTCGAGGACGCTGTCGACCCGGTGGATGTAACGGTCGTGATCGGGATTGCTGGCGGAGAATGCGACGGCGACGATCTGACCCGGCTTCCAGAAGTCGGTCCCAGGGTCTTCGACCCGGTCGAGGAAGACGACGTCGCCGCGCTCATAGGTGGGGACCATCGAGGTTCCGTTGACCGCGAGAGTGGCGCCACCGGTGGTCAACTGCCAGAAGAACGGCGCCGAGAGCGCGATGAGGGCGGCCCAGACCAGGGCTCGCACGGTGATGAGGAGGGCGCGCATCTCGGGTTCTCCTTCCTGCTGCGCGGGGGAGGGGCGGGCGTGACCCGCCCCTCCGTGACGGCGAACGCCGTGGTTACTGCTTGTTGATGTAGTCGAACTTCAGGTCGAAGGTCTTGTTGTAGTCGGTGAAGATCGTGGTGCCCTTGGCGAACGAGAAGTCCACGCTGATAGTCACGCTTTCACCGGCCGGCACCGTGAACGGCAGGCTGGTTCCCGGTGCGGCGTTCGCCCCGGCGACCTTCTGCGAGAAGACCGCGTTGACCATCCCGGGCTCCAGCGCGCTGCCGGTGTACGCGCGGAGGACCCCGGCGACGTCCTGGCTGCCCAGACCCGGCTTCGTGGGGATCACCAGGTCGTCGACGGACTGAAGCCGCACGGTGGCGTCCGTTTCGCCGGTGTTGGTCAGGACGTATTCCTGCCGCGCCGTCGACGTGTTCGCACCGACCTCGTCGCCCTCCGTGAAGGAGAGGGACATCGGGGTTCCCGACACCTCGACCTTTGCGTCGCTCTTGGGGGCCTCGGTGATGACGATGCTGTTTCCCGCGATCGTGCTCTCGGCCGTCGCCGCCACTGCGCCCGCGTCGCCGTTGTTCTTGTAGCCGAACTCGAGGTCGAAGGACAGGTCCGTCGCGACATCGAACTTCGTGTCGTCCGTCGCGTGGGGCCGCTGCCACGCGAACCCGACGTTGTACGTGCGGCTTTCACCGGCCGGGATCGTGATCTCGTAGTTGATCGGGACGCTGCCTTCGCCCATTCCCGCCAGCACCTGCTGGAGGATCGTGCCGCTCGCGCCGTTGTCGCTGGCCGTGACCATCAGGGAGAGCTGCGTGTTCACGCCGTCGAAGGGCGCGTGCGGGAGGAGCAGGTCGGCAACCGGATTCATCTTTACGGTGGCGGCCTTCTCGCCGGAGTTCGTCAGGGTCACCGTGCTCTGCTTATGGAAGGCGGAGTCGCTTGCACCTAGGGCTTCACGGATATCCGCACCCGCCTGGAACGACAGCGCGATCGGGTCACCGGTGGCGGTGACGCTCGCGTCCGACAGCCGCTTGGTGATGGTGATCTGGTTGTTCGCGATCGTGCTCTGTGCCGTGACCGTCGCACCGACGAGGCCGCCGGTGGCGACGAGGCTGGCCAGGGTCGCGATGGCGATGTACCGCTTCTTGCCCTGGAGAGGGCGATGGGGATTCTTCTCAATCATGGGGGGTTCCTTTTCGGGGTAAGGGGGATCTAGAGGGCGATGGCCCGGGTCGGTCACGCCGGCACGAACGAACCCCTTGGTCTGCAGGGCTCAGCTGGTGCACGACGGCGATGCCCTGGGGAGGGGATCGGTGAAATTGTAACAAGCTAAAATTTCAGATGCAACATGGGAGATGTTTACCGCCCCGGCGCGAGGCCGGGGCGGTAGGGGGAGAGGATCAGCCGATCTTCTTCCACAGGGCGGGGGAGTCGATCCAGTTCGGGTCGCCGTAGCCGCGGTGGTCCTGCAGCGCCTCGTAGGTGGAGCCGTTGTGCGACACGCGGTCGCCCTTCTTGTAGGTGCCGTTGGCTGCCCAGGGCTTCACCGTCGGGTCGACGGGGCCGGGGTTGGTGTCGGCCTTCGTGGTGACGGTGAAGACGTCGCTGGCGGCAGAGGCGTTGCCGGCGGCGTCGAACGCCACGACCTTGTACTCGTACGTGGTGCCGGCGGTCAGGCCCGTGTCGAGGTGCGAGGTCTTGGCCGTGCTGCCCACGGTCTGGAACTGGCCGCCCTTCACCGCCCGCTGGATCTCGTAGCGGTCCACACCGACGTTGTCCTCCGACTCGGACCACATCAGATCCACGCTGTCCGCGGTCGTCTTCATGGAGTGCACCCCGCTCGGCGCGGTCGGGGCCTCCGTGTCGGGGCCGGGGTTCACGACCTCGTCCTTCGTGGTGACGGAGAAGGTGCCCGCGGCCGAGGTGTTGCCGGCGCCGTCGATCGCGACGACACGGTAGTCGTACGCGGTCGACGCGGTCAGCCCGGTGTCCTTGAACGAAGTGCCGGCGGTGGTGCCGACCTTCTCGAACTCACCACCCTTCACCGCCCGCTGGATCTCGTAACGGTCCACCCCGACGTTGTCCGACGACGCGTTCCACATCAGATCGACCGTGTTGGTGGTCACCTTCATGGCGTGCACGTTCGACGGGGCCGACGGCGCGACGGTGTCCGGCTTCTCCGGCTGCGCCTCACCATCGATGTGGATGTCGATGGCGTTGTAGAACGCGTTCGCGGTGTCCGCGACATCCCACACCGCGAGGATCACGTGATCGCCCGTGTGATCCGCCGGCAGCTTGATCTTCTGGACCGCGCCGTTCGTGTTCGGCTGGGCCGCGGCGGCCGATCCGTCCCACGTGACCGTCTGCAGCAGCTGGAGCTGGTCACGCGTCAGCGGGGCGTTCTGATCCCAGCCGTTCTTGGTGATGTAGTAGTGCCACTGCGACGTCTTGTGCGGAGCGGTGTAGTACCAGCTCAGGTCGATCGTCTGGCCGGCCTCGACCTCGTTCTCGATCCAGCGCTCCGGCGACTGCGCGTCCAGCTCGCTGAACTGCTTGTTGCCGCCCGAGGCGAGCTGTCCGTCGGCGGGACCCCCGGTCGCCGGGTCGAGGCTGAAGCCCTTCGGCCCTTCGACGGACTGCGTGTCCCACTGGACGGAGCCGAGCCCGGTGTTCGGCATCGCCTGGCGAGCGGTCACGTCCGACGGGCCGAGCCCGCCCTTGAGGCCGTTGCCGACCAGACCGTGGGCGTTGGCCGCCACGGCGCCGCCGAGGACGATGGCGCCGACGAGAGCGGTGCAGGTGCCGATCTTCGTGAACTTCTTCATGGTGTTTTCCAATCTGGGGTGGGTCGTGAGTGGTTCTCGAGTTCTTGTGCCGGGCTTCCCCGACGACTCAACGATCTCGAAACGGGCGTTCCGGCGAATCGAGCCGTGGCATGAACCTCCGCGTCGTACCGAGGTAGGAGACGGCATGCCGAGTGCCACCTGCGAACGACAAGGTCCCCTTGCCGACGAGGGCAAGGGGACCTTGGGGGCGCGTTACGGAGTCGCCGAGCGATGACGGCACTGTCGCCGAGGATGTCATCGCCGGCCTGCGTCCTCCTCACGGGAGAAGCCGAGGAGGACGAGGATCGCGCCGATCAGGACGAGGTTCTTGAGGATGTACTGGCCCTCGAGACTCCCGACCAGGGGCGCGTGCCAGGTGAGTCCGGGAAAGAGCAGCAGCGGAGTGAACGTTGCGCACATGTGTCCGATCAGCGCCAGCAGGGCGAGGAAGCGGAGCCTCGGGATCAGAAGCGCCACTCCCAACCCGACTTCGAGGATCCCGAGGATCAGGCGGGCGAGGTCTCCGGTCACGAGCCCCCCGCTGAGGGCGGAGACGGTGTCGACCGCGATCGTCTCGGCGGGACTCCCGCCCGGGACGAGCTTGGGTGCGCCGAACCAGATCATGATGGCGGCGAGGGCGACCCGCAGCACAGGGAGCGCAGCGCGCCGTGAGAGCCGCTCGATCACCCGGGCGGAGGCGTCAGCCGCTCGTCGGATGTCGCGGCGAGGCCTCTGGGGTTCCCCGCGATCGGGGTGCGGTCTCGGGAAGCCGATGCCGGTCGTGGCGGGTGGGGACAAGAGCGTCATGAGTTCTCCTTCGTTGAATGCCTGAGTGCACGTCGTGACACGGAGGCTTCGTCCTCCGTGCAGGGGTGTTGCTCGCCGCTGTTCGGGTCAGGGCGAGCAACACCCGAGAGAGCATGGAGGGAGAGTCAGCTTCGACATCACGCTCTCTCGATCGAAGGCCCCGTTGGGGAGGGAAGAGGCCTTCCCCGAGTCGAGCTCATCGCCCGCTACCCGGTGAATCCATCGTCGCTCCCGCGCCGCGAGGGAACGTCGGACCTCGGACCGGTATCTGCGGTGGCACCCGGGTATGACCAGGCGAACCGGCGTCAGACGAGCCCGTTGCGGTGGGCGAAGAGAACCGCTTGGACCCTGTCGCGGAGGTGGAGCTTCATGAGGATTCGGCCGACATGCGTCTTCACCGTGGACTCAGAAAGGAAGAAGCGTTCGGCGAGCTCGTCGTTGTTGAGCCCTTCGCCGATGGCGATCAGGATCTCGGTCTCCCTCGGGGTGAGGGCGTCGACGGTGGGCAGGGGCGTGGCGTCATCCGGAATCTTGTCGGCGAACAGGTCGAGCATTCGGCGGGTGACCCGGGGCGAGATGGCCGCGTCGCCGGCGTGCACGGCTCGGATCGCCGCGACGACCTGATGCGGGGGAGCATCCTTGAGGAGGAACCCGCTCGCGCCGGCCTTCAGGGCTCCGAACGCGTACTCGTCGAGGTCGAACGTCGTGAGGATCACGATCTTCGCGTCGGCGCTGGTCTCGATGATGCGTCGGGTGGCGGTGATCCCGTCGACTCCCGGCATGCGTATGTCCATCAGCACCACATCGGGTCGAAGCGCGTCGACGAGGGTGATCGCCTCCGCGCCGCTGGAGGCCTCCGCCACGACCTCGAGCCCGTCCTCCGCTTCGATCATGAGACGCAGTCCCATCCGCACGAGTTCCTGATCGTCGACGAGGAGGACGCGGATCGACGGTTCAGTCATGAGCTTCTCCGTTCCGGGTCATGGCATCCGGTATCCAGGCTCGCAGACGCCAGACTCCGTCGGCCTGGGGACCGCTGTCGAGCGTACCGCCGAGAAGTCCGACCCGCTCACGTAATCCTCGAAGCCCCTGCCCCGCACCGATGGAGGGGGCGTTCGGGAGAGCGCCGTCGTTCTCGACCACGACGGCCGTCCCTTCGGCGGAGTGGTCGACGAGGATGACGGCGCGAGTGGCGTTCCTGCTGTACCGGAGCGCGTTGGTGAGTCCTTCCTGCACGATGCGGTGGACGGCGAGCTCGACAGCGGGGCCGGACTCGCGACGCCCTCGCACCGTGAGCTGAGCAGGCAGGCCCGCCTCGCGGAACCGCTGGACGAGCTCAGGGAGATCCTTCGCCGTCGGCTGGGGCGCCAGCGGTGCCGAACCGTCCTCGCGAAGTGCGCCGAGCATGCCTCGGAGGTCGTTGAGTGCGCTGCGGGCGGCCTCCGCGACTCGACTGATCGCCGTCCGTGCCGCCGTCTCGTCCCTCGTTCTCGCTGCCCCCTCGGAGAGGGTCGCCACCACGCTCAGGGTGTGCGAGAGGATGTCGTGCATCTCCCGGGCGATCCTGGCTCGCTCGGTCACCACCGCCAGCTCCTCCTGCTCACGTGCCCGTCGCACCAGCGAGCGCAGGTAGTCCCTGCGGTTGCGTGTGGCGATCCCGACAAGCAGCCCGATGCTCGCGCTGAGAATGAGCAGAGCGGCGTCGAACTCGTCCCCGCGCGCCTCCGGTGGCGCCCACGGCAGCCAGGGCACAGCGAGCGAGGTCCCGACGAAGAGAAGGAAGAACAGCGCTGCGGCCTTGACCGTGCGGTGCACAGCCAAGCTGAACAGCATGATCGGGATGGCGATCATGTCGGCGCTCGTCGCCTGGAACGCCGAGAACACGCCCAGGACCAGCACGACAACGCTCATCACGACCGTCCAGCGGCGGCGCAGCAGCACCGCGACGGTCGTGACGATCAGTACCCCGACGGCCCGGAGCACGTTGAGCGGATCGCCCAGGTCCTCCAAGATCTCGACCTGGACGATGAGAAGTGCAGAGAGGATGAAGTACCCGGCGGCGACGATCCCGTCGACGAGCCAAGGATGCCGCGACCACCAGATGCGCGCACGAACCCGCCACCGACTGGTGTCTACGAGAGCGAACTCGGCGCGTTCCGACTCCATGAAACGATGCTAGATCCCGCTCGAGACGAGCCGATCGCCTTCCGCCGCTGCCTTGCGCGTCACTCTTCCCCCGTCGGCAGCATATGAGCCCGCTCGACGGCGAGTTCCGCACCCACCGCATCACCCGCCTCGATGCGATCGGCGAGTTCCTGGAACAGATCAGCGAACACGTCGAAGTCGAAGATCTTGTTGACGGTGGCGATCCGCAGCTTGAAGGCGAGCCCGTCGATCGTCTGCTCGCACAGCGCGATCAGGATCGGATTGCCGCATTCCCGCATGATCGTCCGCCACAAGGCCGTCGCCTTCACGTTCGTTCCGGGACCGTCGCCAGCGCGCAGGCGTTCGATCACTTGCGCCAGCTGGCGGAGCACGTCCTTCTTGACCTTTGCCGTCAACCGCGGGACGGCGACTCGGACCACGCCGCCGAGGATGACGCCGAGCGTCTGCAGAGCGGCATGAGCCTCCTCTTCGACCGGCACCGCGACACGGGTGTAACGGTTCGGCGCCATCTCGACGAGCCCGGCCCGGGTGAGCTCGTTGATCGCATCCCGTACCGGGGTTCTCGACACCCCCAGCCACTTCTCGATCTCGTCGTCGTAGAGCCGCTCTCCCGGCTGCAGCGTCCCATCCAGGATCGCTTCGCGAAGTCGCTCGAACACCTTCTCTCGCAGCAGCGTCCGCTTCGCCGGCTCCTGCTCCGCGCCAGTCGGGATCGGCAACCCGACCACCCCATTCCCCGTGTCTCGACGGTGCCCTCACACCGCCACAACGTTACATGCTTCATAGTAGCATCTGAAACGAAAAATATTACTCGCGCTCAACCCCCGCCCGAGGGACGCGCCTCGCCCGAAGATGCCGCCAACTGCGCGCCTATGGCCTCCAGAGCATGAGAGAGCGCTGCGATACTGTGCGGCTCGAGTGCGGCGAGCGCACGACGGGACACCGCGCGGAACTCCTCCTCGACCCGCGTGGCGAGCCCGTGGCCCTCCGGCGTCAACGTGACCAGCACGGATCGCCGGTCCCTGGGATGAGCGGCGCGCGTCACGAGGCCGCGCGCGGAGAGAGCGTCGACGAGTGCCGTCACGTTCCTGGGGGTGGTCGTGCAGGTGAGCGCAAGGCTTCGCTGAGTCGAGGCGCCGTCGCTCTCGAGGGCGATGATCGCCCGTGCCTGCAGAGGGGTCAGCCCGACGCGCTCGCTGACCCGAGCCATGGCCTGCTTGACACTGTCACCCGTCGCCAGGAGCAGTCCGAGGGTCGGCATGGATGAAATATATCACACAATAGATATTGAAATATTGCGATAGACTGACCTCGCCGCTTGACCCAGCGGTGGCGTCGGCACCCCATCCCCAACCGAGCCGGCGCCGAGGGGACCGGACGCCTCCCCCCAGCGAAGGCCCCTCCGACCGAAGGGCTGGCCGCCACGCGGCCGGCCCTTCGGAATCCATGACCAGAACCGGTCTGGGACTGCGGATCGGCGTGCATGCGAGGGAACTCGCCCGTCGCCCGCTGAGCGGCAAGGACGAGGGGCCCGCGCTTCGATCGCACGCGAGCCCCTCGGGTCGGGAATCCTCAGTCCTCCTAGCCGACGACCTTGGAGACGAGAAGCTGCTGGTCAGCGGACAGCGAGGCTCCCGGTGTCGTGTTGTCGATCAACACCTCGACGGTCCTGGCGCCCGGGTCGGTCCGGACCGTGATCGTCCGGGTCCCGTCGCTGTTCTTCCGGTTCGGAAGGTAGTAGGCCGTTCCCGCGTGGACCTCGCCTGCGTACCGACCGTCGACACGAACCACGTAGCGATAGGCGGCGCTCTGGAACGAACCCTCATCCATCACGAGGTCGGTCACTCCCGCACCCCCATCGGAGACGGAGCGGATCGCCTCAGCTTCCGGGTAGTCGATGTTCTGGGGCCCGGTCCCGTTGACCACGAACGTGGTGCCGCATGAACCGACGTACGGGCGGGAGTAGGTGATGGTGGACTCCTTGGACTCGGTCCCCGTCGGGGTGACGAACTTCACCCGGTAGGTCGTGGTCTGGGAGCCCTTGTACGTGGGAAGCCGGGCCTTTCCGTCCGAGATCGCGAAGGATGAGGACCACTCGCGTCCGGGGTCGGTGGACTCTGCGACCACCCGGGTGCCAGGAGGGTAGACCGTCGGCACGCTCCAGGAGACGTGCCCTTCTCCTTGCACGAGCTTGCAATAGCCGCCCAGGTGAGGCTGGACGCCCTCGATCGCGATTCGGTCGTTGACCTGGACGTCAACGGCCGATGCTGCCGAGAGGGTCAAGGGCGCCGCCGTTGCGGCCGTGGTCCCGCCCACTCCGAGGATGAGCCCGCTCGCCACCGCGAGGGTCGCGAGGTATCGACGCTTCTTCATGTGCTCTCTGCTTCCTGTGTCTGCTCAGATCGCCCGACAAGTCACTGCCCGAACATTCCGAGGTGTGTAATGTGAAATTTATATTTCACTGTCCACATCCTATCCACACGAGGGTCCGTCGCTCCGCGTCCCACCATCAGCGGCGCGACGATCAGCGGCATCTGACGAGGACGCGCGCGGCGGGCTTCTCTTCGCACCGCGTCCCCGGGAGATGGTGTGACCGCCGAGAGTCCAGACCTTCCTCCGCCGGAGGCGGCCGAACAGAATGCGAACGATTCTTCGCACTCTATTGCGAAGATCTCTTCGCACCCCTAGCGTGGGGTCGCATGGACACCGACGCTCCCGGCCCACCCGGGCCGCCCTCCGAGCCGGGGACCGCGGAACTTCGTGTGCTCTCGCACCCCACACGGCTCGCCTTCCTGCGGCGGCTGCGCGCTTACGGTCCCGCCACCGCGCGCGCCCTCGGAAGGGAGTTCGGGATGGACTCCGGGGCGGCGAGCTACCATCTGCGCCGCCTCGCCGCCGGGGGTCTCATCCAGGAGGACGCGGACCGGGGCACGCGCCGCGAACGCTGGTGGCGGGCCGGGAGCGACGTCGTCCAGTTCGATCCCGCGCAGCACGAGGACGAGGCCTCGCGTGCGTATGTGCACGCGAACCTGCTGGCGACGGCCGCCGACCTGAAGGCCCTGGCAGGATCCGCGGCCGCCGCCCCGGCGGAATGGCTCGCCGCCTCAGCATTCGTCGACCACCGCCTGGATCTGGACGACCGGGATGCGGAGGCGCTGCGCGGCGAGATCCTCGCGCTTGTCGAGCGTTATCGGGACCGCCCTCCGGCGTCCGGTGGAGAGTCCGTCCGTCCGCCCGTCGTCGTTCAGGTGCAGCTCTACCGCAGGCCATGACCACCGCGGTCCGTGCCGGCGGCCCCGCGACCCGGTGGCTGCTCGCCTACACCGCCGCGATCCTCGGGGACGTGAGCTACTACCTGGTCCTGACCTGGGCGGCGGGAGAGGCGGGCGGCCCCCTGTGGACGGGAGTCGTCCTGGCGGTCGGGGCGATCCCCCGCGCCGCCCTCATGCTGGTGGGCGGTCTGCTTGCCGATCGTCTGGATCCGCGACGCATCGCGATCGCCACCGACGCGGCGCGCGCGGTCCTGCTCGTCGGAGCAGCCTCGGCCGCCGCCGTGCTCGGCCCGATGCCATGGTGGCTGCTGGCGCTGTCGCTGTCGTTCGGCGTCGTCGACGCGTGCTTCATCCCAGCCGTGGGGGCGCTGCCGGCCCGCCTGGTCCCGCCGGACACCCTGCCGAGGCTCCAGGCTTGGCGGATCACCGGCCTGCGTATCGGCAACGCCATCGGCCCCGCGGTCGGCGCGCTCCTGCTGACCCTCGGCCTCGCCGCCGCCCTCGCCTCGGTCGCCCTCCTGTTTGTTGTGTCCGTGGGGCTCCTGTTGACCGTGCGAACCCGCGTCGCCGCCATCGCACCACGACGGGGAATGCGATCGGTCGCGCCCGTGCCGCTCGGCGAGCTCCGGCGGCGCGGCCTGCTCCCTCTCGTCGCCGCCACGGCCCTGTCGGAGCTGCCGTTCTCGGGGCCGGTCGCCATCGGTATCGTGCTGCTGGCCCAGGAGAGAGCGTGGCCGCCCGCCGTCGCCGGCGCTCTCCTCACGGTCTTCAGCCTCGGCGGGCTGGCGTCGGGCGTGATCCTCGGATCCCTCCCGCGCCGTCTCCTCGGCGGACCCGGCGCCGCGCGGGGCGTCGTCCTGGGCGGCCTCGCCCTCGGCGCCGGCATCCTCGCCCTCCTCCCTGCTGCGGATGCCGGCACGGCGGTGGTGCTCGGCGGGGTGCTCGGCGCAGCCACGGGTGCCACGATGGTGGTCGGTCATGGCCGGATCCAGCAGGCGACGCCCCCGGAGCTGCTCGGCCGGGTCACCGCCCTGCTGTCCCTGGCGACGCTCGGGCTCGGCCCGGTCGCCTACGGCGCCGTCGGGACGATCGCCGCGACCGCCGGCCTCGGAACCGTCTTCGCCGTCCTCGCCGGGACGCTGGTGTGCGCGGCTGTGGTCCTGGTCAGCGCACGCGGCCTGCTCGCCAGACCTGCGGCAACCGCCATGGAAAAGCGAAACGGCCCGGGGTTCTGATCGAACCCGGGCCGCTTTCCTGAGCCACACCGTATGGTGCGCGAGGGGGGACTTGAACCCCCACGCCGTTGCCGGCACTGGCACCTGAAGCCAGCGCGTCTACCTATTCCGCCACTCGCGCATGTCGGCCCCGAGGAACCAACCTCCCGAGGATAACACGAGCGCGGGGCGTGCTCGAAACCGCACTGGCCCGCGAACGGCGGGCTCTCGCGTGCTGCCGAACGTCCGGTGAGAGGCGATCCCTACGGGAATCCCTGGTCGCACGCCATCGCCCTCCGCTTCGACGGAGATACGGCGTCCAGGGGATCATTCAGGGCGTGTGGCTACGATGGCCGTACCTATCGGTGAGCCTTGGGAGCCCAGTGGGACTACTAGACAGCTTTGAGAAGGGTCTGGAGCGCGCGGTCAACAGCGCGTTCGCGAAGACCTTTCGCAGCGGCATCCAGCCCGTGGAGATCGCCTCGGCCCTGCGCCGGGAGGTCGACACGAAGGCTGCCGTGGTGAGCCGGGACCGGATCATCGCCCCCAGCACCTTCGTCGTCCGTCTCAGCGACGAGGACGCCGCCGCCATGCACGGGCTCGGCGGCGCGCTCACCGACGAGCTCCACGCGCTGCTGTCGAAGCACGCGCGCGACCAGGGCTACAGCTTCGCCGGCCCGCTCTCCATCTCCCTCGAAGCCGACGACAAGGTCGCCACCGGGACGGTGCAGGTCGTCTCCGGCGCCGCCGACGAGCGCGTCACCTGGCAGGCGGTGCTCGACGTCGGCGGGCAGCGGCACACGATCTCCCGTGCCCGCACCGTGATCGGCCGCGGCAGCGACGCGGACGTCACGATCGCCGACGCCGGCTCCAGCCGCAAGCACGCCGAGATCCTCTGGGACGGCGAGCGCGCGATGCTCCGCGACCTCGGATCCACCAACGGCACCAAGCTCGACGGCCAGAAGGTGCGCGAGGGCGTGCTGTCGTCGGACGCGGTCATCACGATCGGCCGCACCGATCTGACCTTCCGTGTCGTGCCCGTCTCCTCCCGCCGCGGCGGCGACGCCGGCCCCCGCATGTTCGGAGCGACGCCGTGAGCAATCCCAGCGAGCTGACACTCCTTCTTCTGCGCATCGGCTTCCTGGTGCTGCTGTGGTTCTTCGTCTTCGCCGTCGTCTACTCGCTGCGCGCCGACCTGTTCGGCGTGCGCGTGCGCAAGATGCCCGACGCACAGGCGGCCCCCGCGACCGTCCGCCCGCCGCAGGGTTCCTCCCCGGACGCCGCGACGGCCCCCGTCGAGAAGCCGCGCGCCGCGCGCTCCAGCAAGCCCGGCGGCCCTGCGACGACCTCCACGGTCTCCACCCTCGTGATCACCTCGGGACCGAAAGCCGGCCTGGAGCTCCCGCTGGGCCGCGAGCCCATGACGATCGGCCGCTCCAGCGAGTCCGGTCTCGTGATCCGCGACGACTACACGTCCAGCCACCACGCGCGCCTGCTGCTGTGGGGGGAGAACTGGATGATCCAGGACCTCGACTCGACCAACGGCACATACCTCGGCGGCGAGCGCGTCGGCGCGCCCGTCGCCGTCACCATCGGCACGCCGATCAAGGTCGGCGCAACGACGTTCGAGCTGCGAGCGTAACCGCCGTCATGGTCTTCGAGGGTTCGAGCGCCGCGATCTCCCACACCGGGAAGGTCCGCTCCAACAACCAGGACTCCGGCTACGCCGGGGCCAACCTCTTCGTCGTCGCCGACGGGATGGGCGGGCACGCGGGCGGCGACGTCGCGTCGAGCATCGCGATCCAGCGCCTGGAGAACCTGGACCAGGCCTACTCGGCGACCATGGACGCCGAAGCCGCGCTGCAGGCCGCCGCGACGACGGCCGCCGGCGACCTGATCCGCGCCGCAAAGGACCGCCCGGAGCTCGCCGGCCTCGGCACCACGCTCAGCGCGATCATCATGGTCGACGACTACGCCGTCATCGGGCACATCGGCGACTCCCGGATCTACCTCTTCCGCGACGGGGTGCTGACCCAGATCACGGCGGACCACACGTTCGTCCAGCGTCTCGTCGACTCCGGCCGCATCACTCCCGAGGAGGCGCGGTTCCATCCCCGCCGCTCCGTGCTGATGCGCGTGCTCAGCGACATGGACGCGGATCCGGAGCTGGACCTCATCGTCATGGCGACGCAGCCCGGCGACCGCTGGCTGCTGTGCTCCGACGGCCTGTCCGGCGTGGTCGACGAGGCTCACATCACCAAGGCCCTCAAGCTCGGGATGGCCCCGGGCCGAACTGCCGATAACCTGCTCAAGCAGGCGCTCGACGGCGGCGCCCCGGACAACGTCACCATCGTGATCGTGGACGTCGGCGGCCAGCACCCGGTGCTCTCCGGAGCCCCGACCATCGTGGGCTCGGCCTCCAACCCGCAGGGCGTCGTCGTCCCGGCGGCGCGACCGGCCCGCCCGAGCTGGCTGCACCCGGTCCGGCAGGCGGCGAACGAGCCGACGCACTTCGAGCCCGCCGCCGAGTACCTGGAAGAGCTGATCGAGGAGGACCGCCGCCGCGCGCACCGTCGCCGGATCGGCTGGATCGCGGGGGCCGCGGCGATCATCGTCCTGCTGGCCGCGGCGCTGTTCGGCGGCTACAGCTGGACCCAGACCCGGTTCTTCGTGGGCGCCGACGAGGACACCGTGGTGATCTTCCGCGGCATCCAGCAGGACATCGGCCCGATCTCCCTCTCCAGCGTCTACGAGGACACCGGCATCAGGCTGCGGGATCTGCCGCAGTTCGACCGCTCGCGGGTGACCGAGACGGTGACCGCGCGCTCGCTCGAGGACGCCCAGTCGATCGTCGACCGTCTTCGCGACTCCGCGGAAGGAGGTGCGAAGTGACCGCCGACACCGCCCCCGAGGTCTCCGCCGACACCAGCGTGCTGCGGGCGCTGCGCAAGATCCGCGGACCCCAGACCCAGCGCAACCGCGAGTTCTGGCTGCTGCTGTTCTCCGTCCTCATCTCCGGCTGCGCGATCGCCCTCGTCCAGCTCGGCGCGCTCGGCACGATCGACCCCATGATCCTGCTGATCAGCGGAGGACTGGCGATCCTCGTGTTCGCCCTGCACATCGTGCTGCGATTCGTCGCGAGCGACGCCGACCCGTTCGTCGTCCCCATCGCCACCCTGCTGACGGGGCTCGGGATCGCGATGATCTACCGGATCGACATCGCCCAGCACAACACCGGGTGGGCGGCCTACTCCACCAAGCAGCTCGCCTGGACCGCGATCTCGATGGCCGGGGCGATCGCCCTCGTCATCGCCCTGCGCAACTACCGGGTCCTGTACCGCTTCACCTACCTCTCCGGCCTCGCGGGAATCCTCCTGCTCCTGCTGCCGTTCGTCCCCGGGCTCGGCGACACCGGCGCGAACGCCGATGTGTGGGTGTCGATCGGCGGCATCTTCGCGTTCCAGCCCGGCGAGATGGCGAAGATCTTCCTCGCGATCTTCTTCGCCGGGTACCTGGTGCGCACCCGCGAGAGCCTGTCCTCGGTCGGCAAGCGGTTCCTCGGGTTCACGTGGCCGCGCATGCGCGAGCTCGGCCCCGTCATCGTGGTGTGGCTGCTGTCGCTCGGCATCATCGTCTCGCAGCGCGACCTCGGCACCGGCGTGCTCATCTTCGGCATGTTCATCGTCATGCTGTACGTCGCGACCGGGAAGACGAGCTGGGTGCTGATCGGGCTCGCCATGGTCGCCGCCGGCGTCGCCGCGGCGACGCAGATCCTCAGCTACGTGCAGGGTCGCTTCCACAACTGGCTCGACGCCTTCAATCCGGAGCTCATCGAGGCGGACGGCGGCAGCTACCAGCTCGTCCAGGGCATCTTCGGGCTCGCACACGGCGGCCTCATCGGCACGGGGCTCGGCCAGGGCCGCCCCCACCTGACCCCGCTCGCCGAGAGCGACTACATCATCCCGAGCCTGGGCGAGGAGCTGGGCCTCATCGGGCTGTTCGCGATCCTGTGCCTCTACATGGTCTTCGTGAGCCGCGGCCTTCGCATCGGGCTGGCCGGGCAGGACGACTTCGGCAAGCTCCTCGCGACCGGACTGTCGTTCACGATCGCACTGCAGGTGTTCATCATGGTCGGCGGGGTCACGCGGGTCATCCCGCTGACCGGTCTGACGACCCCGTTCCTCGCCGCGGGCGGATCCTCCCTGGTCGCGAACTGGCTGATCGTGGCACTGCTGCTGCGCATCTCGGATCGCGTCCGTCGACAGCCCCGGGTGGTGATCGGATGACCACCCTGATCTCCACGCGTTTCGTCTCGCTCCGCTCGCTCAACGACCGGTCGTTGAGCGAGGAGCGAAGCACCGAGACGAAACGCCGTCACGCCCGAGGCGGTGCCGCATGACCAAAGAACTGAGACGGATCAGCCTCCTCGTGCTGCTGATGTTCTTCTCGCTGTTCGCCGCGGCGAGCTGGATCCAGGTGGTCCAGGCCGACGACCTGGCGCAGAACGAGTTCAACCGGCGCACCCTGCTGGACAGCTACGAGGTCCAGCGCGGGTCGATCCTGGCCGGCGGCGCGCAGATCGCCTCGTCGACGCCGTCCGACGACGTCTACTCCTTCCAGCGGGTCTACGCGGATCCGCACCTGTGGGCTGCGGTGACCGGGTTCTACAACCCGGCGCTGGGCAGTGCGACCGGGATCGAGCGGGCGATGAACAGCGAGCTGTCCGGCACCGGCGGCACCCAGTTCTTCTCCACCATCGAGCGGATCATCTCCGGTCAGCCCCAGCGCGGCGCCAACGTGGTGCTGAGCCTGGATCCGGCGATCCAGCAAGCCGCCTACGACGCGCTGGACGGCTACCAGGGCGCGATCGTGGCGATGGAGCCGAAGACGGGGCGCGTCCTCGCCATGGTCTCCACGCCGGGCTACGACACGAACGCCCTGGCCGTGCACGACCCGGACGCGGCCCAGGACACGTATCAGCAGTTGGAGGACGACCCGGGCGACCCGCTGTTCAACCGCGGGCTCGGCGGAAACCTCAACCCCCCGGGATCCACGTTCAAGATCGTGACCGCCGCGGCGGCGCTCGCCTCCGGGAAGTACACGCTGCAGTCGACCCTCCCGAACCCCTCCTCCTACGTCCTCCCCGGGACCACGACGGCCGTGCACAACGCGTGGGGCGGCGCGTGCGGCGGCGGCAACGAGGTCACGATCGCCGAGGCGCTGCGCCTCAGCTGCAACATCCCGATGGCGGAGCTCGCCGCCGCGCTCGGCGACGACGCGATCAAGCAGATGGCGGAGAAGTTCGGCTTCAACCAGAGCTTCCAGACCCCCCTCGAGTCCACGCCGTCGACCTACCCCTCGGGGCTCAGCGACGACCAGACGGCGCTCACGGGCTTCGGCCAGGGCGACGTCCGCGCCACCCCGCTGCAGATGGCGATGGTGTCGGCCGGGATCGCCAACGACGGGATCGTCATGAAGCCGCGGATGGTCGACAGCATCCTGGGCGACGACCTGTCCGTGCAGAAGTCGTTCGAGGACTCGGAGCTGGGTCGCGCGCTGACCGCTGAGGAGGCCGACGCGATCACCGACGTGCTGGTCGCGGGGGTCCAGGGCGGCGCGGCGACGGGTGCAAGAATAGACGGAGTCGACGTGGCCGGGAAGACGGGAACGGCCGAGAACGGCGACACCGATCCGTACACCCTCTGGTTCACCGGCTTCGCTCCGGCGGAGAACCCGCAGGTGGCGGTCGCGGTGGTCGTCGAGGATGGCGGCGGGCAGGGTCAGGACGGATCCGGTGACGGAATCGCGTCACCGATTGCGAAGAAGGTCATAGAGGCGGTGCTGAACAGATGAGGCCGACGCAGGGTGTGTCGTTCGGTGGTCGCTACGAGCTGCAGTCGCGGATCGCTATCGGCGGCATGGGCGAGGTGTGGGAGGCGACCGATCACGTCATCGGGCGGACGGTCGCGATCAAGATCCTCAAGGACGAGTACATGGGGGACCCCGGGTTCCTCGAGCGGTTCCGCGCCGAGGCGCGGCACGCCGCGCTCGTCAACCACGAGGGCATCGCGAGCGTCTTCGACTACGGCGAGGAGAACGGCTCCGCGTACCTGGTGATGGAACTCGTGCCCGGCGAGGCGCTGTCGACGATCATCGAGCGCGAGGGGACGCTGAGCGCCGACAAGACGCTCGACATCGTCGCCCAGACCGCCTCCGCGCTCCAGGCCGCACACGCCGCAGGGCTGGTGCACCGCGACATCAAGCCCGGCAACCTGCTGATCACGCCCGACGGCCGCGTCAAGATCACCGACTTCGGCATCGCCCGCATCGCCGACCAGGTCCCGCTGACCGCGACCGGTCAGGTCATGGGCACCGTGCAGTACCTCTCGCCGGAGCAGGCGTCCGGCCACCCCGCATCCCCGGCGACGGACATCTACTCCCTCGGCATCGTCGCGTACGAGTGCCTGGCGGGCAAGCGCCCGTTCACCGGGGAGTCGCAGGTGGCCATCGCGATGGCCCAGATCAACGAGCAGCCGCCGCCGCTGCCTTCGACCGTGCCGGTTCCCGTGCAGAACCTCGTCATGGCGATGATCGCGAAGAAGCCGGCGGACCGGCCGTCCTCCGCGGCCACCGTCGCACGCGCCGCCCAGGCCCTGCGCCGCGGCGACCTCAACTCTGCGGCGATCGCCGTCCCCGCCATCGCGGCGGGTGCCGCCGCCGGTGACGACGCGGCGACGACCCTGCTGGGCACCGGCGCCACCGAGGGGGCGACCCGGATCCTGCCGACCACGGCGCAGCTGCCGACGGGTGCGGCGGCCGAAGAGGAGGCCGCGCCCAAGAAGAAGCGCAGCGCCTGGACGACGCCGCTCATCGTGCTGATCATCCTCCTCCTGCTCGTGCTCGGCGGCACCGTGTGGGCGCTGATG
Organism: Microbacterium sp. CCNWLW41; assembly: GCF_037083505.1. Lineage (NCBI taxonomy): Bacteria > Bacillati > Actinomycetota > Actinomycetes > Micrococcales > Microbacteriaceae > Microbacterium > Microbacterium sp. CCNWLW41. Next base: position 276,691 of record NZ_JBAOJP010000002.1, read on the forward strand.
TTCAACCAGAGCCCGTCGCCGGAGCCGTCCCACAGCACCTCGGCCCCGGCCTCGCCGAAGCCGTCGCCCAAGCCCTCGACGCCCAGCCCTCAGCCGACCCAGAACCGCGTCAACGTGAACGACCTGGGACTGGTCGGCATGACCTGCGACGAGGCCACCGCCGCCGCGCGCAACGCGGGCCTGGATGCCAACTGCACCACCGGCGACCCGGCCCCCTCCGACGAAGAGGTCGGCCGGGTGGCGCGCGTCGAGCCGACCGGATCGGTGAACCCGGGCACGCTGCTGTCGCTGGTCGTGTACGGCGACCGGGTGTCGGTCGGCTCCCCGTCCACCCCGCCGTCGGTCGACGGAGAGCCGGAGTCCGGCAAGAACGTCACGCTCTCCTGGGACGCCTACGTGTGCCCGAGCGGCACCGGGACCGTCAGCGGGTACAACGTGGTCCTGGGCGGGGCGACGTTCGAGGACGGCTCGACGACGCGCACGTTCGGCACGGAGACCCAGGCGACGATCAAGGTCACGAGCATCGCGGGCCAGCAGCTCACGGCCAGCTACACCGCGATCTGCACGAGCGAGAGCGGTGAGCAGCGCGAGACCGGTGCGTCGCCGCAGATGTCGGTGACGATCACGGGCGGCTCGACCCCGACCCCCGTCCCCACCGAGACCCCGGGCGGCAACAACGCCGGTGGGGACGCGACCACCGGGGGCGACGGTACCGAGAAGGACCGCGCCGAGATCCGACAGGCCCCGGCCCTCGCAGGAAAGGGCCGCTAGGCGTCGAGGGAGCTCGACAGGTCATCAGATGGAGGGGGGTCGTTCGTTGTCCACGCAGTCGCGCGTGATCGCCGAGCGCTATCGGGTCGATGAGGTCATCGGCCAGGGCGGGATGGCGCAGGTGCACCGGGGAGAGGACCTGACGCTCGGCCGACCCGTCGCGATCAAGATCCTCGACCGGGAGCTCGCGCGCGACACCGCCTTCCGCACTCGCTTCCGGATGGAGGCGCAGGCGGCGTCGCGGATGGCGCACCCCTCGATCGTCCGGGTGTTCGACGCGGGCGAGGACCCGTCCGCCGAGGCGGGGGGATCCCCGTCCGAGCCGGTTCCGTTCATCGTCATGGAGCTCGTCGAAGGCGAGCTGCTCAAGGACGTCCTGCAGCGCGGGCCCGTCTCCGTGGCCGATGCCGTGCGCTATGCCGACGGCATCCTGGAGGCCCTGGAGTACTCGCATCGCGCCGGCGTCGTGCACCGCGACATCAAGCCCGGCAACGTCATGGTCACCCCGTCCGGAGCGGTGAAGGTGATGGACTTCGGGATCGCCCGCGCGGTCTCCGACTCCTCGTCCACCGTCGCGCAGACGACCCAGATCATCGGCACCGCCGCCTACTTCTCGCCGGAGCAGGCGAAGGGCGAGCAGGTCGACGCCCGCACCGACATCTACTCGACCGGCGTCGTGCTCTACGAGATGCTCGCCGGCCGCCAGCCGTTCCGCGGCGACTCGCCCGTGGCCGTCGCCTACCAGCACGTGAGCGAGGCGCCGGTTCCGCCGAGCGAGCTGCACGAGGACGCACCGGACGAGGCCGAACGGCACGCGCTGGACCCCGTCGTCCTGCGTGCGCTGGCGAAGGACCCGTTCCAGCGCTTCCCCGACGCCAGTGCCTTCCGCGACTCCCTGCGCGCCGCCACCACGGGATCGGTGCCGACGAAGAAGCAGGCGAAGAAGCAGATGGGCGAGCTCACCAGCGAGCTCTACGGCCCGAGCCCTCGCCAGGCGGCGGAGACGGCGCGCACCCTCCGCCAGCTCAGCACGGACACGACCATGGCCCGGACCCAGTCCGGCCCGCCGGTCGCCTGGATCTGGGCCGGCGTCGCCCTGCTCGCCGTCCTGCTCGCCTCCGTCCTCATCTGGGTCGTCGCAATGCGCCCGGCGGGAGAGCTGCCCTCGAGCACGCGGGAGGTCACCGACCTGTCCGGCATGACCTACGAGCGGGCCGAGGACGCCCTGCAGGACCTCGGGCTCAAGGCGGCACGCATCAACGAGTCCAGCGCCGAGGTGGCCGAGGGCAACGTCATCCGCAGCGACCCCGGCATGGGATCGCGGATCGAGGTCGGTCATACCGTGACCCTGTACGTGTCGACCGGCGCCGAGATGGTGAAGATGCCGCCGATCACCGGCCTCAGCCAGGCGGCCGCCACCGACGCCCTGCAGAAGGCCGGGTTGAGCGTGGGCGCCGTGCGGCGGCAGAACGATCCGCAGTCCCAGGGCGGGACGGTGCTCGACGCGTCCGTCGCCGCCGACGCCGAGGTGGCGCCGGGGACGGTCGTCGATCTCGTCGTCGCGAGCGGCGTGGTCACGCTGAACGACCTCACCGGGAGCACGCTCGAGTATGCCTCGGAGCAGCTGGCCTCCCTGGGGCTCACGGCGCGGACGTCGGAGAACAAGGACTGCGCCGCGACGGATCCCGCCACCGTGCGGTCCATGTCCGTCGCACCGGGCGACGTCCCCGTCCAGTCCGAGGTCGTCCTGTACTACTGCACCGGCAAGGACAAGTAGCCGTCCCGCAGCCCTCGCCGCACGACGATCCGTGCGATCGCTCGGATTCCGGCGCTACGGCGCGGACGTGTGGATCGTCACGTCCTCCGGCGGGGAGATGATCGGGCTCACCCAGGGGAAGACGTAGAAGAACAGCCCGTAGACGATCGCCGCCACGAGGACCAGCAGGATCAGCAGCCGCACCCACCAGGGGCCGGGGAGGATCCGCCACAGTGCGCCGTACATCAGAGGCCTCCCTCGGTCAGCGACGCCGGGGCGCCCGCGGCGCGCGGCTGGAAGCTGTCGAACACCCCGTAGGCGATGATGCGCTCGGCGAGCGAGTACAGCGGCGAGCAGGCCGTGAGGGTGATGTAGCGCTCGCCCGTCTGCGCGCCGGGCATCTCCGGCACGTCCAGCAGGACCTCGACGCGATCCGGCGTCACGTACTCCAGCGTCCGGAACCGGTAGGTGTACCAGCCCTCCTGCGTCTCGATCACGATCGGATCGTTCAGCCGGAGCTTGTCGATCTGGTTGAGCGGCTTGCCCCAGGTCGTCCGATGGCCGGCGACCGAGAAGTTGCCGACCTGTCCGGGCATCTTCGACTGCGGGTACACGCCGATCCACCCGTTGTCGAGGGTCACCGGGCGACTGACGCCGCCCGCGATCGTGTTGTTGTAGTCCGCGCCGAAGCGGGGGATGATCATCTGCGCGAAGTACTCGCCGTCGCCGGGCGCCTCCAGCAGCGGGGGCTCGTACACGGGGGGCGCGTCCGGGGTCTCCGGGTCCTGGATCACCGGCGGGGGCTCCGGAGCCGGCTCCTTCGCCCACTCCTGACTGATCGCCTGGCCCTTCTCGTTGTTCGCGGCGCTCATGATGAGGTCGCCGATCCACATCTGCCAGGCCACGTAGAGCAGCACGACGACGCCCGCCGTCAGCAGGAGCTCGCCCAGCACGCCGGTCACGGATGCCCGCCGGCGCGGCTTCGTGCGACGACGGTCACGGCGCAACGGAACGTCCCCCACCACGGCTTGCGTCATGGGCGCGATACTACCGGCCTCGGTTGGGAGTCCCCTGACGGGTAGACTGTGCGACATGGCACGTCCCGAAAAGCGCGAAGAACCCGCCGTGGAGCGGGTCGAAGGCGAAGCCGCTCCCAATGCGGCATGGTTCAAGCCGGTCATGGTCGGCTTCATGCTGCTGGGTCTGGTCTGGATCCTCGTCTTCTACATCACCGGCATGCAGTACCCGATCCCGGGGCTGCAGTCCTGGAACCTGCTCATCGGGCTCGGCATCGCGCTCATCGGCTTCCTGATGACCACGCGCTGGCGCTGATCCGCCACGCTTCCGAAGCCCCCGCCACGCCGGCGGGGGCTTCGTCGTATCCACAGGTCGAGGCCGCCTGTCCACACGTTGTCCCCAGCGTGGGGAGGACTCTCCACAGGGTTTCCGGAAGGTTATCCACAGATCTATCCCCACCTGGGGAGAATTACACGGGTGTTATTCACAGGAGTTGTCCCCATGTGGAATCACCGATGCCCAACGACAAGGCCCCGCGTTCCGGGGAACACGGGGCCTTCGTCCGCTCAGGACCGGGCGGTCAGCCCGCCAGCGCGCGCATGATCAACGGCGGCAGGAACGCCACCGCGAGAAGGAGGGCGACACCGATCCCGGCCAGCGAGACGATCTGCCAGACCCGCTGCGTCGGTCGGCGCAGCACGGCGTAGACCAGTCCGATGAGCGCGCCCGTGATCGCTCCGCCGAGATGCGCCTGCCATGCCACGTTGAATCCCGGGACGAACCCGATGACGAGGTTGATGAGCAGGATGACGAGGATCCCCGTCACGTTCGCGCCGAAGTGACGCCCGATCACGAGCAGCGCCGCCATCAGCCCGAAGACCGCCCCCGACGCCCCGACGGTCGCAGTGCCCGGCGCGATCAGCGCCACGGCCACCGATCCGCCGAGCGCGCTCAGCACGTACAGCGTCAGGTAGCGCCATCGTCCGATGAGCGGCTCCAGGCTCTGGCCGATCATCCACAGCGCGAGCATGTTCAGGCCCAGGTGCCAGAAGCCGCCATGGACGAGCGCCGCCGTCAGCAGCCGCCAGGGCTCGAACGGGTAGCCGAAGAGGTTCGGGTACAGGTACGGCGTCCAGAACAGCAGCTGGTCCGTGATCGCCGACCCCAGACCCGGGATGAGCTGGAGCAGTCCGATGAAGGAGGTGATCGCGAGGATCGCGTACGTCACAACCGGACGGCTTCCGGGGGCCGCGACCACCACCGCGCTTCGCCAGGAGCGACGCGCCTTCCGCTGCGCGGGCGACTCGGCCTTGCGCTGCTCCTTCATGCACTCCGGGCAGATCACCCCGACCGCGGCCTGGGTCTGGCACTGGGGGCAGATCGTCCGCAGGCATCGCTGACACAGCACGAAGCTCTGCCGGTCGGGATGCCGGTAGCAGAAGTTGTCGCGGTTCGCCGCGAAGTCAGCGGTGGTCATCGGCGGGCGGGCCCGGAAGCGGAGAGTCGGCCGTGCTCAGGCGGCGACGACGTCGACGGAGTGCAGGACCACGTCCTCCACCGGACGGTCCCCGGCACCGGTGCGCACCGCGGCGATCGCGTCCACGACCTTCTTCGAGTCCTCGTCGGCGACCTCGCCGAAGATCGTGTGCTTGCCCATCAGCCACGGCGTCGGGTCCGTCGTGATGAAGAACTGCGAGCCGTTGGTGCCCTCCACCGCGCCGGTGATGGCGTTGCGGCGCAGGCCCGCGTTCGCCATGGCGAGCTTGTAGGGGTCGTTGAAGTCGAGCTCGGCGTTGATCTCGTCGTTGAACGTGTAGCCGGGGCCGCCGACGCCCTGACCGAGGGGGTCGCCGCCCTGGATCATGAAGTTGGGGATGATCCGGTGGAAGATCACGTCCTTGTAGAGGGGCCCCTCACCCGGCTTGCCGGTCTCGGGGTGGGTCCAGTCCGCGCTGCCGTCGGCGAGGCCGACGAAGTTCTGGACGGTGCGCGGAGCGTGGTCGCCGAAGAGGTTGACGACGATGTCTCCGTGGTTCGTGTGCAGGGTCGCGACGTGCGTGGCGTGAGGCATGGGTCCATTGTCTCAGAGCTTCCGATGAGTTCCCCGGGGTTCTGCCACTTCGCGCTGTCATCCCCGGCCAGGCATGGCAAGATGGGGAATCCGAACCCCTTTTCGATTGGGAGGGCACCGTGGGCCTCAGCCGCAAGCGCAAGAAGGAACTCCGCCGTCTGCAGGGCGACGCGACGAAGCTGTGGGAGGCCCAGCAGGCCCTCGCCGGAGAGGCGGCCACGGTCGCCCGTGAGGCCGGCAGACAGCTCGACAACTTCCGTCGGGAGCAGCTCGTGCCGACGGTGCAGGACGTCTACCACAACCGCGTCGTCCCGGTGGTGGACAAGGGCGTCAAGGTCTCTCGCGACGTCGTCGACCACCGCGTCGTCCCCTTCGTCGGTGACGTCATCGGCAACGCGCTCACCGCGTGGGACGTCGCCAACGCGAAGCGGCACGCGGCCACCGGCCGCGCGGCGCGCGCCGTGGCCCGCGTCGTCGAGCCGGAGCCCAAGAAGAAGGGCGCCGGGGTCGGCACCGTCATCGCGGTGATCCTCGGCGTCGGCGCCGCCATCGGCGTGCTGTTCGCCGCGTGGCAGACGCTGCGCGCCGACGACGAGCTGTGGGTGGCCGACGACCCGCTGAGCACGCCCGAGGCGTGAGCAGGACCCGCGGGTGAGCGCGGCCCCGTCCGTCGACCCGGTCGACGGGCCCGATCCGCACGAGCGCGTCCGGTCCGCCGCGACCCGGCGCGGGCTCGAGATCGAGATCCGCGAGCGCCCCGTCGCACGCAGCCTCCCGGAGGCCGCGGCGCTGCTCGGCCTGGAGCCCTCGGGCATCGTGAAGACGCTGGTCGTCAAGCGTTCCGACGACACGTTCCTGTTCGCGCTGGTGCCCGGCGGACGGAAGATCTCGTGGCCGAAGCTGCGCGCCGTGGTGGGCGTGAACCGGCTCAAGCTCCCGGATCCGGAGGTCGCGCTGGCGGCGACCGGCTACGAGCGCGGGACGATCGTGCCGATCGGCAGCACGACCGACTGGCCGGTGTTCGCGGACGCCTCGATCCGCGGACGCCGGATCGCGATGGGCGCCGGGACGCACGGCTACAGCCTGTTCGTCGACGCCGACGCGCTCATCGACGCCTACGACGCGACCGTCGCGGACATCTCCGATCCGGAGTGACCCGGGCGGCTGGGCTCGCCGTCATCCCCGCAGAGAGCTCGAAGAGGAACCGATGAGAGAGCTCGAAGAGGAACCGATGACCGCTCCCGCCCCCGCCCGCCGCCGTGCGAGACGACCGGGGAGATGGCTGCGCGGGGTGCTGCCCGCCGTCCTCATCGTCGCGTGGCTCGCCGCGGCGTCCTTCGGCGGCCCGCTGTTCGGGAAGGTCGACGAGGTCTCCTCGAACGACAGCACGGCGTATCTGCCCGAATCCGCCGATGCGACGCAGGTCCGTGCGCTCCTGCCCGAATTCACCGACTCCGACGCCATCCCGGCGATCGTCGTCTTCGTCGCCGAGCAGTCGCTGACGGAGGAGCAGCTCGCGGGGATCGAGGAGGCGCTGGCGGAAGCGACGGGGGCGGAGGGGGTCTCGCCGGACGTCTCCCCGGCGCTGCCCTCCGAGGACGGGCGCGCCGTGCAGGCCTTCGTCCCGATCCTCGAGGACGCCGACGTCGGCGACACGGTCGGCGAGCTCGGCGCGGAGCTCCGTGACGCGGCACCGGCGGGCGTCACCGTGCACATCACCGGACCCGCCGGCTTCACCGCGGACCTCGTCGCCGCCTTCGCAGGGATCGACGGGCTCCTCCTGCTCGTGGCGTTCGCGGCCGTGCTGGTCATCCTCGTGCTGGTCTACCGATCACTCCTGCTCCCGGTCGTCGTCCTGTCGACGAGCCTGTTCGCCCTCTGCGTGGCGCTGCTCGTCGTGTGGTGGCTCGCGAAGGCCGGAGTGCTCCTCCTCAGCGGACAGACGCAGGGCATCCTCTTCATCCTCGTCATCGGCGCCGCGACGGACTACGCACTGCTCTTCGTCGCGCGGTTCCGCGAGGAGCTGCGGACGACGAAGGATCGCGGCGCCGCGATCGTCGGTGCGTGGAAGGGCGCCGTCGAACCCATCCTGGCCTCCGGCGGCACCGTGATCGCGGGGCTCCTCTGCCTGCTGCTCAGCGACCTGAAGTCCAACAGCGCTCTCGGTCCGGTCGCGGCGATCGGCATCGTGTTCGCGATGCTTGCCGCGCTCACCCTCCTGCCCGCGCTGCTGTTCGTGTTCGGCCGGGCCGTCTTCTGGCCGCGGCGACCGGCGTTCGAACCGGAGGTCGTGGCGGCGGAGAACGGCATGCCCGGCCGCGGCCTGTGGTCGCGGCTGGCCCGGGCGATCCCGCGACGGCCCCGCCTGATCTGGATCGGCACCACGCTCGTCCTCGCCGTCGGCGCGCTCGGTCTGACACAGCTCGATGCGAACGGCGTCCCGCAGTCCGATCTCGTCCTGTCCGCATCGGACGCGCGGGAGGGTCAGGCGGCGCTCGGCGAGCACTTCCCGGGCGGATCGGGGAGTCCCGCCTCCGTCGTCGTCGACGCCGACGACCTCCAGAAGGCGACCGACCTGCTCCTCGCGCGCGAGGGCGTCGAGGGGGTCGCCGTGGTGACCGCGGACTCGCCGAGCGGGTCCGCTCCCGTCACCGCCGACGGCATCCAGGCGTTCGGCCCGCCGGGGACCCCGACGCCGGAGCCGACCGTGGTGGACGGACGCGTCCTCCTTCAGGCGACGCTCGCGGATGCGGCCGACTCCCCGGCCGCGGCGGACACCGTCCTCGGCATCCGGGCGGATCTCGCTCCCCTCCACGCGCTGGTGGGCGGGGTGACCGCGACCGCGGTGGACACCAACGAGGCCTCGATCCACGACCGGGCGGTGATCATCCCGCTCATCCTCGGCGTCATCCTCGTCATCCTGATGCTGCTCCTGCGCTCCATCCTGGCGCCGATCCTCCTCATTCTCACGACGGTGCTGTCCTTCGGCACGGCCCTGGGGGTCTCCGCGCTGGTGTTCACGCACGTGCTCCACTTCCCCGGTGCGGACCCGGCGGTCCCGCTGTACGGGTTCGTCTTCCTCGTCGCGCTGGGGATCGACTACAACATCTTCCTCATGACCCGAGTGCGCGAGGAGTCCCTCGCGCACGGCACGCGCGACGGCATCGTGCGGGGTCTGGCGATCACGGGCGGCGTCATCACCTCGGCCGGCCTCGTGCTGGCGGCCACGTTCGCGGCGCTGTCGGTGATCCCGATCCTGTTCCTCGTGCAGCTCGCGTTCATCGTCGCGTTCGGCGTGCTGCTGGACACCTTCGTGGTGCGTTCCCTGCTCGTCCCGGCGCTCGGGTACGACATCGGCCGCGCGGTGTGGTGGCCGTCGCGTCTGAGCCGCGGCGAGCGCTGAGGAGTCTCAGCGCGACTGCATCACCCCGGCCATCCCGAGGGCGATGTCGACGAGCTTCACGCGCGGGAGGGCCCCGATCGCGGAAAGGTCGAACCATCCGGCCATGTCCGTCGTGCCGTTCTTCTCGAAGCGCAACCGGCCGCCGGTGATGTGCGCGCGGTAGACGATGCGCAGGGTGTGCAAGGGGGCGTCCGCGCCGGGCGTCACCCTCTGTCCGGCCGGGATCACCCGGGAGTGGATACCGAGGAGCTCGTCGATCGCGACCTTGTAGCCGGTCTCCTCGCGGACCTCGCGGCGCGCGGCGACCTCGGGATCCTCGCTGGGTTCGAGGCCTCCGCCGGGCATCGTCCACGACGCGCGGCGTCCCTCCGTCCAGCGGGCGAGGAGCACGCGTTCGTCCTCGTCGGTGATGACCGCGTAGGCGGCGACGCGCATGTCCACGCGCCTCACCCTATCCAGCACGCCGCCGCACCGCGACGATTCGACCATATGCCGATCCGGGAATATGGTCTGGACAGCCGCTCGCTGTGGCCTCAGACCACGCGGCGTCCGGCCAGATACGTGGCGCGCACCTCGGTCTCGGCGAGCTCGTCGGGCGTCGCCTCCAGTGGATCACGATCGACGACGATGAGGTCGGCGAAGAGGCCCGGCGACAGCGATCCGACCTCGTTCTCGGAGAACAGCTGCCAGGCCGCGTTGACGGTGTGCGCGGCGAGCGACTGGCGCCGATCGACCGGGGAGCCTCCGGGCATGACACGCCCCGTCCGGCTCGTGCGCGTCTCTGCGACCGCCATGTTGCGGAACGGCTCGGTGGGAGTGACCCACCCGTCGTTGTGGAAGCTCGCCCGGTGACCGGCGGCGAACGCCGCACCGGCGTCGGCCCATGCGCCACCGCGCTCCGCCCCGAACAGGTCGTCGACGAGGACGTCGCCCCAGTACGTGATGTGGTCCACGAACAGGCTCACCGTGACCCCGAGCGCGGCCGCACGTCGGAACTGCCCGGGGGTCATGGCCCCGACATGCTCCAGACGGTGCCGGTGGTCGACGCTGCGGTGTCGACGGATCAGCTCCTCGTACACGTCGAGGGTCTGGTCGATCGCGAGGTCCCCGTGGGCGTGGCAGGCCAGCTGCCATCCTGCCGCCGCGTAGGGCTCCGCGACGGCGAGCAGCTCGTCGGGGGAGTAGTTCGTGCGCCCGACGTGTCCCGGTTCCAGTCCCAGCGCCCGGGTCGCCTCCGTGTCGAGGTAGGGGAAGCTCGTGGCGATGTTGCCGATCCACGGCGAGCCGTCCGACCAGGTCTTGACCCCCACCTGACGTGTCATCGCATCCCCCGCGCCGCGGGCGCGCGGAGCACCCCCGGGGCGGGACATCTCGTACCAGCGCAACCGCACCGGCAGGCGGCCGGCAGCGCGCAGCGCCTCGACCGCGGGGTTCAGGGCGGGGTTCCAGCTCAGGTCGGCGACGGTCGTGCATCCGCGCCGGGCAAGGTCCTCGACGTGCGCGCCCAACAGCCCGACGATGTCCGCCTGCGCCGCCGACAGCAGCGGTGCCGTGACGATCTCGACTGCGCGCGCCTCCTGAGCGACCCCGGACAGATCCCCGGACGCGTCTCTCCCGAACGAGGCGCCGGATGGGTCGGGGGTGTTGCGGCTGATCCCCGCGACGTCCGCGGCCGCGGTGTTGAAGTAGGCCGAGTGGCCGGAGTTGTGCACGATCACGAGCGGCACGGACCCCGCCATCTCGTCGAGGAGGGCGCGTCCCGGTTCCGGCAAACCTCGTTGCAGCAGCGCATCCCAGCCGTTTGCGAAGACGCTTCCCGAGGACTCGGCCGCACGCGAGATCGCAGCGCGAAGGGTGTCCATCACCTGCGCGGCCGTCGGCACGACGACCGGACGCAGATCGACGACCCGATCCGACAGCAGCACCGCCGCCGTGCCCGGATGGCCGTGCGGCTCGATGAGCCCCGGCATGATCCACCCGTCCAGTCGTTCCCGCTGCGCCGACGGGTGGGCCGCGGCGAGCGCGTCCGTCGCGCCGACCGCGAGGATCCGGCCGTCGTCGTCGACGAGCACGGCCTCGGCGAGGTCGGGACCCGTGGGGGCGAGCGGTCGGACGCGCCCCGTGAACAGGATGCTCATCGCGACGCTATCCGACCGGAGTGATCTCGACCGGGCTGCCGAGGTCGTGATAGTACTGCGTGGCCGTCTCGGTCAGGCCGAGGAACGAGACCGTCCCGGTCGCTCCGACCGGGATCCATCCGTCCGAATACCAGAGCTCGTACGCGTCCACGCCGACACCGCCCCAGGAGAAGGCGGCGTCGCTCACGATCCGGTAGGCGTCGACGGTCGTCGCGTTCGGCAGCTCCACCGGGGCCGGCTCCTGCACGGTCCAGGCCGGGCTCGCGGCGATCAGGTCCACCGTCGCCGCGGGATCCGCGAAGATGCGCGTGAGCTCTCCCGCGATCCCGGCGATCATGACCTCCGGGTCGGCGGAGGTGACGTCCCCGGCGATCGGTCCGGTCCCGCGATCAATCCACATCTGGCCACCGATGTAGGTGACCTCCATCGAGCCCTCGGCGTCGTCGATCGTGCCCTGCATCTCGAAGTCCGGGGCGTAGCGGAATCGCACCTCGCCGTTCTGCGACCCGCTGCGGATCGTCTCCCGTCCGCTGCCCGTGCTGCGCAGGGCCATCGCCACGCAGGCCCCCAGCGTGGCGCCGTCGTAGGCCGCGCCGGGGGAGAGCGGCAGCGCCGCGCATTCCGCCGGCGACGCCCAGGTCTTCTCCGACGGCGTCGGGGTGGGGGTGGGCGTCGCGCTCGGCAGCGGCGAGGGCGCCGACGCCTCGGCGGAGGGCGATCCCGTCGGCGCCGGCGCGGTCGCGGTGCAGCCGGCGAGGAGCGCCGCGAGAACGATCACCGCACCGGGCACGAGCGCACGCATCCTCATCGACGTTCTCTCCTTCGGGGCACGGGGTCCCCTCGATGCTAGCGGTGTCGGCCTCGTCCTGCTCGGCGGCCGGGGACCCGTGTGGAACGATCGGCTGCGCGCCACGGCCCGGGCGACACCGCGGGGCAATAGCGTGGGGACATGAGCGCATCCCCCTTCGCCGCCGAGGTCTACGCCTCCCGTCTCGACCGCGCCCGCACGCTGGCCGCGGATGCCGGCCTGGACGGACTCGTCGTCGGCCCGGGACCGGACCTGCAGTACCTCCTCGGGGTGGAGGGCGACACGATCGAGCGGCTGACCGCCCTCGTTCTGCGCCCGGCAGCTGACCCGGTCGTGGTCGTGCCGCGGATGGAGCTCGCGAAGGTCCGGGAGACCGCCGTGGGCACGCTCGGCCTGCGCATCGCGGACTGGGTGGACGGCGAGGATCCCTATGCACTCGTCACCGCTGCGCTCGGGTCCCCGGCCCGCGTCGGGGTGTCCGACGCCCTCCCGGCCCTGCATGTCATCCCGATCGGCGATGCGTTGGGGGTCCGATTGGACCTCGCGACACCGGTACTGCGTGAGAGCAGGATGATCAAGGACGCCGCGGAGATCGAGGAGCTGCGCCGTGCCGGTTCCGCCATCGATGCGGTGCACCGGGCGGTGCCGGGGCTGCTGCGCGCCGGACGCACGGAGCGGGAGGTCGCCGCGGACATCCATGCGGCGATCCTCGCGGCCGGTCATCGCTCCGTCGAGTTCGTCATCGTCGGGTCCGGCCCGAACGGCGCGGACCCGCACCACGAGGTCTCGGACCGCGTGCTCGAGGACGGCGACGTGGTCGTGGTCGACATCGGCGGCGCCGTGCCGTCCGGCTACAACTCCGACAGCACGCGCACGTACGCCGTGGGCACGCCCTCCGCGGAGGCGGCGCAGCGGATCGGGATCCTGCAGAGCGCGCAGCAGGCCGCCGTGGACGCCGTGCGCCCGGGCATCACCGCCGCGGAGGTGGACGCGGCCGCGCGGGACGTGCTCTCCGCGGCGGGGTTGGGCGAGGCGTTCCTCCACCGGACCGGGCACGGCATCGGCGTATCCGTGCACGAGGAACCGTACATCGCCCCCGGGAACGATCTCGTGCTGCGCGAGGACATGGCGTTCAGCATCGAGCCGGGCATCTACTTCCCGGGCTCGTGGGGAGCGCGGATCGAGGACATCGTCGTGGTGACCGCCGACGGCGCCGAGCGCCTGAACAACGCCCCGCACGGGCTCACCCCCGCCGGTCATTGAGCGAGGAGCGCAGCGCGCCGGTCAGCGGGTGCGGTCGAGGGCCTCCGGGATCTCCGCGGACCACGCGGAGGGCGCCTCCGACGCCGGGGCGGCGGGCAGCACCCCGGCGCCGTCCGGGTGCGGGATCGCCGCCAGCAGCGCCTCGGTGTACGGGTGCACCGGATCGGCCCACACCGTCGCGGTCGGTCCCGACTCCACGATGCGGCCGCGATACATCACCGCGACCCGGTCGGCCATCAGCCGCACCACCGAGAGGTCGTGCGAGATGAAGAGCATCGCCGCCCCGGAGGCGACGCACAACTCCCGCATCATCGCCGCGACCGACGCCTGCGCCGAGGCGTCGAGGGCTGAGATCGGCTCGTCGGCGACGATCAGATCCGGGCGCGCGGCGAGCGCCCGCGCGATCGCGACCCGCTGGCGCTGACCCCCGGAGAGCTGGTACGGATAGCGGTCGGCCAGCGTCGGCGACAGCCCCACAGCCTCGAGCCAGTGCGCCGGGGGCTCGACCGCCGCGCCGCGGGCGCGCGCAGCGCGGGATCCCTCCGCGATCTGCTGCGAGACCCGCAGCCGCGGGTTCAGCGAGGAGTTCGGATCCTGGAACACCATCTGGATCGCCGTGAGCTCCTTCGGCCGGGTGCGCAGGCCCAGCGGCGGGACGGCCCGGCCGCGATAGCGCACCTCTCCGCCGCGGGGGCGCTCCATCCCCACGACGGCGCGCGCCGTGGACGACTTCCCGCAGCCGCTCTCGCCCACGAGGGCGAGCACCTCTCCGGCGGCGATGTCGAACGAGACGCCGTCCACCGCGCGGAACGCGGACCGCCCGCCGTACTCGACGACGAGATCGCCGACGTGCAGCACCGGGGACCGGGGGTCGCTCACCGCTTCTCCTCCTCGTTCACGGGTGCCTCGTTCACGGGCGCCTCGTTCCCCTGCGCGCCGTTCCCGTGCGCGCCGCTCGGCGCGGCCGCCGGGGCGTCCACCAGCGGGTCCTGCGCGTCGGGCATCGCGTCCAGCAGCTCCCGCGTGTACGGGTGCTGCGGGTCCGTGAACACCTGCCGGCGGGACCCGGACTCGACGATCAGCCCGCCGCGCATCACCGCGACGTCGTCGGCCACGGCGCTCATCACCCCCAGATCGTGGGTGACGAGCAGCACCGCGAGGTCCCGCTCGGTGGCGAGGTCGCGCAGAAGGTGGAGGATCCCGGCCTGCACCGTGACGTCCAGCGCCGTCGTGGGCTCGTCCGCGAGCAGGACCTCCGGGTCGCAGGCGAGCGCGATGGCGATCGCGATGCGCTGCCGCTGACCGCCGGAGAACTGATGCGGGTACTTCTGCAGCGCCTCGTCGGGGTTCGGCACCCGAACGAGCGCGAGCAGCTCTGCCGCCCGCGCACGCGCCTGGGCGCGCGAGAGCCCGCGATGCGCGCGCATACCGTCGGCGAGCTGGGAGCCCACCGTGATCTGGGGGTGCAGGCTCGCGGACGGATCCTGGAACACCATGCCGATCCGCTTCCCGCGGATCCGTCGATACGCCCGGTCGCCCATTCCGACGAGCTCGGTGTCCCCGCCGAGAAGGATGGATCCCGATGCGGTGCCGCCCGCGGGGAGCAGGCCGAGCACGGCCATCGCGGTCATGCTCTTGCCGGACCCCGATTCGCCGGCGAGGCCCTGCACCCGCCCGGCGACCAGGTCCAGGTCGATGCCGCGGACGACCTCGGTGCGGTGCCTCCTGGTCTGCCCCAGCTCGACGCGGAGGTCGCGGATCGCGAGCACGCTCATGCCTTCACCTCCACGGCCGTCGGAGACTCGGCCTCGCGCTCCCGCGCAGCGAGCGGGTCCAGCGCGTCGCGGAGGGAGTCCCCGATGAAGTTGAACGCCATCACGACCGTGAGGATCGCGAGGCCGGGGAACAGCCCCAGCCACCACGCCGAGGTGTTCTGCATCGCCGCGGCGATCATGGTCCCCCACTCCGGCGTCGGCGGCTGGGCGCCCAGGCCCAGGAAGGAGAGGCCCGACAGCAGCAGGATCGCGGTGCCGATGTCGAGCGAGGCGAGCACGAGGACGGGACCGGCGATGTTCGGCAGCACGTCGCGGATCAGGGAGCGCAGCGGCGAGGATCCCAGGAGACGGCCGGCGACGACGTAGTTCTGCGTGCGCAGGCCCAGCACCAGCGATCGCGTGATGCGGGCGTACGGAGGCCAGGCGACGATGATGCCTGCGATCACCGCGTTCATGATCGACGGCCCGAGGGAGGCCGCGATCACCATCGCGAGGATCACCGTCGGGAACGCCATCACCATGTCGGTCAGGCGCATGAGCACCTCGTCGATCCATCCGCCCAGGTAGCCGGCGACGGCGCCGACGATGGTTCCGACGACCATCGCGCAGACGACGAGCATGAGCGCGAGGGGGATGGTGGTCTGGGCCCCGGTGAGAAGACGGGAGAAGACGTCGCGACCGTTGGTGTCGGTGCCCATCAGCGCGTCCGGGCCCGGGGGCGACAGCCGGGGGAGGTCCTGGGCCAGCGGGTCGTGCGGCGCGATCACGGGTGCGAGGACGGCGACGATCAGCCATCCCACCGCGATCACGGTGCCGACGAGGGCCAGGGGCGTGCGCCAGGCGCGCGGGAGCAGCGGCCGGCGGCGCTTCGGCGCGATCTTCTCAGGGATGACGAGGTTCACGACAGCCTCACCCGGGGGTCCAGGACGCCGTAGAGCACGTCGACGACGAGGTTGATGACGAGATAGATGACCCCGACGACGAGGCCGACGCCCGTGACCGCGAGCAGGTCGAGGTTCTTCGACGCGTTGTAGGCGTAGGTGCCCAGTCCCGGCCAGGCGAACACGGCCTCGACGAGGACGGTTCCCGACAGGAGGCTCCCGAAGGCGATGCCGACGAGGGTCAGGATCGGGAGGGCGGCGCCGCGCAGGACGTAGCCGACGACCACGCGGCGGCCGGACAGGCCCTTCGCGCGGGCGGCACGGGCGTAGTCCATGTCCAGCACCTCGAGCACCGAGGTCCGGACGAACCGGGTGAGGGTCGCGATCGTGAACAGGCTGAGGACGAGGACGGGAAGCGCCAGGTGGCTCGTCGCATCGAAGAACCCGACCGAGTCGCCGTTGAGGATGTAGTCGATCGTGTAGAACCCGGTGATCCGCGGCGGCGGCGTGATGGTGGGCGAGATGCGCCCGGAGCCGGACACCCAGTGCAGGTTCATGAAGAACAGCTGATAGGTGAGGATCGCCATCCAGAAGGTGGGGATGCTGAGGCCGATCAGGGTCACGACGCGGACGACCTGGTCGGTGACCTTGCCGCGGCGGTAGGCGGCGAGCGTCCCGAGCACCACCGCGACCGCCAGGCTGACGAGGATCGCGTAGAACGCCACCTCCGCCGTCGCGGGAACGGCCTTCGCCAGGTCCTCCGAGACGGATCGGCCCGTGGTCATCGACGTGCCGAGATCGCCGCGCAGGAGGTTGCCCACGTAGAGGAAGAACCGCACCCACACCGGCTGGTCGAGACCGTACTTCTCCCGGAACGCCTCGACGGTGGCGGGGTTCGAGGAGGCGCCCTCCCCGAGCGCGGCGCGCACCGGGTCGCCGGGGACGACGACGGTGAGGGAGAAGGTGACCAGCACGATCCCGAACAGGAGGATCACGCTCGTCACGGCGCGGCGCGCGAGGAAGCGCAGCAGCGTGTGCTGCGCTCCGCGCACCGTGCGAGTGGCGATGGCTTCGGTCTGTGTCACGGGGGGACTTCCGTCAGGCGGGCGAAGTGACGGCGCGGCGGGGACGACAGGCGCGTCCCCGCCGCGGCGCTCAGCCGGCGGGGTGCAGGGCGCGCAGGTCGAGCGTCCAGGTCACGTTGTACTCGAGCCCGGCGACCGTGTCGTCGCTCGCGACGTTGTTCCCGGGGACGATCAGCGGGACGAACGGACCGCTCTCCTGCATCGCCTCCGCGAAGGCGGTGAAGTCGGCGTCGCGCTCGTCGCTGCTCGTGGCGCTCTTGGCCGTGGCGACCAGCTCGGCGATCGGCGCGGAGGCCGACGCGGGCCATCCGGCCCGCAGGCCCACCTTCTCGCCCGGGCCGAACGGCAGGAACGAGGAGGAGTCGGCGTAGTCAGGGCCCCAGTACCAGAGCGAGAACGCCTCCTTCCCGGCGACGTACGGCTCGACCTCGGTGGCGAACGGCGCCGGGGCGAGCTCCACGCTGATGCCGACGGCCTTGAGCTGCTGCTGCACGCGCTCGGCGACCGGGGTGAACTCCACGCCGCCGACCGGGTTGTCGTTCGGGAACTGCAGCCTGACCGTCTCGCCGGCGTAGCCGGACTCGGCGAGCGCGGACTTGGCCCGCTCCGCGTCCGGCTTCACACCCTCCGCGAGCGCGCCGCCGAACATCGGCGGGATGACGCCCGTGGCCTGGACGGATCCGGCACCGGCCAGCTCCAGGAGCTTGTCGTAGTCCAGCGCGTAGCGGACGGCCTCGGCGAACTTCGGGTTGGCCGTGACACCGCCGACGGCCGGGTCCTGGTTGACCAGGAGGAACAGCGTCTCCGCGGACGGGACCGAGTCGACCACGAACCCGTCGCCCAGGTCGGCGACCTGGTCTCCGGAGAGGTCCACCGCGACGTGCGAGTCGCCGCCCTTGAGGTTGGTGAGCTGGGTGGCCGACTCGGGGATGTTCCGGACGACGATCTTGTCGTAGGCGGCCTCATCCGGGCCGTCGTACTCCTCGTTCTTCACGAGCACGACCTGCGAGGTCAGGTCCAGCGACTCCAGCGTGTACGGGCCGGAACCGGCGGAGGTGCCGTCGAGGTACTTCTGCGCGGCGTCGGAGGTGTCGGTCGTGCCGCCCTCCTTCTCGACGGCCTTCGCGTTCAGGATCGACAGCGACGGGTTCGTCACGATCGCCGGCAGCTGCAGCGACGGCGTCTCGGTCGTGAGCGTCACGGTCTTGTCGTCCACCTTGGTGACGGTGATGCCCGCCATCAGGAAGTTCGCCTTGGAGTCCGTCAGCCCCGCGACGCGCTCGAGCGAGAAGACCACGTCGTCCGCCGTGACCGGGGACCCGTCGGAGAAGGTGCGTCCGTCCTGGATCGTGAAGGTGAACTCCGTCGCGTCCTCGTTCTGCTCCATCGTCGCCAGCGACGGCTTCGGCGTGTGCGAGTCGGTGCCCTCGAAGGTGAGCAGCGTGTCGTACACCGCGTGGATGATCATGTTGCCGGTGGGCACGTAGTTGCGCCCCGGGTCGCCCGTCTCCAGGGAGAAGGCGGTGTCGACGACGAGGGTTCCGCCCCCGTCCGCTGACGAGTTCCCGCCACCGTTCGCGGAGTTTCCTCCGGAGCATCCGGCCAGCGTCAGGGCGGCGGCCGCGAGCAGCGCGGCGGCGGCGCGGCGATGTGAACGAGCCACGGGCGTTCCTCCTCAGTCACGGCTGGACGGGTCGGATTCTCGCCAGCCATTTTCCGGCACTATATCCGAGGCATCGCGCCTATTTCGCGCAATCCATTGATGCGTTGGACCCCATGAGGCAATATGTCCAGCATGAACGCCGATGATCACGCGTCGACTGGACGATCCGCCGCCGCGATCGACGAAATCGGCTTCGACATCCTCCGGGTGCTCCGAGACAACGGTCGGATCTCGATCGCCGCCCTCGCTCAGGAGGTCGGGATCTCCCGCGCGAGTGCCTACTCGCGCGTCGAGGCGCTCACCCGCGCCGGGGTCATCTCGGGCTATTCGGCGCGGGTCGACACGGCGAAGGTCGGGCTCGGCGTGAGCGCACTGGTCTTCTGCACCATCCAGCCGCAGAGCTGGCACTCGTTCCTCGGCTCCGTCGGCGAGCTGCCCGACGTCGAGTCGGCCCGCGTGACGACCGGGGAGCACGACGTCATGCTGATCGTGCGCAGCGTCGACGTGGAGACGATGCAGTCGCTCGTGATCGGCACGATCGCCGCACTTCCGGAGGTGACCAAGCTCGAGACGGTGATCGTCCTCGGCGAGATCTTCCGCCGGCCCTACGTGCTGCCGACGGACATCCCCGCGCGCGAGCCGATCTCCGTGGAGACGGGCCTGATGGGGTTCACCCGCACGGACCCGACCCGTCAGACCCGGGTCTGACGGAGTAGGCGTCAGATCTGCCGGCAGACGCTGACGTGGTCGACGCCGTCGACCACGAAGTCCTCGACGAGCCGGATCCGCCCCTCCGCGTCGTGCTCGACGCGACTCACCGCGTCGCCGCGCACGACGGAGCCGTCGGTCACGAGGGCGTGGGCGAACGAGATCCGCACCTGGTCGTCGGCGAGCTCGCCCACGAAGCGCCCCTCCGTCACGGTGTCACCGGTGTACTCGCCCCAGACCAGCCGACCGTCCTGGTGGTAGTCGAAAGTGGTGGGCGACTCGGGGTCGACGGCGCTGGCCGTGGAGGAGACCATCGCGAAACGCAGCCCGTCGAGGGAGAGGGGGGAAGGCATGACGACGAGTATGGCGGTCCGCGGACCCGATCCGCCAATCCGGACGCTTGACGGGTCGCCGCGGGTGCGGGAGCATCTCGGCCAGGAGGAGACGATGTGACGACCCCCGCGCGCGCATCCCGTCCGACGCCGTGGCGACGCCTCTGGCCCGCCGCGTCGGGCGTGCTCGTCGCGGCCGCGACGGCGTATGCGCTGACCGACGGTCGCGGTGCCGCGCCGGTCGTCGCCGCCTCCGGTCTCGTGTATCTCGCCGCCGCGGCGTCCGGACGCCGCGGCGCCGCCTGGGCCTCGTTCGCCGTCGCCTTCGTGCTCATCGCGATCGACAAGTTCACGGCGTTCGACGCGGTGCCTTGGCTGCTCGTGCTGGCCGGCGCCGTGCTCGTCGCCGGGCTCCTGCTCCGCCGCCGCGGACCGTGGTGGATGCTCCCGCTGCAGGCCGGCGCCATGGTCGCGTTCGGGGCGATCGCCGCCATCGCCCTCGCACTCGATCCGCGGTGGGGCGGACTGCTCGTCGCCGCAGGACTTGTCGCCCACGCCGCGTGGGACATCTGGCACCACCGGACGGACCGGGTCGTCGATCGCTCCTTCGCGGAGTTCTGCGCCGTGCTCGACGTCCTCGTGGCGATCGTCGTGGCCGTCGTCTCCCTGGTCCGCTGACGGACCCGCCGCCGCCTCGGTCAGGACGCGACGGCGGTCCGCTCGGCCTGGGCTCGGTCGAACTCCTCACGGGCGCGAGCGATCCGGTCCTGGTGCTCCTCGGTCCACACGACGAGAGACTGGACGGTGTCGTGGAGCGTTCGCCCCATCGTCGTGAGCCGGTACTCGACCCGCGGGGGCACCTCCGGATAGATCGTGCGGTGGACCAGGCCGTCGCGCTCCAGGTTCCGGAGGGTGACCGTCAGCATGCGCTTGCTGATCCCGGCGATCTCACGGCCGAGCTCCCCGAAGCGCATCGACTTCGCGTCCAGGAGGGCGATCACCAGCAGCGACCACTTGTCGGCGATGCGGTCGAGGATCTGCCGCACCTCGCAGTCCTCCCGCGCATCCCACTGGAACGGGTCCCGATCGTCGCGGCACTCGGCCGGGGCGGGCACCTCGAGGGAACCCGGGTACGCGGAAGTGCCTTCTTGTGCCATGGATCCATGGTGACCGAACATGAGCGAGGTTACAAGGAGTAACCAGGATCCGATGAGTGACCGAGGAGCGAGCCGTGACCGACCTGAAGACCCCCACCGGATCCGCGCCCGTCACCCCACAAGGCTCCTGGGGAGTGCTCGCCGTCGTCACCGGCGCGCTGTTCCTGGAGGGCATCGACATCGCGATGCTCAACGTGGCCGTTCCGAGCATCGCGTCGGACATCGGTCTCGGCACGGGATCGGCGCACTGGGTCATCAGCGCGTACGTCCTCGCATATGGCGGATTCATGATCCTCGGCGGACGGGTCGCGGACCTCCTCGGACGGCGGCGGGTCTTCCTCGTCGCGCTCGGCGTGTTCGCCGCGTTCTCCCTTCTCGGCGGCCTCGCGCACGAATCGTGGGCGCTGATCCTCGTGCGCCTGGTGACGGGTGCGGCCGCCGGGTTCATGACCCCGGCCGGATTCAGCCTGCTGACCACCAGCTTCCCGGAGGGCCCGCGCCGTGGCAGGGCGCTGGCGATCTATGGCGCGATCGGCGCCGCCGGCTTCTATCTCGGAGTGGTCGCCGGAGGCGTGATCACCTCGTTCGGGTGGCGGTGGGTGTTCTTCGTCCCGGCGGCGATCGCTCTCGTCTTCCTCGTCGTCGGGTGGCGCGCCGTGCCGCGGAAAGACAAGCCGGTCGGCGCCGGACGTGCGCGATTCGACGTCGGCGGCGCCGTCACGCTGACGGCGGCGATGATGTCCTTCATCTTCGGCGTCGTGACCGTGGGGGAGCACCCGGGCGATCCTCTCGGGCTGTCCGCGCTGGGCGCCTCCGTGCTGCTGCTCGTCGCGTTCCTGGTGATCGAGCGGCGCGTGCCGGAACCGCTCGTCCCCTCCGGGGTGTTCACCCAGGGACGGCTCCCCTGGATGAGCGCCGTCGGAATGCTCTTCATGGGCGGATTCATGGCCTGGCAGTTCCTGCTCACCCTGTTCCTGCAGGAGCACCTGGGATGGGGACCGCTCGAGACCGGCCTCGCCTTCGCGGCGATGATCGTGGAACTGCTCATCGCCCCGTCGCTCACGCCACAGATCGCCGCGCGGTGGGGGAACCTCCCCACCCTCACGGCGGGTCTCGTCTCCATGACGATCGCCTTCCTGCTCACGCTGCGCCTCGACGCCTCGTCCGGCTTCCTCGACCTACTGCCGTCGCTCCTCCTGATCGGGGTCGCGTTCGCCCTGGTGTACGGGCCTCTCACGGCCGCCGCCGTGGAGGGGGTGGAGCCGGATCGCCACGGCGTCGCCGGCGGGATCGTCTACACCGGCTTCCAGTTCGGGGCGGCGCTCGGCGTCTCGGTCGCCACCATCGTGCTCGCCGCCGGTGGCGGTTCCGCCTCCGACGCCGACTACGCCCGGGCCCTGTGGGTGCCGTTCGTCGCGGTCGCGGTCGGACTCGTGACCGCCGCCGCATCCCGCGTCCGCCGACCCGCCGCACGGAGCACCGCCGGATAGGACCCCGACATGAACAAGAGCGCCGGCCCTTTCAGCCGTACCACGCGACGCGCGCCGCATTGCTCCGCGATTCTGGAGCTCCTGAAGAGCAGTTCGAACGGGCCATCGACCTCTGCACCCACCCGCCGAGCAGGCGCTACCTCATCGGCCTACAGCAGGAAACGCTTGACGATCCGTCGATCCGCCGCAATTCGCGGCCGAGCCGATCGTCGCCTGAGGTCAGCAGGCGAGGCAGCTGCACATCCGACCACGCGTCCGTACTCATCCAGAATGCGCAGTTTCTCCAACGACTCGGGCAGATCGCCGGTGTGCAGATCACTCACCAGCGACGGCTCGGTGCTCCCGCCGCTGATCGTCAGAGAGGTGAGGTTCGTCATCTCACCGATAACTTTCGGCAGGCGCGCGATCTTATCGTTGTGGGGAGCCCAGAGTTGAGCAGTTTTGACCTGTGCCGCCCGTTCAGGGAGCAACGGCTAGTCGAAGAACAGCACTTCGCGCTCGGGCCCGAACGGGCTTGGATCCTACTCGTCAGGGATCAACGCGTAACGGGTGGGAGGCTGACTCCAGGACCGGTGCGATTCGCGTCGCCGGCGTCGACCTGTCGACCTGTTCATCACTGCCTCGCCCGGCAACTCGGTGTTCCAACCAGAGATCTCCTCACCGAGGACAACGATCGCCACGAGGACGTCGAGCACGGCGCAGAATTCCGCGAAGGAGCGTCGTGGCCATCCTCTCCCTGGTCCGCTGACGAGGCGGCGCCGAGAGCTCCGCGCTTCGTGCCCGCCTACACTGAGGACCGACGTCGACGGGGAGGCGAGGCGCGTATGACGGTCGGAGTGATCATCGCCCTCATCACGGGCACCGTCGGGCTCGCATGGGTCGTCTGGCTCGTCGTCCAGGATCGCCGGATCCAGGCGGAAGGGCGCGACGTGCGAGTCCTCGTCGAGGAGGCCCGCGTCGTCGCGCGCAACGACAGCAGTTCCGTCACGGTCCGATACCGCCTGTCGTGGAGCGAGGGCGGAAGGGTTCGGCGGGTCGAGGGCACGGAGACGATCGGAGCGCATCGTATGCAGGCGGTGAGAGCGGGCGAGGAGGTCACGATCCGGTACCTGGACGACGGGCAACTGCGGTTCGTCTTCGATCGGTAAGCGACCAGAGTCCCGACCAGCGACTCACGAGACGCGAGAACCGTGCCACGGCGACGCAGTTAAGACAGTTCTTGCGGACTGTGGAGCCTAGGAGATTCGAACTCCTGACATCTTGCTTGCAAAGCAAGCGCTCTACCAACTGAGCTAAGGCCCCGAACGGGATCCGACGGATCCTGCGGGTGTTCAGTTGTGTGTGGTGGGGCTACCAGGACTTGAACCTGGGACCTCTTCATTATCAGTGAAGCGCTCTAACCGCCTGAGCTATAGCCCCGCATCAACCTCCAAGACTTTACCGGATCCCGCCGCGATCACGAAATCGGCGTCGGGTCGCAGCGGGCCCGGGGACGGAAGCCGTCGTCCCCGGGCCGAACCGTCGCGCGCCGCCGCGGTCAGCGGCCTTCGCGGACGCTGATGCTGCCCGCCGCGACCTGCACCGTGACGACGCTCCGCGCCGACGCGCTGGTCTGCAGACCGTTGTCGAAGCTGCCCGCGGCCACCTCCTGATCGACCGCGTACGCGCCCTGCGGAAGGGTCACGGTCATGGACCCCGCCGTGGCGTCGAGAGAGACCTCGTCGGGCTGGGATCCGGTGAGCTCGGCCTCGAGACGACCGGCCGACATCGTGAGGTCGGCTTCGCGCACGCCGTCCAGCGTGAGATCGGCCCGACCCGCCGAGATCTGCGCGGAGACCGATGTCGCCGACCCGTCCACCGTCATGGCGCCGGCACCGAGCTCGAGATCCAGCTCACGGAAGTCGCCGCTGGCGGTCAGGGATCCGGCCGAGAGCTGGAGATCCGCATCGAGGCGCCCCTCCAGCTGCTCCGGCAGCGTGAGCACGACGACCACGTCGTCGGTGCTCCAGCTGCCCCACCATCCCCACCACCCCCATCGTCCGTTCGGGCCGTTCACGCGGAGGGTGTCCTCGTCGCGACGCATCTCCCACTCGCCGGGGGATCGGCCGTCCACCCGGAGCTCGGCATCGGTCACGTCGCC
Source organism: Microbacterium sp. CCNWLW41 (assembly GCF_037083505.1). Lineage (NCBI taxonomy): Bacteria > Bacillati > Actinomycetota > Actinomycetes > Micrococcales > Microbacteriaceae > Microbacterium > Microbacterium sp. CCNWLW41. The sequence goes on from NZ_JBAOJP010000002.1 coordinate 301,149, forward strand.
GAAGCGCACCGTGACGTCCGCTCCGCCGGCGTCGACCTCGAGGTCCGTGATCCCGTCGATCGGGGCCGTGAGACCGTGGGCCGACCCCGCGGGCCGGAACTGGCCGGTGGCGGCGAAGGCGGCGCCGCCGCCTGCTCCGAGCAGAGCGATGCCGCCGACGATCGCGGCCACGATCGTGATGGCGCGACCGGCGCCGGAACCGCCCGAGGGCGCAGCAGGACCGGCGGGCGTGCCCGGGCCCGACGCGCTCGCGTCGTGTCCGGCGGGAGGGGGCGTGTTCGGGGTGGTGTTCATCGTGTCGTTCCCGTCTGTCTGGTCTGCGGAGCCGGTGCCGGAAGGCCGGCGCTGTTCTCGATGTGGGCGATGGCCGCGAGCACACGGCGGTTGCCGGACTCGTCGGGCTCCAGCCCGAGCTTCTGGAAGATGGCGGTGATGTGCTTCTCCACGCTCGCCTCGGAGAGGAAGAGCAGGCCCGCGATCGCCTGATTGGACTTCCCCTCGGCGATGAGGGCGAGCACGGTGCGCTCGCGCTCGGTGAGGGTACGCATGCGGTCGTCCTGATTGCGTCGGGTGAGCAGCTGCGCCACCACCTCGGGATCCAGGACCGTGGCCCCCGCCGCGATCCGCTCGACCGACTCGATGAAGTCCGACACGTCGGCGACGCGGTCCTTCAGCAGGTAGCCCAGAGGTCCCGGCGCCGAGGGACCGGAGCCCGTCTGCGCGATGATCAAGTCGCTCGCGTACCGCTCCTCCACGTACTGCGAGAGCACGAGGAGCGGAAGCCGGGGCAGGCGCCGCCGGAGGGCGAGCGCCGCGCGGATCCCCTCGTCCACGAACGTGGGCGGGAGCCGCACGTCGAGGATGCAGAGCTCGGGGTCGGTGCGATCGACGGTCTCGTCCAGCGCGGTGGCGTCGGGGAGGGCGGCGACCACGTCGTGGCCGGCATCCTCCAGGAGGCGGGCGAGGCCCTCCCGCAGCAGGACCGAGTCCTCGCAGATCAGGATGCGCATGGGACGCTCACCTCCAGGCTCGTCGGGCCGCCGACCGGGCTGTCCAGCCGGACGGACCCGCCGGCCGCGAGCACGCGGTTCGAGATCCCGTCGAGGCCACCGCCGGGGGTGACGCGCGCGCCGCCCATGCCGTTGTCCTCGACCCGCGCCCACAGGACGCCGCCGTCGCGGACCCGAACGACCACCCGGCACTCGCTGGCCCGCGAGTGCTTCGCGGCGTTGGTGAGCGACTCCGCGATCGCGAAGTACACCGCAGCCTCGGCGTCGCGGCTGCATCGGCCGTCCATGCGCACGTCCAGCATCACGGGGATGTGCGACCGGCCGGCGAGCGCCGACAGCGCGGCGTCGAGGCCGCGGTCGTCGAGCACCGACGCATGGATCCCGCGGGCGAGCTGGCGCAGCTCGGTGATGGCGGCCTTGGTGGAGGTGTGCGCCTCCTCGATCAGCGCCTTCGCCGCCGTCGGATCCGTGTCGATCTTCTGCTGCGCCATGCCGAGCGTCATCCCGACCGAGACGAGACGCGGCTGGACGCCGTCGTGGAGATCCCGTTCGATCCGGGTGCGCTCCACGTCCGCGGCGCGCACGGCGCCGGCGCGCTGGGCGCTGGTCGTGCGGACCTGCTCGGTCAGCACGGCCTCGCGCGAGGGACCGCCCACGATCGCTCTGGCGATGACCCGGTGCAGCAGCGCCAGGCCCCAGATCCCCGCGAGCGACGCCAGCACGCCGAGGATGCCGATGACCGGCGCCCAGGCGACCGGGTAGCGAGCGCCCCACCCCGTGTCCGCCTCACCGCTGGTGAACAGCGGGGCGAACGCCGTCACGACCGACCAGCCGAACCACGTGAACAGACGCAGGACGATCGCGCCGAGCATGCACGCGATGGCGAAGTTCGCCAGGGCCCGCCACATCCGACCGTCGGTCGCCTGTCGTCCGAGGGAGCGCAGCCAGCCGCCGAAGCCGGGCTGGCCGGATCGACGCAGGCGCAGCGACGGGATGCCGAGACGGTAGAGGTCGTCCACGCGAGCGGTCTCGAACCAGGCCACCCCGTAGAGGGCGTAGACCAGGCCCACGAGCAGCAGCGCCCCGACGCCGAAGAGGAAGAGGAGGCCGACGCCGGTGGCGAGCAGCCCGCCGAGGATCGCGACGATCCCGGATCCCACGATGCCCAGCGCAGCGAGCTCCAGCGTGGTGAGGGCGAGCCGCAGCGGCACGGCCCGGCGCTCCGCCTTCGCCGCGGGCACCGGCGCGGCCGGGGGAATCGTCGCGGTCGGGGGCACCGGCGCGGCCGGCGGGACCGCAGCCGTGGGCGCCGCCGCGGCAGCCGGTGCACTCGCCGCCGCGGTCGGGGGAGTCGGGGGGACAAGCGGAGCGTGCGCGTCGGCCGGGCCCGGCGGGGTCGGCGCCGCGGGGGTCCCGGGCGTGGGGGACGTCGGCACCGTGGCGGCCGGGTCGGAGGACGGATTCGTGGTCATGGCATCCACGCTACGGGGGGCGGCTTCCCCTCGTAACGGGGGCATCCGGATGCCTCGCTTCGGGGTTTCCCTACCGTCCCCGCGCGGCATCCCCCTCCCCGTCCGTCGAGTGGTCAGTTTCTGTGGGTTGGCGGGCGCGGAACCCACAGAAACTGACCACTCGACGCGGGGGAGACGGGTGTCGGTCGGCGGGGCCATGATGGACACGTCGGAGAGAAGGACGCATGAGCGAGGAGGAGGACGCATGAGCGGGATCGACGAGGCGCCGTCGCACGACGGGGAACCCCACGGCACCGGACTGGGCCAGAAGCTGAACTGGCTCCGCGCCGGGGTGCTCGGAGCGAACGACGGCATCGTCTCGGTCGCCTCGCTCGTCGTCGGCGTCGCCGGCGCGACGACCGACAACGCCGCGCTCCTCACCGCCGGGGTCGCCGGACTGGTGGGCGGCGCGATCTCCATGGCGCTCGGCGAGTACGTCTCGGTGAGCAGCCAGCGCGACACGGAGAGGGCGCTCATCGCCAAGGAGCGTCACGAGCTGCGGACCATGCCCGAGGAGGAGCTGGAGGAGCTCGCCGGGCTCTACCGCCGTCGTGGTCTCTCCGAAGCCACCGCCCGACAGGTCGCCACTGAGCTCACCGCGCACGACGCCTTGTCCGCCCACCTCGAGGTCGAGCTCGGGATCGATCAGGACGACCTGGTCAACCCGTGGCACGCCGCCATCTCGTCCGCGGTCGCCTTCACGCTCGGCGCCCTGCTGCCGCTTCTCGCGATCCTGCTGCCGCCTGCCGAGTGGCGGGTCCCGGTGACCTTCGTCGCCGTCCTGCTCGCCCTCGCGATCACCGGCACCGTGTCGGCGCGGATCGGCGGGGCCTCATCCCTCCGCGCCTCGATCCGCCTCGTGATCGGCGGTGCGCTCGCGCTGGCCGCGACCTGGGCGATCGGGACGCTGCTCGGCACGACCGGCGTCGTGTAGATCGTCGTGGCGGGGATCGGCACGACCGGTGTGCGGAGACGACGATGCCCCGCGCTCGAGGGAGCGCGGGGCATCGGACGCGGATCAGTGGATCAGCTGGAGGTGAATCCGACGAGCAGCCCGCCGGTGACCTTGACCGCGAGGTTGTAGATCCCGGCGATGATCGCGCCGAGCACGGTGAACACGACGAGGTTCAGGATCGCGACGACAGAGCCGAACGCCATGACCTGCGGCAGGCCCAGGACCTGCGTGAGCGAGATCTGTCCGTCCGAGAAGCCGCTGACGATCTCGTCCGCCTTGCCCACGAGCCCGGTGGCCTGCACGATGAGGTACATAAGGAAGAACGACACGATCGTCACGATCGCGATCGCGACCGCGCCGAGGAACGACAGCTTCACGGCCGACCAGAAGTCGACGTAGACCAGGCGCAGGCGAACCTGCTTCCCGGTGGTCTTCTTCGACGACTTCTTCGCCAGCTTGTCCGCTACCGTGCTCATTCGTCCGCACTCTCCTGGGGGGTCTGTGTGTCGGCGTCCGCGGTGTCCGCGCCTTCAGGATCTTCCGCTTCGGCCAGGCCGCGTTCGGTGTTCCGGGCGATCGCGAGGATCCGATCATCGTCCCCGGTCCGGGCGAAGACGACACCCATCGTGTCGCGTCCCTTCGCCGGCACCTCGGCCACGGCAGAGCGTACCACCTTGCCGCTGGCAAGAACCACCAAGACCTCGTCGTCCTCGGAGACGATGAGACCGCCCGCGAGGACCCCCCGATCGTCGTTGAGCTTGGCGACCTTGATGCCCTGTCCGCCGCGTCCCTGGACCCGGTACTCGTCCACGGCCGTGCGCTTGGCGTACCCGCCGTCGGTCACCACGAAGACGAAGCTGTCGTCGTCGACGAGGGACGCCGACAGCAGGCTGTCGCCCTCGCGGAACCGCATCCCCTTGACGCCCTCGGTCGCACGGCCCATCGGTCGCAGCGCCTCGTCGGTCGCGTGGAAGCGCAGCGACATGCCCATCCGGCTGATGAGCAGGATGTCGTCGACCGCGTCCGAGAGGAACGCGCTGACCAGCTCATCCTCCTCCCGCAGGCGGATCGCGATGACCCCGCCCTGGCGGTTGGTGTCGTAGTCCGTGAGCCGGCTCTTCTTCACCAGACCCTGTCGGGTCGCGAGCACGAGGTACTCGGCGGCGGCGTAGTCGCGGATGTCGAGGATCTGCGCGATCTTCTCCTCCGGCTGGAGCGCGAGGAGGTTCGCCACGTGCTGGCCCTTGGCGTCGCGGCCGGCCTCGGGGATCTCGTAGGCCTTCGCGCGGTACACCCGGCCCTTGTCCGTGAAGAACAGCAGCCAGTGGTGCGTAGTGGTCACGAAGAAGTGCTCCACGACGTCGTCCGAGCGCAGCTGCGCGCCCTTCACGCCCTTGCCGCCGCGGTGCTGCGACCGGTAGTTGTCGCTGCGGGTCCGCTTGACGTATCCCTCCCGCGTGACGGTGACGACCATCTCCTCCTCGGGGATCAGGTCCTCCATCGACATGTCGCCGTCGAAGCCGTGCAGGATGTGCGTGCGTCGCTCGTCGCCGAAGCGGTCGACGATAGCGGTGAGCTCCTCGCGGATGATCGTGCGCTGCCGCGCCGGGTCCGCGATGATCTCCTTGTACTCCGCGATCTGGGCCTCGAGCTCGGTGGCCTCGTCGATGATCTTCTGGCGTTCCAGCGCCGCGAGGCGACGCAGCTGCATCTGCAGGATCGCATCGGCCTGGATGTCATCGATCTCCAGCAGGGACTTCAGGCCCTCGCGCGCGTCGTCGACGGTGGGGGAGCGGCGGATCAGCGCGATGACCTCGTCGAGCGCGTCGAGCGCCTTGAGGTACCCGCGCAGGATGTGCATCCGCTCCTCGGCCTTGCGCAGCCGGAACTTCGTGCGGCGGACGATGACGTCGATCTGGTGGTCGATCCAGTGGGTGATGAACCCGTCCAGCGCGAGCGTCCGCGGCACGCCGTCCACGATCGCGAGCATGTTCGCGCCGAAGTTCTCCTGCAGCTGCGTGTGCTTGTAGAGGTTGTTCAGCACGACCTTCGCCACCGCGTCGCGCTTGAGCACGATCACGAGGCGCTGACCGGTGCGATCGCTGGTCTCGTCGCGGATGTCGGCGATCCCGTTGATCTTGCCCTCGCGGGCGAGGTCACCGATCTTCACGGCCAGGTTGTCGGGGTTCACCTGGTACGGGAGCTCGGTGATGACCAGGCACGTGCGGCCCTGGATCTCCTCGACCCCGACGACGGCGCGCATCGTGATGGAACCGCGTCCCGTGCGGTACGCCTCGTGGATCCCCTTGGTGCCGAGGATCTGTGCTCCGGTCGGGAAGTCCGGGCCCGGAACGCGCCGGATCAGTCCGTCCAGCAGCTCCTCGCGCGGCAGGTCGGGGTTGTCCATCGCCCACAGCGCGGCATCGGCCACCTCGCGGAGGTTGTGCGGCGGGATGTTCGTGGCCATTCCGACCGCGATGCCGACGGACCCGTTGACCAGGAGGTTCGGGAAGCGGGCCGGCAGGACGTCCGGCTCCTGGGTCTGCCCGTCGTAGTTGTCCGAGAAGTCGACGGTCTCCTCTTCGATGTCCCGCACCATCTCCAGCGCGAGGGGAGCCATCTTCGTCTCGGTGTACCGAGGGGCCGCAGCTCCCATGTTGCCCGGGGAGCCGAAGTTGCCCTGCCCCAGCGCGAGCGGGTAGCGCATCGACCACGGCTGCACGAGACGGACGAGGGCGTCGTAGATCGCCGAGTCGCCGTGCGGGTGGTACTGCCCCATCACCTCGCCGACGACGCGGGCGCACTTCGAGAACGACTTGTCCGGCCGGAACCCGCCGTCGTACATGCCGTAGATGACGCGACGGTGCACGGGCTTGAGCCCGTCACGTACGTCGGGCAGCGCCCGGCCCACGATGACCGCCATCGCGTAGTCGAGGTACGACCGCTGCATCTCGGACTGCAGATCGACCTGGTCGATCTTGCCGTGCTCGTGGTACGGCTCGGGACGTTCTTCGTCAGTCATGTGTGTGTCTTCTTCAATTTCCGGTCGTTGAGCGAGCGAAGCGAGACGAAACGCTCATCAGATGTCGAGGAAGCGGACGTCCTTGGCGTTGCGCTGGATGAAGCTGCGCCGCGACTCGACGTCCTCGCCCATCAGCACGCTGAAGATCTCGTCGGCGGCCGCGGCGTCGTCGATGGTCACCTGGCGCAGCGTCCGCGTCGTGTGGTCCATCGTGGTCTCCCACAGCTCCTTGGCGTTCATCTCGCCCAGACCCTTGTACCGCTGCACGCCGGCGTCCTTGGGCAGACGCTTGCCGTTCGCGGCGCCGTCCTTCAACAGGGCGTCGCGCTCGGCGTCCGAGTAGACGTACTCGTGCGGGGAGTTCGACCACTTGAGCCGGTACAGCGGCGGCATCGCGAGGAACACGAAGCCGGCCTCGATGAGACCGCGCATGTAGCGGAACAGCAGGGTGAGCAGCAGCGTGGTGATGTGCTGGCCGTCGACGTCCGCATCGGCCATGAGCACGATCTTGTGATAGCGCGCCTTCTCCAGGTCGAAGTCCTCGCCGATCCCGGTCCCGAAGGCCTGGATCATGGCCTGGACCTCCTTGTTGGCGAGGGCCTTGTCCAGCCGCGCACGCTCGACGTTCAGGATCTTGCCGCGCAGCGCCAGGATCGCCTGCGTGTGCGGGTCGCGCCCCTGCACCGCCGAGCCGCCGGCCGAGTCCCCCTCGACGAGGAAGATCTCGCTGATCGACGGGTCCTTGGACGTGCAGTCCTTGAGCTTGTCCGGCATCGAGGTGGACTCGAAGACGCTCTTGCGCCGCGCGGTCTCGCGCGCCTTGCGGGCGGCGAGACGAGCCGTCGCCGCCTCGACCGCCTTGGTCACGACGTTCTTGGCCTGCTTGGGGTTCCGGTCGAACCAGTCGCCGAGCTCCTCGCCGACGACCTTCTGCGTGAAGGCCTTCGCCTCGGTGTTGCCGAGCTTCGTCTTGGTCTGTCCCTCGAACTGCGGCTCGCCGAGCTTGATCGAGATGACGGCGGTCAGCCCCTCGCGGACATCGTCGCCGGTGAGGTTGTCGTCCTTCTCCTTGAGGATGTTGTTGGCGCGCGCGTAGCGGTTGACGAGCGTCGTGAGCGCCGCGCGGAACCCCTCCTCGTGCGTGCCGCCCTCGTGCGTGTTGATCGTGTTCGCGTAGGTGAAGACGTTCTCGGTGTACCCGGTCGTCCACTGCATGGCGACCTCGAGCGAGATCTTCCGCGTCGTGTCCTCGGACTCGAACGCGATGATCTCGTCGTTGACCACCTCGGCCTTGCGGACGTGGTTCAGGTATTCGACGTAGTCGACGAGGCCGCGCTCGTAGAGGAAGACGTCCGCGCGCTGGCGCGTGACGACGGTGCCGTCCACCTCCTCCTCGACCGTGGAGCCCTCGCGCTCGTCCAGCAGCTCGATGCGCAGCCCCTTGTTCAGGAACGCCATCTGCTGGAAGCGGGTGCGCAGCGTGTCGTAGTCGAACTCCACCGTCTCCTGGAAGATGGCGGGGTCGGGCCAGAACGAGATGCTCGTCCCGGTCTCCTCGGTCGCCTCGCCCTTCTCCAGCTTCTGCTGCGGGGCGCCGCCGTCGGCGAAGCGGTGCCGCCAGACGAAGCCCTTCTGCTTGACCTCCACGTCGAAGCGCGTCGACAGCGCGTTCACGACGGAGGATCCGACGCCGTGCAGGCCGCCGGAGACCGCATAGGCGCCGCCGCCGAACTTGCCGCCCGCGTGCAGGATCGTGAGGACGACCTCGACGGTGGACTTCGTCGGATCGGACGAGTGCGGATCCACCGGGATGCCGCGGCCGTTGTCGACCACCCGCACGCCGCCGTCGGCCAGCAGGGTCACCACGATGGTGTCGGCGTAGCCCGCCAGCGCCTCGTCGACGGAGTTGTCGACGATCTCGTAGACCAGGTGATGCAGACCGCGCGGTCCCGTGGACCCGATGTACATGCCGGGGCGCTTGCGCACCGCCTCCAGACCCTCGAGGATCTGGATCGAATCGGCGCCGTACTCGGCGGAGGGCGGTGCGTCCGGGGTCTGGGAACCCCCTGCGTTCTGGGGCGACGGGGTCGGGTTCGACTCGTTCTCGTCGGAGGGGGTTTCAGGCGTCATCGGAAGGCAGGCTCCACATCGAAATCTAGATCCCCATCCTATCGCGGATCGATCGCCGATGCTGGCTGTACGGCCTTCTGCGCGTCTGAATCCTTCGGGAACGGGATGGATCGTGCCTCAGCCGTAGGTATCGCGCGGACCCCGCCCTGGAACGGCTCTGGGACCCCATTTCCACGAGGGGACGTCCGGCCCGACGAAGCGGATGTTCTCGACGCCGGCCTCCGGGTAGCGGCGGCCGATCTCGGTGACGATGACGGCGCGCATGTACTGGAGGTTCTTCGCCCACGCCGTGGAGTCGCACTTCACCGTCAGCAGACCCCCCTCGAGCGAGACCGGCTCCGAGTGCTTCGCCGTGTCGGGCCCGGCGAGCTCTCCCCACTGCCGGACGAGGTCCTCCCGGCTCAGGGTCGTCTCCCATCCGGAGTCCTTGCTGAGCTTCGCGAGGACGTCGCCGAGGGTCCCCGGGTCCCGGCCGGGCGTGAACGGCGCGTTGTCGTCGTCGACGACGAGGCGCTTCTTGCGCTTCCAGGTGCTCGAACTGGGCTGGAGACCGCGCAGGCGGAGGTAGGTGGCGACCGTCTCCGGGACGCGGGCGTCGAGATCAGCCATCCGTCTCCTCCCCATCGGTCGTCGAGCCAGCGGAGGCCTCGGTCGTCGAGCGAGCGGAGGCCTCGGTCGTCGAGCGAGCGGAGGCCTCGGTCGTTGAGCGAGCGGAGCGAGACGAAACGTCGAGCGACCCGTCAGACGCCTCGCGCTCGTCCGTGATGGTACCCGCATGGATCCGCACGACATGGCGGTGCAGCACATCCGGGATGTCCGCCTCGACCGCAGCCGTGACGAGGACCTGTTCGTAGCCGGCGGTGATCCCCGCGAGCCGGCGACGGCGCTCGGCGTCGAGCTCCGCGAACACGTCGTCGAGGATCAGGACCGGATCGCCCGCCGGGGACTCGCGACGCAGCAGCTCCGCGGAGGCGAGACGCAGGCTCAATGCCACGGACCACGACTCGCCGTGCGAGGCGTAGCCCTTCACCGGCAGGTCCCGCACGCGCATGATCAGGTCGTCCCGGTGCGGGCCGACGAGGGTGAGCCCGCGCTCGAGCTCGGACGCGCGCTTGTCGGCCAGGGCCGCACGGAACAGCTCCGCGGTGGCGTCGGATCCGCCGCCGCCCTCGGCGTCGCCCCCGACTCCCTCCTCGGGATCCCCGCCGCGAATGGACTGGGCCCAGTGGAGCGTGGGACGGTGGTCCTCACCCGCGATCGCGGCGTACGCCTCGGTGAGCGGGGGCTGGAGATCGGCGGCCAGCCGGGTGCGCGCGTCGATGATCTCGGATCCGAGGGCGACGAGCTTGTCGTCCCACACGTCGAGGGTGGACAGCCCGTCGCCGCGGACCCCGCGGGCTCGGGCGGACTTCAGCAGCGCCGTGCGCTGACGCAGGACCCGGTCGTAGTCGCCGAGCACGGCGGCCATCCGCGGCGTGCGCTGGGTGAGCAGCTGGTCCGCGAAACGGCGACGTGACGACGGGTCCCCGCGGACGATCTGCAGATCCTCCGGCGCGAACAGGACGACATGCGCGTAACGCGGCAGGTCCGCGGTGCGCCCCGGCGAGCCGTTGATCCGAGCGCGGTTGGAGCCTGTGCGATTGATCTGCACCTCCACGAGCACGGTGCGCGCGCCATGGGCGAGCCGGGCGCGGACGAACGCGGCCTCCTCGCCGTCACGCACCATGGGGGCATCCGACGAGACCCGATGCGAGCCGAGGGTGGCGAGGAAGACGATCGCCTCGGCGAGGTTGGTCTTGCCCTGGCCGTTGCGGCCGACGAGGACGTTCGGGCCGCGGTGCAGAGTCAGGTCGGCGGTGGCGTAATTGCGGAAGTCCTTGAGGTTCAGGTGCTCCACGATCACGCGAGCAACCTTACCTTTCGGGTCCGACGTCCCTTCCGCGCGGGTGTCAGCGGACGCCTGCGGAGAGCTCGCGGGAGAAGAACACCGTCCCCGCGCGTCGCGCGGTCTCGATCATCCCCGCCTTCGCCAGCACCCGAAGGGATGCGACGTTGTCCTCGGCGGTGTCCGCGATCGCACGGAGCGCGCCGTGGGCCGACGCGATCCTCAGACCCGCGGTCACCGCGCCGGTCGCCCGCCCTCGTCCCCGGGCCGCGGGCACCAGTCCGTATCCGAACTCCACCGTCCCGGTCTCGTCCGGGGGACCGAAGAAGCCGAACCCGCCGACGGCGACGCCGGTCTCGTCCCGGATGACGTAGAGCGTGAACACCGGATCCGGATCCGGGTCCCGGACGAGCATCTGCAACGGATCCCGTTCGTCCTCGAAGGGGTACTGGGGGTGCCAGCGGTCGCCCGGGCGCTCGTCGCGCGAAAGGATCCGCACGGCCGTGGCCGGGGTGATCGGCTCGAGGCCGACCGGGGCCGGCCCGGACATCAGCGCAGCAGGAGGTTCGGCTGGAGGAGGTACTTGAACGAGTCCAGGCCCGCCTGGTCGACGGAGGTCTGGCTCGTGATCAGGACCGGGCTGAGCTTGTTGGCGTTGTCCGAGGAGGTGAAGGTCACCCGCACGAACTCGCTCTTCACCGCGCCGAGCGCCTCCAGCAGGTACTGCGGGTTGAGGCCGAGCGTGACGTCCTCCCCGAGCAGGTGGGCGTCGACCGACTCGGATGCCCGTGCCTGCTCGCTGCCCGAGGCGTCCATCGTGACGGTGTCGCTCGAGAAGGTGAACCGCAGCGGCGCCGACCGGTCCAGCACCAGGGCGACACGGCGCACCGCCTCGGTGAGGTCGGCGGTGTTCACGACGGCGTGGTGCTCGGTCTGCTCGGGGAACAGGCGTCGCACCGGCGGGAAGTTCCCCTTGATGAGCAGCGAGGTGACGGTCTTGTTGCCGGCGGTGAACGCGATGATCTCGCGATCGCCCGCTCCGGAGAACGAGATCTGGATGGTGCCGGCGTGGCCGAAGGTCTTCCCGACCTCCTGCAGCGTTCGGGCGGGGACGAGCGCCGTCTGCTCGGCCGACTCGCCGTCCCACGGGACGTCGCGCAGCGACACGCGGTACCGGTCGGTGGCGACGAGACTGAGCTGCTGGCCGCTGACCTCGAGCTGCACACCCGTCAGCACCGGGGTCACGTCGTCGCGCGAGGCGGCGAACGCGACCTGCGCGATCGCGGTCCCGAAGTCCTCGGCCGGCACCACGCCGGACGTCCCGGAGACCTCGGGGATCGAGGGGTACTCCTCGACCGGCATCGCCGCGAGGGTGAAGCGGGCCGAACCGCAGCGCACGGCGACCCCGCCGTCCTCCTCGACCGCGATCTCGATGGGGGCGTTCGGCAGGCGGCTGGCGATGTCGGACAGCAGGCGCCCGTGCACCAGGATCGTGCCCGGCTCGTCGACGGTGGCCTCGATGGTCGTGCGGGCGGAGGCCTCGTAGTCGAAGGCCGACAGGGTGAGACCGTTCTCGTCCGCCTCGATCAGCACGCCCGCGAGGATCGGCTGCGGGTTGCGCTGCGGCAGCAGTTTCACGACGAAGGACACGGCTTCGCTGAACACATCCCGGTTGACCTGGAACTTCACGGTCGCTCCTTCGTCGTTGTCCCACGGCTGTCGCCGCCTCATGGCGCACGCCACGGGCTCCCATGCTATGCCACGAGTCCAGCCGCACACATGCCGATTCCGGAACCTTGGACGCAGGGACAGAGGCGTCCGGGCGTGGTCGCGCGCGCTCGCGCGCGCGAAAGATAACCGCTTCGGCGGAGCGGGAATGACACGTCCGCGCGGCGTCCCCCACATGCCTCCCCGAGGTGATCGAGCCACCTCATTCGGGTTAACTCGTTAACGGTGTTAACAACTGTGGATACTGTGGATAACTCTGGGGATTCCTGACGGGACAAGGGAACTACACGCGTGTGACATGTGGATTTCCTGCGGAAACCGTGGGATCGGAGGGGGACCGCCCGATCCGCTCCTCGACGGGTTATCCACAGGGCGGGGATGCGGATGGGGATCGGGACCCCCGGCCGACGAGATTCATCCACAAGTTATCCACATGTGCAATTCCGAATACTCGACGCCGTCCCGGCACGTCAAATCCGTCGTCCCGGGCATGGCGCGACGACGCGGGCCGCGCGAGGCGCGGCCGGGGGGCGCTCAGCGGCGGCCGAGCTGCGCGGTGATCTCCGTCACCTGGTTGTAGATCGAGCGGCGCTCCTTCATGAGGTCGCTGATCTTCTTGTACGCGTACATCACCGTGGTGTGGTCGCGGTTGCCGAACAGCTGCCCGATCTTCGGCAGGGACAGCTCGGTGTGCGTGCGGCAGAGGTACATCGCGATCTGACGGGCCGTCGCGATCTGCTGCGAGCGGCTGGAGCCGTAGAGGTCGTCGACGGTGAGCTTGAAGTACGCGGCGGTGGCCGTGATGATGTCGGTCTGCGAGATGAAGTTGTCCTCGGCCTGATCCACGATGTCGCGGAGCACCGTCTGGGCGAGGGACATGTCGAGGGTCGACCGGTTGAGGCTGGCGTAGGCCGAGACGCGGATGAGGGCGCCTTCGAGCTCGCGGATGTTCGACGACACCTTCGTGGCGATGTACTCCAGGACCTCGTCCGGGATGTGCAGGGCCTCGCTCTGCGCCTTCTTGCGCAGGATGGCGATGCGGGTCTCCAGGTCCGGCGCCTGGACGTCGGTGATGAGACCCCATTCGAAGCGGCTCCGCATCCGATCCTCGAACCCGGTGAGGAGCTTCGGGGCGACGTCGCTGGTGATCACGACCTGCTTGTTGTGGTCGTGGAGCTGGTTGAAGGTGTGGAAGAAGGCCTCCTGCGTCTCCGCCCGGCCCTGGAGGAACTGGATGTCGTCGATGAGGAGGATGTCGACGTCGCGGTAGCGGGCCTGGAAGGCGGCTCCCCGGTTGTTGGCGATCGAGTTGATGAAGTCGTTCGTGAACTCCTCGCTCGAGACGTACCGCACCTTCACCCCGGCGTAGAGGGACTGGGCGTACTCGCCGATCGCGTGGAGGAGGTGGGTCTTGCCGAGGCCGGAGTCGCCGTAGATGAACAGCGGATTGTACGCCTTGGCCGGTGCCTCGGCGACGGCCACCGCCGCGGCGTGCGCGAAGCGGTTGGACTGGCCGATGACGAAGTTGTCGAACGTGTACTTCGGGTTGAGTCGTGAGTCGTGGCGGATGGGCGTCGGCTGCTCGATCGGGGACTCCGCCCGCTGCTGCTCCTGGCGGCTGCCGGCGAAGTCGGCGACCGGGATCGGCATCGTCGGCTGCTCCGCGAGCTCGTGATTCACGACGACGCGGAACGAGGTGACCTCGTCGCCGGCCGTCGCGAGCGCCTCCATGATCGGCAGGCGCAGACGCTTGTTGATCTGCGCGGCGGTGAGATCGTTCGGCACGTCGAGGTACAGCGTGGACTGCATGACCCCGGCCGGGACGGCGAGACTGAGGAATCCGTGGAGCTGCGGGGTGACGCGATCGTCATGGGCGAGGGCGTCGAGGAGGATGCTCCAGATGGGGACCTCGGGCTGCGCGTCTGACGACATGGTGCTCCGGATGCTCGGAACGGCGGGCATCGGGGGGAGCCGCCTGTGGATAACTGCTCGTGCCACGCTAGTCAGAGCGGCCCCCGAGGGCAACCTGCGCGCGGAACTCCGCGGCTGCGTGTCCCTTCCCCACGATTCCCACAGGTTGTGGATAATGGTGCTCTGCGCCTCGCCGGTTTGCGATGTGGGGGACGACGTCGTAGCCTTAATCGGTTGACTTATGCCATCTCGGCATGCATCCGATCCGTCTCCGGCCGCAGCGATCCCGGTGACATCCCTCCCGGAGTAACTCATGAGCAAGCGCACTTTCCAGCCCAACAACCGTCGTCGCGCCAAGAAGCACGGCTTCCGCGCCCGCATGCGCACCCGCGCCGGCCGCGCCATCCTCTCGGCCCGCCGCGCGAAGGGCCGCACCGAGCTCTCGGCGTAAGTCGTGCTCGCCCGCCCGTATCGACTCACGCGCGGGAGCGACTACCGAACGGTGGTCCGGCGCGGGAGGCGTTACGGCGGTGCGCGAGTGGTGACGTCCGTGCTGTTCACCGGTGAGGACCGGGCTCCCCGCTTCGGCTTCATCGTGAGCAAGCAGGTGGGCGGCGCCGTCGTGCGCAACACGGTGCGGCGTCGACTCAAGGACGTCTGTGCGCGCAACCTCGACCGGGTCCCCGCCGGAACGGACGTGGTGATCCGGGCCCTTCCCGGTTCCGCGGACGCGCCGTTCGCCGACCTGCTCACCGACGTCAGTCGAGCGCTCGCGCGGAGCACGGCATGAGCGCCCTCCCCGCCTCGGCACGCGGCACGGCGCATCTGCACGCTCCGGACGCGCTGCGCGCGATCCCGCTCGTGCCGCGGAATCTGGTCCTGGGCTTCCTCACCGCCTACCGGGCCGTGATCTCGCCGCTGTACGGGGACGTGTGTGCGTACTATCCCTCCTGTTCCGCCTACGCTGTATGTGCGGTGCAACAGCATGGCGCCGCGAAAGGCGCGGTGCTCGCGGCATGGCGCATCCTGCGGTGCAACCCCTGGACTCGCGGCGGTGTGGATGACGTGCGGCCGCACCCGAACTTCCGACACGCTCTCACCCCTCGAGGGTTCGTCGTCCCCTCCCGAAAGGACTGAACGGTGGGCCTAGACATCCTGCTTGCCTCCAGCACGCCGGCTCCGAGCTCCGGCGGAGGCTTCGACCTGATCGGCATCATCATGTGGCCGTTCAAGTTCCTCGTCGAGGCGATCCTGGTGGGGTGGCACTGGCTGCTGACCGCGGTGGGGCTTCCCGCCGCGTCCGGTCTCACCTGGGTGCTGTCGATCGTCGGTCTCGTGATCGTGATCCGCGCGGCCGTCTTCCCGCTGTTCGTGCGGCAGATCAAGAGCCAGCGAAAGATGATGGAAATCGCTCCTGAACTGCGGAAAGTTCAGGAGAAGTACAAGGGCAAGCGGGATCAGCTCAGTCGCGAGGCGATGAGTCGCGAGACGATGGCGCTGTATAAGAAGCACGGGACGACCCCCGTCTCGAGCTGTCTGCCGCTCCTCGTGCAGATGCCCTTCCTGCTGGGTATGTTCTACACGCTGAGCGATGTCAAGAAGCACGCCGAGGCGGGTCTGGGCGGCGTCGGCCTCCTCGGCGCCGAGCTCACCAAGCAGTTCTACGACGCGACGCTGTTCGGCGTCGCCCCGCTGCACACGAGCCTCATCGATGCGGTGAACACCAAGCCCGCGGGCTGGGAGCTCACGGTCATCATCCTCGTGATCCTCGTGATCCTCATGATCGGCTCGCAGTTCTTCACGCAGCTGCAGATCATCTCGAAGAACCTGTCGCCCGAGGCCAAGACCGGCCAGGCGTATCAGATGCAGAAGATCATGCTCTACGTACTGCCGCTGGGCTTCATCTTCTCCGGTCTGTTCTTCCCGCTCGGCGTCGTCATCTACTGGTTCGTCAGCAACCTGTGGACGATGGGCCAGCAGTTCCTCGTCCTGCGCGAGATGCCGACCCCTGGGTCGGACGCGGCGAAGGCCCGTGAGGAGCGCCTCGCCCGCAAGGGGAAGGCGATCGACGCGTCCGGGAAGGTCGTTCCGATGTCGGTCTACGAGGCCGAGCAGAAGCGCATGCTCGAGGAGGCGGAGCGCGCCAAGGCGGAAGCCCCCAAGCGCCAGCAGCCGATGGGCAAGAAGCGTGCGAAGAAGAAGGGGGAGTCGTCATGACCGAGCAGGACATGACCGTGGAGGATCCCACTGTGGGCGACGACGCCCCGGAGGTCGAGGATCTGGAGCACGAGGGTGACGTCGCGGCCGACTTCATCGAGGGCCTTCTCGACATCGCCGACATCGACGGCGATCTCACGCTCGATGTGAAGCAGGGACGGGCGTACGTCTCGGTGGACGCGGACGGCGACTCGCTGCGCGTGCTGTCCGACCCGGACACTGTGCAGGCGCTGCAGGAGCTGACGCGACTGGCGGTGCAGAGCAAGACCGGCTCGTTCTCCCGGCTCATCCTCGATGTCGGCGGATCCCGCGACGCGCGGCGCCGCCAGCTCGAGCGTCTCGTCGACGCCGCGGTGGCGAAGCTCGACGAGGGCGCCACGCAGGCGTCCCTGCCGTCGATGTCCAGCTACGAGCGCAAGCTGGTCCATGACATCGTGAGCGAGCGCGGCCTCGTCTCGGAGTCCTACGGTGAGGGTGCCTCGCGGCACACTGTGATCCGGCGCGTGTGACGTTTCACGTGAAACACTCTTGTTCGTACGTGGACGTCTGCATGCCTTACGTCTGCAAGAAGAGCCTGGGACAGGTGAAGCCCTGACATGAGCACCGACACCTTCCTCGAACCGGAACCCGATGTGGCCGCCTCGCTCTTCGGGGGCGGGATGGCCAAGGCTCGGTCGTTCGCCGAGGCTCTGGCGCGCGAGGGGGAAGAGCGCGGACTGATCGGGCCGTTGGAGCTCCCTCGCCTGTGGACGCGGCACATCCTGAACAGCGCGATCGCCGCGCCGCTCTTCCACGGATCGGTCGCGGACGTCGGCTCCGGCGCAGGTCTGCCCGGTGTCGTGTTGGCGATCGCCCGCCCGGACGTGCAGTGGACGCTCATCGAGCCCATGGAACGGCGGGTCACCTGGCTGTCGGAGCAGGTCTCCGCCCTCGAGCTCGGCAATGTGGAGGTCCTCCGCGGCAGGGCGGAGGAGGTGAAGCGCTCCGGTTCCTTCGACATGGTGACGGCCCGGGCCGTCAGCGCGATGCGCACACTGATCCCTCTCACCGCCCCGTTGGTCAAGGACGGCGGCGAGCTCGCGCTGTTGAAGGGGCTCAAGGTGCAGAACGAGATCGATGCGGCGCAGAAGCAGCTGAACCGATTCCGTGTGAGCGACCTGCGCGTGGAGGTCCTGGGCGAGGGCGTCCTCGCGGAGACGACCCGCGTGGTCCGCGCGCGCGTCCGGGCCTGAGCCGGTCACGGCCCCCGCAACGTCTGAGTGCAAGAACGGGATCCCGCGTATGACCGGTCTGCATCACGTGGAGATCTGGGTGGGGGACCTCGCCACGGATCTCCCACCCTGGCGGTGGCTGCTCGGAGCCCTCGGTTTCGAGCGTTCGGCGGCGTGGCCTGAGGGGGAGACCTGGGCGGTCCAAGGGTGTTACCTGTCGATCACCCGGCCGCCGACCCTCGAAGATCTTGCGCATGACCGCCGCCGCGCCGGAGTGAATCACCTCGCTTTCGATGGCGGTTCTCGGGACGAGGTCGACAGAGTGATGGGTCGTGCCCGTGCCCATGGGTGGACACCCCTGTATCACGATCGGTATCCCCACGCGGGCGGGCCGAGCCACTATGCGGGGTGGCTGGAGAACGGTGCGGGCTTCAAGGTCGAGGTCGTCGCGACGGATACCTGAACGATGCCCGTTTCACGTGAAACATGGGTTAGTCGAGCTCCGCACTTCGCAGGCGTGCCCCCTGGGGGTCACCGCAGCCGATCGGGCCCCAAGCCGAACGGAGTGTTTCACGTGAAACGTCTCCACAGTCCCGGTCCTCGTTCTTCTGTGTCAGGATCGCCGATTAGAGTGGAGAGGCGCATCGCGCCGATCGATCCCCAGCCAGAAGGAGTGGATGTTTCACGTGAAACAGTCCCAGAAGAGCACGACGGCGGGATTCGGGTCGGATACCCCGCTCGCCCGGGAACTCGCGGATCTGACGGTGCGACGCAAGGCGCTCGAGGGAGTGACCGTGTCCTTCGAAGGACCGACCCGGATCTTCACGGTGTCGAACCAGAAGGGTGGCGTCGGGAAGACGACGACTGCGGTCAATGTCGCATCGGCGATGGCCGCGCTGGGTGCATCCGTGCTGCTGATCGACCTCGATCCTCAAGGGAATGCCTCGACGGCAGTCGGTGTGCCGCACACCGCTGATCTCCCGAGCATCTACGACGTCCTCATCAACGATGCCCCGCTCTCGACGGTCGTGCAGGACAGCCCCGAATCGCCGCGGCTGCGCTGCGCGCCCAGCACCATCCATCTGGCCGGTGCGGAGATCGAGCTCGTCTCCCAGGTGGCTCGAGAGCATCGACTGCGCACCGCCCTCCACGACTACCTCGCCGAGAACCCGACGGACATCGTCATCATCGATTGCCCGCCGTCCCTCGGACTCCTCACGATCAACGCGTTCACGGCGGCGACGGAGGTCATGATCCCGATCCAGTGCGAGTACTACGCGCTGGAGGGGCTCAGTCAGCTTCTCGGCAGCATCCGGATGATCCAGAAGCACTTGAATCCAGTGCTCCGGTTGTCGACGATCCTGCTCACCATGTTCGACGGGCGTACGCGGCTCGCGCAACAGGTCGCGGAAGAGGTCCGGGAGCATTTCCCCGACGAGGTGCTGGAGACGGTGATCCCACGGTCCGTTCGTGTCTCTGAAGCGCCGAGCTTCGGGCAGACCGTGATTACCTACGATGGGCAGTCGGTGGGCGCGATCGCCTACCAGGAGGCTGCGGTGGAGATCGCCGAACGGGCGAACACGACGAAGAAGGGGAACTGATGGCCAAGCGCACAGGACTGGGGCGGGGCATCGGTGCATTGATCCCCACGACGGAGCAGACCGAGCGTCCCGTCGATGTGTTCTTCCCCGGCGCGAAGATCAAGGACGACAAGGCAGGATCGACCGCGGAACCCGCCGCGACATCGGCGGAGGCGGATTCGGGGGAGGACCTTCTGGCCGTCCCGGGTGCGCGGCTGATCCGCGTCGACCCGCACGAGATCGTCCCGAATCCGCGCCAGCCACGAACCCACTTCAAGGAAGAGGACCTGGCCGAGCTCGTCCACAGCGTGCGAGAGTTCGGTGTGCTGCAGCCGGTCGTGGTGCGGAAGAACGCCGAGGGCGCGTACGAGCTGATCATGGGGGAGCGCCGCACCCGTGCGGCTCGCGAAGCCGGTCTGGAGAGCATCCCCGCGATCCTGCGCGAGACGGCGGATGAGGACCTCCTGCGGGACGCGTTGCTGGAGAACCTGCACCGGTCCGAGCTCAACCCGCTCGAGGAGGCGTCGGCCTACCAGCAGCTTCTGGAGGACTTCGGGATCACGCAGGAGGAGCTGGCCACGCGGATCGGGCGCTCTCGGCCGCAGATCAGCAACACCATCCGTCTGTTGAAGCTGCCGGTCCCGGTGCAGCAGCGCGTCGCGGCCGGGGTGCTCAGCGCGGGCCACGCTCGTGCGATCCTCTCCTTGGACGACGCGGACGCCATGCAGCGGCTCGCGGACAAGGTGGTGAATGAGGATCTCTCCGTCCGCGCGACCGAGGAAGCGGCGAAGAACATCGCCACCGCAGGCGCGTCTACCGCGGGGTCCAAGCCGCAGCCCGGTGCCCGCCGTGCCTACCTCGATGAAGTCGCCGGCAAGCTGGGGGACCGCCTCAACACCCGTGTGCAGATCGCGCTGGGCGCGCGGAAGGGACAGGTGAAGATCGAGTTCGCCTCCATCCAAGACCTGAACCGCATCCTCGGTGAGCTGGGGGAGGAGAACTTCGGCTCTCGCTGAGGGATTCGAAAGGCAAGGGGTGGCTCTCGTGACGAGGGCCACCCTTGGTCGTCCCGGCGACGTTTCACGTGAAACAGCTCGGTCGGTGGTGGCGGTTCTCGGTCGTTGATCGAGGAGCGCAGGGACGGGTCGAAACGCGCTGACCCGGTCTCCGGTGTGGGTGCGGCCGCTGCGCGATGGCCTCGTCCGTTTCGCGGTCCCCCGCCGTCCTTCGGTCGGCTCCCGCCAGGCCCGATGCCGGCGCGTCGGACGAGGCCATCGCTCCGCTCAGCTCCCGGGCGCCCCCTTCCCGGTCACCCTCCGGTCGTTGAGCGAGGAGCGTAGCGACGAGTCGAAACGCGGTGACCCGGGGCTAGGGCGTTTCGTCTCGCTGCGCTCGCTCAACGACCGACTCTTCTTCCGGTCGTTGAGCGAGGAGCGCAGCGACGAGACGACACGCGGCGACCTGGGGCTGGGGGCGTCTCGCGGCGCTCGCTCAACGACCGAGGGAGGGGAGGGCGTGGCTGTCTCCGCACGTTTCACGTGAAACGTCGCGGTTGTCAGGTGGTTGCCGGGTTTCGTCTCCGGGAGACCTGCACTGAGCGAGCGAAGTGAGTCGAAGTGTCGCTCAACGACCGACACCTGTTCCGGTCGTTGAGCGAGGAGCGCAGCGACGAGACGAAACGCGGCAACCCGAGGCTGGGGCGTTTCGTCTCCGGGAGACCTGCACTGAGCGAGCGCAGCGAGTCGAAGTGTCGCTCAACGACCGGTGGGGATCACAGCGAGTCGAAGTGTTGCTCAAGGAGCGGGGCCGGGATGTTTCACGTGAAACGGTCCGCGCGGGAGAGCCGAGCAGAATCGACCCGCGCATCGATGCGCCGCGCCGGGACGCTCTTGCGCCCGTGACGCTCTCGGGTGTCGAATCGACTCACACCTCGCCGGGGGGCGGCGATGACGAAGTCGACGAGGAGGAGCGGATGATGCACGCGCGCGATGACAGTATCGGGTTGCCGGAGTCGATCGAGGGGGAGGGATCTGGTCGTGCGGCGGGCGTGGTCAGGATCGCCGTCGTGGCGGCGCTCGGCGGATTCCTCTTCGGATACGACAGCGCGGTGATCAACGGCGCGGTCGCCGCCGTGGAGTCCACGTTCCACGCCGATCCCGTCTCCCTGGGGTTCGCCGTCGCCTCCGCCCTCCTGGGCGCTGCCGTCGGCGCTCTGGCGGCAGGTCGGGTCGCGGACCGGGTCGGACGGCTGGCCGTGATGAAGATCGCTGCCGTGCTGTTCCTCGCCTCGGCACTCGTGACCGGCTTCGCTCCGGAGCTGTGGGTGCTGGTCGTCGGACGCATCGTCGGCGGCCTGGGGGTCGGCATGGCCTCGGTCATCGCCCCGGCCTACATCGCCGAGATCGCGCCCGCCCGGATGCGCGGGCGTCTCGCCTCGCTCCAGCAGCTCGCCATCGTGACCGGCATCTTCATTTCTCTGCTCGTCGACTTCCTCATCGCGTCCGCGGCGGGAGGGTCGGCGGAGCCGTTCTGGTTCGGGCTGGGGGCATGGCAGTGGATGTTCCTGATGATGGCCGTTCCCGCCGTCGTCTACGGGGTTCTCGCCCTCACGATCCCGGAGTCCCCGCGCTACCTCGTCTCCCAGCACCGGGTCGATGAGGCGCGCACCGTGCTCACGTCCCTCTTCGGCCCCGAGAAGATCGAGACGACCATCATCCGGATCCAGAACACGATGGAACGGGCGGTAGCGCCCTCGTGGAGCGACCTGAAGAGCCCCACAGGACGCGTCGCCGGCATCGTCTGGGTGGGGCTGCTGCTGTCGATGTTCCAGCAGTTCGTCGGGATCAACGTCATCTTCTACTACTCGAACATCCTCTGGGAGGCGGTCGGGTTCGCCGAGGGTGACGCATTCATCTTCACCGTGATCAGCGCCACCATCAACATCCTGACGACCCTGATCGCGATCGCCACCGTGGACCGGATCGGCCGCAAGCCCCTGCTGATCATCGGATCCATCGGCATGACGATCACGCTGACGACCATGGCGGTCGTGTTCGGGACGGCACCGGTCCGCGACGGCGCGCCGGTGCTGGAGGGTGCGGCGGGGCCGATCGCGCTCGTCGCGGCGAACCTGTTCGTGATCGCGTTCGGCATGTCCTGGGGTCCGGTGGTCTGGGTCCTGCTGGGGGAGATGTTCCCGAACAGGATGCGCGCGGCCGCCCTGTCGTTGGCTGCGGCGGGACAGTGGGTCTCCAATTGGCTCATCACGGTCTCCTTCCCCGGGCTGAAGGACTTCTCCCTCGGGCTGGCCTACGGCCTGTACGCGGCGTTCGCGCTGCTCTCCCTGCTCTTCGTGACGAGGTTCGTCCGCGAGACGAAGGGCCGATCCCTCGAGGACATGGGCGAGGACGTGGTCGCGCCCATCCACTGACCGTCCTCCGCGTGTCCGGACTCCGCGAGCGAGGCGTCCGGCGCGCGGAGGACGCCCGTCCGCCGAACGGGTCCGGTGTCGGATCCGGCGCGTAGGCTGGACGGGTGACCGACTCCCCGACCCGACGCGCGAGCCTCGAGGTGCTCCGCGCCGAGGCGGCGGACGAACGCGCCGTGCTCGTCCAGGAGCGCCTGCACGGGGGAGAGGACCCGTGGGAGTTCATGGAGGAGCTGCCGACGGTGGACGAGCTCGTCGTGCTGCTTCTGCGGGCAGAGGACCTGGGGTCGCAACGGCGCCCGGACCCGGAGGAGAACTTCCGCGTGCTCCGGCGGATCGCGCTGGACTTCCCGCCGCTCACCCCGGTCGTGTGGCGGTTCCTCGGGCACCGCACCTCCCACCGTCGGTGGGACGCCGCCGTGCGCGGAAACGCCTCCTGACCCCTCAGCGCTCGTAGATCAGCACGTCCTCGGCGTAGTGGTCCACGGTCGGACGGGTGCGCAGATCGAGCGCGTCGAACGAGGCCGAGCCGTCCAGGGCCCGACGCAGTTCCGGCGACCCCCAGAGGCGGTCGAGGGCGAATCCGGAGTCCCCGGGGTCGATCCTCTCCCCGGCGCCGAGGCTGGATGTCTGTTCCGGAGCGGTCTCGTGGGCGATCTCGAGGAGCGCGACGGCCGTGGCCACGGGATCGAACGCGTACCGGTCGACGAGGTGGAGCTGGACGCCGCGGACCGTCTCCCCGGCGTATTTGTGGAAGGTCGGCTGGAACCAGGCGTCGCGCACGAGGACGCCGGGAAGGTCGCGCCCGCGGGCGGCGGCCGCGAAACGCTCATCGAGGAAGGGCGCCCCGAGGAGCTGGAAGGGAAGGGTGGTTCCCCGTCCCTCGCTCAGGGTCGTCCCCTCGAACAGTCCCGTGCCGGCGAACGCGAACGCCGTGTCGAGCGTCGGCATGTTGGGTGACGGCGGGACCCAGGGCAGCCCGGTGGCGGCGAAGTCGCGGGCGGGATCCCAGCCCTCCATCGACACGACGTCGAGGTCGAGCTCCAGGCCCTCTGCGGCGAGATCCCGCGCGAGGAACAGCCGGGCGAGCTCACCGGCGGTGAGCCCGTGCCGCTGCGGGACGTCGACGCGCCCGACGAAGCTGGCATAGGCCGGATCGGTGATCCCCGGCCCGCTGACCACCGCGCCGCCGAGCGGATTGGGGCGATCGAGGACGGTGAAGCGGATCCCGAGGCGCGCGGCCGTGCGCATCGCGTCATACATGGTCCAGACATAGGTGTAGAAGCGCACGCCGATGTCCTGCATGTCGAACACCAGCGCGTCGACGCCGGAGGACGCGACGATCTCATCGAGTCGGTCGTCGTCGGCGAGGTAGGTATCGCTGAGGGGGAGGCCGGTCCCGGGATCGTGGTCATCGTCCGTGCTCTCCCCGGCCTGGACGGCGCCGCTGAGCCCATGCTCGGGGCCGAAGAGGTGCACGAGGGGGACGCCCGCGCGTGCGAGGGCGTCGACGCTGCGGGAGAGGTCGGGCATCGTGCCGGTGAAGTTCGTGAGCAGCCCGATGCGCGCGCCGCTCAGCCGCTCGGGCTGAGCGGCGACGATCTCGGCGCCGGTCCTGGTCCGCGGCATCATCGCCATCCTCTCGGTGCTCGGGGACGGCGGAGCGCTGCCGTCGATCCGCCCCCTTTCTAGCAGGAACGGGCCCCGTTTGGTAATTCATTTACGTGATCCGCGCCTGAAAGAAAAATTCTTGACACTCCCACATATCGGAATGTAGTTTCGTGACCATCGTGACGACGTCGCTCGATGCAGGAGATTTCATGGACGCAATCCTTCGTACCTTCCGAGCCGGGGACGGCCCCGCGCTCGCCGATGCGTGGACCCGCTCGGCCCCCGGAGACGGGGTGACCTATGACCGGTTCCGCGACCTCGTGCTGTTGGATCGGAACTTCGATCCGCACGGGCTCCTCGTCGCCGAGAAGAACGGGCGCCTCATTGGCGCCGTGTACGCCGTGCGCCGCCTCATCGCGGCGGAGGGCGCCGACCTGGAGCCCGACTCGGGGTGGATCCCGTTCTTCTTCGTCGTCCCGGAGGCACGGCGCGCGGGCATCGCCCGGGCGTTGATGACCCGGGCGCTGCAGTGGCTGCGCGAGCAGGGCGTCTCTCGCGTCTTCTTCTCGTCGTACACGCCGAACTACTTCCTCCCGGGACTCGACGAGGAGCGGTACCCCGAGGCGGCCGCCTTCCTCCGCACGATGGGCTTCGAGACCCAGTACCGCGCCGTCGCCATGGACCGGACGCTCAACGACTACGCGATGCCGGAGGGCGTGCGGGAGCGGATCGAGCGCCTGCGCGGCGAGGGGTGGCGGTTCTTCTCGCCCGAGGGCGACGACCTCGTCGACCTCATCGACATCGCCGGCTCCCGGTTCAACGCCGATTGGTCGCGCGGCATCCGCGAGGGCGTCCTCGGCGGACAGGCCCTCGAACGGATCATGGTGTGCCGCGATCCCGAGGGCACGATGCTCGGCTGGGCCATGCACGGCACCTACGAGAACGTCCTCGAGCGTTTCGGGCCGTTCGGGGTGCTCCCGGAGAGCCGGGGCAACGGTCTCGGCGAGATCCTCCTGCACCTGACGCTGGAGCGCATGCGCGCGCTCGGCGCACACAGCGCGTGGTTCCTCTGGACCGACGAGGAATCCCCGGCCGGTCGCCTCTACCTCAAGACCGGATTCTCCGTGACGCGGACGTTCACGATCATGCACACGACCCTGGACGCCTGAGTCCCCCGCACTGCACCCCTGAGAGGAATACCCATGAAGACGAAGGCCTTTCGCCGGCTCGGACGAACGACGAAGACCGTCGCGATCGTCGGTGCGGCGGCCGTGGCGCTCGCCGGATGCACCGGCGCGGGCGGGGGAGACTCCGCCGACGGCGTCGTGAAGCTCACGTTCCTGAGCCACTACGGCAGCGAGCCGTTCAAGAGCGGCATCGGAGCGCTCATCGACCAGTGGAACGAGGAGAACCCGAAGATCCAGGTCGTCTCGCAGGCGGTGAACTTCGACGAGCTGCTCACGACGCTCAACGTCCGCCAGACCGGCGGCCGCGGCGCGGACGTCTTCAGCTCCTACTCGCTGTGGGGAGGCCAGCTGGCGAAGAACAACGTGCTCGCGGAGCCCCCGGCGGACGTGGCGAAGGACATCGAGACGAACTACAGCCAGGCCGCCCTGGACTCCGTCACGACCGGCGACGGCGAGATCCTCGGCTACCCGACGGAGTTCAACACCTACGCGCTCTTCTACAACAAGAAGCTCTTGCAGGAGGCCGGCTACGACGCGCCTCCGGCGTCCTGGGACGAGCTGAAGGCGGCGGCCGAGGCCACCACCAAGAAGGACGGGTCCGGCAACGTGACGGTCCAGGGGCTCTCGGTGATCCAGGACGGGGACAACCACACCGTGCATCCCTTCCTCTCGCTGCTGGACGCGGCCGGAGGGGAGTTCCTCGCGGCCGACGGCTCCTCGGCCATGGACGACTCCGCCGAGCAGACGATGGCCCTCGAGGCGGAGCTGGCCGCATCGGGCGCCACGGACACGTCGATCATGCCGACGAAGGCCTTCCCGACCGGCGGCGTGGCCATGGCGATCCAGGCGGGATGGTGGATCGGAAGCCTCAAGAACTCCATGGGCGACGACTACGCCAACGTCGGGGTCGCTCCCGTGCCCGGGCCGAAGGCCGGCGACACCGGCTCCCTCG
The DNA here is from genome assembly GCF_037083505.1 of Microbacterium sp. CCNWLW41. Lineage (NCBI taxonomy): Bacteria > Bacillati > Actinomycetota > Actinomycetes > Micrococcales > Microbacteriaceae > Microbacterium > Microbacterium sp. CCNWLW41. The sequence continues at coordinate 327,486 of NZ_JBAOJP010000002.1, forward strand.
CCTACAGCTTCTTCACCGGCGTGAACTCCGGCAGCAAGCACCAGAAGGAGGCATGGGAGTTCCTTTCCTGGCTGAACTCGCACCAGACCGACGCCGGCGTCACCGGGCTCGGGACGTTCCTCGCCGACCAGGGGCTGATCCCGCCGCGCAAGGACGACGCGGCCACCCTCGGTCCGGAGTTCCTCGCGAAGGACCCGAACCTGAAGGCCGTGTACGACGCGGCCGACTACGCGATGGCCGAGTCCAACGCGCCGAACGCGTACGAGGCGAAGACGTCGACCAACGTGGCCCTCAACGAGATCCTCGTGAACGGCGCCGATGCGGCGAAGACCTTCTCGAAGCTCGTCGCGGAGATCGACGCGCAGGTCAAGTGACCCCTCGGTGGCGGGGGCAGCGGCCCCCGCCACCGGCACGACCCACGGAGAGACCCGATGGCCAACACCACCCTGATGGTGCCGACGCCGGCGGCGGCGGAGCGCGAGCTCGCCGGGCCCGGCGGCGCACCCTCCCGCCGCACTCGGCGGTTCCGGCGGGAGGCGCGCGCCGGGTACCTGTTCCTGGCGCCCTCCCTGCTGTTCTTCACCGTCTTCCTGATCCTGCCGACGTTCTTCGCGATCTTCCTGTCGGTGTCGAACTGGGGCGGGTTCGACCTCACGACGATCGAGTTCATCGGGCTCCAGAACTACGCCGACATCCTGAACCTCGACGGCACGTTCGTGATGCCGATCCTCGTCAACACGTTCGTGTTCGCGTTCCTCGCCGTGATCCTGGCCGTGGGCGGCTCCCTCGTCGTGGCCCAGCTGATCGAACGGCTCAAGCTCCAGGGCTTCTGGCGGTTCCTCTACTTCCTCCCGGTCGTGGCGACCGTCGTCGCCATCGGCAACGTCTGGAAGATGCTGTACCAGCCGGCGGGGCTCATCAACGCGGTGCTCAACGCGCTCGGCGTCAACTCGATCGGCTTCCTGTCGGATCCGTCGATCGCCCTTCCTGCCGTGGCGGTCGTGCAGGCGTGGGCCTCGATCGGATCGGCCGTGCTGATCCTCACCGCCGGCATCAAGGCGATCGACCGCAACATGTACGAGGCCGCCGAGCTCGACGGCGCGGGCAGCTGGCGGACGTTCTGGAGCATCACCCTGCCGCTGCTGCGGCCCTCGCTGGTGTTCGTGTTCATCACGCAGTGCATCGCGGGGCTCCAGTCCTTCGCGCTCATCATCGTGATGACCAAGGACGGCGGACCGGCCAACGCCACCAACGTCGCCGCGTTCGAGATGTACCAGCAGGCGTTCAAGTTCGGCGCCTGGGGGACGGCCAGCGCCATGGCGATGGTGCTGTTCCTCATCATCTTCATCATCACGCTGCTCCAGCTCTGGATCAGCCGTCGCGGCGGAGGAGACGACGAATGAGCCGATCGCGCAGCAGGCGGCACCCGTTCCCCTGGATCTCGTACCTCGTCGTCGCCATCGGCGGCGTGCTCATGGTCATCCCGTTCCTGGACACGGTGTTCAGCTCGCTCAAGGGGCCGGGCGAGTACGGGATCTTCCCCTACCGCTTCCTCCCGGAGGTCTGGACGTGGGACAACTACGCCAGCGCGGTGGAGCAGCTCCAGCTCGGCAAGCTCTTCCTCAACAGCGTCGTGGTGACGCTGGTGGTCACCGTCTCCGTGCTCATCACCTCGGCGATGGCCGGCTACGCCCTCGCCAAGCTGCGCTTCCGCGGGCGGGACGTCATCTTCCGGTTCGTGCTGGCGACGATGATGCTGCCGCCGTTCCTGCTGCTGATCCCGGACTTCCTCATCATGCTGAACTGGCCGCTCGTCGGCGGGAACAACATCCTCGGGCAGGGCGGCGAGGGCGGCATGACGAACAACATCGTCTCCCTGATGCTGCCGTTCCTCGTCAGCGGCTTCGGCATCTTCCTCATGCGCCAGTTCATGCTGAGCGTGCCCAACGAGATGCTGGAGGCGGCCCGGATCGACGGCGCGGGGGAGTGGCGGCTGTTCGCGAGCATCATCCTGCCGCAGACGAAGCCGGTCGCGATCACGCTCGGCCTCATCACGTTCGTCGGCCAGTGGAACGAGTACATCTGGTCCTCGCTGATCGCGTCGAGCAACCCCGACCTGATGACGCTCCCGGTCGGCATCCAGATGCTGCAGAGCTTCATCGACCCGAACCGGACGATGCCCATCGTGATGGCGGGCATCGTGATCAGCACCCTCCCGGTGCTGGTGGTGTTCCTCTTCCTGCAGAAGTACTACGTCCGCGGCATCATGCTCAGCGGCCTGAAATGACGACCCCCGACCACGGAGAAACGGAGCAGAACATGGGCAGGACGGTGCTGGCGATCGGCGGGCACATCGGCGACATGGACCTGACGGCGGGACCCACCCTCGCCAAGATGGTCCAGGAGGGGGATCGGGCGATCATCCTGGCGTGCACGTACGGAGAGCGCGGGCACCCGACCGTCGCCCCGGAGGAGTATCGGACGCAGAAGGTCGCCGAGGGCGAGGCGTTCGCGGCCGGCATCGGCGCGGAGTTCCGGGTTCTGGACTACTCGGACGGGTTCCTCCCCGACGACGACAGCGCCGCCGAGCAGATCGCCGACATCATCCGTCAGGAGAAGCCGGAGATCGTCATCACGCACTGGAAGCACTCGATCCACCGCGACCACGAGCGCGCGGCGATCCTCGCCGAGCGCGCCCGGTTCCTGGCCTCGCTCCCGGTGGGGAGCCCCTACGGCCGGCACGGGGTGTCGCAGATCCTGCACGCCGACAACTGGGAGGACGCCGAGGGGTTCGTCCCGAACCTGTACGTCGACATCCCGGACGCGGCCTACGAGGCGTGGCGCGCGGCGATCCAGGGCCAGGCCTTCGCGCGGGGCGAGACCTACGGGTTCCGCTACATCGACTACTACAGCGCGCTGATGCTCGCGAAGGGGTGCCTGGCGGGGACGACGCGTGCCTGCGGGTTCGTCCGCGCGAACGACCACGCGGAGCTGGCCGGGCCCTGACCCCCGCCGAACGCCGAAGGACCCCGTCTCCGCGGAGACGGGGTCCTTTCGGACGTGGCGGCCCGGAGGCCGACGCGGGTCAGGCCAGGAAGTCGGCCAGGTCCTTCTCCAGCGCGAACTTCGGCTTCGCGCCGATGATGGTCGTCTTGACCTCGCCGCCGTGGAAGACCTTCATCGCCGGGATCGAGGTGATCTGGTACTTCATCGCCAGCTCCGGGTTCTCGTCCACGTTGAGCTTGAGGATGGTGATCTTCTCGGGGTTCTCGGCCTGGATCTCGTCGAGGACGGGCGCGACCATGCGGCACGGCCCGCACCACGCGGCCCAGAAGTCGACGAGGACGGGGCCTTCGGCCTGAAGCACGTCCTGCTCCCAGGTCGCCTGGCTGGTTGCCTTGGCACTCATGGTTTCTCCTTGTTCGAGGTTCGCTCGGTTGCTGAGTCCTGTCGAAGCATCCCAACAGCCGTCGGGGGGAAGTTGTTCCCCGGGGTCAGGCGACGATGATCTCCGCGGCCTCGGCGGCGGGCACCTCGACTGAGGCGTCGTCCAGGTCGGCGAGGAAGTGCTCGGCGTCCAGCGCGGAGACCGTCCCCGAGCCGGCAGCGGTGGCCGCCTGGCGATAGGTGGGGTCGATCACGTCGCCGGCCGCGAAGACACCGGGAACGGAGGTGCGCGAGGAGCGTCCGTCCACCCAGATCGTCCCCTCGGGGGTGAGCTCGAGCTTGCCGTGCACGAGGTGCGTGCGCGGGTCGTTGCCGATCGCGATGAACAGGCCGTCCAGCTCCAGCTCGCTCGTGGTGCCGTCGACCGTGTTGCGCAGCCGTACCCCGGTGGTCTCTGTCTCGCCGAGGATCTGCTCGACCTCGCTGTTCCAGACGAACTCGATCTTCTCGTTCGCGAACGCGCGCTCCTGCATGATCTTCGAGGCGCGCAGGGTGTCCTTGCGGTGGATCACGTAGACCTTGTCGGCGAAGCGGGTGAGGAACGTCGCCTCCTCCATCGCCGAGTCGCCGCCGCCGACCACGGCGATGGTCTTCTGGCGGAAGAAGAAGCCGTCGCAGGTGGCGCACCAGGACACACCGTGCCCGGACAGGCGCTCTTCGCCCTCGACGCCGAGCTTGCGGTAGGCGGAGCCGGTCGCGTAGATGACGGTGCGGGCCTCGTGCGTCGTGCCGCTGCCGAGCACGACCTTCTTCACCGGGCCGTCCAGCTCCAGCTCCACGACGTCGTCGTAGACGACCTCGGTGCCGAACTTCTCCGCCTGCTCCTGCAGCTTGGCCATCAGGTCCGGACCCTGGATCCCCTCGGGGAAGCCGGGGAAGTTCTCGACCTCGGTGGTCTTCATCAGCTCGCCGCCGACCTCGACGGTGCTGGCGATCAGCAGGGGCTTCAGATCCGCCCTCGCGGCGTAGATGGCGGCCGTGAACCCGGCGGGGCCGGAGCCGATGATGATGACCTGGCGCATTGCTTCTCCTCGTGTTCACTGAGCCTGAACACATGGTAGCCGCGCGGCATTCCAGACCGCTGTGGACGCCGGGGCGCGTACCCGAGCAGAGGGGCCGGCGGGGCTCAGCGCGTGGGGACGTCGACCACCCGGTCCTCGCCGAGCACGGGGGTCAGGGCGCCCGCCGAGGCGGCGGCGAGGTCGGCGGCGAGCAGCTCCAGATGCTCGGGCGGCACCCACAGCTCGAACCGGGCCGCGGCCGCGTAGGCGGGGTCGGCGAGGGCGGCGCCGTGCGCGCCCGCCCAGTCGCGGAGCAGGTTGTCGATCCGCCCCGCGTCGGCGTGCGGGACCTCGATCACCGCCTGGCGGAGGAGCCGGCGATGGACCAGGCGGGCCTCGTCGAGCGCAGCGGAGACCGCGGACGAGTAGGCGCGCACGAGTCCGCCCGCTCCCAGCTTGACCCCGCCGAAGTACCGGGTGACGATCGCCACCACGTCGGTCAGGCCGCGGCGGCGGAGCACCTCCATCATCGGCACCCCGGCCGTGCCCGAGGGCTCGCCGTCGTCCGTCGAGCGGGCCTGGTCGCCGAGCACGCCGATCACCATCGCGACGCAGTGATGACGAGCGTCCCAGTGGCGGCGGCGGACGCCGGCGATCACCTCCTCCGCCTCCGGCACGGAGCCGACCGGGGCGACGTGGGCGAGGAACCGCGACTTCCTCTCCACCAGCTCGCGGGTCACCGGAGCCGCGATGGTGTCGGGGTAGGCGCGATCGGACATCGCCGATCAGCGACCGGGGAGGAACCGCGAGACGAGACCGCGGGCGGCGGCCAGCTCCGGGGCGCGCATCACGGCGAGGACGACGACGTACACCGCGAGGACGACGACGCCCACGATCCCCGCGCCGATCGCGCCGAGAAGCTGGCTGCCCATGGTCCAGCCGGCCGTGCCCCCGAGAAGGAGGAAGACGCCCCAGCCGGCGGCGGCCGCCGGCACGGCGGCCACGGCGAAGCGCAGGAGGGCGAAGCACCACTGCGCGGTGTGGATCCCGCCGAGTCGGCGGTGCAGCAGCCAGGTCGCGATGATCGTCTGGACGGTCCCCGAGATCGACTGCCCCAGGGCGATCGTGGCCGCAAGGGCCTCGAGCGGGATCACGTCGAGCTGCAGGAGCAGCTGTGCGATGAGCGCCGTGCCGACGATGAGCACGCACTGGAAGATGGTGAAGAAGAACGGCGTACGCGTGTCCCCATAGGCGTAGAACGTGCGCTGGACGATGAACAGAACGGCCAGCGGGATGAGCCCGACGAGGTAGGCGACGAGCACCAGCGCTGCCTCGACCGCGTCCGTGTCGAAGGCGACGAAGATCCGAGAGGCCGGGACGGAGGCGGCGAAGACGGCCGCCATGGCGCCGACGAGGAAGAGGCCCAGCGTCCGGATGCTCCGGGAGATGTCGGAGCGGACCTCCTCGTCACGGCCGGCGGCGGCGTGCTCGCTGAGCTGGGTGAAGTAGGGCGTCCCGATGGAGTGCACGATCACGGAGTACGGGAGCATGAAGATCAGCCAGGCGTTGAGCATGACCTGAACCGCCGGGCCGGCCCCGGACGCGTCCATCGCGATCCGGTGCTGGATGATGCCGGCGGTGAGGCTGGCGAGCGCCATGAGGATCGTCCAGCCTGCCAGGCGTCCGATGTTGCCGAGCCCCACGCCGCGCCAGCGGAAGTCGGGCCGCAGCGCGAGGCGGGTGCGCGGCCAGAAGACGAAGAGGATGAGCGCCTGCACGGCGATCCCGAGGGTCGCGGTCGCCCCCAGCCAGGCGATGCGGTCCGGCGACCAGTCGTCGACCTGCTCCAGCGGACCGCCGAACATCGCGGCTATGGCGAGGAAGCCGGCGATGGAAACGACGTTGTTGGCGACGGGAGCCCACGTGAACGGCCCGAAGATCCGCCGTGCGTTCAGGGTCTCCCCGACGAGCGCATACAGCCCGTAGAAGAAGATCTGCGGGATGCACCAGTAGGAGAAGGCGATCGCGAGCGCCTGCTGCTCGGCGGTCTTCTCTCCCATCGTGAGCCACACAAGGGCGGGCGCGACGAGCATCGCGATCCCCGTCGCAGCCACGAGCACCACGGTGCCCAGGGTGAACAGCTTCGAGATGAAGGCGTTGCCGCGGTCGGCGTGGGTGGTCGCCTGCACGATCTGCGGGACGATCACTGCGGTGAGCACGCCGACGGAGATCAGGGAGAAGACGTCGTTCGGGAGCTGGTTCGCCACGCCGAACGCGTCGGCCGCCTCGGAGGCGTTCGCGCCGATGACGCCGACGAGGACGATGGTGCGCAGCAGCCCCGTGACGCGCGACACGATCGTGCCCGCGGCCAGGACGGCGCTCGCGCGGCCGAGACTACTCATTGTTCTCCGTGTCGTCCTTCTCGTTCTCCGCGGCGTCGGCCTGCGGGACGCCGTCCGGACCATCCGATCCGGTACCGCCCTCGGCCGCGTCCTCCGAGGATGCGACGGCGGCCTTGCGTCGCCGCAGCACGGTGCGGACGATCCCGCCGCCGATGAGCAGCACGGCGACGGCGCCGAGGATCACGAGACCGATGTTCTCCCACTCGGCGCGCACGGTGAGCCGGGCCACCTGGGCGTCGCCGATCGGAACCCCGGTCGGGCTCGTCAGCGTCATCCGGAGGTCGACCTCGCCGCTCGCCACCCGCGCCTCGACGGGGATGGTGAGCCGGGTCGTCCCGTCGGGCTGGCCGGTCACGTCCGTGAAGCGCTGCACGTCGAGGCGGGCGTCGCTGGGCTCGGCCTCCAAGCGGACCGACACGGGGTACGGCAGATCGTTGCGCAGCCACACGGGGACGTCGACGGCGGCGCTGATGAGGATGGGGTTGGACGGCTGCAGCCCGACCGCGTCGAGGGTCTCCCGGGTGTCGTCGCGCTGGGCGGCCAGGGCGTCGGCGAAGTCGGCCTCGCCGCGGTTCCTGCCGACGGCGAGCAGGCGCAGCACCGAGATCCGCTGCCGCACCGTGAGCTGGCGAGGATCCTCCAGCACGGTGGCGAACGCCGCGACGCGCTCCTCGTCCTGCAGCAGGGTGCTCACCGCGCCGGCGCGGTCGGCGGCCGGGGCGGAGACGACGGTCAGCGCCGTGGCGGGACTCGCGAGCAGCTCTCCCAGCGACGCCGGGCGTCCGCCGGACAGGGTCGTCACCGCGTCGCGCAGGCCCTCGGCAGAACGCCGGTCGGCCCGGTCCAGGCCCGCGAGCACCGGCGAGGCCGAGTCCGCGAACCAGAGCAGCGCCACGGCCTCGGTCAGTGGCGCGTCGCGGCGGAGCGCATCCGCCTCGCCCGCGGCACGGCTCAGGGCGTCCGCGACGGCGGCGTCCGACACCAGGACGGGGGCGCCGTCCACCTCGCCCCGGGCGGGGACGGGGGCCTGCGCCTCCCCCCGACCGAACGAGGTGGACGGAAGGATGCTGACGGTCGGGTCATCGGTCGCCGCCGCGGAGGTCCGGTACCGCGACAGCGTCGCCACGTCCGCGGCGGAGACCTCGCCGCGGGGCCAGAGCAGGTCGTCGCGGGTCGCGCCCACGTCGACGAGCTCCGCGAGGTCGGGCAGCTCCGGCGTCGCGGCGGTCGGGGAGGGGGCCGGCGTGGGTGTCGGCGACGGGGTGGACGACGGGGTGGCGGTGGCGTCCGCCCCGGGACCGGTGGGCGCGAAGTCCTGGGGGCGGAGGAGGGGCTCGAGCGTGTCGACGCCGAGCGGGGTCTCCAGTCCGGCGGAGGCCTGCGCCGCGGTGTCCGCATCCCCGAACCGCAGCGGGAAGCGCTCGTTGGGCAGCGTCTCCAGGCGCGTCAGCCACGCCGTCGCTGTGGCCGGCGCGGTCGAGCCGAGGGCGCGGATCGAGGCCGGGATCGCGGGATCCACCGCGAGGATCGCCGAGGTGCCGGCGACACCGTCCAGGAGCGTGGACAGCGCGCCGTCCGGAGCCGTGAGGGCGGTCAGCTCCTCCGCGTCCAGCAGCGCGCCCCGGGCCGAGGCGGTGACCGGCACGGCGACCGCGACCGAGGGGGCGGGGCCGCGCGGGACGACGAGGACGCTGACGGCCGACACCGGAGCGGGAGAGGGGGCGTCCGCCGCAGCGGCGGGTGCGGAGAACGTGGCGCGGATGGGGTACACGCCGGGTGCCAGGGCGCCGACGTCGGCGGCCGGGACGACGACCGTGACCGTGCTCGTCTCCTCGGCGTCCACCGGGGTGGTGGCGCCCTCGCCGAGCGGCGAGAGCGCCGCCGCGGCGTCCTCACCGGACAGCCAGGACTGCACGGCGGACCGATCGCCGAGCGCGGTGCGCCCGATCTCCAGCCGGACGCGTCCGGCGCCGAGCGCCGTGTCGTCGGCGTTGTCGATCGCGATCGTCGCGCCCAACGGCGCCCCGGGCCCGTACGTGCCGTGCGCCTCGGGGACGAGCGTGATGCCCAGGCCGGCGGGCTCGGGCGTCGGGGTGGGCGTCGGCGTCGCGAACGCCGCATCGGGCGCGGTCACGGCGACGGCCGCTCCGACGATCAGGGCCACCGCGGTCACCACGGCACGGGTCGCCCGGCGCACCCGTGACGCCGGCATGGCGCGCGGGGGCGTCGGGGAGGGTGTGGAGGTCATGGGGTGTCCGTCGGGCGTCCGGGGGAGGACGCGGTGAGTCCTGGCCCTGTGATTCTAGGCGGCGAGGCGGAGCGATCCCTGGAACCGGTGATCGCCGGGGGCGCCCGGCCCGATCCGCACATCCGGTCCCGTTCTGCACAGGTCCTCGGCGGATGCGTGTGCGGATCGGGTCGACGTGTGCGGATCGGGGTCATCGGATCCCACCGACCACCCGGGACCATCCGCGTAGAGTGACGCCGTGCCTCCCCACCTCGACCCGCGACCCGACGCCCGGATGTGCGCGGCGCTCGCCGCCGACCTCGACGCCGCCGACCTGCGCTCCGAGTCCCTCCGGGCCGCCTGGGGCGACGACGCCGACGACGCCCTGGCACGTGGCATCCGATCCCCGCTGCTGCACGCGATCGCGCACCGGACGGATCCGCTCGCCACCCTCGGGCGCCTCTTCGTCGTGGGTCTGCCGCAGCCCGTCGCGGACGTGGCGGCCGCCCTCCCGACGGTCGGGATCGACGGGATCGAGGCGCTCGGGCTCGCCGCCCGCGACGGCGACGTCGTCGCACCGGCGGCACTGATCCGACCCCAGTCCTTCGTCGACGCCGACGGCGTGGGGGAGTGGTGGATCGCGAGCGACCTGGACGAGGTCGCGCTGGGCGGGCCGCTTCCGCCGGACCACGTGCTGGGGGTCGGCGGGGCGTCCCGGACGCTCGCGTCGCTCGTCATGCCGGAGCAGGTCGACCGTGCGCTCGACCTCGGCACGGGCTGCGGGATCCAGGCGCTTCTCGTCTCACGGCACGCCGGACACGTCGTCGCCACGGACATCTCCGCGCGGGCGCTGGCGTACGCGGAGCTGAACGCCCGGCTGGCGGGCGTCGAGAACATCGAGTTCCGCTTCGGCAGCATGTTCGCCCCGGTCGCCGGGGAGTCCTTCGGGCTCATCGTCTCGAACCCGCCGTTCGTCATCACGCCCCGGGCCGAGGGCGTCCCGGCCTACGAGTACCGGGACGGCGGGCTCGTCGGCGACGCGCTGGTGGAGGGCTTCATCCGTGAGGCGCCGGCCCATCTGGCCCCCGGCGGCGCGGCGCAGCTCCTCGGGAACTGGGAGACCCGCTCCGGCGTGGACGGCCTCGAGCGTGTCCGCTCCTGGATCCCCGACGACCTCGACGCGTGGGTGATCGAGCGCGAGCGGCTGACGCCCCTCGGTTACGCCGAGCTGTGGATCCGGGACGGCGGCACCACCCCGCGCGATGGCGGGTTCGAGCCGTTGCTGGAGGCGTGGCTGGATGACTTCGCCGAGCGCGACGTCACGGCGGTGGGCTTCGGCTACGTCCTGCTCCGCCGGCCGTCCGGGCTCGATCTGCCGACCACGGATCGGGAGTCGTCCGGCGCGGGGGTTCCCCGCGGGGCGGCGGATCCGGAGTCGACCCGCACGGCGTCGACCGTCGCGGAACGCGGTGGCGACGCGAGTGACGGTGGCGGCGGGCGGCTGCGTCGGTTCGAGCGGATCGAGCAGGCGGTCTCGGGCGTCGGCACGGCGCTGCGGCAGGGCCTGCGCGCCCACGACCTCCTGGCCGGCGGGATCCCGCCCCGGCTCGTCGCGGCGCCCGACGTCACCGAGGCGCGCCACCATCTTCCGGGGCAGGAGGCGCCCAGCGTCATCGAGCTGCGCCAGGGCGGCGGCTTCGGACGGACCGTGGCGGTGGACCCGGCGCTCGCGGGATTCGTCGGGGCGTGCGACGGCGAGCTGACGGTCGGCCAGATCGTCCAGGCGCTCGCGGACCTCTTCGAGGTGCCGCTGGACGCCCTCTGGGCCGACATGCGGCCCCGCATCCGCGACCTCGTCATCGACGGCTTCCTCATCCCCGCCCTCACCTGACCCTCGCCCGTCCCTCGCCGGGTTTCGGGCCCCCTCGCGCGGTTTCGGGGTCCGTCGCGCGGTTTCGGGGCCGGTTCCGGGGAGATCCGGCCCCACCGACCGCCCCAATCCCCCGGACCTCGCCCCAACCCCGGATCCCGCCCCACCTCGCGCCATTCCGGGTTCGGGGTCCGATCTGGGGTGGATCGGCCTCGGGAACCGCCCCGAACCCCCGGATCCCGCCCCGAACCCCGGCAGAGGGGGGAGGGGGGAGGGGAGGGGGGGGGAATGCGGGGGTGGATCCATACGTTCGCATAGATCATGAAGGCTTTCGGATTCCTCTCGTTCGGGCACTACGCGAACGTGCCCGGATCGGTCACCCGTACCGCCGGGGAGATGCTCAAGCAGACGATCGAGATCGCGCAGGGGGCCGACGAGATCGGCGTCAACGGGGCCTACGTCCGCGTGCATCACTTCGCCCGACAGGCGGCGTCCCCGATGCCGCTGCTGTCCGCGATGGCCGCGACGACCTCACGCATCGAGGTCGGCACGGGCGTCATCGACATGCGGTACGAGAACCCGCTGCAGTTCGCGGAGGAGGCGGCGGCGCTGGACCTCATCGCCGACGGGCGGATCGCGCTGGGCGTCAGCCGGGGGTCACCCGAGACCGCGCTGCGCGGCTACGAGGCGTTCGGCTACACCGGGGCGGAGGACCCACGTGGAGCGGATCTGGCGCGCGAGAAGTTCGACCTGTTCCTGGAGGCGATCGACGGCGCCGGTGTGGCTCCGGGTGATCCGCGCATGGTGGGCGAGGGGCGATACCTGCCGGTCGAGCCGCGATCGGCGACGCTCCGGGACCACGTCTGGTGGGGATCCGGCTCCCGCGCCACCGCGGAGGACACCGGCCGACGCGGGCTGAACATGATGAGCTCGACCCTCCTGACCGAGGCGACCGGCGTGCCGTTCCACGAGCTGCAGCGCGAGCAGATCGACCTGTTCCGCGCGGCGTATCGCGAGGCCGGGCACACCGGCGCGCCGCGGGTGTCGGTGAGCCGCAGCGTCTTCCCGCTCGTGGACGACCGCGACCGCGCCTACTTCGGCCTGCGGTCGGAGGAGAACCACGACCAGATCGGAATCATCGACGGCTATCGGTCGACCTTCGGCAAGACCTACGCCGCCGAGCCGGACGTCCTGATCTCGCAGCTGAAGCAGGACGAGGCCGTGATGGCCGCGGACACGCTGATGCTCACGATCCCGAACCAGCTCGGTCCCGAGTACAACCTGCACGTGCTGCAGGCCTTCGCCGAGCACGTCGCACCGGCACTGGGCTGGAAGTCGAACACCGAGGGCCCGGTCCAGGGCGACCCGATCACCTGACGACCGACCGCGTGAGAACAGGCGAACGCGCGAGCTCAGGCAATCTCATGTGCTTTCTGCCTGAACTCGCGCGTCCGCCTGATCTGGCGACCCGGATCCAGCGACCCGGATCTGGCGACCCGGATCCAGCGACCCGGATCCGCGTCCGGCCGGGTCAGCCGGCGTCATCCTCCCCGGGAGGACCGAACAGTCCGCGCCCGTGCTTGTGCAGCAGGTTGTACGCGTCCATGAAGGTCTGCGGCGCCTCGTCGTCCGGCAGGCCGTACCGGGCCAGGAGCAGCCCGAGCAGCCCGTGCGCGGGCGGCGTGAGGGGTTTGTCCTTGTGGGCGTGCGCGGGGTGCGGCGGCGTCTCCTCCGGGTTCGGAGGGGTGAACGACGGGCGGGTCTCCGGCCAGTCCGCCGGATGCCGGGGCTTGTCGAGGTTGATGACGCTGAACAGGTCGTTCGCCGTCGCGTCGCGCCGGGTCAGGGGCTTGAGCCCGTGCAGGCGGTTGAGCGTGGCGATCACCGAGCCGTGGTGCATCTCGTCGTTGATGACCGTGCCGCGACGCGTGTAGGCCGAGACCGCGATCGCGGGCACGCGGCAGCCGAGCCGGTCGAACTCGAAGCCCATCTCGCCCTTGCCGGAGTCGTCCGGCGGGGTGGCGGTCGGCGGGGCGACGTGGTCATAGGTCCCGCCGTGCTCGTCGAACGTGATCAGCAGGAGGGTGTTGACCGCGTTGGATCCGTTCGGCGTCTTGCTCTCCTTGATCGCCGTGTAGATGTCGTGGATGAGCTCGTCCCCGGCGCGCACGTCCGAGTGGGCGCTGTTGATGATCTCCGACCCGTCGACCTCGCTCGCGTGCAGGTGGCCGAACGGCGGGTGGAAGTCGTTGTGGTTGTAGACCATCCTCGGCTCGATGAACGCGTAGGCGGGCAGCTCCCCGTGCTCGGCGTCGGCGTAGAAGTCGTCCATGGTCCCGAAGTGCTCGGTGCGCCAGAACTTCTCCAGGACCGGCGCGTGCAGCACACCCGTGAACGAGACCATCTGCAGCTCGTCGAAGTAGATCTTCCAGCTGATCCCGGCGTCCTCCAGCCGGTTGAAGATCGTCGGTGCGGGATGGGCGTCGAGCCACTTGTTGTAGCCGCCGCCGTGCTTGTTCGTCACGAAGCCGTGCGAGGTCGATGCGTGGAAGAAGGAGCGGTTGCAGAACGTCTGGGAGGGCACCGCGCAGAACCAGGCGTCGAACACCGCGAACTCGCGCGCGAGGGTCGACAGGGTGGGGAGCATCTCGGGGGAGAAGGACCCCATGATGCGCGACACCTCCTCCAGGGACGGCGCCTTGCCCTTCTTCAGCCGCATGAAGTTGACGAGGTAGTCGGTGACGAAGCCGCTCATGGTCGGCTGCTGCCCGGCGTCGGGCGCGTTGTACGGCGCCTGCATGCTCTCGACGTACAGCTCCGCGTTGCCGGCGGGGTTGATCGTGTTGAAGATCTGTGTGTTGACGTGGGGGAACTCCTCGCCCGGATCCGGATCCGGGTAGGTCATGATGGTGTCCGTGGGCCCCTCGTAGACGTGCGCGTCGATGCGCTGCCCGTCGAGCTCGTTGTAGTACTCGCCGAACGCGAGGCCGTCGAACTGCTGCCCCTCGGGAAGGTTCTCCTTGGAGTAGAGGTAGCCGAGGAGGTTGTCGAACGACCGGTTCTCGCCCATCACCACGACGATGTGGTCGAAGCCGGGCGCGTGCCGCGGAGCGAGGGCGCCGTAGTCGTTCGCCGCCTCCGCGAAGCCCTCCTTCTGCCCGAGGGCGAACCCGATGGACGCGCCGGCGCCGCCGCCGAGGATCGCGCCGGCGGCGGCGGTTCCGCCCAGGCGCAGGAAGTCGCGTCGGGAGGTCCGGGACCCGGACGCCTCCGACGCCCCGTCCGCGTCCCCGTCGCCGGTGCCCTCCGGATCGCTCCGCTTCCCGCTCCTGCGCGCCGATTCACCGGTATTTCGCCTCACCATGCCCTGATCCTAATGACGGTCGCGGCCACCGTTCGGTGATGCGCGACCGGGCCGGTCCCGCCCCCGGGGTCCTGCCGCGCCGCGCACCGGGGATCTACGGGGAATCCCCTAGGAGAAAGGCCGTACGAGCACGTCCGTAGCCCTGCGCGGCGGAGCGCTCATAGAATCGCGGGAACCGCTGGGGGGCGGAAGGGGAACGAAGGGATGGATCGCGCCGTTCACGTGATCGACGCACTCCAGCGGATCGGGCGACCGGTCGCACCGCACGTCGCGGGGGCCATGGCCGAGCTCGGTGAGATGTCGGCGGGCGATGCCGCCGAGATGTCCAATGCGCTGACGCCGGGACAGCTGACGGGCATGGAGGCGCTGCCGCTCGTGCTGCCCGCCCCCGCATCGGTGCGGGCACGGTATGCGCCGATGCTCGAGGCCGTGGGCGCGGCGGGACGACACCTGCTGCTGACGGCCGCGCTGTCCACGACGGATCGGATCGAGGTCGTCCTGGGGGCGTCGGGCATCGACGCCTCGGTGATGCTGGCGCCGGGGATGAGCCGGCTCCTGGAATGGGACGACGGGCGGATGCGGTTCACCTCCGCCGGGGCGCGCGCCGCGGTGCTGGCCGCGGCACCGAACGCCGCGGAGGTCCATGCGGCCCTCGCCCGAGCGCTGCGACAGCGCGGCGAACGCAGCCGGGCGGCCTGGCACGCGTGCCACTCGTCCTCCGCCGACGAGTCCACGCAGCGCGAGCTCGCCCGCTTCGGCGAGCAGCTGCTCGCCGCCGGGTCGGTCCACGGCGCCCTGGAGTGCGGACGGCTGCTGACCCGACGCGGCGGCGGCGCCCTGCGCGCCCGGGGCCATCACCTCTTCGCGCGGGCGGCGCTGGCCCTCGGCTGCTTCGCGGACGCCCGCTCCGGTTTCGTCCGCGTCCTGCAGGATCCGTCCGCCGCGCCGCTGCATGCGGAGGCGGCGGCGGGGCGCGCAGCCGCGGAGGACTTCCTGCACGGCGTCCGCGCGGACCCGCCGGTGCTCGCCCAGATCGGCGCTCAGGTGGTGGGCCTGCGCGCGGCCTCGGTCACCGCGTCCGACCACGTCATCATCTCCGGGATCGAGGAGATCGTCGCGGCCTGGACGACCGACCGCGACGAGGTCGACGCGATCCACACGCGGCTCATGCTCGCGGCGATGGGATCCCGCCCTGCCTGGCCGTGGCGGGTCGAGCCGGGGCCGTTGTCCCCGCTCGTGGACGCGTACCTGAGGGGGCAGCACACGGGGTTCCTGCTGCACACGGGCGACTTCGCCGGCGCCGCGGCGGCTCTGCGGGAGTCGCTCCGCCGCCTGCCGATGACCCATCTGGCCGGCGGCATCACGGCCAGCGCCGTGCGGCTGCTGCGGGATCACGCCCCGGATCTGTCGTCCGGCTTCGCCGAGGTGCTCGGCGAAGTGCGTCCCGCCACGGTCCTGGACTTCTCGATCCAGGACGACCTCCCGGGTCCGCGGACGAGTGCGGTGGCACGCAAGGAGCTGCTCATCCCGACGACCCCGTCGCTGCGGAGCGCCCTCACCCCGCGGCAGTGGGACGTGGCGGTCCTCGTGGCGGAAGGGCGGACCAACCGCGCGATCGGCGACGCGCTGGGCATCTCGGACCGGACGGTGGAGGTGCACCTCGGGCGGGTCTATAACTCCCTCGGCGTGCGCTCCCGCGCCGAACTGGTCGCGCTTCTCCTGTCGCGCCGCGCGCGTGGCGTCTCCTAGCCGGAGGTCCGGCCCTCTACGGGGTTTCCCGCACGCCGCGGTGCGCGGAAGCCGCGGGATCGTGCGCGTGCGCCGGGCGGGTGCGCACGCGCACCGCCGGGCCCCCTACCGTGGCCCGCGACGGGCCGAGGACCCCGTCGGAGCGAGGAGGACGGATGGCCGCCGGGAGGATCGGGGGAGCGCGTGGCGCGGACGCTCCCGTCTCGTCCGGACGACGGGCCTTCCTCGGCGCCTCGGTGTCGGCGCTGGCGCTGCTCGCCGCCGGGTGCGCACCGCATCTCGTCGAGCCCGCGGCGCCCCGGCCCTCCGCCACGCCGCGCGCGACCGCCCCGGCGTCCAGCGCCCCCGAGGCCGTCGTGCCGTCGCCGCCCACCCCGCCGCCGCCCCCGTCGGCTCCTGCGCTCGACCGCGTCCCGGCGCCGCACGAGGCCTTCACCGCGCTGCCCGGAGAGGGGAGTCTGCTCGCCTGGACGGTGGACGACGGATCCGACTCCGCGGTGGTGCGCGCCTACGCCGAGTTCGCCGCGACGACCGGCACCCGGCTCACCCTGTTCGTGACCGGTTCCTATGCGTCCTGGGCCGACAACGTCGACGTCCTCGCGCCCTTGGTGGGCACCGGCCAGGTGCAGCTGGCGAACCACACCTGGAGTCACCCCGACCTGCAGACCCTCTCCGATCAGGGCATCCGCGATGAGCTGCAACGCACGCACGACCGCATCGGCGAGCTGTACGGGGTGGACGCCCGCCCGTTCTACCGGCCGCCGTACGGCTTCCACGACGCGCGCGTCCGTGCGGCGGCGGCCTCGATCGGGTACACCGCTCCCGCCCTCTGGTACGGCTCCCTCGCGGACTCGGGGCTGATTCCGGCAGAGGAGATCGTCCGGCTCGCACACGAGTGGTTCCTGCCGCAACACATCGTGATCGGCCACCTCAACCACGCGCCGGTGACGACCGTGTTCCCCCAGCTCGCGCAGGTCATCGCGGATCGGGGCCTCACGACCGTGACGCTGCACGACGTGTTCCACAGCGAGCAGCACCCCTGAGGCCCCCGCTCTCGTCGCCCGCGCGCCGGATCGATAGCCTGGGAGGCATGACGGGCCCCACCGACTACTCCACCCAGGCGCGCGTGCGGCGGATCAACGAGGACTTCGCCCGTCGGCGGTCCCGGTTCTTCCTCGGCTTCGCGATCGTCGAAGGACTGCTGCTCGCCGCCGCCGTCGTGGCGGTGTACGTCCTGGAGGTCGTCGACCCGGATCAGGGGTTCTGGATCATCGCGGCGGTCGCGGCGCTCGGCGCCATGGTGATGGCGGGGTGGATCGTGTCCTCGACCCGCGCGCAGCAGCAGGCGATCCGCGACGTCGGGGGGACGATCGGGCCGCCCGCCGCCTAGTCCCCGCACCGGGGGCCAGGCCCCCGCCCGGTACCCTGGAACCCATGCTCAACATGGCCGAGGGACTCGCACGACTGGGCGGGCTCGCCGAGGATCCGGTCGTCCGCACCCTCGCCGCCGCGTTCGACGAGGCGGGCTTCGCGCTCGCCGTCGTGGGCGGTCCCGTGCGCGACGCGCTGCTCGGGCGGGACACCCACGACCTGGACTTCACCACCGACGCGCGACCGGACGAGATCCTGCGCATCGTCACCCCCGTCTCCACCGCGCAGTGGGACATCGGTCGCGAGTTCGGCACCATCGGGGCGCGTGTGCAGGGCGAGCAGGTGGAGATCACCACCTACCGCGCCGACAGCTACGACGGGACCACGCGCAAGCCCGCCGTGGAGTTCGGCGACACGATCGAGGGCGACCTCGTCCGGCGCGACTTCACGGTGAACGCCATGGCCCTGCGCGTGCCGGCGGTCACGCTGGTCGATCCGACCGGAGGCGTCGAGGATCTCGTGGCCGGGGTGCTGCGCACGCCCAGCGATCCCGAGGTGAGCTTCGGCGACGATCCGCTCCGCATGCTCCGCGCGGCGCGGTTCTGCGCTCAGCTGGGCTTCGACATCGAGGAGGGCACGCTCGCCGCCGTCGCGCGGCTGCGGGAGAGCCTGCGAATCGTGAGCCCCGAGCGGATCCAGAGCGAGCTCATGCGCCTGCTGCAGACGGATGATCCCGTCCGCGGCATCCGTGTGCTCGTCGACACCGGGCTGATCGAGGAGTTCCTCCCGGAGGTGCCCGCGCTGCGGCTCGAGGTGGACGAGCACCACCACCACAAGGACGTCTACGAGCACTCGCTGACGGCGTTGAACCAGGCGATCGCCCTGGAGCGCTCGCGGCACCCGGGCGCGCCGGCCGACGCGACGCTGCGCCTGGCGGTGCTGCTGCACGACATCGGCAAGCCCCGCACGCGCAAGCTCGAGCCCGGCGGCGCCGTCACCTTCCACCACCACGACGTGGTCGGGGCGCGGATGGCGCGCAAGCGGCTCCAGGCGCTCCGCTTCGACAAGGAGACGACCGACGCGGTCGCTGCGCTCATCGAACTGCACCTGCGCTTCTTCGGGTACGCGGAGGGCGCGTGGACCGACTCGGCCGTGCGCCGCTACGTCCGCGACGCGGGCGCACAGCTCGAGCGTCTGCACATCCTCACCCGCGCCGACGTGACCACGCGCAATCGGCGCAAGGCCGCCCGGCTCGCCGCCGCCTACGACGACATCGAGGCGCGGATCGTGGCCCTGCGCGAGCAGGAGGAGCTCGACGCCATCCGCCCCGAGCTCGACGGCAACGACATCCAACGCATCCTCGGCATCGCTCCGGGCCGTGAGGTGGGGGAGGCGTACCGCTTCCTCCTCGATCTGCGGCTGGACGAGGGCGTCGTCGGTCCCGAGGAGGCCGAGAAGCGCCTGCGCGAGTGGTGGGCTGTCCGGGGCTGATCCGCCGAGACTCCGCTCGCTGCTGTCGTCCGCGAACGGCTTGACGGGCCGTCACTCCTCACCGGAGTCGTCCTCGTCGCTGTCGGGTCGGGCCGCCGGGCGCAGGGCCTGCTCGACGAGGTAGGTGATATCGATCGAGACGATCCGCTGCTCGCTCACGACGACGGCTCCTCGTCGCCGGGCGTCTCGCCGGGGGCGCCGTCGGTCGGGGCCGGCGTCGGCTCGGCCGTCGTCCCGGGCGTCGGCGCCGCGGTCGTGGTCGGCGTGGGGACGGGCGTCGGAGCAGGGGAGAGGAGCCCTCGCTCCGGCGCGCGCAGGTACGGCGGCTGCGGCACGCTCGTGCGGTCGAGATCGGCCGTGCCCGTGCCGGGGTCGAACGGGGCGGTGTTCAGCGGGAACGCGTTCCAGACCGGTCGGCCCTGCGCGTCGAAGAAGGGGACGAGGACGTGGTCCTCGCCGGACCATCCCCAGAACGCGCTGTCGCTCATGTCCCTGCTCTGCTCGCCGAAGAGGTTCAGCGGCGTGCCCTTGTCGGTGTAGAGCTGCGCGCCGTCGACCAGGTTCCCGTCGCGGTCGTAGACGAAGACGTTGCCCACCTGGGTGCCGTCCAGGAGCAGGCCGCCGGGGACCTGGTACTCCGCGTCGCCCGCAAAGGCGTTGTTCTCGCCGTTGACCACCATCGTGGCGAGCTGTCCCGCGGCGAAGGGGAGGACGAGGACGGCGACGACGCTCGCGACGGTGCGCAGGTGCCGGAACGCGTTCCTCGGGAGCCAGCGCCCCCGCCCCCACTGGATGCTGAGCAGCACGACCCCGAGCAGCAGCAGCCAGCTCAGGACGTGGGAGCCGAACCCGCTCTGCCCGATGAGCGTGCGCGGGCCGAACTGGACGATCCCCGCGAGCAGGGCGTACAGGCCGACTCCACGGAGCACCCACCACACGGGCCGCAGCGCGATCACCAGGTCCAGGAGCCAGGCGCCGAAACGGGACCCGCGCACCGCGGCCGCCGTCGACTCCCGCCACGCCGTCGCGCGCTCGCGCAGCCCGGGCTTCGGGGGCGCGGTGGTCCGCTCCGGGAGGCCCGCCGCCGCGCGCAGCTCCTGCGCGTACGCGACGGGGTCGCCGAGCGCGATCTCCCCGCCGCCGTCGGCGGCCTGCTCGGTGAGGTCGGCCACGAGGCCGCCGGCGAGGTCCTCGATCTCCTCCTCGCCGAGGTCGGAGAGCTCGGCGCGAACCCGCTCCGAGAAGGCGCGGATCCGGTCGGCGGCGGAGAGGGTGGTGTCGTTCATCGCTGGGCTCCCGTGTCGATGCGGTCGGGATGGTCGGCGCCGTCGCCGGCGCCGGGAACGGAGGGCCGCGGCTTCGTGATCGCCGGGGCCGCGGCGGACGGCGCCGCCGGGGGCGCCGGGGGCATCGGCGCGTGCGGTGCGAGCAGGCCCGACATCGCGACGGCGAAGTGCGTCCACGTCGTGGTCTGCTCCTCGAGCATGTGCCGGCCCTGCGGGTTGATCGCGTAGTACTTCCGGTGCGGGCCGCCGTCGGAGGGGACCACGTAGCTCGACAGGGCGCCGCCCGCGTAGAGGCGCCGGAGGGTGCCGTAGACCGAGGCGTCCCCGACGTCGCCGAGCCCCGCGTCGCGAAGACGGCGAACGATGTCGTACCCGTAGCCGTCCTCGTCCCGGACCACCGCGAGCACCGCGAGGTCCAGAACGCCCTTGAGCAACTGCGTCGTATCCATCGCCCCTCCTCCTCCGCGCCGACGGCTGCGTTGCGAGGCACACTACCACGCATCCCGCAGTAGTACACGAAACGCGAGTCCGAGGCGTCGACCCCGGTGGTCCGGGAGCGTCGTACCGGGGTACGACGCCCAAGATCGTGCCCTGGTCCGATGGATCGGAGGCGGCGAGCGGGAAACATGGAGTCATCGGGCGAGATTCGTGCCCGTCTGCATGCTTCGGCGACCGGACGGCCGCCGAAGCCCGGTGGGGCCCCTTCTCATTCCCCCCAGCGGGGGCCCCGCCGCGGAGAGAGCGCGACGTCGACGACGACTCTCCCTCCGGCTCTCTCCCCGGTGCGCGAGGCGGCGTGACCGCCGCGCGCACCGGGGCGCTCTCGTCCTCGGCGGGCACGACCGACACCACGGATCGGACCGGGTATCGCAGGAAACGGAACCGCGTGCCTAAGATGGGGCGTCCGCGCCCCGACCCCGAACGGCGCGGGTACTCGGCCGCGAGGACTGCGGTCATTGGAACAGATACAGAGGTGTATATGTCATTCCACAGCACGTCTCGGCTCGGCCGGCGAAGCCGCCTGGGCCTGGCCGTCGGGGCGCTCGGCGTCTCGGCCCTCGTCCTCGCCGGCTGCGCCACCAGCAGCACCGGCGGCGGCGGATCCGACGGGGGATCCGACGGCGGCGGGGGCGGCGAGATCGTCGTCGGCACCACCGACAAGATCACGTCGCTGGACCCGGCCGGCTCCTACGACAACGGCTCCTTCGCCGTGATGAACCAGATCTACCCGTTCCTGCTCAACAGCGAGTACGGCACGGCCGAGGTCACCCCCGACATCGCAGAGAAGGCCGAGTTCACCTCGCCGACCGAGTACACGGTGACGCTGAAGAAGGGGCTGAAGTTCGCCAACGGCAACGACCTCACCTCCAGCGATGTGAAGTTCACGTTCGACCGCATGGTGAAGATCAACGACCCGAACGGCCCGGCGTCCCTGCTGGGCAACCTCGACAGCGTCGAGACCCCGGACGACACGACCGTCGTGTTCACGCTGAAGAACGGCGACGACCAGATCTGGCCGCTCATCCTCTCCAGCCCGGCAGGGCCCATCGTCGACGAGGACGTCTTCTCCGCCGACGCCGTGACCGCCGACGACGACATCGTCAAGGGCAAGGCGTTCGCCGGCCAGTACGAGATCACCAGCTACAAGGTCAACGAGCTCATCGCCTACAAGCCCTACGCGGACTACCAGGGCAACCTCGGTGCCGCCGAGAACTCGGCGGTGAGCGTCAAGTACTACGCCGACGCCTCGAACCTGAAGCTCGCGATCGGCAACGGCGACATCGACGTGGCCTTCCGCAGCCTCTCCGCCACGGATGTGGAGGACCTGGCCAAGAACGACAAGGTCAAGGTCGTGGACGGCCCCGGCGGCGAGAGCCGTTACATCGTGTTCAACTTCAACACGATGCCGTTCGGCGCGACCACGCCCGAGGCCGACCCGGCGAAGGCGCTCGCCGTCCGCCAGGCGGCGGCGAACCTCGTGGACCGCGCGGCCCTGGCCAAGGACGTCTACAAGGACACCTACAGCCCGCTGTACTCGCCGGTCGTGGAGGGCCTGCCGGGCGCGACGGAGCCGCTCAAGGAGCTCTACGGCGACGGCAACGGCGCCCCCTCGCTCGACAAGGCGAAGGAGGTGCTGACGGCCGCTGGCGTGCAGACCCCGGTGACCCTGAACCTGCAGTACAACGGCGACCACTACGGTCCGTCCTCGGGCGACGAGTACGCCGCCGTGAAGGCGCAGCTGGAGGAGGGCGGTCTGTTCACCGTCAACCTCCAGCAGACCGAGTGGGTCAAGTACAGCGAGGACCGCACCGCCGACGTCTACCCGGCGTACCAGCTCGGCTGGTTCCCGGACTACTCCGACGCCGACAACTACCTGTCGCCGTTCTTCCTCAAGGAGAACTTCCTCGGCAACCACTACGACAACCCGGAGGTCAACGACCTCATCGTGACGTCGCAGACGGAGACCGACGAGACCAAGCGCCTGGAGGAGCTCGGAAAGATCCAGGAGCTCGTCGCGAAGGACCTCTCCACCCTGCCGCTGCTGCAGGGCAAGCAGGTCGCGATCGTCGGAGCCGACGTCCAGGGCACCACCCTCGACGCCTCGTTCAAGTTCCGCTACGCGCCGCTGACCAAGTAGCGCACCGGTGATCGGGGCACCGCCCGCGCGGCGGTGCCCCGATCCGCTCTGCACTCGAACGAAGAGGTTCATCCCATGTCCGTCGACGCCCTCACCCCGGATCCGACGACGCTGACGCCCGCGACCCGACCCGCCTCACAGGGCGGCGGACTGTGGCGTTACGTGGTCGTCCGGCTCCTGCTCATCATCCCGACCGTGCTGATCCTGGTCACCATGGTCTTCTTCCTGATGCGGATCACCGGCGATCCCATCACCGCCGCCCTCGGCGGCCGGCTCCCCGCCGCCCAGCTCGCCGAGCGCGTGCACGAGGCGGGCTTCGACCGCCCGCTGATCCTGCAGTACTTCGAGTACCTCGCCGGCATCGCCCGCGGAGACTTCGGCACCACCATCACGGACCGGCGCCCGGTCACCGAGATCCTGCTGCAGTACGGGTCCGCGACGCTGGAGCTGGCGATCTACGCGCTGATCGTGGCCTTCGTCGTGAGCATCCCGCTCGGACTGGTGGCCGCGTACCGCCGCGACCGCTGGCAGGACGCGACGCTTCGGATCATGGCGATCCTCGCGTACGCGACCCCCATCTTCTTCGTGGGCCTCCTCCTGAAGCTCGTCTTCTCCGTCTGGCTCGGCTGGCTGCCCGTCTCGGGCCGCGCCGGCACCCGCACCGAGCTGCTGATGAGCGGCATCGACACCCCGACCGGAATTTACCTGCTCGACGCGATCCGGCTCGGCAACGGCCCCGCGATCGCCGACGTGCTCTGGCACGCGGTGCTCCCGGCGGTCGCCCTCGGGCTGCTCACCGCGGGCGTCTTCCTGCGTCTGGTGCGCACGAACGTGATCGGGACGCTCGGCCAGCAGTACGTCACCTCGGGCCGCTCGCGCGGGGTGCGCGAGTTCCGGCTGGTCACCAAGCACGCCTTCCGTCCGGCCCTCATCCCGATCATCACGGTGATGGGGCTGCAGATCGCGCTGCTGCTCGCGGGCGCCGTGCTCACCGAGACGACCTTCGAATGGAAGGGGATCGGCTTCATGCTCGCCGAGTACCTGAAGGCGCGCGATTTCGTGGCCGTGCAGGGCATCGTCGTGATGATCGCCGTGATCGTCGCCGTGACGAACTTCCTGGTCGACGTCATCGCGGCCTTCATCGACCCGAGGGTGAGGTACTGACATGGAGCGCGAACCGCTTCCCGCCCACCCGCCGACCGGCACGCCGGTGAACCGGGACCTCCCGACGCCGAAGACGGAGGCGCTCGCGGCCATGAAACCGCGCAAGCGCCGCTGGACGGAGCGCGTGCCGGTGATCTCGCACCTGCGCCAGAGCGTCGGGCTCCAGCGCGGCATGCTCGTCACGGGCCTGGTCATCACCGCCTTCTTCGTGGTGGTCGCCGCCCTCGCCCCCGTCATCGCGCCGTACTCGTGGGCGCAGCAGGCCGTCGACGGGACCAAGTTCGGCACCCAGCAGCCGCCGAGCGCGACGAACATCCTCGGCACCACCGTCTCCGGCTTCGACGTCTTCTCCCGGGTGGTGTGGGGCGCGCAGACGGCGCTGCTCGTGATCCTCGCCGCGATCGTCTGCTCGATCTTCCTCGGAATCCTCCTCGGGCTCGTCTCCGGCTACTTCGGCGGATGGCTCGATCGGGTGCTCGTGGTCGTCTGCGACGCGATCTACGCGTTCCCCTCGCTGCTGCTGGCGATCGTGATGTCGATCGTCATCAGCGGCGGCCGGTCCACGCTGTGGTCCGGGATCTGGGCCACGGCGCTGTCGATCACGGTGGTGTACGTGCCGCAGTACTTCCGCGTGATCCGCGCGGAGGTCGTGCGGGTGCGGGCCGAGCCCTTCGTCGAGTCGGCGAAGGTGATCGGCGTCCCCATCGGACGGATCCTCGTCCGGCACGTGCTGCGCAACTCCACCCGGTCCCTGCCGGTGGTGATCACGCTAAACGCCTCGGAGGCCCTGCTGACCCTGGCCGGTCTCGGCTTCCTCGGGTTCGGCATCGAGGCGACCTCGGCGGCCGAGTGGGGGTACGACCTCAACCGCGCCGTGGCCGACGTCACGAGCGGCATCTGGTGGACGAGCATCTTCCCCGGCGTGGCGATCGTGCTCGTCGTGCTGGGCATCACCCTCGTCGGCGAGAGCCTGAACGATCTGAGCGATCCGCGACTGCGCACCCGCCGTCGCGCGGGAGGTGCGGCATGAGCGCCGTGGACACGACGGGAGCCGCCGGCTCCTTCCGCAACGACGCCGCGGTGATCCGGGACCTGCGGATCGCATTCGCGACCGACGGCGACCCGGTCCAGGCGGTCAAGGGCATCGACCTGGAGGCGCACGCCGGCGAGGTGCTGGCGATCGTGGGCGAGTCGGGATCCGGGAAGACGGTCACCGCGAACGCGCTGCTCGGCCTGCTGCCGGAGACGGCCACGATGTCCGGTGCGGTGCTCGTCCGCTCGCGCAGCGGCGAGGAGACCGATGTCGTGCACGCGTCGCCGGCGAAGCTGCGTGCGATGCGCGGGCGGGACGCCGCGATGGTCTTCCAGGAGCCGTCGACCGCGCTGAACCCCGTGTACCCGGTCGGCTGGCAGATCGCGGAGGGGCTCCGGGCGCACCGCTCGCCGAACCAGGGCGCGCTGTCCAAGCGGGATGCCCGCGCCCGCGCGGTGGAGATCCTGCGGAAGGTGGGGATCCCGGATCCGGAGAAGCGCGTCGACGACTACCCGCACCAGTTCTCCGGCGGGCAGAAGCAGCGCATCGTCATCGCGATGGCGCTCGTGCTCGACGCGGGCCTCATCATCGCGGACGAGCCGACGACGGCGCTCGATGTCACCGTGCAGGCGGAGATCCTGGATCTGCTGCGCACGTGCCGGGACGAGTTCGGCGCGACCATCGTGCTCATCACGCACAACATGGGCGTGGTGGCCGACCTCGCCGACCGCGTCGTCGTGATGTACCGCGGCGACATCGTCGAGCAGGCCCCCGTGCACGAGCTGTTCGCGTCCCCGCGGGAGGAGTACACGCGCGAGCTGCTCGCCGCCGTGCCGCACGTCGGCCAGGGCAAGTCCGCCTCGCCCGCGTCTTCTGCCCCTTCGGTCGCCCCGCGAGCGGAGCGGGACGAAACGTCGCCGGAGTCCCCGCGCCCGTCCGCCGGCCGCGCCCCGGTGATCGTCGCCGAGGCGTGCGAGATCGGCTACCCCGGCCGGTTCGGCCGCGGCGGCTTCGTGGCGGTGAAGGGCGTCGATTTCGAGGTCGGCCCCGGCGAGGTCGTCGGCCTGGTCGGCGAGTCCGGGTCCGGCAAGACCACCATCGGCCGCGCGGTCGTGGGGCTGACGACGGTCGTCGGCGGCTCGCTCCGGGTCCTCGGCCAGGAGATGCGCGGGGTCCGCTCGCGTCAGTTGGCGCCCCTGCGCCCGGAGATCGGGTTCGTCTTCCAGGATCCGGCCACGAGCTTCAACCCGCTGCTGACCATCGCCGAGTGCATCGCGGAGCCGCTCATCGTGCACGGCCGGGCAGCGAGCCTCGCCGCCGCCCGGCCGCGCGTGGACGAGCTGCTGGACGCCGTACGGCTGCCGGCGAACTTCGGCGACCGGTACCCGCACGAGCTCTCCGGCGGGCAGCGGCAGCGCGCGTCGCTGGCCCGGGCGCTGTCCCTCGACCCGACGCTGCTCATCGCCGACGAGCCCACGAGCGCGCTGGACGTGTCGGTGCAGGCGAAGGTGCTGGATCTGTTCGTGCAGCTGCAGCAGGAACTCGGCTTCGCGTCCCTGTTCATCAGCCACGACCTGGCCGTGATCGACGCGGTGTCGGATCGGATCATCGTGCTCCAGCGCGGCGTGATCCGCGAGCAGGGGACCACGGCGCAGGTGCTCAACGACCCGCAGGATCCCTACACCCGCGAGCTGCTGGCGGCGCTGCCCGTCCCGGACCCGGTCGCCCAGGCCGAGCGGCGGGCGCTGTGGCAGGAGGTCCGGCGCCGCTGAGGCACGGTGCGGCGGCGGGACGCCCGTTCCCGCCGCCGCGTCCTCGGCCTACACTGAGGTCACCCGGGACCGGACGCAGGTGGTCGCCGCAGGCGACGGAGACCGGGCACCACCGTCAGCGCTGATCGGAGGACTCGTGACCTCGGGCTGGTCCGCGTCGCACGGCGTCTCTCCGGAGGGGTCGCGGCTCCTCGTCGAGCGCGCCCACGAGGAGCTCGTCGCGGGCAACCTCGCCGACGACCGCCTGCAGCAGGTGCGCCCCCTCGTGCGCGCGTCGTGGGAGCGGGCGTGGCGCCGGCGAGTGGGCGCCGAGGGTCTGCCGCCCCTGGACCTGTCCGCCGAGGCGTTGGAGGCCTATCGCTCCGGGCACCCGCTCGCCGGGATGATGGACATGATCCGCGGGCTGCTGCTGCCCGGGTCGGCGGAGGACTCCGGGGTCATCGTGGCGGTGGGCGACCATGCGGGACGCCTGCTGTGGGTGGAGGGCGACCGGAGCCAGCGCCTGCTGTCGGCGGACATGGGCTTCGTGGAGGGGGCGAACTGGTCCGAGGACACGGTCGGCACCTCCGCTCCCGGGACCGCCCTCGCACTGGGGCATTCCGTGCAGATCCACCAGGCCGAGCACTACAACCGCCTCGTGCAGCCCTGGTCGTGCACCGCCGCCCCGGTCTTCGATCCGGAGACCCGGCGGATCCTCGGCGTGATCGACGTCACCGGAGGCGCGGAGACGGTGTCCCCGCAGGCGCGCATGCTCGTGGACGCGACCGCGCGGGCGGTGGAGGCCGAACTGCTGGTGGCCCGGCTGCGCGCGGGGGAGGGTGCGGCCGTCCGTCGCCGCTCGACCGCGGCCGACGCGCCGCGGCGCGCGCGGCTGCAGGTCCTCGGCCGCGATCGCGCGCGCCTCGAGGTCGACGGCGCCCACCGCGAGGACGTGATCGAGCTCAGCGCGCGGCACGCCGAGATCCTCCTCATGCTGGCGGTGCACCGGCAGGGACTCTCCGCGGATCGTCTCGCCGCCCTCGTCTACGGCGAGTCGGGGACTCCGGACACGCTGCGACCGGAGATGGTGCGCCTGCGCAAGGTGCTGGAGCGCGTGAGCCCCGATCTCGTTCCACAGTCCCGCCCGTACCGTCTGACGATCCCGTGGGAGACGGACGCGCAGGATCTGATGTCCCTGATCGACCGGGGCGCGCACCGCGTCGCGCTCTCCGCCTACCGAGGACCCGTGCTGCCCGAATCGACGGCGCCGGGCGTCGAGGAGATGCGCGAGGCGCTGCGTGCGACCCTTCGCGAGGCGATGCTCGCCGAGGCCAGCGTGGATGTCCTGCTCGCCTACGCCGAGATCCCGGAGGGCGCCGAGGACGCCGAGGTGCTGCGCCTGTGCCTGGAGATGCTCCCTGCGCGGTCGCCGCGGCGGGCGAGCCTGGTCAGCCGCATCGAGAAGCTCGAACGCGGCTGACCCGTCCCGGCGTCGCAACCCGATGCAACGTCGCGCACCGGGACGCAACGTCCCCCGGCCTACCGTCGTGTCCACCACCGCGGGCCGGCCGTTCACCGCCCGCGTCGTACGGATCGAGTGTCGAAGGAGACATCATGACCATCGTCGAAGAGGGCGTCGTCGAGACGAGCGCCCCGACCGCGTACGCCGCCCCCGGCCAGCCCGGAGCGGTCGCCGCCTACCGCTCCCGTTACGGCCACTACATCGGCGGCGAGTTCGTCGATCCGGTGAAGGGGCAGTACTTCGAGAACGTGAGCCCCGTCAATGGCAAGCCCTTCACCGAGGTGGGGCGCGGCACGGCCGAGGACATCGACCGTGCCGTCGACGCGGCCTGGCGGGCGTTCGCCTCCTGGAAGCGCACCACCCCCGCCGAGCGCGCCGTCATCCTCAATCGCATCGCCGACCGGATCGAGGAGAACCTCGAGGCCATCGCCGTGGCGGAGACCTGGGAGAACGGCAAGCCCGTGCGCGAGACGCTCGCCGCCGACATCCCGCTCGCCGTCGACCACTTCCGCTATTTCGCCGGCGTGCTCCGGGCGCAGGAGGGCTCGCTCAGCCAGCTCGACGAGAACACCGTGGCCTATCACTTCCACGAGCCGTTGGGCGTGGTCGGTCAGATCATCCCGTGGAACTTCCCGATCCTCATGGCGACGTGGAAGCTCGCTCCGGCGCTCGCCGCGGGCAACTGCGTGGTCCTCAAGCCCGCCGAGCAGACGCCCGCGTCGATCCTGTTCCTCTTCGAGATCATCGGGGACCTCCTCCCGGCCGGCGTGGTGAACATCGTCAACGGGTTCGGGATCGAGGCCGGGGCGCCGCTCGCGTCGCACAAGCGGATCCGCAAGGTGGCCTTCACCGGGGAGACGACGACGGGGCGGCTGATCATGCAGTACGCCTCGCAGAACCTGATCCCCGTCACGCTGGAGCTCGGTGGGAAGTCTCCGAACCTGTTCTTCGAGGACGTCGCCCGAGACACGACCGACCCGTTCTACGACAAGGCGCTGGAGGGCTTCACCCTCTTCGCACTGAACCAGGGCGAGGTCTGCACGTGCCCCTCCCGGTCGCTGATCCAGCGCTCCATCTACGACGGCTTCCTCGCCGACGGCCTGGAGCGGGTCGGCAGGATCGTCCAGGGGAACCCGCTGGATCCGGCGACCATGATCGGCGCCCAGGCGTCCAACGACCAGCTGGAGAAGATCCTCAGCTACATCGACATCGGCCGGCAGGGCGGGGCGAAGCTCCTCACGGGAGGGGAGCGGGTGGACCTCGGCGGCGACCTCAGCGAGGGCTACTACGTCGCCCCCACGGTGTTCGAGGGGACCAACGACATGCGGATCTTCCAGGAGGAGATCTTCGGTCCGGTGCTCTCCGTCACGAGCTTCGACGACTTCGACGATGCGATCTCGATCGCGAACGACACGCTGTACGGCCTGGGCGCGGGCGTCTGGAGCCGCAGCGGGGACACGGCCTACCGGGCGGGACGCGCCATCGAGGCGGGTCGGGTCTGGACGAACACCTATCACCAGTACCCGGCGCACGCCGCGTTCGGCGGGTACAAGCAGTCCGGGATCGGTCGGGAGAACCATCTGAAGATGCTCGACCACTACCAGCAGACGAAGAACCTCCTCGTCTCGTACGCGGAAGGCCCCATGGGGTTCTTCTGAGCCGTGCTGCAGGATCCGGGCGGGTGCCGACGGCGCCCGCCCGGGCCGATCGGAAGGGGAAGCCATGTCGCATCGGGTCGACGTCTCGTCCGCTGCCGCCGCGCTGCTGCGGGAGCTCGCGGAGCGGCACGGTCCGCTCATGTTCCACCAGTCGGGCGGCTGCTGCGACGGGTCGTCGCCCATGTGCTATCCGGTCGGGATGTTCCTGACCGGTCCGGGAGATGTGCTCCTCGGGGTTCTCGACGTGCCGGGGATCGATCCCGTCGAGGTCTACATGTCGGAGGCGCAGTTCGAGTACTGGAAGTACACGCACCTGACGATCGACGTGGTGCCGGGGCGCGGCGCCGGATTCAGCGTCGAGGCGCCGACGGGGAAGCGATTCCTGATCCGTTCGCGCATGCTCGAGCCTGCGGAGCTCGTGCGGCTCGGCCTGGCCTGACGCGGAGGGGGCGTCAGAGCGCGATGAGGAGGGGGACGACGAGCAGCAGCAGCGGGCCGAGGAGCGTGAGTGCGAGGACGCCGAGCACGATCGCGATCGCCACCCACGGCCCGGTCCGCCGCAGGCGCTGACCGGGCGGAGCCACGCCCGGCGGAGGGGGTGTGAGCAGGTCGGGCGGCGGCGTGAACGGGAGGGCGGGAGCGGCGAACGTCCCCGGGCCGCCCGCGGCCGGCAGCGGTGCGGACGCGCCCGTCGCCGCGGGTGCGCCGGAGGGAAGAGGGCCGGGCGCCGCGGCCGGGGGAACGGCCGGAAGCCCGCGGAGGCGGTCGTCGCGCCACCGCGCCCACTGGTCGAGCTTGGTGAGGAGCGCGCCCACGGCGCCGAACAGCCACGCCCACGTCGCCGGGTCCAGCGTCGAGGCCGGTCGCGGCGTGTAGAGGAACAGCCAGTCGTCGACGATCTCGACGTCGAGCTGCGCCGCGTGGTCGATGAAGCGCACCATCACGTCCGGGGTGAACAGGTACAGCGCGTCCGTCTCGTAGCCGGTGGGGCAGTAGAGGGAGAAGTGGCGATCGAAGTCGCCCTCCAGCGAGAGCCGCTGCTCCTTCCGGAAGGAGGCAGGCAGGTTGCTGCCCAGCGTGTTGTTGCCGAGCGCGTCGAGCACGATGTGCGGCAGCGGGACGTCCAGCTTCACGGCGACGTAGCCCCAGTGGTGGGTGGTCTGGTTCTTCCCGGACCCGGTCGTGTACTGGTGGTTGCCGAACTCGACGAACCGCGGCTGCAGCCCGCGGATCGCGTTCGACGCCGCGCGGCCCGATCCCTGGTGGAAGATCATCCCGGGCAGCGGCGGGTTCGGCACCGTGCCGATGTACGCCATGCCGTTCGCCGCAGCGAAGTGGGCGATCCGGTACTGGGCGATGCGTCGGTTGCGGATCGACCGGGAGATCGCGATCCCGATGCCGGCGCCCGCGCCGCCCACGAGCAGGAACATGACGGCCCCGCCGATGAGCGCCCCGATCCCGGCACCCGGGCCGAGCCCGCCGTCCGGAGCACTGCCCGCGGTCGCGCCGAGGGTGACGCCGAGACCCATGGCCATGAGGAACAGGACCGGGACGACGAAGATCGCCACCGCGACGATCGCGATCACGATCCCGGCGATCTGCCCGCCCGACGTCGGGTTCTGCGCCCGCTGTGCCCGGGCGAACGCCGCGACCGCCGCGGGGTCGACGGGGTCGACGAGGGGCCGATGGTCGAAATAGCCGGGCGGCAGGGGCGTGCTCACGCCCCCACGCTAACCTGCCCGCGCCGTCGGGGACGTCAGCTAGCTCCCGGTGACGCGGAGCCAGAGCCAGACCGCGCCGACGACGACGAACACGACGATCCCGATCCACGAGCCGCTACGCCGCAGGCGCCTCCCCGCGGGTGCGACCCCCGGAGGCGGGGCGAACGGCACGGAGAGCGGCGCGACCGGGCCGGGCACCGCCGCGGTGGAGGCGGGTGCGTCGGCCGGTGCCGAAGGATCCGGGGACGCCGGCGTCGCCGTGGTCCGCAGCCGGTCGTCCCGCCACCGGGCCCACTGGTCGAGCTTCGTGAGCACGGCCGCGACCGCGGAGGACGCGGCCTGCCAGACGGGCTCCTCCAGCGTCGCGACCGGCCGCTGCGTGTACAGGAACATCCAGTCGTCCACGATCTCGACGTCGAAGTGCGCCGCGTGGTCCAGGAAGCGGACCATCACGTCCGGGGTGAACAGGTACAGCGCATCGCGTTCGTAGCCGGCGGGGCAGAAGAGGGAGAAGTGCCGGTCGAAGTCGCCCTCCAGGGACAGCCGCTGATCCTTCGTGAACCGGGCGGGGAGGTTGGATCCGAAGAGCCCGTCGTTGGAGGAGGCGTCCAGGACGATGTTCGGGAGCGGGACGTCGAGCTTGATCGCGATGTAGCCCCAGTGGTGGGTCTGAGCGTTCTTGCCCGAGCCCGTGGTGTACGTGTAGTTCCCGAACTCGACGAACCGCGGCCGGTCGCCCCGCACGAGATCCTCGGCGCGGCGGCTGTGGCCGAGGGAGAAGATCATCCCGGGCAGCGGCGGATCCGTGACGAGCGCCTCGTAGGTCATGCCGTTCGCGAGGGCGAACGCGTGCAGCCGGTACCGACGGACCCACCGGGCGCGGCGCGTGGCGAGGAAGCCGATGATCGCGACGGCCGCGACGACGACGAACACCGGCACCAGCCAGCTCCCGCCGCGCGATCCGCCGAGCACGAGAGCGAGCACCGTGGACCCGACGGCGACCACGAACCCGATGGCGATCACCGCGACGACCCACGCGAACACCCGGCCGAGCGGCACCTCCTTCTGGGCGTCGAGCGCCTTCTGCGTGCGTCGGAACTCCGCGAACGCGGCGCGATCGATCGGCGCGGTGAGCGCCCGCGCATCGAACGGGGCCGACGAGGCGGCGGAGGGATCGGTCACCGGTCCACGGTAACCGGGACCGCGCAGGGACGGAGGGGAACCCGCCGCCCGGCCGCCTCAGCGGTTGACGCCGTCGGCGTCCCAGCGCAGGTCCGCCCCCTCGCGGAGCGCCAGGGCCTCGATCGCCGGGTCCGTGCACAGGGCCCGGATCAGCTCCGGGCTCCCGGCGACGACGGTGGAGTCGAAGTCGATCTCGCTCACCATCACCCAGGCGCGGTCTGCGGGCCAGAGGAGGTTCGGGTGGTGCGCCGAGGGCGGGAGGCCGTGCGCCTCGGCGATCCGGTCGCGCCACGGCACGTCGAGGATCCAGTCCGGGTCGGAGAAGGAGCGCGGTGACGCGGTGAACAGCACGTACTCCCGCCCGGGAAGCTCCAGCCGCGGTCCTTCCGAGATTTCGCGGGACAGGATCCCCTCCCGCCACTGCGCCTTGCGGAAGGGGTTGTTGAACGGGTCGTGCGTGCTCTCGGCGAGCATCGCGGCGTGCGCGTTCTCCGCGGGGTCGTCCGAGAACGTGAGGAACGATCGGCCGTTGCTGCCGTACGCGCCCAGGAGTCCGCCGTAGCCTGCCCACACGCCGACGACGCCCTCCTCCGGGGTCGTCGTGTGCGCGGCCAGGTGCGCCGCCACCGGGGCGAGGTCCTCGGGAGACAGGTCGCCCTCGGCCGGTGCCGTGAACTCGCGTCCGTCCGGCGCGTGCCGGGTGCGCCAGTCGCCGTCCGCCGGCGTGCGCACGAGGTGCTGCCACTGCGCGAGCGGGTGCACCGTGGTCCCGAACGCCGCGGCGGTCTCCGCCCAGGTCGCGCGTCGGTCCTCCGTCAGGCCGAACAGCCGCTCGCGCTCGTCCTCGGTCATCGCGTCCCACTCCTCCGCGGTGGGGACCGGGCGATCGGGCAGGGAGCGGACGACCGCGGGATGGAGGATCCGCGCGTAGGCGGGATATCCGCGGGGCACCACGCCGTGCATCGTCGCGTACCCGTCGTCGAGCCGTGCGCGGAGCCAGCCTCCCGCGGCGGCGGGATCCGGGATCCAGGCGGACGCGGAGCCGTGGGCGTCCGGGGATCGGTCGGCGGGGCGGTCGGATCCGGTCGCGGGGGAGGTCATGTCCCCACGCTACGCAGGCCCGGCCCAGCGCGCACGCGTCATCCGCCGTTCACCTCGTCGTCTCCGGCCCGTCAGCCGCCCGCGCCATGATCGACGCCGTCCCGTCCCCGTCGTTCTGGAGCCCTGTGCGCGCACCGCTGGTCACCGTCGTGCTCCCCGCGAAGGACGCGGGGGCGTATATCGGCACCGCGCTGGAGACGCTGACCCGTCAGTTCGACGATCCTCGCGATCTTCAGCTCGTCGCGATCGACGACGGCTCTGCGGACGACACCGGCGCGCTCATGGCGCACTATGCCGAGCGGTTCCCGCACGCCGAGGTGATCCGCAACGACCATCCGCTCGGCCTCGCGACCGCCCGGAACCAGGGGCTCGACCGCGTGGCCGCGGACGCGTTCTGCTTCCTGGACGGCGACGACTGGATGCAGCCGCGCCGGCTGCCCGTGCTCCATACGGCGCTGCGCATGCAGGACTGCGACTTCGTCCGCACCGATCACGTGACGGTCACGGCGGGGGAGAGGGCCCTCGTGCGCGCGCCCTTCACGCGTCGGGGAGGACGCGCGGATCCGCGAGACGGCGTCCTCCCCGAGGACGACACGACCATGGTGGACTATCCGTATGCCTGGGCGGGCATGTTCCATCGGCGGCTCATCGACTCCGGTGTCGCCCGGTTCCGGGACGGGCTCTTCACGGCGGAGGACCGGCCCTGGGTCTGGAGGCTCCACCTGGAGGCGACCTCGTTCGCGGTGGTGGACGCGCCCCACCTCCTGTACCGCCGCGGCATGGACGGCTCGCTGTCGCGCACGACCGATCGGCGCCAGCTCGACGTCGTCCCCGCGCTCGCCGAGGTGATCGACCTCGTCCGCACCGACAGGGATGCCGAGCGCCTACTTCCGAAGGCGGTGGTCACCGTGCTCGCGCTCAGCTCGCACCACCTGGTCCGCGCCCGGCGGATGGAGGCGGGCGTGCGCCGTGAGCTCCGCGCGGGAATCCGCGGGCTGCTGGCGCGCCTCCCGTCGGACGAGGTCCGCGCAGCGATCCCGAGGATCGGCGGCCCCCGCCGGCGGGTGCTGGCGCGTCTCCTGCGAGAGGCGGAGCACGGATGATCGACGTCTTCGCGCTGCACAGCCCGTACGGCCTCATGACGGCCACCGCCGCCATCGACGCGGGGCTGGTCCCTCCGGCGGTCGACGCTGACGGCGCGGTCGTCGCTCCCCGACGGGTGCTCCTCGCGGTGGGGTCGTCGGCGGTGCCGGAGACCGCGCCCGACCTCGCGGCGGATCCCGCGTGGCGCACGCTCCGGGACCGGTTCGATCGCGTCGAGTCGCTGAACGCGCTCGTGGACCCGCATCACCCGCGCGACTGGATCCCCGCGGAGCAGGATCATCCGATGCTCGGCCGCCTGCTGCGGCGGGCGTGGGACGCGGAGACGGAGCGGATCCGCCTGTTCGTGCAGAGCCCGCAGGTGGCACCGGCGCGCACGCTGATGACCCTCTTCGACCAGGCCGAGATCCTCGTCGTGGGCGACGGGCTGATGACCTACTCTCCGATCCGCGACCGGCTGCCTCGTCAGGTCACGGAGCGGATCGCCGGCGTGATCCTCGCCGACGTGGTCCCCGGGGTCGTGCCGCTGGTGTTCGTCGAGACCGGGGCTCCGCGGATCCCCGTGCCCGCGCCCGCCTTGCGCGCGGTGATCGACGAGGTCGACGCCGGATCCGACGCGACCGTCCGTCCCGCCGGGGGAGAGCCGGTCGCCCTCGTGCTCGGGCAGTACCTGGCCGCGCTCGGCCTCGCCACCGAGGCGGAGGAGCAGGAGATGCAGGCGCAGATGGTCGATCGCGCCGCCGAGTGGGGTGTCGCGGGGATCGTCTTCAAGCCCCACCCCGCCGCGACGGCGGGTCTGGTCTCGCACGTGCGGGAGCGCGCCGCCGCGCACGGTCTGAGCTTCGCCGTCCACGAGGGCGACGAACCGGCCGAGCTCGTCGCCCGCCGGATCGGCGCCGAGGGGGTCGTCGCGGGCTTCTCCACCGCGCTGCCCACCGTGCAGACGCTCTTCGGCGTCCGGATCGCGTCCGCCGGCACGCGGACGGTGCTGCGCGGGCTGACCCCGTACGAGAACAGCAACCGCATCCCGGCCACGATCGTCGACGCGCTCACGCGGCGGCGGTCGCCGTACGCGCGCCCGGAGGATCTGCAGCTCCTCGTCGACGCCGTCGGGTACTGCATGCAGCCGCGGATCCTCGCGGCGCTGCGTCCCCGGGCGGAGGAGCTGCTGCGGCGACTCGGCCGCGTGGAGATCGCGCGGTACTTCGATCCTGAGCGCCTTGCCGCGCTCGATCTTCCCGGCGCCCCGGTGCCGACGTGGCGCGACCGGGCCCGTCGCCGGGTGGGGCTCGGCCCCGCGCTCGTGGACACGGGGGGCGTCTCGCGGCTGGAGCAGGTGGGGCTGACAATCCAGGGTGCGCGCCGGCGCGCGGCCCGCGTATGGAGGACGGTGCGAGGGCGATGACGACGGGGACGCCCTTCGGGGCGGATGCCGGGGGTTCGGGTGCGCGCGGGCCGATCGACGAGCGGGGCTCTGTCGCGAGTGCGGGGAGCGCCGACACGCCGCCACAGGGTCTCACGGCCGCGATCATCCCGGCGCGCGGCGGATCCCGCGGTATCCCGCGCAAGAACCTGCAGCGCGTGGGAGGTCTGACGCTCGTGGAACGCGCCGTCCGCGCCGCGGCCGCGGCGGAGGGCGTCGACCTCGTCGTCGTCTCGACGGACGATCCGGAGATCGCCGCGGTCGGACGCGCCGCCGGGGCCCGCGTGGTGGATCGCCCCGCCGACCTCGCGAGCGACACGGCGTCGTCGGAGAGCGCGCTCCTGCACGCCCTGGACGAGCTGGAGTCCGCGGGGCTCGGGATCGAGGTCGTCGTGTTCGTCCAGGCGACCTCGCCGTTCCTCCCCGTGGACGGGATCGCCCGTGCCGTGGCGGATATCCGCTCCGGTCGCTTCGACAGCGTCTTCGCCGCGCACGAGACGTACGGGTTCCTCTGGCGGCGCGGACCGGACGGCACGGCTGAAGCCGTGAACCACGACGCCGCCTTCCGACCGCGCCGGCAGGACCGCGCACCGGACCACCTCGAGACCGGCGCCTTCTACGCCTTCCGTGCCGACGGCTTCCGCGCCGCGCAGCATCGCTTCTTCGGGCGGATCGGGGTCGTCGTCGTGCCTGAGAGCACGGCGATCGAGATCGACGTCCCCGCCCAGCTCGCGGCGGCTGACGCGCTGGCCGGCGTCCTGGGCCCCGCGTCTCCCGGAGGAGGGCCGCCCGAGCCGATCGGCGGCGAGCCGGTTCCTGCCCGTGCGCTGGTGACGGACTTCGACGGGGTGCACACCGACGACACCGCCTGGGTGGACCAGGACGGGCGGGAGAGCGTTCGGGTCAGCCGGGAGGACGGCATGGGCGTGGCCCGGCTGCGGGCGGCGGGTGTGCCGGTCCTCATCCTCTCCACCGAGGTCAATCCGGTCGTGTTCCGGCGTGCGGAGAAGCTCGGGATCCCCGTCCTTCAGGCGGTGGGCGACAAGGCTGCCGCGCTCGCCGCGTGGGCGCAGGAGCAGGGGGTGGATCTCGCGGACGTGGCGTACGTCGGCAACGACGTGAACGATCTCGGCGCCCTCCGGATCGCGGGATGGCCGGTCGCGGTCGCGAACGCGCATCCCGACGTACGGGCAGCGGCCCGGGTCGTCCTCGCCCGCTCCGGCGGGTCCGGCGCGGTCCGCGAGATCGCCGAGCGCATCCTCGCCGCCGGTTCCGCTTCCGGTCGTTGAGCGAGCGCAGCGAGTCGAAACGCCCTCGCCCCGGTCCCGCCCCCGGTCGTTGAGCGAGCGCAGCGAGACGAAACGCCCTCGCCCCCGTCCCCGGTCTCGCGTCCGGTCGTTGAGCGAGCGCAGCGAGTCGAAACGCCCTCGCGCCGGTCAGGCCGCGCTACTGAAGCGGCGGAGAGCGAGTTCGATGAGGGGAAGGTCGTCACGGGGGATGACGACTGTGCAGGTGACGTGGCGATCGACGCGGAAGCCGACGGCGAAGACGAACGGGTCCGTGTCGAGGTGTACCGCCGATCGCTGGCGTCCGTCGACGGTGACCTCCGTCGGTGCCACTGCGGAGACGGGCGCCATCCATGCGCTGTCGCCGCGAGGCCCTGGCGGTAGTCCGAGCTCCTCGCGGAAGCGGTTGCGGAGGATCTGGTTCACGTGATCGACGAGCAACTGCGGCAGGGACTGGCGCGTCGGATCCGGGGTTGCGTGCCAGGTCGTCTGGACCGCGTCCCACAGCATCGGGTAATGCAGGAGCTTCGCCTGTTGGCGGAGCCATTCCGGTCGGCCCCATGGGGGCTCCTCATCGAGGGAACGGCGGGTGCGTTCGTCCTGCTCCAGCTCGTTGCGCGGGTCGGCGTGGTCGTCCGGGTACCGCCAGAGCGTATAGCTGAAGGAGACGGACATCGATGAGACGTCGCCGGTGCCGATCGTGTCGGAGAACCCGGTGACGGGCGCGCGGGTAAGGGCGGGTTGCGGACAGAGTTCGAACACGGGGAACGGCACCGCGCGCAGTCGGGCCTCGGAGGCGATGCTCGGATCCGGGGCGTCCAGGGGGAGGAATCCGTGGAACTCCATGGCTCCAGTGTGCACCCAGCGCTCCGCCCGTTGACGGACGCCCGCGCCCCCGGTCGTTGAGTGAGCGCAGCGAGTCGAAACGCCCCCGCTTCCGGTCTCGCGTCCGGTCGTTGAGCGAGCGCAGCGAGTCGAAACGCCCTCGCTTCCGGTTTCGCGTCCGGTCGTTGAGCGAGCGCAGCGAGTCGAAACGCCCTCGCCCCGCGCACCGCTCCGGACCCGACACGCACGCGTCGCCGCGGAGACACGCCGGCGTCGCTCGGTGTTCACCCCCGGTGCGTAAGCCGGAGGGGAGCGAACGGAGACGCACATGACCGTCAGCATCGGATCGCGCGTGGTGGGCGGGGGGAACCCGGTCTACGTGATCGCTGAGATCGGCCTGAACCACAACGGCGACGTCGAGCTCGCCAAGAAGCTCATCGACGTCGCGGCCGCCGCGGGAGCGGACGCCGTCAAGTTCCAGAAGCGCACGCCGGAGATCGCCACGCCCGAGCACATGCGCGACACCCTGCGCGAGACGCCGTGGGGCACCATGACCTACCTGGACTACCGCCGGAGGGTGGAGTTCGGCCGGGACGAGTACATCGAGATCGGCGACCACGCGACCCTCGCGGGCCTGCACTGGTTCGCCTCGCCGTGGGACGTCCCGAGCGTCCGCTTCCTGGAGGAGCTCGGCGTGGTGGCGCACAAGGTCGCGTCGGCGAGCCTCACCGACCTCGAGCTGCTCGCGGCCCTGCGAGACACCGGCAAGCCCGTCATCCTCTCGACCGGGATGTCGACGATCCCGCAGATCGA
This sequence comes from Microbacterium sp. CCNWLW41, assembly GCF_037083505.1. NCBI lineage: Bacteria > Bacillati > Actinomycetota > Actinomycetes > Micrococcales > Microbacteriaceae > Microbacterium > Microbacterium sp. CCNWLW41. Next base: position 366,912 of record NZ_JBAOJP010000002.1, read on the forward strand.
CCGCGCGCTGGAGATGCTCGGCACCGACCGGCTCATCCTGATGCACGCGACCTCGACCTATCCGATGGAGCCGGAGGAGGCCAACCTCAAGGTCATCCCCGCACTGCGCGACCGCTACGCCGGCGTCCCCGTGGGGTATTCCGGTCATGAGCGGGGCCTGCAGATCTCGCTGGCGGCGGTCGCCCTCGGCGCCGTGGCGGTGGAGCGACACATCACGCTGGATCGGGCGATGTGGGGGTCCGATCACGCCGCCTCGCTGGAGCCGACCGGATTGGAGCGCCTCGTGCGGGACATCCGCGTCATCGAGACGGCGCTCGGCGACGGGGTCAAACGCGTGTTCCCGGGCGAGCACGCGCCGATGGCGAAGCTGCGCCGGGTCCCGGCATGAGCCTGAACGAGCTCGTCGCGCAGGTGGCGCGCCCGGTGATCACGGGCATGTCGCGACCGGATCCGGTGCGTCCGCCCGTCGGCACGGCCGTGCGGCGCGTGGTCGTGATCGCGGACGCCGACTCGTTCGTGAAGTGGGGCGCCGCGCTCGTCGACGAGGTGCGCGGGATCAGCGCACACCTGCTCCTCGTGCGCACGCCGCTGCGTGTGAGCGGCGATCAGGAGCGCACGGCGGTCGCCGGGACCCGATTCGCGGCCCCCGGCGCCCGGACGCGGCTCGACCTCCGGGAACTGCGCGGCTGGTTGGACTGGGATCGTCCGGACGTCGTGGTGCTCGCGGCCCGCGGCCCGCTCATCCGTCTGCTCCAGCGCGAGATCGACCAGCTCGTCGAGCGCCCCGTGGTCGTCACCGGGCTCCCCGGGGCGTCGGTGCCGGCGCTGCGCGGCGCGCTGTCCTATCGCGCGCACAGCGATCTCGTCGTGGTGCATTCGCATCGCGAGCGCCGCGCCTACCGCGAGCTCGCGCGGCGGATCCGCGTCGACGTGCCCATCGGCCTCGCCACGCTGCCCTTCGCCCGGACGGCGGGCGGCCTCGGCGCGTCCGGGACCGAGCCGGCGACGGACCTCGTCTTCGCCGCGCAGGCGCTCGTTCCCTCCTCCCGAGAAGACCGTGCACGGATCGCGGGGATCCTGCGGCGGGCGGCCCTGGCCGATCCCTCCCGGCGCGTGGTCGTCAAGCTCCGCGCCCGGCCGGGGGAGGCGCAGACCCACGCCGAGCGCGACGGCTATCCGGAGCTGATCGCCGACATCGGGCCGGTGCCGCCGAACCTGGTGTTCTCGTACGGTTCGATGCGGGAGTCCCTCGCGCGGGCCGAGGGACTCGTGACGATCGGATCGACGGCCGCGATCGAGGCGGTCGCGGCCGGTGTCCCCGTGATCGCCTTGGATCTGTTCGGCTTCGACAAGGCGCTGCTGAACACCGTCTTCGCGGACTCCGGACTGCGCGGAGGGGAGGAGGACGTGGTCGCCCGCCGCTTCCGTCGCCCGGATCCGCGCTGGCTCACGCAGAACTACTTCCACGACCCGGCGGAGTCGGACTGGTGGGCGACGACCCGGCGGCTGGTCGCGCAGCGTCGTCGCGGCGCGCTGGCTCCGCGGACGGCACCCGCGCCGCGCGGTGGGCCGCTCCACGCGGCGTGGCAGCGCAAGAGCGTGCTCGGCGCTGAGGACCGCACGCTCTCTGGAGCCGTCGCCCTCGTGCTCGGCACCCCGGTCGTGCGTGCGATCGTCGCCGTGCGGCGGTGGCGCGGGCGTCGCGGGATCGGATCCTGGACGCACGGCGCGAGCGACTTCACCCTCTCGCCCTCTCCGCACCGCGACCGCATCCGCCCCGCCCGCTGATCCCCTGCTCCTCGCCGCTCCCTCTCGTCCGCCGGTCTGCACACCCGGCTGATCCCCGCCTGATCCCCGCCTGCGGAGATCGCACGCATCTCCGGGCGTTTCCTTCGGATCCTTCCGCCGTTGCGGTCGTCCTCCGCCGTTGTCGGGTCGCGGGTCGCGCGGATCAGCGGAGATCGCGTGGATCGGCGGGGATCGCGCGGATCGGCGGAGGTTCTCGGTGAATTCGTCCGCAGGCACGGTCCTTCTCCGCGGTACGGGATCGGGCCGACCCACATCGCCGGAGATCCCCTGCATCTGCGGAGTTCACATGGATCTGCGGCGCTCACTTGGATCGGCGGGGATCCACGGCGGATTCGTCCGCAGATGCGGGGGTTCTCCGCGAGAGCCCGACGGGCGCGGTCAGCAGGGTGGAGGGATCTCGGCTAGACTGTTGTGGTTGTCTGCCCGGGAGTCTTCGACTCCGAACGGCGGACACGTGCAACACACCCTCCTGCTTCCGGGAAAGTCCCGGGAGCCGTTCTAGTCCGAAGGAGGTGGGTAAGTGACGCACCAGTACGAGCTCATGGTCATTCTGACCCCTGAGCTGGACGAGCGCCAGGTTGCCCCCAACCTCGACAAGTTCCTGAAGGTCATCACGAACGATGGTGGCTCGATCGACAAGGTCGACGTCTGGGGCAAGCGCCGTTTCGCCTACGAGATCAACAAGAAGAGCGAGGGCATCTACGCCGTCGTCAACTTCACCGCGACGAGCGAGGCCACGCAGGAGCTCGACCGCCAGCTCAAGCTGAGCGAGCTCGTGTTCCGCACCAAGGTCCTGCGCGCCGAGGAGGCCCAGGCCATGGTCGCCGCCGAGGCGAAGCGCGCCGAGGAGAAGGCCGCCCGCAAGCCCAAGGTCGCGAAGGCGTAATCCCCATGGCCGGCGAAACCGTCATCACCGTGGTGGGCAACCTCACCGCCGACCCCGAGCTGCGCTACACGCAGAACGGGCTGCCGGTGGCGAACTTCACCATCGCGTCGACGCCGCGCACCTTCGATCGCCAGGCGAACGAGTGGAAGGACGGCGAAGCGCTGTTCCTCCGCGCGTCGGTCTGGCGCGAGTTCGCCGAGCACGTGGCGGGTTCGCTGACGAAGGGCATGCGCGTCGTGGCCCAGGGTCGTCTGCGCCAGCGCTCCTACCAGGACCGCGAGGGCAACAACCGCACCGCGATCGAGCTGGAGGTCGACGAGATCGGCCCCTCGCTCCGCTACGCGACGGCGCAGGTCACCCGCGCCGCCTCGGGAGGAGCCGGTGGCGGCGGCGGTCAGCGCCCGCAGCAGCAGCAGGTGTCGGAGGAGCCGTGGTCCACGCCCGGCTCGTCCAGCGCCGATGCGTGGTCGACGCCCGGCAGCTTCGGCGACGACACGCCCTTCTGATCCCAAACTTCTGAGTCCGGTCCTGAGCCCGTCGAGGGGCCGGAGTCTTCATCACCTAAGGAAATCTCATGGCTGGAAAGTCGAGCGGCGACCGCCGCAAGCCGCGGAAGGGCGCGAAGAACGCCGCTCCCGCGAAGTCCATCCGCGTGGGTGTCATCGACTACAAGGACGTCGCGACCCTCCGCAAGTTCATCTCGGAGCGCGGCAAGATCCGCGCCCGTCGCATCACCGGAGTCTCGGTGCAGGAGCAGCGTCTGATCGCCAAGGCGATCAAGAACGCGCGCGAGATGGCGCTCCTGCCCTACGCCGGCGCCGGCCGCTAAGGGGTACCGACAATGGCAAAGCTGATTCTCACGAACGAGGTCGCCGGGCTCGGTAGCGCTGGCGACGTCATCGAGGTCAAGAACGGGTACGCCCGCAACTACCTCATCCCGCAGGGCTTCGCCGTCGCGTGGACGCGCGGTGGCGAGAAGCAGGTCGAGCAGATCCGCTCGGCTCGCCAGGCCCGTGCGATCCACGACCGCGAAGAGGCCGTGGCGCTCAAGGACAAGCTGCAGGCCGCCAAGGTCCGCCTCGCCGTCAAGGCGGGCGCCGAGGGTCGTCTGTTCGGTTCCGTCAAGACCGGCGACGTCGCGGACGCCGTCGAGGCCGCCGGCATCGGCGCGATCGACAAGCGCAAGGTGCACATCACCTCGCCGATCAAGTCGGTCGGCGAGCACGAGGCCACCGTCCGTCTCCACGAGGACGTGACCGCGGTCATCACCCTTCAGGTCGTCGCCGCCAAGTAAGCGCGACGCCGTACGACAGCCCCCGGGTCCTCGGACCCGGGGGCTTCGTCGTCCCTCCGGTCCGCGACGCTCGGCTGGGGCCTGACAGGAGCGGACGCGGGTGGTTAGGATCCGGCCATGCGTCGATCGATCCGTCCGACCCTCATCGCGCTCGTCGCCGTCCTCGGGGGCGTGCTCGGCGGCGCCCTCGCCGGATGCTCCGCCATGACCCCGGAGCCGCCACTGAGCGAGGTCGTGCTCGACGTGCCCGCAGGGAGCGCCGACGCCGCGCGAGAGGCGCTGGAGGAGCGCCTGGAGGCCGCCGGGATGGAACGCGTCTCGGCGGCGGTGGACGGGGAGCGTGTGACCGTGCGGTTCGCCCCGGACACCATGGGGGTCGCCGAGGACGTCTTCACCGCTCCCGGGGCGCTGGCGATCCGGCCGGTGACCGCTCCTGCGGCCGATCCGCCGCCGGACTGCGTCGACGCGACCCCGCAGGAGGCGTGCCAGGCGGAGACGCCGGACGGAGAACTGCTGCGGCTCGGCCCCTCGGACGTCGCCGGTGACGCGGTGGAGGGCGTCGAGGCGCGGATCGAGCAGGGCGAGTGGGTCGTGCTGCTGGACCTCACCGACGCGGGCGGGGCGGCGATGGAGGCGTTGACCGGTGCGCTCGCCTGTGCCGAGGATCCGGCCCTCCCCCGGATGGCGGTCCTGCTGGACGGCGGGGTCCTGACGGCGCCGTCGCTCTTCCTGGAGTGCGGGGACGCTCTGACGACCGAGATCCAGTTCTCCGGCATGAAGGATCGGCAGGACGCGATGCGCACGGCCGCGCTCCTCGCCGCGGAGCTTCCCGAGGGCGTGACGATCGTCTCCGCGACCCCCTGAGCGGTCGCAGCGCCGAGACGATCGGTATCCTGCCCCGGCGTGTCGCGGCGCCTTCCGCGTGATCACGCGGGAGACGCGCCCGGCGCGGATCCGAGCTTGACAAGAGGGCCCGCCATCCCCTTGTTCTCCCCAGGTTGTGCACATGACGTTCGGTGTCGCGACAACCTTCAATCCCCGCTTTAAGCGGGAATCCATCCACAGGCTGGGGAAAGCACTAATCCCTGTTCACGCCCCATTAAAAAGTCCGCACTCACCGACATCCACCGCGTTGTCCACAGGCGCTGTTCACAGACACACCCAAGTTCTTCGCAACCTCTCCACAGAGTTATCCACAGGGTGTGTTGCGGGTGTGGAATCGCCCTCCTAGCCTGAGTCACACGCGATGTCGGTGGTCCGTGATCTGCTGTGCGGAGTCCGGTCCACATCACGCGTTCGGGATCCCGGGTCGGACACCGAGCGCAACCGCGTCCCAGCGCGGGCGAGGCGTTCGCGAGCGTTCGAGGCGTGCATGACGCGCGCAGAAGGGGGAGCGGTTTGTCGATCGCCGACATCTCGGAGGAGCGACTCGGACGAGGGCGCGAGCCGGAGCGCACCCCGCCGCACGACCTCATCGCCGAGCAGAGCGCCCTGGGCGGCATGCTGCTGTCGAAGGACGCCGTCGCCGACGTGATCGAGACCCTCCGCGGCACCGACTTCTACATCCCCAAGCACGAGCTGATCTTCGAGGCGATCCTCTCGCTGTACTCGCACGGCGAGCCCACCGACGTGATCGCCGTCGGCGACGAGCTCGTCAAGACGGGCAACCTGCAGCGCGCCGGCGGCATCGACTACCTGCACACCCTCACCTCGATCGTCCCCACCGCGGCCAACGCGGGCTACTACGCGGGGATCGTGTCCGAGCGCGCCATCCTGCGCAAGCTCGTCGACGCCGGAACCCGCATCGTGCAGATGGGCTACGACGGGCAGGGCGACGCGACCGACCTCGTGAACACGGCGCAGGCCGAGATCTACTCCGTGACCGGCACCGAGACGACCGAGGACTACGTGCCGCTCACCGTGGCGGTCGACGCCGCCGTGGAGGAGATCGAGGCCGCGAACGGTCGCGACGGGACCATGACCGGCGTCCCGACCGGCTTCCGCGAGCTCGACGAGCTCACCAACGGGCTGCACGGCGGCCAGATGATCGTCGTGGCGGCGCGTCCGGCCATGGGCAAGTCGACGCTCGCGCTGGACTTCGCACGCGCGGCGTCGATCGGCCACAACATGCCCTCCATCTTCTTCTCGCTGGAGATGGGCAAGAGCGAGATCGCCATGCGTCTGCTCAGCGCCGAGGGCGCCGTGCCGCTGCAGAACATGCGCAAGGGCACGCTCGATCAGCGCGACTGGACGACCGTGGCCGCGACCCGCGGGCGGATCAACGACGCCCCCCTGTACATCGACGACAGCCCCAACATGACCCTGGTCGAGATCCGCGCGAAGTGCCGCCGGCTCAAGCAGCGCGCCGGTCTGAAGATGGTCATCATCGACTATCTGCAGCTCATGACGAGCGGCAAGCGCGTCGAGTCGCGTCAGCAGGAGGTCTCCGAGTTCTCGCGTGCGCTCAAGCTGCTCGCGAAGGAGCTCCAGGTGCCGGTGATCGCGCTCAGCCAGCTGAACCGTGGTCCCGAGCAGCGGCAGGACAAGAAGCCCGCGATCAGCGACCTGCGCGAGTCGGGATCGATCGAGCAGGACGCCGACATGGTGATCCTGCTGCACCGTGACTCCGTCTACGACAAGGACGTCCGTCCCGGCGAGGCGGACCTGATCGTGGCGAAGCACCGTAACGGCCCCACGGCGACGATCCAGGTCGCCTTCCAGGGCCACTTCTCCCGCTTCGCCGACATGGCCCCCGACTTCAACGGTGGTGGTGGCGGCGACTTCGGCTGATCCGGGCGCCGCTCGGGGTCAGCGCGGTTCCCGTGCCCAGGCGTCCGCGAGCCGCTGGCGCAGGGCCGGGAGCTCGATGCCGGGGTCGGTCACGAGGGGGTTCAGGACCGCGGCACCGCCGATGTAGGCGCGGGGACGCGGCGGAGGCAGGGGAGTGCGGAGCCCCTCCAGGTACGTGCGCTCCCCGGGGCTGAGGACCTCGTCGGGCAGGGGCAGGCCCCGGCGCAGGGCGGCGGCGCACAGGCCGAGGGTGAGGATCGGGACGTCGGAGAGCCCCTTGTAGCGGTCGCGGATCCACCTGCTGCGCCGGGCGTGCGAGCGGAAGGCGCGGATGCCGTCGTGGAAGGCTGGGGCGTCCTCCCGGAGGATCGCCTGCAGCGCCTGCACCAGCGCCGCGGTCGCGCGGGGGAGGTTCTCCGCCGGAAGGTCGCGGGCGGGCGCCTCGCCGACGAGCACGGCGTGGACGAGGTTCTGGAGGATCGGGACGTCGGGGTCGCCGGTCCAGCTGCCGGCGTCGATCGGCGTCGAGCGGGCGGCGTCGTAACGGATCATCGCCTCGTCGTCGGCGGCGAAGCCGAGGAGCGGGTCCGTGAGGCCCACGCCGCCCCCGAACGGAGGGACCGCCACCCGGCTCACCGCGCGAATCCGGAGGTAGTCGACGGCGTGATCGCGGAGCCGCGCCGGGTCGTGACGCAGGCTCGCGGCGAGGACCGGTCCGAGGTGCTGCTCCGGCGACCCCAGGTTCAGGGCCACGAGCGCCTGCGGGTCGAGGGCGGCGACGAATGCCGGACGCGACGCGGCGAACCGGGTCCCGGCACGATCCGGTCCGGTCACCCTCCGGAGCACCTCGTCGACCTCGGCCTCGATCGCCGACACCGCGTGCGCCGCTGTTCCCGCGTCCATCCCGCGCTTCCCTCCTGCTCGGCGGCGAGGGAGCTGCGGCCGCCGGGTGCGGACATCAGCTTGCCAGAAGCTCCGGCCCAAAAGCTCCGGCCCAGAGGAGCCCGATCAGGCCGGCCGGCTCAGTCCCACGGCACGGTGTGGTTGTAGAGATGGTTGTTGCGGGTGTCGCGCATCGCGCCGCGGAGGAACAGAGGCAGCAGAGCGTCGCGCATGAGGATCGCGAGGCGCGACGAGGTCACCTTCTTCTGCTTGCTGATCGCGCTCGCGTACGCGACGACCTCCTCGGCCCGCGGCTGACGCAGCGCCTGGTACCGCGCGAACGCTCGTTCGTGATCCGGGTCGTCACGCAGGCACAGGGCGAGCGTCGCCGCGTCCTCCAGGGCGAGGGAGGCGCCTTGGCCGGCGCTGGGCGAGGTGGCGTGCACGGCGTCGCCGATCGCGACCACGCGCCCCCGATGCCAGTGCGCCACATGGGGGAGCTCGTAGATGCCGTAGGCGCCGACGGGCCCGGTGACGGCGTCGAGGATCTGCGGGACGGGGAACGGATCGTTGGCGTGCAGGGCGCGGAGCTCGTCGATCCACTCCTCGACCGGCCTCGTCCGGAGCGCCTCGCGGTCGATCTCCGCATGGGTCGGGTTCGCGAACCAGTACACGGTGCCGTCGTCACGGACGAGGTAGCCGAAGAACCCGCGGGCGCCGAACACCATCGTCTGCGTGAGCGGGGTCGGGGCGAGGCCGTCGACCCGTGCGAACCCGCCGATGCTCATGAGTCCCGTGTACGCCGGTTCGGGCGCCTGCGGATCGATCCATCGTCGCGTCGGGGCCCCGATGCCGTCGGCTCCGACGAGGATGTCGCCGGTCGCCCGGCGGCCGTCCGCGAAATGGGCCGTCACCCCGTCCGCGTCCTCGACGATCCGTTCGAGCCGGGCATCCCACGTGGTCGGGACGCCCGCGGCCTCGGTGCCCTCGCGGAGCACGGCGTTGAGCCATTCGCGGCGGACGACGGCGCTGCCGCGCTCCGGCTCCCCCGCGGGCCCGTTCGGGACGACGCCGAGCGTGCGTCCTCGCCCGCTGCGCATCTGCATGTAGGGGCAGGGGTGCGCGTCGGTGAGGAGCCGGTCGCGCAGGCCGAGCGTGTCGAGCACGGCGAGCCCGTTGGTCGCGACGTTGAGGAAGAGCCCGCCGAACGCATCCGGGGCGGGACGGGCCTCGAAGATCTCGGCCTCCCATCCTGCGCGTCGGAGGAACAGGGCGGCGGCGGGCCCCGCGACGCCGCCGCCGATGATGAGCGCCTTGGGCATCGGATCTGCCTTTCGATAGTCTGGTAGGGAGAGCGAGAGTCTCCAAGAAAGAGTCTCTCGATATTAGAGAGGTTATCAGATGGGGGAGCCGTCTGCACGGCGTGCCGCGGCGATCGCGCGTCAGGGCGAGGCGATGCAGGAGTTCATGGCGCGAGCGGTGCTGTTCCAGGACGCGGTCGCGCGCTCGGCGGGGCTGAACAGCACGGACCTGCAGGCGGTCGGGATCCTCCTGCGCAACGGGCCCGCGACGCCGGGCGAGCTGGCCACGCGGACCGGGCTCACCGCGGGCGGCGCCGTCACCGCGATGATCGATCGACTGGAGCGCGCGGGATACGTCCGGCGGACGCGGGATGACAACGACCGGCGGCGCGTGATCGTGACCGCCGACCCCGTCGCCGTGCAGACCGGCGTCGGCCCGGTCTACGGGCGGGTCGCGGAGAGGTGGAACGCCTATCTCGACACGCTCGACGACGAGCAGATCGAGTTCGCCGCCGACCTGCTCGCCCGGGCCGCCGAGCTCAACCGCGTGGAGACGGACCTGCTCCGGCAGGGCGGCGACCCCGGGTGAGCCCCGCGCAGGGGTCGTCCGGGGGTGCAGGCGGCATCAGAGGAGCGGGCCCGCGTATGCGGCGGGAGTGGCGTCGCGGAGCGACCCCGTCGTCGAGCCCTGCCACCCCGGTGGGCTGAAGCCGCGATAGAGCGCCGGAAGGGCCTCCTGCAGGGCGGCCTCGTACTCCGCTGGATCCTGGCGACGGAAGACGAGCACGTCGTCGTCGCCCGCGTCGTCCGGTTCGAACGTGTAGAGCCCGGAGGGGTGGGTCCGCACGCGGGCGGGGATCAGCTCGTTGGGGATCACGCGGTCGCCCGGTCGGACCTCCTCGGACCCGACGATGCGGTGGGTGCCGTCGGAGCGTCGCACGAGCGACGACGAGGAGGCGATCATCCAGGCAGCGGTCTCCCACACCGCGTGCCGGCGGCCGTACACCCGCGCCGCGGTGTCGGCGGGAGGGTCCTCGTCGAGCGCGCGGAGGAAGTCGATCCGCGGCTCGCCGCCGAGGCCGTACAGGAGATAGCGCCGGAGCGCGGGGTGCATCCCCTCGATCCAGGCCAGGTCCTCGAGCCACCACACCGTGTTGTGGACGTCCGGCGTGTAGCAGTCGACGGCGGACGCGCACGGGTACAGCGCGACGGGGAGGCCGGAGTCGACGAGTCGCCGAGCGGCGAGGGGATCCAGGTACACGTTCCACTCGAGGTAGTCCAGCGTCGTGGACCCGGCTGAGAAGTGCACGCGTGCGACCTTCTCCCGCATCAGGTCGGGATCGCGGTTGAACGCCACCGCGATCGGGCGCGCCGAGCCGAAGGACATCAGATGGACCGGCTCCGCGGCCCGACGGAGCGTGTCGAGGATGAGCTCGGGCCCCTCCTGCTGGAACGCCGGGACGTCCCGCATCTCGTCGTCGGGCCGGCGCATCCGGGCGAACGGCGAGACGGCGGCCGGGACGCGCGTTCCGAAGAGGGCGTTGAGCTGCGCCACGGGGATCAGGCCGGGGTCCCTGGGGCCCGGATATCCGATCACGCCCTCGCGGACGGACTCGCGCTTCTCGATGGAGACGTCGAGGATCACGGCGCGCAGGTCGATCCGACCCGAACCGAACGGGAACAGCAGATCGAAGTTGTCCCCGGGGTCCTCCGGCGGCAGGTAGAGGTCGGTCACGACGACGACGGGAGTCGGCATGGCATCAATCTACTCGAATAGACTCGGGGAGCGCAGCAATACTTGAGACGAGCCCGACGAACGAGGGGGAGCACGGTGACGGACGAAGAGGGAACCGTCGCGCCGACGCACGCCGCGACGCGCAGCGACGTCGCCCGGCTGGCCGGGGTGAGCACGGCGGTGGTGAGCTACGTCGTCAACAACGGTCCGCGCCCGGTCGCCGCCGCGACCCGCGCTCGCGTTCTCGACGCCATGGAGCAGCTCGGCTACCGCCCGAACGCGGTCGCTCGTGCCCTGCGCCTGCGCAGCGCGCAGGCGATCGGCCTGGTGGTCCCCGACGTCAGCAACACGTACTTCGGCGCCCTCGCCCGGGAGCTCTCGGACCAGGCGTTCGCCGCCGGCTACGCCCTGCTCCTCGGTGACGCCGACAATGACATCGACCGGGAGCGCGCCCAGGTGGAGTCCCTCGTCAGCCATCAGATCGACGGCCTCGTCATCGTAAGCCTGGATCCGGCGTCGGTGGCCGAGACCGGATCCACTCCCACGGTCTTCCTGGACCAGCGGTCGCGGCCGGGTCAGCTGTCGGTGATGGTCGACGATCGTGGCGGGGCGATGCAGGCGGTCTCGCACCTCATCGGTCACGGGCGCACGCGGATCGCCCTGCTGAGTGGTCCCCGCGGTGCCCCGGGAGTGGAACGACGGCAGCAGGGATGGCGGGATGCACTGCAGGCGGAGGGCCTTTCGAACGGCGACGAGCTGATCGTGCGCAGCGAGTTCTCCCGGGCGGGGGGCTTCGAGGCGGGGTGCGAGCTCCTCCGGCGCGCGGATCGACCGGACGCCGTGTTCGTCACCTCCGACGTGCAGGCGCTCGGCCTCCTCGCGGCGGCCCGGCGCGAGGGGATCGGCGTCCCCGACGAGCTCGCGGTGATCTCCTTCGACGGCACCGAGGACGCCGTGTACAGCGATCCGCCGCTGACGGCGATCGAGCAGCCGATCCGGCTCATCGCCGAGGCGGCGTTCACCGCCGTGCTGCAGAAGGGCCTCGAGCGGTCGCCGCTGCTGATCCCGGTCGAGCTCGTCGCCCGGGAGTCGTGCGGATGCGCGGCGACCGCCCGGTAGCTCAGTCGATCGCGCCGGTCACGCTGTGCAGCCGATACTGCCACAGGGAGTCCGTGCACCCGCCGCATGAGGTGGTGAACAGGACCGTGAGGCTCTGCGCGTCGATCAGTGTGCCGTACTCCGAGCGGAGGATTCCGGCGTTGTGGTTACGGGCGTATCCGGTCAGACCCGGATCGATCTCCGCCTCGACCGTCCAGGTCCCGCCCCCTCCCCAGACGCTCGCGCCCGGGATGCTGGCGACCTGCACCGACGAGCCGATGTAGTCCGGGGAGTCGGTCGGATACGGGTGCTGCTCGCGCACGACGTAGAACCGGTCGCGGGACGGGTCGTAGGCGAAGTCCGCGTTGTTCAGCCAGTCCGTCCCGCCGGTGGTGCTCGTCAGACCGCTCGTCGTGACGGGGAGACGGGGACCGACGACGGGTCCGCCCGGCTCGTCCAGGTCGACGAGGGCCCGATAGGTGATCGTGTCCCCGTAGCCCTCCGTCCAGAAGAGCACGGCGGTGCCCGCCTCCGGGTCGACGGTCGTGGCGCTCGGCTGGCCCGCACCCCACGCGCCGGTGTCGGAGCCGGAGAAGGCGATCACGGGGGTCGGGTTCTTCACCCACGGCCCGTCCAGGCTCGTGGCGTAGGCGACGCCGACCTGGTTGTGCGCGCTGGCGTCCTGGTCGTTGCCCAGGTAGAACATCGCGTAGCGGTAGGCGGTCCCGCCGTAGGTCGCGTCGACACGGATCACCGACGGATCGCAGATGTGGAAGGAGTCCCAGCCGCTGGCGCTCCGGGTGAGGACGGAGGCGTCGGCGACGACCGACCCGCCGGAGAGGGTCGTCGCGAAGATGTCGTCCTCGATCACGCCGGAGACGGAGTTGTGGCACGTCCACACCCGGGTCTCGGACCCGCTGCGGATCGCGCTCGGCGCGTAGGCGTAGTAGAGACGCTGGCCGTCCGCGTCCGGCGGGCCCGTCGGGACGTACTCGGTCGTGAGCGACTCAGGGTCCCAGCTCACCGCGGCGGCCGCGGGCGCGGTCCCCGAGCCGAGGGCCAGCGCGCCGGCCAGGGCGATGCCGGCCGAAAGGCGTCCGTACGTCTTCATCCTGTCTCCTTCGTCAGGTGCTTCGGCGGGCCGAGTGCCCGCGTGTGGGTCAGGTCATCCCTTGAGCCCCGTGGTGGAGAGGGACTCGGTGTACTGCCGCTGGAAGAACAGCAGCAGGATCATGGGGATGATGCTCAGCACGAAGGAACCGGCGAGGATCTGCCCGAGGTCCACGGTGAAGGCGGTGCTGAGGTTCGCGAGCACGATCGGGGCCAGCTGCCGCTCCGGCGAGGTGCCGATGAGCAGCGGCCACAGGTAGGCCTGCCACTGCGAGAGGAACAGCATCATCCCGGCCCCGATCAGCGAAGGCTTCGACAGCGGGAGGATGATCCGCCACAGCGTGCCCAGGCGCCCGAGACCGTCCACCTCGGCGGCGTCGATGAGCTCGCGCGGCACGCCCATGAAGAACTGCCGCAGCACGAAGATCGCGAAGCCGTTGGCGAGCGCGGGCAGGACCAGCCCGGCGTACGAGTCGCTCAGGCCCCACCCCTGGAACAGGGAGGACAGGGGGATCGCGATCGCGTCGAAGGGGATCATCGCGACGATGATGATGAAGCTGAAGACGATCCCGCGCCCGCGGAACTCCATCGTCGCGAGCGCATAGGCGGCGGGGATCGCGATCGCGAGCCCGAGGACGATCGTCAGGCCGGCGACGAGGAAGCTGTTGAAGAGCCCGAGGAGGAAGGCTCCGGACCCCAGCGCGGCGTAGTTGGTGACGTCGCCGCCGAGCGGGACGAAGGCCAGCCAGGAGAGCGGAGTCATGTGCTCGACGTACGAGTTGCCGGGGCGCATGGACGAGGCGAAGACCCACCAGAGCGGCAGGAACACGGACACGGCGACCAGTGCCGAGGCCGCCGTCAGGACGACGGTGGCGCCGCGGGAGCGTCTCATGCTCGGTCCTCCTTCAGCAGCCGGAACTGGACCAGGACGATGAGGGAGAGCAGGAGCATCAGCACCACGACCTCCGCCTGACCGACGCCGAGGTCGCCGAGCAGGTACGCGCGGTTGTAGATGTCGTACATGATCAGGTTCGTCGAGCCGTTCGGGCCGCCCTTGGTGAGGATCTGCACGGGCGCGAACAACAGGAACGACCCGACCGTGCAGGCGATGAGGACGAATGCCATGGGCCGCTTCAGCAGGGGCAGCGTGATCGAGAAGAGCCGCCGCCACCACCCGGCGCCGTCGAGCGCGGCCGCCTCGTAGAGGGACCCCGGGATGTCCTTGAGGCCGGCGATGATGAAGATCATCCAGTAGCCCAGCGCCCCCCAGGTGACCATGATGCCGATCGAGAACGCGGCCTGGTTCGCCGAGGTGAGGAAGGGCTGTGCCGGCAGGCCGACGGCACCGAGGATGCCGTTCACGAGGCCGTCGGGCTGCAGCGCCGTGCTCCAGATCAGCGCCACGACGGCGCCGGGAACCGCGGCCGGCACGAAGATCATGGATCGCCACAGGCCCACGAGCGGGATGTTCTGCACGAGGAGCAGCGCGAGCGCCGTGGACAGGACGACGATGACCGGGTTGAGCACGAGGTTGAACACGAGCGTCACGATGAGCACGGAATGGAAGTTGGGGTCGCTGAACAGGTACACGTAGTTCGCCCAGCCGTCGAACGTGGTCTCGCCCGTGGCGAGGGAGACGTGCTGGAAGCTCATGCCGACGGCGCTGAGCAGGGGGACGACCCGCATCAGGATCAGCGTGAGCAGCGCCGGGGTCAGCATCGCGAACGCGATGAGCGTGACGCGCAGCGCCGTGGTCCGGCGGCGGGCGGGTGCCCGGCCCGTGACGGGCCGGGCCGAACCCGGACCCGCCACGGACGTCGGTGCTGTGGTGTCGGTCATGTCACTTCAGTCGCGCGATCTGCGCTTCGATGTCCTTGTCGGCTTGCGCGGCCCGCTCACGGGGATCCGATCCGTTACGGATGTCGGAGAACATCTGGTTCGCCCCGGGCTCGAACACGCTATAGCCGACCACCGCGGGACGGTGCACGGCGTTGTTCTCCAGTTGGAACTGCATGATCGCGCCGAACTCCGCGGTCGCCTCCCCGCCCAGCGCGGACATGCTCTCGGCATACGCCGCGTAGGCCTCCTTGTTCGTCGGTGCGATGCCGGCGACCTCGGCGGACTGGGCGTTGCCGGTCGGGTCGATCGTCAGGTACTCGAGGAATGCACGAGCCGCGTCCTGCTTCTTCGACTTCGCCGAGATGCCCACCGACCAGGAGTCGGTGGAGGTGGCCTGCTCGCCGCCGTCGAAGTACGGCGCGGGGGCGACGCCGTACGGGATGTCGCCCTCCTCGGCGACGTTCACGCCCCAGGGGCCGGACACGATGAATCCGGCCTTGCCGGTCTGGAACAGCGCGCCGTTCTTGTCGTTCGTGACGCCGCGGGGCGACAGTCCCTCCTCGAACAGGTCGTGGTACCAGGTGAGGGCCCGCTGCCAGCCGGGGTTGGAGAAGTCCACGTTCCCGTCGGCGTCGATGCCGTCCCCGCCGCCGGCCGAGACCCCGACCATCTGCAGCTGGTAGTACGAGTCCCACTGGTCGAAGAGGAACGGGTACTGGGCCGCGCCCGCATCCTTGATCTTTCGTGCTGCGTCGGTGAGCTGTTCGTAGGTCCACGGCTGCTGCGGGTCGCTGCTCGGGGGCTCGACGCCCGCGGCGGCGAGGATCTCGGGGTTGTAGTACAGGAACTGCGAGGTCGTCCAGGTCTCCAAGGCGTAGAGCTTGCCGTCCGCTTCGCGTGCGGTGACCATGTCCTCGCTCACTGCCGCGTCGACCGCGGCGTCCTTGAGGTCGGAGATGTCGGCGAGGAATCCGCGGTTGGCCCAGTCGAGCACGGCCCCGCCGGCGTCCACGACCATGAGGTCGATGTCGCCGCCCCCGCCCGTCATGCGCTGGTTGATCGTGCTCGTGTACTGCGCGTAGGGGATGTTGAGCTGCTTGACGGTGATCCCGGGGTTGGCCTTCTGGAACGCGTCGATGACGACCGCCCAGGTGTCGGCCGGATCCGCGTTGGCGAACGTGAGCGTCACCTCGCCGTCGGGCGCGGCGTCGCCCCCTCCGGCGGGGGCGCAGGCGGCCAGCCCGGCGCTGCCGATGGCCAGCGTGGCGGCGGCGGCGCCGAGCCGCAGTGCCGTGGACTTCATGATCTCTCCTCGTCGAGTGGTTCGGGTGGGCAACGGGTCGTTCGGGGACTCAGGGGGTGGAGGGGTGCGGCGGCAGCGAGCACGCGCGGACGATGCGGGCGAGCACCTCGTCCGCGACGGCGCCGACGTCCATGCCGGTGACGATGGCGTGCGGTCCGTCCGGCGTCGCGGTGAAGCGCGTCACGCCCTCGTCGGGTCCGACCGCCTCCAGCTCGATCGTGCCGCGGGTGATCTCGAAGAGGTCGGGCCGGGCGAGGGAGAGGACGGCGAGCGGATCGTGCGGGACGTTGTAGTCCTGGTCGGCGAACTCCCAGAACCGCCGCATCTCGGCGCCGATGAGCGCCCCGAGGGGGCCGGACCGCCCGATGCGGTCGAGGTCGTCGTGCCGGAGGCGGATGCGCTCGGTCTGCTCCAGCCCGATGGCGAGAATCGGAACGCCGCTGCGGAACACGACGTCCGCCGCCGTCACATCGCAGCGGATGTTGTGCTCGACCACTCCTGCCGCGAACTCGCCGCCCATCATCACGATGCGCTCGATGCCGTGCCCGGCCCGCTCCACGGCGGTCGCCACATTGGTCAGCGGGCCGATCGCGACCACGGTGCGCGCGGAGGCGAGCTCCGACACGGCGTCGCGTGCGGAGGAGTACGTCTGTGCGTCCAGATCCGCGATGGTCTCGCCCTCGTGGCCGGGCCACCAGACCTCGCGACCGGATCGGGTGGCGCGCTCGCCGACGGCGATCGAGGGGGCGGGCGCGCCGGCCGTGCGGAAGACCTTCGCCACGATGCGGGCCCGGAGCTCGACGTCGCCGTAGACCGTGGTCACGGCGCGAAGGTCGAGGTCGTCGCTGCCGAGGATGAGAGCGATCGCGAGGAGGTCGTCGACGTCCGTGCCGATGTCGGTGTCGAGGACGAAGGCGGGAGAACCGGTCTGCATGCTCCGGACTCTACTCGTGTAGATTCTGATTGCGCAACCCATGATCCGTTCGTCCGGCCCGGCTGATTGACTCGCCACGACCCGGATGCTCCACTGGAAGCCTCGACGATCGTATGGGGGGACTGAGATGCGCACACGCAAGGTCGTGATCCTGACGCAGGGAACAGGAGGAGAGGCGACGGCGCGCCGCATCGAGCCGTTCACCTTCGGGCTGGTCGGCGCCCTGGGCGTCCTCGTGGCGCTGCTGATCGGGACGATCGTGGGGCAGCTCTCCACCGTCCTGGTCTACATCGGGCTGGCGCTGTTCCTCGCGCTCGGGCTGGATCCGATCGTCGCGTGGATCGAGAAGAAGCTCCCGCGCGGGGCCGCCGTGGCGATCGTCGTCGTGGTGGTCATCCTCGCCTTCGCCGGCATCGTGCTGGCCATCGTGCCGATCCTCGTGCAGCAGATCTCCAACCTCATCACCGACGCTCCCGAGATCATCGACAACGTCACGCACACGGAGTGGTACGAGCACCTCGCGGCGCAGTACGGCGACTCCTTCAACGACGCCGTGCAGGGCATCGTCACGTTCCTCCAGGATCCGGGCAACCTCGGCCAGATCGGCGGCGGGCTGCTCGCCGTCGGGGCCGGGATCGCCGGAGGGATCACGGGCGTCACGATCGTCCTCATCCTGACCCTGTACTTCATGGCATCGCTGCGCAGCATGAAGCGGGTCGCGGCGCGTTTCGTCCCCGCGTACCGCCGGGACCGGTTCCGGGAGATCCTCGAGGACGTGTCGGGAGCCGTCGGGCGGTACGTCATCGGGCAGGCGAGCCTCGCGCTCATCAACGGCGTGCTGAGCCTGATCTTCCTCACCATCATCCAGGCGCCGCTTCCGGCCCTGCTCGCCCTCATCGCGTTCATCGGCTCGCTGATCCCGCTCGTCGGAACGCTGTCCGGGTCGATCATCATCTCGCTGATCTGCCTGTTCACCTCGCCGACGACGGCGCTCATCGCGGCCATCTACTACCTGATCTACATGCAGATCGAGGCGTACGTGATCAGCCCGCGGATCATGAGCCGGGCCGTCGCGGTCCCCGGGGCGATCGTGGTGATCGCCGCCGTCGGCGGCGGCGCGCTGGGCGGGATCCTCGGAGCACTGGTCGCGATCCCCGTCGCCGCGAGCATCATCATCATCGTGCAGAAGGTCCTCTTCCCCGCGCAGGACGCGAAGAAGACGCCCCCGGCGGATCGCGCGGCCGCGGCGCCCCTCGCCTGACGCGCGCGCCGGTTCGGGGCGCGGTATGGGGGCGGGGTGCCTCGCGGGCAGCCCCCAACCTCTGACGGGAGCTCCAAACCGGCGGCGTGCTCCGAGCCGACGGAGGCCGCGGAGAGGGAACGGACGGCTCGCTGTCAGGTGCGCTCGGTAGCGTGGCGGAAGCAGTCGAGGAAAGGAGCCAGAAATGGGAATCTTCGAGAATGCCAAGGAAACCATCGGCGAGGCCGCGAAGCAGGCCGGACGCGCGGTGGAGGACGCGGTCGACCGCGTCAAGGACAAGGCCGATGAGGTCAAGGCCGACGCCGAGGTGAAGAAGGCGGAGGCAGAGCGCGACGCCGTCAAGGCGCGCAACGAGGCCAAGGAGGACCTGCGCGACTGAGTCCGCAGGCCCGGACGCCGCCCCGTCACCGATCCCCGGTGGCGGGGCGTCGTCGTCTCCGGACCTTCTCGCGGGTTGGGGCGCCGTATGGGGAAAATGTGCCCCGGGCGGGCCCCGAGCCCCCGAGGAGGGCCCCAAACCGGGGAAGCGCGGGGGAGGGGCGGGAGGGGTTCCGTCGGCCGGCGGCGATGCGTAGGCTCCGGCGCAGGGGAGGACCCGAGACGGCGGGCGACGACGCGCGCCGGGCGCGAAGGAGAACGGCATGCAGCCCCTCACGATCGACTTCATCATCTCCCTCGACGGATACGGCGCCGCCGAGGGATGGCCGGGATGGTGGGGCCTGGAGGGCCCCGAGTACCTCGGCTGGCTCGACGGGCTCCCGGACAAGGACCATCCGATCCTCATGGGAGCCAACACCTATCGGGTCATGTCGGGGTTCGCCGCCTCCGGGGAGGAGGGTGTGGACAGCCTCGACGCCGTGCCGAAGTACGTGTTCTCCTCGACCCTGGACGAGCCGCTGACCTGGGCGAACTCGACGCTCGTGCGGGAGGACGCCGTGGCGTTCGTGCGCAGGCTGAAGGAGGAGTCGGACCGGCCGCTGCGCACGCTCGGCAGCGTGTCGCTGTGCCGATCCCTCCTCCGTGCCGGGCTCGCCGACCGCTACCGCGTCGTCATCTTCCCCGTCATCACGGGCGCGACGGGGCAGGAACGGATCTTCGACGGCTATCCCGACGTCCGCCTGGACCTCGTGGAGTCCCGGACCTTCGACGGGCGCAGCCAGCTCCTCGAGTACGTCCCGACGGTCCTCGCCGGCTGACTCCTCCTCGCCGGTTTGGGGCGCCGTATGGGGGAAACGTGCCCCAGGGCGCGCCCCGAAACCCCGAGGAGGACCCCAAACCGGGGAGGGGAGGGGGAGGGGCCCGGGGAGGGAGGGGGTCAGACGAAGCGGACGGACTGGTGCAGGCGCGAGCGGATGTCGAACAGCTCATTGCCGCCGATCACGCGCGCGCCGGGAACCCCGGAGCGCAGCACGGTGCGCAGGGCGCTGCGGCGCACGATCACGACCGGCACCCCGCGGAGGGATCCGAGCGGCACCGCCGCCTGGGCGAGGTCGTCGTCCGGGACCACCACGACGCCCCCGCCGAACCTCACCCGCGCGGTGCGGGCGAGGATCCGCATGCGGCCGAGCATCGCCGTCACGGGGGCGCGGTCACCGGCGTCCGGGCCGATGATCTCCCCGCCGCGGAGCCGGACCACGCCGCCGAAGTCCTCGGACGACACGGCGTAGAGTCCCGACGGGCTGAGCACCACGTGGTCGAGCTTCCCGGACGGATCCCGCTCGCTCCTCGCATCCACGTCGTGCCAGGCCGTGAAGCCCATGCCGAGATCGCGGACGGTCCGGGCGGTGTCCTCCTCGGCCAGGGCGTCGGCGAGGAGGCGTCGTAGCTCCCGCGGGACCGTGCGGACGAAGGCGGGGTCGTACGGATCGGCCGGCGCCGGATCCCCGGCCCACACCGCCACCCGGGCGAGGTACTCTCGGCGATGCCATCCCCCGGCCGTTCCATGGCTCTTCGCCCGCGGCCGGGTGTCGGCGGGCGCGTCGGGCTCGTGCCATCCGCCCCACGGCGCGTCGTCGGCGAAGCCGTGTCCGCGGTCGTAGGCGGCGCGGCCCTCCGGCGTCCCAACGAGCTCCCATGCGCGCTGCACGAGGATGAAGACGGCCGCATCTCCGCCCGCGTCCGGGTGGGTCCGGCGCAGCTGCAGACGGTAGGCGCGACGGAGTCCCTCGTCGTCGATCGTCGGCGCGACGTCGAGGATCTCGTACGCCGACGCGGACAGGGGGCTGTCGAACACGGCCTCAGTGCCGTGCGGCGGTCGGCGACTCGCCGCCCTCGCTGAACGTCGGCGTCCTGCCGCGCAGGCGTCCGATGAGCAGCACGACACCCACGATGACGAGGCCGACGATGATGCCGCCGATCGCGGAGACGACGGTGTCGCCGAGCCAGACGACGAAACCGCCGAGGGGCTCCAGGGCGTGCTCCACCCCGTGCAGCAGGTCGGCGGTGAACGCGACCCCGACCTCGCCGAGGTTCGCGAGGACGAGGTGCCCGCCGACCCACAGCATCGCGACGGTGCCGACGACGCTGATGACGCGGAAGACCGCGGGCATCGAACGGACGATCCGGGTGCCGGTGTGCCGCACGCGGCGGTCCGGGTTCTTCGCCATCTTCAGCCCGACGTCGTCGATCTTGACGAGCAGCGCGACCGCTCCGTAGACGACGCCGGTCATCACGACGGCGATCACCGCGAGCACCGCGAGGGTCATCCAGATCCCCATGTCGGGGTCGAGGCCGGCGAGGGAGATGAGCATGATCTCGGTCGAGAGGATGAGATCGGTCCGCACGGCGCCGAGCACGAGCCGCTTCTCGTCCCGCGCCCCCTCCTCACCGTGGCCGTGCGTGACGCCGAACCACTCGAGGACCTTCTCGGCGCCCTCGAAGCAGAGATAGGTGCCGCCGAGGATCAGCAGATACGGCAGCACCCACGGGGCGAAGGCGGTCAGCAGCAGCGCCAGGGGGATGATGATGAGGAACTTGTTCGCCAGCGATCCCAGCGCGATCTTCGCGACGACCGGCAGCTCGCGGGCCGGAGTGATCCCCTGCACGTACTGGGGTGTCACGGCGGCGTCGTCGATCACGACGCCCGCGGCCTTCGCGGAGGCCTTCATCGCGGCGCTCAGGATGTCGTCGACGACGGCGAGCAGTCCAACCGACATGTGTGTCGTCCCCCCGATGTAGGTGCGTGTCGGAGAGCAACTTTATCCGCCGCGGCGCGGATCCGCGGCGACGGGGGCGGTCACGGGCCCGCGAGGAACTCCAGGGCGGACCGGCGGAAGTCCCGGGATCCGGGGGCGTTGAAGTGGTTGCGGCCGGGGATCTCCACGAACCGGCCCTGCGGCGCGGCCGCGGCGAGGCTGCGGGACCCCTCGATGATGGCGTCCTGGGAGCCGGTGGCGAACAGGATCGGGTTCGCCGGGGCGTCGGCGGGATCCGGATCGATCGTGCCGGACCGGCGCATGCCCTCGGCGAGGGCGAGGAGCGCCCGCAGGTCGTTGCCCTTCACCCGTTCCGCGAGCGTCACGTAGTTCTGCGTCGTGCGGTCCTGGACGGGGGTGCCGTGCTCCGCGTAGTCCTGGATCTGGCCGAGGTCGAGGCGCGCGAGGGGGATCCCGTCCGGCACACCGCCGAGCACCGCCCGCCCGATCCGCTGCGGAAGGTCGCGGACGACCTCCCACCCCACGCGCGCGCCGAGCGAGTAGCCCACGTAGAAGGCGTCGTCCACGAGGTAGGTGTCCATCACGGCCTCGACGTCCTGCGCCAGCGCTCGGACCGCATACCCCGCCGGATCATGCGGCTTCTCGCTGCGTCCGTGCCCGCGCTGGTCCAGGGCGAGGACGCGGTAGCCGGCGTGGGTCAGATCGCGGACCCACCCCGTCAGCACCCAGTTGTCCCGGGCGTGCGAGGCGAAGCCGTGCACGAGGACCACGACCGGCGCATCCGGCTCGCCCCACGTGTAGGTCGCCAGCCGCACGCCGTCCGGCGCGTACACCTGCTGCGGCTCGGGCATCTGCGTGAGCTCGGAGAGGGCCATGGCACGACGCTACCGCCCCGTCGTCGCCCCGGGGCCGCGGTGACGACGGCTCAGAGGCAGCCGACGATCCGGGTGGCCACGGGATCGTCCAGGAGGTCGTCCTCGGACGCGGGGAACGTCGAGAGGGAGCGGGCGAGCTCGTCGACGGAGTAGACGTCCGCGGTGAAGGGGGTGCGGCGCGGATCGTCGTCGGTGTAGAGAATGACCATGCTCGCGTCGTCGAGGCGAACGGCGAGGTAGTACCCGAGGCCGTCATCGGAGGCCATGCCGGCGACGTCATCGATCGGCACGGTGAAGCCGTCGTCGAGGAGGTCCTCCAGCTCGTCCGGCAGTGCCAGGCAGCCGGGAGCCAGCGCGTCACCCCTGTCGTCGTCCTTCAGATCGGGGTCGTCGTCCTTCAGATCGGGATCGTCGTCCTTGAAGTCGTCGTCGGCCTTGAAGTCCGGATCGTCGTCGTCCTTGAGGTCGTCATCGTCATCGAAGTCGTCATCGCCATCGTCATCGAGGTCATCATCGTCATCGACGTCGTCGTCGAAGTCGTCGTCGACGTCGTCTGCCGCGCTCGTGGCGGACGGCTTCGCGGAAGAGCTCGCGTGCGGGGTGGAGGACGCAGCGTGGGGGCTGGGGTGGGCTGCCGCGCCGCCACCGCAGCCGGCGAGGAGGAGAGCGGTCGCCGCCAGTGCGGGCAGCGCCCAGCGGGCGGAGGGACGGCGTTTCCGGATGCTCATCGACGGCTCCTTCGAGATGTGCGGCGCGGCGGCGAGTGCCGCGGCCGGCCTCGGGCACCGTCACGGTACCGACGGGCGAAGGAACAGGGGGCATCCGGTCAGGGATATCCCGTAGAGCCCGCCGCCTTCGCCCTCGCCGCTCGCCGAAGGGGCGCGATAGCGTCGTCGCATGAGCGACGTCGTCTGGTCCGAGGGCCGCTGGACCCATCCGCCCGTTCACGTTCGCGCCGGCTCCGACGGGGCCGGGATCGAGGTCACGGCGGCGGAGGGCAGCGACGCCTGGCGGCTGACCTCGTACGGCTTCGTGCACGATTCCGAGCACGCCCTCGTCGCGCCGTTCGCGGACCGCTCGGCCATGGAGGTCGAGTTCACGGCGGCGTTCTCCGCGCAGTTCGACCAGGCCGGGATCTTCCTGCGGGTCTCGGCGGAGCGCTGGATCAAGGCGGGCGTGGAGTTCGCCGACGGCGCGGCCCAGCTCGGCGCCGTCGTCACGGACGGCCGATCGGACTGGTCGCTGGCGCCCGTGCCGGAGTGGACGGGGCGGCGCGTGCTCGTCCGAGTGAGCCGGGACGGCGACGCCATCACGGTGCGCGCGGGCGTCGTCGGCGAGCCCACCCGGCTCGTGCGGGTCGTGCCCTTCGCCGCGGGCCTCGTGGCCGAGGCCGGCCCCTTCGTGTGCGCGCCCACTCGGTCCGGGCTCGTCGTGCCGCTCCACGCCTGGCGCCGCACGCCGCCCGACGCCGCCCTGCACCCGTAGCCCGCGGCCGAGCGTCGGAGTCGACGTGGCCAGGACGCCGTATCGGACGGATCCGAGCGGGAGTAGCATTCCGTCGCATGCCGATCATCTTCGAGAACGTCGGCATCGCGGTGCGCGATGTGGACGAGGCCGTCTCCTTCTTCACCGATCTGGGGCTCACCGTTCTGGACCGCAGCGAGGTGAGCGGCGAATGGGCGTCCACGGCCGTCGGGCTCGATGGCAACCACGCCAAGGTCGTCATGCTGCAGACGCCCGACGGGAACGGTCGGCTCGAGCTTTTCGAGTACCTCCATCCGGAGGCGATCGAGACCGAGCCCACCCTGCCGAACGAGATCGGGATGCATCGGGTGGCGTTCCGCGTCGACGACCTCGATGCCTCCCTGGCGATCGCCGCGCGCCACGGGTGTCATCCACTGCGCGGCGTCGCGAACTACCAGGACGTGTATCTCCTCACGTATCTGCGAGGCCCGAGCGGCATCCTCGTCATGCTCGCTCAGTATCTCACCAAGAGCCGCGGGTCGTCCCTCTAGGCGTCGAGGTCTCTCGGCGGGGCGCGGCTTCTCGAATATCGTTGTCGGATGCGCGCGATCGCCGTCGACGAGCGGGACTCATCATGGGAGTCGGATGAGCCGCGCTATCGGATCTACGTCTTCGGCGGACCTCAGTCGTCGGTGGCCACTGTCGATGTGGTCGACGCGTCGTTCCAGGAGGCCGAGCAGTCTGCGATGACCCTCGCCGGTGACGACGCACTGTGGTCGATCGCCCTGGTGGTCGATGACTCCGCCCGCGGTCGCGGCTTGATCTGGTTGGTGGGCGGCGACTATTACTCGCGACCCGCGTCGCCCCGCGAGTGGCGGATGCGGGCGGAGATGCAGGACCGGCTGCTCTCGCACCGGAAACGCAGAGATCTTCCGCTGACCCTTCCGGACGGACGGCGGGTGATCCGTCTGTTCCCGGACTGGGGCCGAGAGTGGCCGCTCTGGGAGTCGTTCAGCGAGCAGTACGCGCTCGACGCCGAAGACCTGCCGCTGAGCAGCGAGCTCGCCACCGCGCTGAAGGAGTGGAACGCCGCCTGGCAAGCCCGAGATGAGACCGCGCCTGTGCCGGACGGCTGGATCGAGCACGGGCGACACCTGCACGCACGACTTCAGAAGGAACTCGGAACGGTCGCCGAGGTGCGTCCCGACTTCGACCTGTCGTGACGGGACGACGCCTAGCGCGTGGGCGGGCCGTGCGGAACCCCCTTCCCTGTACGGCGGCGCCGCGGCCTACCCTGCCCGCATGTCCGCTCTCACCGCACTGATGCTGAACTGCACGCTCAAGCCCTCGCCGGAGCCCTCCAGCACGGAGGTGCTCGGGCAGCAGGTGATGGAGGCGCTCGCCGAGCAGGGGGTGAGCGGGGACGCCCTGCGCGTCGTCGACCACCGCGTGCTCCCGGGGGTCCTCACCGACATGGGCGACGACGACGAATGGCCGACGATCCGCGCCGCGGTCCTGGCGGCCGACATCCTGGTGCTCGCCACGCCCACCTGGCTCGGCCAGCACTCGTCGGTCGCGCAGCGGGTCCTGGAACGCCTGGACGCCGAGCTGAGCGAGACCGACGACGCGGGCCGCCCGACGCTCTTCGGGACCGTGGCGATCCCCGTGGTCGTCGGCAACGAGGACGGCGCCCACCACATCTCCGCGATCCTGGGCCAGGCCCTTGGCGACGTCGGCTGCACCCTCGCCGCGCAGCCCGCGGTGTACTGGAACGGCGAGGCGATGAGCGGCGTCGACTACAAGGATCTGACCGAGGTGCCGGAGGCCGTGGCGGCGGCGACCCGGACCGCCGCGGCCAACGCGGTGCACCTGGCGGGTCTGCTGGCGGCGTCGCCGTACCCCTCGCCCTGATCTGCGGCGCCCGCCGGCGATCAGCGGAGCGCCGCGACCGGCTCGCGCACCGCCCGGTCGCGGCGCGCCTCGTCCTCCGCGGGCTCGTCCCGGTCGTCGAGCAGGACCTCGGCACCGCTCAGCACGGCGGCGCGGGCGAGCGCTTCGCCGGCCGGCACGTCGTCGAGCACGGGCACGTCGTACGCGTCCTGCTCGGTGCGCGCGACCCACGGCTCGTCGCGCAGGGCCCGCAGGCGCGCGTCGAGGTCCCCGATCCGGACGTCGAGGACGAGCGTTCCCGCGCGGGCCCGCTGCAGCGCCTCGACGACGGGACCCATGCCCTCGGCGCCGTTCTGCGCGGCGGCACCCGTCGCGTCGTCGAGCCGGGCGCGCCGGCGCGCGTCGAGGGCGGCGGCGATCGACGCGTCCAGTGCGGTGTCGTCCGCGCCGTCCGCACGGGTGTCCGCGTCCACGACTACCACGCGGGCCGCGGCCGCCCCGCCGAGCTTGTCGAGCAGGAGCCCTCGGGCGCGGACGTCGCCGGTGACGAAGACGTGCACGGGATCGAACGTGCGGACGAGGTCGTCGACGACGCCCGCCACCTCCGCCTGGTTGTGCTTCCACACCTCCTCCGCGTGCCGGTGCAGACGCGGTTGCGACAGGCGTCCCGCGCCGACCTTGGTCATGCCCTCGGTCTCTCCCTCGACCTCCCGCACATCGCCGACGCCGCGGCCGACGTGCTCCTGACGGATCCTCGCTCCGGAGCGCTCGGTCTCCACCACGAGGATGCGAGCGTCGTCCTGGTGGTGCCGCAGCAGCGGCAGGAGCTGCGGCACCGCGCCGTGCGCGATCACCTCGGGACCCTTCCGGGGGCCATGGAACGCCTCGTCCGCGACGAGGGAACCGCCCCGGACCAGGATCCAGCGCGACGACGGTGCGGGCGGCCCCGATCCCGGCGCGAGGGCACGGTCGATCGCCTCGGCGTCCTGGTCCGGAGCCCCGGCGGCGCGGAGCCGCTCCCTCAACGAGCGCGACCGGCTCTCGGCCGCCCCCTCCGGCTCACCGCTCGGGCCGTCGACGTACGCCGTGGTCCACGGCCCCTCCTGGCGCAGCGCCTCGCGCACCGCATCCGATACCGTCATCGTCCCTCCCCGTCGTCGGTGTCGTCGGCGTCCGTGTCCTCCGTCGCCGGGTCCGCGGAGGCCGGGGCGTCCCCGGCCCGGGCGCCGTCTCCGCGGAAGGCCTCCCGGGTCTCCTCCGCGTCGGTGTCATCGGGCAGCGGCTCGCTCTCCCGGAACGGCTCGGCGTGCGCGGCGCCGTGCCCCTGCACCATCCCGCGCGTCTCCTGCTTCATCTGGTCGTCGAGCTGCGGACCGTGGGTGGTGTTCCCTCGCTGCGATTCGTCCATGGCGTCCTCCTCGCGCGCCCGTCCGGGCGTCTCATCGTGTGTCGTGTCGACAAGGGCCAGCCACGCTAGGCGCTCGTCGTCCGCGGGTCGACCGGGTTGACGCCGTGGATCCGTGTGGTTACCTTCGTGCCCATCACCGCCCGGGCCGTTCGGCCCGGATCCGACGGGCGGCGCGGCCGACGCCGCGCGAGAAGGGAGCGACATGTCCCCCCGCACACCCCAGGACGACGATCAGGACCTCCGGGCGACGGAGGCGGATCGGCTGGAGCAGGAGCGCCCCTCGACCGAGGACGCCGGCGATCCCGAGGCCCCCGCCCACGAGGAGGAGCCGCCCAGGACCCGGCCGGACGCGAGCGAGGCGGACCTCCTCGAGCAGCGGACGGCCGTCCCGGAGGACGACGAGGACGAGGACCGGGGCTGACCCGTGTCCGAGGAGGAGCCGACGCAGGAGGACGAGGACGACCTGCCGCGCTGCGGCAGCCTCGACGAACTGGCGCGCCTGGTCTCCGAGCACGGCGCCCTGCACGTCCGCTACAGCGAGGGCCCGGCGCACGATCGGCGCGAGCGCAGCGTCGACACGGAGAGCGGGCTCGAGCTCCCCGGGCTCTCCGTCAATCCGCTCAGTCCCGAGGCGTGGTGGACGCGGCCTCTCACGCACTGGTTGTCGCGTCAGCTCTGCCAGTACCGCCACCTGCAGGAGAGGATGCCGGAGCGCTACGCCTGGGTGCTGACCGGCGAGGAGGTCGGGCGCGGGCCGGACTGTGAGCCGCTGCTGTCCGAGGTGGTGCCCGTGGCGGTGATCGCCGAGAGCGCCCTGGACGAGGCCGAGCGGCTGTACGCGCGGGTGTTCGACCGCGGGCGCGGCCCGGGCGAGTGACGGGGAGCGCTCACGCGCGGGGAGCGACGGCGCCCAGCAGCGCGCGCACCTGCTCGTCCGGCGTCTGGTCGAAGAGCTCGTACGCCTGGCCCACCGACATCAGCTCATCCGAGGTCCAGGGCAGGACGAGGTCGTCGGCCGCGTCGTGCAGGAGCCGGGGCGTGTCTCCGAGCGCGATCGGGGCGGCGATGAGCGTCCGCACCGCCCCGCGGTCCCGGACCACGGCGGCGGCCGCGCGCATGGTCGCTCCCGTGGCGATCCCGTCGTCGGCGAGGACGAGCGTGCGACCGCGCACGTCCAGCGGGGCGCGGTCGCCCCGGTAGGCGCGTTCCCGACGACGCAGCTCGGGCTCCTCGAGGGCGACGGCGCGCTCGAAGGCCTCGTCCGCCCCCGCGCCCAGGTGCGCGAGGACCTCCGGGTTGCGGACGGACACGAGCCGCCCGGCGAGGGACGCGATCGCCCCCATCGCGACCTCGGGGTTTCCGGGGAACCCCAGCTTCCGCACGACGACGACGTCCAGATCGCCCCCGGTGGCCTGCGCGATCTCCGCCGCGACGGGGACGCCGCCGCGCGGCAGCCCGAGCACGAGCGGTGCGTCGTGGCCGAGCCGGCGGACCGCGGCGGCGAGCACGCGCCCCGCCTCGGCGCGGTCGCGGTATCGACGGGAGCCGGTCATGCCGCCGACCTTAGGCATCTCCGCATCTTCACCGGAGGGGGTTGACGCGGAGCGGCACAGGGGCGGACGCACATCGGGGAATACCCCCTCGGGGTACTATGTTGTCCTGAGCGCCGGGCCTGTCACGGCCCCGAATCCACGGAGGAGAGAGACATGATCACGACCGAGTACCGGGTCACCGGCATGACCTGCGGGCACTGCGAGCTGTCGGTGCGCGAAGAGGTCGAGCAGATCGACGGTGTGGAGGAGATCGCGGTCAGCGCGGCCGACGGCTCGCTGCGCGTCACCTCCGCCGGCGCCCTCGATGACGCGGCCGTCCTCGAGGCGGTCAGCGAGGCCGGATACGCCGCGGTGCGCGTCTGAGCCGCGACGGAACACGAGAGAACAGGATCGGGAGACGATGAACGGGCAGGCGATGGCGCACGGCGCGCACGGGGGAAGCGGGACGATGACGACGGGTGCGCATGCGGAAGGGCACGGCGGTTCGGCGCCCGAGGGGCTCTCCCTCTCGGCGCAGGGGCTCGTGCTCGGGCCGGTGGGGGCGCCGGCCGCTGTGGGGCAGCCGGGGGAGCTCGTCTTCCGGATCCTCGGGGAGGACGGCGAGGCGCTGACGGCGTTCGAGCGGTCCCACGAGAAGGAGCTGCACCTGATCGTGGTGCGCACCGATGGCACGGGGTTCCGTCACGTGCACCCGACGCTCGACGCCGGCACCGGCACCTGGACCGCCCCGTGGGTCTGGGACGCGGCGGGCACGTACCGCGTGTACGCAGACTTCGCCCCCGCGGGCGCGGACAAGGTCACACTGTCGCGCACGGTGGACGTCGCGGGGGAGTTCACCCCTCGGGCGGCCGTGCCCGCCGCCGCCTCGGACGTGGCCGCGTTCCAGGCGACCGTCGAGGGCGCGCTCGTCGCGGGTCAGGCCTCGGCGCTGACGGTGCGGATCCACCGTGACGGGCAGCCGGTGACGACGCTGGAGCCCTACCTCGGGGCCTTCGGCCACCTCGTCGCCCTCCGGGAGGGGGACCTCGCGTACCTCCACGTGCACGCCGAGGGCCAGGCCCCGTCGGACGGGGCCCTCTCCGGCCCGGAGATCGCCTTCATGGCCCAGGCGCCCACGGCGGGCCGCTACCTGCTGTACCTGGACTTCCAGGTCGCGGGCGTCGTGCACACCGCATCCTTCGTGCTCGACGCGCACCCGGCGGCGCACGCCGGCTGAGCACCGCACCGTCGCTCGGCGGCCCCGTGTCCGCGGACGCGGGGCCGCCGGCGTTCCCGGGTGGACGTAGCGCGCTCTCGAATCGATTCGATACACTGATCGGATCGCTTCTCGCGAGCCTTCCCCCGATCCGTCTCCTTCCGCCCTGGGACCGCTATGTCCACCACCCTCATCACGGGCCGCCCGTGGCGCGTCATCCTCGCGTTCTCCATCCCGCTGCTCATCGGCAACGTGGTGCAGCAGCTGTACCAGTTCGTCGACGCCATCGTCGTCGGCCGCCACCTCGGCGTGAACTCACTGGCGGCCGTGGGCGCGACGGGAAGCCTGATCTTCCTGCTGATCGGGTTCGCCTGGGGCATGTCGAGCGGGTTCGCGATCCCCACGGCGCAGGCGTTCGGAGCGTCGGACAACGCCGCGGTGCGGCGTTCGGTCGCCACGGGCACGATCCTCACCGGGGCGACGAGCCTGTTGCTCACGGTGGCGGCGCCGCTCATCTCCGGCCCGGCGCTCGCCCTCCTGCAGACCCCGCCGGAGCTCATGGCCGAGGCGACGGTGTTCACCCAGGTGACCTTCCTCGGCGGCAGCACCATCATGTTCTTCAACTACCTGTCCGCGATCATCCGCGCGATCGGCGACTCCCGGACGCCGCTGGTGTTCCTCACCGTCTCGTGCGCGCTGAACGTCGTGCTCGTGATCCTCATGGTCGGGACGCTCGAATGGGGCGTCGCGGGGGCGGCCCTGGCGACGGTCGTCGCCCAGGCGGTCTCGGTGATCCTCTGCCTCGTCTACGTCTGGCGTCGGCTCCCGGTCCTGCACGTGCGCCGCGCCGACTGGCGGGTGAGCCGCGCCGACCTCGCCGAGCACCTGCGTCTGGGCCTTCCGATGGGCTTCCAGGCCTCGATCATCGCCATCGGCACGCTCACCGTGCAGGTCGCCCTGAACACTCTCGGCTCCGAGGCGGTCGCCGCCTACACGACCGCCAGCCGCGTGGACAGCCTCGCCGTCGCGTTCCTGTCCTCGCTGGGGCTCGCCGCCTCCATGTACACGGCTCAGAACCTCGGTGCGCGCCGCCCGGACCGGATCCGCAAGGGCGTCGTCCAGGCGACGTGGATGGCGATCATCACGGCCGTCGTGCTCGGCGCGCTGCTGGTCGCGTTCGGCACGGCGATGGTGCGCGTGTTCATCGGCGAGGGCTCGGACGAGGTCGTGCACGACGCGAACCTCATGCTCATCATCAACGGCCTGAGCTACTCGTTCCTCGGCGTCCTGTTCGTGCTCCGAGGAGCGCTGCAGGGCCTCGGTCATACCCTCATCCCGACGGTCACCGGCGTCATCGAGCTCGTGATGCGCGTCGCGGCGGCCGTCGTGCTCGGCGCGCTTATCGGCTTCGTCGGCGTCGCGCTGAGCAACCCGCTGGCATGGATCGGGGCGGCCGCCCTGCTCATCCCGGCCTACGTGAAGGCGAACCGCGAGCTGGCGAAGCTCCCGGTCGACCCCGTGGAGGTGACCCCCACGACGGCGATCCCCGTGGTCGGGCCCACCGACGGGTCCATGGTCGTCGACGCGGTCATCACCGCGCCGGTGCCGATCGTCTCGGCGCGTCGGCGGCTCTTCCGCGCGCGCCGCTGACCGCTCGACCGAGCGAGGCCGCGCGGATCATCCTTCCGGCGGATGCCGGATGGCACCTGCGGCGGATGCCCGGGCGCGGGCCGCTTCGTAGCGTGGAACCACGGCGCCATTTCGGGAAGAGCGCCGAAGGAGGATCCATGACCTCGCTGGCGGTGGCGGGCGCGTTGTCCACGATCTTCGTCCCGATCGGTTTCGCCGGGGCGACGTGGGCGGTGATCTGCGCGCTGGTGGCCGGCTTCGCCCTGGCCCGCGGATCGGCGGGCCTCTGCGGCGGGGCCGCGGGTCTGTGGATCGTCGGGGCGCTGTTGAGCGTGGCGTCGGCGTTCACGAGTGATTGGTCCCCCCTGCTCGTGTCGCTGGCCGCGCTCGCCGCAGCCCTGACCGTAGGCGGCCTCGTCCGCGCCGGCATCGCCGCGCGCCGGGCCGCCTCGGGTGAGGAGCGCGCCTTCGGGTAGGCGCCCTCCTCACCCGTCCTCCCCGCGCGGGCCTTCCTCCCCGCGCGCCGTCCTTCCCGCGCGGCCTTGTGCGGGGCGCTCCGGCGGGATCACCATGGACCCGGGGGAGTGATCGAGGAGGCGGCATGGCCGGTCAGCGCATCATTCCGAACATCTGGTGCCACCGCGTGGCGGAGCAGGCGGGCGCGTTCTACGCCTCCGCGCTGCCCGGGACGACCGCGGAGGTCACGGCTCGGTACCCGGACGAGGGGCTGCGCGAGCCGCAGCGGGGCTTCGCCGGTCTGCCGGTCACGGTCGACGTCCGGATCGGCGAGTACCGGATCACGCTCATCAACGCGGGCGACCAGTTCCGACCGCAGCCGTCGATCTCCTTCCTGCTCGCCTTCGACCCGCGCGACGACGACGGGGACACGTCGGCGACGAGGCGGCGGGTCACCGCGGTGTGGGACGCGCTGAGCGAGGGCGGCACCGAGCTGATCGCGCTCGGCGCGCATCCGTTCAGCCCCTGGTACGGCTGGATCGAGGACCGGTACGGGGTGAGCTGGCAGCCGATGATCGTCCCGCCGGAGGGCGAGCGGCGCCCGTTCGTCACACCGCAGCTGACGTTCGGCGGCGCCGTGCAGAACCGCGCCCGCGAGGCGATGGACTTCTACACCGGCCTGCTCCCGGACTCCGGGATCCTCTCCGTCCTCCCCCACACCGAGCCGCGGGGCCCGGCCCGACCCGGCGACGTCCTCTTCGCACGGTTCCGGCTGGCGGGGCAGGAGTTCGCGGCGATGGACTCCGGCACCTCGCGGACCGTGCCGTTCGACGGCGGCGTCTCCCTGGAGGTCCGCTGCGACGGGCAGGCGGAGATCGACCGGCTGTGGCGTGCGCTGTCGGCCGTGCCCGAGGCCGAGGCGTGCGGCTGGTGCGCGGACCGGTTCGGGGTGAGCTGGCAGGTGGTCCCGTCCGACATCGGGGAGCTCCTGCAGCGCCCGGACGCGTTCGCGCACCTCATGTCGATGAAGAGGATCGTCATCGACGAGCTCTGACGTCGCGGCGCCGGCTCCGTTCCCCTCCCTGAGCCGACCGGTCGTCAGCGATGGTCGCGGTCGTGGTGCTGACCGGAATCTTCGCCCGACGCGACCCGCTCGGCCTCCCGCGCTCGCAGCTCCACCCGGCGGATCTTGCCGGAGATCGTCTTGGGCAGCTCCGGCACGAACTCGATGATCCGCACCCACAGATGCGGGGAGAGGTGTGCGCGGGCGTGCGCGAAGATCGATCCCGCCGTGCGCACCGGATCCTCCGCGCCCGCCGAGGTCAGGCACACGTAGGCCTTCGGCACGGCCAGCCGGGTGGGATCGGGGCTCGGCACGACGGCCGCCTCCACGACGTCGTCGTGCTCGAGGAGCACGGACTCCAGCTCGAACGGCGACACCTTGTAGTCGGATGCCTTGAACACGTCGTCCGCCCGCCCGACGTAGGTGAGGTACCCCTCCTCGTCCCGGGTCGCGATGTCGCCGGTGTGGTGGAAGCCGCCCGCGCGGGACGCGGCGGTGGCGTCGGGATCCGCGTAGTACCCGGCCATGAGCCCCAGGGGCGCCGCGGACAGGTCGAGGGCGATCTCCCCCTCCCGCTCGGTGGGCTCGCCGGTGGCGGGATCCAGCAGCACCACGGGGTACCCCGGCAGCGGGCGCCCCATCGATCCGTCCTTCACCGGCTGGCCGGGGGAGTTCCCGACGCAGCAGGTCATCTCGGTCTGGCCGAAGCCGTCGCGGATCGTGCCGCCCCAGGCGGTGCGCACGCGGGTGATGACCTCCGGGTTCAGGGGCTCTCCCGCTCCGACGAGCTCGCGCGGCGGGCGGGTGAGCCGTGTGAGGTCGGCCTGGATGAGCATGCGCCACACCGTCGGCGGCGCGCAGAACGTGCTCACGTGGTGGGTGTCCATCACCCGCATGAGCGTGTCGGCGTCGAAGCGGTCGTAGTCGTAGACGAAGACGGTCGCCTCGGCGAGGAACGGGGAGTAGAAGCTCGACCAGGCGTGCTTGGCCCATCCGGGCGAGGAGATGTTCAGGTGCACGTCGTCCGGTCGCAGGCCCAGCCACCACATGGTCGACAGGTGACCGACGGGGTACGACACGTGCGTGTGCTGGACGAGCTTGGGCCGGTTGGTCGTGCCGGACGTGAAGTACAGCAGCGCCGTGTCGCCGGCCGGCGTCGGCGCGTCGGGCACGAACTCCGCCGCCGCGGCGTCGGCGGCCTCCGCGAACGCGAGCCAGCCGTCGGGGACGACCTCGCCCACGGCGATGCGGAGGACGTCCGGCCCGATCCCCGCCAGACGGTCGGCCAGCCCGCCGCGGGTGACGATCGCGCGAGCCCGTCCGTGCTCGGCGCGGTACGCGAGGTCCGCCGCGGACAGGAGCGTCGACGTCGGGACGGCCACGGCGCCGATCTTGGTGAGGCCGAGCATGGTCTCCCACAGCTCGATGGTGTTCCCCAGCATCACGATCACGTGATCGCCGCGTCCGATGCCGGCCGTACGCAGCCCGTTCGCGACCTGATCCGAGCGTGCGGACAGTTCGCCGTAGGTCCATGTGCGGGCGCGGAGATCGGCGGAGACGATCTGCACCGCGGGTCGGTCGGGCTTCTCGCCGGCGATGACGTCGAACCATTCGAGCGCGAAGTTGAACTCCGTGAGCTCGGGCCAGCGGAAGGCGGCGCGGGCTCCCTCGTGGTCGGTGGCGTGCGCGAACAGCAGATCGCGCGCCGCGCGGATCGCGGCGGTGGCGGCGGTGGCGGCGGTGGCGGACCGGGTCATCTCAGCTCCTTCGGGGACGGCCCTTCCATCCTGGCCCTCGCTCCCGGGGCGGACGAGGTTTTGGGGCGCGTCGCGAGTGTTCGGGGTCCGTCCTCCGGCCCCGAACCACCGGATCACGCCCCGAAACGGCGGGGCTCAGCGCGCGAGCTGATCGGCGAGGAAGGCCGTCTGGCGCTGCCACTGCACGCCCAGCCCGCCCTCGTGCTCGTTGAACGGGTACTCGACGATCTCGGAATGACCGCCCCAGTGGTTGTGCGCCGCGTAGACCGTGGACGGCGGGCACACCGGATCCATCAGCGCCGCGGAGAACAGGGAGGGCGCGGTGGCGCGGCGCGCGAAGTTCACGGCGTCGAAGTAGGACAACGTCTCGAACACCGTCGAGACGGCGCCGCGGTGGACGGACAGATACCGCACGATCTCGTCGTAGGGATCCCGATCGGTCAGCCCCACGGCGCGCTCGAAGTGCGAGAGGAACGGGACGTCCGGCATGGCGGCGACGAGCCCGGTGCACAGGCCGGCGGCGGCGATGGCGATGCCGCCGCCCTGGCTGATGCCGGTGACGGCGACACGGGCGGGATCCACGCGATCCAGTGTGCGGATGGCGTCCACGGCGAGTACCGCGTCGGTGAACACCCGCCGGTAGTAGTAGTCGCGCGGATCCTCGATGCCCCGGGTCACGAAGCCCGGGACGGACGGCCCGGTGCCGTGCGGATCCGGGGTGCTGCCGCCGGTGCCCGAGCGGCTGCCCTGGCCGCGGGTGTCCATGATGAGGTGCGCGTAGCCGGAGGCGGACCATCCCAGGCGCTCGTGGGGGAGGCCCCGACCGCCGTTGTACCCGATGAACTCGACGACCGCGGGCAGCGGCTCGACCGCGTCGGCGGGCAGGAGCAGCCAGGCGCACACCGGATCCCCCTCGAAGCCGGAGAAGGTCACATCCCATGCCTCGACGACCTGCAGCGGCGAGTCAACCCGGCGAAGGTGCGGCGCGGACGCCTGTGCCCGGGCCTCGGTCAGGGTCTGGTCCCAGAAGTCGTCGAAGTCCGCGGGCTCGGCGACGTCGGGGCGATAGGCGCGCAGCTGCTCGGGCGGCAGGTCGAAACGGGGCATGTCGGATCCTTCGCGTGGGTGTGAGCGGCAGACTACCGGGCGGCGCGCCCGGGGTCCGGGTGCATCGCGGCCCGATGGGCGAGGCGCCGGAGCGGGCGGGGGCGTCCGCGGGTCGTGGCGGGCATCGCGGTCTAGGATTCCCCTGACCGGCGAGGACGCCGGACCGGGGGTGGAACATGCGTGGGATCCGTGCGCTGGCGGTGCTCGCCGCCGTCGCCGTGCTGAGCGGCTGCGGGGTGCTGCCGACCCTGACCGGCCCGGAGCCGACGCCGACGCCGCTCACGATCGAGCCGGTGCTCAACGACGACCGCGACGCCGATGCCGTCGCGCAGGCGATGGCGTCTCTGGATCCGTGCGCGCTCCTGGATCCGGCGCTCGTCGCCGGGCGGGAGCGGGAGCCGGAACTGCACCACTGCCGGATCCCGGGGGTGCTGAAGGTCGACACGTGGGCGTCCGCGCCGGCGTCGCAGCGGTTCTGGGAGGAGCGCGCGGACCTGGCCGGGGCCGCCGCCTACCGGAACACGGCGCTGTGGGACTGGTGCGAGATCCGGCTCCCCGTCGACTTCGCGCACGCGATCGTGTTCGCCCAGGACCCGTCGCAGGGCGCCTACGACTGCGCCGAGCCGATCGCGTTCGCCGAGGCGGCGGTGAAGGCGCTGGCGGCGGATCCGGCCTCGCTGCGTCACGCGGATCCCCGCGACGGCCTCGTCGCCTGCGACGTCTTCGAGCAGGTCGTCGGGCCCGCTGCGGACGGCGACGTCCTCGCCCCGCACAGCGGCCTGGACGAGGGCCTCGGCGACTGCGGGATCTGGAAGGACTC
Organism: Microbacterium sp. CCNWLW41; assembly: GCF_037083505.1. Lineage (NCBI taxonomy): Bacteria > Bacillati > Actinomycetota > Actinomycetes > Micrococcales > Microbacteriaceae > Microbacterium > Microbacterium sp. CCNWLW41. Next base: position 403,526 of record NZ_JBAOJP010000002.1, read on the forward strand.
CGGTGGGGTCGGCTTCACGAGGGTGACGCCCGAGTTCGGACTCAACCTCCGTCGGAGCCCGGCGCTCGCGGATCTGCGCGCGAACTACGGGTGGGCGGAGTATCCGACCGAGACGCTCGCAGGCCGGGAGGTCCTGATCTGGTTCGCCGAGGGCGACGAGGACTGCCGGATCATGTGGGATGCGTGGGCATCGCCGGCGGCGGCGGGCACCCGTCAGCCGGTCGTCGGCGCGACCGCGTCCGCGCGCACGTGCGACGAGGCCAGGGAGCTCGTCGCGGAGCTCGCCCCGGCTCTCGACCGCGCGAAGCCGGCCGATGCCGACCTCGACGGCCTGCTGTACGCGGCGGACGAGCCGGACACCGCGGCGACCGGCGTGTGCGTCGACGTCGAGCCCGGCTCGCCGTGCGCGGAGGCGGTCGAGGCCACGGTGCCCGACTCCGCCGCGGAGGTCGTCGCCTGGGGGGAGAGGGATCCGAACGTCCTCTGCACGGCGGCGTGGGACGCGGTGCGGGAGGCGCTGGGCGAGGAGCTGAGACCGGCCGTGGTCGCCGAGCGCGACGGAACGGACGACCCGGCGCCGATCTGCATGTTCGTGCGTCCTCGACATGACCTCGTCGTGCGGATCCAGGCGACCGACGAGGAGCTCACGTACGTGTTCGGGGACGGCGACGAGACCACGATCGCGGGCCGTGCGGCGACCGTCAAGAGCGAGGCGGAGTTCTCCCGGGCCGTGATCGCGGTGGGGGAGGCGGAAGAGCCCGGCGTCCTGCGCATCACGGTCACTGCGCTGCCGGACCGCGCCGACGGCCGCTGGGACACGGCGCCGGTCGACACGGCGCCGCTAGACGACTTCGAGGACGACGCCGCGGTGATCGCGGAGGCGGTGCTCGGCCCGGCGGGACGCTGAGTCGCGGAGCGCTCCCACCGCCCGTCCAGCGCACACGGAGGCGGCATTCAGGAACACTGATGCAGAATCGTTACCTTGTGCGCCCGGCCCGAGGGCGCCGACCGCTTACGAGCGGCGAGGAACACCCGAAGGATCGTCACCCCTCCCATGCCCGAGACCCTGTCGCCCACCCCTGCCCTCCGCCGGACCGAGACCGCGCGCCGCCGCGCGCACAGCCGCGCCCACCGCACCACGGCCGCACTGACCGTCGCGTTCGGCGTCGCCCTCGGCACGGCCGCCTCCCTCGGCCTGTCCGCCGTCGCACCGGCGGCCGCCGCCGACCCCCTGCCCCGCGCCGCGGCGGCGTCGCCGTCGTTCGACACGGCACGTCAGGATCTGCACGCAGCCCTCGCAGAGTCCGATGCCGTCCTCACGGACGCGACCACCGTCGTGATCGAGGTCCAGAACTCCGGACTCGACCTCGCCGCCCAGAGTGCCGCGGTCGACATCGATGGGCTCAAGTCCGTCCGCTCCGCGGCCGAGGAGGCCGACGCCTCGTCCACGCGCGGCGGCACCGTCGCCGCCTCCCTCCGCGACCGGGCGCAGGCCGTGGCCGCGCAGGCCGCGACGCTGCGGACCCAGCTCGCCACCGCCGTCTCCGAGAAGCAGGCCGCGGAGGCCGCGGCCGCCGCGCTCGCCGAGGCGAACACCCCCAACGGCGCCCGCGCCGCCGCGCAGCAGATCGCGGCGGACGAGTACGGCTGGGGCGGCGACCAGTTCCAGTGCCTGAGCTCCCTCTGGCAGAAGGAGTCGGGCTGGGACTACCAGGCCTACAACCCGTCGGGCGCGACCGGCATCCCCCAGTCGCTGCCGGGGGACAAGATGGCCAGCGCCGGTGACGACTGGGAGACCAACGCCGTCACCCAGATCCGCTGGGGCCTCGGCTACATCCAGAGCGTGTACGGCACCCCGTGCGCCGCGTGGGGCCACTCCCAGGCCACGAACTGGTACTGATGGAACCGGCCCGCGTCCCGGGGCCGCGGGGCGAGCGGAGCGGATCCGGCCCCGGAGAGGAACCGTCATGGCACTGGACCCGAACAGCTCTCTCGGCGACTGGCTCGGCCACCCGCGCGCAGGGGTGTACATCCGTGAGCTGCTGAGCGACGCGGGGGTTTCGGAGGACGCCCTCGGGCCCGTGCTCGGCATGCCCCTGCAACAGCTCGTCCTCCTGAGCGACGGCGCCATCCCGCCCGCGCTCGTCGAGCATCTGACGGGGCTCGTCGCGGACGACGCCGAGGCCGGTGCGACCGGGGGAGTCCCCGCCGACGGCGCCGGAGAGGACGAGGACGCGGGGCGGTCGCCGGCCTGAGCGCGGGCCGACCCGCCGCGATCCCCCGCGTAGACTGGGGAGGTCACCCCCGCAGAGGATCGATCCATGACCGCTTCCGCAAGCCCGACGTTCAGCGTGCGTCACGTGCAGCTCGTGCGCGCCCTTTTCGCGGCGGTCGCGGCGCTCATGATCACGTTCTCCCCGGACCACTCCGCCGCCGTCGGCCTCTCCGTCTTCAGCGGGTTCGCGCTGGCGACGGGGCTGGTGCTCGCGCTGGCCGCCTGGCTCGTCGCCCGGCCGGGCTGGCGCTGGCCCTACGTCCTGCTCGCGGCGTTCTCCTTCCTCGCGGGCATGGCCGGCGGGATCCCGGCGTGGCGCTCCACGCCCCTCTTCTTCGTGCTGCTGATCGCCTGGGGCGCCCTCACCGGACTGGTCGAGCTGATCGCGGGGATCCGCGCGCGCAAGGCCGCGCAGCGCGGGGAGCCGGTGGTCGACGGCGCCCGGGACCACCTCCTCGTCGGGGTACTCGGCCTGCTGCTGGCCGTGGCCCTCCTCCTGGTCCCGATGCAGTACGCGTGGACGTACTCGATCGAGGACGCCGGCGACTTCATCCTGACCGGGATCACCCTCGCGGTGGGGATCTTCGGAGCCTATGCGGCCATCGTGGCCGTGCTGCTCGGCATCGCCGGGTTCTCGCCGCGGCCCGCCACCGAGCACGGAGGAACTGCGTGACCGACGACAAGCCCACCCGCCGCGAGCTGCTGCGTCCCCTCCACCTGCTGGGGATCGCCCTGGGCTGCGGCGTCTTCGCCGCCGTCGTCACGCTCGTGTCCACCGGGGCGTTCACCACCCGGGTCATCGACGCCGTCGCGCGCGGGGCCTATGACGGGCTGACGCCGTGGGGGCTCGCCCTGGTGATCGGGGGCAGCGCCTTCATCGTCACGCTGCTGATCCTCGCCATGCTGATTCTCGCGGTCGACCCGGCACAGGTGACGAAGACCGTCGATCGCCCCGTGCTGCTCGACCCACCCGCCGAGGGCGCCCCTGCCGAGGACGCCGCTGCGGAGGAGACGCCCGAGACGGTCGCGGACGAGGACCCTCCCGCCGACCGCTGACCGTCGCGGAGTGACGCGTTTCGTCTCGTCGCGGCGCTGGTCCCTCCCGGTCGTTGAGCGAGCGCAGCGAGTCGAAACGCGCCGAGCTGGGCCCGTTTCCGGTCGTTGAGCGAGCGCAGCGAGACGAAACGCGCTGAGCCGAGCCTCGCCCGCCGCCGTCAGCGCGCGAGATCCTCCGCGAGCCCGGTGTACCCGGCCGGGGTTAGCGCGAGCAGGCGCTGCTTGGCCTCCTCGCCGATCTCCAGCCCCTGCACGAACTCGGCGAGCTCCGCCGCGCCGACGCGGTGCCCGCGGGTGAGCTCCTTCAGCAGCGCGTACGGGTCGGCGATCGTGGAGCGCCCGGCGACCACCTCGGCGCGGATGACCGTCTGGATCGCCTCGCCGAGCACCTCCCAGTTCGCGTCGAGGTCGGCGAGCAGCACGTCCCGCGCGAGCGAGATCTCGCCGAGGCCCCGGCGGAGGTTGTCGAGAGCGAGCAGGGAGTGTCCGAACGCGACGCCGATGTTGCGCTGCGTCGTGGAGTCGGTGAGGTCGCGCTGGAGGCGCGAGGTCACGAGCGTCTGCGACAGGGACCCGAGCAGGGCGGCGGAGAGCTCCAGGTTCGCCTCCGCGTTCTCGAACCGGATCGGGTTGATCTTGTGCGGCATCGTCGAGGAGCCGGTCGCGCCGGCCACCGGGATCTGGGCGAAGTACCCCAGGGAGATGTACGTCCAGACGTCGGTCGCGAGGTTGTGCAGGATCCCGCCGGCGTGCCGGATCCGGTCGTACAGCTCCACCTGCCAGTCGTGGGACTCGATCTGCGTGGTCAGGCCGTTGAAGCCGATGCCGAGGCTCTCGATGTAGGCGCGGGTGACGGCGGGCCAGTCGGTGTCCGGATCGGCGGCGAGATGCGCCGACCACGTGCCCGTGGCGCCGGAGAACTTCGCCAGGTACTCCGATCCGGCGATCTGCTCCGCGACCCGCTCCAGCCGTGCGGCGAACACCGCGAGCTCCTTGCCCATGGTGGTGGGGGTGGCGGGCTGGCCGTGCGTGCGCGAGAGCATCGCGGCGTCCGCGTGCTCGACGGCGAGCTCGCGCAGCGTGGTGGTGACGGCCCGGAGCGCGGGAAGCCACACCTGCTCGACCGCGCGCTTGACGGTGAGCGCGTACGCCGTGGAGTTGATGTCCTCGCTCGTGCAGGCGAAGTGGGTGAGCTCGGCCACGGCGTCCAGCCCGAGGGCGGACAGGCGGTCGCGCATGAGGTACTCGACGGCCTTGACGTCGTGCCGTGTCACGGCCTCCTTCTGGGCCAGCCAGGCGATCTCCTCGGCGTCGAACTCGCGGTAGAGGGCGCGCAGGCGATCCTTGTCGGCGTCCGCGAGCGGCGAGGTGCCGAACAGCGAGCGGTCGGTGAGCGCGATCAGCCACTCCACCTCGACCTCGACGCGCGCCCGGTTGAGCCCGGCTTCGGACAGATAGTCGGCGAGCGGCGCGACGGCGGCGTGGTAGCGGCCGTCGAGGGGGCTCAGCGACGCGGACGGGTGGGCGGGCTGCGCAGTCAGGGGAGACCTCCTGATCGAGGCGTCCGGGGGATCCCTCGGAAAGCTCAGGGACCGAGGCGGACCCGGGACGCCGGTGGCCGGATGGCGGGTTCGAGCTGACGGAACAGGCCGCGGCTCGCGCTCTCGATCATACCGAGCACGCTGTCGAACATCGCGGCGTCGGCGTAGTACGGGTCGGGGACGTCGAGCACGCTCGCCTCACGGTCGAAGGACATCAGCAGCACCACCTTGCCCTCCTCCGACTCGTCGCGCGACCACTGCCGCAGGCTCCGTTCGTGGGTGCGGTCCAGTGCGACGACGAGGTCGCTGTCGGCGAAGGACTCGTAGGTGAACTGCTTGGCGCGATGGAGGGATCCGTCGTAGCCGCGACGCGCCAGGGCCGCGATGGTCCGTTCGTCGGCGCGTTCGCCGACGTGCCAGTCGCCGGTGCCGGCGCTGCGGGAGAGGATGCGGTCGCCCAGCCCCTGCTTCTCCGCCAGATCGCGGAACACGACCTCCGCCATCGGCGACCGGCAGATGTTCCCCGTGCAGACGAAGACGACGCGGAACGGATCCGGCTCGGTCATGCGTCCATCATGCCGCACCCTCCCGTTCCTGCCGAGGGGCGAGGGCCGGTCGACGGCGAGGAGCACCGTCCGAGCGGCGACTCGTCCTGCACCGATCAGAAAGGTGCCGGGTTGTCCACCGATCCTGTGGACGCGCGCGTGCGCCGCCGTCCGGTCCCGGAGAGTGGAGCGCATGACGGCATGGACGGGCTCCTTCCTCGCGGGGATCGAGGCGGAACGCGCGCTCGGCGAGGCGGCGGCGGTGCTGCGCTGCGCCCTCGAGGACGCGGAGTCGGCGGGTGGGGAGCTGCGCGGCCTCACCGCGGAGACGGCGTGGCACTCGGAGGGGATCTCCGCGCTGGGGGAGCGGGTGGCGACGTTGGCGGCGGACCTGTCCGACGCGACCGTGGCCGCACGGACGGCCGCATCCGAGCTGGGGATCGGATGACGGCCGTTCGCGCATCCGCCGCGGCGGGGGCCGCGCGCCGGACGTGGGAGGGGCCGCGGGCCGGACTGGGGACGACACCCGCGTGGGGAGGAGGGCGGCTGGGGAACGCGGGCCGGACTGTGGGGGTCCGGCCCGCACGAGGGGTGACGCGGAGGCTGTCGGCTGTGCGACGGCACCCGAGACGGGCAGGGACCAGGGGATCGATCGGGAAGGACGGACGGGTGGGGGACGAGCTGGACATCTCTCGCGGCGGGGCGCTCGCCGTGGACACGGAGCACCTGAGGGGTGTCGGCCGGCGTCTGCGCGCGCTGGGGGAGCGGTTGGCGCGGGTGGCCGGGGAACTGCGCCTCGTCCGCACGCTCGCCGACGGGGCGGGCGCGGACGCGTCCGGGCTGGAAGGGCCGGCGCAGCGGATCGCCGGGGTCGCCGAGCTCCTGGTGCCCACGGCGCAAGGCGTCGAGCTCATGGCCGAGGCGTACGAGATCGTAGAACTGCGTGCCCGGGCTGAGCTGAGGGCGGCCTCGGACCCGGGCGAGGCCGCGGCGTTGCGCCGGGATGCCGAGCTGCTCTCCGAACGCAATCCCGCCGCGGCTGCTGCTGCGGCGTCCCTCCTCGCTCAGGGGGAGCGGCGTCGGTTCGATGGCTTCGTCGACCAGACCCGGTGGGCGCAGTACCTGTCGCCCGCTGGCGCCCACTCGGCGCAGCTGGCCGCGGGGCTGTGGCTCACGGGCGTCGGGATGGTCGGCAAGGGGGTGCGCCTCGCGGATCGGCCGCTGCACCCGTCGGACACCTCCGTCGTGATCGCTCCGACCAGGGTGCCGGGGCCGTCCGCGGCGCCTCGCGGGCTCGCAGACCTCACGGACCGGTTCCCGGCCACCCCCGGCGCGCAGGTGCGGGTCGAGACCTACACGATGCCCGACGGCCGTCGGGAGTACATCGCCTATGTGGCGGGCACACAGCTTTCCGCCGACTCCCGGGAGCCGTGGGGGATGGGCGCGAACCTGGACCTGTACCTGCACGACCGGGAGACCGCCTCGTACCAGGCGGTGGTTGACGCGCTCCATGACGCAGGGGCCGGGGAAGGGGACGCCGTCGCCATCGTCGGGCACTCCCAGGGCGCGATGATCGGCGGCCTCGTGGCCCAGAGCGGCGAGTTCCCGGTGCACACGCTGGTCGGCTTCGGCTCCCCGATCGACCCGGTGCTTCCCGAGTCCACGACGAGCGTGATGGTCCGCCACACGGACGACCCGGTGTCCAGCCTCGCCCAGGGAGGCACCGTCGCGGGCACCGGGTCGTCAGACAGCGTCGTGGTCTCGAGGATCGGCGACCCGGCGCAGGGGCTGCAGGACGCCGTACTTACGACCCATCACCTGTCGACGTACGCCGAGACCGCGGCGCTCGCCGACGCCGCTGGGGACCCGCGGCTGACCGCGCTCGGGGAACGCCTCGCGGCACTGGACGAGGCGGTGGAGATCCTCGCCACCGACTACGTCGCGAGGATCGAGCCGCCGACGAGGGTGCTGGCCCCCGGCGCCGACGCTCCGGCGGACGATCGGTTCTGACCTCGAGACGAGTTCGCGGGAGCCGTCGTCCTGTTCGCGGAAGCCGTCGTCCCGTTCGCCGGACCCGGCCCGCGGAGGGATCAGTCGCGACGGCGGTCGCGCTGCGGGCGGAGGATCCCGGCGAAGACGGCGTTGATGATCGAGATGATCAGCGCCGCGACGACGCCCCACCAGAAGTTGCCGACGTTCAGACCCCAGCCGAACATCCCGGTGATGACGGCGGTCAGCCACAGCAGGAACCCGTTGATGATCAGCGAGATGAGCCCAAGGGTCAAGATGTACAGCGGGATCGCCACGATGCGGACGACGGTGCCGATGATCGTGTTGACCAGGGCGAAGATCAGCGCCACGACGAGCAGGGTCAGCACGAGCTGCAGCGTCTCCCCGGGGGCGAACGGGGTCACCGTCACCTGCAGGAAGGGCATGAGCGTCACCACCCAGATGGCGAACGCGTTCACGATGACGCGGATCAGGAATCGCATGCCCCGAGTCTGCCAGGCCCGCGTCCACTTCCACAGGCCCTTGTCCTCTCCGCCCTCCCCGTGCTTTCCCTTCCTTCCCCTCCTCCCCATCGCCGAAACCCCCTCGCGCCGCCGAGACCCCCTCGCAGACGCGCGTTCCAGAGGGGGTCTCGGCGGGAGGGGGGGTGTCGGTGGCCTTTTGGGCCGGGGAGAGAGGGAGGCCGGGGAGGGGGAGACGGAGAGGGAGGAGGGGGCGGTTCTAGACTCGACAGGGTGAGCGAGCCCATCCTGCCCCGCATCCGGCCCGAGATCGCGGCGCTTCCGCCGTACCGCCAGGGCAAGCAGGCGTCCGCCGACGCGTTCAAGCTCTCCAGCAACGAGAACCCCTTCGATCCCCTGCCCCAGGTGCAGGCCGCCCTGGCGCGGGCCACACCCATGAACCGCTACCCGGACGCGACCGCCGGGGCCCTGCGCGCGCGGCTCGCCGAGCGGTACGGGGTCCGGCCCGATGCCGTGCACGTCGCCTCGGGGAGCGTCGCGATCCTGTACCAGTTCGTGCAGGCCGCGGCATCCGTGGGCGACGAGGTCGTCTACGCCTGGCGGTCGTTCGAGGCCTATCCGGGCATCCCGCTCATCGCCGGGGCGACGGGGATCCCCGTGCCTCTCGCCGAGGGCGGACGACACGACCTGGACGCGATGGCCGCGGCGATCACAGACCGCACGCGGGTCGTGCTCGTCTGCACGCCGAACAACCCGACCGGCCCGATCGTCACGAGCGCCGAGTTCGCCGCCTTCCTCGACGCAGTGCCTCGCGACGTTCTCGTCCTGCTCGACGAGGCCTACGCGGAGTTCGTCACCGCACCCGATGCCGTGGACGGCCTGGCCGAGCGTGTCTTCGAGACCCACCCCAACGTCGTGGTCCTCCGCACCTTCTCCAAGGCGTACGGGCTGGCCGGACTCCGCGTCGGCTACGCCATCGGGGATCCGCGCGTCCTCGACGCGGCTCGCAGCACCGCCGTGCCGCTGTCGGTGACCGCCGCCGCCGAGGTCGCCGCCATCGCGAGCCTGGACGCCGAGGACGAGCTGCGCGTGCGCGTCGTCGAGCTCGTCGCCCGACGCACGACGCTCGCGGAGGGACTCCGGGCCCAGGGCTGGGCGGTGCCCGACGCACAGGGCAACTTCGTCTGGCTCCCGACCGGGGATGAGACGACGGAAGCCGCGGACGCCTTCGCCGAGGCTGGGATCGTCGTGCGCGCGTTCGCCGGGGACGGCATCCGGATCTCGGTCGGCGAGGAGGAGTCGCTGCCGCGCATCCTCGACACCGCCGCCGCGCTGCGTTCGCGCTCCTGAGCGTCCGCCCCAGCCGCATACGCCGCTCGGCGCACACTCCGCAGGGCACGCGCCGCTCGGCGCACCACTTCCGCCGCGCCCGCGCCGGCGGACCCCTGCACCCCACCCCCGGACTGCGCACGCCGCAACCGGACACGCCGCGCCCGCGGGCATCGCGGTCTGCGGCGTCGGCCGGTAGCGTCATCCGCGTGAGCACGCCGCCGTACCCGCCTTCGAGGAACGACCTGACGGCCTCGGGGGTCCCCATCCCTCCGCAGCGCCCGCCGGGCTCGCCGGTGCTGGGGCGCGTGGCGCTCGGCCTCGGCGCGGGTGCCGCCGTCATCGGCCTGCTGGCCGCGGTGGCCGTCGTGCTCATGACGTTCGTGCCGTCGGCGGATGCCGTGTCCCCGCTGTGGAACGTCCTCGGGACGCTCGTCGGGCTCGCCGCGATCGTCCTCGGCATCGTCGCCGTCGCGACCCGTCGCGGCCGCAAGCCCGGGGCGTGGGGGATCGGCCTCGCCGCGCTCGGCGCGGCGCTTCCGATGCTCGCGTGGGCCGTCTCGATGGTCGCGATCCTCATCGGTGTCGGAGCGGTCATCGCGAATCAATGACGGACGGACGGCATATCCCGCGGGCGGCATGAATCGGTGGAGAAGGTCCTACGGATCCGGAGAACCGTTGTGCGGACTCTCCACGCCCGAGCCCTGAGGCTCGGTTAGCGTAGAACCGTGACCGCCGCTGACCCCGCTCTGATCCGCGTCCTGGACGCCGACGGAGCCTTCGCACCGAGTCCCGCCGCCGAAGAGTTCCTCCCGCTGATCGACGCCCTCACCGACGCCGAGCTCGAGCAGTTCTACCGCGACATGGTCGTCATCCGCGCGATCGACACCCAGGCCACGAACCTGCAGCGGCAGGGACAGCTGGCGCTGTGGCCGCCGAGCCGCGGCCAGGAGGCCGCGCAGGTCGGCTCCGCCCGTGCCGCGCGCCCGCAGGACACCCTCTTCCCCTCCTACCGCGAGCACGTCGTGGCGCGGATCCGGGGCGTCGACCCGGTCGACATCATCCGGCTCATGCGCGGCGTCTCGCACGGCGGGTGGAACCCGACGGATCCGAAGAACGGCAACACCCGGCTCTACACGCTGGTCCTCGGCTCGCAGGTGCTGCACGCCACCGGGTTCGCCATGGGCCTGGTGTTCGACGGGAAGTGCGGCACCGGAGACCCCGATCGCGACGAGGCCGTCATGGTCTACTACGGCGACGGGGCCTCCAGCCAGGGCGACGTGCACGAGGCGATGGTGTTCGCCGCGAGCTACCGGACCCCCGAGGTCTTCTTCCTGCAGAACAACCACTGGGCCATCTCCGTGCCGGTCACGACCCAGTCGCCGGTCCCGCTGGTGCAGCGAGGGCCGGGCTATGGGATGCCCAGCATGCGCGTGGACGGCAACGACGTTCTCGCCAGCTACGCCGTCACCCGGCACGCGCTGGAGGGTGCCCGCTCCGGCGGCGGACCCCGCGCGATCGAGGCCGTGACCTATCGGATGGGCGCGCACACGACCAGCGACGACCCGACCAAGTACCGCGGCGACGCGGAGGAGGCCGAGTGGGCCCGGCGGGATCCGATCACCCGGATGCGGGCGTACCTGGAGTCCCGCGGCGCCGCCTCCGCGCTCTTCGAGGACGTGGAGGCGGAGGCGGCGTCCGCCGCGGAGGATCTGCGCGCGCGCACCGTCGCCCTCCCGCCCCCCGACCCGGCGATGGTGTTCGAGCACATCTACAGCGAGCCGCATCCGCTGGTGGACGAGCAGCGCGCCTGGCGCGCACAGTACGAGGCGTCCTTCGACGCCGGCACCGCCACGGAAGGGGGCCGGGCATGACCATCGAGACGATGCCGTTCAGCAAGGCCCTCAACGCCGGGATGCGCAAGGCCATGGAGGACGACCCGCGCGTCCTTCTCATGGGGGAGGACATCGGCCGCCTCGGAGGGGTCTTCCGCGTCACCGAGCACCTCCAGCGGGACTTCGGCGCGCAACGGGTGCTGGACACCCCCCTGGCCGAGTCGGGCATCGTCGGAACCGCCATCGGCCTGGCCATGGCCGGCTTCCGCCCGGTGTGCGAGATCCAGTTCGACGGGTTCGTCTTCCCCGCCTTCGACCAGATCACCTCCCAGCTGGCCAAGCTCACCTACCGCCACGAGGGCGCGATCTCGATGCCGATCGTGATCCGGATCCCCTACGGCGGGCACATCGGAGCGGTCGAGCACCATCAGGAGAGCCCCGAGGCGTACTTCACGCACACGCCCGGGCTGCGGGTCGTGTCGCCGTCCACGGCGAACGACGCCTATTGGATGATCCAGGAGGCGATCCGCTCGAACGACCCCGTGATCTTCATGGAGCCCAAGAGCCGATACTGGCCCAAGGGCGAGGTGGAGCTGGAGGCCCCGGCGCTGCCGCTGCACGCGTCGCGCATCGTCCGCCGCGGCACCGACGTCACCCTCGTCGGGCACGGCGCCATGGTCACCACCCTCCTCCAGGCGGCCGCGCTCGCCGAGGCGGAGGGCACGAGCTGCGAGGTCGTGGACCTGCGCTCGCTCTCGCCCGTGGACTACGGGCCCATCCTGGACTCGGTGCGATCCACCGGGCGGATGGTCTACGCGCAGGAGGCGCCCGGGTTCACCAGCCTGGGCAGCGAGATCGCCGCGACGGTGATGGAGCGCGCCTTCTATGCCCTCGAGGCGCCGGTGCTGCGGGTGTCCGGGTACGACACCCCGTTCCCCCCGGCGAAGCTCGAGGGGGAGTACCTGCCGGATGCCGACCGCATCCTCGAGGCCGTCGACCGGTCCCTCGCCTACTGAGGCCGGTGCTCCCGCCCGCTCGACGACCGGGACGAGCCGCTCGCGCACCGACCGGAATGAGTAAGGATCAATCATGAGCACCCAGACCTTCACCCTGCCGGACGTCGGCGAGGGCCTCACCGAGGCGGAGATCGTGTCGTGGCGCGTGGCGCCCGGGGACACGGTGGCCGTCAACGACGTCATCTGCGAGATCGAGACCGCCAAGTCGCTCGTCGAGCTGCCGTCGCCGCACGCCGGCACCGTCGGCGAGCTCCTCGCGGAGGAGGGCGCGACGATCGACGTCGGCACGCCGATCATCACATTCGTGCAGGACGACGGATCCGCGCCCGTCGCCGAGCCTTCGGCCCCTGCCGCGGACGAGGGATCGGGGTCGGTGCTCGTCGGCTACGGCTCCGGCTCCGGCGCGTCCTCGCGACGGCGTCGCCCGGCCGCCCGCCCCGTCCGCAGCTCCGTGGGCGTGATCGCGAAGCCGCCGATCCGCAAGCTCGCCCGCGACCTCGGCGTGGACCTGGCCGCCGTCACCCCGACCGGGGCGGACGGGGAGGTCACCCGTGAGGACGTGATGACGCAGGCGCAGCAGGCGTCGGTGTTCCGCAACATCCGCACGCCCGAGTGGGGCGACGTGCGCGAGGAGACCGTTCCCGCCCCGGCTCCGGCGCCGGTCGGGCTGGCGCGCGGTGTCGCCGCCCCGGCGCATCCGGCGCCGGCGGGTGCCGCCCCGGAGCGCCCCGAGTCGGCCCCCGACGAGCGGACCGAGTCGATCCCGGTGAAGGGCGTGCGTAAGGCCAGCGCCAATGCGATGGTGCAGAGCGCGTACACCGCCCCGCACGTGACGGTGTGGAAGGAGGTGGACGCCTCCCGCACGATGGAGCTCGTCAAGCGCCTCAAGGCGTCGCCGGACTTCGCCGACGTCAAGGTCTCGCCCCTGCTGATCATGGCGCGCGCCGTGATCTGGGCGGTGCGTCGCACGCCCATGGTCAATGCCGCCTGGGTCCAGGGCGAGAACGGTGCGGACATCCTGGTCCGCCACTACGTGAACCTGGGCATCGCCGCCGCCACTCCGCGGGGGTTGATCGTCCCGAACATCAAGGACGCCCAGAATCTCGGCATGCGCGACCTGGCCCGCGCCCTGAACCGTCTGACCCTCACGGCCCGCGAGGGCAAGTCGACCCCCGCCGACCAGCAGGGCGGGACGATCACGATCACGAACATCGGGGTCTTCGGGATGGACGCCGGCACCCCGATCATCAACCCGGGCGAGTCCGGGATCGTCGCGATGGGGACGATCAGCCAGAAGCCGTGGGTGGTGGACGGCGAGGTGCGCCCGCGCTGGGTGACGACGGTGGCCGGCTCGTTCGACCACCGCGTGATCGACGGCGACGAGATGAGCCGCTTCATCGCCGACGTCGCCGCGGTGCTGGAGGAGCCCGCCCTCCTCGTCGACTGACCCCCGCCGCGACGCCTCGCCGCGTCGTGCCGTGCCGTGGACGGCGCCGTGCGCCGCGCCCGCGTCGTGCGCCCGCGCCGTCCGCGTGCCAGGGCGCCGAGTGGTCAGAAATTGTGGGTTGACGCCCCGCGGGGCCACAGTTTCTGACCACTCGACCGAAGAGGTGAGGAGAGGCTGGGTCGTGGCGTCGCGGTTAGTTGAGAACGATTCTCATTTCGTTTAGAGTGAGCGGGTGAAGAAGCCCGTGATCGCCGTCTCGCTCGTGTCCGTCGCCGCCCTCGCCCTCGCGGGGTGCTCGTCCGCCGGATCGGTGGGCGGGGCGAGCCCTGATGACGGGAGGATCGCGGTCGTCGCCTCCACGAACGTGTACGGCGACCTGGCCGCGGCAGTCGGCGGGGACCACGTCGACGTGACCTCGATCATCCGTTCCGCGACGCAGGACCCGCACTCTTACGAGGCCTCCGCCCGGGACCGGCTCACGGTCGAGGGGGCCGATCTCGTCATCGAGAACGGCGGCGGGTACGACGCCTTCATCGACGATCTGCTCGACGGATCGGACGTGCCCGTCCTCACCGCCGTCGAGTTCTCGCACGACTACCCGGGCAACGCCGGTCACGACGAGGCGGAGCACTCCGACCACGCCGGAGCTGAGGACGACCACGCCGAGCACGACCACGGCGACGAGCACGGCGAGGAGGGCCACGAGGGTCACGACCACATCGAGGGCTTCAACGAGCATGTGTGGTTCGACCCGCACACCATGCGCCACCTCGTCGAGGACATCGCCGCGCACCTGACCGAGCTCGACCCCGAGGGGAAGGCCGACTTCGAGGCGGGCGCGGCGTCGCTGACCGCCGAGCTCGAGGACGCGGAGACGCAGCTCGCCGACCTCAAGGAGAAGGCCGCCGGGGCGAACGTCATCCTCACCGAGCCCGTGCCCGGCTACCTCGCCGCGGCGGCCGGCCTGACGGATGTCACACCGGACGGGTTCGCCGAAGCGGTGGAGGAGGGGCGCGACGTGCCCCCGGCCACGCTTCTCGCCGCGCTCCAGGCGATCGAGGGCGGGGGCGTCCGCGCGGTGCTGACCAACGCCCAGACCGGCGGGCCGGAGACGCAGCGGGTCGAGGACGCCGCGACCGAGGCGGACGTGCCGGTCGTCGCGTTCACGGAGATCCTGCCCGAGGGGAAGACGTACGCTGAGTGGATGCATGACGCGATCGCATCCCTCGCCACGGCGCTGGGCGCGTGAGCCCGGCCACCGACGGCGGCTCGGCCGCGCCCGTCCTGCAGATCCGCGGCGCGGCCCTGCGGCGTCCCGGCGGGCGCAGCGGCGACCGTGAGCTGTGGTCGGGGCTGGATCTGGACGTCCGGCACGGCGAGTTCATCGCCGTGCTCGGGCCGAGCGGGTCCGGCAAGACGACGCTCCTGCGCAGCGTCCTCGGACTCCAGGCGTTGAGCGCGGGCCGGATCCTCGTCGGCGGGGAGCCCGTCCGGCGCGGGAACCGCCGCATCGGGTACATCCCGCAGCAGCGTCCGTACGCTCCCGACACCGCGCTGCGCGGCCGGGACGTGGTGGCCCTCGGCATCCAGGGCCCGCGGTTCGGCCTGCCGATCCCGCGGCGCACCGACCGGGCGCGGGTCGACGACGTACTGGCGGATGTGGGGGCGTCGGCGTTCGCCGACCGGCGGGTCGGAGAGCTCTCCGGCGGCGAGCAGCAGCGGCTGCGGGTCGGCCAGGCGCTCGTGGACCACCCGAGCCTGCTCCTGTGCGACGAGCCGCTCTCGAACCTCGACCTCGCGAACCAGCAGGGCGTGACGGACATCATCGATCGGCAGCGCCGCGAGCACGGCGCCGCCGTGCTGTTCGTCACCCACGACATCAATCCGATCCTCGGCAAGGTGGACCGCATCCTCTACATCGCCGGCGGCCGGTTCATGCTCGGGACCCCGGACGAGGTGCTGCAGAGCCGCGTGCTGACGGATCTCTACGGCGCCCCGGTGTTCGTGCTGCGGGCGGGCGACCGCCTCGTCGTCGTCGGGATCCCGGACGCCGAGCCGCACCATGCGCACGACGACGACCAGCACCCGCGGAGCGTCGCGTGAGCGCGGCCGGGGTGCTGGCTGCCGTGCCCGCGGTCGACTGGGGCGACGTGTTCTCGTTCCAGGACTACGGGGCGCTCGTGGCGCTGCTCGCGAACTCGATCATCGCGGGCGCGGTGCTCGGGATCGTCGGCGGCCTCGTCGGGGTGTTCGTGATGCAGCGCGACCTCGCCTTCGCCGTGCACGGGGTCAGCGAGCTGTCGTTCGCCGGCGCCGCGGCGGCCCTGCTGCTCGGCGGCAGCGTCGTGGCCGGATCGATCGGCGGCGCGCTGGTCGCGGCCGTGCTGATCGGGCTCCTCGGGGCCAGGGCCCGAGAGCGCAACTCGATCGTCGGTGTCCTCATGCCGTTCGGGCTCGGGCTCGGGATCCTGTTCCTGTCGCTGTACGAGGGGCGAAGCGCCAATCGATTCAGCCTGCTGACCGGGCAGATCGTGTCCGTGTCCAGTCCGGACCTCGGGTGGCTCATCGGCATCAGCGCGGTCGTCCTCGTCGTCCTCGTCCTGATCTGGAACCCGTTGCGGTTCGACTCGCTGGACCCCGTGTCCGCGCAGGCGCGGGGTCTTCCCACGGGCGTCCTCGGGATCGTGTTCATGGTGCTGCTGGGGCTCGTGGTCGCCGTCGCCGTCCACATCATCGGCGCCCTGCTCGTGATGGCGCTGCTCGTCACGCCTGCCGCGGCCGCGATGCGGGTCGCTGCCGGGCCCCTGTCCGTTCCGCTGCTGGCGGCGCTGTTCGGGTTCGTCGCCGCCGTGGGCGGGATCCTTCTGGCGCTCGCCGGTCCGCTGCCGGTCAGCCCCTACATCACGACGATCTCGTTCGCGATCTACCTCGGCTGCTGGGCCGTGCAGCGCTCGCGCGAGCGGATCCGCCGCGCCTGACCGGCGTCGCAGACCCGTTCGCGCGTCCGCTCAGGCGGTCGGATCCCCGTAGAGCTCGGCGACGTCCTTCGCGTCCAGCCAGCGCGAGTAGGTGGGGCCCTGCGGCCAGCCCTCCGGGACGTCCTGCCACTTCTCCTGGCGTCCGTACGGGAGAACGTCGTAGAGGGAGAAGAGGGGACCGAACTGCTCCGCGCCCCGACTGGTGGTGTGCCAGGTGCGGTAGACGTCGTCGCCGTCGCGGAGGAAGACGTTGATCGCGAACCCCTCGCCCGGCCCGGCGTCGACGTCCGCCCCGAACGGGCTGCCGGCAGACGAGTACCAGGTCATCAGGTTCCCGACGCGCTTCTTGTAGGCGAGGATCTCGTCCATCGGGCCGTTCGTGACGATCACGAAGCGCGCGTCGACGTTGGCGAGCCCGCCGGTCCGGCCCCACTGCGACGTCAGGCCGGTGCATCCCGAGCACTGCCACCGGGCGCCGTCCGTCCACATGTGGTGGTAGGTGATGAGCTGGCTGTGCCCCTCGAACACGTCGGCCAGCGTCACGGTCGACCCGTCCTCCGCGGTGAGGGTGTATCTCGGGAGCTTCACGGCGGGGAGCCGCCGACGCTCGGCGGCGATGGCGTCGAGCTCGCGGGTCGCGGCCTTCTCGCGGACGCGCAGGCGGGCGAGCTCCTCGCGCCAGGTCTCCTCGTCGACGACCGGGGGGAGCGGAGTGGTGGGTGCGGACATGAGGCCTCCGATGTTCACGCTGTACACATCTGGTATGTTCACACCGTACACATCGTGCGTCGGGAGGACAAGGGGTGGCCTATCATCACGGCGATCTCGCCGCGGCGCTCGTCGAGGCCGCGGTCGAGCTGACCCGCGAGGGCGGACCGGACGCGCTCACCGTTCGGGAGGCCACGCGCCGCGTCGGCGTCTCGCCGAACGCCGCCTACCGGCACTTCCCCCACCGGGACGCCCTCCTCGAGGCGACGGCCGACGCGATCCAGGCCCGGCTCGCCGCCGCGATGGCCGCGCAGGAGGGGGCGACCCCGGTGGCGCGGCTGCGGCGCGTCGGCCGCGCGTACGTGGACTTCGCGCTCGCCGAGCCGGGATGGTTCGCCGTGGCCTTCTTCGGCGGCCGCCCGCCCGGCCCCGCCCAGCTCGCCCAGTCGCCTGCCTACGGGGCGCTGATCGACGCGCTCGACGCCCTGGTGGCCGAGGGCGCGGTGGCGCCGGCATCCCGCGACGACGCGGCATGGGCGTGCTGGGCGACGGTCCACGGCTTCGCCGAGCTCGCCCTGCACGGGCCCCTCGTCGACACCGCGCCCCCGGAGCTGCGCCGACGGGCGGCGGTCGCCATCGATGCGATCATCGCCGGCGTGCAGAGCCGACCGGGTGAGCGCGGCGTCGGCTGAGCCGGTTCCCAGTCCGGCGTCAGTCCCGCGGAATAGACTCGGGGGCATGGCTCAGCGCAATACGTGGCAGCGTGAGCGGGTGCGGGACGCGCTCGCGGATGCGCGCGGCTTCGTGAGCGCGCAGTCGCTGTTCGCGACGCTGCGCGAGGAGAAGACCGGGATCGGCCTGGCGACGGTGTATCGCGCGCTGGCCGGGCTCGCGGCCTCCGGCGAGGCCGATTCCCTGCAGAGCCCCGAGGGCGAGGCGCTCTATCGTGCCTGCAGCAGCGAGGGGCACCACCATCACCTCATCTGTCGCTCGTGCGGTCTGACGGTCGAGATCGAGGCGTCCGACGTCGAGCAGTGGGCACGCCGCACCGCCGCGCTGCACGGGTTCCGCGACGCCGAGCACGTCGTCGACATCTTCGGCCTCTGCGCGGCGTGCGCCAACGCCGGCGCGCGTGACGACGCGACCGCCGTCCAGGAAGCGTGAGCGCGGCGTGACGACCACGGCACCGCCCCGTCGCTCGGCGCCCGCAGGACCACCGTCGCGGCGGCGCGAGCCGATGTCGGGGCGTGCGAAGGCGCTCGGCGCCGCGGTGGGCGTCGCCGTCGTCGTGGCGCTCGTCCTCATCGACGTGTTCGTTCCGACGCTGTTCCCCGCGACTCTCCCGACCCGCGTGCAGGACGGCCTGACGCTGTCGCTCAGCGTGCTGTTCGAGGCGCTGCCGTTCGTCGTGCTGGGCGTGCTCCTGTCGATCCTCGTGCAGGTGTGGCTGCCCTCCGGCGTCATCGAGCGCATCCTTCCCCGACGCGCCTGGGCACGGCGGGCCGTGCTGTCGCTGCTGGGCATGCTCATCCCCGTGTGCGAGTGCGGCAACGTGCCGTTCGCGCGCGGGCTCATGATGCGCGGGCTCGCCCCGGCGGAGGCGCTGACGTTCCTCATGGCGGCGCCGATCGTGAACCCGATCGTCATCCTGACCACGCACGCGGCGTTCGGATGGGACGGCGGCATCCTCGTGGCCCGCCTGGTCGGCGGCTACGTGATCGCGAACCTCATCGGGTGGATCTACAGCCGTCATCCCTCGCCGGACGCCCTCCTGACGTCGCACTTCCTCGACACCTGCGACCGCGCGGCGCATGAGCCGGGCACGCCGGTGCGGCGGAGCCTCGTGCAGTTCCTCGTGGAGCTGCGCGCGGTCATGCCCGCCCTCGTGATCGGCTCGGCGCTGGCCGGGGCCGTGCAGGTGCTCGTCCCGCGCGACGCGCTGCTCGCGATCGGATCCAACCCGGTCCTCTCGATCGTCGCGATGATCGCGCTCGCGGTGACGGTGGCGATCTGCTCCAACGTCGACTCGTTCTTCGCGCTGTCCTTCGCCTCCACGTTCTCCTCCGGCGCGATCATCGCGTTCCTGCTCGTCGGCCCGCTGGTCGACATCAAGATGATCGCGCTGCTGCGCACCACCTTCACCGCGCGGACCATCGCGGGCATCGTGGCGGTCGTCGTCCTGGCGGCGTTCGGCATCGGGATCGGGGTGAACGTCTTTGTCTGACGCCGTGCTCCCCGTCTCCGCCGCCGAGCGCCCCCCGCGGAGCCGCCGGCTGCGCGGCCTCGGCACCCGCTGGCTGGGGGTCGGGCTCGCCGCCGTGATCTCGGTCGTGACGCTCGTGCTGGGGGTCACCGGTCGGCTCACGCTCTACATCAGCCCGGAGACGGTCTGGTTCGCCTGCGCGGCGGCGGTGGTGACCCTGATCGGCGCCGTGTGGTCGTGCACCCTGCCGCTCGGCACCGAGGATGACCACGGCCACGATCACGGCCACGGCCACGATCATGGCCATGACGCCGCAGAGGCGGGCGCCGCGCATCGCGGGGGACCGGGGGCGGTGCGTCGGGCGGCCGGGACCGCGGCGGTCGTCACCGGCGGCGTGCTCGCGACCGGCGTCGCGGCCGGCGCGCTGCTCCTGCCGCCGGCCTCGCTCTCGGTCGATCTCGCCATGTCGCGCGCACCGGGATCGGACGTCCTCTTCGCCGGCGCCGACACCGTCGCCCTGGGGGCCGCGACCGACACCAGCGTCTTCGGGATCGGCGACTGGGCGAGCGTGTTCGCGACCGCCGCGCGGCCGGAGACGTACGACGGCGCCGAGGTGACGCTGACCGGGTTCCTCACACCGGCGGGCGACGAGGGGGACGAGGCCCGACTCACCCGGATGGTGATCACGCACTGCGTGATCGACGCGCAGCCCGCCGCGGTGCCCGTGCAGATCGACGCCTGGCAGAGCGACTACGCGGTCGGAGACTGGGTCGAGGTGACCGGGACGGTGCGGGCGCTGGAGGACGGCACCCTGCGCGTGGAGCCTTCTGGCGTGACCCGCGTCGACGAGCCGGGGGATCCGTATGAGCACTGAGGCCCCCCGCGGCACGGATCCGGCGGACGCGGGTCCCGGAACGGCCGGCGCCGACGCGTCCCGCCCGCTGACCCGCGCGGAGGCGCGCGCCCGTCGCGAGGCGGAGGCGGCGCGGGCGGCCGAGGGATCCGCGGAACCGGCCGCGCCCACCCCGACGGCCGAGCCCGCGCCGACGGCAGAGCCCGCGACGGCAGAGCCCGCGGCGACGGCCGAGCCCGCCGAGTCTGCGGACCCCGCGCCGAGCGCCGCGTCCGCTGAGCAGGGGCCGCACATCGACACGGCCCCGGTGTGGCACATCGATCCCGCCCCGAGCGCCCGGCGAGACCCGGCGCGCACCTATCCGGGGTACGAGGACGCCGCCGGTCCCGGCGACCACGCGGCGGCGACCGACGGCACCGCGGTCGCGGCGGCGGGTCGCGGACGCCGACCACGGTTCGCGCTGCTGCTGGGAGGTGTGCTGGGGGCCCTCGTGCTGCTCGTCGGGGGGCTGAGCGCGGTGAGCCTGATCCAGGGGCCTCGCGTGAGCAGCGTGTCGGTGGACCCGCGCGCGGCGATCGAGTCGTCCGGTACCCGGCTCATCCTCCGGGCCAACGAGCCGCTGGCCGACGTCGCCCCCGAACAGGTGACGATCGAGCCCGCCGTGCCCTTCACCCTCGACACCGCCGGCCGAGCGCTCGGGATCCGCTTCACCGTCCCGCTGGACGACGACACCGAGTACGCCGTCACCGTGGCGGACGTCACCGGCACCGGCGGCGGTCCGGCCGGAGCGCTGCACACGACCTTCCGCACCCCGGAGTCGCAGATCTTCCTCCTCCAGCGCGACGCCGAGGGCGACGACACCATCTTCCGGACGGACCTGGGCGGAGAGCGCGCCGTGCCGGTGTACAGCGCCGCGCAGATCCAGGACTTCCGCGCGACCGCCGATCGGCTGGTGGTCGCGGTGGAGAAGGGCGGCCTGTCGTCGTTGCGGGTGATGGACCTCGACGGCACGCACGAGAAGGAGCTGCCGCTCCCGGGCGACGGCTACCTGTCCATGCTGCAGGTGTCCGATCGGGGTGGCCTGGTCGGTTACACCTTCACGGACGAGAAGATCTCCGCCACGAGCGGGCGTGCGAGCGTGCTGGTGACGCAGTCGGTCCGCGGCGGAGACCCCCGCAT
Source organism: Microbacterium sp. CCNWLW41 (assembly GCF_037083505.1). Classification (NCBI taxonomy): domain Bacteria; kingdom Bacillati; phylum Actinomycetota; class Actinomycetes; order Micrococcales; family Microbacteriaceae; genus Microbacterium; species Microbacterium sp. CCNWLW41. The sequence continues at coordinate 424,962 of NZ_JBAOJP010000002.1, forward strand.
CGTCGAGGTCGGCGGATCCACGCCCAGCGTCGCCGAGTGGCAGTTCGTCCCGGACACGTCGTCGGCGCTGTTCGTGGACTTCACCGGGACCCTGTGGGTGGACGACCGCTCGGCGGAGGCCGGGGCGACCAACCTCGGACTGGCACAGTCGATCCTCGGGATCTCGCGGGGCACGTACACCGCGATCATCGAGCGCTCCAACACGCTGCTGGAGCTCGATCTCGCCGACGGATCCGAGCAGCCGCTGCCTCCGTCGAACCCGGACTACGGTCTGTCCACGTCGATCACGCCGTTCCCCGGCGGCACTCTGCGCCACACGGTGGACCGCGACGCCTCGGGCCTGCCGACGGGTCAGGGCATCGCGCGCGTGGACGACGACGGCACGGCGCAGATGCTCCTGTCCGTCACCGGATCGGATGCGATCATGCAGGCGTGCCCCTCGCCGAGCGGCCAGTACTCCGCGATCGTGGTGGCGCCGAACCTCGTCGAGAACCCGTACGACCGCTCCCTGCTGCCGCTGCCGAAGACGCTGCAGACGCACATCCTGGACACCCGCACCGGCGAGGAGAAGGTCGTCCTCGCCGGGTTCGACGCGTCGTGGTGCGCCGTGGGTCCCCGCCGATGACGCGGGGACCCGGCGTGGCGTCCGGGCATCACCGCGCGACGCGCGCCGAGCTGGCCGATCTCCCCGTGGAGGTCGCGCCGCGTCTGCTCGGATCGAGACTGCGCACGGTGCTCGACGGCGAGGAGACGGTCCTGCGCATCACCGAGGTCGAGGCGTATCACGGCAAGGGGACCGGGGAGACCGCGGATCCCGGCTCCCATGCGCGGATGGGGCGGACGGCCCGCAACGCCACGATGTGGGGCGAGCCCGGGCATCTGTACGTGTACCTCAGCCACGGGATCCACTCCTGCGTCAACGTCGTCTGCGGCCCCGAGGGGTCGGCCGGCGGGATCCTCCTGCGCGCAGGCGAGGTCGTCGAGGGCGTCGAGACCGCCGCGCGGCGGCGTGGCGCAACGGTGCCCCTCACCCCTGTCGCCGCCCGGGATCTCGCGCGCGGCCCCGGCCGGTTCGGACAGGCCTCGGGCCTTCGCCATCCGGCGCACGACGGGATCGACGCGGTCACCGGGGCCGAGCGCGCCGGCGCCGTCGCCGAGCTGTGGCTCGCGGACGCCGGCGCGGATCCCCTCCCGATCGCGCGGGGACCCCGCGTCGGGGTCGCAGGGCATGCGGGCACCGCGGCGTTCCCGTGGCGGTTCTGGATCGAGGGCGACCGCACCGTCTCCCCCTTCCGCTGGGGGCGCGGCGCGGCCGAGGCGGCCGCGGCACTCTAGATCCACGACCGTCGCTCCGCTGGTGTGCGTTGCACCGGATCTGTTCGTCGTGTCTGGAGGCTCGACGAACCCGGGGCCACGCGTACCTTGCCGTGCCGCATCACGATCGGTTTTGACCCGACCCCCGTCTGGCGTGCAATCATGGGTGCATCGTGCGGGCGTGTTGATCGAGTCGGAGGCTCGGAGCCGCTCGCCCTTCATGGGGATGGGGAAGCATGTCGGTACGTCAACGGATTCGGACGGGCACGCGTCGTGTCGTCGCACTGATCGCCGCGGGGGTCCTCCTCGCGTCGGGACTCGTCGTCGTATCGACGGCGTTCCCGACCACCCCGGCCTCGGCTGCGGTGATGCAGTGCAGTCCGAGCACGATCTACGCGACGGCGGTCAACGCCCGGACCGGCGCCGGCGGGAACATGTACCGGATCGACGTGAACACCGGCCAGGCCACCGTGGTCGCCGACATCAGTCCCGCGAACAACGCGCTCGGGATCACGGACGGCGGGGGAACCGCCTGGGGCATGCAGAACGCCGGGTCGGCATCGACCAGGGGCACCATCGTCGCCTACGACGGGGCCTCCGACTCGACGCGGTCCTACCGGAACGCCGATCCGAACGCGCCGGCGACGATCATCCGCGGCGCGGTCAACCCCGCGAACGGCGTCTTCTACTACAGCGGCAACGGCGCCACCGCCTATCTCGGCGCGTTCGACACCGAGGCGGAACGCGCGATCGGACAGGTCGGGAACATCACGGGGCTCCAGCCTGCGCCGTCCAACGGCGACTTCGCCTTCAGCTCGACCGGCGGTCTCTTCCTGACCACGGGCAACGAGGTGCGCCGGCTCGACGAGCAGCCGCCCACCGCGGCGGGCGCCCGATCGCTGGGGACCACACTGCTGGCCACCCTGCCCTCCAGCGTGAACAGCCCGGGCATCGCGTTCGCCAATCGCGGCGACCTTTACGTCTCGAACGGCCTCACGCTCATCCGGCTCGACCCGGCGACCGGTCAGGAGCGCGGTCGCGTCACCGTCTCGGGCATCCCGAGCACCATGACGCTGTCGGACCTCGCCAGCTGCAGCTACCCGAACACGCTGACCGCCGTGAAGGACGTCGCGGGCCGCTTCGCCCCGAACGACCAGTTCACCGTGACGGTGACCGGACCCGGCATCACCGGCGGCAACACTGCGACGACGGCGGGGAGCACGACCGGTCCGCAGGACGCGCAGGCGGGCCCCGTCTTCGCCACTCCGGGCGCCACCTACACCGTCACCGAGACGGGGGCGGGAAGCACACAGCTGTCGAGCTACACCGCGACCGTCGTCTGCGTGGAACGGAGCAGCGGGAACGACATCCCGGTCACCGCCGCAGGAGCGGGACGGTGGACCTTCACGTACCCGCAGCCGGTCGGCGACCTCACCGGCAACGTCCTGTGCACGGTCAGGAACACCCCGCTCCAGGCGGGATACACGGTGGCCAAGAGCGCGGATCCGGCGTCGGGGACGACGGTGGAGGCCGGTGACACGATCACGTACACCGTGACCGGGACGAACACCGGCGAGACCCGGCTGGATCCGGCCAACCTCCGCGACGACCTCTCTCGGCTGCTCCCCTTCGCCGACTACAACGACGATGCCGTGGCGACCATCGGCGGCGTCCCTGCCGGAGCGGTGAACCGCGACGGGAACACGATCGCCTGGAGCGGGGCGCTCGCGGTCGGCCAGAGCGTGAACGTCACCTACTCCGTGACCGTCCGTCCCGAAGGCGCAGGTCAGACGCTGCAGAACACCGCGAGCGGGGACGCGACCCCGCCCGGCGGTGTGCGCATCGTGCCGCCCCCGGCCGGCACGACGCACCCCGTCGCGCTGCCCGGGTTCGAGGTGAGCAAGTCGGCCGATCCCGCGCACGGCACGCCGGTCGATCCCGGATCGACCATCACCTACACCGTGACGGGACGGAACACGGGCCAGACGGCGCTGGACCCGGTCGCGATCACCGACGACATGTCGGAGGTCCTGAACGCTGCAGGCTACAACGACGACGCCACCGCGACGATCGACGGAGCGGACGCCGGTCCGGTGACGCTCACGGACACGGAGCTCTCGTGGCGCGGGCGTCTTGCGGTCGGGGAGACGGTGACCCTCACGTACTCGGTGACGGTGAACGGCGACGCCGGAGGGGCGCTCCTCGCGAACAGCGTGCTGGGTACGGCAACTCCGCCGGGCGGCGCCGTGATCACGCCTCCGGACGTCATCACCCGCCACCCGGTCAACCGACCTGGATTCGATCTCAACAAGGCGTCGGACCCGGCGTCGGGAACCGCGGTCGATCCCGGAGAGACGATCACCTACACACTGACGGGCGTGAACTCCGGACAGACCGCGCTGGATCCCGTCGTTCTGCGCGACGACCTCGCGGACGAGTTCGCGCAGTACAACGACGACGCCTCGGCGACCGTGGGCGGCGTCGAGGCGGGCACCCTGACCGTCGTGGACGGCGTGCTCACCTGGACCGGGGCACTCCAACGGGGCGAGACCGTGACGATCACCTACACGGTCACCGTCGACGCGGACGCGGGAGGGCAAACCGTCCGCAACGTCGTCACGGGCGAGGCCACGCCGCCTGGGGGAGCCACGATCACCCCGCCGCCGGACGAGGTCATCACTCCCGTCAACGAACCCGGCTTCTCCCTGAACAAGAGCGCCGACCCCGAGTCGTCGAGCGACGTGTTCGAGGGGCAGACCATCACCTACACCCTGACGGGCGAGAACACCGGGCAGACCGCGCTCGCCGGGGTGCAGTTGCGCGACGACCTGCGGGGCGTCCTGGAGAGCGCGGACTACAACGACGACGCGGTCGCGACGATCGACGGTGTCGGCGCCGGGCCGGTGACCTTCGACGGCACCGTCCTGAGCTGGGACGGCGCCCTCGAGATCGGTCAGACGGTGACGGTGGTGTACTCGGTCACGGTGCACACCGACGCCGGCGGGCACACGGTCGAGAACGCCCTCACCGGGCAGGCCACACCACCGGGCGGGGACACGATCACGCCGCCGCCGACGTTCACGACGCACGATGTCCTGGAGCCGGGCCTGTCGCTGCTGAAGGTCGCCGACCCGCCCACGGGCTCGAACGTGGACCCCGGTTCGACGATCCGGTACACGGTGATCGGCACGAACAGCGGAGAGACGCCCCTCACCGAGGTGACCATCACGGACGACCTCTCGGGCGTGCTCTCCTCCGCCGCCTACAACGACGATGTGACGGCCACCATCGACGGTGCGGACGCCGGATCCGTCGTGTTCGAGGGTGCCACGCTCACCTGGAGCGGGGATCTCGCGTTGGAGCAGGAGGTGGTCATCAGCTTCACGGTGACGGTGCACGCGGACGCCGGCGGAGCGACCATCGGCAACGTCGTGAACGGCCGGGGCGTCCCGCCTGGGGGTCTGGAGGTCGTTCCGCCGCCCTCCGAGACCACGCACGAGGTGAACCGGCCCGGCTTCGAGGTGGCGAAGACCTCCTCGCCGGAGAGCGGGACGGCGGTCGATCCGGGATCGACGATCGTCTACACGGTGACGGGGACCAACACCGGCGAGACGGCCCTCGACGTGGTCACCGTCGCGGATGACCTGTCGGGCCTGCTCGGAAGCGCCGACTACAACGACGACGCCACCGTGACGATCGGCGGCGACGGGGCGGGCAACGTCGTGCGCGACGGCGACACGCTGTCGTGGACCGGCGCGCTCGCTGTGGGGCAGTCGGTCACGCTGCGGTACACGGTCACCGTGCACGGGGATGCGGGCGGGGAGCTGCTGGACAACGTGGCCACCGGCTCCGCGACCCCGCCTGGGGGAGAGGTCATCACGCCTCCGCCGGCCGAGACCGAGCACCCGGTCAACCGCCCCGGCTTCGAGATGACGAAGACCGCAGACCCCGAGGCGGGGACGACGGTCGAGCCGGGCTCGACGCTGCGGTACATCCTCACCGGGACCAACACCGGCGAGACCTCGCTGAGCCGCGTGCGCGTGGCGGACGACCTCACCAACGTGCTGCCGTGGGCGGACTTCAACGACGACGCCACGGCGACGGTGAACGGCGCGGAGTCCGGAACGATCATCCGCGTGGACGACTGGATCTACTGGGAGGGCGGCCTCGAGGTCGGCGAGTCGGTGACGTTCTCGTTCACGGTCACCGTGCACGAGGACGCCGGACAGCGGGTCCTGCGCAACCACGGGCGCGGCGACGCGATCCCGCCCGGGGGCGAAGAGATCGACGCCCCGCCGGTGGAGATCGAGCACCCGGTCGCCGGTACTCCCGGCTTCGAGCTCGCCAAGACGGCAGACCCGGAGTCCGGGGCGACGGTGGACCCCGGATCGACGGTGACGTACACCCTCACCGGAACGAACACCGGGACCACGGTGCTCGACCCGGTCGAACTGACGGACGACCTGAGCGGCGTGCTCGCGCTCGCCGACTACAACGACGACGCGGTCGTGGTGATCCCGGGGCTGGATGCCGAGGACACTCCGATCGCCACTGTCGAGGACTCGAGGTTGACCTGGTCCGGTGAGCTCGGACTCGGCCAGACCGTGACCATCACCTACTCCGTGACGATCCACGACGACGCGGCCGGGGAGACGATCGGCAACGTCGTGACGGGGAGCGCCACCCCGCCCAGCGGCGAGGTGGTGACACCGCCGCCGGCGGAGACCGAGCATCCCGTCGCCGTGCCGGGCTTCGCGCTCGACAAGACGGCCGATCCGGCCTCCGGCAGCGCCGTGGACCCCGGGTCGACCATCACGTACACGGTGACCGGGGCGAACACCGGCGAGTCGAGGCTGGATCCGGTGACGGTGACGGACGACCTGTCCGGCGTCCTGTCGTCCGCGGACTACAACGACGACGCGGTCGCCACGATCGGCGGCTCCTCTGCGGGCGAGGTCGCCCGAGACGGTGACGTCCTCTCGTGGACGGGTGCGCTCGGCGTGGGCGAGACGGTGACCCTGACCTACTCGGTCACGGTCCATGCCGACGCCGCGGGCGAGACCATCGGCAACTCGGTCACGGGTGTGGCGACTCCGCCGGGCGGCGAGGACCTCACGCCTCCGCCGGGCGAGACGGAGCACGGCGTGAACGTGCCCGGCTTCGAGGTGCAGAAGAGCGCGGAACCGGCGGCGGGCAGCGCGGTCGATCCCGGCCAGGTCATCGTCTACACGGTGACCGGCGAGAACACGGGCGAGACGGTGCTCGACCCCGCGACGATCACGGACGACCTGTCCGGGGTCCTGCTCGCGGCGGACTTCAACGACGACGCGACGGCGACGATCGACGGCTCAGACGCCGGTGCGCCGACCCGGGACGGCGATGCGCTGTCCTGGACCGGTGTGCTCCAGCCCGGACAGATCGTGACCATCACGTACTCGGTCACGGTGAGGGCGGACGCCGGGGGCCAGACGGTCCGCAATGCGGTGACCAGCACGGGCACCCCGCCGGGCGGCGAGGTCATCACGCCTCCGGACGTCACGACGGAGCACCCCGTGAACGAGCCGGGCTTCGAGGTCGAGAAGTCGGCGGACCCCGCGTCCGGGACCGCGGTGGCGGCGGGCGATCGGATCACCTACACGCTGACCGGCCGCAACACCGGCGAGACTGTGCTGGATCCGGTGGTTCTGAACGACGACCTCTCCGGCGTGCTGCCGCACGCGCAGTACGACGAGGACGCGGCGGCGACGATCGACGGCGCCGACGCGGGGCCTGTCGGGCGGGACGGCGACACGCTGTCCTGGTCGGGTGCGCTGCCGGTCGGGGCGACCGTGACGGTCACCTACTCCGTCACCGTGATGGAGGGGAGCGAGGGACAGATCGTTCGGAACTCGGTGACCGGAGTCGCGACGCCTCCGGGCGGGGGCCAGCTGACTCCGCCGCCGGCGGTGACGGAGCACCCGGTCCCGACGCCCGGCTTCGAAACGTCGAAGACCGCCGATCCTCCGTCCGGGACGGAGGCCGCGCCCGGCCAGACGATCACGTACACCCTCACGGGGGCGAACACGGGCGAGGTCGCGCTCGACCCCGTCACGCTCGCGGACGACATGTCCGGCGTCACTCCGTACGCCGCGTACAACGACGACGCGACCGCCTCGATCGGCGGCGCCACCGTCGACGGCGTGGCGGTGGACGGTGACCGGTTGAGCTGGCGGGGCGTGCTGCACCCGGGCGAGGTCGTCACGGTGACCTACACCGTGACGGTGCGGGAGGGCGTCCAGGACGTCGTCATCGCGAACCGGTTGACGGCGTCCGCGACTCCGCCGGGCGGGGCGGAGATCGTCCCGCCGCCGACCGGCACGGAGAACCCCGTGCCCAAGGAGCCCGCACCCACACCGAGCCCGTCGCCGACGGAGCCCCCGTCTCCCGCTCCGAGCCCGACCGACCCGCCGGCGAGCCCGAGCCCGACCGACCCGCCGGCGACGACGCCGCCCGGCCAGCCGCTGCCCGCCACGGGCGGGGAGGTCGCGGTGTCGGTGATCCTGTGGGGCGTGCTCATGCTCGTGCTGGGAGCGGTGTTCGTGTCGACCCGTCGGCGGAGGAGCTGATGACGTCCGTGTGCGGGGCGGTGCCCGCTCTGCACACGGCACGCCCGGGAGTCGCGCCGTGCTAGACTGACTCTTTGTCTGCGCACACTCCTGTGCGTAGTTCGTATGCCTCCCCGCTCCGAATGTGCGGATGAGGCGTGCAGACAAGGGATCTTGGGTGGGGCCGTCCGGCCTCACGGTAATGAAGGAGTCACCATCATGGCAGCAGTGTGCCAGGTGACCGGTGCTGTTCCCGGCTTCGGTCACAACGTCTCGCACTCGCACCGCCGGACGAAGCGCCGCTTCGACCCGAACGTGCAGAAGAAGACCTACTACGTCCCGTCCCTCGGCCGTAAGGTCACCCTGAACGTGTCCGCCAAGGGCATCAAGGTGATCGACGCGCGCGGCATCGAGAACGTGGTCAAGGACCTCCTTGCGAAGGGTGTGAAGCTCTAATGGCGAAGAAGGCTCAGGACGTCCGTCCGATCATCAAGCTGCGCTCGACGGCGGGCACGGGGTACACCTACGTGACCAAGAAGAACCGCCGCAACACCCCCGACCGCCTCGTGCTGAAGAAGTACGACCCGGTGGTTCGCAAGCACGTCGAATTCCGCGAGGAGCGTTAATCATGGCCAAGAAGAGCAAGATCGCTCGCAACGAGCAGCGCAAGGCGGTCGTCGACCGCTACGCCGAGCGTCGCCTGGAGCTCAAGAAGGCTCTGGTCGACCCGAACTCGACCGACGAGCAGCGCGAGGCCGCCCGCGTCGGCCTGCAGAAGCTGCCCCGCAACGCGTCGCCGGTGCGTCTGCGTTCGCGCGACGTCATCGACGGCCGTCCGCGCGGCGTCCTCACGAAGTTCGGCATCTCGCGTGTCCGCTTCCGTGACATGGCGCACCGTGGTGAGCTCCCCGGCGTGACCAAGTCGAGCTGGTAAGCACGACGTCTTCAGAAGGGGCGAGGATCTTCGGATCCTCGCCCCTTCTGCGTCCCCGCCCGTCTCCCTTGCCCTGCCGCGCTGCCGCGCTGCCTCGCTCCCTTGTCCTGCCGCGTTGCTGCGCTCCCTTGCGCTGCCGCGTTGCTGCGTCGGAGAACCCGCGCATCGGCGGTGGATCCGACGTGCGGCGTCCGCCGGAGTGCGCGTTCTCCGCGGTTGTGGTCGTCGATTCCGTCGCGCGGCATGCACGCGCAACGTCGGAGATCCCCTGCAACGGCGGCGGAATCGGACTGGGGTTTCCGCGCGTGCGTGTGTCTTCCGCGCGTGGTCAGAATGAGGAGCCTGACCCTCCGGCGCGTGGTCATCCGCCGGGTGCGCGCCGCGGAGCCCTCCGCAAGGTCGGAGAACACACGCCGCGGCGGAGGAACCAACGTGCGGGCTCAGTGCGGATGTGCGTTGTCCGCACGAACCGTCGTACTGCACTGATCCGGGATCGGCCTCCTTCTTCCACCGATCCTGGACGGGGCCACCGGATGTCGCCCGGGAACGCGCACGATCGGTCGATGGACCTCTTCGATCACCTTCAGGCCCGCCAGGGAGTCGCACGGACCCAGACGCTGCGGAACGCGGGCATCACCGTCCACCAGCTGCGCATCGCCAAGGCCGACGGCCGGATCCGGACTGTCCGTCGGGGATGGGTCGCACTGCCGGACGCGGATCCCGTCCTGGTCGCAGCAGCGACGCATGGCGTCGTGCTCACGTGCACGACGCTGGCCGCCCGCCGCGGACTGTGGGTGCTCGACGACGGGGAGCCGCACGTTGCCGCGCGGCCGTCCGCGCACGCGCAGATCGCTCGGGGCGTGATCCATTGGGCTCGCCCGACCATCCCCCGAGACCCGGACGACCTGGAGGACCGGTTGGAGAACGCGCTCATCCTCCTCGCGAAATGCCAGCCGTATGAGATGGCGCTGGCGACATGGGAGTCCGCCCTCCGCCGTCGCCTCATCGATCCCGGGGTCCTCGCCCGGATGCCCCTCACCCCGGCAGCCCGGGCGGTGTTGGCGAATGCCCGTCCGTACGCCGATGCCGGGACGGAGACCATCTTCCGGACACGTCTGTCGTGGCTCGACATCCCAATCGTTCCGCAGGTCTGGCTCTTCGGCCATCGAGTGGACTTCCTCATCGGAGACCGCCTGGTCATCCAGATCGACGGCGGCCACCACGTGGGGCCGCAGCGAGACGAGGACAACCGGCACGACGCGATCCTCCGATTGCAGGGGTACCACGTGATCCGGATCGGCTACCACCAGCTCATGACTCAGTGGCCTCAGGTGCAGGCGCAGATCCTCGAGGCGATCGGTCAACGACTGCACCGCGCGTCCTGAACCGTGCGATCTCCATCCGCACTCGTGCGGGCGGACATCGCGCGGATCAGCAGGGAAAAGGCGTCGTCGCGCAGCGTCTTAGGCCCCAGCGCCGCGGGAGCAGGTGTCGTCCTTCGCAGCGGTCGCCACTCAGGCGCGTGTCGGACACGCGTTGCGGCGGACGGCGCGCGCAGCGCCGGAGAAAAGTGCGCAGCGGCTGAGGAAGCGCGCAGCGCCGGAGAAAATGCGCAGCGGCGGTGGAAGCACGCAGCGGCGGTGGAAGCACGCAGCGGCGGAGGACGCGCGTCGTGGCGGAGCGGTCGGGGGGAGGCGTCCGCGGGAGTGAGGGATGTCCGGTGGTGCGGTCGTCGCTCGTCCTGCGGCGGACGGCGCGCGCAACGGCGGTGGAAGCACGCAGCGGCGGAGGCCTCTCGGCGAGAGGTCCGCCGGAGTGGCCGTCGTCCGCTGTTGTGGCCGCCGCACGGGAAGGGGCTCGGCCTCGTCTGGGGATCACGGGTGTGACTGATGTGACGCATGAGGTGCGACACGCCGCCCCAATACGTGGAAACCCGCGAAATGACGCGGAAAAACGGGGCGGAGTTGATACATTCGAGGCGGTCATTCGACCAACGGGGGGCGTCCGCCCCGCGGAACTTCGAAAAACAAGCGACGAGCCTTTCGTCGCTGGAGGATGACATGGCTGACAAGTCCATCACCAAGACCGAGCTCGTCGCGAGCATCGCCAGCGCCACCGGTCAGAGCCAGGCTGCTGTCTCGGGCGTGCTCGACGCTCTGTTCGCCACGGTCTCGGACGCCGTTGCCAAGGGCAGCAAGGTCTCGATCCCGGGCTGGATCTCCTTCGAGCAGGTCGCGACCGCCGCGCGCACCGGCCGTAACCCGCAGACCGGCGCCGAGATCAAGATCCCGGCCGGCAAGCGCGTCAAGGTGACCGCCGGCTCCAAGCTCAAGGCCGCCGTCAAGTAAGACGTCTCGCCTCGAAGGCCGTCTCGCAGCGACTGCGGGACGGCCTTCGGCGTCCGCCACCGGGCCGCGCCGGGAGCGCATAGGCGACGCGCCTAGGCTGGAGGGGTGAACCGCCCGTCCAGCCCGCCCCCGACGAAGGGTGTCGTGTCGACGCAGGCCGCCGTCTCGCGCATCGCGGGACCCGTGATCCTCGTGGTGGCCGCCGTCGTCGCCGCGCTCGTCGGACTGGCCCTCGGCGGGGGCGCGGCTCCGGCCGTGATCGCCGACTCGGGACCGGTGGTGCGCTGGGGGCTCCCGCTGGTGAAGCTGCTCAGCAACCTCAGCGGCGCCGTCATGCTGGGCGCGCTCGTGCTCGCGCTGTTCGGGCTGCAGAGCGGGAAGCGGTCGTTCGACGTGGCGCTGGACGCCGCATCCATCGGCGCCGCGGTGTTCACGGTCTCGTCCGCGGCCGCGGCCTTTCTCACGTTCATGAACGTGTTCCCGGTCAAGCTCGACTCCGGACCGGAATTCGGTGCACAGTTCGGGCGGTTCCTCGTCGAGACCAACCTCGGTCGCGCCTGGCTGATCACCGTCCTCGCCGCGGCCGTGATCACGATCTCCGCCTTCGCCTTCCGCAGCTGGCTCGCGGCGCTCCTCACCGCGATCCTCGCGGCGGCGGCCTTCATCCCGCTCGCCACCGAGGGACACGCGGGCGACCTCGCCGGGCACACCGCCGCGGTGAACTCGATCCTGCTCCACACGCTGGGGGCGGCCGTCTGGCTCGGCGGCCTCGTGCTGCTGGTGATCCTGCACGGCACGCGCACCGAGCTCACCCGCTTCGGCCCGCTCCTGCGCCGATACTCTGCGATCGCCCTGGCGGCGTACGCCGTGGTCGCCGTCTCGGGCGTGGCCCGCGCCATCGTCGCCGTCGGCACCTGGGAAGCGCTGTGGTCCTCCGGATACGGCGCGCTCGTCATCGCGAAGGCGGTGCTGCTGCTCCTGCTGGGCGCGTTCGGCGCCTGGTACCGCACGCGGCTGATCCCCCGCATCGAGACCGCCGGGAACGCGACCCGCTGGTTCTGGACCCTGGTGCTCGCCGAGCTCGCGCTCATGGGTCTGGCCTCGGGAGCGGCGGCGGCCCTGGCCCGCACACCCCCGCCGACCGGGACCGAGCCGGCGTCGTCCCGGACGCCGGCGGAGATCCTCACCGGATCGCCCCTTCCGCCCGAGTTCACCCTCGACCGCTGGTTCACCCAGTGGAACGTCGACCTGATCTGGCTGACCGCGGCGGCGTTCGGGATCGTCTTCTACCTGGCCGGCGTCCGTCGGCTGCGGGCCCGCGGCGACTCCTGGCCCGTGCACCGCACGGTCCTCTGGATCCTCGGCATGCTGCTGCTCGTCTGGGTGACCGGCGGGCCGATCAACGCCTATCAGGAGTTCCTCTTCAGCATCCACATGATGGGGCACATGATGCTGTCGATGGCGATCCCGTTGCTGCTCGTGTCCGGGGCGCCGGTCACCCTGGCGCTGCGTGCGATCGACAAGCGCGAGGACGGAACGCGCGGCGGGCGGGAGTGGATCCTCTGGGCCGTGCACTCGCCGTTCTCGAAGGTCGTCACGAACCCGTTCGCGGCCGCGGCCATCTTCATCGTGTCGCTGTGGGCGTTCTACTTCACGGACCTCGTGCGCTGGGCGATGAAGGACCACATCGGGCACCAGTGGATGACGATCCACTTCCTCATCTCCGGCTACCTCTTCGTGCTCTCCCTCATCGGCGCCGATCCCGTGCCCAAGCGCCTGCCCTACCCCGGCCGGCTGATCACGCTCATCGCGGTCATGGCCATGCACGCCTTCTTCGGGATGGCGATCATGATGCAGTCCGGGCTCATGGTGGCGGAGTGGTTCGGATCGATGGGGCGGACCTGGGGGCCGACGCCGATGGAGGACCAGTACATCGGCGGCGGCATCGCGTGGTCGATCGGCGAGATCCCCACGCTCATCCTCGCCATCACCGTCGCGATCCAGTGGAGCCGCAGCGACGCCCGCGCGGAGAAGCGGGCCGATCGTCACGCGGACCGCACCGGCGACGCCGAGCTGGCCGAGTACAACGCGCGCCTGGCCGAGCTCGCGGAGAAGGACCGCCGCGCGGCGGAGCGGGAGGCGCGGCAGGCGCCCCGCCGGCGCTGACCGTCACAGGGATCGGGCGGCCGGTCAGTCGCCGTCGTCGATGGGCAGGTCCGGGGAGCCGACGACGATGGAGGCGGCGCCGTCCGGGAGCACCTGGATCGTGGCATCGATCCGGAACCGCACGTCCTCGTCCACCTCCCGGATGCTGCCGTCGTACAGCGACTGGACGTCGACGACGATGTGCGCGACCGCGTCCGTCGGCGGGATCCGCCAGTTCGCGCCGTCGGGCTCCACGGAGACCTTCGGCATCTCCACGATCGACCAGTGTGGGTCGGAGGCGAGCTTGTTCTGCACCGTCATCCCGAACGGGCATCCCGCCGGCATGAGGACCTGCTGCGTGGCGCACTGCGTGAGGAACTCGTCCACCCGCTGCTGCACGACCTGCACGAACTGGTCCGTCGGCTGGGCCTGGACGTCGACCGGGACGGTCGCACCGGGCGCGTCCGCGAGGACCCCGATCCCGGGCGTGGCCGACATCGGGGTGTCCACGCTCACCGAGTACAGGCCCGGGGAGAAGACGAGGAGCGGCACCGGCTCCAGCGGCGGCGCGTCCACGCCCCCGGCCGCGACCTGGCGCCGGTCGAGCTCGAACCCGTTCACCGTGAACTGCTCGGCGCCGCGCACCGTCAGCGACACGACCGCGAGGGGGCTCTGCGAGAACCGCCACGTCGGCGCGACCCCGAGCCAGCCCTCCCGGGCGACGTGGAAGGTCGTCCGTCCGGCGTGCCCGCCCGCGCGGTACTCCACGGTGACGAGGGTCTCGTCCCCGTCCGCGCGCTCGTCGGTGACGGTGTAGTCGGTCAGGGGAGCGAGAGCCGTTCCGCGCAGGAGCGCGTCCGAGGCGGCGGCCGCATCCCCGTCCAGCGCCTCGCGATCCAGGGCCACCCCGGGGAGGCGCAGGGCGTCGGAGGCGCGGTGCTGCGCGAGGAGGTCGAGGTAGCGCGTGACGAACGCCGAGGGGCTGTAGAACTCGCGGTACAGGGTGACGCCGCCGGCGCCCAGCGCGGCGACGAGAACGAGCGCGACCACGCCCAGCAGCGCGAGATCCGACGACAGGCGAGCCGGACGACGGCGCGTCGGGACGTCGCTCGGCTGCTCCATGGGCGCCAGTCTAGGCAGTGGGACTGTGCCGAGCCCGAATGCCCTCGGAGAGGTGCGCCGCGCCCGGAGGAGGGCGCCGTACCATGGTGTGCGCATCCCCCGTCCGAGAGCCTGAGCACCCGTGAGCATCCCCACCCTGTCCGACGAGCAGCACGAGCTGTTCCGCCTCATCGAGGACACCAGGGACCACGTGTTCGTCACCGGCCGTGCTGGGACGGGGAAGTCCACGCTCCTGCAGCACTTCGCCTGGAACACGAGCAAGCAGATCGCGGTGTGCGCGCCCACCGGCGTGGCCGCGCTGAACGTCGAGGGGCAGACGATCCACTCGCTCTTCCGCCTCCCCATCGGGCTCATCGCCGACACCGAGCTGGATCAGTCCGACGCCACGCGGCGGATCCTGAACGCGATCGACACGCTCGTGATCGACGAGGTCTCGATGGTCAACGCGGACCTCATGGACGGGATCGATCGATCCCTGCGCCAGGCTCGCGGGCGCCGGGGAGAGCCGTTCGGCGGCGTGCAGGTCGTGATGTTCGGCGACCCGTACCAGCTGGCGCCGGTGCCCCCGCGCGGCGACGAGCTGCGCTACATCCAGGACCACTACCGCTCGTTCTGGTTCTTCGACGCGAAGGTCTGGACCGGGGGCGCCGCCGACGAGGCGGGCATGCTGGACGTCGGCGAGCACGGGGCGCCGCTGCACGTGCGCGAGCTCGTCCGCATCCACCGGCAGGCCGACGACGGGTTCAAGGCGATGCTGAACGCCGTCCGGTACGGCCGTGTGACGGCGGAGATCGCGGGCGCGCTGAACGCCGCCGGTGCCCGGACGCCGCCGGAGCCGGAGCCGGGCGAGACGCCCATCATCACCCTCGCGACCCGCAACGACATCGTCAACAGCATCAATCGGCGTCACCTCGCGGCGCTCCCGGGCCGCGAGCAGACCGCGAAGGCCGAGGTGTCGGGCGACTTCGGCCGCGGGGAGGCGAACTACCCCGCGGACGCCGAGCTCAAGCTGAAGGTCGGGGCGCAGGTGATGTTCCTGCGCAACGACGTCGGCGTGCAGGGGGAGCCGCCGCGCTGGGTGAACGGCACGATCGGCACGGTCACGCGGATCCTGGGCGACACGGTGCGCGTCGAGATCGACGGGGAGGAGGTGGACGTCGAGCCCGCCGTGTGGGAGAGGTTCCGCTACGCCTACAACCCGGGGACCAAGACGCTGTCGCGCGAGGTCGTGGCCGAGTTCACGCAGTTCCCGCTGCGTCTCGCGTGGGCCGTGACGATCCACAAGTCGCAGGGCAAGACGTACGACCGCGCGATCGTGGATCTGGGCTCCGGCGCCTTCGCGCCCGGGCAGACGTACGTGGCGTTGTCCCGGCTCACCTCCCTCGACGGGCTGTACCTGTCCCGTCCGCTGCGTCCGAGCGACATCCGCGTGGACGAGGACGTGCGCCGCTTCATGCGCGCGGCCTGGGAGGCCCGGCAGGGCTCGACCCCGGTCCTCCCCGCCTGAGCCGGTCCTGGCGGGGCGTTTCGTCTCGCTGCGCTCGCTCAACGACCGGGGGGGGAGCGCAGCGACGAGTCGAAACGTGGTGACCGGGGCTGGGGGCGTCTCGTCTCGCTGCGCTCGCTCAACGAGTGGAAGGGGGACGTCAGGCGGCGAGGCGCTGCGCCTCGAGCTCCTCGAACAACTCGGTGTTGAAGCGGTAGGCGAGCAGCACCTCGTCGATCACCCGTTCGCGCTCGGCCTCGTCCCACGGGGCGGCGTCCAGCTGCTCGCGGTAGACGTCCTTGAACGCGGCGGGGTCGGCGATGGCGTCGAAGAGGTAGAACCCGATCCCGTTGGTCTCGAAGCCGAATCGCCGGGCCATGACCCGGCCGATGAACAGGCCCCCGGACAGGTCGCCGAGGTAGCGGGTGTAATGGTGGGCGACGAAACCGCCGGGCCAGGTCGCGCCGACCTGGCGGATCCGCTCCACGTAGCGGGCGGTCGCCGGCAGCGGCGCGATGCGCTCCCGCCACTCAGGGCCGACGAGGAAGTCCAGGTCCGCCTCGAGGGCGGGCAGCCGGGTGAGCGCGTCGCTGAGGAAGACGGACGCGACCGGATCCTTCCGCATCCGTTCGCCCACCTCTTCGAGCGCCTCGTAGATGAAGTAGTGCTGGGCGACGAGGGAGACGTAGTCCTCCCGGGACGCCTCGCCGCTCAGGAGCGAAGCCATGAAGCCGGCGTGCTCACTGCGCGAGTGCGACCCGGAGGAGCGCTCGCGCAGCGCCGCGGAGAAGGAGACGATCTCGGCCATGGCACGAGTGTAAGGCACACCTAACTTCCGCACCCAGCGAAAGGCGGGGATTCCGAGCCGGCGGATCGGGATCGCTCAGCCGGCTCGCAGGTCAGTCGTGCGGGCGAGCATCCACGCCGAGGGCGGCGCACGCGGCGTCGTACAGGGCCACGACCTCGCGACGCACCTCGGGTCGCTCCTGGATGGGACCGCTCGGCCAGGGCACGCGCAGCGTCTCCGGACCCCCGGACGCCCGGCTGACGGTCCACTCGCCGGCATCGCCGTCGAAGCCGCGCATCGATGCCGAGACGATGTCGGCGCCGCCGAACGCGCGCGCGATGAGCAGGTTGTCGTCCTGATGATCGCCGTTCATGTGGCGGAGGACCGCCGCGACGACCTCGTCGGGGAAGGGGCTGGGCATGGCCCCACTCTACGCACGAGGGGACGTCCCGGACCCGGCCCGCCGGCGGTCCGCGCACGGGCGGGATCGGGATCATCCGTAGGGATGACGAGGACGCGGAGGCCCGGCCCTTAGACTCTCCTCAGACATCCAGGGGGGTTTCTGTGCACGGACGGACCATGCGTCGTACGCGCATCGCGGCAGCGGGAGCGGTGATCATCGCGCTCGCGCTGACGGGATGCGCCCCCGAGTCGACCCCCGCGTACACGCCGGCTCCGCAGGTCGAGGGCGCGCTGCCGGAGGACCTCCAGACGCAGCTGCACGACGCCGTCGCCCACGCGATGGCCGCCAGCGGTTCCTCGGGTGCGGTCGTCGGCGTGTGGGCGCCATGGAGCGGCTCGTGGGTCACCGGGATCGGGACTGCGGGCCCCGGGGACGAGACTCCCGCCAGCACGGACATGGCCTTCCGCATCGGTGACGTCACCCGGCTCATGACCTGCGACGTGCTCTACGCGCTGGCCGACCGCGGCACCGTGGCCCTGGAGGACTCCGTGACGACATGGGTCGCCGGCGTCCCCGATCTGGCCGACGTCACGCTCCTGGACCTCTGCAACGGCACGTCCGGGCTGGGGCTGAGCTCGTCGATCGCGGAGTCGAACTGGCTCTCGAACCCCACGCGCATGTGGAACCCGAAGGAGCTCGCGAGCTACGGGATGGAGCAGCAGCGGACGGCTCCCGGCGGCGGGTTCCGGGACTCCGACGCGGCGTATCTCCTGCTCGGTCAGGCGCTCGAGCGGGCGAGCGGCCAGAGCGCCGCGTCCCTGATCCGCACCTACGTCACGGGTCCTCTGGGCTTGAACAGCACGAGCCTCCCCTCGGCACGGCCGGCCGCGCCGAGTGACGGGCCCGTGCTCGCGGGCACCTACGCGCCGCGCACGCCGGAGGGCGGCTACGACTGCGCCGCTCCGGTGGACGTCACGGTGAGCTCCGCGAGCATCGGCTTCACCGACTCGGGCGTGGTCTCGACGATTGAGGACCTCGGCCGCTTCGCGCAGGCCGAGGCGAAGCAGGCCCTGCGCACCAAGGACGAGCCCGCCCGCTTCGGCGCGCCGCTGCCGGCCTATGACGGTGCGCCGTCCTGGTTCCAGGCGACGGGAGGCGGGTACCTCGTGGGGACGATGGTGGGACAGCAGGGCTGGGCGCCCGGCTACCTCACTGCCGCGTACTCGGACCCGGCGAGCGGCTTCACGGTCGCCGTCGTGCTCAACGGCTCCTCGGGCGGCGGTGCGCTGATCTCGGCGCTCGCCTTCGAGCTCGCCGCGATCGGGTCGAAGGCCCCCGCTGCCAAGGGCGCCACGGCCCCCGAGTTCGGGCTCCCCTTCACCGCGGAGCAGTACCACGAGGTGATCGGCAGCCAGGCGATCTGCCCCGTCGACCAGCCGGCCGCGGAGGAGTCCGCCGGGGAGGACGAGGGCGAGGGCGACGACGACTGATCATCGGTCGTCCGCCGACCTGAGCGAGGAGGAGGCGTCGATGGCGATCGTCGACAACGGCATCTACGTCGACGGCGTGCGCACGGAGAACCCGGCGTCGCTCGCGGAGACCTTCGAGCTGATGCATGCCCGCGGAGGCATGGGATGGATCGGGCTGTACCGCCCCAGCGAGGAGGAGGTGCGCCAGGTCGCGGCCGAGTTCGGACTCCACGAGCTGGCGGTGGAGGACGCGCTGACCGGGCACCAACGCTCGAAGCTGGAGCGCTACGGCGACACGCTCTTCCTGGTCCTGCGCCCCGCTCGGTACCTGGACGACGTGGAGGAGGTGGAGTTCGGAGAGCTCCACGTGTTCGTGGGCCCCACGTTCGTCGTCACGATCCGCCACGCCGAGTCCCCGAGCCTGGGCCGGGTGCGCCACCGGCTGGAGAACGACCCGGCGCTGCTGGCGCGGGGACCGGAAGCGGTGCTGTACGCGATCCTCGACGAGGTCGTCGACGAGTACGCGCCGGTCGTGGCGGGCCTGGAGAACGACATCGACGAGATCGAGGCGCAGCTGTTCGTGGCCGAGTCCGACCTCACTCAGCGCATCTACGAGCTCTCCCGCGAGGTGATCGGCTTCCAGCGGGCGACGCAGCCGCTGCGCGAGATGCTCGAGGCGCTCCTGCGGGGATCCGAGAAGTACGCCGTCGACGGCGAGCTGCAACGCTACCTGCGCGACGTCCTCGACCACACCATCCGGGTGATCGATCGCTCGGCCACCTTCCGCACGGTGCTGGACAACGCCCTCACGGTGGAGTCGACGATCGTCGCCCGCCGCCAGAACGACGAGATGCGGCGGATGACCGAGGAGAGCATCCGGCAGGGTGAGGAGGTCAAGAAGATCTCCAGCTGGGCCGCCATCTTCTTCGCCCCGACGATCGTCGCGGGCGTCTACGGCATGAACTTCGATGCGATGCCGGAGCTGCACTGGGTCTTCGGGTACCCCATGGCCATCGGGCTCATGGTGGGCGGCGCGTTCGTGCTGTACCTCGTCTTCAAGCGCAAGGGCTGGCTCTAGGACCCGGCCGTCGTCAGAGCAGGGCGATCGTCGCCAGGGACGTCGCCGTCACCAGGATCCACAGGATCGCTCCGAGCGCCAGGGGGCGCCACCCGGCCCTGCGCAGGGCCGCGACGTCGGTGGACAGGCCGATCGCGGCGAGGGCCATCGCGATGAGGAAGCCGCTCATCACCGACAGGCCGTCGCGGACGGACGCGGGGACGATCCCCGTGGAGGTGACGGCGGCGACGAGGAGGAAGCCGACGAGGAACCAGGGCACGAGCCGGACGATCCCTCGCGGCGTGAGCCGGCGTCCGCGGGAGTGGCGCCGGGCTTCGGCGATCGAGAGTCCGACGCTGATCGGGATGATCATGAGCGTGCGAACGAGCTTCACGACGACCGCGAAGCCCAGCGCCGCGGAGCCGTAGACGGCTGCGGCCGCCACGACGGAGCTGGTGTCGTTGACCGCGGTGCCGGCGAGCAGGCCGAACGTGTGCGGATCGAGCTGAAGCGCATGCCCGAGCAAGGGGAAGAGGACCACGGCCAGCACGTTGAACAGGAAGATCGTGGTCATGGCGTAGGCGATCTCGGCTCCCGTCGCCGCGATGACGGGGGAGACGGCCGCGATCGCGGAGGCGCCGCAGATCCCCGTGCCCACACCGATCAGCGTGGTGAGGCGGCGCTCGACCCGCAGCGCCCGGCCGAGAGCCCACGCCCCGAGGAGGCACACGGCGAGGCTCGTCAGCATGACCGGGAGGGACTCCAGCCCGACGCGCAGGACCTCGGCCACGGACATCTGCACGCCGAGCAGGACGACCGCGGTCTGCAGGAGGAGGCGAGCGGAGACCGCGAGGCCGGGGGCGAACAGGGCGCCGGGTCGACGCCACAGCGAGATCGCGACGCCGATGAGCAGGGCGGGCAGCGCGGACCCGACCACGGGCGCCAGACCGCCGATCTCGGTCGACGCCGCGGCGATGAGGGCCGTCAGGCCGAGTCCGGGGACGACGGCGAGGAGGCGGGGACGATCGGCGGCGGACACGGCGGGGGAGGGCATGGATCCAGCCTGCGCGCCCCGTCCCGCGCCGGGTAGCCGGGTGGCGCCGGTGGCGGTACAGGACCAGACTGTGGAGATGGAGGCGATGCGGACGGTGCCGGATCTGACCGCCCTGGAGCTGCTCGCGGCAGTGGCGCGGCACGGGTCGATCTCGGCGGGGGCGCGGGAGATCGGCGTCACGCAGCAGTCGGCGTCCGCGCGACTGCGGAGCGTGGAACGGCAGGTCGGGCTGGAGCTCTTCCGCCGCTCGCCCGGCGGGATCCGCCCGACGCCGGCGGGCGAGGTCGTCGTCAGCTGGGGCGAGGAGGTTCTCGCGGCCGCGTCCCGCCTTCGAGTGGGGATCGAGACGTTGCGCGAGGAGAGCCGGCGCGAGCTGACGGTCGCCGCGAGTCAGACCGTCTCCGCCCATCTGCTCCCGGGCTGGCTCGTCGACCTCCGGCGACGTCAGCAGGAGGAGGGGCGCATCCCCACCGCCGTGACGCTGGCGACCGGCAACAGCGAGGTCGTGATCGCGCGGGTGCGCGCGGGAGCGGCGGACCTCGGATTCATCGAGACGCCCCGTGTGCCCGACGACCTCGCGTCCACGGCCGTGACCACCGACGAGCTGGTCCTCGTCGTGGCGCCGGCGCATGCGTGGTCGCGGAGGGACGAGGTGTCGTTGGCGGAGGTCGCCGCGGCGCCGATCGTCGCGCGCGAGTCGGGCAGCGGCACCCGCGATGCCTGGGAGCGGACCGTCCGGGAGCGCCTGGGACATGACGCGCCGGAACCGGCGGCCGTGCTCCCCACCTCCGCGGCCGTGCGCTCCGCCGTCGCGGGCGGGCTCGGCGTCGCGCTTCTGTCCCGTCACGCGGTCGCCGACGACATCAGGCTCGGCCGCCTGCACGTCGTGCCGATCGCGGGTGAGCGGCTGATCCGACCGATCACCGCGCTCTGGCGGGGAACGACGAGAGACCTGACGCCGACGAGCCGGACGCTCCTGGAGGTCGCCGCCGCCGGATCCTGACAGGGCCGCCGCACCGATATCCTCAGCGGTGGGCGTGCAGACACCGAGGAGGTGTCGGACGGGACCCGCGGGGCCGAGGCGTCGGAGGCCGCGGGGGGAGAAGGAGCGGCGATGTCCCCATTGGTGCTGATCGGCCTCGTCGGAGTGCTCCTGTGGTCGCTCGTCTCCCACCGGTTCGAGCGCTGGGGGGTCGCCGGGCCTGCGGCCCTCATCGTCCTCGGCGCGGCGACGGTGGCTGCGGATCTCCCGGCCTTCGAAGGCGCCATCGACGCGGAGTGGAGCGAGAAGGTCGTCGAGGTCGTCCTCGCCATCCTGCTGTTCGTCGATGCGACCGCCGTCAGCGGCAAGGGCATCTTCGGGGGAGAGGGACGCGCGACGCTCCGTCTCATCCTGATCGGTCTGCCGCTGTCGCTCATCCTGGCCGTGGTCGCCGGAGTGCTGGTCATGCCGAACTCGGTCTTCGTGATCCTCGTCATCGCCTGTGTGGTGATGCCCACCGACTTCGCCCCGGCCGCGCGGATCCTGCGCCTGCGGCACGTCCCGCCCCGGGTCCGCCAGATCCTCAACGTCGAGAGCGGTTACAACGACGGCCTCGTGTCACCGCTGTTCGGCATGGCCCTGGCGACCTCAGTGGTCATCACCGGGGTCCTGCGGGCCGAGTCGGGTCAGGACGACGGCATGCTCGACACCGAGGTGGAGCACTTCGTGAGCGCGTTCCTCACCGCGGTTCCGGCGACGGCGGTCGCCATCGCCGTCGGGGTGGCCTTCGGAGCGCTCGTGGGGTGGGCCGTGCGCGTGCTGCATGCACGGGGGTTCGCCGATGACGGCGGTGTGCGCTTCGTCATGCTGCTGCTTCCGCTCATCGCCTATGGTGTCGCGATCCTGATCCCCGTCGTGCACGCGAACGGCTTCGTCGCGGCGTTCGTCGCCGGCGTGGCCTATCGCGTCGCTCGGACGCGTCGTCTCCCTGAGCGGACGATCCCCCATGCGGAACTGATCCTGGTCGAGGAGACGGGTCTGCTCGCGTCGAATCTCGTCTGGTTCATGCTCGGCGGCACGGCGGTCGTGGCGGTCCTCGACGGGATCGATCCAGCGGTGGTCCTCTTCGCCGTGCTGGCTCTGACGCTTCTGCGGATGGTGCCGGTCTGGCTCTCGCTGATGGGCGGTTCCGTGGGGAGACGGGACCGTGTGCTCATCGGCGCGCTCGGCCCGAGGGGAACCGCGTCCATCGTCTTCGGCCTGCTCGCCTTCAACGCACTGCCGACGAACAGCGGCGAGGCGGACCTCGTTCTCGATGTCATGGTGGTCACGGTCGTCTTGAGCGTTCTGCTGCACGGTGTCGTCGCTCCGGCAGTGCTGCGCCGACTCGATCGCGGCGGCGCCCTGTCGACGGCGGGCGGAGACCGTTCGACGCGCTGAGGCGTCGCCGTCCGGCGTCAGATCGTGTGTGGCGCCGGATCCTCACCGGAGGACCGCGGCAGCAGCACGTTCACCCGGAAGCCTCCGGCGGCGTGCTCGGCGTAGACGTCGCCGCCGTGCGCGCGGGCGAGCCCCCGCGCGATGGCGAGCCCGAGCCCCGCTCCGGCGGCGAGCCCGTCGTCGGGCGTGCTCCGCGCCGCATCCGCCCGCCAGCCGACGTCGAACATCCGGTCGAGGTCCTCCACGGCCACGCCGCCGCCGTGGTCCAGCACGCCGAGGACGAGTCGATCGGGGGCGAGCTCCGTGGCGGAGACGTGGATCTCGGAGCCCGGCGGCGCGTGACGGACGGCGTTGCCGAGGAGGTTCACGACGATGCGGGTGAGCTTGTGCGGATCCGCCCACACGGCCGTCCCGTCCAGCCCCGAGCGGGTGATGCGGATGCCCCGTGCCTCGGCGAACGTCCCCACGTCGGCGACCGCGCCGGAGACGACGTCGAGGAGGTCGACCTGCTCGGTCTGCAGACGCACCGCGCCGGAGGAGAGGCGGGAGAGCTCGAAGAGGTCGTCGACCATCCGGTTCATCGTCCGCACCTGGGCGCGCACCTGTCCGGCGATCCGCTGCGGGTCGTCCGCGACACCGAGTTCCAGGCTCTCGGCGAGGGCGTGCACGGCGGTGAGCGGCGTGCGCAGATCGTGCGAGATCCACGCGAAGAACCGGCGCCGATCCGAGTCCAGACGCTCCAGCTCCTCGCGGGCGTCCGCCAGGCGGGAGGAGACGTCGGCGAGCTCGGCCGACAGCTCGTCGAACTCGCTCCATCGCCCCTCGTGCGCGGCGACGACGTCGCCGTCGCCGACGCGGTGAACCGAGCGGGACAGCGCCGCGAGCGACCGTCGGGCCGCGCCGGCGGTCACCGCCGCCGCGCCGAGCCCGAGCACCAGGGAGACGCCGATCACCCAGACGAGCACGGTGAGGTCGTGCGGCGAGATGTACATCTCGAACGCGATCGCGAGCACCGCGACGCCGACCGTGACCACGCCCGCCACCGCGACGATCGCCATCCGGATCCGCAGCGAGGGGCGGCGGACCAGCCGCAGCGCGAGGAGCGCCGCTCCCGCGACGACGAGCGCGGACGCGACCGCGGTCAGGACGATGACGGCGATGTCGCCGAGGCCGAGGGGCATCATGGGCGGACACGCCCTCCGTCCGGGACGAACCGGTATCCGGTGCCCCACTCCGTGACGAGGTGGCGAGGATCGCGCGGATCCTCCTCGATCTTCTCCCGCAGCCGCCGCACGTGGACAGTGACGGTCGAGGAGTCGCCGGCGTCCCACCCCCATGCCTCCCGCAGCAGCTCCTCGCGGCCGATCGTGCGGCCGGGGTGCGCCAGCAGGTAGCGGAGGAGGTCGAACTCGCGGGCCGCGAGCGGGATGTCCCGGCCGCGCACGGCCGCGGTCCTCCGGGCGAGATCGAGGACGAAGTCGCCGTCGCGGAGGACGACCGCCGCGTCCGCGGCTTCGACGCGTCGGCGGATGAGCGCCGCCACCCGGAGGGCGAGCTCGCGGAGGGAGAACGGCTTGGCCAGGTAGTCGTCCGCGCCGAGCTCCAGCCCCTCGATGCGGTCCTCGACGTCGCCGAGCGCGGTCAGCATGAGCACCGGCGCACGGGATCCGGCGCGCAGCTCGGCGCAGAGCTCGTCTCCGCTGACGCCGGGGAGCATCCGATCCAGGACCACGACGTCCGCCTCGACCTCGCGCAGGGCGCGCCTGCCCGCGTCGCCCGTGGCGCACAGCGTCACGGCGTAGCCCTGGGCGTGCAGATAGCCGCCCACGGCGTGGCGGACGTCGGCGTCGTCCTCCACGAGGACGACGCGGGGCCGGGCTTCCATGCGGTCGAGACTAATCCCGCTCCGGCGCGGGCGACGGTGCTCTTACGGCTTCGAAAGAAGCGCTGCGACCGGCGGGGCGGGATCCGTATCGTCCTGGTCCAGCACTACGGCGGCCCGGATCGGGGCCGCGGACGAAAGGAACCCTCATGCGCAAGACCGTGTTCACCGGCATCGTCCTCCTGGCCTTGGCCGGCTCGCTCGTCGGTTGCAGCCAGACCGCGGACCCCGCGACTCCGGACTCCGCGATGTCGGACTCGACGATGTCCCCGGAGCCGTCGATGTCCGCCAGCCCGGAGGCCGAGGACATGACCGATGACGGGGACGACATGATGGCCACGGACCGCTCCGGCACCTTCGCGGGGTTGAACGGCAAGCAGGTCGCCGGCGAGGTGACCGTCTCGGGCACCGCGCTGACGCTCTCCGGCTTCTCCTCCGACGAGGGCCCGGATCTGCACGTCTATCTGACGAACGGGACGGACGAGGCCGCGGTCACGGCGGGCATGCGGATCGACGCCGTCGCGTACGACCAGGCCTCGCAGACCTTCATGCTCGACGGGATCGATGTCGCGGGATACACCGACGTGGTGATCCACTGCGACAAGGCCAAGGCCGTGTTCGGGGCGGCGTCGCTGTCATGACGGGTCGGCGCCCGGCCCTGGCCGTGTCGCTGGGGAGCGACGCGGCCAGGGTCGTGGCCGGAGCGCTGTGGCTGACGGAGGGGATCGTCAAGTACCGCGCGGGGTTCGGCGCCGCCGACATCCTCCTGGTCGCGGGGAGCGCGGACGGGAACGGTCGTGCGCCCTCCTACCTGGGGCCGCTGGCGGAGGCGATGCGGGCCGCACCCGGCCTGTTCGGAGGGGTCGTCCCCGCGGGGGAGATCGCTCTGGGCGTGCTCCTGGTGGCGGGGGCGCTCGGCCGATGGGCGGCCTTCGCGTCGATCGGGACGCTCATGCTCTACTGGGCCTCCGATCAGCTGATCGGCCAGTACCCGGTCATGGCGCTGCTGGCCGCCGCCGTCCTCCTGGCTGGTCCGACGGCCACCGTGGCCTCGATCGACGCGCTCGTCCGCCGGCACCGCGTCCGGAGAGACGATCCGGTATATCGGAAGTAATCCTATGAGGTTGGTCACATCATCCTGCCGACGGATGCGCCGGGGGCGGCGGAGTCAATACGGTGTGGGGAAGACCTGGCGCTGACGTGCCCGGAACGAAGGAGCCCCGATGCGCACATCCGCACCCCGACTCGTCGTCGTCCTCGCCGCGACGGCCCTGGCCCTGACCGCCTGTTCCGGCGGTCCCGGCGGAGGCGAGCTCGACTACGAGGACTCTCCGCTCAACACGTATCTGTCCGCGGCCTACGGCGGCGACGCCTCCCCCGAGGAGCAGCAGAAGAAGTTCGACGAGCAGCAGAAGAAGCAGGAAGAGCTCATGGCCGAGTGCATGGCCGAGCAGGGCTTCGAGTACAAGCCGAACATCCAGGACAGCGGCGCGATCTTCAGCAGCGGCGACGGCGACTGGGACCCGGAGAACAAGGAGTGGGTCGAGAAGTACGGCTATGGCGCGGTGAACAGCCCGTGGCAGGAGCGCAACGCGGAGCAGGAGCCGGAGACCTACCAGGACCCGAACCAGAAGTACATCGAGTCCCTCAGCGAGTCCGAGCAGGCGGCGTACTACGAGACGCTGTACGGACCGCAGCCGGATCCGGCGGAGATGAGCGAGGACGGCAGCTTCGAGTACAAGTGGGAGAACGCAGGCTGCCAGGGCAAGGCGCAGCACGAGGTCCAGGGCGACGACCCGTGGCAGCAGGACGAGTTCGCCGACCTGCGCGCGCGCATGGAGGAGTTCTGGACCTCGACGCAGGAGTCGTCGGAGATGGCGGACCTGAACGCCGAGTGGGCCGCGTGCATGACCGATGCCGGCGAGCCCGGCTTCACCAACCAGATGGACGCCGCACAGTCCATCTACGACGAGCAGAACAAGATCTACGAAGCCGCCTACGGAGACGGCTCCGAGGAGATGACGGCCGAGCAGATGGAGGCCGCCGACCCGAGCAAGAGCCCTGAGATGAAGAAGCTCGGCGAGCGGGAGATCGAGCTGGCGCTGAAGGACCACGAGTGCCGCCAGAAGACCTCCTACCTGCAGAACTCCCTGAAGATCCAGTTCGCCCTCGAGGAGCAGTTCATCAAGGAGAACAAGGCGGACCTCGAGGCCTTCAAGACCGCGGCCGAGCAGGCCCAGGCCCAGTGATCCGGCGCGCAGGCCGGGGCGCGGGCGAGCCCGTCGAGCCGGAGTCCGGCGAGACCGGAGCCGTCGACCCGTCCGCCGGAACTGGAGAAGCGACCGCCGACGCGCCCGTGGCCGCCGGCGAGTCGGCGACCACCGAGGAGTTCGACCGCCTGATCCGCGAGGACGACGAGGAGGCCGAGGACGCGGCATCCTCCGGCGGCTCCTCGCGCGTCCGGGGCTGGGGGCGGGTCTTCCGGGGCAACAAGTCGCTGTGGATCGTCGCCTCCCTCGCGGTCGTGAGCCTCGTCGCGGGACTGCTGATCGGGACCTTCCTGATCTCGCCCGCCGACGCGAAGGGGCCGCCCCCGAAGCCGGGGCTGGTCACGGTCCCGGTCGAGTTCGGCCCGCTCAGCAACGACGTCACCCTCCGCGCGGACGTGGGCTACGCCGACGCCGTCGAGGTGACGCTCGACACGTCCGCGGTCTCCGGCGCCGCCGTCGTCACGGGGCAGGTGCCGGAGGTCGGGGCCACGCTGTCCCCGCTGTCGATCGCCCTGGAGGTCGTGGGGCGTCCGGTCATCGTCCTGCCGGGCGAGCTGCCCGCCTACCGGACGCTGCGCCTGGGGGTCTCCGGGCCGGATGTAGTCCAGCTCAAGCAGGCGCTCGCCGCGGTCGGGATCGATCCCGGCGACGTGGGCTCGAACCAGTTCGACGAGGCCACCGCCAACGCCGTCGCGCAGCTCTACGCGCAGGCCGGCTATCCGGCGCCGCCCGCCCCGGACGGCGCCGCGGAGACCTTCCGCGCCGCGCAGGAGGGCGTCCGCAGCGCGGAGAGCGGCGTCGCCTCGGCGCAGAGCGCGCTGGATCAGGCGGGGGCCGGACCGACGGACGTCCAGATCTGGGAGGCGGACGTCGCCGTGGCCGAGGCCGAGCGCAAGGTCGCAGAGGCGAAGGCCACGCAGGGGGACGTGCAGGCCGCCGAGTGGGCGTTGCGCACCGCGCAACTGCAGCGCGAGGCGCTGTGGAACGGCAAGGACACGAGCAGCGAGCGAGCGGCGCTCGACGCCGCCCACGCCCAGGTGCAGTCCGCGAACGAGGCGCTCGAGGAGGCCCGGCAGGCGATGCTGCCGTACCTGCCATCCAGCGAGGTGCTGTTCCTCACCGAGCTCCCGCGCCGCGTGGACGCGGTCGAGGTCAAGCGCGGGACGGTGCTCCAGGGCAAGGCGATGACGGTGTCCGGTGCGACCGTGCGGCTGACCGGCGCGGCGGCCGACGCCGACGCGCGACTGCTCTCGGTCGGCGCGGAGGCGACGTTCGAGCTTCCCGACGGCACCGAACACCGCGCCGTGATCAGCGCCCTCAACGCGGGCAAGGACGCCAAGGCTCGCTGGGAAGTGCTTTTCGAGCCCGACCCGCTGTCGCCGGAGCAGATCCAGCAGCTCCAGGGCACGAACGTCCGGGTGAAGATCGCCGTCGGCGCCACGGACGGCGACGTGCTGTCCGTGCCGCTGGCCGCGCTCACCGCCGGTCCGGGTGGAGAGTCCCGGGTCGAGGTGGTCGAGTCCGACCCCAAGGAGGGGGAGGACGCGAAGACGCGGATGGTCGTCGTGGAGACCGGCCTGGCCGCCCGCGGCGCGGTCGAGGTCCGACCGACCGAGGGCGCGCTCGAGAAGGGCGACCTCGTGGTGGTGGGGCGGTGACGGCGCCTCTCGTCGAGCTCCGTGACGTCACCCGATCCTTCCCCGGGCCGCCGGAGGTGCAGGCGCTCAAGGGCGTCAGCCTCGCGGCGGAGGCCGGCGACTACCTCTCCATCGTCGGGCCGAGCGGGTCGGGCAAGTCGACCATGCTCAACATTCTGGGGCTCCTGGACCGGCCGAGCGTGGGGGAGTACCGCCTGGCGGGCGCGCTGACCGGCGACCTCTCCGACGACGACCGGGCCGCGGTGCGGGCGCGCTTCATCGGCTTCGTCTTCCAGTCGTTCCATCTCATGGCGCGGCGCACCGTGCTCGACAACGTGCTCATGCCGATGCTCTACAGCGGCGTCCCGCGTGCGGAGCGGGAGGGGCGGGCGGAGCAGGCGCTGATCCGGGTGGGGCTCGGCCACCGCATCGGGTTCTTCCCGAACTCGCTGTCCGGCGGCGAGCGGCAGCGGGTGGCGGTGGCGCGCGCCGTCGTGAGCGGTCCGAGGCTGCTCCTGGCGGACGAGCCCACGGGAAACCTCGATCAGAAGACCTCGGGCGAGGTGATGACCCTGTTCGAGGAGCTCAACGCGGACGGTCTGACGCTCATCGTCATCACCCACGACGACGCCGTGGCGCGCCGGGCCGCCCGGCGGATCCGCATCGCCGACGGCCGATTGAGCGAGCTGTGAGGCTGTGGCCGCGCCGGCGGGACACCGGCAGCCCGGGCGAATCCGCCCCGATCGACGCCGCGGACGCCGAGACGACCGAGGACGGTTCGCTGCTCGACGGCATGACGTCGAAGACCCCGAGGAAGAGGACAGTCCGACGGATCGGTCGGCGCAAGCGTGGCGTCGGGGACGCCGAGGCGGCGGGGAGTCCGTCCGCCTCGTCCCTGGTCCCCGCCGTGCGGCACGCGGACCGCTTCACGTTCCAGGACCTCGTCGCCGAGGCGACGTCGGACATCGGATCCCGGCCCGCGCGCCTGGTCATGACGATCCTCGGCACCGTGCTCGGGATCGGATCCCTCGTGGCCACGATCGGGTTCGCGCAGACCGCCGCCGGGCAGATCGCCCGGCAGTTCGACGGCGTGGCCTCGACGCAGGTCGTGGTGACTCCGGCGGAGGCGCGGACGGGCGGGCAGAACAAGACGGTCGCGGCGGGGCGGATCCCCTGGGACGGCGCCGACCGGGTCATGCACCTCGCCGGTGTCGAGGATGCCGCGCTGATCGCCGACGTGACGCTGAACGACGCCGACACGATCACCGCTGTCCCGGTCAACGACCCCTCTGCACCGGTCCCCGCCTCGCCCAAACTGTTCGCCGCCTCGGGCGATCTCCTCCCCGCCGTCGACGGCGGGCTCGTGACCGGGCGGGCCTTCGACGCCGGGCACGACCGGCGCGCGGACCGCGTCGCGATGCTCGGGGAGAAGGCGGCGGAGCGCCTGGGGATCAACCGCGTGGACTCCCAGCCGTCGATCTTCATCGGCGGGGTGGCCTACGCCGTGATCGGAATCGTCGACGGCATGGAGCGTCGCAGCGACCTCCGCGATGGCGTCATCATCCCGATGGGCGCGGCGCGCGCGGACTTCGACGTGGTCGCCCCGTCCGAGCTCGCCATCCGGATCACGGTCGGCGCCGGTCCTCAGGTCGCGAAGCAGGCCGTGCTCGCGCTGCAGCCCGACGAGCCGGACACCCTCAAGGCGCGGGCGCCGGCTGCGGCCTCGGATCTCAGCCAGAACGTGCAGGCCGACGTGAACGTCGTCTTCCTCATCCTCGGCGCGATCGCGCTGCTGGCCGGAGGACTCGGCATCGCGAACGTCACGCTGCTGTCGGTGATGGAGCGGATCGGAGAGAT
The DNA here is from genome assembly GCF_037083505.1 of Microbacterium sp. CCNWLW41. Taxonomy (NCBI): domain Bacteria; kingdom Bacillati; phylum Actinomycetota; class Actinomycetes; order Micrococcales; family Microbacteriaceae; genus Microbacterium; species Microbacterium sp. CCNWLW41. The sequence continues at coordinate 455,733 of NZ_JBAOJP010000002.1, forward strand.
CGGCCTGCGTCGGGCGCTCGGCGCGACCCGGAAGCAGATCGGTCGTCAGTTCATGGTGGAGTCGATCGTCATTGGCCTGATCGGGGGCCTCATCGGCGCCTCGCTCGGCGTGATCGCGGTGGTAGTCGTCGCGGCCGTCCAGGGATGGGCTCCCGTGACAGATCCCCTCGTCGCCGTGGCCGGCGCGCTGCTGGGCGCCGTCGTGGGGTGGGCCTCCGGCTGGTATCCGGCCTGGCGGGCGACGCGGATCGAACCCGTGACGGCCCTCCGCGGCGGCTAGCGCCGGGCCGCGGGCGGCGATCCGGCCGCCTCCTGGACCGGCGTCTCCGGGGCCGCGGGCTCCGGTGCGTCTCCGAAGAGCTCGGCCAGGGGCGGGAGGGCGGTGAAGCCCTGGCTCGCGAGGAAGTGCCCCGCGCCGGGGACCACGATGATGTCGGCGTCGAGCGCGCGTCCGAGCGCCCGGGAGTGTGCGGGCGGCACGATCGCGTCGTCGTCGGAGTGGAGCATCACCCGGCGGCGGATGCGCGTGGCCAGGCGCCCCAGGTCGGGCGCGGGGGACACGAAGGGATCGAGCTCCGGCAGGGTAGGAAGCGGATCGGCGAAGCCCGCGACGCCGACGAACATTCCGAGCCGCTCGGAGTCGCTGAGCCGGTCCAGCGCGTGCAGGGCGGTGACGGTGCCCAGGCTGTGGGCGACGACCGCGGTCCGTTCGTCGGCGCCGCCCAGCGCATCCCGCACGGCGGCGACCCACCGTTCGCGGTCCGGGGCCGTGGTGCCCGGAAGCGCAGGGATCGCGGTGTCGATGCCCCGCTCCCGGAGGCGGTCCGCGAGCCAGGCGAACCAGTGGTCGGCGGGGGTGGCGGAATAGCCGTGGACGATGATCGCGCGGTCGATGCTCACGTCCGGGCCAACACCGGCACGGCCCGGAGGATTCCGCGGCGGCCCAACGTCGGCGAAGTCGCGTCGTTCGCTACAAATCCAGGTCGTAACCGCGTTTTTCCTGTCCGACCCCTGGGGTCACGTGGGTGACGTCGGTAGACTGGCGGGGCCGGAAGGGGGTCCGTGATGGCTGACACGTTCGACATCGAGAGCCGCTGGCCGGAGCTGTTCGCGTCGCTCGACGACGTGCAGCGTAACGCCGTTCGTCAGTCGCTGGCGTCAGCATGGCACGAGGGGTGGGTGCCGAACCGCGAGGACGTGGAGAACCTGACGGACGAGGCCCGCGGAGCGATCGATGGCGCGGAGTACCTGCGCCGCATGCAGGAGGCCGCGGAGCGCCGGCGTTCGGCAGCGGCCGCCGCGAGCTGATGGCGGCTCGGGAGGAGCGATGGGCCGCATACTTCTATCCGGAGACGTATGATCCCGTCACTCGGACCGGGACCTTGCGAAACCTGCTGAATGAGCGTGACCGTGACGTTTTGAGCGCACTGGAGCACGGCGCGACGCTGCGTCGGCAGCGACAGCTCATGAGCGCTGATGTCATGGTTCCGCGCACCTACGATGCGGCGCATGTGCAAGCCATCCACGGGCACCTGTTCCAAGACGTGTACGTCTGGGCAGGAGAGTTCCGCACCGTGAACCTCTTCAAAGGCACCCCGCGAGGATTCGCCGATGTCGAGACGGGCGAGATCGATCGCTGCCTGCGGGACATGCACAGGCTGGTCGCGGCTACCGTCTGGGCACGACTCGACCGTGATCGGTTCGTGGACCGAGCCGCCGCGGTGTTCGCATACCTCAACCAGGCGCATCCGTTCCGAGAGGGGAACGGGCGCACCTCGAAGGTATTCATGGAGCATGTCGCCGAACGGTCAAGATTCACTCTCGACTTCGCGCGGGGCGGGCCGGACGAGTGGAATGAGGCGTCCAGGCTCTCGGGTCCTGACTTGTTCGCCTACGAGCCACAGCCCGCGTCGCTTGTGCCCGTGTTCCGGGCCATCGCGGTGGAGCGCTCGATGAGGGACTCTCCCGACGCCGCGCCTCGGTGAGGCCGCGGGGCTCGCGATGCCGGGCCACGTCGGGCGAACTCGCATTGGATGGGCATCGGCCGACCTGGTTCCAGCCGAGGACCGCGGGGCGCCCCGCCCTTGCGTGAGTAGATCCTTCGTCGATCAGCGGCGTCACTCCATGTGCTCGGGGATCAGCTTGATGCCGCCGGAGGAGTGCGCGGAGTGGGCGAGCTCGTCGATCCACTTGCGGCTCAGGGGCGGTTGCTCGGGCTCGTCGAACACGAAGCGCAGCGGGATGGACGGGTGCACCCAAATGGTGCTGCGCCCGCGAGGCTGCTCCTCCGGATGCGTCCACGAGACGGTGAAGCTCTCGTTGCGGCGCAGTTTGGTCGCGATCACGATCTTCAGGTGCGCCAGTGCCCGATCCTCGATCTCGATCGGGGCCTCGGCGCTGCCGTAGTAGAGAGTTCCCATGGGTGAACCGTATCTGTGTCAGGGGGCGGGCAAGGGACGGGTTTCGGGGGCTTGACGGCGGCGCGCCCCGTGCAATAGGGACGCGCCGCCGTGCAGCGTCAGGCGCCGACGAGCTCGCGCTCGGCCGGGGCGCCGTCACTGCCCTCGCCGATGGCCCGGCGGATCTGCCACCACGAGTCGTAGCTGCGTTCGGGGAGGCCCTGGACGACGAGGAGGTCCGTCATCGGCAGGTCCTCGCGGCGCGCTTCGCGGACCAGATCGTCCTTCTCCGCCGGGTACTCCATCTCGGCGAGGAACCGGTTGAGTGAGGGGGAGAGCATCATGCTCCTGCTCCTTCCAAGGACGGGGCGCCGCCGACCGGGGCGTCCGGACCAGGACGCCCCGGGGCGGTCGCCAGGGGATCAGGCGGTGAGGGAGGCCGTCTGGTCCGCGGAGGCGACGGCGATCTTGCGCGGCTTCGCCCGTTCGCTCACGGGGATGATGACGGTGAGCACGCCGCTCTCATACGACGCCGAGATCTTCTCCAGATCGACGCCGTCCCCGAGAGTGAACTGGCGCAGGAAGGACCCCGCCGTGCGCTCGCGGTTCAGCCAGCGCACGCCCTCGCCGGAGTCCGCGGTGCGCTGGGCGCGGATCGTCAGCAGCGACCCGTCCAGATCGATGTCGATCGATCCGGGGTCCACGCCGGGCAGGTCGGCGTGAAGGATGTATCGGTCGCCGTCACGGGCGAGGTCGACCGGCATGAATCGGGGTGCGCGGCCGGAGTCCAGCACGCTCGCGGCGAAGCGATCGAGCTGACTGATCGGGTCGAAGTTCAATGCCATGATGTGCTCCTTTCGTGCGGCCCGAATCGGGCGGTGGGGATGCAGGTAACCTGCATCGTGTGCTATAGATTTACTCATACAACACATCGAACCGATCTGCAAGTACCCGATGAGGATCACCATGACTGAGCGCGACTCCGGGACGCCGGTGTACGGCATCGCCATCGCCGCGCAGCTGGTGGGGATGCCGATCCCCACCCTCCGGCTGTTCGAGAGCAAGGGGTTGCTGACTCCTTCCCGCAGCGACGGCGGGACCCGCCAGTACAGCGACGACGACATCGACCGGCTCAAGCGTGCGGGCCGGCTCCGCGACGAGGGGCTCAACATCGCCGGGATCAGCCGGGTGCTGGATCTCGAGGACGCGAACGCCCAGCTGCAGGCGGAGCTGTCCGAGAGCCGGGGCGCGGACGGAGGGGACGAGCGACCCGCTTCCTGAGCCGCGCGGGAGTCGTCTGTCCGGCCGCGCGTCACCAGGAGTTCAACCGGCGTTCCGTTCGCGGTACGCCGGTCTCGTAATTCCCCGTCACCTTCGGGAGTTGGAATACCGGTGATCTCGCAATGGCGAGGCACCCTCCTCCCGAAAGGTCATCATGCGCCGCTTCACCCTGCCCGCCGTGGGCCTCCTCGGCGTCGCCGCCCTCGCCCTCACCGGCTGCCAGGGCGCCACCGCCCAGGCCGCCCCCACCGATCCCGACGCCCCCATCACCATCGCCACCCTCCCGATCGGGGAGGACCCCACCGCGGAGAACCCGATCGAGGTCTTCGCCGAGCTCTTCGAGGAGGCCACCGGCCGCGCGGTGGAGGTCACCGACGTCCCGGACTACCTCAGCGTGGTCGAGGCCATCCGCGCCGACCACGTCGACATCGGGATCATGAGCGGGTTCCCCTCCGCGCTCGCGGTCAACACCGGCGAGGTCGACCCGCTCGTGGCCTTCCGCGGCGACGACAAGCCCGTCTCCACCTGCGTCGTCCTGAAGGACTCGCCCGTGCAGAAGCCCGAGGACCTGAAGGGCAAGACCGTGGCCTTCGCGGACCAGGCGTCGAGCTCCGGCTACTTCATGCCGGTCTACATGCTGCACGAGGCGGGACTGGAGCAGGGCGAGGACTACGAGGCGATCTTCGCCGGCGGCCACGAGGGGTCCTTCGCCGCCCTCGCGCAGGGACAGGTCGACGCCGCCTGCACCGCCATCATGCTCACCCAGCTGGGCGCCCCGATGTTCCCCTTCGCCGACGGCGAGTGGCGCGCGGTGGGCGAGAGCCCGTCGATGGCGGTCCAGGGCACGGTGCTCGGGCGCCAGTCGCTCGACGCGGAGACGCGGACCGTGATCGCGGACGGCATCGCCGCGGTCTTCTCTCCGGAGAACGCCGAGCGCCTGGGCGCGATGGGCAGCTTCGCGACCCTGGAGCAGACCGTGGCCCCGGAGGCGTCCACCTACGCGTCCTTCGCCGAGATCGCGGGCGTCGCGGGCGTCGAGCTGAAGGATCTGAAGTGACGGCGGTGCGCGTCGCCGGGTCGGAGACGAACGTCTCCGGCCCGGCCGTCCCCGTCCGCCCGGCGCCTCCGGTCATGGCCGAGCGCACGCCCACCGCGGAGGTGCGCCACGCGCTGCCGCGGGTGAGCGTCCGCGGCCTCGGCGTCGCCTACGACGGGACCGCCGTGCTCGACGGCGTGGACCTGGACCTGTTCGCCGGGGAGACGGTGGCGCTGCTCGGCGCGTCCGGCTCGGGCAAGTCGACGCTGATGCGGAGCCTCACCGGCTTCGCCCCGGTCTCGTCCGGCACCGTGCGCGTCGCGGGTCACGACGTCGTGAACCTCCGTCGCGGCGAACTGCGCCGGCTGCGCGCGGACGTGGGCCAGGTGTTCCAGCAGTTCCACCTCATCCCCCGGCTGAGCGTGCTGACGAACGTGCTCACGGGCGCGCTGCACGGCGCCGGGCCGGTGAACCTCGTCGGCGGCTTCTCCCGCGCGGACCGCACTCGTGCCCTGGACCTGCTCGACCGCGTCGGCATCGCGCACAAGGCCACGGCGCCGGCGCGCTCCCTCTCCGGGGGACAGCAGCAGCGGGTTGCGATCGCCCGCGCCCTCATGCAGCAGCCGAAGGTGATCCTGGCGGACGAGCCCGTCGCCTCCCTGGATCCGCGGCTCGCCGACTCGGTGCTGGAACTGCTGCGACGGATCGCGACCGAGGACGGGATCCCCGTGCTCGTCAGCCTGCACGTGCTGCCCCTCGCCCTCGCCCACAGCGACCGCATCGTGGGCCTGCGGCAGGGGCGGATGATCGTGTCGGACGCCACGACGCGTCTCGACGCCGCGGCGCTGGCACCGCTCTACGACAGCGAGGAGCACGGCGATGACCGTTGACGCGCCGGCCCGCCCGGCCCGCACCGCAGCGACGGAGCTCGGCCCCGCCGAACGCCGACGGCTCGAGAGCGCCTTCCGCGTGCCCCGCACCCGGTTCCTCCTGGGGCTGCCCGTCGCCCTCCTCGTGCTGATCTGGTCCTTCCAGGGCGCGGGCTTCGACTTCGTGAAGCTCGGCGACGGCGCGGTGAACATGGGGGAGTTCCTCTCGCGGCTCTTCCCGCCCGACTTCTCGAAGATCGGCACGATCCTGTCGCTGCTGCTGGAGACGTTCCAGATGGCCGTCGTCGGGACGGTGCTCGGCGCCGTGCTCTCGCTCGTGGTCGCGTTCGGAGCGGCGTCGAACATCGCCCCTCGCTGGCTCTACTACCCGACGCGCTGGGTGATGAACATCATCCGCTCGGTGCCCGATCTGGTCTTCGCGCTGATGTTCGTCTCTGCCGTGGGCCTCGGGCCGTTCGCGGGGATCCTGGCCATGACGCTCGGTTCCCTCGGGTCGATCGGCAAGATCTTCGCGGAGGCGATGGAGCAGGTCGACCGCGGACCGGTGACCGCGATGCAGGCCGTCGGCGCCTCGAAGAGGCAGGTGATCCAGTACGGAGTCCTGCCGCAGGCGGCGCCGCTGCTCACCTCGTACACCCTGCTGCTGTTCGAGGGGAACGTCCGCGGGGCCACCATCCTCGGCCTCGTCGGCGCGGGCGGCATCGGCCTCGAGCTCACCACCGCCATGCGCATGTACGACTACGGCCACCTCAGCGCCATCATCATCTGCATCATCGTGCTGGTCACGATGATCGACCAGGGCAGCGCCCTCATCCGAAGGAGAATCACATGACCATCGTCGACACCACTCCCGCCGTGCCCCTGAGCGCCCCCGTCAACCTCCGCGACCTCGGCGGCATCCGGATCGACGGCGGCGTGCTGCGTCGCGGCGTCGCCATCCGCGCCGACGACCTGGCCTATGCCACGGAGGAGGTGGCGGACCGGCTGGTCGCCGACGGCCTCGCCGCCGTCATCGACCTGCGCTCGCCCCTCGAGGCGTCGGTCACCGGACGCGGGCCGCTCGGTGCCCTCCCGGTGGCGTACCACCACCTGCCGCTGATCGCGGACGTGGGGACGTCGATGAAGGAGGACAGGCCGGCGCTCAGTCACGAGGCGATGGGCGCCATGTACGTGCGGATGGCGGAGGGGGCCGCGGCGCCGCTGGTGACCGCCCTGGCCGTCATCGCGCACGGTCCCGGAGCGGTGGCGTTCCACTGCGCCGCCGGGCGGGACCGCACGGGCGTCCTCGCCGCGATGCTGCTGCTCGCCCTCGGGGCCGACGACGAGGCGATCGTCGCCGACTATGCCCGCACCGGCGAGAACATGCCGGCGATCATGCGCCGGAACGAGCCCGTCATGGGCGCGATGTGGCGCGCGCTGGGGATCGACGTGGACGCGCACGACGGCAGCGCGCTGCTGGGCGACGGGATGGACGTCTCGATGCGGACCCTGCTCGGCACGCTTCGCGAGCGTCACGGCGATCCGCTGGCGCCGCTGCGGGCCGCGGGGCTCTCCGACGACCTCGTCGCCCGGCTCCGGTCGCGGGCGCTCGCCGCATGACGATGCTCGCCGCCGAGGCGACCGGGGCCGCACGACGGGGCCCCGGTCGTCCTCGCGATGCGGAGATCGACGGCCAGATCATCGCGGCGACGCTCGCGATCATCGATGCCGGTGAGGACGTCACCGTGAGCCGGGTCGTGGCGCGCGGCGGCGTCAGCCGCGCCGCGCTGTATCGCCGATGGCCCTCCCTCACGACCCTCATCGCCCAGGCGCTGGACGTCGGCAGGGAGGTGCCTCCGGAGTATCCGGAGGGGCAGGATCTCCGCGAGGCGGTGCTCGCCAGCCTAGGGCTCGGGGCGGACGGCGTGGCCCCGTCGGCGCCGGGATACTCGGAGGAGCGGTTCCGCCAGCGGATCCGTCTCGTCATGGCCGACCGGGCGCTGCAACGGGCGTACTGGGCCTCGCACGTCTCGCGCCGCCGTGTGCCGCTGGAGAACGCGCTGCGCCGGGGGATCGCGCGGGGGGAGCTGCGCGCGGACCTCGACGTGGAGGCCTGTTTCGACGCGATCGCCGGCGCGGCGTACTACCAGCTCGTCGTCCGCGGGGAGCGCATCGACGATCCGTCCACGAACGCCCGGCTGCGCTCGGCGCTCGAGATGATCTGGCGCGGGATGGTCGCGCCGGACTGATCAGACCGAGTCGGGTGCGTTGCCGGATCCGCAGGCGCAGACGCCGTCTCGGGCGGTGGACGCTCCGCCGAGCCGATGACCGAGGTGGTCCGCGGGCACGGGTTGTGGAATCCGCAACCTGTAGGAGAGAGGCCCGACGGCCGCCGGACCGGTGCCGGCGGGTCCGTTCTCGACGCGCCGTCCCGGCGGGCCGCACGGCCTTTCGCTGAAAACGCGAAAGGGAATGGGAATTGTTGGATCGACAAAGGGGAGAGGGGATGGAAAAGGCGCGGGAAATGTCGTTCCGGAATTCCTTGACCTTCTCCGGCGGCTCTGGATAGCCTGACCGCCGCGCGGGTCCATTCCCATGGATCGCCATTCGGTTCGTCCCCGACGAAGGAGTTCCATGGACAACCTCTCTCGCCGCGGCTTCCTGATCTCGGGGATCGCCGCGGCCGCCGGAATCGCCGCCGCCGGTGTCACCGTCTCAAGCGCCGCGGCGGACCCGTCGGGGAGCCCGGGCAACGGGCACGGCAACGGTTCGCCCTCGCTCGGCCACCCGCGTGGTGACAAGCGGGTCTGGGACGTGGTCGTCGTCGGCGCCGGCGCGGCAGGGATCGCCGCGGCGCGACGGCTCGTCGACCAGAAGCCGGATCTGCGCGTCGTGATCGTGGAGGCCCGCGACCGGATCGGCGGACGCATGTTCACAGACCGCACCTCGATGGGCGTGCCGGTGGAACGCGGGTGCGAGCTCGTCCACGGCGGCCCCTACGCGTCGACGTACCCGTGGATCGAGCGGGCGGGCCTGGACATGCGGATGTTCCGCCACAACTACATCCGCCTCGACGGGGCGCCCGACGGGTCGCCGTCGGCGCAGTGGCATCAGTGGGACTCGGCCCCCTCGTGGCTGTTCCCGCTCGGGATGCCCGACGCTCTCATCGCCTATGACCCGGCGGGCCAGAACGCGCCGATGCCGGAGCCGCTTCCCGGCGAGACGGCCGACGCCTTCCTGCTGCGGCTGGGAGTGCCGCCGGAGAACACCCCGAGCGGGCTGATCTATCGGCTGACGGACGACAGCGAGCCCCTGTCGCACACGCCCGCCGAGCTCGTCGAGCCGGAGCTGCGCAGCTGCATCCGGTTCTCGTTGCACCCGGAGCAGGCGCCGGAACCGGAGATCCTCGATCCGGACGATCCGGAGCACGACGACGGGGACTACAAGATCATCGGCGGATACGACCAGCTCCTGACTTTTTTGGCCGGGTCCATCCCGGTGATGCTGCGGACCGCGGTCGAGGAGGTCGCCTACTCGCCGCGCGGGGTCGAGCTGCGCACGTCCCGGGGCGCGTTGTCCGCGCGGCGCGTGGTCATGGCCGTTCCCGCCGGGGTGATGAAGCGTCGCGATATCGCATTCTCGCCGGGGCTGCCGACGGAGAAATGGGCGGCGTTCGACGAATTCGCCTACCATTCGATCTTCAAGGCCGTCCTCGAATTCAAGGAGAAGGTGTTCCGTCCGCTCGGGACCGATGACTGGGGATATGCGGAGTCGATGGACCTCCGCCCCACGACGCTGTGGAACGCGTCGATCGCCTCCCCGCGGTACAAGGGGCAGGTCGTCGTCGGGTGGGAGACCGGGGAAGCCGCCCGTGAGCTCAACGCGCTGCCGGAACGCGAGCGCTTCGAGGCGGTCCTCGACGTCGTGCGCCGGTCGGCCGGCGATCAGGGGATCCGCTACCACAAGGCCGTCCTGACCGACTGGGCGAACGAACCCTACTCGTGGGGTCCGTACGGCGGCGGCGGCGATGCCGACGCGATGTCCGCCACGGTCGACGGCGTCCTCTACTGGGCGGGCATGCGCACCAGCACGGTGAACGCCTCGTACAGCTCGGGGGTGGCGCAGGCGGATCAGCTCCTTCGCGGACTGTAGCCGCGGAGACGCTGATCCCCGATCAGGCGGTGTGACCGTCGCGGCGGGCACTCTCGTCCGCGACCTGCGTCGATCGATCATCCCCGCCAGGCGGCAACACGAGCGATGATCGTGCGCGCACGCAACGTTATGAGTAACGTCAAAAGTCATAATTCTGACGAGGACGATTATGAGTAACCCCTCCGCCCCGCGCGACGTGGACTGGCCATCGATCTCCCACGAGGAGGCGGAGTGGCGGGCTGCGTCGACGTTCGGCGGTACGCGGCCGACCGCGGACCGCGGGCGCTACCGTGCCGCGGTCCCACCGAGCATCGCGGACCTCGTTCCTCGCCCTCGGGAGGAAGCGGTGAGCCTCGCAGCGGAGGCAACTAGCGAACTCCACCGGTTCGACGCCGAGCTCGGGCACCGTGTCACTGCCTTCGCACCGGTTCTGCTGCGCTCGGAAGCGGCGTCGTCATCGCAGATCGAGAACCTGACCGCGACTCCCGGCGAGTGGCGGACGGAGGCCGTCTGGATCGGCGCGCGGGGGGATCCCCCCCCCACGGCGCGGACTTCGTCGCGCCGGTGCACGAACGCGTGCCGGCCCTGATCGAGGATCTGACCGCCTTCGCCCGACGCACCGACGTGTCGCCGCTCGTGCAGACGGCCGTCGCCCATGCGCAGTTCGAGACGATCCACCCGTTCACCGACGGGAACGGACGCACCGGACGAGCTCTGGCTCAAGCGCTTCTTCGCCATCGGGGGTCACCCGCAACGTGGCCGTCCCCGTGTCCGCGGGGCTTCTCGCGGACGTTTCCGGGTATCACGAGGCGCTGACCGCCTATCGCACGGGGGACGTGTCGCCGATCGTGCTCTCGTTTGCACGGGCGGCACTCCGGGCCGTGGAGAACGCGCGGCGACTGGTCCGGGAGATCGACGAGATCCGCGCCGGCTGGGACGAGCGACTCACCGTGCGCCGCTCCAGCAACGCCTGGAAGCTGCTCGATGTCGTGGCCCGAAGGCCCGTGCTGAACGCAGAAGCCGCCGCACGGGAGCTCGGGATCCAGAGGCCCAACGTCTATCCGCCGCTGACGGCCCTCGTCGACGCGGGAATCCTCACATCCAAGTCCGAGCACCGGCTCGGCCCGTTCTGGTGCAGCGACGAGGTCCTCGACGCTGTGGACGCGTTCGCCGCGCGTGCCGGGCGACGCGAAGCCGCACGCTGATCCCCGATCAGGCGGCGCGACCGTCGTCGATCTCCTCGTCCGCGGTCGAGGGCTGGGAGGTGGCGGTCGCCTTCCCCTCGCCGATCGGCCAGCCCTTCGGGCGCATGACCAGCCGCCGTGGCTCGTCGCGCTCCTCCACGACGGTCACGTCGTCGATGAGCACCGGCCACACGCCGAAGGAACGGTGCAGGCGGGCGCCCGGGGCGGCCCACGCCTCGTCGACCTCCCGCATCCGGGACGCGCCGACGACCCAGGAGGGGAAGATCCAGCCGTCGCCGAGCACCCGGAACACGTCCTCCGGGGTGCAGCGCAGCGTGCGGACGGTGACGGACATCACCGATGTCCTCGGCAGGGAGCAGTCATGGCCCCAGGATCCCGGGCCCCTTCGGCCTCGACCAGGCGCTGGACACGGGGTCGACGGAGCGCGACGGATGCGGCCCCGACGCCGAGAGCGTCTTGCTCATTCAGCGGAGCACCCCTCGTTGTTCACTGTCTCGGTGTGCGTCATGATCCATCGTCCGTCGATCTTCTCGAGGATGCCGAGGTGCTGAGCGAACGGGGTCAATTCCTCCGCGGCGATGCCCGAGGCGTCGCGGTCGACGGTGCGGTTCTCCGGACAGCCCGTCACCCCCGCGAAGTCGTCGTCCTCGATGCGGATGTCACTGAGGCCGATGCGGATGTCGCCGACGGTGCGCAAACCGTTCGCGCGGAGGTACGCCACGTACTCGCGTACCGCGTGTCGGCGGCCTGGCCGCGAGCGACTTCCCCAAGACGTTCCTCGTCAACCTCGACTCGGTGATAAGCGGGGAGGCGAAACGTCCAGTAGGCGATCCACGCATCCGCCACCGCCTGTTCCTCCGCGTCGTCCGCCGCAAACGAGCCGAGGTGCAGGTCGGCTCCCTCGTCGTCGAACGGACCTGCGCCTTTGACCGTCGTCGGAGGAGCTGCGGCCGGTGGTCCAGGGGGCGCAGAAGTCGCCGGGTCCTCCAAGGGAGACATGGTGGGCGAGGGCGGCGATGCGGGCGCGGCGGTGCACGCCGTCCCGCCGAACGCGAGGGCGACCGCAAGGCCGACCGCCAGGGCGACCAATCGCGTGCGCCTGCTCATGTCGCCTCCTCAGACCGTGAGCTTGCGCTTCAGAGCATCGACCGTCCCCGCGTCGAGGCCGAGGCCGTCGCGGAGATAGCCCTCGATCCCGCCGTATTGCGCGGTCATCGCCTCCAGGCCTGCGGCCAGGAACTCCTCCTGCACGCCGAGGAGGACCGCATAGGTGGCACCCATGTCCTCCCCGTACTGCTCGGCGAGGGATGCTCCCGTCTCGGCCATCCACGCGGCGTTGTACTCGTTGCTCGCCAGATAGTCGGCGGTGACGTCGGCCTCGTCGACACCGGCGGCGAGCTGGAGGACCGCGGAGAGCCAGCCTGCGCGGTCCTTTCCCGCGGTGCAGTGGAAGAGTACGGCACCGTCGGCCTCCGCGATGACCCGGATCGCGTCTCGGAAGGCCTCGCGTTGGTTCGCGTCCTCCACGAATGCGACGTTCGCCGACGCCAGCGCCTGCGCCGCGGCCTCGGGAGTGTCCACGTCGAACTGGCGCAACGGGTTGACGGCCGTGTCGCCTCGCCCCATCACGTCGACGTGGACCCATTCGACCCCCTGGGGGAGGACATCCTCGTGCCCCTCGATCTCCTCGTCGCTGCGGAGATCGATCACCGTCCGGACGTCGAGGTCGGCGATCCTTTCCATATCCTCGTCCGTGAGTCGGTCGAGTGCGTTCGACCGGTAGACGACCCCGTCCGCGAGCCGGGTGCCGCCTTCGAGCGAATACGTCGTGGCGGTGCCGGCGACGTCTCGGAAGTTCTGAGCGCCGGTGAGGCGCGGCGTCGTCAGCCGTGCGGGCTCCATGCCGGCAGCGCCGGTTGCAGCGGGGCGGTCCTCAGCCGGGGCGGCAACAGGATCATCGGGGGAACAGGCGGTGAGGAGGAGGCTCGCGGCCAATACCAGGACGGGTCGGAGGAGGAGTCCTCGGGTGCGGGAGGAGGTGCTCGGTGTCATGCACCCACACCGTAGGCTTTCGCCGTTCACCAAACAAGAGCTTGTTTGGTGAACGGCGTGAATGAACGCTTGCCATCCCTGATGCGAATTCAATTAGGTAAGGCTAACCTGAGTGCATGATCCCTACCGATCGTGATCGAGAGCACTACGTCCTCGCCGGCGTCGGCACCGACGTCCCGTTCCTCAACCGGCTGCTCAGTGCCCTTCCTCTGGACGGGTACGGGCAGGTGTTCATCGAGAGCACGGGGCCGATGACCCTGCGCGGCTGGCCTGGTCCGCCCGGGCTCATGCCGATCCAGGTGCGCCAGGACCTCGCTCCGGCACGTGACGGGCGGCTTCCGCGGCCCGGCGAGGTGCTGGCGGATGCGCTCGGGAGCTGGGCGGAGGAGTGGCTGCCCGAGCCCGGGACGCGTCGGCCCCTGCCGTTCACCCTGTGGATCGGGGCTGCGGGGCATCCCGCCGTGGACCGGCTGTGCGCTCGTCTCACGCGGGAGCATCCCTGGTTGCACCTGCATCACCCGACCGGCGCCACGGCCTCCGGGCGGTGACGACGGCACGGCACCGAGGTACCGTGAACGGGTGAACCGCACGGTCTCCTCGCGGCGCCCGACGGCGCTGGTCACGCTCGCGCTCGTGGCGGCCGCCAGCGGTCTGCTCGCGGGGTGCGTGCCGTCCGCCGGCGCCCCGGATCCCTCGTCGTCACCGATCGCCTCCCGCACAGCCACGCCCGATCCGTCGTCGTCGACGGGCCCCGGCCTCACCGCCACCCCGACGACTGCTCCCTCCGCGCAGGCGGGAGCGTCGCTGAGCGTCGCCGACAGCGCGTACGGGCGCGTGCCGGGCGAGCTGGGCTTCTTCTGGTACGTCGTCGTGATCGATAACCCGGAGGGCAAGGGGATCTATCCGGTCGCCGGCGTGCAGATCGACGCCCTGGACGCGGACGGCGAGGTCGTCGACTCGGCGACGCACCGCCGCACCATCCCCGAGGGGCGATCCGCCGTCGGCGGGTCGTTCACCCGTGTCGGCGATGCGGAGATCGCCGAGCTCCGGGTCACCCTGCCCGATCCCGACCGCGCCGTGGACGAGCCGGAACCGGTGACGGCATCGGTGGCCGTGAGCGACCTCGTCGCCCAGGCGCCGACCGGTGGGCGCACCGCCGTGTCCGGCATCCTCACCGGACCCTTCACCGATCCGGACCAGGCGATCACGGTCGTGGTGATCGCCCGGGACCCGGACGGCCGCATCATCGGTGCCGAGGTCGGTCATCCCGAGCCGCGCCAGACGGGCGAGACGCTCCCGTTCGACGTGCTGTTCCCCGAGGGGCTCCCCGAGGACACCGTGTACGAGGCCTACGCGGGCGCGCCCGACTGACTCGTCGCCCGTCGCCGACGGGCCGTCAGGCGGTCCGGACCGCTCCGCGGACGAGCTCGGCCGGAAGGGCCGTGGGGCGGCCGGAGGCGTACAGGTAGAGCTGGGTCGTGACGTAGGCCTTGATCGTGCTCATGAAGGCGAGGGCGCAGACGAGCACGAGGACGCCCAGCACCATGATGCAGACGCCCGCCACCTCGTTCACCGCGCCCATCGTGATCGCGCCGACGAAGACGAGGAGGATCGCCACGAGGAACGCCGGGAGCAGGATCAGGCCGAACCGCAGCGTCACCCGGACCGCGCTGCCCCAGGTCGTCTTCAACAACGTGGCCGACCGCTTCACGGCGGCGATGGGCCCGATGCCCTCCGACACGACGGACGGCAGGGCGAGGAAGGTGGCCGCGCTCCAGGCGAGGCCGCCCGCCGCGGAGAGGATGCTGGTGAAGACGTTGTTGCGGTCCCGGATCAGCGACAGCACGACGTTGACCGACGCGACGACGAACCCCCACTGCAGGAGCCGACCGAAGCGCCGGTTCGCCCCACCCAGCGCCTGACCGACGGAGGTGGGCTCGCCGGCCGCCTGCTGGAGCGCCGCGCTCACGACGGCCCCCTGGAAGTAGGTCACGGCGAGCGTCGCGGCCACGCCCCCCACGATCGCGGCGATGGTGAGCACGATCGTCCGGGTGTGGTCGTCGGGGACGGCGACGACGCCCGCGACGATCCCGGGGCCCGCGAAGAGGAGGAACAGGACCGTGCCGGCGATCCCGCCGAGCAGGGGGAGCGCGGCCACGCCCGGAACGGTCTTGAGGTGACGCCATGCCTCGCGCAGCAGCTGCCTGCCGGTCGGGGCGGCGGAGGGGCGGGCGTGGTCGTCGAGCGTCATGTGGTCTCCCCTGTGCGGTGGATCCGGCGGATCCGGCTGTTCCGGGCTCCGCGTGATGGGGTCGCGGCGGCTCGGCGCCTCTCGATTCAACCGGTGCCGCAGCCCACGACCCTCCGGAGCTACGTGCTTCCCCGTAACGCGTCGCGCCCGATCAGCTGAATGGTCATTCAACCTTCGATACGCTCTCTGCGTGGACAGCATCGAGACGTATGTGTCATCCCTTCCCCCGCAGCGCGCCGACCTGTTCCGGACATTGACGGCACGGGCATCGACGCTCGCGGCGGACCTCCCCGACATCCAGGACTTCGTCTTCGTCCCCGGGCACGCGCATCCGACCTGGGAGGACGGGCAGAACGTGCTGTGGCGGGCCGTCCAGCAGATGATGCTCGTCTCGCCCGCCGGCGACGACGAGCTCCCCGTCATCTGGGTGGGATACGACGTCGCGTCTCGGTTCACGAACAAGAGGGAGGCGCAGGGGTTCCTGGTCACCGATCGCCGGCTCATCGCCAAGGACAGCGTGGACCTCGTGTTCGGCAAGGGCGAGGCGCGGCAGTATCCGCTCTACGTCGGACCGAACGGCGTCGCGGGCACCGCCGGTGCGATCGCGTCGACCGCGATCGGCGACTACGACTGGGACACCGCCGGCTCCCTCGTCGACGAGGAGGACGCCGAGTGGTTCAGCCAGCTGCTCGTCGCCGTGATCACGATGACGCTGGAGACCCTCGGGAGCACGGGGGAGGAGGTCGCGGACGCCCCCGCCACGGCGGGAGACGTCCGCGGCAGGGTGAGCGAGCTCGGCCTCACCGGTGCGGTGAAGTACCCCGACGACCCGAAGCAGGCGAAGCACTTCGCGAAGTTCGCGAAGAAGATGCCGCTCGACGCGGGGGAGCGGATCCTCGCGTGCTTCAGCGCCAGCACGCTGGCGGGCCCGTACGGGCTCATGCTCACGGATCGCCACCTGCGCTCCCGTGACCTCGGCGAGGGTCCCGTCGTGACTCCGCGGTCCGAGGTCGACGCCGGCGCCGTGCACGCGGATCCCGAGAACGGGAGCCGGATCATCGCCGCGCCCGGTACGGTGCACCATCTCCCGGGACATCTGGGCGAGCGCGAGGCGGTCGCCGTCGTGACGCTCATCAAGGAGTGGGCCGAGGGCCGCGTCGACTGACGTCCGGAGGGGTGCACGGATCCTCGCGAGCTGCGGCGCTGCGCAGGGTCGGCGTCCGGGGGCGCTGAGACAGGACGCCCCGCCCCGGCGGGGTCGCCGGGGCGGGGCGTCGTCGCGTCTCGGATCAGGCGGTCTTGCGGAAATAGTCGTTGGATGCGGGGAGCCACATCAGCACGACGGCGACGAGGCCGATGACCACGGCGATGATGGTCCAGATCGACTGGTCGTTGAAGAGCACGAACAGCCCGAGGATCTCGAAGACGGTGATGAGGATGCGCGCCCAGTTCTTACCCGCCTTCATCTTCCACAGCACGATCAGCTGGATCACGGCGATGGCGAGCTGGCCGATAGAGATCCACAGCAGCGCGGTGCCGCCCGTCGCGACGGCCGCGTCTCCGGACGCCCCGCCGGCGGCGGCGATGAAGGAGCTCCCGGCCACCCCGATGATCGAGAGGGTGATGTCCAGCAGGGCTCCGAGGAGGAAGATCCAGAAGGCGACCTTGACGGTCGTGGGAATGGTCATGTCTGCTCCAGTCGAACAAAGGGCGCGACGGGGCGTCGCTGCGCTCAGAATCGCACACTGTGAATTCGCTGAAGTTCGGCATACGGGATTTCCCTGACTCCCGGGCGCGGGGGGTTCGTCGCCCAGACCTCCGATCAGCCCTCGTCTCCCTCAGCCGCGATCCGGTCGGCCTCGGCGCTGTCCACGAGCTCGTCGGCGGCGTCGGGATCGAGCGTCTCCCTGCCGTCCTCTTCCCGCAGCACAGCCTCCGGGATGCCCTCGTCGTCCGGGTCCTCCGGGACCAGGGGCACCATCGGGTTGTTCGTCATGATCGGTCTCCTCTCCGGTGAGGCGGGTCAGCGGTGATCCGCCTCGGGCGTTGCGGGCACGCTACGCCGCGACTCGACCCTCCGCGCCCGGATTGCCCCCGGTCGGTCCAGGTGCTAGGCACGCGGATGCGTCCCGCGTAGAGTGCCGACATGGGCGTGGTCGGGGCGATCGATTCCGCGGTCGTCGCCGCGGGCACCGCTCTCTGGCTGGACAGCCACGCGACGCCGCTCGCGTGGCTGGTCGCCGTGGGGGTCATCGTTCTCGGCGCATGGATCGCCCGGAGTACGGTGTCGGCGCCCGTCGCGCGCCACGGGACGGCGGCCTCGTCGCCGCCGGTCGATCCGGCGGCGGGGGCGGACGACGAGGAGCCGCCGCGGCACCCTGCGCTGCGCGTGCGGGGGCTGACGGCTCCGCGCGCGCCGGGGCGCGTTCTCGTGCGCGCCGTCGTCCTCCGCTGACTCCCGCCGCCCGCAAGCGGGTTCTCGCGGCCGTGATCACGGGCGCCTCTGCGACCCTGACCGCCGAGCCCGGAGTCTCGCCATGCCGTCCTTTCCCTCCTTCGTCGTCGCCATCCGTCCCCGCGCGGACCGTGCCCGCCGCCGCTGGCGGCTGATCCGCGCGCGGGCCTCGCGCCGACTGCGCCACCTCCTCCTCGTCCCGCTGGTCCGGGGCAGCACGGCGGTGTACTTCGCGGCAACCGCGCTCGTCGGATTCGAGGGCGTGGAGGTGATCTTCGGGACCTTCCTGCTCGCGCCGGAGTTCGTGCCCGTGGCGCTCGGCGTCCTCGCCATGATCTGGTTCCTCCGCTCGCGTGCCGACCGGATGAGGCGTCGCCTCCGCCTCGCCGTCCTGCGTCTGCGCCGGCGACGGGACCCACTCGGGCGCGGCGGGGGAGGCGCGGCCTTGCGCTCGTCCGGGCGTTGCCCCCAGACTGGCGTCGTCCGCGTCCGCCGACGAAGGAAGCAATGAACGCCACGAGACCGCACCGCGTCGTGGTCGTCGGCGGCGGCATCCTCGGCGCCTCGGTCGCCGCTCACCTGACCCGTCGGGGAATGGCGGTGACCCTCGTGACCTCCGGCGACCTCGCCGACGGTGCGTCGGGTCGATCGCTGTCGTGGCTGAACTCCTCGGGGGAGCGGTCGGAGGCGTATCACCGGCTGCGGCTGCTCGGCATCGATCGCTACCGGACCTGGGCCGCGCGGCATCCGGACAGCGCCGACCACCTCCGGTTCGACGGGGCGATCAAGTGGGCGAGACCGGGATCCAGCCTGCAGCCGACCTTCGCGCGGGAGCGCTCGCGGGGGTACGACGCGATCTGGGTCCCGAGGACGCGGATCGCCGAGCACGCCCCCGACGTCCGACCCGGCGCGGTCGCCGAGGAAGGGGCGATCGTCAATCCGGGGGAGGGATGGGTCGATCTCCCCCCGCTGGTCGCCGATCTCGTGGCCGAGGCCGTCGCCGGAGGGGCACGGCTCGTCTCCCGCACCGCGGTGCGGGCGGTGGCGACGGACGCCGGCGGCGTCGTCGGCGTGCACCTCGCGGACGGCGCGGCGATCCCCGCCGACCGTGTGGTCCTCGCCGCGGGAGCGGCCACGCCCGCCCTGCTCGCGACGGTCGGCGTCGCGCTGCCGGAGGCCACGGTCCCGTCGTGCATCGTGCACACCGCGCCGCTGGCTGAGCGCGTGCGGATGGTCATGAACACCCCGCGCGTGGCCGTCCGCCCCCTTCCCGACGGAGGCCTCGCGCTCGACTCGGGGTGGGCGGCGCGGACCGTGCGCCGCTCCGAGGACGGGACGTGGACGGTGCCCGCGGAGACCGTGACGGGGCTCCTCGACGAAGCGTCCCGCGTCCTCGCCCGGACGGAGAGGCTCCGGGCGAGGCGCGTCGCCGCCGGCCCGAAGCCCATCCCGGCGGACGGCGATCCAGTCGTGGGCGCGGTGCCCGTCGTGCCCGGCCTGTCGGTGCTGTTCACCCACTCGGGTGCCACGCTCGGGCTCATCCTCGGTGAGCTGCTCGCCGAGGAGATCGACACCGGGGCGGCCTCCCCGGTACTGGAACGGTTCCGGATCGACCGGTTCGACGGATTCGCCACCGCAGGGCCCGCCGCGGACGACGACGCCTGGACGCCGGTCGTCCCGGCCTGACGCCGTCTCCGCCGCGAGCCTGCCGGCCTGCGGGACTCCCCGACTCGCCGAGCCGAGCCGGGATCGTTGTCCTCGCCACTATTGACACCGTTCCCAATCTGCGTCAGAGTACCTGTGTGGGAACGTTCCACATTCTTGGCCCGCAGGGCGATCCGACGCAGAGAAAGCGATGGCGATGAGCGACTTGATCCCGGTTCCGGACGACTTCGAGGCGTGCGTGCAGCATGCGATCGACCAGGACGGCAAGGCGCGGTCCCTGGTGGCGCGCGCGGTCGAGCGCGGTGTCGAGCGCGTCTACCTCGTCGGTTGCGGCGGATCGCACTTCGGCACCTACCCCGCGTTCGACCTGCTCGACCGATACGCGCCCGGGCTGGTCACCCAGCGGATCACCAGCGCCGAGCTCACCTCCCGCGCTCCGGTGGGGCTGGACGAGAAGGCGCTCGTCGTCGCGGCCTCGCACTCCGGCAACACGCCCGAGACCGTCGCCGCCGCGGAGTTCGCGAAGGCGCGCGGCGCGCTCGTCGCGGGCATCTCCCGTCAGGGGGACAACGGGCTGTCGCGGATCGGTGACGTCCACCTCGACTATCCGGACACCATCTCGATCACCGAGCCCAAGCTCGTGCACAACGAGCAGATCGCGGCGGCTCTGCTGGAGGCGTACGGCGCGCCCGAGAAGGCCGCCGACCTCCGTGCCGGCATCCCGGCGCTGCCCGACGCGCTCCGCGCGGTGAAGGACGAGGTCGCGGACGCGGGGGAGCGCGTCGCCGACCTGCTCGCCGCCCCCGTCGCGCCCCTCAGCTACATCGTCGGCGGCGGGCCGGCGTACGGCATGGCGAAGATGATGGCCTGGTGCTACTTCCAGGAGATGAGCTGGATGAACTCCGCCGCCATCAACGCGGGGGACTTCTTCCACGGCCCGCTGGAGATGATCCTCGAGGACACCACCGTCGTGACCCTGGTGGCCGAGGACGACAGCCGCGCGCTCGGCGAGCGCGTCGTCCGCTTCGCCGAGGCGCGCACGCGCAACTCGGCAGCCGTCGACACGGCGGGCTTCAGCCTTCCGGGCATCCCCGCGGCGGCGCGTCCGGACCTGAGCGTCCTCGCCCTGATGAGCGCGGAGCGGCGCGTGCTCGACCATGTGGCCGCTCGGCGGGGGCACGACACCTCCCAGCGTCGTTACATGTACAAGATCGCCTACTGAGCGGGGCGGGAGCGACCGATGAGAGTCCTCGGTGCCGGTGACAACGTCGCCGATCGATACCTGCATCAGGCGATGATGTACCCGGGCGGGAACGCGGTGAACGTCGCGGTGTTCGCCGCCCGGCTCGGCGCGCGGGCCGGCTATCTCGGGGTCCTGGGGGACGACGCCGCGGGCCGCCAGATCCTGCGGGCCCTCGAGGCGGAGCACGTCGACACCGCCCTCACGCGGGTGGTCCACGCCCCCAACGCCACCGCGGACGTGGAACTGATCGGCAACGATCGCGTCTTCCTGCGCTCGGATCGGACGACGGCGCTGTTCGACCTGGACTCCGCGCAGCTGGAGGCCATGGCGGCGTTCGACGTCGTGCACTCGGGCTACGCGGGGCCGCTGCTCGATCGCATCCCGGAGATGGCGGCGCGGACGCGGGTCTCCTTCGACTTCGGCAGCCGATTCGACGAGGCGTCCGTCCTTCCGTACCTGCGGCACCTCCACCTCGCTAGCTTCTCGGGCGGCCACCTGGAGGAAGCCGAGGCGAGGGCGCTCGTGGCGCGCGCCCTCGACGCCGGCGCCGAGCATGCGCTCGTCACGATGGGGGCGGCGGGCGCGCTCCTCGGATCCGCCGAGGGCATCCGCCACCAGGAGGCGGACCGGGTGAATGTGCGAGACACTCTCGGAGCGGGAGACGCGTTCATCGCCGGAGTCCTCGTCGGACTGGGCACCGGCCGCAGCATCCGCTCGACGCTGGTCGCGGCGAGCGCCCATGCCGCCCAGGTGTGCCAGGTGAACGGCGCGTTCGAGCACGGCATCCCCTTCGACGCGGAGGCCGTGCGGCGCCTCCACTCGACCGATGACAGCAACGACGACCAGGAAGAAGCGGTGACGGCATGACCCTTCGCATCGGAGTGGACACGGGAGGAACCTTCACCGATGTCTGCGCGTTCGACGAGGAGACGGGACGCGTCCACGTGCGCAAGGTCTCGAGCACCCCGGACGACCCCGGCCGGGCCATCGTCCAGGGGGTCACGGAGATCCTCGATCAGATCGGCGGGCGCGAGATCGGCGAGGTGGGCTACTTCGCGCACGGGACGACCGTCGGCACCAACGCGCTGCTGACGGGGCGCGGCGCGCGCACCGGCCTCATCACGACCCGCGGGTTCCGCGATCTCCTGGAGCTTGGACGAGGGCGCCGGCCGAGCATGTACGACCCTCAGGCGGACAAGCCGACCCCGCAGGTTCCTCGGCACCTGCGGATGGAGGTCACCGAGCGGGTGCGGCACACCGGAGCGGTCGAGACGCCGCTCGACGAGGCCGACGTGCGCCGGGCCGTCCGGGAGCTGCGGGAGGCGGGGGTCGGCGCGATCGCCGTCTGCCTGCTCTACAGCTACCTCAACCCCGACCACGAGCGGCGCATCGGCGAGATCATCCGCGAGGAGATGCCGGACGTGTACGTCTCGCTCTCCTGCGACGTCCTTCCGGAGTTCCGCGAGTACGAGCGGCTGTCGACAGTGGTGACCAACTCGTACGTCGGTCCCGTGGTCGCGAACTACCTCGCCCGGCTCCGCGGCGTCCTCGCCGACCGAGGGCTGACGGCCGTGCCGCACGTGACGCAGAGCAACGGCGGCGTGATCCCGTTCTCGACCGCCGAGGCCCTCCCGGTGCGCCTGGTCCTGTCCGGGCCGAGCACCGGTGTCGTGGGCGCCGCGCAGATCTGCGCGGCCGCCGGCTTCGAGGACATCATCACCTTCGACATGGGCGGCACGTCCTCCGACATCTCCCTCGTTCAGGAGGGCCGGCCGAAGGTCACCGCCGGGATGGAGCTGGACGGGCGTCCCGTGCGCTCGCCGATGCTGGACATCCACACGGTCGGCGCCGGCGGCGGGTCCCTCGCGTGGATCGACAGCGGGAACCACCTGCGCGTGGGGCCGCAGAGCGCGGGGGCCTTCCCCGGTCCCGCGTGCTACGGCAACGGGACCGACGCGGCCGTCACCGACGCGAACGTCGTCCTTCGGATGCTCAACCCGGACTACCTGTTGAACGGCCAGATGAAGATCGACCGCGAGGCATCGGTGGCGGCCGTGGCCCGACTGGCCGAGCCGCTGGGACTCTCCGTCGAGGAGACCGCGCTCGGGATCCTGCGCGTCGTCACGGCGAACATGGCCAGGGCGATCCGCGTCGTCAGCGTCCAGCGGGGATACGACCCCCGCGCCTACGCCCTCGTCCCGTTCGGCGGCGCCGGTCCGCTGCACGCCTCGCGCCTCGCCCGTGAGCTGGGCATGAAGACCATGGTCGTCCCGGAGATCCCCGGCGCCCAGTCGGCGCTCGGCCTGCTCATGACCGATGTGAAGACGGACTTCATGCGGACCCACATCACCCGCGTCGACGAGTCCACGGCCGCGGACGTCGACGAGGTCTTCGACGAGCTCACCGAGCGCGCCGCGGCCTGGTTCGTCGAAGAGGAGGTGGAGGAGGCCGGGCGTACGCTGCGGCCCCGACTGGACCTCCGCTACCGCGGCCAGAACTTCGAGCTCGCGGTGGAGGTCCCCGCGGGGCACCGGTTCGCGCGCGACGGTGTCGACGCCGTGATCGAGCTGTTCCACGAGGCGCACGAGCGGGTGTACGGCTATCGCTCGGAGGACGCGACCGTGGAGGTCGTCACGTTCCGTCTTGAAGCGTCGGGCTCGGCGGCCCACGTGGACGTCCGACGCGACGAGATCCACGCCTCCGAGCCGGAGAAGGCGATCATCGGCACGCGCAGCACCTGCTTCGACCCCGCGGAGGGCTACGTCGACACCCCCGTGTACGACCGCGCGCGCCTGACCCCGGGCGACGTCGTCACGGGCCCCGCCATCGTGGAGCAGATGGACACCACGACGGTGCTGCTGCCGTCCGACGTCTGCCGCGTGGACGCCTATCGGAACCTCATCGTGGAGATCGGAGACCAGTCATGACCGCCATCGAGTTGGACGCGGTGCTCGTCGAGGTCGTGGGCTCAGCGCTCTCGACGATCGTCGAGGAGATGAGCGAGACCCTGGTGAAGGCGGCGTACTCGCCGAACATCAAGGAGCGCCGCGACTGCACGGCGAGCCTCTTCGACGCCGAGGGGCAGGCCATCGCCCAGGACGAAGGCGGCTCGCCGTTGCACCTGGGCTCGCTGATGGGGATCGTCGCCGCGCTGCGCGCGCAGTACCCGATGGAGCAGATCCGGCCCGGGGACGTCTTCATCGGCAACGACCCGTACACCGGCGGCGGATCGCATCTTCCCGACATCGTCCTCGCCACGCCGATCTTCGTCGGCGGGGAGCTGCGCGCCTGGGCGGCCACGCTGGCCCATCACGCGGACTTCGGCGACCGGGGGCACGCGCACATCTTCCAGGAGGCCATCCGGATCCCGCCCGTCCACCTCGTCCGGGAGGGCGTGCGGCAGGAGGAGCTGCTCCAGCTGATCCTGCTGAACTGCCAGGTGCCGGAGGAGCGCATCGCGGACCTGCGCGCGCAGGAGGCGGCGCTGCGGGTGGCCGTGACGCGCTACGGCGAACTGTGCGAGCGCCATGGCACCGAGGTCGTCCAGGCGATCGGCGCGGAGCTCCTGGACTACACCGAGCGACGCACCCGTGCGGCGATCGCGGAGTTCCCCGACGGGGAGTACTCCTTCGAGGACCGCTTCGACTGCCCGGAGCTCGACGACGAGCTGGTGCTCCGCGTGCGCATCGTCGTCAGCGGCGACCGGATGCTGTTCGACTTCGCCGGGAACCCTCCGCAGGTGCGGGCGAGCGTCAACGTCGTGTGGACCGGTCTCTACGCCGCGGTGTATTACACGATCAAGACGATGATCGATCCGGACATCGCGCCGAACGCGGGCCTGTACCGCCCGGTGACGATCGAGGCGCCGGAGAACTCGATCGTGAACTGCTCGGCCCCCGCCGCGGTCAACGGCCGCAGCGAGACCTGTCAGCGGATCGTGGACCTCATCCAGGGGGCCCTCGCGGAGGCCGTCCCGGAGCGCATCACGGCGGCGTCGAACGGCGCGAACACCGGCGTGCACTTCTCCGGCCACGACCCGGCACGGGGCCGGGACTTCGTCTACCTGGAGACGATCGGCGGCGGAAGCGGCGCCCGTCACAACAAGGACGGCCTCGACGGCGTCCAGGTCCACATGACCAACACCTCGAACCTCCCGGTGGAGAGCCTGGAGACCGAGTATCCGCTCATGGTGGAGGCCTACGAGTTCATCGAGGACTCCGGCGGCATCGGGGAGCACCGCGGCGGGATGGGGATCCGTCGGCGGATCCGGGCGGAGGCCGCGGACGTCCACTTCTGGCTGGACACGAGCCGCCAGCGCTCACAGCCGTGGGGCGTGTTCGGCGGGGGCCCCGGCGCCTCGGCCCGATGCGTGCTCAGCGAGGGCGCCCGCCCCATCGACCACGGATACACGGTGCTGCAGCCCGGGCAATGGGCCTCGATCGAGACCGCGGGCGCCGGCGGCTACGGGGACCCGTCTGCACGGGAGGAGCACGCGCTGAAGGCGGACGTCCGCGACGGCCGCGTTTCGGAGGCCACCGCGCGGCGCTATCGCGCCTGAACGATCCGTGTCACCGCGGGGCGGCGGAACCGCGCACCAGCAGCTCGGCAGCGAGCATCTGGCGCCGCGGCTCCGCCGTCCCGCCGCGGATCATGCCGACGAGGGTCGTGGTGGCGGTCGCCCCCAGGCGCTGTCGCGGCTGCTCGACCACGGAGACGGGCGGCTGCACCATCGTCGTCCAGTCCTGATCGTCGAAGCCGATCAGGGAGAGGTCCTCGGGGACGCGGAGTCCGCGGGAGCGGATGCCCCGATAGGCGCCCGAGCTCAGCACCGCGTCGGTGGCGTGGAGGGCCGTGACGTCGGGGGAGCGGTCGAGGAAGGCCTCGACCGCCTCCTGGGCGAGCTCCGTGGTGTAGCCGGAGCGGATGATCAGGTCCTCGTCGATGGCGATCCCGGCCTGGCGCAGCGCCCGGAGATAGCCGATCAGGCGTTGCGCGGACGGACGCAGCAGCGACACGTCGGAGCCCTGGCCCGGACCCTCGGTGAAGGCCTCCAGGGTGGAGTGCACCTGGACCGCCTCGGTCAGCAGAGCGATCCGGCGATGCCCCAGCTCGATGAGCGAGCGGACAGCCTGCTCCGTGGCGTCGACGTGGTCGATCGAGACGAGCGGCAGCTCCTCCAGCCCGGGCATCCGGCGGTCGAGGAGGACGATGGGCATGCCCTCGTTCTGCAGCCGGATCAGCGCCGAGGGCTCGGGCTGGAACACCGGTGCGATGACGATGCCGTCGACACGCTGCTCGGCCAGCAGCTCCAGCGACCGCGCCTCGATGTCGGCGTCGTTGTCGGTGTTGCTCACCAGGACCTCGAATCCTGCCGCTCGGGCCGTGTCGGTGAGTCCTCGCAGGACCGCGGAGAAGAACGGGATCGCCACGTCCGGCACGACGATGCCGATCGTGTTCGTGGCGCCGGACTTCATGGCCCTGGCCAACTGGTTGGGCCGGTAGCCCAGGCGATCCGCGGCCTCGAGGACCTTCTTCCGGGTGACGTCGCTCGCCGATCCGTTCTGCGCGAGCACGCGTGCGGCCGCCGACTTCGACACCCCCGCGGCCCGGGCGACGTCGATGATCGTCACTGCTCCGTGCGCCATGCGTGGTTCCCCCTCGGTCGATCGCATCGTAGCGGACGGGATCGCGCCGGCCCGGCCGCAGATCACCGCACGGTAAATCTTCCCCCATGATATTGACATCGTTCCCAACGTGCGTCAGAGTGGGACGGAAGCCGGTAGGGAACGTTCCCAAACCGGTTCGGATTCTCGCAGTTCTCCCAACGACGAAGACAGGAGGAGGAGGTTCACCGCAGAACCGGGCAGGACGCCTCGGAGCACCCGAACGGCTCGAGGCGACCGTGCCAGGAGCTCGGCATCGCCGCCGAGGACGACGCTCTTCCTCACGCCCCACGGGGCCCTCAAGGACGGAATCACAGCTATGGACAGTCTCATCACCCGACGGCTCGCCGCAGGCCGGTCCCGGCGCGGCGCGCGCCTGATCGCCCTCGCCGGCGTCGCCACCATGACCGCCACCCTGGGGCTCGCCGGTTGCGCGAGCGATCAGGGCGCGGCGGCCGGCGGCGGGGAGGCGGCCGCCGATCAGACCCTCTCGATCGGATTCTCGGCCGAGCCCCCCGGCTTCAAGACCGGTGTCGACCAGGGCTCGGCGAACCGGCAGCTCATCACGCTCGTGCGTCGAGGTCTCCTCTCCTACGCGCCCGACGGCGCGGTCGTGCCGGCCCTGGCGTCGGACTACGAAGTCAGCGACGACGGGCTGACGTACACCTTCACGCTCCGGGACGGACTGGCCTTCTCCACCGGCGAGGAGCTGACCTCGGAGGACGTCAAGCGGACGTTCGAGTTCCTGGCCGTGCCGGAGAACGGCGCCGCCGACCAGACCTCCTTCGCGAACATCGCCGCGATCGACACCCCCGACGACACCACCGTCGTGCTCCGTCTGACGGAGCCGCAGACGGCTCTGCCCAAGGTCATCGCGAACCCGCTCAACGCGATCGTGCCGGAGGAGGCCGTCGCCGCCGACGGGACGCCGATCGGGGCCGGGCCGTTCATGGTGACCGAGTACAAGAAGGGCGTCTCCTACACGCTGGAGGCGGACCCGAACTACTACGACGCCGATGCGGTGCAGCTGGACGAGATCGACATGACGTTCATGGCCGACGCGCAGACG
This sequence comes from Microbacterium sp. CCNWLW41, assembly GCF_037083505.1. Lineage (NCBI taxonomy): Bacteria > Bacillati > Actinomycetota > Actinomycetes > Micrococcales > Microbacteriaceae > Microbacterium > Microbacterium sp. CCNWLW41. The sequence goes on from NZ_JBAOJP010000002.1 coordinate 483,073, forward strand.
CGGGTCAAGGCGCTCGTCAGCGGTCAGGTGCAGTTCATCGACTACGTCCCCGCCGCCGACTACGCGACGCTCGAGAACGCGAACGGCATCACCCTCGACACGGCGCACGGTCTGTACGGGGCTCTCCAGTTCAACCTCACCGAGGGGCCGCTGGCGGTGCCGCAGGTCAGGCAGGCCATCGCGTACGCGCTCGATCTGGAGGCGCTGAACGAGGTCGGGACGCTCGGCTACGGAACCTCCAACGGCGGTCTGCCGATCCCGGAGGACAGCGAGTACTTCGACAAGGAGCAGGCGTCCCACTTCGCCCAGGACGTCGACAAGGCGAAGGATCTGCTCGCTCAGGGCGGGTACCCCGACGGCGGGTTCAGCCTCACCCTGCTCACCAACTCGCAGTACTTCGGCTACAGCGAGCGCGCACAGGTCATCAAGAGCGATCTGGAGGAGATCGGCATCACGGTCGAGATCGAGACCGGCGACTACGCCAACCAGATCGCCAAGGGCAACAGCGGGTCCTACGACCTGATGATCGGCGGCCCGCCCGCCGCCATCAACGACCCGTCGGCGCTCACCGGCGCGTTCATCGGCGGACCGACGTTCGTTCGCAGCTTCGGCATCGACCAGAACCTCTACGCCGCGCTGCTGGACGAGGGCGCGAAGACCCCGGACGGCCCGGAGCGCGAGGCGATCTACCGTGAGATCGGGGAGATCTACCTCGAGGACGTGCCCTTCGTGACGTGGGGCCAGGGCGCCGCCGCCTACGCGTACTCGGACGCCCTGGAGGGCTTCGAGATGCTCAGCGGGCCGATCGTCTACTCCTCGATGTACAGCCTGGCCGGGGCACGTCTCACGAACTGAGTCGCGCCGCCACGGCGCCCCGGGATCGGATGGGTTCTCAATGATTCGCTACATACTGCTTCGGCTCGGACTCGGTGTCGTCACCGTCTGGGGCGTCGTGACGGCCGTCTTCCTGGCGCTGCACGCCGTTCCGGGCGGGCCGGCGGCGATCATCCTCCAGGGAGGCGCCGGCGGCGGGGACGTCAACCCCGCCGCCGTCGCGGCCCTGGAGAAGGAGCTGGGGCTGGATCGCCCGCTGTTGGTGCAGTACGTGACGTATCTGGCGGACCTGGTCCGGGGCGACCTCGGAGACTCGATCAAGTACTCGGCGCCGGTGACGGAGATCATCGCCGCTCCGCTGGGCAACACCGTGGTCCTCGTGATCATGGCGCTGGTGATCGGCGGTGCGGTGGGCATCGCGTTCGGGGTGCTCTCGGGCAACTGGCCGGGCAGCGTCCTGGACCGGGTCCTGTCCGGGCTCATCTCGGTCGCGGTGTCCACGCCGGGCTTCGTGATCGCGATCTTCCTGTCCCTCGTCGTCGGCCTCGGCCTCGGCTGGTTCCCCTCCCTCGGGTATCGCGCGCCCGAGGACGGCATCGGGCCGTTCCTGTACCACGCCTTCCTACCGAGCCTGGCGCTGTCGTTCGGCTTCCTCGCGATCGTCGGCCGTGTGACGAGGACGTCGATCCTGTCGGTTCGGCGGGAGGACTGGGTGCGCACGGCCAGGGGGGTGGGGCTTGCTCCGGGGCGAGTGTTCCGACGTCACGTCTTCCGCAATGCGCTGAACCCCGTGGTGACCGTCGCCGGCCTGCAGCTCGGCGGCCTCCTGGGCGCCACGGTCCTCATCGAGCAGGTGTTCAACTGGCCGGGCATCGGCGGAACCCTGCTGAACGCCATCAACGGGCGGGACTATCCGCTGGTGCAGGGGATCGTGATCCTCTTCGCCGTCGTGTTCATCCTGACGAACCTGCTCGTGGACCTCCTGTACCGATTCCTCGACCCCCGAGTGGAGGGGTGACCCCGATGAAGACCGCCGTCCGTTCCCTGTGGAGAAGGTCCAGTCCCGGACTCTTCGTGACGAGCTGCGTGATGCTGCTCGTCGTCCTGTTCATCTTCGTCTACCCGATCCTCAGCCCGGTGAACCCGCTCGCGCAGGACGTGGCCAACGCATTCGCGCCGGTGGGATCCCCGGGGCATCCGCTCGGAACCGACAATCTCGGCCGCGACACCTTCGCCCGTCTCGTCGTCGGGCTGCGCACGGAGATCATCGTCTGCGCGTCGGGGACCCTTCTCGCCGCCCTCCTCGGCACGCTGATCGGCATCCTGGCCGCGTACTTCCGCGGACTCGCCGACCTCCTGCTGATGCGGACGGTCGACATCGTCCTCGCCTTCCCCAACCTCGTCTTCGCGATGCTGATCGTGTCCCTGTACGGGGCCAGCGACCTCACCGTGGTGGCGGTGTGCACGATCGCCTTCTTCCCGAGCTTCGCGCGGCTGACCTACGGCGAGGTGCTGTCGCTGCGCCAGGCGCTGTACGTGGAGTCGGCGGAGCTGTTCGGCGGGACCCGCTGGCAGATCATCCGCGGACCGCTGCTGCGGGGCGTGGGGCCGCTCGTGCTCGCGCAGGGGTTCCTCACCCTCGCGTTCGCCGTCGGCCTGGAGTCGGGCCTGAGCTTCCTCGGACTCGGGATCACCCCGCCGCGTCCGTCGCTCGGCCTCATGATCGCGACCGGACAGCAGTACTTCATGCAGAGCCCGTGGCAGCTCCTGATCCCGAGCATCGTCCTCGTCGCGCTGCTGGTCTCGCTGGGGTACGTCGCGGACTGGGTCCGCGACCTGCTCGACCCGCGGGGCGTCACGCGCCGCCGCCGGACCGGGCGATCGCCGCTGGGGCAGGGAGGCACCGGCACGCCGGTCGGACAGGGGGTCAACGCATGAACGCACAGGACGACATCCTGCTGGAGGTCTCGGACCTGGAGATCGCCGTCGACGGCACGCCGATCGTGCACGGCGTCTCCTTCACCGTGGCGCGGGGTCAGGTCGTGGCCCTGGTGGGCGAGTCCGGCGCCGGCAAGTCGATGACGGCCATGGCCGTCCCCGCCCTCCTTCCGCCCGGGATCTCGCGGGCCGGATCGATCCGCTTCGACGGGGTCGAGCTCATCGGGGCCACGGAGGCGGAGATGCGCCGGCGCCGGGGAGCGGAGATCGCCTGCGTGTACCAGGAGCCGATGACCGCGCTGAACCCGCTCCACACCGTCGGCGACTTCCTGTCCGAGGCCATCGGCGCGCATGAGGGCCACGGCCGTGGGCGCCGACGTGAGCCGCAGGAGCTGCTGGACCTCGTCGGCCTGGGCGGTCACGACGACCTGCTGCGCCGCTACCCGCATCAGCTCTCCGGCGGGCAGCGGCAGCGGATCATGGCGGCCGGCGCCGTGGCATGGGAGCCCAAGCTCCTGATCGCGGACGAGCCGACCACCGCCCTCGACGTCACCACCCAGCGGAACCTCCTGTCGATGTTCCGTGAGCTCGTGCAGCGGGAGCGCATGGGCATGGTCTTCGTCACCCACGACATGGGGGTCGTCGCCGACATCGCCGATGCCGTGGTGGTCATGCGGCACGGCCGCGTCGTCGAGGCGGGTGACGTGTTCTCGATCTTCGAGAACCCCCAGCACGAGTACACCCGTTCGCTGCTCGCCGCCGCGCGCGTGCTGCACGGCGCGGAGAGCGCCGAGGCGACGCCGCCCGAGGGGGAGTCCGAAGACGCGGCGGACCGCGGCCCCGCGATCGAGGTGCGCGATCTCGTCGTGGAGTACCGGCGGCGGGGTCTGCGCGACCCGCATGCCGGGGGAGGACGCGGCGCCGCCGTCCAGTCCGCTCGCCTGACGGTGGCGCGGGGGGAGACGCTCGGCATCGTCGGGGAGTCGGGATCCGGCAAGTCCACGATCGCCCGGGCGATCCTGGGCCTCGCCCCCGTGACCGGCGGGTCGGTCACGCTGGCGGGCACGGAGCTGGTCGGGCTGCGGGGACGGCGGCGGCGCAAGGCGCTCTCGCGACTGGGCGTCGTGTTCCAGGATCCGACCTCGTCGCTCGATCCCAGCCTCCCGCTGTGGCGGGTGGTGACCGAGCCCCTGTGGCGCAGCGGCGCGGAGCGCGACGCACGTGAGCTGCGTCGCCGCGCGAGGGACCTGCTCGCCGACGTCGACCTCGACCCGGACTGGATCGATCGGCGCCGTCACGAGCTCTCCGGCGGGCAGCGGCAGAGGGTCGCCATCGCGAGGGCGGTCTCCCACCGGCCGGACGTGCTCATCGCCGATGAGCCGACCTCGGCGCTGGACGTCACCGTGCAGGTGACCGTGCTGGAACTGCTCGCGCGTCTCCAGCGGGAGCACGACTTCGCCTGCATCTTCATCAGCCACGACCTGTACGTCGTCTCGACGATCTCGGACCGCGTGCTCGTCATGAAGGACGGCAGGGTGGTCGAGGACGGTCCCACCGCGGACGTCATCCACGATCCCGAGAACGAGTACACGCGCACGCTGCTCGGCGCGATCCCCGTGCCGGACCCGGCGGTCCAGCGCGCGCGCCGGGAAGCGGGCGACCCGCGATGATCGTCCGGACGTGCGGGCACGAGGAGGAGTCATGAGAGCCGAGTACGCGACGCCCGGTCGGTTCGGGGCCAAGCAGGTGGCGACCGGCTCCGTCGGGATGGTCGTCAGTTCCGAGCCGATCGCGGTGGAGGCCGGGGCGGCGGTGCTCCGGGACGGCGGCAACGCCCTCGACGCCGCGCTCGCCGTCGCGGCGACGCAGCTCGTCACCGAGCCGCACATGACGGCGATCACCGGCGGGGTCTCCCTCGTCTACCGCGAGGCGTCGACCGGGGTCGCCGCCTACTTGTCGGGCAACGTCAACGCGCCGCTCGCCCCCCTGCCGGACTTCGGAGGAGCCGACCTCACCCGCGCCCGGGGCGTGCCCGTTCCCGGATGGTGGCCGGCCTTCACCGCCGCGCACGAGCGGTTCGGGACGATGCCCGTGGCCCGCCTGCTCGCCCCGGCCATCGACGTCGCCCGCGAGGGATTCGCGGTCTCGCCCTACCTGTTCGGCGAGATGTACAACGCCCGGCAGAACCTGGGCCGGGATCCGCAGGCGCGGGAGATGTACTTCCGGGACGGATCGCTCATCGGTCCGGGGCAGGAGCTGCGGCAGGAGCGCATGGCGCGGACCCTGGAGCGGCTGCGTGACGAGGGCATGGACTACTACCTGGGCGACTTCGCCCGCGCGTTCTGCGCGGCGAGCGACGCCGACGGGGGCGTGATCACCCCCGAGGACTTCCACGCGTACGAGCCGGAGTGGGCGGACCCGGTCCGCGGGACATACCGGGGATTCGAGATCGTCGGCTCGGCTCCGCCGGATGACGGCGGCCTCCAGCTGGTCGAGGCGTTCAACATCCTGGAGAACCTCGACCTCGCCGCGCTCGGCCCGGCCAGCGCCTCGCCCGAGACGCTCTCCGCGCTCATCGCCGCCCACAACGCGGTGTATTACGCCGCCCCGCGGGAGCGGCGGTTCCGCGACGACGCGCGGGTCATGGACGTGCTGCTGTCCAAGGAGTACGGCAGGCAGCGCTTCGCCCTCCTCGACACCCTCGCGGGTCCCGCGGGGACGGCGCCGCCGACCCCCGGGACGATCCACCTCTCGGTCATCGACGCGGCGCACAACGTGGCCACTCTGACCCACTCCCACATGGCGTCGCCCTGGGTGAACGGCCTCTTCGCCGAGGGCTTCCAGCTCGCCGGCGGCGGATCCTTCTTCCAGCGGGTCATGCCGCAGCCCGGTGAGCGCGCCACGATCTACCTCGCGCCCAGCATGGTGCTGCGCGACGGCGCCCCGGTGATCGTCGCAGGGTCTCCGTCCGTGTCCCTGGTCGCCTGCGTGCTGCAGAACCTCGTCAACCTGATGGACTTCGGAATGCCGATCGAGCAGAGCGTCGCCGAGCCGAGGTTCGGCGCCCGCCCGCACGAGCCCGCGCGAGGCTGGGTTCCCGGGACCACCCTGGAGTCCGGCTTCCCGGACGCGATCCTGCGGGACATCCGTCGATGGGCTGGTCGGAACCGGCTGTGGACGCGCGAGATCGGTCCCTGGAACTCCATGACGGGGAACTTCGACGGCATCACCGTCGACCCCGTCACGGGAGAGATGCGCTCCTGCGGGGATCCGCGCCGCATGGGCGTGGCCGTCGCCGTCTGAGCGCGACCGGGCAGCGCTCCGCCCCGACCCGGTCCGGCGCGGATATCGTGTGTCCCGTGACCACCTCGTCGTCGCTGGACGCCGAACGGCTCCTCGCCAGAGAGCGCGACCGTGCCCTGGCGGACATCGACTGGACGGAGCTGCCCCCGGATGCGGTGCGCGGCCGGTTCGCCGCGCCGAGCGGTGAACTGGCGGTCGTGTCGATGGGCGATCCACAGGCTGCGCGGGTGGTCCTGGTCCCCGGCGTCACCGGGTCGAAGGAGGACTTCGTCCGGATGATGCCGATCCTGGCGTCCGCCGGCCACCACGTGCAGTCGTTCGACCTCGCCGGGCAATGGGAGTCGTCCGCGGCGGGTCCCGCGCCGGGGCGGCCGTTCACCGAGGAGCTGTTCGCGGAGGACCTGGTCGCGTTCCTCCGGGCGGGCCCGCCCGCGCACCTGCTCGGCTACTCCTTCGCCGGGATCGTCTCGCAGCTCGTCGCCGTCCGTCATCCGGAGCTCATCCGGTCCCTGGCGCTGCTGACGACGCCGCCCGGATCCGGCAATGTCTTCCGCGGCATGCGGGTGCTCGGTCCCGCGGCACCGCTGGCGAGCCCGAGGACCGGAGCGTCGCTCATGATCTGGGGGATCATGACGAACAAGAACCGGGTGCCGCCCGGACGACTCGCCTTCGTGCGCTCCCGGTTCGCACGGACGAGCCGCCGCAGCGTCGACGACATCATCGGGCTGATGATGCGCACACCCGACCGGCGTGCGGCCGTGCGCGCCCTGGACGTGCCCAAGCTCGTCGCGGTGGGTCGCCGCGACCTCTGGCCGCTGTCGGCGCACGAGCGCTTCGCGCGCGCGATCGGGGCCGAGATCCGGGCATACGACACCGGCCACAGCCCGTGCGAGACCACGCCCCACGAGCTGTGCCTGGACCTCCGGGAGCTCTACCTCCGCGCGGCGTGAGCCGCCCGCAGCGCTCGCCGGTGCCGCATGGCGCGTGCGCCGGACGGATGCAGGCGCAGGGTGGGCACGACGCGGGAGAGCCGTCGGCGCAGAGACGGCCAGCCGTCGAACGGGCGCGCCGACACGTCGACGATCAGGTCGGGGAGGTAGCGGACCGTCATGTCCGGTCGGATGTGGAACGAGAGGTCGAGGTCGTCGTGGATGCCCGGGTCGTCGCGGTGCACCTCGGCGCTCAGTGTCCGCCAGGCCTCGGCGCGCATCGCCATGTTCGATCCGTAGAGAGGCGGGTGCCCGAGATAGGGGGTGAGGACGCCGTACATGCCGCCGATGTAGAGGTGGCGCCCCGCCCACCGCACCGCCGCCGAGGCGCCGTAGAACCGGGCGCCCCCGGTGACGAAGTCCGGCGGCGGGTCGCCCTCGAAGGCGCGCTCCAGCGCGGCGAGCCACCCCGGCCCCGGCACGGAGTCGGCGTCCAGCCGGGCGATGACGTCTCCGGTCGCGGCGTCGTAGCCGGCGGCCGCGGCCCGCGGGATGCCGACGACCGGCTCCGCGACCACCTGGGCGCCGTGCCGTCGCGCGACGGCGACGCCGTCATCGGAGCTCGCGTTGTCCACGACGACGACCTCGTCGGCCCGGCGGCGCTGCGCGGCCAGCGCCTGCAGGCACGCGTCGAGCATCCTCGCGTCGTCCCGCACCGGGATCACCACGCTCATCCGCACGATGACGGCCTCCTCGTCCGATCCTCCCCGTCGTACGCTACGCCCGGACCGCCCCTCCGCGGCGGACCGGCGGCGGCTCAGCCGCGTCGGCCGCTGCGCTCCGCGGTGCGCACGACCTCGGTGCGCATCTCCTCGAGCGTCCTGCCCTTCGTCTCCGGCACGAAGAAGTACACGAGGAGCCAGGAGAGCAGGGCCATGACCGCGTACACGGCGTAGCTCCCCGGCAGCGACAGATCGCGCAGGGTCGGGAACGTGAAGTTGAGGACGACGCCCGCGATCCAGTTGGCCGACGCGCAGACCGAGAGCGCGACGCCGCGGATCCGGTTCGGGAACATCTCGCCGAGGAGCACCCACACGACCGGGCCCCAGGAGACCGCGAACGACACGACGAAGAGGTTCGCCGCGATGAGGGTGACCGGGCCCCAGGGGCCCGGGAGAGCCGGGGCGCCGTCGACGATCGTCGCGGTGGAGAACCCGATCGCCACCACGACGAGGGCGACGAACATCCCCACCGATCCGGCCAGGAGGAGCCGGCGACGACCGAGGCGGTCGATGAGCAGGATCGCGACGACGGTCGCGACGACGTTCACGAAGGAGCTCAGCACCGACAGGCCGAACGCCGCCTCCTCGTCGAACCCGACCGTCTGCCACAGCGAGGTGGAGTAGTAGAAGATGACGTCGATCCCGACGAGCGCCTGCAGCGCCGCGATCCCGATCCCGACCCAGACGAGCGGGAGGAACCCTCGTCGGCGGTCGATCACGTCGCGCAGCCTCCCGCTCGGGCGCTCGCGCAGGGTGGCCTCGATGTCCTCCGTGGTCCGTCGGGCCTCGTCCTCGGAGACTCCGAGGAGGCGCACGAGGACGCGGCGCGCCTGTTCGCTGCGGCCGCGGGCGACGAGGTGGCGGGGCGACTCCGGCACGGAGAAGGCCACGACGAGGTAGACGATCGCCGGCACCACGCCGGCGATGAACATCCAGCGCCACGCGGGAAGACCGAGGAGCAGCTGTGCGTCGGCGCCGCCCAGCGTCATCGCGATGCCGGTGTCGGACAGCAGCGCGGCGAAGATCCCGAGGACGATCGCCATCTGCTGCATCGACGACAACCGGCCACGGAACTCCGCCGGCGCGATCTCGGAGATGTACAGGGGCGCGATCACCGTGGCGAAGCCGACCCCGTAGCCCGTGAGCAGGCGCCACAGGGCCAGGTCCCACAGGCCTTGGGAGAGGCCGCAGCCGATCGCGGCGACGAGGAAGACGGCGCCCGCGACCGCCATCGTCCGCGGTCGTCCGATCCGGTCCGCGACGCTCCCGGCGCTCAGCGAGCCCAGGGCCGCGCCGACGAGCGTGACGGCGACGACGACGCCGAGCCCCACCGCGGAGAGGCCGAAGTTGTCCTCGATGGCTTGGACGGCGCCATTGATGACGGCGGTGTCGAAGCCGAAGAGGAAGCCGCCGACGGCGGCCGCGACGGAGATGACGACGACGCGGGAGGTGAGGCGACCGCCGTGCGGCCGAGGAGGGAGGGAGCGGGTCACGGAGAACTCCTCTTGTCGATTGTCGACCACGTTGGTCAGGGGGTGACGGGAAAGGCGATCGTCGTCATCAGGGCGTTGGCCGCCTGGCGCGAGTCGAGCCGGGTGTGCTGCACGACGATCGGCCGGTCCGAGCGGATCACCAGGCAGTAGTCGACGCCCGGCGGCACGGATTCCGGGTCGTCGAGTCGGTTCACCTGCTGGTGGAACGCGCGGCGGGCGGGCGCGACGAGCCGGTAGGGCCCCGCCGGCTCCCGGTCGGCGAAGTACACGAGGACGATGATCTGCGCGTCCTCATCGCCGGCGTTGAGGACGCAGAAGCTCTCGTGGCTCTGCAGCGCGGGATCGTCGCCGGTGCTCCCGGGAGGGACGCATCCATCGGCGATGACCCAGGTCCGTGCGCCGAGACCGGCGCGGTCGTCCCGCGCGTCAGAAGTCATTCGCGCTCCGGGCCATCAGGCCTCCGTCGCACACGAGGTGACTCCCCGTGACGTACGAGGCGGCGTCCGAGAGCAGCCACAGGCAGGCCTCGGCGATCTCGTCCGGCCGCGCCATCCGCCGCAGCGGGATCTGCTCCTCGGCGCTCGCCCGGAGACGCTCCCGCTCGGCTTCCAGAGCGTCGCCGCTGAGCCCGAAGTAGAGCATCGGCGTGTCCGTGGCCCCGGGGACCACCGCGTTCACCCGGATCCCGTCGTCGGCGAGGTCGATGGCCGCCGCGCGCACCAGTGCGGACACGCCGCCCTTCGAAGCGCCGTAGGCGGCGTTGGACCCGCCGGCGAACCCGGTGAACGCGGACGGGGAGGACAGGCACACGACCGCGCCCGGGGAGCGCTGGGCCCGGAACCGTCGTGCGGCCTCCTGGACCGTGTGGAAGACCCCCGTGAGGTTGACGTCGACGACCCGTCGCCACAGGTCCTCGGGGATCTCCCCGAGCCGGGCGTTGCGCTCGATGCCCGCCGCGGCGACGACGCCGGTGAGCGGTCCGAGCTGCTCGGCGGCGGCGACCACGGCGGCGGACACGTCCTCCTCGCGCGCGGTGTCGGCGGTGAGGACCGCGATCCCGGCCGCGCCGAGGGACAGGGCCTCCTCGCCGGCGGATCGCCCCGCCTCGGGGTCCACGTCGACGATTGCGATCGCGGCGCCGCGCGCGGCGGCCGCGCGGACCACGGCGCGACCGATCCCGCTCGCGCCGCCGGTGACGAGGACGACGTCCGTCATGGCCGGGGTGCCTCCGATTCCGTGAAGTGGGTGCGGATATGGTGGGCGACGACCTGCTCCAGCGCCTCGGTGTCGCCGGCGCGCAGGGCGGCGAGGAGCTCCCGGTGCTGCGCGGCGATCTCGGAGGCGTCCTGGTAGTAGCCGGCGTCGCGGCGGAAGTACGCGCGGACGCGCGGCTGGATCGACCGCCAGATCTGCAGGCAGTGCGGTTGCGCGGAGTACGTCACGACGGCCTCGTGGAACCGGACGTCCTGGTCCGCGAGCGCGGTCGCGTCCCCGGCGGCCGCGGCCTTCTCCATGTCGGCGATGATCGTCTCCAGCTGCGCCAGCCGCTCCTCCGTCAGGAGCGGGACGGCCTTGCGGAAGGCGTACTGCTCGAGCGAGATGCGCACGGGGACGAGGACGTTCTCGATCTCCTCCTGCGAGACCCCGAGCACCTCCGTCCCCCGGTACGGGTAGGACACGACCAGGCCCTCCTGTTCCAACTGACGCAGCGCCTCGCGGACGGGGGCCCGGCTGGTGCCGAGCTGCTGGGACAGGGCGATCTCGGTGAGCTTCTGGCCGGGCTGGAGCTGGCCCGAGGTGATGGCGTCCCGCAGCCGATCCGCCACGGCCTCTCGGCGAGAGGCGACGGGGATGGGCGGAAGACTGTGCAGATCGGACATGGCCGGAGCGTAACACGATTGCACTTTGTCGACATTCCTGTTCATCTCGCACTCAACCGCCGACCGGGACGCAGCGCCGTGCGGACGCCCTCTGCCACCGCGGGCACGCCGTTGACCCAGACGTGGCGGGCCGCATCCGAATAGCCGTCGGGTACGGAGAACGTGTCGACGGACGCGAGGCGGACCGGATCGAACACGACCAAGTCGGCGATGGCTCCGTCGCGCACGACGCCGCGGTCGCGGATGCCGAAGTGATCGGCGACCGCTCCGGTCATCTTGTGGATCGCCGTCGCCATGCTCAGCGTCCCGGTCCGCAGCACGTGGTGGGACAGATAGTGCGTGTGCCCGTAGGAGAAGAGGGGGTGGCGGGTCCGGGCCGCGAGCGGGCCGTCCTGGCGGCTGGTGTAGGCGTCCACGCCCAGGAGGAAGTCGTCGTGGCCGATGGCCTCCGCGAGGTGCTCGGGGGTGAACAGCTCGCCCAGGAGCTGGACGGCGCCCATGTCGGCCCCTGCGGCGGCGAGAACGTCGAACAGGGCGTCCCATTCGTCCTTTCCCGTGGACTCCGAGATCTCCGGGAACGACAGCCCCTCCAGTGCTGGAGTGGCCGGACTCACCCCCAGGCGCACGCGATGCCATTCGCCGCGGTGGAGGAAGCGCCAGTACCGGTCTGCGTCGGCGCGGACCCGTGCGCGCACCTCGGGGTCTCGCAGGAGCCGCGCCGCCGCGATCGGGCCGTCCGACAGCAGCCAGTCCGGCAGCAGCCCGGTCGCGAGCCCGATCCCGTCGGGGTACGGGGTCATGTCGGCGCGCACGGCGGTGCCGAGGTCGCGTTCCCTGCCCAGACGGTCGACCGCGCGGAGCCAGGCGTCCTCCTTCGCCCCGGTGCCGTGGCGCACGTTGAGGTGGGAGAGCTGCGCGCGCACGTCGCCGGCGCGCACGACGGCGAAGAACTCGTCGACGGCCTCGGCGAGGGCGCTGTCGCGGTTGCGGATGTGGCTGGCGTACATGGCCCCGCGCTCGCCGAGGACGCGCGCGAGCCGCTGCAGCTCGGCGGTGTCGGCGAAGCGTCCGTCGCCGTACTCCAGCCCGCTCGACATGCCGATCGCGCCGGCGTCGAGGGCTTCCCGCAGCCGGCGCTCCAGGGCGGCGTCGAGATCGACGCCGGTGTCGTTCGCGTCCGCGCGGGCGGCCCGGCGCAGTCCGGTGTGGCCGACGAACCACAGCAGGTTCTGCGCCGTGCCGCCCCCGTGCACGTGCGCGAGGTAGTCGTCGAAGGCCCGCCAGGACACCTCGCCCTCGAAGCCGAACGCGGCGAGCGCGGCACGGGTGGCGGCGGCGTCGCGGTCGGCGACCGGCGCGTACGTCACGCCGCAGTTGCCCACGATCTCGGTGGTGACGCCCTGGTGGATGGTGCTCAGCGCGTCCCGGTTGCCGAGAATCGACCAGTCGCTGTGGCTGTGCGGGTCGATGAGGCCGGGCGTGAGCAGCATGCCGTGCGCGTCGACGATCCGCACCGCCTCCGTCTCGCTGCCGGCGGGGAGCACCGCGATCCGGTCGCCGAGGATGCCGACGTCGCGCCGCTGCGGGGGGCCGCCGGTCCCGTCGAGCACGTCGGCGCCGGTGATGAGCGTGTCGAGCATCAGAGCACCTTGCTCAGGAAGGCGCGGGTGCGCTCCTCGCGAGGCGAACCGAACAGCGCCTCGGGGGCACCGGTCTCGACGATGCGTCCCTGGTCCATGTAGATGACGCGATCGGCCACCTCGCGCGCGAAGCCCATCTCGTGCGTGACGACGACCATGGTCATGCCCTCGGCCGCGAGCTCCTGCATGACGGCGAGGACCTCGCCCACGATCTCCGGGTCCAGCGCGGACGTGGGCTCGTCGAAGAGCATCACCCGCGGCTGCATGGCCAGCGCGCGGGCGATCGCCACCCGCTGCGCCTGACCGCCGGAGAGCGAGCCGGGGTAGGCGTCGATCTTGCTGCGGAGACCGACCTTCTCCAGGAGCGTCTCGGCGCGGGAGCGGGCCTCGTCGCGGGAGACCGCCAGGACCTTGCGCGGGGCGAGCATGATGTTGTCGCCCACCGTGAGGTGCGGGAAGAGGTTGAAGGACTGGAACACCATCCCGACGTCTCGCCGCACGGCCTCCAGGTCCGCCTTGGCCTCGTCCGGGCCCAGGCGGTGGCCGTTGATCTCGATGGCGCCATGGCTCGGCTTCTCGAGGCCGTTCATGCTGCGAAGCAGCGTGCTCTTGCCCGAGCCCGAGGCGCCGATGACGCAGACGACCTCGCTCTCGGCGACCGTGCATGAGATGCCGTGCAGGACCTCCGTGTCCCCGAAGCTGAGACGCAGGTCAGTGACAGTGATCATCGGCGGGCTCCTTTGGCCGGGGTCAGGGCGTCGCCGATCTTCGGCGCCGCGACGCGCACGCTGAGTCGTCGCTCGTAGCGGCGCGCGAGAGAGGTGAGGGCGAAGCAGATGACGAAGTACACCGCTCCGACGATGAGGTAGGACGAGATGGGCTGGCCAGTCTGCGACGCGACGATGTTCCCGGCCCTGGTGAGCTCGATCAGGCCGATCACCGCGACGAGCGAGCTGTCCTTGATGAGGATGACGAGGAAGCCGATCCCGGGCGGGACGATGATCTTGGCAGCCTGGGGGAGGATCACCCACCGGAGCCGCGAGACGTAGGAGAGACCGAGCGCCTCCGCCGCCTCGAACTGGCCTCGGGGGATCGCCTGGATGCTGCCGCGCACGATCTCGCTGACGTACGCCGACGCGAACACCGACAGCGCGACGACGGCGGCCCAGTACTCCGGGACGTTGCTCCCCGGGGACAGCAGCGGCAGGCCGAAGTAGACGAAGAAGATGATGAGGAGGACGGGGACGCCGCGGATCGCGCCGACCCAGATCGCGCCGATCCACCGGAGGACCCGGACGGGGCCGGTCGAGGCGATCCCGAACAGCAGGCCCAGCGCGCCGCCGAAGAGGACGGAGAGCGCGCAGATCTGCAGGGTGACGATCGTCCCCTGGAGGATGAGCGACAGGTCCTGGCCGTCGAGGGGAGTGAACATCAGGCCACCTTCCAGCGGACTCGGGATTCGAGGGCACGGGATCCTGCCGCGATGACGAAGGCGACCGCGAAGTACAGGAGCCCGCCGACGACGAAGGTCTCGATTGTGCGGAACGTGGTCGTGGTGATGCCCATCATCACGTGCATGAGCTCGGGCACGGCGACGACGGAGGCGATGGACGAGGCCAGGAACAGCAGGATCACCTGGTTGGTCATCGCCGGCGTGACCGCGCGCAGGGCCGGGGTGAGCAGCACGTGGACGAACGTCGTGCGGCGGGAGAGGCCCAGCGCGGCGGCGGCCTCGCCGAGGCCCTTCGGCAGGGAGGCGAATCCGGCGCGGTAGATCTCGGCGACGTACGCGGAGTGGTTCACGCTCAGCGCGATGATCCCTGCGGTGACGGGGTCCAGGTTGACCCCGACCGACGGGAGAGCGAAGTAGACGAGGTAGAGCTGGAGCAGCAGCGGTGTGTTGCGGATCACCTCGATGTACGCCGCACCCAGCCAGCGCGCGGGTGCCACGTGCGACGCGCGAGCGAGGTGGACGAGGATACCGAGCACGCTGCCGATCGCCACCGCGGCGAGGGTGACCAGGATGCTGACGCCGAGACCGGCCAGCAGCACGCCGGCGTAGGGGAGGAGGTCCCCGAAATAGAGTTGCATTCTTCCTCCGGACCGGGTGGCGCCGCGCGCCACCCGGCGTCGTGGGTCACTTGATCAGGTCGGGGACGTCCGTGCCGAGCCACTCGTTGTACGAGTCGTTCGCCGCGTCGCTGATGTTGTAGTTCAGGAGGAAGTTGTTCAGATAGTTCAGCCAGAGCTGATCGCCCATCCTGACGCCGAAGGAGACCACGGAGGGGCTGAGCTCGGGGGCGTCCACGATCGTGAACTCGTCCGAGTCGGCCACGATCCCCGCCGCGACGGAGTGGCTCTCCATCAGCGCGTCGACCTTGGCGCTGCGCAGGGCCTGCACCGAGTCGGCGACCGCCTCGAACAGGCTCGCCTTAGCCTCGGGGAAGCGCGACTCCAGGATCGTCGCGGGCACGCTGCCGCGGGTGGCCGCGACCGTGCGCCCGGCCAGGTCGTCGTAGGAGTCGATGTCGCTGCCCTTCGGCACGAGCACGACCTGACCCTCGGCGGCATACGGGCGCGTCATGGCGACCACCTGGGCCCGCTCGTCGAGGTTCGTCAGGGCGGCGATGACGACGTCCACCTTGCCGGTCTCCAGCAGGGGGATCCGGTTCGCGTTGGTGGTCGACACGAACTCGATCTCGGCGCCCAGGGAGTCCGCGAGGGCCTGCGCCTTGTCGATGTCGAAGCCCTCGTACTCGCCGGAGCTGCTGAGCACGCCGTACGGCGGAGCATCCGCGAAGACGCCGACCACGAGCTTCTTGGAGGTGAGGACCTTGGTCAGGATGCTCTCGCCCGCACTCGTCGCGGACGTGGTCGGGGAGGTGCAGGCCGTCAGCGCGGCTGCGGCGAGGACGGCGGCCGCGCCGGCGGTGATCCATCGGGTGTACTTCATCGTGCTGCCCTTCTCTGGGTGGGTGTTCTCACGCGCGACGCCGCGTCGTCGTGGCGATCGCACCGGCCGTTCCCAGGCCGGGCGTTCCGCGCCGACGCCGATGCTAGCCGACAATTGGCTTATTGTCGACAATCGACTATCGTCATGACTCACGTCGGCTGTGACCCGACGGCGATCCCGAGGAAAGGCGCTCATGAAGATCACCGGCATCGAGACATGCGGACTGCGCGGGGCCACGCCCGAGGGGGGCTGGTCGAACGAGCTGAAGCCGGACGACGTCGTCCACACCCTCGTCGCGGTCCACACGGACGAGGGCCTCGTCGGCATCGGCAGCGCCTTCACCAGCGAGAGCCTCGTTCGTGGGGCGATCGAGCTGCTCGCTCCGCACCTGCACGGGCAGGACCCGCGGGAGGTCGAGCGGCTCACCGAGACGCTGCACCAGACGGCGTTCTGGATGGGCAGGGGCGGATCGCTGACGCATGCGACCAGCGCCATCGACATCGCGCTCTGGGACATCGCCGGTCAGGCGCTGCGGCGGCCGGTGGGGGCGCTCCTGGGCGGGCGGTACCGCGACCGGGTGCGGCCGTACGCGTCCGTGCTCATGGACGAGGAGGGCCCCATGACCGAGAACCTCCTCGCGCTCGCCGCTCAGGGGTTCCGCGCCTTCAAGATCGGCTGGTGGAAGTTCGGGCGCGTCGACGCGCGCACCGATGAGCGGACGGTCGCGGCAGCCAGGGAGGCGGTCGGCGACGCGCTGCTCGCGGTGGACGCGGGCGGATCCGAAGGGTTCTTCCCCGGCTCGCTGAGCTGGGCGAAGCGGACGGCGCGGATGCTCGCCGACTACGACGTGGCGTGGTTCGAGGAGGCGCTGGCCCCGGACGACATCGACGGCTTCGTCGAGCTCCGCGCGAGCTCACCGGTGCCCATCAGCGGCGGCGAGGTGCTCACGCGCCGGCAGAGCTTTGCCCCGTACCTCGCGCGCCGCGCCTTCGACATCGTCCAGCCCGACACCACCAAGGGCGGCGGGCTCAGCGAGTCCCGGCGAATCGGCTGGGCGGCCCAGGACGCGGGAATGCGGCTCATCCCCCACGGCTGGAACACCGCCGTCGGTCTCGCCGCCGACCTGCAGCTCTCCTCGGCCCTGGCCCACACCGACCTGGTCGAGTACAAGACCGGGTCCGAGTACGTCGATGCGCTCGTCGAGGGCGGATGGACGCTCGACACGGACGGCATGCTGCCCATCCCGAGCGCACCGGGTCTCGGGGTGTCGCTGAGCCGCGAGACTCTGGAGCGTTACGGCACGCGACCGGACTTCGCCCGTCCGCGGGGGTGAGGGGCCGTCGTCGCCCACGCTCGTCCCCGGGGTCACACCGCTCCCGGGCCGCAGGCCGGGAGCGCGACGCCCGCCCTGGTGAGCATCGCCGCCGGCTCCGGGCGCGCGGACATGAGGCGGATGATCGGGCCGAGCGCGGCGCGCGCGCTCGCCAAGCGCAGTGCCGTCTCGCGAACCGTCGTGAGAAGGCGGCCCTGTCGGAACATCACGCGCGCGAGTAGGCGCGAGTTCGACTGCGCCGACTCGACGCGAGGACGCTGCTCCTGCTCCCACGCGGCAAGAACAACCGGCAGCGTGCCTCGGTCCGCGTGGGGGAGGACGCGAGAGAGCGTCCATGCGGACTCCAGCGCCATCGCCGCGCCGATCCCTGCCGTGGGCAGGAAGGCTGCGGCGGCGTCCCCGAGGAGGACGGCGCCCGGGGCGGTCCACGCCGCAGCGCGCGCGTCCTCCAGTCGCCACCAGTAGGGGGACGGATCGGCGGCAGCCGCGTCGAGGGCGGCTGCCAGGCGCGGCGTCGGAGCGGTCACGCCATGCCGGACCCGCTGGGCGAACGCGGCCGCACCCTTCTCCCGGATCTCCGCCGGCCCGCCGAGGAACACCCCGCGCCGGCGTCCCGTGCCGCCTCCGACGGGGTAGACGCCGAGGAAGAAGCCGTTCCCCCAGAGCTCGTCGCCGGTGTGGGGGTCCTCGTCGTCCTCGCTCCAGAGCACCCATCCGCCCCACCCCGTCCGAGTCCTCTCGATCGGCTGCACCGGGAGCAGGGCCCGCAGCGCGGAGCCGATGCCGTCCGCGCCGACCACGAGGTCGAACCGCTCCGCTCGGAAGGCGGAGCGCGGGGCGTCAGTGCCCTCCGCGGACGCCGACGCGAGGGTCACGCGGCGGCCGCCGCGCTCGGGCGTGCACGAGGCCACAGTGAGGCCGGGGGTCACGGTGCAGCCGTCCGCCGTGAGCACGTCCAGCAGTGTCCCGCGGTCGATGCCCCGGTAGTCGCCGTGCGCCGAGAGCAGGTCTCCGAGCGGGTCCCGGCGGAGGACGCGTCCGCGGTGCGAGTGGAAGGCGAACGTGCGCAATGCCACGCTGCGCTCTCGGTAGAGCGCGGTCGCACCGAGGTCGCGGAAGACGGGGTCCGCGTTGGGCATCAGCGCGAGCATGTACCCCGGGTGCTCGCCCGGCGCCGTGCGTTCCACGAGCGCGGGGTGCAGTCCTCGCCGTCTGAGCAGCTGGGCGAGCGCGGTGCCCGCGACGCCGGCGCCCA
Source organism: Microbacterium sp. CCNWLW41 (assembly GCF_037083505.1). Classification (NCBI taxonomy): domain Bacteria; kingdom Bacillati; phylum Actinomycetota; class Actinomycetes; order Micrococcales; family Microbacteriaceae; genus Microbacterium; species Microbacterium sp. CCNWLW41. The sequence goes on from NZ_JBAOJP010000002.1 coordinate 501,413, forward strand.
CGATGAGGATCCGCAGCGGGTCGTCCCGCTGGGCGTGGAGCTGGTCGTCGAGCGATGCGGTGATGAACACGGTGCCTCCCGGGCGAGACGGATTGGACCGGGTGGTCCAATCCGAGGATACGCCTAGTGGACCACCCGGTCCATTAGGCTCGGGGCATGCCAGGACCACTGCCGCTCGCTCCCGACCGCCGTGACGCCCTGATCGCGGCGACCCTCGCGGAGTTCGACGCGCAGGGATACGACGGCGCCTCGCTCAATCGGATCATCCGGACCGTCGGGATGAGCAAGAGCTCCTTCTACCACTTCGTCGGATCCAAGGCGGAGCTCTTCGACGCCGTCATCGCGCTCCTCCTCGACGATGTCTCCGAGCGCTGGCGCCCGCCGTCGGCGGAGACGTTCCGGGCCGACTTCTGGGGGTCCGCGCGTGCGGTGCTCGACGACGCGGGGGCCCTGACCGCGACGGATCCGGCTCTCCGCGCGCTCGGCCGGATCTTCTACCTTCCCGGTGCACCCGAGGACACCGGGGAGCGGGCGCGGCTCTTCGCCGCCGTCCGCGGATGGGTGGGGGACGTGCTGGACGTCGGAAGGGACGCCGGGGCCGTGCGCGCGGACCTGCCGGCGCCCCTCCTCGCCGACGCCGCCTTCGCGGTGCTCCGGACGATCGACGAATGGGTGCTGCGCGAGGAGCGCACGCCTGCGGACGCCGAGATCGCCGAGCGCGCCTCGCTGTCGCTGATCCGAGGGCTCCTCTCCCCCGACGCCGACCGCTGAACCGGTGTCCCGGGCGCGTCCTGGGCACCGTGCGGGTCACGAGGGGCTCCCGCGAACTCCGGGTTTCCGTGCCCAGGCGTCGGGTTTCCCCCGTTCCGGGCATCGGAGAGCGGTGCCTAGATTGCAGTGGGCGCGGGATCCCGGGCCCTTCCCCGAACCGAGGACACCCCATGCCGCCGTCCCCCGTGCGCCCCGTCTCTTCACGCCCCGCCGCCCGTGCCGCGACCATCGAGGTCGTCTGGTTCTTCGCGATCGCGATCCTGCTGTGCTTCGCCCTGTCCGTGCCGATGGTGTTCCGGCTGGTGCCGACCGACCTCAACAACCTGATCACGCCGATCCTCCAACTGACCCCGCTCATCGCCGCGGTCATCCTGTGGCTCGTCCGCCGGCCGGGGACGTTCCGCGAGACCTTCGCCACCGGGTGGCGCGGCACGCCCCGATGGGCGGGCATCGGGATCGGGCTCATCGCCGCGATCGCTGCGATCCAGACGGCCATCGCCCTCGCGACCGGGATCTGGCCGCTCAATCCGCTCGACGAGATCCTGGCGGCGACGCTGTGGATCGTCCCGGTCTTCCTCCTGCAGTCGCTGTTCGCGATCGGCGAGGAGTTCGGATGGCGCGGATGGCTCGCAACCCGAGCGGCGAGCTGGGGCTTCTGGCGGCTCTCCGTCATCAGCGGCCTCGTCTGGATCGTCTGGCACCTCCCGGTGCTCGCGGTCATCGGGGACCGGCCGCTCTGGGACATCGTGATCTACTACGCGGGCATGCTGCCGTGGGCTCCGCTGCTGCTCGCGCTGCGGTGGCGCTCCGGCAGCGTGTGGCCGGCGGTCCTGACCCACGGGGCGATCAACAGCATCCGTGTGTACCTGCTGCAGTCCGTTCCGAACGCGACGGATCACCTGCTCATCGAGGTGATCGGCTGGGCGCTGACCCTCGCCGCGGCCGCGTGGCTGATGCGCACCCGCCCGGCCTTCGCCGGCCCGGCGGTGCGATGAGCACGGGCGTCAGGGGCGGGTGAGCTCCTCCAGGACCTCGACGATGTGGCGGTAGCCGTGGCCGGTCGCCCGCGTCATGCCGATCTCGCACGTGCGGTTCGCCGAGACGAAGGCGTCGAAGGGGCGCTCGGTCTCGGCGTCGCGGATCTCGGCCGCCTCCACGGCCGTCGCCGAGGCCGTGAGCTCCGGGTGGAGCATGCCCCGGTCGCCCGCGAACGCGCAGCATCCCCATCCGTCGGGGACGAAGACGTCGTCGGCCACGGCGGCCGCGAGCCGCGTCAGCGCGCCGGTGGCGCCGAGAGCCGTCGTCGAGCACGTCGGGTGCACGGCGATGCGATCGAGCTTCACCGGGACGTCGAGTCGAGGCAGCAGCTCCCGGGCGGCGAACGTCGTCGCGTCCTCGATCACGAGTCCCGCGTACTCCGGGTGCTCGGCCACCGCGTGGGTGAGCATGACGTGCAGCCCCTCGGTGCAGGACGCGGCGTCGCAGACGACCGGAAGCTCTCCCTCCCTGCTCGCGGCCCACAGCGCGGAGAGCACCCGATCCGTCATCCGGCCGTACCCGGCGAGATGCCCCTTCGACTTCCACGGGGTGCCGCAGCAGAGACCGCCCGCGTCCTCCGGGACGACCACGGGGACGCCCGTGCGATCCAGCAGGGTGCGCAGGGCGTCGCGCGAGCCGTCTCCGTCGCCTTCCGCGCCGAACATCGTGCCGATGCACGCGCCGAAGAAGACCGCCCGGGCGTCCGCCGGATCCCCGGGCCGCGGAGGCCGTGTGCCGCCACGGGAGAGCCCCGCGTCGTACAGGGGCACGGTGTCCGCCCCCAGCACGGCACGCCCGAGCTTCGTCGCCCCGCGGACGAGGGGAGCAGGCAGGGCGTCGGCGACGGTGAGGGCGGCGGAGCCCAGCCGCGTCACGGCGCCCCAGCCCCTTGCGGCGGCGTCCCACAGGCCGTCCTCCACGGCGGACGCCTGCTCCGCGCGCAGCCGGCGGACGAGATCGCCGGTGTTGATGTCGACCGGACAGGCGACCCCGCACATGCCGTCCACGGCACAGGTCTGGACGCCCTCGTAGTCGTAGTCGGCACGGAGGTCCCGCAGCAGCTCGGTGTCGCCCTGCTCCTCGGCCCAGGCCATGTCACGGCGCAGCACGATCCGCTGCCTCGGGGTCAGCGTGAGGTCCTTGCTCGGGCAGGTCGGCTCGCAGTAGCCGCACTCCACACAGCGATCGACCTCGCCCTCGACCGTCGGCACTCGCTTGAGGTCGCGCAGGTACGAGTCGGGGTCCTCGGACAGGACGACGCCGGGGTTGAGGAGCCCGGACGGATCGATGAGCCGTTTGATGTCCCACATGAGGTCGGTGAGCTCGTCCCCGTACTGCCGGCGCACGAACGGCGCCATGATCCGGCCGGTGCCGTGCTCGGCCTTCAGCGACCCCTGCTGGGACAGCACGAGCTCCACGAGGTCGTCCGTGAACCGCCGATAGCGGGCGATGCTGTCCGGGTCGTCGAAGCGCTCGTTGAGCAGGAAGTGCACGTTGCCGTCCTTGGCGTGCCCGAAGATGACGGACCCCTCGTAGCCGTGCAGGGCGAATAGCTCGATCAGTCGCTCGCAGGTGGCCAGGAGCCGGTCCACCGGGACGACGATGTCCTCGAGCAACGCCGTCGTGCCGGAAGGCCGAGCGCCCGCCACCGCCGTGTAGAGGCCCTTGCGCACATGCCAGAGCGCGGCGCGCTCGGCGGCGTCGGTGGTCAGGGAGGCCTCGACGGTCAGAGGGAGCGCGTCGATGTGCACGAGGGCCGCCGCCGATGCACGGCCGAGCTCGGCCGTGTCTTTCGCATGGATCTCGACGAGGAGGGCGGCGTGCTGGTCGACGGCGATGTCCGCGATCGCCGCGGGCACGTCGCTGAGGCCCTGGGCCACGCGGAGGGAGGCCGCGTCCATGAGCTCGATCGTCGCGAGACCGAGGCCGGTGAGACCGGGGAGGGCCGCCATCGCATCCGACAGCGTCTCGAACACGAGCAGACCGGTCGCGATCGCCGGTCGGACCTCGATCGTGCGGAACCGCGCCTCCGCGACGAAGGCGAGCGTGCCCTCCGAACCGATCACGAGATGCTCCAGGATCCGCACCGGATCGTCGAAGTCGAGCAGCGCGTTGATGCCGTAGCCCATGGTGTTCTTCATCGAGAACTGCTGCCGGACGAACGCGACCTGCTCGGGGGAGGCGCGCAGGCGATCCCGCAGCGCGAGGAGCCCGTCGGCGATCTCCGGCTCCTGCCTGCGCAGCCGTTCCTCCGCGTCGGGCGCCCCGGTGTCGAGGATCGTCCCGCTCGGGAGGACCAGCAGCAGCGACTCGATGGTCCGGTAGGAGTTCTCGACGATCCCGCAGGCCATGCCGCTGGAGTTGTTGGCGACGACGCCGCCGATCGTGCAGGCGATCTCGCTCGCGGGATCCGGGCCGAGCTTGCGTCCGTGGCGGGCGAGGCGTGTGTTCACCTGTCGCACCGTCGCGCCCGGTCCCACGCGCACGGACGCCCCGGCGTCCTCGACCGTGATCCGGCGGAAGTGGGAGCGGGTGTCGACGAGGACGTCGCCGCTGACGCCCTGGCCGGACAGGCTCGTGCCTCCGGAGCGGAACGTCAGGGTGCGTCCTGCGGCGCGCACGGCGTCGAACGCGCGGGCCACGCCCTCCGCGTCGGTCGGGGAGAGCACGGCGTCGGGCACGAGCAGATAGTGCGATGCGTCGTGCGCCCGGGAGAAGCGATCGATGGAGCGCACCTGGACCTCGGTGCCCGGGGCGAGCAGCGCGGTGTCGAGTGGGGCGGCGAGTGCGGGGGCCACGATGCTCCTCGGGTGGGGGAAAGATTGTCAGACAAGTGTACCGACTTGTGTGGGCCTCGGTAGGCTGGAAGGGTGACGAGCATCGCGGAGGCCGGTCTGGGGGTCGTGGGCGTCGTGGACGCCGTCACCGCACAGCTGCGGGCGCGGATCCTCCAGGGCGACATCCGTCCGGGTGCGCCGTTGACCGAGGCGGCCGTGTCCCAGACGTACGGAGTCGCCCGTCCGACCGCGAAGGCGGCGATCGAGCAGCTCGTCGCGAACGGGCTGCTCGTCCGCACCGCCCATCGCAGCGCCCGCGTCGCAGAGATCGACCCGGAAACCGTGCGCGACGTCTATCGCACCCGCACCCGTCTGGAGAGCGCGGCGCTGCGGGAGCTCGCCGAGACCCGGTCGGTGCCCGTGGCGGCCGCCGCGGCGAACGCGGAGATCCTGGCGATGCCGCCCGGCCCGGATCCCGCCACGGTCGATCCGGACCTGCGCTTCCACGCCGCCCTCATCGACGCGCTCGGCAGTGACCGCACGGCGCGGATGTACCGCAGCGTCCTGGACGAGGTGCGCCTCTGCATGGCGCAGGTGCAGGGGCGAAGACTGCTCGACGCCGCCGCCATCGCCGCGCAGCACGCCGCCATGCTCGACGCCGTGGCGGCCGGGGAGGGCGAGCGCGCCGCGGACCTCCTCGCCGCGCACCTCGCATCGGCCGAGCAGCGGCTCGTCGAGGCGCTGCTCGCCGACTGACGGGGTGGCGGTGACCCCGCCCGGGGGGCATTTTCCGGCAAGACATTGAACACGCCTTCAAGTCATGCCAGAATATCGGTCTTACAGACGCGCGCGGCCGGGGGGCCGGGCGCGCGATTCATGATGGGGATGGGGGCTTCTATGGTCGTGCAACGACGAAGGATCACACGGGTGGGGCGGTGGCTCGTCGCCGCGGCGCTGGCGCTCGGAGCGGTCATCGCTCCGGGAGCCGTCTCGGCGGCTGCGGCGGCCGAGATCGTGCCGGGCAGTTCCGTGTACATCGGCGGCAAGCAGGGATACGGCGGGACGGGACTGTACCCGATCTGGTCGAGCGGGACGCCGACCGGGGACCCGGACTACTGGGCATACTGCATCGAGCACGACGTGCCGGCCAAGACCGGTGTCAACGGCGGCGCCGGCGACCCCGACGACTATCTCGGCAGCAACTACTTCACGGACCCGGCGGTCCAGGGCAAGGTGCTCTGGGTGCTCGCGCACAGCTACCCGGCACTGAGTCTGGAGGAGTTCGGAGCGGCCGCGGGCGTGCCCGACATCGCCCGCAACGATGCGATCGAGGCGACGCAGTACGCGATCTGGCGGTACACGGACCTGACCTTCGACGCGGCGTGGGCATTCGAGACCCCGGACTCCGAGGCCGCGTACTGGTACCTCGTGAACAGCGCGAACGCGAGTCCCGGCATGACTCCGGGTGACTTCGACGTCTCGGTCTCGGTCAGCGCACCGGCCGGCCCGCACGCCGCAGGCTCCCTGGTCGGGCCGTTCGTCGTGTCCACGGACCAGCCGGTCGCGACCGTCGCCGTCGACCCGGCCGTCACTGTGACCGACGCGGACGGCACTCCCGTCGACCTGTCCAGCGTGACCGATGGGCAGGAGCTCTACCTGGACCTGCGCACCGCCACGGACGCGGGGACGGCCACCGTCACCGCGAGCGTCACCGGATCGAGCAGCTCGGGGATGATCATCTCCGTGCCGACCACGCCGGGCGAGACCCCCACGGCGGAGGACCACGCGCAGTCGATGATGCTCATCGCTCCTGACACGCTGACGACCGACGCGGAGGCCACGGTGTCGTGGGCCGCGCTGCCGGGAAGCGCCGTGCCGGCGATCGGTACCTCGCTCGTCGACTCCGCGGACGGAGACCGGATCCTGCCGTGGAACGGCGGAACGGTCATCGACAGCGTGCACTACGAGGGTCTGACCCCCGGGGAGACCTACACGGTCTCCGGTGAGCTGATGCGCAAGTCGGACGGGTCCGGCACGGGGATCACCGGATCGACCACGTTCGTGCCGACGGAGCCGATCGGGTCGGTGGACGTGACGTTCGTCGTCCCCGAGGGGTACGCGGGTGAGACGTTGGTGGCGTTTGAAGATCTCTTCGTCGGTCCGGAGGTCTCCGGGGAGCCGGTGGCCGATCACCGCGACATCGATGATCCGGCGCAGACCGTGGTGGTCGAGGAGGCTCCGCAGGCCCCCGCGCCGGTGATCGGGACCTCGCTGACGGACTCGGCGGACGGCGACCGGGTGCTGGGGTGGAACGGTGGGACGGTCATCGACACCGTCGCGTACCAGAACCTGACTCCGGGTACGGAGTACACCCTGACGGGTGAGCTGATGCGGAAGTCGGACGGGTCGGCCACGGGCATCACGGGGTCGGTGACGTTCGTGCCGACGGAGCCGAACGGGTCGGTGGACGTGACGTTCGTGGTGCCGGCCGGATATGCCGGTGAGACGTTGGTGGCGTTTGAGGATCTCTTCGTCGGTCCGGAGGTCTCCGGGGAGCCGGTGGCCGATCACCGCGACATCGATGATCCGGCGCAGACCGTGGTGGTCGAGGAGGCTCCGCAGGCCCCCGCGCCGGTGATCGGGACCTCGCTGACGGACTCGGCGGACGGCGACCGGGTGCTGGGGTGGAACGGTGGGACGGTCATCGACACCGTCGCGTACCAGAACCTGACTCCGGGTACGGAGTACACCCTGACGGGTGAGCTGATGCGGAAGTCGGACGGGTCGGCCACGGGCATCACGGGGTCGGTGACGTTCGTGCCGACGGAGCCGAACGGGTCGGTGGACGTGACGTTCGTCGTCCCCGAGGGGTACGCGGGCGAGACGCTGGTGGCGTTCGAGGAGCTGCGCCTGTCCGGGGAGCCCGAGGGCGAGCCGGTGGCTGTGCACACGGACATCGACGACCCGGCCCAGACCGTCCTGGTCGAGGAAGCCCCCACTGCACCGGTCCCGGTCATCGGCACCTCACTGGTGGACGCTGACGACCAGGACCACGTGTTGGACAGCGACGGGGGCTCGGTGGTCGACACGGTCGCCTATCAGAACCTGACTCCGGGTACGGAGTACACCCTGACGGGTGAGCTGATGCGGAAGTCGGACGGCTCGGGGACGGGCATCTTGGGGTCGGTGACGTTCGTGCCGACGGAGCCGAACGGGTCGGTGGACGTGACGTTCGTCGTCCCCGAGGGGTACGCAGGTGAGACGCTGGTGGCGTTCGAGGAGCTGCGCCTGTCCGGGGAGCCCGAGGGCGAGCCGGTGGCCGTGCACACGGACATCGACGACCCCGCGCAGACCGTCCTGGTCGAGGAAGGGGAGACGCCGGGCGTGCCGTCGACGCCGACTCCGACGCCGGTGCCTTCGGCGCCGAGCCCGTCGGCGCCCAAGCCCGGGCACGAAGGCGACCTCGCCGTGACCGGTGCCGCGGCACCGATCGCCTTGGCGGGCGTGGCCGGCCTCGCGGTCGTCGCGGGGCTCACCCTGATGGCGGCGCGACGCCGGTCCACCCGCTGACCGATCACGGGGCGGAAGGGCGGTTCCCCCGCCCTTCCGCCCCGTGGCGTCCCCGTGGCGTCCCCGTGGCGTCCCCGTGGCGTCCCCGTGGCGTCCCCGTGGCGTCCCCGTGGCGTCCCCGTGCCGTCGGGCCGCGGCCATCGTGAGATCTCCGTGCAGCTCCGGCTGGCCGGCGGCCCGGGGCGTCGGCTCAGGAGCGCGGGGAGGGGGCCGGTGCGGCCATCGTCGCCTCGATGAGCGTGTGGTCCGCGAAGCGCTCGACCGCCAGGTCCAAGGTTCGCGAGGTGGAAGAGCCCAGGCGATCCGCGAGCTCGGGATCGCCGGTCGCGACGAGCAGCATCCGCAGATCGGCGCCGCGCTGGAGGAGCGTCACGACGAGCTCGCTGCCGGGCCGACTCTGCGCGATGCAGTCGAGGACGAGACGACCGAGGGGATCGGCCCGGGCGTCGTCGATCCGCACCTGATCCGGCGAGTGCAGGTGCAGGCGCACCTCCCTGAGGCGAGATTCCGCGAGCGCGAGGGTGAACCACCGGGTCATCCGGGTCGCGTCCTGCGCGACGGCGCTGACCTGGCGGAGGTATGTCTCCTCGTCGCCGCATCGCCGGCGCGTGTCGGGGTCGGTGGGCGACACGGTGCCGTCCGCGAGTGCCTGCAGCAGCTCGAGCGGCTTCCGGAGGCCGGAGGCGCTCCACTGGACCTGCACCTCCGTCGCTGCCTCCAGCCTCGCTGCTTCTCGGGCGGAGCGTTCCGCGGCCTGGCGGGTCTGTGCGATCTGCGCGCCGATCGAGCGGAACAGCCGGAAGAAGATGTGGCACACGATCGTGAGCACGAACGGCGGTGCGGCGAGCAGGGCGATCTCCGTCGCGGCGTCCGGGTGACCCACCGTCGCCGCCGTCGCGATGACCGCGACGCTGAGGACCTGCGTGACGAGCGCCGCGACGAAGGCGCGAAGCGAGGGGCGAGCGACGTGGAGCAGGACGGGAAGGACCGTCAGCGACATGCCCTGGAACAGGTAGGGCGCGTCGTCGCCGTAGTCCACGGCGAGGAACGCGCACATGTTCGCCACGGGGATCGCGGTGAGCAGCAGCGCGACCAACCACCGCGGTGCCGGCTCGAGGCCCCGGCAGCGGGTCCAGACCATGGCCCCGCTCGTGACGATCATGACCAGCAGGAAGTAGGCCGCCAGGCTGCCCTCCCGTGGGCGGATGGTCTCCAGCGCGAGTCCGATGGCGGTGGCCTGGGCGACCCAGGCCATGGCCGTGCGCAGCAGGAAGGTCTGCAGGGGCGCGCTCGTCGGGCCGGCGGGCTCCGGGTCCTGCCCGGGGACGCTGAGCGGCACGGCGAGGGCCACGGTCGTGCCCGCCCCGGGAGTACTGTGCAGCGTCACCCGGATCCCGTGCGCCCGGCCCCGTGCGAACAGGGAGGACGCGATCCCCCGCAAGGGGGTCTGGGCGCGGTCGAAGCCGCAGCCGTCGTCCGACACGACGATCCGCAGCTCGTCGTCCGCGTACCGGACGTCGATCGCGACATGGTCGGCTCCGGAGTGCTTGGCCGCGTTTCGGACCGCCTCGGACGCGCATCCGTAGACGGCGTCGAGCACCGGGGAGGGCAGCAGCGCCTGGAAGCGGCGGAGATCGTCGCCCGAGATCCCCGACCAGCGGACGGGGAGGCCCTCGTCGTCGAGGTCGGTCAGGCTGAAGCGGGGTTCGCGGCCGACCTGGTGGCGCTGGAAGTCGCGGATGCGCTCCAGGTCTCGTCGGCATCGCTCCCGGGCCTCCGCCGGATCCATGCCGCGGGTGCGATCGCGCGCGAGCGCGCCGAAGGTGTTGATGATCGTGTCGTGCAGCACGCGGACGTACTCGGCGGTCGTCTCCCGCAGCGCCCCGGCGCGTTCGGCCCGCAGCTCCTCGTCGGCCGCCTCCTCCCGCTGCCGGTCCAGGGCGCCGGCGATCCGGCGCAATGCGTTCGCGAACAGCGTGCTCGTCGCGACGAGCACGACGTTCGTGGCCACCGATGCGCTCAGCACGGCGCGGTCCCAGTCCGGGTGCGCGAGCAGGATGACACCGCCGAACCCGACGGTGAGCGCGGACGCCGCCACGACCGGCCGGACGCCAGGACGCAGCATGATCGGGAGGATGACCGTCCATGCCGTGAGCGGGACCAGGAGGCCGAGGAGCGGATCGTCCGGGTCGACAACGACGACGAACCAGAACACGACGGCGAGGTAGAACGGGACGATGAGGACCAGCGCGGGCGCGCGCAGGGCGAGGACGAGGACCCCGGCGATGGCGACCGCCGCGGCGACGAGGACCACGGTGGTCTTCGGCACGGCCACCCGGGAGGCGAGGGCGGCGGCCATCAGCAGGAACTGCACCAACACCAGACCGAGGAACTGCGCACGGCGCATGGCGTCGGAGAGGCTCGAGCCGAGCCAGCGGTCCGCGTCCGAGCGCGGCGCGGCGCGGCGGGACCTCCCGGGTGATGCGGTGGCTCGTGGCATGCGGGGATCCTCTCACGCGGGCACGGCACGAGTGGCTGTGGCGTGGTCGGGTCCGGATCGACGCTGGGGGGAAATGGCCGATCCGAACCCGACTCCTGCACCTCGCCGCGTGGCGGGGTCGTCGGTCCGATGCTGCACGCGATTCCTCCCGTGATCACGAGCCGACCCCAGGGCTCGTGGCGTCGACCGACGAGAAGGAGGCATCCGGAATCACCGGTACGACATCACCGCGGTGCGCCGACGTGCATCGCTGACGCCCTGCGATGCCCGCGATCTCCGCGGTGATGGCAGGGCGTCCGTGGCCTCCCTCACCCTCGAGTCAACGACTCGGGCGCCTCGGGTTCTTCCCGCGCCCGCCTTTTGACACCCCGGCGGGGTCGCTTCCGGCGGATTTGACCCCCGCCGGGGGTCACGCGGGGCCCGGCCTGCGGATCAGTCGTGGAGGGTGAGGTACCCGTCGCGTGCGGCGGTCCTGCTCCACTCCGCGCGGGAGGACAGCGGCCGGTCCACGGCCGCGTACTTGTTCCGGACCCGCTGCAGGTACTTCTTGGCCGTGTCCGGCCGGACGCCGATGGAGGAGGCGACGGCCTCGATCGAGAGGCCGGAGGCGTAGAGGATCAGCGCCCGCTCCTCCTGGTCGCTGAGCTTGGGCTGGTTCGGGTCCTGCGCGATCAGGACGGCGAGCTCCGGTGAGACCCACCACAGCCCGGAGAGGACCGCACGCAGGGCGGCGAGGATGCTGGACTCGGTGTCGCGCTTGCCGATCAGGCCGTGGACGCCCGACTGGATCATCCGGCGCGCCAGCGGGGGAGAGGTGAGCGCGGAGAAGAGCACCACGCGCATTCCGGTCGCGAGCAGACGCCGGACCGTCTCGGGCCTCGCGTGCGGCCCGCGCTCGACCATGAGGTCGAGCAGGACCAGGTTCGGCCGTGCGAGCCGGTCCGTCGACTCCAGCCAGGTCATGAAGGACGGGAGGTCCTCCCCGTCGTACACCACCGACATGTCGGACTGTGCGTTGATCAACGCCATCGCGTACTTGCGCTGCAGCAGATGGTCTTCGATGACCGCGATCCGATACATGTCTCCCCTTGCCACCGTGCGCGCGGCGCACCCCTCGCGGCCCCCCACGGTGGCACAGGACCGCCGTTCCCCGAATCGCAGAAACGTCGACTCTCAGCATACGAACCGGCCGGTCGGCGCGGGAAGCGCGACTCTTGACGAGTTATCAGATATCTGATCTACTGAGGCGGTCCCGAGTTCCGATGACGAAACACACCTGGAGGACCGCATGACCCGAACACGAGCTCTTCGCCGATCCGCCGTCACGGCGCTGGCGTTGACGACCACGATGTCCCTCGCAGCATGCGGCAGTCTCGGCGGCGGGGGAGGGGCGGCCGGCGGCGAAGGCGACGGGGTCGTCACGTTCTGGCACTACTACGGCTCTCCGCACGGCGACGCGCTCACCGCGATCCTCGACGACTACACCGCGGAGACAGGCGTCGAGGTCGAGGCCCGGTTCATCCCCTACGACGACTTCAACCGCACGCTCCAGCAGGCGGCCGCTGCGGGCGAACTTCCCGACATCGCGCTGATCAACGCGTTCGACACGGCGCAGATGGCCGAGGCCGGGATCATCGAGGATCTCGACTCCCGCGTCGAGGCGTGGGGCGAGAAGGACGCGTACTACGAGACCGGGTGGGAGTCCGGGCAGGTGGACGGCGTGACCTACGGCATCCCGCATCTGGCGGACGTCTACGCGCTGTACTACAACGAGGACATCCTCGCGAAGGCGGGCGTGTCCGTGCCCACCACCTGGGATGAGCTGGAGGCCGCCGCCGCCAGGATCACCGAGAGCGGCGCCGCGTCCTACGGCATGGCCATGTCCGGGATCGAAGGAGCCGAGGGCGCCACGGGCATCCTGCTGCGCACCCTCGCCGCCGGGGGAGACCTCGCTGACGTCGGCGGCGAGGCCGGTGTCGCCGCGCTCGAGTCGGTCCAGCGGATGACCGCGTCCGGAGCCCTTTCGCCGGGTTTCCTCACCTGGAACGAGGACGACGCCATGGCGGCGTTCACCAACGGCGAGGCGGGCATGGCCATCAACTCCGCCAGCGCGATCAACGTCGTGCGAGACAACGCCCCGGACCTGGTCTGGAACGTCGCTCCGCTGCCGCGCGACGCGACCGAGGCGACCTACCTGTCCGCGGAGAACCTCACGATCGGCGCGGGCAGCGGGGACGCCGACGCGGCGTGGGAGCTCATCGAGTGGATGCAGAGGCCCGAGGTCCTGGAGGAGTACCTGCCCGCGCGGAATAAGCTGCCCGCGCGGGACGACGTCCCCGGCGCCGTGACCGACCCGATCCGCGCGACGTTCGCGGACCAGCTCGTCCACGCCTGGGCTCCGAACGGCGAACTGGCCTCCCGGTCGAACGAGGCGCTGTCGCTGCTCCAACAGGCGCTGCAGGCGGTCGTCAGCGGTGCGGCAGCCCCCGCAGAGGCGGCGAAGACCGCACAGGCCGGGATCGACGAGGCACTGGGGAACTGAACGTGTCGGTGTCCGCCCCGCCCCGCCCCGCGGCGCGACCGCGCGTCGCCTCTCCTCCGGCTCCCGCCCGGCGCCGGCGGGGCGCAGTCCGACGGCTCGCCGCGCCGGCGCTGTTCGTCCTCCCGGCCGTGCTGTTCGTGGGGGCGACCGTCGTCTACCCGCTGCTGTACAGCGTTCTGCAGAGCTTCTTCGACGTCGGGCTCCGCGAGGTGGTGCAGGGCGGAGCCCAGTGGGTCGGGATCGACAACTACGTCGACCAGTTCGGGCGCCCGCGGTTCTGGTACGCGTTCGGGATCTCGATCCTGTATGCCGCCGGCAGCGTCGCGCTCACCTTCCTGCTCGGGCTCGGACTCGCGCTGCTGCTGCGCCGCGCCTTCCGCGGACGCAACGTGCTCCGTGCGCTGATCCTGATCGCCTGGGTGCTGCCCACGGTCGTCAGCGCCAACGTCTGGCGGTGGCTCCTGGACGGCAGCTACGGGCTCCTCAACGCCGTCCTGCGTTCGCTCGGGATCGTGGACGGGGACGTGTTCTGGCTCGGCCAGCCGGTGACGGCGATCGCGGCGGTGATCCTCGCGACGGCCTGGAGCTTCGCTCCCTTCGCCATGATCCTTCTCTCCGCGGGGCTCGAGGCGATCCCCGGCACGCTGTACGAGGCCGCGCGCATCGACGGGGCCTCGCCGTGGCAGCAGTTCCGCTACGTCACTCTGCCCCAGCTGCGCCCGGTGGCTCTGGCGGCCCTGCTGCTCATCTTCATCTACACCTTCAAGACGTTCGACACGATCTTCCTCATGACGGCGGGTGGCCCGGGAGGCGCCACCGCCACCCTTCCCGTCTACGCCTACAACGAGGCCTTCGAGTTCTCCCGTTTCGATACGGCGGCCGTCGCGACCACGGTGCTGATGATCGTGCCGGTCGTGCTGTCCGTCGTCTACTTCCGGTCCCTGCGCAAGGAGAACGATTCGTGACCGTCACACAGGCACTCCTGACCCCGGCCCGGAGGGGGGCCGGATCCGGACGCGATCGCGCTGTGCGGCGGTGGCTGGCCGGTCTCGGCGTCCTCGTGACCGTCGTCTATCTCGTGCCCGTCTACTGGATGGTGGTCACGTCCCTCAAGACAAACGACGCCGTGTTCCGGGTCCCGCCGGACCTCATCCCCCTCCCCGCCACCGTCGAGTCCTATGCCACGGCCGTGTTCCGGGACCCCGACATCGCTCGGGGGCTGACGAACAGCGCGATCATCGCGATCGGCACCACCCTGGTGACCTTGGCGCTCGCACTGCCCGCCGCGTATGGCCTCGCGAAGCTGCGCGTACGCGGGATCGGCGTCGTGATGATGCTCATGCTGATCGTGCAGATGGTGCCGTCCGTCAACCTTGCGCTGCCGATGTTCGTGCTCTTCAGCAGCGCAGGCCTCGTCAACTCCTACCTCGGGTTGATCATCGCCAACTGCGCGTTGGCGGTCCCCCTGGCGATCACGATTCTGCGCCCCTACTTCCTCAGCGTGCCCGCCGAGGTGGTGGAGGCGGCCAAGATGGACGGCTGCAACGAGCTCACCTCGTTCCTGCGGATCGCGCTGCCGATCTCGATGCCGGGGATCATCACGGTCGCCGTCATCAGCTTCCTCGGCGCCTGGGGGGAGTTCGTCTTCGGGCTCTCCCTTGCCACCAGCGAGAGCATCCAGCCCATCACGATCGTGCTCGCCGAGATCACGAACGAGTTCGGCGTGCGATGGAACGACCTCATGGCGGTCTCGGCCGTCGTCGCTCTCCCGGTGATCGCGGCGTTCATCTTCCTCCAGCGGTACATCGTCGCCGGGCTGACCGACGGCGCCACAAAGGCGTGACCAGTCACGCGAAGAAAGGATGGCTCATGAGCCGGTTCGAATTCTGGGCGGCCTCGTTGGCCCCGTACGACGACGCGGGACGCGTCGACGTCTCCCGGGTCCCGGAGCAGGCGGAGCATCTGCGCTCCATCGGGGTGCGCGGCGCGTTCGTGAACGGCACGAGCGGGGAGTTCCCGTTCCTCACCGTCGATGAGCGGATGGCCATCCTCGAGGCATGGGCTTCGTCCCGCCCCGACGGCTTCGCCCTCGGGGTTCAGGTCGGGGGGCTTCCGCTCGAGCCCACGAAGGAGCTCGCCGCGCATGCCGCGGGCCTGGGCGTCGACCTCATCTCCAGTGTCGCCCCTTACTACGGGCAGCCGTCGAGCGTCGCGCACACCGTGCGCTGGCTTGCGGAGGTGAGCGCGGCGGCCAGTGGCGTCCCGTTCTGCTACTACCAGATCCCCTCGATGACCGGGTCCACGCAGCGACCGAGCGGGATCCTGCGTGCGGCCGCGGGCGAGGTCCCCGCGCTGAGCGCCGTGAAGTTCACGGATGAGGACCTGATGGAGCTGGACGCGATCCGGAGGGAGCGGCCGGACATCGACGTCTATTTCGGCCGCGACGAGCTGCTCCCTGCCGCGCTCGCCTGCGGCGCGGAGTCGGCGATCGGCAGCCTCTACAACGCCCTGGCTCCCATCGGTCACGCGGTCGTGGACGCCTTCGACGCGGGGGAGACGGCTCACGCGTACGATCTGCACCGTCCCTTCCGCGACATCGCGCGGGTGGCGACCGGGCCTGGTTTCGTGAAGGAGCTCATGAACCGCCTCGGACCGGACGTCGGACCGGCGCGCGGTGTGTGGGGTCCGGTGAGCGCGGAGGAGCGTGCCGTGATCGACGCCCTGGTGCCGGCGCTGCGCGAGGAGATCGCGGCGGCGTCCGAGCGCGCGTCCGCCGTGAGCGCGGCCTGAGAGGTAGCGTCTGAGCATGAGATCCGGAGGACCGATCTATGTCGTTGCGCAGCGCCGGCTCCGCGACTACATCCGAGAGCACGATCTCGCCCCGGGGGACAGGCTCCCCAGTGAGGCGGAGCTCGCGGCGGAGCTGGGCGTCAGCCGGCTGTCCCTCCGCGAGGCCTCGCGCAGCCTGCAGACGCTCGGGGTGATCGAGGCGCAGCACGGGAACGGCCTGTTCGTGTCCGAGTTCTCGTTCCGGCCGATCATCGATCAGCTCCCCTACGGCGTCGCCGGCTCGGGCGCGGCCCTGCGGGAGGTCCTGGTCGCGCGGGAATCGATGGAGGTCGGACTGATGTCGGCCGTGGTGCGCGCCGACCCGGGGGAAGAGCTCGGACGCTGTGCCGAGATCGCCGCGGAGATGGTCGCACGCGACTCCCGGGGCGAGGATTTCCGCGATCTCGACGAGGAGTTCCACCGCACGCTGTACTCCGGTCTCCGCAACCCGCTCGTGGACAACCTCATCGACCTGTTCTGGCATCTGTTCGGCGAGCTCAGTCGCGAGGCCGGGGAGCGGATGCCTGCTCCCGCCTCCGACCGCGGCGTCGTCCACCAGCGCATCATCGACGCGCTGATCGCGCGGGACGAGGAACTCGCGGTTCGCCGGATGCGAGAGCACTTCGACGACCTGCGCCGGCGCGTGGCGGCCCTCGACCCGCGCTGACCCCACCCTGTCGGCCCCGGAGGGCCGCCTTTCGTTCCCTGATCCTCGGCGCCGATGGCGGCGCCGTCCGCATCGACGCTGTCGATGCCCCTTCCCGGAGGTCGAAGATGACTGTCTCGAAGCAGGAACTGTCCCGTCGTCACGTGCTCGGACTCGCGTCCGCGGCCGCGCTCGGCACTGCCCTCTCCGGAGCCTCGGTGCTCGCTCCGTCCGCAGCGGAGGCAGCGGTCGGCTCGGAGACGGTGAGCGGAGCGGTGTTGTCCGTCACGCCGCTGACCATGGCGGTGAGACGCGTGTCGCCCGCCACGTCCTTTCCGACGAACGCGTGGCCGCAGGGAAAGACCAGCGTGTCGAGCACGGGGCGGATCTACCAGGGGTACAACCGGTCGAGCGGTCACGGGGCGACCGACACCAAACCGCTGGTCACCTTCTCGGACGACCTCGGGGCGACGTGGTCCACACCGGTGGTCATCGTGCCCGGAGAGTCGAATGCGCGCGGGACGGACTGCTTCGCGCTGGGGGTCGACGCGGGGAACACGCTCTGGGCCATCATTCGCAGCCGTGGCGCCACCAACGCGGTCGGGACGACCCGGCACACCCTCTATTCCTCGGTCGACGGCGGCGTCTCCTGGGCGTCCCGGGTCGTGCTCGACGCCGTGCAGCAGGGCGGCTTCGTCCCGGAGCTCTTCCACGACCTCGAACTCGTCGGAGACCGGATGATGTCCGGCTTCCACTTCGCCGGGTCCTCACGGCTGGGGTTCCTGACGTTCGATCCGGCGGACCCGGTGGCGAGCTTGGCCTTCTTCGACGTCGTCGGCGACGGGAACGCCGCCTATCCGCCGGTGACCTACTGCGAACCGACCATCACGTGGGATCCCGTCGCGGGGAGGGTCGTCGGAGGACTGCGGACGCAGAAGGCCACCGGCGCGCCCACGCAGTTCTACTCCATGAACCCGGACGGCTCGGGCTTCGCGCGATGGAACGCTCCGGAGGGGTTCGCATACAGTCCGCTGCCTGTCGAGATCGTCGGGGAAACGGTCTACGCGTTGATCGTGGAGCGGTACGGTTCCTGCCGCATGGCGCTGTGGATCGGCGACCGCAGCCAGTTCCACGCGAAGAACACCGCATCGCCGGTCTTCCGCAGCATCGCGCTCGGGACCATGGGAGGGACCCCGATCTCCGGGTCCACCGAGATGGGGGTCCCGGATCTGGCGTCCGTCGGCTCCACACTGGTGCTCTCCTGGAGCTTCGAGGCGGACGACGGCTCCTCGAAAGTCCTCCTGGGGACGATCGACCTGACGGCGCCCTCGCGCGCGATCACCTACGCCGCGATCGCAGCCCTCTGACGAGGGGTCGCCGTGTGAGAGCAGGAGACGAATCCGTGGAGGGGCTGACGGGAATCGAACCCGCGCTGTCTGCTTGGGAAGCAGAAGTTCTGCCATTGAACTACAGCCCCGGAGCCTTGCGGCGTCTGGCCAGCATAACAAACGCCGCGCCCACCCGGTGACACCGCGGCTCCGCGCCTCGCGACGCAGGAAGAGCGCGGGCACGGCGACAGGGCTGCAGGCGAGCGTCGGAGCGGGCCGCTACGCTGAAAACGTGCTGCTCTCCGATCGGGATATCCGTGCCGGCCTGGACGAGGGAAGGATCGGGCTCGACCCGCTCGAGCCGTCGATGATCCAGCCGTCCAGCATCGATGTGCGCCTGGACCGCTACTTCCGGCTGTTCGACAACCACAAGTACCCGTTCATCGACCCGTCCGCCGACCAGCCCGAGCTGACCCGGCTCATCGAGGTCGATCCGGATGAGCCGTTCATCCTCCACCCGGGGGAGTTCGCCCTGGGCGCCACGTTCGAGCAGGTCTCCCTCGCCGACGACGTCGCGGCGCGGCTGGAGGGCAAGTCGTCGCTCGGGCGCCTCGGCCTCATCACGCATTCGACGGCGGGGTTCATCGATCCCGGCTTCCGCGGACACGTCACGCTGGAGCTCGCGAACGTCGCGACGCTCCCGATCAAGCTCTGGCCGGGGATGAAGATCGGTCAGCTCTGCTTCTTCCAGCTCACCTCCCCGGCCGAGAACCCGTACGGATCGGGTCCGTACGGCAACCGCTATCAGGGGCAGCGCGGGCCGACGGCCTCGCGGTCGTTCCAGAACTTCCATCGCACGAACGTCGGCGTGACCGACGCGGGATCCACAGGGGGCTGACATGCAGGGCGACGCGACCGATCCGGAGAACGGCGCAGGCATCCCGGACCCCGAGCCCGGGAGCGCGGCGGACGCCGGAGCGGTCCCGCCGCCCGCCGCGGGCGGCGACGATCTGCCCGAGGCCGGTTCCCCGGACGCCCCGGCGGCCCCCGCCGTGCCGGGCCCGGAGAACGCCCAGGCCGAACAGGCGCTCGCCGAGGCCTCCGACGCCGTGGCCGAGGCCGGTGCGCTCGCCGCGTCCCCCGCGGCCGAGGAGCTGAACCCGGAAGAGCTGCTCTCCTCGGGGGACGCCATCGACATCCCCCCGGCGCCGGAGATCCCCGAGCCGGATGCCGCGATCCTCGACCTCATCGAGTCGCCCCCGGACCCGCCGGTGGACGAGGCGCTGCTCGCCTCCGTCGCGGACGACCGGCCGTCAGGACCGGCGACGGACGCGGGCACCCATCTCATCCCCGCGTCGTCCGCCTCGTCGGGGCGCGCGCCGGGCGGGACCGCACCGGTGGACTCCGGACCGACCGGCGCAGGGGTCCCCTCGCCGAGCAGCGCGCCGACCGCACCCCCGACCACGGATGCAGCCGCGACGCCTCCCGGCGCCCCGGCTGGACCCTCGTCGCCGAGCGTCACGGCGTCCGGCGCCCTGGCGTCGTCGGACGTCTCGGGCGCACCGGGAGTGTCCCCCTTCGGCGGTCTGCCCGCGGCGCCGCCGGCCACGGACCTGCGGCGGGACGACGCTGCCATGGAGGACCGCAGCTACCGCGGATGGACCGTCGCGATCCTCGGCTTCCTCGGGCTGCTGCTCGTCGGTGCGATCGTGCTCATCGTCTTCCTCCTCGGGCAGTCCTCGCGGTCGGCGGCGCCGGCACCGGCGCCCACCGCATCGTCGTCGGCATCGTCCTCGGCGGCGCCCTCGGTCGCCCCGTCCCGGTCGCCCTCGACCACACGATCGCCGGCGGCGTCGGCGAGCCCGCGACCCACGGAGACCGACACCGCCGTTACACCCCGCCCGGCCGCGCGCTGCGACGAGGTCTGCACGGCGCTGGCGGATGAGGCCGGGACCCGGATCGTCAGCGCCGACGGCGCGGTGACCTGGCGACTCGCGGAGGGGTGGGAGACGGCGGACACCAACTCGGCCAATGCGGCCGAGGTGGCGCACGCGGTCTACACGTCTTCCGTCGGCGAGGTCGAGATGACCGTGTGGAGCTTCACGGGCGGATCCGCGGCCTCGGACCGCGCGTTCGAGCGCTTCGCCCAGGAACGCGGCACCCCCACCTCGCAGGACACCGTCTACGACGACGGACGCGGCATGCGGTACGACTACGACTCCGCGACGACCTCTGCCGTCCTCTGGACGGTCGGCGACGACCCGTCCCGCTCCTGGGTGATGCTCGTGGAGGGCCCCGCGGGTGATGAGGTGTTCCAGTTCTACCTGGCCCTGCCGCTCTGACCCGGCGCGCGCTGCGGCGGAGATCTCCTCCTCGCGCGGACGGTTAGGCGGGATTGCTCCGCCGAGGGCGCAGGACTCCGCCGAAGGCGTGCGACTCCGCCGTTGTGGCCGTCGTCCGGCGCGGGCCCAGATCTCCGATCGGTGCTGCGGATCCAAGGGTTGAGCGCCGACCGTCGTGCCCTCGCGGAGGCCGGACGATCCGTCGGGTGCGACGGACGCCCGGTCGGGCGGGCGCCGTGGAGCCACGCCAGAGTGGAAACATGACCACGACCGCCCCCACCCCCGTGACCACCGCCGCCGGATCGGCCCCGCTGCGCTACGGCGCCCTCATCACGATGATGGCGATGAGCTTCCTGCTCGTCACGGCCGAGTTCCTGCCGAACGGCGTGCTCACCGAGATCGCCGCCGACGTGGGGGTCACGCCCGGGCAGGCCGGGCAGATGGTCACCGTCACGGCGCTCGTCGGGCTGCTCGTGGCCCCGACCATCGGACTCGCGCTTCCCCGCCTCGATCGCCGCTCCCTGCTGGTCTGGATGGCGGTGGCCGCCGCGGTCTCCAACATCGTCGTCGCGTTCGCGCCCTCGCTGCCGCTGCTGCTGCTGGCTCGGATCCTGCTCGGCGCGGCGTTGTCGGGGTTCTGGACGATGTCGATCACCGTGGCCGCGCGCATCGCCGGTCCCGAGCGCCTCGGCCGGGCCGTGATGTTCACGTCGGCGGGAACCTCCCTCGCCACGGTCGCGGGAGTGCCGATCGGCGTGATGCTCAGCGAGCTCGCCGACTGGCGGACGGTCTTCGTCATCGCCGCGGTCGCGACGGGAGCCCTCGCGATCGCCCTGCGGATCCTCCTGCCCTCGGTCCCGGCGGAGAACGCCGCTCGGCTCTCCGTGCTGCTGGACACGGTGCGCCGTCCGGGCATCGCGCTCGGCGTCGTCGGCCACGTGCTCGTGGTGCTCGGGCACTTCCTCGCCTACACCTACATCCGGCTCGCGCTGGACCGGGTCCAGATGGACGGCACTCCGATCGACGCGGGCACCGTGATCCTGCTGCTCGCCGTCTTCGGCGTCGGCGGTCTCGTGGGGAACCTCGTGATCGGCGTGGTCATCGACCGCACCTACCGTCTGTTCGCGGTCGTCTCCCCGCTCGTGATCGCCCTGATGGTGCTGCTCGTGATCCTCGGATCCGCTTCCCCGTGGACGATCGGCGTCGCCGCGTTCGTCTGGGGCTTCTTCTTCGCCTCGTGGCTGCTCATCGTGAACACCTGGGTCGGGCACCGGATGCCGGATCGCCTGGAGGCCGGCGGCAGCGTCGTGGTCGTCGGATTCCAGGCCGCCATCATGATCGCCGCCGGGGTGGGCGGCGCGCTGGTGGACGGTGTGGGGATCGAGGTCGTGTACGTCGCCGGCGCCGTCGCGCTGGCCGTGGGCGCGGTCCTGTTCGGTCTGTCCAACCGGGCGGGCGCGCGCCGCTGACGCCGCGGCCTCCGCCGTGGGAGGCGAGGGGCTCAGGCGGGAAGCGCGGCGGTGCGCGCGGCCCGCCAGGCCGACGGGGTCATCCCGGTGTGCCGACGGAATGCGCGGCTGAACCCTTCGTCGGATCCGTAGCCGAGCTCGCGCGAGATCTCGCTCACGCTGTAGCCGCGGCGCAGCAGCTCCTGGGCGGAGCGCATCCGCACGTCGGTCACATAGCCGAGGGGCGAGCGGCCGAAGGCCTGCCGGAAGCGCTCGGCGAAGACGGAGCGCGACATCGCCCCCAACGTGGCCAGGCTGTCCAGCGACCAGTCCCGACCGGGCTCGGCCTGGATCGCGTCGACGACCCGGTCCAGGAACGGGTCGTTCGACAGGGACGGCCAGCCGGCGGGGGCGCAGCCGTTCGAGGACCAGGCCCGGATCACCGAGGCCAGCACCGTCCGGGACATCATCCGGCAGATCGTGAGGTCGCCCTCCCGGTCGGGGCAGGCGTTCTCGCGGTCCACGCCCATGTGCTGGGCGAGCGCGGCGGCGGCGGGCTCGAGCGTGTCGAACCCGGTCACGAAGGCGCGCTCGGGGAGCAGGCCGGCGACGTGGGCGGATCCGTCGGCGAGGTCGAGGGACGACAGCAGGATCCGCGCCCGTCCTCGAGCCTCCAGCGCGAGCGGTCGGCCGCCGGTGGACAGCAGGACGTCACCCGCGGACAGCGCGCTGAGGGGCGGTTTCGCCGGCGAGAGGGACACCCGGCCGGTCGGGCGGATGGTGCAGGAGGAGCCGCCGTCGGAGAGGATCCGGACCTCGCCGTCGAGCACGTACACGAGGGCGAGGTCGCCCGCGTCGACGGGGAGCGCCTCTCCCGCATCGAGGGAGACCCGGATCTGGCGCCGGATGTGCACGTCGACCGCCGCGAGGACGGTTTCGAGCGCCGCCGCCGACCGACGTTCCGGCGCCGCGACGTCGACACGCGTGCGGACGGTCGGGGCGGGGGCGGCGATCGTGCTCATAGAAGGACGAACCGGCGCTCGGAGCGACGTATTCCGTCATGACGTCGCGTGTGCGCGCCGGGACAGGCGAAGGCCCCGCGTTCGCGAACGCGGGGCCTTCGGTGGCCGGGCTGGCATCGGAGAGGGTCAGCGCTCGCCGAGGTGGAGGTGGATGTGGGTCGCTCCGGAGCGGCGGTGGCCGCCGTGAGAGGGGCGGCCGTGGTGCGAGTGGCGACCGCGGCGGCCGTCGTGTCCTCCCCGCGGCCCGTCGCACTCTTCCCGGCCGAACCGGTCGGCGGGGCCGAACCGGTCGGCATCGGGGAACCGGTCGAACCGCTCGGCGCCGTGGTCGCCGTGCGGCCGGCGGCCGAATCCGGCGCGCGTCGGGTCGGTGTGGTGCGGGTCCGCAGGACGGCCGTGGCCGAAGTCGGCGTGTCGGCGCATTTCGCGCAGCACGGCACCGAAGGCGCGACGTGCGCGGTCGTCCTGGCCGTCGTCGTGTCGGTCCTGGTGCCGATCGCCGTGCCGGTGCTCGTCGTGCCGGTGCTCGTCGTGCCGGTGGGGACGCCCGGGGCGCCGGGGGAGGCGCCTGCCCTCCTGCCAGCCGAGCTCGCGGGCGATCTTCTCGAGCGTCGAGGCCATGGCGGCGAACTCGTCGGGCTCGACGGCGCCGGCGATGCGGGCGCGGATGCCGGCGACGAGGGCATCGAGGCGTTCCTTCGCGCCACGTCCTTCGTCGGTGAGCGTCCAGCCGTCGCCGTCGCTCGCCACCCAGCCGAGCTCGACCAGGCGGCGGAGCTTGGACGCCGACGGCGGGCGGTCCGACGGGGCGGTCCCATCGACGACGTTGAGCAGCCGCCACTCGCGACGGCTCACGCCCTCGTTCTCGAAGGCGCGGGCGAACTCGGCCGCCATCAAGCGGTCGACGGCGGTGATCCAGAAGCCGAACGGTCGATCGGCGGAGTGTGAGGTGGAGTCCTGGGTGTTCATGGGTGATGTCCTTTGCTTGTCATTGTGCATGTGTATGTAGTGTGACATGCGATTTAGATGCATGTCAAGTCGCATGTAAAATGAGCGGGTGAGCACTCCGCAGCGCCCATCGGACGGCGAGGTCCCCGATCCCGTCGACGCGATCTTCACGTTCCTCGGACGACTTCGTGGACGAGGGCCCTTCGGCCCCGGGGATCCGCGCATGCACGGCGGCCCGCACGCCCGGGGTCATCGGCACGGCGTGCCCGCTCCCTCGGACGGCGACCGGGACGGAGTGGGCCTGCACGGCGGGCACGGCCACGGCGGCCATCGCGGGCACCGCGGGGCCGGGATGCCCGGCGGGCGGGGCGGACACGGGATGGACGGACGCGCACCCGCGCGGCTGCGGATGCTGGAGGCGCTCGCGGGGGGTGCTCTCAGCGTCAGTGCGATCGGCGAGGCGATCGGGGTCGATCAGCCCCGCGCCTCACGGCTCGTGCAGCAGGGCGTGGACAGCGGATGGGTGGTCCGCGAGGCGGATCCGGAGGACGCGCGGCGCACCCGCATCGTGCTCACCGACGAGGGCCGACGGCTGATCCGTGGCGTCCGCGGCGAGCGGCGCGAAGTGCTCGGTCGCGCCCTGGAGGCGCTGGAGCCGGAGGAACGCACGGAGCTCGCACGTCTGCTCACGAAGCTCGCCGAGAACTGGCGCTGACCCCCCTCGGGGCGTCGGGCGTTTCGTCTGGCTCCGCTCGCTCAACGACCGTCGCGCCTTCCGGTCGTTGAGCGAGGAGCGCAGCGACGAGTCGAAACGGGGCGTCGGGGGCGTCGGGCGTTTCGTCTCGCTGCGCTCGCTCAACGACCGGCGCGCTCGCGCACGGGGAGCAGCAGCAGGAGGCCGATGAGCAGGACGAGGACGATCCCGAGGATGCCGAAGGCGGTCGCCCCGGTCAGCACGATCAGGACGGTCCACGCGCCCGAGGCCATCCAGCTGGCGGCGCGGCCGGTCGTGGCGTACAGCCCGAAGATCTCGCCCTCGCGTCCCGCCGGGGTGACGCGTGCGAGGAAGGAGCGTGCGGCCGCTTGGGCGGGACCCACGAAGGCGCAGAGGATCAGGCCCCCGATCCAGAACACCGTCTTCCCGGAGTCCACGAGGAAGAACACGGCGAGACCCGCGACGACCATGGCCGTCAGGGCGGTGAGGATGACGCGTTTGGGGCCGAACCGGTCGTCGAAGCGCCCGGCGACGATGGTGGAGACCCCTGCGATGAGGTTCGCGGCGACCCCGAAGATCACGAGCTCCATGAATCCGAACTGGAAGATCGTGCTCGCGATCACGGCGCCGAACGTGAACACGCCGCCGAGCCCGTCGCGGAAGACGGCGCTGGAGAGCAGGAACCAGAAGGTCGGCCGGGTCTCGGGGTTCCGGTAGAGGCCGGCGACGTCCTTCGCCAGCAGGCCGTACGAGGCGAGGAACCCCACCTTCCGCTCCGGCCGGCCCAGCGACGGCTCGGGCACGTGGAGGAAGATCGGGATCGAGAAGACGATGGCCCAGACCGCGCATCCCACGGCGATGAGACGGAACGGGAGCCCGCCGTCGTCAGGGAGCCCGAACCAGTCCGCGCTGTAGAACACGATGACCAGGACGAGCGCGACGATCCCGCCGAGGTAGCCGAAGCCCCAGCCGAGGCCGGACACCCGCCCGACGGTGCGAGGCGTGGCGATCCCGATGAGCATCGCGTTGGAGTTGACCGCCGCGATCTCCCCGAACACGGCGCCGGCGGAGATGAGGGCGACTCCCAGCCAGAACAGGGACGGCGTCGGCTCGACGAACCACAGCCCGAACATGCAGGCGACGAGCGCTCCCGTCCCGATCCCGAGCCAGAGCTTCTGGCGTCCCGCCGCGTCCGCCCGCTGGCCGAGCACCGGCGCGAGCACGAGGATCGCGAGGCCGGCGATGGTCGACCCGAGGCCCAGGCCGCTGGTCAGACCCGCGATCGCGGACTCCTTGACCGGGTCGTCGGCGTTCAGCGCCGCGATCTCCGGCGGCAGGAACGCGTCCGTCGTGAGGTAGAGCGCCGTGAAGATGAACGTGAGGATGACCGTGTTGAAGGGCTGGGTGGCCCAATCCCACAGCGCCCAGGAGTAGATCTGCTTCTTCGACGCGGGCTCCTCGCCGCGCAGCTCCAGGCCGATGACGCCGACGGCGCCGCTGTCGGCGGTGGCCGGCGGTCGGTCGGCGGGGCGTCGGGCGGCCGGATCCTCGGGCGTGCTCATGGACGAAGTCTGTCCTCGCCGGGTGAACGCCCGGTAGCGGCGCGCCGCAGGCGATCCTCGCTCACGCCGCGGGGGCGGCGGGCGTCTCGGCCACGGCGGGCTCGCCGTCCTGCCAGCGCGGCGAGGGCAGATGCAGCAGGATCAGCCCGATGCCGGCGAGCGTCGCGTTGCGGAACGCCGGGTCCAGGCCGTTCCAGGCCTGCGACCGCCACATCTGGAACCACTCGCCGCCCATCGCGATGAATCCGCCGACGAACAGCAGCACGATCATCACCCCGCCGATCGTCGCCCAGCGCCGGGCGGCGCCGTAGCCGTGACCGAGGAAACCGCGCACGAAGAACACCACCGAGACGATCAGCGCGACGGCGGCCAGCGACTCCCAGACGATGATCCCGACGTAGCCGATGTTCCACACGACCGGGCTCGAGATCGCCCGCCACATGACGTCCGGATCCAGGCCGGTTCCGGCCTGCTGGCCGAAGTTGGTCGTGTCCATGGACAGCACGTGCTGGACGAACGCGAAGTTCGTCTCGTAGTCGGTGACGTTGCCGAGCGCCACCAGGAAGATGTACAGGCCGTTCACGAGGGCGAAGGCGGCGGCCGCGAACGGCAGGGTGCCGATGACGTGCCAGCGCGGCGCCGGGGCGGGGGATGCGGTCATGCCTGCACCGTAGCGCCGTTGCGGCCCGGGGAACAGAGGCTCGGGAGGGAACCTCGGCGCCGCGGCGGCCACCCCATCCGATGACGCGAGGCGGGGCGAGGTCAGTCGGCCTTCGGGGTCCCGTCCGCCGCGGAGTTCTCCACAGGGCGGTTCGGGTCGACGACGCGGACCGTGCCGGTCGGGACGATCGGCACCTCCTGGCCCTCGGCGTCGATGATCTTCCCGTCCACGACGGAGTCGCCGTCCTCCAAGGCGTCGAGGAGCTCCTCGGGCACCGACCGGCTCGCCGCGGCGACGAAGACGCTGCGGTCGCCCTTCGTGTTCGAGCGGCGCACGAGGTGGTTGAACACGAGGTTCAGCAGGATCGCCATGATCGTCGTCGAGCTGATGGCCGAGTGGAAGATGACCGTGAACCACGACGGGAACCCGTCGTAGATGCTCGGCTGCACGAGCGGGAGCAGGCCGAAGCCGAGCGAGACGGCGACGGTGATGAGGTTGAGGTTGTTCTTGTAGTCGACCTTCGAGAGGGTCGCGATGCCGCTCGCGGCCACGGTCCCGAATAGGACGATGCCCACGCCTCCGAGCACGGGGGTCGGGATGGCGGCGACCACGCGGCCGAGGACGGGCAGCACGCCGAGGACCACGAGGATCACGCCGCCGGCGGCGACGACGAAGCGGCTCTTCACGCCGGTGATGGCGACGAGGCCGACGTTCTGCGCGAAGGCGCTCTGCGTGAAGGAGTTGAACACGGGGGAGACGGCGCTGGAGAGCATGTCGGCGCGCAGGCCGTTCGCGATGCGCTTCGAGTCGACCTTGGTGCCGACGACCTCGCCGACCGCCAGGATGTCGGCGGTCGTCTCGGTGAAGGTGACGAGGATCACGATGAGCATCGACACGATCGCGGCGATGTCGAAGGTCGGCAGGCCGAAGGCGAACGGCGTGGGCAGGGCGAAGACGGGGCCCTCGCCGACGGTGGAGAAGTCGGCGACGCCGATGACCGTGGCGAACAGGGTGCCCAGGGCGAGGGCGATGAGGATGCTCAGACGTGCGATCGCGGGAGTGCCGAACTTGGTCAGCAGGATCACCAGCAGCAGGGTCAGCGCGGCCAGGCCCAGGTTCGCGACCGAGCCGTAGTCCGGGGCCTCGGCGTTGCCGCCCATGGCCCACCCCGCCGCCACCGGGAGCAGGGAGAGACCGATCGAGGTGATCACCGTCCCGGTGACGACCGGGGGGAAGAACCGGATGATCAGCGCGAACGCGGGGGCTATCAGCAACCCGATCGCGGAGGCGACCAGCACGGCGCCCATCACCGCCTGGATCCCGCCGTCCCCCTGGATCGCGAGCATGGTGGCGACGCCCGAGAACGACACGCCCTGCACGAGCGGCAGCTTGGAGCCGAAGAACGGCACGCCGATGGTCTGCAGGATGGTGGCCAGCCCGCCGATGAAGAGCGAGCACGCGATGAGGGTGCCGATCTCCGCCTGGGAGAGCCCACCGGCCTGTCCGACCACGAGCGGCGGGGCGATGATCCCCCCGTACATGGTCAGCACGTGCTGCAGGCCGTAGGCGAAGCTCGGGCCGATGCCGAGCCGGGCGTCCTCGGGGCGGTCGGTGGGACGAGCGTGCCGCGTCTTCGTCTTGCTCATGTCTCGCGCTTCCTGATCGTCGTCGATCAATAATCCGCAGTACGGAAAAAGAGTTCCGGACTGCGACAATGCTAGGCCAGTCGTTCGGGCCGGTCAACCGTCGGTCGCCGCGCCGGCCGTCCCGCGGCGGTCTGTGCATCATCCTCCACGGTGCCGATCTGCACATCCATTCCCGATCTGCACACGTTCTCGCGTGGCGGGTGTGCAGATCGGGTGGGAGTGTGCAGATCGGGTGGGCGAGGCGGGCGCGGTAGCGTCGTGCCATGTCGGGATCACGGTCCGCGGGGCCGGTCGTGCTGCTCGAGGGGGAGAGCGACCGGCTCGCCCTCGAGCAGGCCGCGCGCGTGCTGGGGCGACCGCTGGCGGGCGTCGCGCTGGACGTGCTGGGCGGGATCACCAACCTCCGCTCGCGACTGATGGCCCTGGCGGCATCGGGAGCGGAGCCGGTTCTGGGGCTCTACGACACCGCGGAGGAGAGATTCGTCGTCGGCGCGCTGGCCGCCGCCGGCCGGATGGATGCACCGGCGGCGGGAACGGTGTTCGACGCGCTCGCCGCGGTCGGATTCCACGGCTGCGCGCGGGATCTGGAAGACGAGGTGATCCGCGCGGCGGGGCCTGAGCTGGTGCTCGAGACGCTGGCCGCCCGGGGGGAACTGGCGCTGTTCCGGGTCTTCCAGGGGCAGCCGGCGCAGCGCGTGCGGTCTGTGGAGGCGCAGCTGCACCGCTTCGCCGGAACCGCCGGCGGGCGCAAGGCGCACTTCGCCGCGGATGTGATCGCGGCCCTTCCCGCCGACCGGATCCCCGCCCCGCTGCGCGCGCTGCTGGACGACCTCGCGTCCCCGCCTCGCCTCGGGGTCTCGCAGTAGCCGTTTCGTCTCGGTGCTGCGCTCCTCGCTCAACGACCGGTGGTGGCGGTTCTCGGTCGTTGAGCGAGCGAAGCGAGACGAAAAGTGGTGACCTCCGGGCGGGCGCGTTTCGTCGCGGGGGCGCGGCCTCGCTCAACGACCGAGGTCAGTGCGGGGTCGAGACGCCGACGGCGTCGTGCACCATCGCCGTGGCGGCCCGGGCTCCTGCGCCGGCCGCGATGATGAGCTGCTGCGGACCGGGCGAGGCGGCGTCTCCCGCGGCGTAGAGACCCGGGATGCTCGTGCGGCCGACGCGGTCGGTGACGAGGTGGCCTGCGGCGTCTCGATCCGGATCGATGCCGTCGAGGAACGCGAGGTCCAGCGACCACTCCGGGCGGACGAACCCGCCGTCCAGCGGCAGGACGGCCCCGCCCTCCACGACGGCGTGCACGATCCGGCCCTTCTCCGACACGAGGTCGAGGACCCGCCGCCGCTCGACGACGACGCCGATCGCCGCCAGCTCCGCCTCCTGCACGGCGTCGAGGACGTCCTCGCCGTGGGTGAACACCGTCAGATCGTCGGTCCAGCGGGCGATGAGCCGCGCTCGCACGGCCAGATCCGGCGTCCGCCCGAACAGCGCGAGGCGTCGCTGCTGCAGCTCCCACCCGTCGCACGCCGCACAGCTGAACACGCTCACGCCGTAGCAGCCGAGGAGCCCCGGGACCTCGGGCAGCGTCTCCCGCAGACCGGTCGCGAGCAGGACCGTCTGGGCACGCACGCGGGACTCCGGTTCGCGCCGGCCGACCTCGGCCTCGAACGGCGCGTGCGGATCCGTCGTCCTCCGCAGGGACAGCACGCGCCGCCGGGAGAGGATCTCGACGTCGGGATAAGCGCCGAGCTCCTCGCGGGCGAGGCGACGCAGCTCATGCGGAGGCATCCCGTCGCGGGTGAGGAAGCCGTGCGAGTTCAACGTCGCGGCGTTGCGAGGGCGGTCCGCGTCCACGACGAGGACGCGGGAGCGGGATCGGCCGAGACCCAGGGCGGCGGACAGGCCCGCGGGCCCTCCGCCGATGATCAGCGCGTCGTACGGTTCGGCGAGAGCGCCCGTGCCCGCATCTGCGACCGGTTCCGCCGCCTCGCCGCTGCCCGGGCGGGAACGGGGGATCCCGCTCCTCATCGCGCCAGGGCGCCGGCGGACGAGATGGCGACCTGCTCGTCGCGCGGGATCACCTTCACGCGTTCCCGGCGGTGCTCGTGCGTCTCCCCGAGCGCCCGCTCGTGGGCGTCCAGCGCGAGCCAGCCGTCCCAGGTCGTCACGGCGACCTCCCGGGCGACCAGGTCGTCGAGCAGATCCCCGGAGTCCGTCGGATCGGGCAGACGCCTCGCCCTCGCGTCGTCGAGGAGGTTCGCAATGGTCTCACTCGCATCCGACTTCGTGTGACCGATGAGACCGACCGGTCCGCGCTTGATCCATCCCGTCGCGTACAGACCGGGCTCGCCGTCGACCCGTCCGCCCTCGTTCGGGACGACGCCGCGGCGCTCGTCGAACGGCGCCCCCAGGACCGGGGAGCCGAAGTAGCCCACGGCCCGGTACACCGCCTGGACGGGAATCGTCCGCTCCTCGCCGGTGGCGACGGCGCCCTCCGCGCCGGGAGCGGTCCGAGCGAAACGGACGGCCTCCACCCGCTCGGCCCCGACGATCTCGAGCGGCGCATGCCAGAAGTGCAGGTGCAGGCGCCGCGGTGCTCCGCTCGGCTCCCGCGTGCGCCAGGACTGAAGCGTCCGGAGCATGATCTTGAGCTGGTTGTTCGGCGCGGCGGCCGGATCCACGCCGTCGAAGTCCTCGTCGTGCAGCACGATGTCGACGCCGGCGACCTCGCCGAGCTCGCGGAGCTCGATGGGCGTGAACTTGATGTCGGCGGGGCCGCGGCGCCCGAAGACGTGCACGTCCGTCACCGCGGACGACTCCAGCCCGGCGAGGACGGAGTCGGGCACTTCGGTGCTGCGCAGCGCGGCGGCGGGCTTGGCGAGGACGCGGGCGACGTCGAGGGCGACGTTGCCGTTCCCGATGACCGCGACGGAGGCGGCGTCGAGCGGCCAGTCGCGCGGCACGTCCGGGTGGCCGTCGTACCAGGCGACGAAGTCCGCCGCCCCGTAGGAGCCGGGAAGGTCCGCGCCGGGGACGTCGAGGACGGCGTCGCGGATCGCCCCGGTCGCGAGGATGACCGCGTGGTAGCGGGCGCGCAGCTCGTCCAGCGTGACGTCGCGGCCGACCTCGACGTTGCCGAGGAACCGGATGGAGCGTCGAGGAGCCGTCTCCGCGCGGCCCGCCGCGTCGGACGGGCGCGCGTCGAGCATCTCGTGCAGGGAGTTCACGATGCCCTTGATGCGCGGGTGGTCCGGGGCCACGCCGTAGCGGATGAGGCCGTACGGGGCGGGGAGCGACTCGATCAGGTCGATCTCGACCCGCGCGCCGGCGTCCTCGGCCTCGCGCACCGCGGCGACGGCGGTCGTGAGGATGTTCCCGGCGTAGATGCCGGCCGGGCCGGCGCCCACGATCGCGACGCGGAGAGGGGAGGGAAGGGAAGAGGTCATCGGCGCGGCGCCTTTCGCTCGGCGGAGGAGGGTCCGGGAACGGCGGCGCTGGCGCTGTCTCCAGTCTCCTCCGGAAGGGGGTGGAAAGGGAAGGGCGGCTCGTCGCGACGGACGGCCGCGAGGAGCCCGGTGTCGACGGCGAGACCGGCTTCCAGCGCCTCGGCCAGTCGTGCGACGGCGCCGGCGCGACGGGTCCGCGCCGCGGGCGGCGGTGGCGGCGTCGACGACTCGGGGGACGCTCCCGCGGAGGTGCGGGGGACGCGCAGGGCCGGCGGGGCCTCGGGGCTCAGACGCACCACGTCACCGATCACGACGACGGCGGGGCTGCGGACGCGACGGGCGGCGGCGAGCTCCACGATCGAGTCCAGGGTGCCGATGGTCACACGCTCGCCCGGTCCGTACCCGTCCTCGACGATCGCGATCGGGCAGGTGCCGCCGCGGACGCCGCGGGCGAGCACCGCCGCCGCGTGGGCGAGGGTGCCGATGCCCATGAGCAGCACGATCGTGTGGTCGCGACCGCCGGGGAGCGCGGCGATCGGATCGTGACCGCTGACGACGGTGAACGAGGTGGCCACGCCCCGGTGGGTGAGCGGGATCCCCGCCACCGCGGGCACCGAGACGGCGCTCGTCACCCCGGGCACCACGCGCACGGGAACGCCCTTCTCCTCCAGGTGCAGCTGCTCCTCGCGCCCGCGACCCAGGACGAACGGATCGCCGCCCTTCAGCCGCACCACGGCCCGGCCCTCGCCGGCGAGGCGCACGAGCAGCGCGTTGATCTCCTCCTGCGGCACGCGGTGGTGACCCGGGAGCTTCCCGACGTCGAGGACCTCCGCCGTGATCTCCACGCCCTCGGCGGCCAGTTGGTCGAGCACGGCGCGGGCGCCGAGCCGGTCGGCGACGATGACGTCCGCCTCTTGGAGGGCGCGCAGCCCGCTCCGGGTGAGCAGCCCCGCGTCGCCGGGACCGGCACCGACGAGCACGACCCCTCCGGGGACGGCGATCCGGGCGACCGCGCTCACGACGCGGCCCCCGGGGCGAGTCCGCGCCGGCGCAGCACCTGCCGCTCCCACGGGCCGAACAGGACGAGCTCGATGAGGATCCCGATGGCCAGGATCAGCAGGATCGTCGCGAGCACGCCGGGAAGGTCCGCGAGCTCGCGGGACTGCTGGAGCATCGATCCCAGGCCGAAGCCGATGGACCCGCCCACTGCGATGATCTCCGCCGCCATGAGCGAGCGCCACGAGAACGCCCAGCCCTGCTTGATGCCGGCGAGGTATCCGGGGAGCGCGGCGGGCAGCACGATCGCGGTCGCGAGCTGTGCGCGTCCGGCGCCGAGCACGACGCCGACGCGGCGCAGCTGCGGCGGCACCTGGTCGATCCCGGCGAGCAGGCCGTTGACGATCGAGGGGATCGCCCCCATGAGGATCACGAAGTACACGGTGGCGTCCGACAGTCCGAACCAGATGATCGCGGCCGGCACCCATGCCACGGAGGGGAGCACCTGCAGCCCCGAGATCAACGGTCCTGCGGCGCGGCGCAGCGGCGTCCACTCGGCGAGCAGGAGCCCGACCGGTGTGCCCACGACCACGGCGATCGCGAACCCGACGAGGCCGCGCTCCAGGCTGGTCAGGACGGCTTCCTGGAGTCGTCCGCTCTGCGCCGCGTCGCCGAACGCCCCGAGCACCTGGAGCGGGCCCGGCACGATGTCGGGCCGCGGCTGGACGATCGCCACGAAGACCTGCCATGCCGCGAGGAGCACGAGCAGGAGGACCACGGGCGGGAGGATCCGCGCGAGCCGGTCGCGACCGCGGGCGGCGGGAGCCGGGGCGGTCTGCAGCCGGTCCAGCCCGGCCTCGACGCGGGCGAGGTCGTCCGCATCGGTTCTCGCGGAGGAGGGGAGGACGGCGGCGTCGGTGTCAGTCGGCATTGCGTCGGATCTCCTTGCGCAGCTGGAGCGTGATCTCGGCGGCCAAGGCCGCGACCGCGGGGGATTCGATGCGCCGGTCCGTGGCCGCGCCGATGCGCCATTCGCCGGCGACCCGACCGGGTCGGCTGGAGAGGAGGACCACGCGCTGTCCGAGCCGGACCGCCTCATGGACGTTGTGCGTGACGAACAGGATCGTCCGCCCCGTCTCGCGCCAGACGTCGGTCAGCACCTCGTGGAGCAGGTCCCTGGTGATCGCGTCGAGCGCCGCGAACGGCTCGTCCATGAGCAGGACGTCCCGGTCCTGCGCGAGCGCGCGGGCCAGGGCGACCCGCTGACGCATCCCGCCGGACAGCTCGTGCGGACGCTTGTCGGCCGCGTCGGCGAGGTTCACGATCGACAGGAGCCGCAGCGCCTCCGCGCGGCGCTCGCCGCGCGGGACCCCGCGCAGACGCAGCGCCAGCTCGACGTTGCGCCGCGCGCTCAGCCACGGCATCAGGGCCGAGTCCTGGAACATGACCGCCGCACCGCCGGACGGCGTCCGGATCGCGCCCTGCGTCAGCGGCTCGAGACCGGCGACGAGGGCAAGCAGCGTCGACTTGCCGCAGCCGGATGCCCCCAGCAGGCACACGAACTCGCCGGGCGCGATGTCCAGGCTGATGCCGTCGAGCACGAGGGGCCCCGTGCCGTACCGCTTCGAGACCCCGTCCAGGTGGACCGCCGGAGCGGGCGCGGGTGCGGGGACGACGATGGGGGCGACGGCGTCGAAGCTCGGCGCCAGGGAGAGCCCGACGGGAGGCGCCGACGGCGGGGACCCGACCCGCGAGCCGGCGTCGGCGGTCATCCGTCGTCCCTTCCGAGTCCTGCATCCGCGACCGGATCCCGGTCGTCCGCGGTCAGCAGCCGGTTGAGGACGGTCAGATCGAACAGGCCGTCGATCGACCCCTCCTTCTGCGTGCCCGCCTCGATGCCGTTCTCGACGAGGGCCGTGAAGGCGGCGGCCTGCGGATCCGGGGAGAACGTCACGTGGTCGAGCGCCCGCTCCAGCACCGCGTCGTCCAGGGCCTTGCCGGTCGCGTCCTCCAGGGCGGCGTTCACCACCTGCGGGAGCTCCGCCGGATGGGACTCGATCCAGTCCAGCGCCGCGAGGTGGCCGCGCAGCAGATCCTCGACCGCGTCCGGGTGCTGTTCGGCGAACTCTGCCCGGACGAGCAGGACCGTCGTGGGGAACCGGCCCTCCGGCCACAGGTCCGCCTCGTCGACGAGCACGTGGGCTCCCGCATCGACCACGAGCCGCGACACCCAGGGCTCGGGGAGCCAGGCGCCGTCCAGATCGCCGCTCTGGAAGAGCGTCAGTGTCTGCGCGTTCTCCGTCGGCGTGATCCGCACGTCGCCGCCGCCCGCGGTCGTCGTCGCGAAGCCCTCGTCGCGGAGCCAGCTCCGAAGCGCCACGTCCTGCGTGTTGCCGAGCTGCGGCGAAGCGAGGGTCGTGCCCGCGAGATCCGCGGGCGCGACGATCCCGTCCCGGACGACGAGCGCGGCCCCGCCGGTCGTGGCCCCGGCGAGGATCCGCGCGGAGGAGCCGCCGGACTGGATGAAGGTGTTGATCGACGGGTTCGGGCCGATGTACGCCGCGTCGATCGCCCCGGCCGACAGCGCCTCGACGGCGGCCGGGCCCGCGTTGAAGACCTGGGTCTCGATCTCCGTGTCCCCGAGCGCGTCGTCGAACAGCCCCTCGGCCACGCCGACGAGAGCGGGCGCGTGCGTCACGTTGGCGAAGTAGCCGAGCCGGAGCGTGTCGAGCCCGGCCTCCGCGGCGTCGGCGGCGGGGGACGAGCATGCGGCCAGCATCGCCATCCCGAGTCCGAGGGTGGTGAGGGTCGCGGTCGTGCGGATGGTGCTGTTCACAGTCGCCTCCTTCGCGGCGTCGGGGTTGTCAGCGGGGATCGGATCCGACGACGGTCGCGGCGGCGAGCGTCGCGCCGTCGACCGGGTGGATGAGCAGGAGGGCGCCGCCCTCGCGGTTCTCGCGGTACGGCTCCACGGGCAGGGCGGCGGCGAACCGGAGGCGGACGCGGCCGATGTCGTTCACGCCGAGCGCGGCCGCCGGGGTCGCCGCGAGGGTGTCCAGGTCGCGCTGAGACCGGACCTCCGACACCACGGCCTGCACCGTCGTCGTGCCGTGCTTGGCGAGGAGTCGGTCTCCCGGGCGGATCGGGCGGTCGTCGAGGACGAACACCTCGGCCTCGGCCTCGCGGGCGCCGGCCGGGACGCTCCCGTGCGCGGCGATGAGCGCGCCCCGGGCGACGTCGACCTCGTCGGCCAGCGTCACGACGACCGACTGCCCCTCACGGGCGACGGGCGCCGCGGAACCGGCGACGAGCACCTCCGTCACCGTCGTCATGTGGCCGCCCGGGAACACCTGCACGCGGTCGCCCACGGTCAGCGACCCGGACGAGACCCGCCCGGCGAAACCACGGAAGTCGCGGTAGCGCTCCGCGGTCTCCGGCCCGTCGTCGAGGAGGGGGGAGAGTCCGCCCTGCGGGCGGATGACCGTCTGCACCGGAAGCCGGAAGGGGGCGCCGCCGGCCTCCGCATCGGCCTCCGACCGGGTGGGCAGGGACTCCAGCAGCTCCAGCAGGGTCGGCCCGGGGACTCCGTCCTCTCCGTACCAGGGCGTCCGATCCGACGGCTCCGCCACGTTGTCGCCCTCCAGCGCCGACACCGGCAGGACGTGCGGGCGCGACAGCCCGAGCTCCGCCGCCAGCGCGACGACCTCGCGCTCCACTGTGCGGAACCGGTCCTCGTCGAACCCGGTGAGGTCGATCTTGTTGACCGCCACGAGCACGTGCGGCACACGCAGCAGCGACACGACGGCGAGGTGTCGTCGGGTCTGCTCCACGACGCCCTTGCGCGCATCGACCAGGACGACGACGGCGTCCGCGGTGGCGGCGCCCGTGACCATGTTGCGCGTGTACTGCACGTGCCCGGGGCAGTCCGCGAGGATGAAGCCCCGCGCGCCGGTGGCGAAGTAGCGATAGGCGACGTCGATCGTGATCCCCTGCTCGCGCTCGGCCCGGAGGCCGTCCGTGAGGAGCGCGAAGTCGACGGCGCCGTGGGCGAAGCCGCGCTCCGCCGTCGTCCTGGTCACCTGTTCGAGCTGATCGGCGAGGATCGCCTTGGCGTCGTGCAGCAGGCGCCCGACCAGGGTCGACTTCCCGTCGTCCACCGACCCCGCGGTCGCGAACCGGAACAGCGTCGTCTCGGGATACGCGCCGAGGCCCGGGGTCGGGTCCGTGGGGGCGTCGTCCCTGCGCTCGGCGGTGGCGTGCGCTGCGCGCCGGCCCCGTCCGTCCCGCGGTCCCCCGCCGTCCTTCGGTCGGCTCCCGCCAGTCCCGATGCCTGCGGGTCGGCCGGGGCCGTCGCTCCGCTCAGCGGGAATCGGAGGGCCGGAGGGGGTGTCGTCGCTGCGCTCGGCGGTGGCGTGCGCTGCGCGCCGGCCCCGTCCGTCCCGCGGTCCCCCGCCGTCCTTCGGTCGGCTCCCGCCAGTCCCGATGCCTGCGGGTCGGCCGGGGCCGTCGCTCCGCTCAGCGGGAATCGGAGCAGCGGCAGGGGCGTCGTCCCTGCGCTCGGCGGCGAGCCGTGTGGGGCTGTTCGTGGTCATCAGAAGTACCCGTCCTTCTTCCGGTCCTCCATGGCGGCCTCGCTGATCCGGTCGTCGGCGCGCGTCGCGCCGCGTTCGGTGAGCGTGGAGCGGCCGACCTCCGCGACGACGGCGTCGAGATCCGCCGCGTCCGACTCCACGGCGCCCGTGCAGCTCATGTCTCCGACCGTGCGGTAGCGGACCAGGCGCCGCTCGACCGCTTCGCCCGCCCGCGGCTGCGAGAACGCGCCGACCGCCCGCCACATGCCGTCGCGGCGGAACACGTCGCGCTCGTGTGCGAGGTACAGCGGGGGAAGCGCGATCCGCTCCCGCGCGATGTAGCGCCACACGTCCAGCTCGGTCCAGTTCGAGATCGGGAACGCGCGCACGTGCTGGCCGGGCAGGTGCCGGCCGTTGTAGAGGCTCCACAGCTCCGGGCGCTGGTTGCGCGGATCCCACTGCCCGAACTCGTCGCGCAGCGACAGGATCCGCTCCTTCGCCCTGGCCTTGTCCTCGTCGCGGCGCGCTCCGCCGAAGACGGCGTCGTGGCGACCGGCCGCGATCGCGTCGAGCAGCGGCCGCGTCTGCAGCACGTTCCGGGTGCCGTCGGCGCGCTCCGCCAAGCGGCCGTCGTCGATGTACGACTGCACGTCGGCGACCTCCAGCGTGAGGCCGAGACGGGCGACGGTCTCGTCGCGGAAGCGGATCACCTCGGGGAAGTTGTGCCCCGTGTCCACGTGCAGCACCGGGAACGGGATGCGACCGGGGGCGAAGGCCCGCGCGGCGAGGTGCAGCACCACGACGGAGTCCTTGCCGCCGGAGAACAGCAGCACGGGACGCTCGAACTCGGCGACGACCTCGCGGATGACGTGGATCGCCTCCGCCTCCAGCGCGTCGAGCGCGCTCAGCGGCCTGTCGCTGCGCGTTTCGTGTCGGTCTCGCTCCGCTCGTCCTCGCTCAACGACCGGACCCCCGCTGCCGGTCGTTGAGCGAGCGGAGCGAGACGAAACGGTGTCGTTCTCGGTCGTTGAGCGAGCGGAGCGAGACGAAGCAGTGTCGTTCTCGGTCGTTGAGCGAGCGGAGCGAGACGAAACGTCGCGTCCGTCCACGGTCGTCTCGGGGGACGAGTCGATGTCGATGCTCATAGATGGAGTCCGCATTCCGTCTTGGCCAACCCGGCCCAGCGGCCCGAGCGGGGGTCGTCGCCCGGGGCGACGGGGTTTGTGCAGGGAGCGCAGCCGATCGACGGGTACCCGTTCGCCACGAGCGGGTTGACGGCCACCGCGTGCGTCTCGGCGTAGGCGAGGAGGTCGTCGAACGTCCAGCTCGCGACGGGGTTGACCTTGATCAGCCCGTTGCGCTCGTCGAAGGCGATGAGCGGCGTGGCGGTCCTCGTCGGCGCCTCCTCGCGGCGCACACCGGTGAACCACGCCTCGTACCCGCCCAACGCCCGGTGCAGCGGGGCAACCTTGCGCCGGGCGCAGCACAGCCCCGGGTCCCGGGCGAACAGATCGGTGCCGAGCTCCGCGTCCTGCTCCGCCACGGTCTGCTCCGGGTGCACGTCCACGATCCGTACGTCGAGGGTCCGGGCGACCTCGTCCCTCGTGAACCGGGTCTCGGCGAAGTGGTAGCCGGTGTCGAGGAACAGCACGTCCACGCCCGGGAGCCGCTCCGCCACGAGGTGCGGGAGCGCCGCATCCGCCATCGAGCAGGCCACGGCGGCGCTGCGGACGCCGACGTGCGCCGCGACCCAGGCGACGACCTCCGCGGGCGTCGCCTCGTCCGCCGCTCCGGTGCGGAGCTCCTCGGCACCGCGCGCGGCGAGCGCCCGCAGGTCCTCGGCATCCCGGCGCCGGGGTCGCACATCCACCCGCACGCTCACCGCAGGGCCTCCTCGTCGGCGCGGTGCGCCCAGGTCGCGAAGGACTCGCCGTCGGCGCGGTCGGCCAGATAGCGGCGGATCACGCGCTCGGCGTAGTCGGCGATGCCGTCCGCGGGCACCTTGAGCCCGCGGACCGTCCGGCCGAGACCCGCCTCCTCCCGGTCGACCCCCGCGAGACCGCCGCCGAGGTGCACCTGGTAGCCGGGCACCTGCTCTCCGTCGATCGTCACGAGCTGGCCCTTGAGGCCGATGTCGGCGACCTGGATACGGGCGCAGGAGTTGGGGCAGCCGTTCACATGCAGGGTGATCGGGCGGCCGATCTCGGGCTCCAGGGCGCCCAGACGCTCCTCCAGCGCGCGGATCGCCTCGGCGGCGTTCACCTTCGTCTCGACGATCGCCAGTTTGCAGAACTCGATGCCGGTGCACGCGATGGTCCCCCGCCGGAACAGGCTCGGGCGCGCGGAGAGCCCGAGCGCGTCGAGGCCGTCCACCAGCGACGGGACCCCCTCCTCGGGGACGTCGAGCACGAGGAGCTTCTGGTACGGGGTGGTGCGGATCCGGCCGGAGCCGTGCTGCTCCGCGAGATCGGCGAGGCCCGTCAGCGTCGTCCCGGACACCCGGCCCACGAGCGGCGCCGCGCCGACGTAGAAGCGGCCGTCCCGCTGGCGGTGCACCCCGACGTGATCCCCCTGCCCCTGCGGGCGCGGTGCCGGCGGGCCGTCGGGCAGCGGCTCATCCAGGTACTCCGTCTCCAGGACCTCGCGGAACCGCTCCGGTCCCCAGTCGGCGAGGAGGAACTTCAGCCGCGCCTTGTTGCGCAGGCGCCGATAGCCGTAGTCGCGGAAGATCTGCGTGACCCCGTGCCAGACGTCGGCGACCCGCTCCGGAGCGACGAACGCGCCCAGGCGCTCGCCGAGTCGCGGGACGGCCGCCAGCGCCCCGCCCACCCACAGGTCGTAGCCGATGCCGAGCTCGGGGTGCTCCACGGCGACGAAGCCGCAGTCGTTGATCTCGTGGACGACGTCCTGGCTCGGATGCCCCGTGATCGCGGTCTTGTACTTGCGGGGGAGGTTCGCCAGGGTCGGATCCCCGATGAAGCGATCCGCGATCTCCCGGATCTGCGGGGTCGGGTCGATCAGCTCGTCCGCCGCGATCCCGGCGACCGGCGAGCCCAGGACCACGCGCGGCACGTCCCCGCACGCCTCGGTGGTGCTGAGCCCCACCCCCTCCAGCCTCCGCCAGATCTCCGGCACGTCCTCGATCCGCACCCAGTGCAGCTGGATGTTCTGCCGGTCGGTGAGGTCCGCCGTGTCCCGCGCGTAGGCGGTGGAGATCTCGCCGATCACGCGGAGCTGCGCGGTGGTGAGCTGCCCGCCGTCGATGCGGACGCGGAGCATGAAGAACTCGTCCTCGAGCTCGTGCGGTTCGAGCTGAGCGGTGCGGCCGCCGTCGATCCCGGGCTTGCGCTGCGTGTACAGCCCCCACCAGCGGAAGCGGCCGTGCAGGTCGGTGGGGTCGATGGACGAGAAGCCGCCGGCGGCGTAGACCTCCTCGATCCGGGCGCGGACGTTGAGCCCGTCATCGGCAGCCTTGAACTCCTCGTTCGCGTTCAGGGGCTCCGTGCCGTCGACCAGCCATTGGCCGTGCGGCTTCGTGGGGACACGGGCGGTGCGGGTGCGGGCGCCGCGCACCGGGGTCGTGGTGTCGGAGGACATGCCGATCACGGTAGGAATGCGGACCCCGCGTCCGCCATCGTCCGTGACCTCCACCGACTTTCGCGGTCATTGTTCGACACGATCCAGAAATCCCGGAGGGAGGTGGGGTTCGATGGAGCGCCGCGGCGCGTGCCCGTCCCCGGTCGTTGAGCGAGCGGAGCGAGACGAAACGTGTGAGCCGCGTCAGACGGACGCGACCAACGCCGACTCGCGGAGGCCGGGTGCGAGATCTCGCGCCTCGGCGTCCCGGTACCGGTCCACGACGATGTCGACGAGCTCCGTCGGGGGTTCCGCGCCGTCGAGGAGCGGCGCGGAGACGGGATGGCCTTCGGCGAGGCGCCGCGCGAGATCGAAGAAGTACCCGGGCGCGAGGAGGTAGGTCGCGAGGACCGCCCCGGGGTGCGCGCGCAGCGCGTCGTCGACGCGAGGCGCGCGAGCGGCCAGGTACGCGGTGGTGACGGGGCGTCGGAGCCGTCGTGCGAGGAGGGACGCCGTCCGTTCCGCGTCCGGGAGGGAGCGGGGATCCCGGGATCCGGCGACGCCCAGCACGACCGGCACGTCGGTCGCCGCCTCGGCCAGCCGGCGCGCCAGCACGGCGGCGAGCCGCGGATCCGGCCCGAGCGGGTCCGTCACCCGCACCCCGGGGCGCGCCAGTCGCCCGAGGTCGACGCCCACGTGGAACCCGCGCGACAGCAGCAGCGGCACGACGACCACCGGTCCGTCGAGACCCGCCAGCGCCGTCTCGGCGTCCGGCTGTTGCACGTCGACGAACGCCGAGCGGACGCGCACGTCCGGCAGCCGTGCGGCCACGCGCTCGACGAGCAGGGCGATCGCCGCGGCGCCGCGGGGGTCGGAGGTCCCGTGCGAGACGGCCAGCAGGGAGGGGCGCGACATGGGTGGCGAGTCTAGGCACGCGCGCGCTGCTCCGCCCCCGCGCCCGTCACACGGCGAAAGACTCCCCGCCTCGGTCGAGTGGTCAGTTTCTGTGGGTTCGGGACGCCGCAACCCACAGAAACTGACCACTCGATGGGAGGGCGTCAGCCGAAGGACTCGGCCACGAGCGAGGCGAACAGCTCCTCGGCGTCGCAGTCGACGCGGCGCCGGGAGAACCAGTCGCACATGTTCACGCAGTCGCGATGCATCAGGTCGAGGCCCTGCGGGTTCGCGACCGTGTCCACGATCTGCGGCAGGTCGATCACGACCACGCGGCCCTCGTGCACGAGGAGGTTGTACGGCGAGAGGTCCCCATGTGCGAGTCCGGCGCGGGCGAACACCCGCATGAGCTCCACGACCTGCGCGAACAGGCCCGCCAGCGCGGCCGGATCGTGCCGGACCTGCGCGAGCCGCGGCGCCGCCTGGCCGTCCGTGCCGATGAACTCCATCAGCACCTCCGTGCCGCTCACCTGCACCGGATATGGGACGGGAGCGCCGAGCTCGTACATGCGGCAGAGCGCGGCGAACTCCGCGAAGGACCACTGCGCGGCGGCCACGGAGCGCCCGTGCACGGACTTCCTCGCCATCGCGCGGGCGTCGCGCGTGTTCTGCACGCGGCGTCCCTCTGTGTACACGGCCGAGCGGTGGAAGTTCCGGTGCTCCGGATCCCGGTAGCGCTTGGCCGCGAGGAGCGTGCGCGAAGACGGATCACCGGGCACGGCCCGTTCGAGGAGGAACACGTCCGCCTCCTTGCCGGTCTTGAGGATGCCGAGCTCGGTGTCGACGGCTCCGGCGGAGGTGACGACCCAGGCCGGGCGCGGCTCGGGGCCGCGCTCGGACGGGGTGGTCGCGGGCCACGTGGACCAGCGCTGCCCTTCGCCGAGCTCGACGTCGGCGAAGGCGAGGTCGTCCAGCCCTTCGAACGGAACGAAGGCGGACGGGGCGGATACGGGGGAAGAGGACGGTGCGTCCGGGGACGCGGAAGAAGAGGTCAAGTCTGGCTCCGGGTTCACGGGCCGCTCGACGCGAAGAGCGGGGCGGCCGTATCAGCTGCGGGGGTCGGCGAAGGGCGCGACAAAGACGGTGTTCATCGTTCGCTCCTTCCCTCGATCCCGGGCGCATCCCGGTGCCCGCCGAGTCTATGCCTCGCCATCCGGATCTGTCACCCCTCGTCCGGGGGCGTCGGAGGAACATCGATCGAAAGGTGGATGCCCGCCGGAGGCGTCGCGTCGCCCGGTTTCCTAGGCTGGAGGGGCTGCGCGAGGACCCCGTCCGGTGCCGCCGCGCGTCCCGACCCGAGGAGCCCCGTGTTCACCACCCCCGCCCGCCTGTTCCGTGCGCTGGCGATCGCCGAGGCGATCACCTGGACCCTGCTGATCGCCGGCCTCATCACCAGGGCCGTCGGAGGCCCCGCCGTCGCGGTCACCATCGGCGGAGGGATCCACGGCTTCGTCTTCCTCGCGTACGGCGCCATGGCCGTCCTCCTCGCGTTCCACCAGCGCTGGAAGCCCGGCGTCGCGGTCCTCACGATCGCGAGCGCGATCGTCCCCTACGCCACGATCCCCGTGGAGATCTGGCTGCACCGCTCCGGGCGCCTGGCCGGCGCGTGGCGCCTGGAGGAGACGGACGACCCGCGCGACCGGACCTGGTACGACCGGACGATGCGCTGGTTCCTGCGCCGCCCGTGGGTCCTGGTCGTGCTCATCCTCGCCGCGGTCGCCGCCATCTTCACCGTGCTCCTGATCCTGGGCCCTCCCGGCGGAAAGTGACCGGTCGCGGCGGCTCCCGCCGCCTGTGTAGTAGTTCTACTACTTCGTCGCTACCTTGGCTTCGTGGGGCGGGTGACGAAGACCGAGCTGAATCAGCAGACCGCGAAGGTGCTGGCCCGCGTCGCGGCGGGAGAGCACATCACCGTCGTGGAGCGGGGCCGCGCGGTCGCGGAGATCAGCCCGCCCGCGCCGTCGCACTGGGAGCGCCTGGTCGCGGGCGGCAAGGTCCGGGCCGCCACCCGCTCCGGCGCCCTGCCCTTCGAGGCGGAGGAGCGTGACGACAGCGTCGCGGAGATCGTCGACGACATCCGCGGCGAGCGGTCGTGATCTACGTCGACACCTCGGCCGTCCTGAAGGCGGTGATCGCGGAGGAGGGCTCCGACCGGGTGCGCGCGCTCTTCGCCGAGGGGGTGCCTCTCGTCTCCTCGCGACTGCTGGAGGTCGAGCTCCACGCGGCGTCGCAGCGGAGCGGCGTTCCCCGGGAACGCGTCGAGGCGCTGGTGGACAGGATCGCGTTGATCGCGCTGGACGACGACGTCGTCGAGCGCGCGGTGTCGGCGGCGTCGGGACTGCGCAGCCTCGACGCGCTGCACCTCGCGACCGCGCTTCTGGTCGCGGAGGACCTCGAGGGATTCCTCACGTTCGACGACGAGCTCGGCCGCGCGGCCGCGGCTCGTGGACTGCGGCGCGCATAGACGCGAGCCGACCGCCCCGATCCAGAAGTTGAGCGATGCCGTATCAACTTTGTTGACAATGTCGGGACCGGGTGCGTATCCTTGAGTCATCGCGACTCAGGTTTCTGTGAGGGATCGGGTCGCCACGGACTTCCCGAACACGATCAACCTCACGAAGGAGAAAACACATGGCACGTGCTGTCGGTATCGACCTCGGTACGACGAACTCGGTCGTCAGCGTCCTCGAGGGCGGCGAGCCCAAGGTCATCGCCAACGCTGAGGGCTTCCGCACCACCCCGTCGGTGGTCGCATTCACCAAGGA
This sequence comes from Microbacterium sp. CCNWLW41, assembly GCF_037083505.1. Taxonomy (NCBI): domain Bacteria; kingdom Bacillati; phylum Actinomycetota; class Actinomycetes; order Micrococcales; family Microbacteriaceae; genus Microbacterium; species Microbacterium sp. CCNWLW41. The sequence continues at coordinate 546,060 of NZ_JBAOJP010000002.1, forward strand.
CGGGGAGGTGCTCGTCGGCGAGACCGCCAAGCGCCAGGCCGTCACCAACGTCGACCGCACCCAGGCGAGCGTCAAGCGCCACATGGGCACCGACTGGACCGTCGAGATCGACGGCAAGAAGTGGACCCCGCAGGAGATCTCCGCGCGCATCCTGCAGAAGCTCAAGCGCGACGCCGAGTCCTACCTGGGCGACACCGTGACCGACGCGGTCATCACCGTCCCGGCCTACTTCAACGACGCCGAGCGTCAGGCGACCAAGGAGGCCGGTGAGATCGCGGGCCTCAACGTCCTCCGCATCATCAACGAGCCCACCGCGGCGGCCCTCGCCTACGGCCTCGACAAGGGCAAGGAGGACGAGCTCATCCTCGTCTTCGACCTCGGCGGCGGAACGTTCGACGTCTCCCTGCTCGAGGTGGGCAAGGACGACGACTTCTCCACGATCCAGGTGCGCGCCACCTCCGGCGACAACCGCCTCGGCGGCGACGACTGGGACCAGCGTCTCGTCGACTACCTCATCAAGCAGTTCAAGGACTCGACCGGCGTCGACGTCTCCGGCGACAAGATCGCCCTGCAGCGCCTCAAGGAGGCCGCGGAGCAGGCGAAGAAGGAGCTCAGCTCCTCGACGTCCACGAGCGTCAACCTGCCGTACCTCTCGCTGACCGAGAACGGCCCGGTGTCCCTGTCCGAGACGATCACCCGCGCGAAGTTCGAGGACCTCACCAAGGACCTCCTCGACCGCACCAAGAAGCCCTTCGAGGACGTCATCCGCGAGGCCGGCATCAAGGTCGGCGACATCGCGCACGTCGTGCTCGTCGGCGGATCGACGCGCATGCCCGCCGTCGCCGAGCTCGTCAAGCGCGAGACCGGCAAGGAGGCCAACAAGGGCGTGAACCCGGACGAGGTCGTGGCCGTCGGCGCGGCCCTCCAGGCCGGCGTCCTGAAGGGCGAGCGCAAGGACGTCCTGCTGATCGACGTGACCCCCCTGAGCCTCGGCATCGAGACCAAGGGCGGCATGATGACCAAGCTCATCGAGCGCAACACGGCCATCCCGACCAAGCGCAGCGAGACCTTCACCACGGCCGACGACAACCAGCCGTCCGTGGCGATCCAGGTCTTCCAGGGCGAGCGCGAGTTCACCCGCGACAACAAGCCGCTGGGCACCTTCGAGCTCACCGGCATCGCCCCGGCCCCGCGCGGCATCCCGCAGATCGAGGTCACGTTCGACATCGACGCGAACGGCATCGTGCACGTGTCCGCCAAGGACAAGGGCACCGGCACCGAGAAGTCGATCGTCATCTCCGGCGGCTCGTCGCTGTCGAAGGAGGACATCGAGCGCATGGTCCGCGAGGCCGAGGAGCACGCGGCCGAGGACAAGAAGCGTCGCGAGTCGGCCGAGGTCCGCAACCAGGCCGAGACCCTCGCGTACTCGATCGAGAAGCTGATCTCGGAGAACGAGGACAAGCTGCCCGAGGACGTCAAGACCGAGGTCAAGGCGGACGTGGACGCCCTCAAGACGGCCCTGGCCGGCGAGGACGACGACGCCGTGAAGACCGCGTTCGACAAGCTCTCGCAGTCGCAGTCCAAGCTCGGCGAGGCCATCTACGCCCAGGGCCAGGCCGCCGGTGCCGAAGGCGCCCCGGCCGAGGATGCCGCATCCGCCGAGTCCGGTGCGGACGAGGACGTCGTGGACGCCGAGGTCGTCGAGGACGAGGACGAGAAGAAGTAATGACGGATCCCAAGGACTTCGAGCAGCCCGACGAGGGCAACGGGGTCGCCGGCGAGGGGTCGGACGCGCATGCGTCCGGCCCCCAGCCGGATCCGGCCTCCGAGAACGAGAGCGCCGACGAGCTGACCGTCGACGACATCCTGAACACCGAGCAGAGCGCCGACGCGGCCGCCGAGGACCAGGCCCTCGAGGACGCGGAGCACGCCCTGCTGGTCGACCTCAAGCGTCTCCAGGCGGAGTACGCCAACTACCGGCGTCGGACCGAGGAGCAGCGCGCCGTGGACGTCGAGCGTGCCAAGGGCGAGGCCGCCAAGGGCCTCATCCCGGTGCTCGACGACCTGGACCGCGCCGCCCAGCACGGCGACCTCGCGGAGGGCACCCCCTTCGCGGTGATCGCCGAGAAGGTGCGCGCCGTGGTCGACCGCCTGGGCGTGGTCGCCTACGGCGAGAAGGGCGAGGACTTCGACCCGCAGCAGCACGAGGCGATCTTCCAGCAGCCCACCCCGGGCGCGGAGAAGGCCACCGTGCTCGAGGTCGTCGAGGTCGGATACCGGCTCGGCTCCGTGGAGCTGCGCCCCGCGAAGGTCGTCGTCGCTGTTCCGGCCGAGTAGGCGGTGATCGATGGCTAGCCAGGACTGGTTCGACAAGGACTTCTACAAGGTGCTCGGGGTGTCCAAGGACGTCTCCGACGCCGACCTCAAGAAGACCTACCGCAAGCTCGCCCGCAAGTACCACCCGGACTCCAACCCCGGCGATTCCGCCGCGGAGGCGAAGTTCAAGGAGATCAGCGAGGCGTACGCCGTGCTGAGCGACAAGGAACAGCGCGAGGAGTACGACCAGATCCGCGCGATGGGATCCGGTGCGCGCTTCACGGCGAGCGGATCGGGCGCGGGCGGGTTCGAGGACGTCTTCAGCGGGTTCGGCCAGGGTCGGCAGAGCGCGGCCGACTTCGAGGACCTCTTCGCGATGTTCAACCAGGGCGGGGGCTCGTTCGGCTCCGGCCGGTTCGGGCAGTCCACCGGCGGCTATCGCGGCTTCGGCGGCCCGCACAAGGGTGCGGACGTCACGGCGCGCACCACGCTGGACTTCACCACCGCGGTCAAGGGCGAGACGATCACGCTGCAGGGCGAGGACGGCAAGCCGTTCAAGGTCAAGATCCCCGCCGGCGTCGCGGACGGCCAGAAGATCCGACTGCGCGGCCGTGGCCGCCCCTCGCCGGACGGCGGGGAGAACGGCGACATCGTCGTTCAGGTCACGGTGCGCCCGCATCCGGTGTTCACCCGGGACGGGCTGAACCTGCGCCTCACGGTGCCGGTGACGTTCACGGAGGCCGTGCTCGGGGCGACCATCGAGGTGCCGACCCTCGGCGGGGATCCGGTGAAGCTTCGGGTCGCTCCAGGAACTCCGTCCGGCCGCGTCCTCCGCGTCAAGGGGCGCGGGGTGACGACGAGGAAGGGCACCGGCGATCTGCTCGCCCAGCTGGAGGTCGCCGTGCCGACCCACCTGGACGACGCGGCGAAGGAGGCGCTGGAGCGCTTCCACGACCTGGAGCCCAAGGAGAACCCGCGGGCCGATCTCATGTCGAAGGCGCGGACGTGATGACCGTCCTCCGGTCGTCGGGCGGGCGCAGCGAATGTCTCCGGTCGTTGAGCGAGCGGAGCGAGTCGAAACGCGGTGACCGCCGTCGGCGCGTGTCGTCGCTTCGCCTCGCTGCGCGCGCTCAGCGCGCCGCACGGCGCGTGGCTCCTCGCTCGATGACCGGGGGAGCGGGTGCGGCCGCCCGCTCGGCGAGCAGCCCGAGGGGCGGGTGAGGGCGATGGGTGAGGGCCGCATGGATGCGGACACTCCGGTGTTCGCCATCGCGGTGGCGGCGGAGCTCGCCGGGATGCACCCGCAGACGCTCCGACAGTACGACCGGATCGGGCTGGTGGTCCCCGGACGCACGCGCGGCGGATCCCGCCGCTACTCGACGCGCAACATCGAGCAACTCCGCGAGGTCGCGCAGCTCTCCAGCGAGGGCATGAGCCTGCCCGCCATCGCGCGCCTGCTGGATCTGGAGGAGGAGACCCGGCGCCTGCGTCGCCGCGTGTCCGAGCTCGAGGGCGCCCTCCGCGCCGAGCGGGAGAACCGTCCCGGCATGCGCGTGTTCGCCGCCGGGGCCACGGGCTCGGTCGTCACCCTTCCCTCCGGGCGCCGCATCCGCCGCTCCACCGAGGTCGTGCTGTGGCGTCCCCGCCTCGAGCCCGAGGGCGACCCGGACGACACCGAGCGCTGATCCGCCACGGGCGCCGATCCGCCGATCCTGCGGGCACTGTTCCTGCGGGCGCGATCAGACGAGGTGCGGGCGGCAGGCGTCGAGGAACGCGCGCGGGTCGTCGGCCCAGAGCCGCACGAGCGTGACCTCCTGCGGCGCGCGGCCGGGAAGGGCGATCGCGACGGGGCGTTCCAGCTCGATCTCGATGTTGGTCTCGTCCTGGATCCGCTCCGCGTACACGAGCCCCGCGCCGTCGCCCTCGCGAGCGGAGATGCGCGGGGGTTTCGTGCCGGCGGCGTCCGGCTGCACGACGCGGCGGGCGATCGCGACCGAGGCGATGTCGTCCCACGGCACCGGCACGTCGATCTCCAGGCCGTTGCGGACGCGGACGCCGGAGGGGCCGACCGCGTGCGGCCGCACGAGCATGGCGCACAGCAGCCCGATCATCCAGGTCAGGCCCCAGATCCCGAGGATCAGCAGGGGAATGCGCACCGCGGGCCACGGGTGCACGATGAGGTCGATGACCGGGATCTCCACCGCGGACAGGATGATGAAGATCATCAGGACGGTCATCAGCGGCCGGTGGTATCCGATGCCGACACCACCCCGCTCGACGTCCGGGCGGCGCGTGACCGCCCGCGCGATGCTCGTGTAGACCCGGCCCTCCATGCGCAGGACCCGTGCCACGCCGTGCCCACGGCGATCGCGGGGGTTGCGGCGGTCTTGGTGGTGGCGGTCGCGGCGGTCGCGGATCGCCGACGCCCCGCGCTCCCCGGTCATGGCGCTCCCCGGCCCTCCGCCTCGGCGACCAGGGCAGCCAGACGATCGGCGATCGCGGCGATGCCGCGCTCCACAGCGGCGTGATCGTCCGGGTCGACCGCGGCCAGCAGCCGGGCGTCGAGGTCCTCGTGGTCCCGGCGCATCTGCGCCATCGTCTCCTCGGCTGTCGGCGTGAGCGTGACGAGCACCGCGCGGCGATCGTCCGGGTGCGGCGCACGGCGCACATGACCCGAGGCCTCCAGGGCGTCGACGAGCGCGGTGATGTTGCGGGGCGTCACACCGCACTCGCGAGCGAGGGCCTGCTGCGTCGAGGGTCCTCGGTGCGCGAGGGCCCACAGCACATGGACCCGTGCGGGGGTGAGGCCGGTGCCGGCGAACGCGCGGCTCATGTCGCGGGCGAACAGGTCGCCGATCTGGAGCAGGCGGTCGAGCGTCGTCATATCGTGAATATACGACATCATTACCTCTATTCACAATAGAGAACGGGCAACAACGGGCTAAAGAAATCGATTTCGCATCGCTGGCCGCCCCTCGATGCTCGCCCGCGGTGCGGGAGGTCAGGGCGGCGGCCCATAGGAGACCTCTTGTGTCTGAAATCGATTTCGTCTAGCGTATCGACTACCCGGTCGACGGCGCCCGTCCGCACGGCCGATGACAGTACACGCCGTACACACAGCACCGGCTCACAGGCGAGCCGAAGTCCTGAGGAGGACGAATGCGGAAGTCACTGAAGCGGATCGTACTCGGTGCAATGGCCGTCGCAACGGCCGGGGCCCTGATCACAGGGTGCTCCTCGGGCGGAGGGGGAGGCGGCGGAGACGCGGAGAGCGGAGAGCTGAACTTCGTCTACATGGGCGATGCGAACCAGCAGAAGGCGTTCAACGCGCTCTTCGCGGAGTTCAACAAGCAGCACCCCGACATCAAGCTCAAGGCCGTCGGCATCCCGAGCGGGAACTGGGCGACGTTCTCCACGACCGTCGCGACCCGGCTGGCCGGCGGTCAGAAGATCGACATCATCCAGGTCGCCACCGAAGGGCAACGACTGTTCGCCTCGAAGGGGATACTTGAGGACCTCGGGCCCTACATCGACAAGGACAAGGACGAGGTCGACGACTACTGGAACGACATCAGCCCGAACCTGAAGAAGTTCAACGAGGAGTTCGCTTCCGGACCGGACGGTGAGACCGTGTTCATCCCCGGAGGCTTCAACACGATGGGCATGTATCTGAACAAGACCGTCTTCGAAAAGGCGGGCGTGCCGATTCCGGAGGACGGCAACTGGACCTGGGACGAGTTCCTGGAGGCCGGCAAGACCATCAAGGAGAAGACCGGCGCCTACCTCACGGGAGCGGGATCGGGCTACTTCACGGACGTCATGCCGTGGCTGACGACCAACGGGACCAGCACCTTCAACGAGGACTGGAGCCAGCCGACCTACGACACCGCCGCCGCGGTGGAGTCGGCGGAGTTCGCGCGTAGCCTCGTAGAACTGGGGCTGGCGCCGAAGCCCGGCGGTCAGTTCGACCCCAACACCGCCTTCAAGCAGGGCAAGCTCGCCTCGCTGAACGGCGGTCGCTGGCCCGTGCTCGGCATCCGCGATCTGAAGATGGTCGATGACACGGTGCTGGTGAACTGGCCGACCAAGGTCGGCAACGGCTCGCCCGTCGGATGGGACGCCTGGAACATCGCCAAGAACAGCGAGAACAAAGAAGCCGCTTGGACGTTCATCAAGTTCCTCATGTCCAAGGAGGCCGGCAGCTACTTCGCCGAGATCGGCGGGACGATCGTCCCCGCGCGCACCTCGGTCGCCAACTCTCCGGCGTTCACCGACAACGCCCCTGAGGGCACCGTCCGCCTCAGTGAGGCGCTCGACTTCGCCACGCCGATCCCCTCGATCGACCAGGGGGCTGAGGCGCAGAAGACCATCGAGGAGGCGTGGGCGACGATCATCGCCGGGCAGGGCGACGCGCAGAAGACGCTGGACGCCGCGCAGGCCAAGCTGGAGAAGCTGATCGGTGACTGACACGGCCCTGGAGGTGCGGCGCCCCGGGGCGCGGGCCCAACGGCGCCGCACCGAGGCGGCCGGGTGGCTGTTCGTCAGCCCGGCCGTCCTCCTCTTCCTCGTCTTCGTTGCAGGACCCTTCGTGTTCGCGATCGTGCTGGCGTTCATGAAGTGGGACCTCCTGACTCCGCCCGAGTTCGTGGGCATGCAGAACTTCGCCGACCTCTTCTCGGACGATCTGCTCCCGAAGGTCCTGCTGAACACGTTCCTGTTCGCGTTCGCATCGATCGTCACGCACCTCGTCTTCGGGCTGCTGCTCGCGCTCGCCGTGAACAACGTCATGAGCAAGGCGCTGAGCTACTTCGCCCGCGTGGCGGTGTTCTTCCCCTTCCTGATCTCGTGGGCCGCTGTCGCCCTGCTGTGGAAGTACGTGCTCGATCCCACGTTCGGGTTTGTGGCGCAGTACCTCTCGATGGCGGGCATCGAGCTGCCGAACTTCTTCGCCGATCCCGCGTGGGCGCTGCCCGCGATCATCTTCATCGACCTCTGGCACACGCTCGGCTTCACGTTCATCATCATGCTCGCGGGTCTCCAGACCGTTCCTGCCGAGCTCGTCGAGGCGGCCAGGACAGACGGCGCGTCGTCGTGGCAGATCTTCTGGAATGTGACGCTGCCCCTCATGTCACCGACGATGTTCTTCGCGACGATCATCACGTTCATCGGCGCGTTCCAGATCTTCGACCCGATTCAGATCATCACCAAGGGCGGTCCGCAGGACTCCACGATGACGATCATCATGTACCTCTACGAGAAGGGGTTCCAGGCGTTCGACATGGGATATGCCGCCGCGGTCGCCCTCCTCGTCTTCGTCATCATCATGGGTGTCACCGTGATCCAGTTCGTCGGACGCAGGAAGTGGGTGTTCGAGTCATGACCGCCACCGAGACCGTGGTGCTCGGCGGGCGCCCCGACGCCCTGTCCCGCCTCGACCGGCGTCGTCGACGCCGTCGCGGCCCCGGCGCCGTCGTCGTCGACGTCATCCTGGTGCTGTTCGGGCTGTTCATGTTGGCACCGCTCGTGTGGCTCTTCGTACAGAGCCTCACGGAGCCCTCATCGGCATTCACGAGCCCTCCGAACTGGCTGCCGATCCCGTTCACGCTGCAGAGCTTCGCCGACGTCTTCACCTACATGCCGTTCTTCCAGCAGTTCGGCAACTCGCTGATCCTGGCAGCAATCTCGACGGGTGGTGCGCTGCTGTTCTCGGTGCTCGCCGCGTACGCGTTCGCGCGCATCCCGTTCCGCGGCAGTCGTGCGCTCCTCGTGCTCATGCTGTCGGCACTGATGGTGCCGGGGCAGCTCGTCGTCATTCCGATCTTCATCATGATGCGCCAAGCCGGGCTCGTCGACACGCTCGCCTCGCTGTGGCTGCCGGCCCTCATCAACGTGTTCCAGATCTTCTTCCTCTCGCAGTACTTCAAGACGATCCCGCGAGAGCTGGACGAGGCCGCACGGATCGACGGGGCCGGTCATCTCTGGATCCTGTTCCGGATGCTGATCCCGCTGTCGGGACCGGCGATCGCCGCCCTCGCGATCCTCGGATTCGAGGCCTCGTGGAACGGCTACTTCGGGCCGCTCATCTTCCTCTCCAGCCCCGAGAACATGACGCTGCCCCTGGGCCTGGTCACGCTGCAGAACGGGTTCGGAGCGGCTCCCACCGTCGTGGTCTTCGCGGCGATCACCATGGTCGTCCTGCCGCTGCTGATCGTGTTCCTCGCCTTCCAACGTCAGATCGTCGAGAGCGTCGCGTCGACGGGGCTGAAGGGATGAGCGCCGTGTCCGTCATCGCCCTCGTGCCGGAGGACACTCTTCTGCGAAGCCTGGGGAGGGCGGCGTGGCGTGCGTTGCCCGTTCTGGCCGCATGCGGGACGGCCGCCGCGGGCCTCGCCGCATTGGCCTTCTGGATCGGTCTGCGGATGCCGGGCTTCGTGCCGTTGATCGCTGTCGTGCTCGTGGCGCCGCTGCTGGCGGTGAGCATCGATGCCGTGCAACGCCACCTCTTTGAGGAGCCGACCGCCGTGCATCGCGCCCGGCGGGTGCTGGTCCCGGCGATCGGGTGCGCGGTGCCAGCTGCCTTCGCGGTCGGGAGCACGGTCCTGGGCGTGCTCGCCGATTCGAACGGTTCCTGGCCGCTTCAGGTCCTCGCCGTCGCGGCGGTGGGCGCCGCGGTCGTCGCCGCGCTCGTCGCGGTCGTCGCGTTGCCCGTCGCCGCGTGGCGGGCGGATGTCTCGGTGCGCAGCGTCGTCGTCTTCTCCCTGGTCGCCGTCGTCCGTCGCCCCCTGGGCGCGGTCGCGGCTCTGCTCGCCGCGGCCGCGGTGGTCTGGCTGGGCTTGACCTGGTTCGCAGGGCTCCTGATCCTCGTCGTCCCGGTGCTCACTGTGCTCATGGTGGGCGCCGCATGGCCGACCGCATCTGCCTCGGGTGTTCGTCTCCCGGCTCTCGTCCCCGTCGGCCGTCCCCCCTCTGGAGGAGAACAATGACGCAAGCACTCCGGTCGTCGATCCTGCACTCGGAGGCGCCCGCCCTCGCCATGCCCATCGGCGGCATCGGCACCGGAGGGTTCGCCGTGAACGCCGACGGCTCTCTCCGGCAGTGGCAGTTGTCCGGCATGCCGAATCACCGGGGAGCTCTTCCCGGCACCGGGTTCTGGCTCCGCCTGAGCCGGATCGAGCCTCCGTTCGACAGCGTTGCGATGGTGCAGGGACGGCCCGTCGCGGACCCGGCGGCGTCGCTGACGACGGACGGTGAGATCCCGGCGTGGATGAGCGAAGCCGCCGACCGGTTCGACACGTTCTCGTCCGCACGGTTCAGCGGCACCTATCCGATCGCGGAGGTCGCGCTCACCGACGAGCGCCACCCGCTGCGGATCGACATGCGTGTGCTGAACCCGATGGTGCCCGGGAATGTGGAGGTGAGCGGCATCCCGACCGGGATGTTCGCGTTCACTCTCACCAACACCGGCGACATCCCCGTGCACGGCACGCTCGCCGGCTCACTGCTCAACGCCTCCGGGTGGGACGGCATCACGCCCATCACGGACCGAACCCCCGGGCTCGGGGGCAACGTCAACCGGCTCCGCCGCGGCGGCGGATGGACGAGGGTCGTGATGGACAACCCATCACTGACGGAGGCGCACCAGCACGCGGGGCAGCTCGTGCTCGCCGCCGACGACGAGTCCGCTGCGGTGGTCGCGCGCTGCGCCGGGCTCGAACATCTGAGGGCGTTCCTGGAGTCGCGCGCGCTGAACAACGGCCTCTCGCGGCTCTCCGTCGCTCCGACACTCGCCGATCCGCAGCGCAATGCTCCTCAGGACGGGGCCGGCGCCAGCCCCGACGGCCGTAGCTGGATCGGCGTCGTCGGTGTCCCGTTCTGGATCGAGCCGGGGGAGTCTCGGACCATCCGCTTCTCGATGTCCTGGCACTTCCCGAACCGGATGGTCGATGTGGAGCAGTTCGGCCGCTCCTCGCCGGAGTGGGGCGCGAGCTCGTTCTATCTGGGGAACGCATACGGACTTCGCTTCATCGACGCCGTCGACGTGCAGAGCGCCGTCGAGCGCGATTGGGACGAGCTCGTGGCTCGGACCGAGGCATGGACGTCGCTCCTTCGCGGATCGAGCTTCGGCGAGGAGACGGCAGACCGCCTCGCCGCCCAGGCGGCGTATGTGCGCAGCCCCACCTGTTTCGTCGGCGCCGACGGCCGGTTCTACGGCTACGAGGGCTCGCTGGGCGCGTCGACGACGATGTGGTCCGGCCGGTTCGGTGGCTCCTGTCCGCTGAACTGCACGCACGTGTGGCAGTACGAGGCCGCGCTCGCGGGGCTCTGGCCCACGCTGGAGCGAGACATGCGTGACACCGAATTCGACGTGATGCAGAGGGCGGATGGCGCGATCCCCCATCGTCTCCGTGTCCCGACCTATCTGACGCAGATGGGAGCGGAGCTGATCGGCGGACCGGAGGAGCCCGCGTTGGACGGCATGCTGGCGACGATCCTCAAATCGCTCCGGGACATGCAGCGCGGGGCCGGCGAGGCCTGGCTCTCGCGCCGCTGGGAGTCCCTCACCCGGCTCTATCGGCACATCTGCGAACGATGGGACGCGGATGGCGACGGCGTGCTCCGCGGGATCCAGCCGAGCACGCACGACATCGATCTCGCCGGAGTCAACCCGTTCATGGGCACCCTGTGGCTGGCGGCGCTGCGCGCCTTTGAGGAACTCGCGCTGCTGGTGCGGGACGACGACGCCGCGACCGAGGCCCGGGTTCGGTTCGAGTCCGGCAGTCGACTCTACGACGAGCTGCTTTTCGACGGCCGGCATTACATCCAGGTGCTCGACGACGGCGATCCCACCGACTTCCAGTGGCGGACGGGGGTTCTCAGCGACCAGGTGATCGGTCAGTGGTGGGCGCACCAGCTCGGCCTCGGGCACATCCTTCCGGCGGAGCACGTGCGCAGCGCCCTGCGGCACATCGTGGCGACGAACCTGCGCCACGGCTTCGCGGACTTCGCGCATCCGTACCGCGTTTACGCGGACTCGGCGGAGGACGTCGGGCTGCTGATGTGCTCATGGCCCGACGGCGGTCGGCCCGACGTGCCCACCCGTTACGCGGACGAGGTCTGGACCGGCGTCGAGTGGCAGGTCGCGGCGCACTGCCTGTTCGAGGGGCTGGAGGAAGAGGGCGCCGCCGTGCTCGAGGGCCTCTGGCGTCGGCACGACGGCTCCCGTCGGAACCCGTACAACGAGATCGAATGCGGAGACCACTACGCCAGGGCCATGGCTGGCTGGACCCTCGCTCAGGCCCGATCCGGGGTGCGGGTGGACCACACTGCGGGCGTGCTCATCGTGGATCGTCCCGGGCGATGGCCGTGGATCAGCGCCACGGGTTATGGGTGGGTGGACGTCGATGAGGACGATGCGGTGATGCATGTCGTCGAGGGGAGCAACGACCTGGTCGTCGAGCGCGCACGAGGCTGACCTGGAACGGATCGTTCCCAGTCAGGAGACAGGTCCGGTTTCTACCGTGGGTGACCGGGGCGGCTGCCCCGAGCCGCGCCCGGCGCGGTGTCCTGCCACGAAGGAGCACCTCCCTCATGACGAACACCAGCAAGCCCGCAGCCTCGATCGGTCTGCTCATCCTCCGCGTCGTGGTCGGCGCGATCTTCGCCGTCCACGGCGCGCAGAAGGTCTTCGAGTTCACGCTCCCCGGCACCGCCCAGGCGTTCGCCGGGATGGGCGCACCGCTGCCGGAGTTCACCGGCCCCGCCATTGCACTGATCGAGCTCGTCGGCGGGATCCTGCTCATCCTCGGGGTGCTCACCCGCCCGGCCGCCGTCCTCCTCGCGGCGGACATGGTCGGCGCGATCTTCCTCGTCCACCTTCCCGCCGGTTTCTGGGTGAGTGAGGGCGGCTACGAGTTCGTCGCCGTGCTGGGGGCGGCCGCGCTCGCCCTGGCGTTCACCGGCGCCGGTCGCATCTCCCTGGACCGCGTCGTCATGCGCGGTCCCGCCCGCGCCCTGGCCTGACCCTCCCCCTCCTGTCCCCACGCGTCTGCCTGATCCCGCGGGATCAGGCAGACGCGCGGGATCAGGCAGACGCGCGGGATCAGGTCGCCGCGCCGGATCAGGCGGACGCGCGGGATCAGGCGGTGATCGCGGTTGTTTGCCTGTTCTCACGCGTTGGCCTGATCTCGCGTTGGCGCCCGTGTTGGCGCGCGACGACGTGCCGCCGCGCCGGGTCAGGCAGACGCGCGGGATCAGGCAGTGAGAGCAGTTGCTCGCCTGTTCTCACGCGTCTGCCTGATTTCGCGAGGAGTCGTCGTCTCGTCTTGGTGCCCTGCCGGATCAGCTCCGCGGGTCGCGCGGCGGGGTCGCCCCGATGTCTGGCACCGGGGCGGTTCCTAGGTGCACCTCCAGGTCGTCCGCCGAGGGGCTCTTCGGGCGGCGCGCCGTGGGGCGGTCGAGGTAGAACATCGCGGTGGACGCGATGTCGTCGCGCAGCGGCAGGTACCGCCAGCCGCTGCGCCAGCCGAGCGCCTGGATGTCCACCTTCGGCAGACCCGTGGAGAAGTGGATCGGGTCGAGCAGATGCCACCGGTACATCCCGAAGCGCTGCTGGGAGACGTAGAGGCCGTCGGGACGGATGACCTGAGGCATCCCCAGATACGGTGTGGAGAAGGCGGTGTAGCCCTGACCGGGCACGTCGAAGTTCCATGCTCCGCCGAAGTAGTCCTCGGTGCCGGTTCCGCAGATGGTCGGGTAGTCGGTGTCGTCGTCGAGGTAGAACTTGATCTCGCCCTCGCCCCACCAGCCGTTGGAGTTCGCGCCCCAGGCGATGTAGGTGCCGACGTACTGCCCCTGCCCCTCGATCCCCTCGAGGATCGTGTGAGGGACGAGCTCGTCCAGCGGATTCGAGCGGCGCCACTGCGCGTGGAAGTAGCCGTCGCCGGAGTAGTCGCCACCGGTCTCGTAGGTGATCTGGTAGTAGACGCGCACGTCGACGACCGAGGTGTTCTCGATGGTCAGCCGAGCGCCGTCGCGGAACGGCATCGGCCAGTAGGAGTTGAAGCCGCCGTGGGGGTTCGCGGCGATGACCTGCGAGTTGACCTGCGCGAACACGTCCCAGCCGTTGCAGAAGAAGTCGCCGTACGGCACCTCGACCGCGGGCTCCTCGGCGCCGTCCCAGTAGGCGCGCAGCAGGAGCGTGCGCCAGTTGTCGGTGTGCGTCGTGATCCAGATGTGCGTGATCTTGCCGGCGCCGTGGATCGAGGCCAGCTCGAAGGTCTCGCCGGCCTTGATGTCGACGCTCGGAGAGATCTTCCACCCCGGGCCGAGGTCCCGCGCGCAGTCGGCGCCGGTCCCCTCGGTCGCTCGCCCGCCGCCGCCGGCCGCGCCGTCGAAGTTCTCCGGCGAGATCGATCGGGTCTGCACGGGGCGCAGCGCGGAGAGGGACGAGAGGTCGGAAGGGCGGGGGCTCATGCGGGCACATCCTCGTGTCGGGGGATCCTGCCGACACGGTACCTCTGCGGCGCCTCTTTTGCAATCGATTTCAACGCGATAGGGTGGCGACACGGCGCCGACCGCGGTGCCAGGGGAGCGAAATGGCCACGATCTACGACGTCGCCCAGCTGGCCGGGGTCTCGCCGGCGACCGTGTCGCGCGTCTTCAACGGCGTCGGCGTCTCGGACGAGAAGGTCGCCGCGGTGCGTCAGGCCGCCGAGCAGCTGCGTTTCACCCCGAACCGCACGGCCCGGACGCTGCGCCGTCAGAGCTCCGAGGTGATCGCGCTGGTCATCCCCGACATCGAGAACCCCTACTTCACCGAGATGGCGCGCGGGGTCGAGGACGTGGCCTCCGAGGCCGGCTACTCCGTCGTGCTCTGCAACTCCGACGCGCAGGTCGAGAAGGAGTCCACGTACCTCGGGATCGCGATCGCCGAGCACATGTCCGGCGTCATCATCGCTGCGGCGTCGGAGCGGACCGATCTGACCGCCATCCGCGCGGCGGGGCGCCCGGTCGTCGCGGTGGACCGCGGCGTCGGCAGTGACGTCGACGAGGTCGTCATGGCCAACCGCGATGCCGGCCGAGCCGCGGCGGAGAGCCTGATCGAGGCCGGGTATCGGCGTATCGCGCACATCGCGGGTCCCGAGAACATCGAGACGGCCACCGAGCGTGCGGAGGGCTGGCGCCGGGCGCTCCAGGCGCACGGCGCGGAGGCCGATCCGGAGCTGCTGCGCTTCTCGTCGTTCCGGGTGGACGGCGGTCGGGAGGCGATGGAGACGCTGCTGGCGCTGCCCGAGCCGCCGGACGCCGTCGTCGCCGGCAACAACCTCATCGGCGTCGGGGCGATCCAGGTGCTGACCGAGCGCGGTCTGACGCCGCCGCGGCTCGGGGTCGCGGTGGTGGGCTCGCTGCCGTTCACCACGCTGTCGCCGACTGCCGTGACCCTCGTTCGCCTGCCCGCACGGCATATGGGCGTCACGGCTGCGCGCATGCTCCTGGAGCGGATCGCCGGCGACGCGCAGCCCACGCGCACCGTCGTGCTCCGCGGAGAGCTGCAGCCAGCCAGCGTCCTGCGCTGACGCCGCCCGCCCGCGCGCCTGCCGCGTGCGGGCGGGTCAGTCCGGGGCGCCCCAGACGCGCTTCGCGAGGCGTGTCACCTCGTCGTCCAGGTCCTCCAGCGCGGTCTCCACCCGATCCAGGCGGCGCTCGACCGCGTCGAAGCGGGCGTTGACGGCCTCGAACCGTCCGTTCATCTCACCGAACCGTCCGTTCATCTCACCGCGCAGGCCGTTGATCTCGGCGTGGATGACCCGGCTGACGTGTGTGCTGACGAGGGTCATGCCGCCGAGGATCGCAGCGGTGAAAACACCGATGAGAACCCAAATCTGAGGATCGTTCATGCCCATCCCTCCATGATGCCCCGGTTCGGTGATCGTGTCACCGAACAGCGGGGCGAAATGACGGTGGTGCCGGATCGGTGGACAACTCGTCTTCGACCGCGTCGGGGAGGAGGACGAGAGGATCCGTTGCCCTTGAAATCGATTTCGTGTAGCGTGATCGCCGTCCGCGGAGCAGCGGACAGCGATCGAGGAGGATGCGCGTGCAGTGCACCATCGGCGTCGACGTCGGCACGTCGAGCAGCAAGGGCGTGCTCGTCGCGGAGGATGGACGGATCCTCGCCCAGGCCACGCGCGCGCACGAGGTGAGCCGCCCGCGCGCCGGCTGGGTCGAGATGGACGGCGAGGTGTGGTGGGACGAGTTCGTCTCCCTCTCCCGAGAGCTCGTCGGAGCGGCATCCGCACTCGACGACGAGGGTCCGGCCGAGATCGTCGGCGTCGGGGTCAGCGGCATGGGCCCCTGCGTCCTGCTCGCCGACGAGGACGACCGCCCCGTCCGCCCGGCGATCCTCTACGGCGTCGACACGCGCACGGGCGCGCAGATCGCTCGCATGGACGCGGAGCTCGGGGAGGACGAGATCACCCGCGTCGGCGGCTCCGTCCTCACGTCCCAGGCCGGAGGCCCCAAGCTCGTCTGGGTCCGGGACGAGGAGCCCGTTATCTGGGCGCGCGCGCGACGGCTGTACATGCCGGCCTCCTGGCTGGCGCGGCGTCTCACCGGCGCCTATGTGCTGGATCACCAGTCCGCGAGCCAGATGTCCCCGCTGTACGACATCGAGGCCGAGGCCTGGCACCGCCCGTGGTGGGATCGCTACGCCGCGCCGATCGAGCCGCCCGCTCTGGCCTGGGCCGGCGAGGCGGCCGGAACGGTCACCGCGCGGGCGGCGGAGACGACGGGACTTCCCGAGGGGATTCCCGTGATCGTCGGCACGATCGACGCGTGGACGGAGGCGGTGAGTGCGGGCGCCCACGGTGCGGGCGATCTCATGCTCATGTACGGCACCACGATGTTCCTCGTCGCGACCGGGCCCGAGACCCTCCGCACGCCGTCGATGTGGACGACCGTCGGGGCGTTCCCCGGCACGCGGAACCTCGCGGGCGGGCTCGCGACGTCCGGGGCGCTGACCGCGTGGCTGGCGGAGCTGACCGACGCCGACTACCCGGAGCTGCTCGCCGAAGCGGAGGCGTCCGGCCCGGGTGCGCGCGGGCTCGTGATGCTCCCGTACTTCGCGGGCGAGCGCACCCCGATCCAGGACCCCGACGCCCGAGGGGTGATCGCGGGGCTCACCCTGGAGCACGGCCGTGGCGACCTCTACCGCGCGGCCCTGGAGGCCACCGCCCTCGGGGTGCGGCACAACGTCGAGACCATGCGGGCCGCGGGCGCCGCGATCGACCGGATCGTCGCGGTCGGCGGCGGCACCCAGGGCAGGCTCTGGATGCAGATCGTCTCCGACGCGACCGGGCTCGTGCAGGAGGTGCCGCGCCACACGATCGGTGCGAGCTACGGCGCGGCGTTCCTCGCGACCGCCGCCGCGGCCGCGGGATCCGGGGCGCCGGCGCCGCTCATCGCGGACTGGAACCCGATCGTCGACCGGATCCTCCCGGACCCGGACCGCGCCGGGGTCTACAACGCCCTCTTTGACCGCTACGTACGGCTCTACGAGGCCACGAAGGGCGTCGTGCACGAGCTCGCCGGCGAGCAGCGGGGGCGCGCGTGACCGGCGTCGCGGCGGTGCGCCGCGCCCGGCCCATCCCGCACACCGCCGTCATCCCCGACCGCCCGACCGACCCCGACACCACGGAGAGACCATGACCTACGCACTCCCGACCCCCACCGCGCGGCCGGCGGCCGAGCCGAACACCGTGTACCTCATCACCTCGGGCGACCTGCGCGAGTCGGCCAACGTCGCCGGGTGGCCCGTCCAGGCCGCCGCGGAGGCCGCGGTCACCGCGGTGTTCGAGGAGCTCGGATGGACCGTGATCCGCCCGTTCGGTGTGGACCCGGAGACCGGGCACGGCTACATCTCCAGTCAGCGGATGGGGATGGAGGTGTTCACGCGGATCCCGGAGGACGCCCCGCTCGCCGTGGTCACCGCGAACTGGCAGTACTCCCACCACGTCCTGCCGGGCCTGCGCACGCATCGCGGACCGATCCTCACCGTGGCCAACTTCGCCCCGGACTGGCCCGGCCTCGTCGGGCTCCTCGGTCTGAACGCCGGCCTCACCAAGATGCAGAAGCCGTACTCCACGCTGTGGTCCGTCGATTTCACGGACCAGGAGTTCCGTGAGGGACTGCGGTCCTGGACCGAGACCGGCCGCGTGTCGCACGACGCCTCGCATGTGCGTGCGCTCGCCGCGCTGCCGGACGGGCCGGAGAAGGAGCTCGGTCAGGCACTCGCCGCCCAGCTGCGCCGAGACAAGGCGATCATCGGCGTCTTCGACGAGGGCTGCATGGGCATGTACAACGCGATCTTCGACGACGAGTTGCTCAACCCCACCGGCATCTACAAGGAGCGCCTGTCGCAGTCGGCCCTGTACGCCGAGATGCGCACGGTCGCCGACGCCGAGGCCGACGCCGCCTACGACTGGCTGATCGATCACGGCATGACGTTCCGCTACGGCGAGGACCCGGCCACCGAGCTCACCCGGGATCAGGTGCAGTGGCAGCTGAAGATGTACATCGCCGCCCTCCGGATCGCCGACGACTTCGGACTGGACGCGGTCGGCATCCAGTACCAGCAGGGACTCAAGGACCTCGTGCCGGCCTCCGATCTCGCCGAGGGCATCCTGAACTCGACCGAGCGTCCGCCGGTGACCTCGCGCGACGGCTCCCGGGTGCTGCACGAGGGGCGCGCCTTCCCGCACTTCAACGAGGCCGACGAGGGCGTCGCGGTGGACGCGCTCGTGACCGACCGCGTGTGGCGGGCCATGGGGCTCGTGCCGGACAACACCCTGCACGACGTGCGCTGGGGCGAGGAGTACGACGGGGACTTCGTCTGGGTCTACGAGATCTCCGGGTCCGTGCCCGCCTCGCACCTCGGCGGCTGGCACAACGCCGAGGGATGGCGGCAGGGGCACGTGTTCTTCCCCGCCGGCGGCGCCACGATCAACGGCGTCTCGATCCCCGGCGAGGTCGTCCTCTCCCGGATCTACATCGCCGAGGGGGTGCTGCAGGCCGACCTCTTCCGCGGGTCGGTGGTCGAGCTGCCCGCCGACGAGACCCGCCGCCGCAAGGAGGCGACGAACCCGGAGTGGCCGATCGCGCACGTGATGCTGCACGGGCAGAGTCGGGATCAGTTCATGGCCAGGCACAAGGCCAACCACGTGCAGGTCGTCTACGCGCCGGACGCGGAGACCGCCGACAAGGCGCTGATCGCCAAGGCCGCGATGCTCGACGGCATGGGGATCCGCGTGCACCTCGTCGGGGACGTCACCGTCTGACCGCGGACGGGCGCGCGCCGGTGGGGACCGGGGCGCGCCCGTCCGTGGCCGTCCGATCGGACGTCACGCCGTCGCCGGCGGGTCAGGACGAGCCCCAGAAACGTCTGGCCAGGTGGGCGACCTCCCCGTCCAGATCGTCGAGACGCCGCTCGATCGAGTCGAGCCGGACGTCCATGGTCGCGAACCGGGCGTCGATCGCCTCGAACCGGGCGTCGATCGCCTCGAACCGGGCGTCCATCCGCTCGAACCGGGCGTCCATCCGCCCTTCGAGCCCGTCGAAGCGCGCGGTGAGCTCGGACCGCAGCGACGCGATGATCCGCTCGTTCTGCCTCAGCAGCAGCGTGAGCCCGCCCGCCATCACCGCGGCGAACACGCCGATGAGCGTCCAGATCTGTGGATCGTTCATCACCATCCCCTCATTCTGTCCTCTGTGCGGGATCCTGTCACGCCCCGCAGGCGGGATCGCACGCCAGATCGGGACGTGTGGAAAGGCGGCGGCATCCGTCTTGCTGTGGAGGGGCAGGCGCGGGCCGGCCGTCGATCGCAGGCGGCGAACGGCGAAGGGGGAATAGGCTGGCGGCACGATGAGGATGACGCGTCGAACTCTGCTCGTCGGCACCGGATTGGGGGCCGTCACCCTGCTCCTCGCGTCCTGCGTGCCGGAGCCCGAGCCCACGCGGACGCCCACGCGGACCCCGATGCCCCGGCCTACCCCGACGACCGGCCTGCCGGCCCCGACCGACGTCCGGCGGAGCGCCTGGTCCGCCGACCCGTTCTCCCGCGGTGCGGCGAGCATCACCCCGGTCGGCGCGCAGCCCGGGCAGCGCGAGCTCCTGGCCGAGTCCGTGCAGGACCGGCTCTTCCTCGCCGGGGAGGCGACGGACGCCGACGCTCCGGGCACCATGCGCGGCGCCGTCGCGTCGGGCGAGCGCGCGGCGCGGGCGGTGGTGGAGGTGATGGACGACGGCGAGCGGATCGCCGTGATCGGCGCCGGGCTCGCCGGGTCCGCCGCCGCGCGGATCCTCGCGGACGCGGGCGCACACGTGACCGTCCTCGAGGCCCGCGACCGCGTCGGCGGCCGGATGCATGCCGAGACCGACGACGCCTGGCCGACCGGCGTCCAGCTCGGCGGATGGATCCTCGGCGCCGACGACGAGGACCTCCGCAGCCGCATCGACGACATCGCGGTGGTCACTGCGGACGTCGCCGGGCCGCAGTGGTTCGGGACCGACGGCGCGGTGGACGCCCCCTCGGAGGAGCCGTTGGCCGCAGCGATCGAGCGCGCCGGGCAGCAGCCGGCCGACCTCTCCCTCGCCCAGGCGCTCGCGGAGAACGGCGCGGATCCGGCCGATCCCGGGCTCGTGGCCGTCCTCGCGGCGCTCGCCGCGGCGACCGGCGCCGATCCCGCCACCGCGTCGTCCTGGTTCCCGCCGATCCCCCGGGGCGGGGGACTCGTCGTCCCGCTCGGGGACACCACGGCGCTGTTCGACCGGTTGCTCGACGGGGTCCAGGTCTCGCTCTCCTCTCCGGTCAGCCGCATCGCCTACGACGACGCCGGGCTGAGCGTCCGGCTCGGGACCGGCGAGGCGCTGTCGTTCGACCGGGTCGTGCTGACGGTGCCGCTGGGAGTGCTGCAGGAGCAGGGGATCGAGTTCGCGCCACCCCTTCCGTTCGAGATCCGTGGTGCCGTGTCCGCCCTCGCCATGGGAGCGATCGAGACGATCTGGCTGCTCTTCGACGAGCCGTTCCCGCGCCCGGGTGAGGAAGCGGGAGGCGAGGGCGGGGCCGGGCCGGAGCCGACGGCGACGGTCACCCCCGACGCCGACGCGCCGGAGGCCTCGGCCGTCGCGGTCTCGCTCTGGCAGCTCGTGGACGGCTCGGCCGTCTTCCGGACGTGGCTGGAGCTGCGCACCGACGACGACCGCACGGTGCTCGTCGGCGTCGTCGGGGGAGACTCGGCCGTCGAGTTCGCCGACCTCGACGATGAGGCGGCGCTCGCCGTCGCGCTGGAGTCGCTGTCCCGCTTCGCCCCCGACGCGATCGAGTAGTCGCGTCCCCGCGGCGGGCATGTTGACACCGTACGCGCTCCCTCCTAAGCTCCCATGGAATCGAATCCATGGATTCGATTCCATGAACGATCGGGCGAAGGGGTCGATGAACGTCGTCACCATCAAGGACGTGGCCGCGCGCGCCGGGGTGTCCCCGGCGACCGCCTCCCGCGTGCTGTCCGGCCACCCGGCGACGTCGCCCGGATCCCGGGAGCGCGTCGAGCAGGCGGCGCGCGATCTCGACTTCCACCCCAACGCGCAGGCCAGGGCATTGCGCTCCACGCGCTCGGACACGATCGGCCTGCTCGTCTCCGACGTCCGCAACCCCTTCTTCGCGGATCTCGCGCACGCCATCGAGCAGGAGCTGCTCGCCTGCGGCTACACCACGCTGCTGGGCAACGCCAACGAGGACCCCGCACAGCAGGACCGCTATCTGGACACGCTCATCTCCCGGCGGGCGGACGGCGTCATCGTCGCTCCTCAGGGGGGTGGTGATCCGGGAGCGATCCAGGCACTGCTCGCCCGGGGCGTCCCCCTCGTCTTCGTGGACCGGGTGCTCCCGGGCATCCCCGTTCCGAGCGTCACCACCGATCCCGTCCCCGGGATCCGCCAGGCGGCCGTCCACCTGCGTGACCGGGGGCACCGGCGGGTCGGCTACATCGCCGGACCGCAGACGGCGTCGACCGGCCGGGACCGGCTCGCCGCCTGGGCGGCCGCCGCGGCCGACGCGGGGCTGGACGCGGACCCGGCGCTGATCCACCATGGCGACTTCCAGGCGGAGAGCGGATCGGCGGCCGTCCATCGCCTCTTCCAGCTCCCCGACCCACCCACGGCGCTGCTCGCCGCGGACAGCCTGATGACCGTCGGGGCCCTGGCCACGCTGCAGCGCCTCGGGCACCGGATCGGCGAGGACCTCGCGCTGGTCGCCTTCGACGACATCGAGTGGTTCTCGCTGCTGAACCCTCCGCTCAGCGTGATCGCGCACAGCGTCGAGGAGATGGGGCGGCACGCGGTCCGCCTTCTCCGCGAGGTCATCGCCGGAGGCGCCCCGGACTCGATCCTCCTGCCGAGCGAGCTGATCGTGCGGGCCTCCTCCTCGTCGCCCGCTCCCGCGCCCGCGGCCTTCGTCCGTCCGTCCCCGTCCTCCTCGAAGGAGCCCTCATGAGTGCGCAGGCACAGCCGACCGCCGTCCCCCGCGCGATCGCCGACGGAACCGTCGTCGTCGCCGGGTCCATCAACATCGACCAGCGGGTGACCGCCGCGCGGCTTCCCCGTCCCGGCGAGACCCTCATCGGAACATCGGCGAGCCTCGCTCCCGGGGGCAAGGGGGCGAACCAGGCCGTCGCGGCGGCGCGCCGCGGCGCGGCGACCGTCATGGTCGGCGCCGTGGGCGACGACGGGCGGGAGGCCGACGCGGTCGGCGTCATGGCGGAGGCGGGCGTCGACCTCGGCCGGGTCGCCACCGTCTCCGGTCCCACGGGACTCGCCCTCGTGAGCGTGGGCGAGGACGATGCAGAGAACACGATCATCGTGGTGCCCGGTGCCAACGGCCTCGTGGACGCCACGGCGATCGAGGCGCACGCCGACGTCGTCGAGGCGGCCGCCGTGCTCGTCCTGCAGGGGGAGATCCCCGTGGACGGGATCGACCGCGCTGCCGCGCTCGCGCGCGGCCGGGTCCTGCTGAACCTCGCTCCCGTCTGCGCGGTCGCGGACGAGACGCTCCGCCGCGCGGACCCGCTGGTCGTCAACGAGCACGAGGCGCTCGTGCTGCTGGACCAGCTCGCCGCGGGTGCCGCGGACGACGGTGGAGGGGCCGGTGGCGAGAGCGCCGCCCGCGAGGTGCCCGCCGGCCGGTCCGACGCCGCTCTCGCCCAGGCGCTGCGTTCCGCCGGAGCCCGGTCGATCGTGCTCACGCTCGGCGCCGGCGGGGCCGTGGTCGCCGAGGGGGCGCGGCTCGTGCACGTCGCCTCCCCGCGCGTGGACGCGGTGGACACGTCCGGCGCCGGGGACGCCTTCGTCGGATCGCTGGCCGCCTCGCTCGCGGCGGGGTCCTCGCTCATCGACGCCGTGCGTCTCGCCGTCCGGGTCGGGGCGTTCGCCGTGACCCGGCAGGGGACGCAGTCCTCCTCGCCGATGTCGGACGACGTGCTTCCGGGCGGTGACGAGGCCGTCACGGAGCTCGACGCCGGGGCGACGGAAGACACGGAGGCATCGCGCCGCTGACGCGCCCATCGCCGCCGTCGTTCAGGACGAGCGCCAGAACCTCGTGGCGAGGTTGGCGACCTCCTTGTCGAGGTCGTCGACCTTGTCCTCGACGCGGATGAGCCGGTCGTCGATGGCGTCGAGCCGGGTGCCCATCGCCGTGAACTGACCGCTCACCTCTCCGCGGAGTCCGTCGATCTTCGCGTCCAGCCGTGCGCCCTCCGATCGCAGGACGCGGCTGAACTGGGCCGTCATCACGGACATGCCGCCGAGCACCGCGGCGGCGAACACGCCGATGAGCGTCCACACCTGCGGATCGGTCATCTGCATCCCCCCATTCTCCTCGGGAGGCTCCAGGTTGTCACCGGGGGAGGCGCCGCCGGGGTCTCGGACGGGAGCCGTGGAGAACTCCGACGCATCCGCCGCGGGGGAGGACGACCACCGGACGCGCGGTCTACGATCCGGGGCCGGGACGCGACCACCGCACCCCGGGGAGCCGGCTGGTGAGCACCAGCACGGAGGAGACCGCCGCGAAGATCGCCAACGCGACGGCGGAGGTGCCGAGGAACTCCGCGGGGCCGCTCACCTGGCGGGGATCCAGGAAGTAGTACGGGTACCACCCGATGATCGGCCCCCGCCACATCGTGAACCCTCCCCAGACGAGCGGGAAGGCGAGTGAGGCGGGGACGATCGTCCACGGAACCGGGCGTCGGGCGGGCGTGACGAGCCAGGCCGACGCGGAGAACGCCGGCAGCCAGTAGTGGATCAGCTGATCGGACCACGGCACCGTCATCGGGATGCCCCGGAGATGGGCCTGCCAGACGATGAGACCGAACGCGAGTCCGGCGGTGAGCGTCCACGTGAGCACGAGCGCATAGGCGGCGGAGAGCCAGCGCGGATCCTCGGCGCGGCGCAGGGCCAGTGCCGCCGCGACGACCAGCAGCAGCATCAGGGCGATGTTCGACTGCACCGTGAGATAGGCGAAGAAGTTCTCCCCCGCGGCGGTCCGCGAGCTCAGACCCCAGAACAGGCGGTGGACGAGCGCGACGAGGCACACCGCCGCCGTGGCCACGCGCACGAGGGCGACCACGGTCCGAGCCCTCACCGTCCCGTCATCTCCTGTCCGGGGGCGATCGGGTGCGCCCCCGGCCCGAGTCTACGGACCCGGCCTCGGCGCCGGCCGGGGGAGACCCGCAGAGAAGGAGCCCGCATCGGCAGGGCAGCGGAGTCAGGCCCCGGGGAGGAGGCCGTCCGCGAGCGCGTCGACGACGTCGTCGACGGGCAGGTCCGGGTCGATCGGCGTGGTCAGGCGATCCAGCAGCAGGCCGTCGATCGCGTAGTGGAAGAGCGCGATCTCCCGGCGGCCGCCGGGAAGACCCGCCGCCTCGTTGAACGCGACGTCGCCCTCGAACCCGGCACGCAGCCACGGGGCGAGCACTGCGGCCAGCTCGGGGCGACGCGCGGACTCCAGGCGCAGTTCGAACAGCGCGAGGGTGACCTCCCGGTCGGCGCAGAGGCGGCGGACGATGTCGCGAAGGTAGTCGGCGAAGAGCGCGCGGCTTGGCTGCTGCCCGGCGCGGAGCGCCAGGTCCTCCGGCGTGGGCGCGAGGCGGGCGCCGATCCGTTCGAACAGGCCCGCCATGAGCGCGTCCCGGCTGCGGAAGTAGTTCGACGTCGTCCCCGTGGGCACCCCCGCCTCCTCGTCCACGGCGCGGTGGGTGAGTCCGCGGGATCCCTCGCGGGCGAGCACTGCGAGCCCGGCATCGGCCAGCGCGGCACGGCGCGCATCGTTCTTCGCCATGCGACGAGACTAGCGCAACCACTGCATCTGTTGTAGTCTCCAATCACTGCACCTGTAGTTATTGGAGAACGATGCGAGAGCTCACCTATTACGTCGCCGTCAGCCTCGACGGATACATCGCGGGCCCGGGCGGCGAGTTCGACGCCTTCCTCGCGGAGGGCGACCACATGGCGCCCATCTGGGCCCGGTACCGCGGCACGGCGCCGACGGTCCTGGCCGCCCATGCCGGCCTGCCCGTCGAGGACGGGCCGTTCGACACCGTCCTCATGGGATGGAACACGTACGCGGTCGGCCTCCCCGACCACCACCTGGCGGATCCGTACGCGCACCTGAGGCAGATCGTCTTCACGCGCACCCATCAGGGCCCGGAAGGAAGCGGCGGCGTCGAGTTCACCGCCGCCGATCCGATCGACACCGTCCGGGCGCTGAAGGAGGAGGACGGCGCGGGGATCTGGCTCTGCGGCGGAGGAGCGCTCGCCGCTCACCTGGCCGACGAGATCGACCGGCTGGCCCTCAAGATCAACCCGGTGCTCCTCGGGGGCGGGATTCCGCTGTTCGGCCCTCGCGGCTACGCGCCGACGAGGTTCGAACGCGTGGACACGACGGCGTTCGACTCCGGCGTCGTGCTCGCCGAGTACGTGCGCCGCTGAGGCGGGTCAGGCCGGGTCGAGCCGCAGCACGGGGCCCGACTCGCCCACGGCGAGGTCGTCGGCGCTGCGGAGCGTGCGCGCGAGGTCGTCGACCGCGCCCAGCACGGTCCCGAACCGCTCGCGATCCCCGCACACCGCCTGGAGGGTGATCAGGTGCGTCCCGGTGTCCCACGTGTAGGTGGCGAACGGCGGACTGGACGGGTTCGGCGGAAGGGGGACGACGAGCTTCTCGCCGATCCCGAGATAGGGATTGCGGAACTCCTCCGTGTCGTCGTACTCCATCGGCATCATGGCGCGGGCGGTCCGCAGCTGCGGCGTGAGCTCCTGCGCACTGGCCATCGCGACGATCAGCTCGGGCTCCTGCTTCCAGGTCCACACCAGGACCCGGCCGTCCGCCTTGCGCATCAGCAGCGGGGCGGCCTGGCTCATGGCCCAGGCGGCGAAGCCGGAGCCCGGGCGGGGCGTGGCTCCGGCGGCGGCGTTCGCCTGACCCAGCAGCATGCGGATCGCGGCCTTGCGATGACGGCGCCCCTTGAAGCCGAGGGATCCGGTCACGGGGATCCAGCGGGCGGGGTCGGCGTCGGCGAGCAGGCGCATGTCGTCACGCTATCGCGCGCACCTATCGGGCGGGTGTGGATCCGGATCGGCCCGCGGGGACCCGGGCCAGGTCGCGCAGGCGGCCGCCCCGGGGGTCGCTCCCCGTCGCTAGGCTCCGAGGAGGGCCGTGCGAGCCCGCGACCGGAGGGGAGCCACGTGCACGTCGAGATGCGGGGACCCGAGACGGCGACGCCTCTGCTCCTGCTGCACGGCGGCGGCGTGGGCGGGTGGATGTGGGGTCCCGTGCGCGCGCGTCTGCGTACCCCGTGGCGCGTGATCGTGCCGGATCTGCCCGGTCATGACCGCAGCGCCGGCAGCCCGTACACCGCGCACGAGGCCGTGATCGCCGAGCTCGTGGCGCTCCTGGAGCGGACGGGGAGACCGGCCGTCGTGGCCGGCTTCTCCCTCGGCGCCCAGCTCGCGGTGCTCCTGGCCTCGGAGCGGCCCGACCTCGTGGAACGCGTCGTCGCGGTCAGCGCGCAGGCCGTTCCCGCCCCGGCGACCGGCCCGACGCTGGCGCTGCTGTCCGCCACGGCGGGTCTCGCGAGGAATCCGGCGTTCGCCCGGGCGCAGGCCAGGGAGCTGTTCGTCCCGGATGCGCTGCTGCCCGACTACCTCCGCACCTCCGCCGCGATGTCGCGCGCGACGCTCGTCGCCGCGGTCGGGGCGAACCTGCGGTTCCGGATCCCGGCAGGCTGGTCCCGATTCCCCGGGAGCGCCCGGATCCTCGTCGGCGAGCGGGAGCGCCGGCTGATGCACCGCTCCGCGGCGGCGCTGCACGACGCCCTCCCGAGCGCCGTGCGCGAGGAGGTCCCGAGGTGCGGGCACGGGATCCCCCTGCAGCGGCCGGACCTGCTCGCGCGCATCCTCGACGAGTCCGACTGACGCCCCGCCGGAGGGCGGGCGGCGGTCCCCGCAGGCCTGCGCGGCGGCGCGCACAGCGGATCCCCGGCGGTCCCAGAGCCCTCGGGTAGAGTGTCGAGCGCCCGATCCCGGGCGGAACCCCTTGTCCGCGGCCCAGAATAGGCAGCCCCCGTGACCTCTCCCGACGACCGCCCGACCTCGGCTGATCCCGAGACCCCGGCCGTCCCGAATCGCTCCGGCGACGGCCCGTTGACCATCCTGATCGGATGCGACACGTTCGCCCCCGACATCAACGGGGCCGCGCGCTTCGCCGAGCGCCTCGCCGCCGGCCTCGTCCAGCGCGGCCACGACGTGCACGTCGTGGCTCCCAACCAGGCGTACCGGCGCACCAAGCCCCGCACCGAGGTGATCGAGGGCGAGCCGATGACCCTGCACCGTCTGCCCTCGGTGCGCTGGGCCCCGCACGACTGGCTGCGCTTCGTGTGGCCGTGGCGATCCAAGCACTACGCCCGCGTCGTGCTCGACGAGGTCAAGCCGGACGTCGTCCACATCCAGTCGCACATCGTGATCGGCCGCGGGCTGTCCCGCATCGCCCACCGTCGTGGCATCCCGGTCGTGGCGACCAACCACGTGATGGCCGAGAACATCCTCGACCACACCACGATGCCGAAGTTCATCGACGACATCGTGCTGAAGCTCGCCTGGGCCGACGCCGCCCGCACCTTCGCGCTGACCCGGGCGGTCACCACGCCCACGCGGCGCGCCGCGGACTTCCTGGAGCGGACGATCGATGTCGGCGACGTGATCCCCGTGAGCTGCGGCATCGACCGCTCGAACTACGATCCGGTGATCGGCCCGCGCGAGCGCAACCGCATCATCTTCGTCGGCCGGCTGACCGCCGAGAAGCAGATCGACGTCATCCTGCGGGCGCTCACGAAGCTCGACCCCGCGCTGGACGTCGCGTTCGACATCGTCGGCGGCGGCGACCAGCGGAAGGCCTTGGAGAACCTCACGCAGGAGCTGGGGCTGGGCGACCGCGTCACGTTCCACGGCCGCATCTCCGACGAGAAGCTGCGCTCCCTCTACTCGCGGGCGTCGGTGTTCGCGATCGCCTCGATCGCCGAGCTGCAGTCCATCGCGACGATGGAGGCGATGGCCTCGGCGCTCCCGGTGGTCGCCGCCGACGCCGTCGCCCTTCCGCACCTCGTCCACGACGGCGAGAACGGCTACCTGTTCGAGCCGGGCAACGTGGACGAGCTCGCCGCGCGCCTGACGGACGTGCTGACCGCGTCGCCGGCCGAGTACGAGCGGATGCAGCAGGCCTCCCTCGACGGCGTCGCGATCCACGACATCAACCGCACTCTCGACACGTTCGAGGCGCTCTACCGCGGCGCTCCGCTGCCCGAGTGACGGCCGCGCCCCCGTGCACGTCGTCTTCTTCAGCGACCAGCACCTGGAGTCCCTCGGCGGCGCCCAGGTCTCGATGCGGCTGCAGCGACGATACCTGGAGCGTGCCGGGCACACGGTGACCGTGGTCGCCCCGAGGATGCACGGCCCGCGCGCGCAGGGTATCGATCCCGACGCCGCGGCCGGCTACGTCGACCTCCCGTCGATGCCGATCACTCCGGACCGGGAGTACTCCCTGACGTGGCCGGGGCGACGCACCGACCGCGCGCTGGACCGGGCGATGGCGTCGCGGCCGCCGGCAGACCTCGTGCACGTGCAGGCGGACTTCTGGGGCGCGTTCATCGGCCACCGGTACGCGCATCGGCACGGGATCCCCGTCGTCCACACGATGCACAACCGGGTCGACGTCGGACTCGCCGCCGTGACGCCGCTGCACCGGCCGGTCCTCGTCGCGTTGAACGTCTGGCGGCGCCGGGCGCTGCGCGGCGTCGGCGTGCAGCCCCGCGGACGGGACGGGTGGGCGTACCTGCGCGGCATCGCCGCCGAGTCGCGGGCCGTGACCGCGCCGTCCGGGCACTTCGCGCGCCGCCTGGAGCGGCACGGCGTCTTCGATCCCGTGGATGTGGTGTGGAACGGCATCGACGAAGACGTGCTCGAGGCCGTGCGGTCCGCGGCGCCGTCGATCCGGCGTCCGGGACCCGCCCGCTTCGTGTGGCTGGGCCGGATGAGCCCGGAGAAGCGGCTGCTGCCCTTCGTCGAGGCCGTGGTGGCCGCCGACGTGGACGCGGAGATCGAGATCATCGGCGGTGGCGGGCAGCGTCGGGCGGCCGAGCGGATCGCGGCGCGGGCCGGGCGACCGCGGATCCGGTTCGCCGGTCGGTTGTCCTACCCGGAGGTGCTCGTCCGCATCGCCGACGCGGACGCGGTCGTGCAGACCTCGATCGGCTTCGAGACGCAGGGGATGACGCCGTTCGAGGCGGCGACCCTGGGAACGCCGACGGTGGTGAGCGACCCCGATATCGCCGCGGAGCTGCGCGGTGGGCTGTGGGCCGTGCCGGAGACTGCGGCCCCCGCGGCGGGTGGTCGCCGAGGGGCGCGGGCGCGGGAGGAACGCCGGATCGCCGCCCTCGCGCAGACGCTGCGCGATGCCGCGGCGGACATCGACGCCGGCCGAGCGCCGCGTCCGGATCCGGAGGTGGCCGAGGCCTTCCGCCAGTCGTCGCGGACGGCCGCGATGATCCGGATCTACGAGCGCGTCCTCGAGGGCTGACCGGCTCCGGTCGCCCCGGTGTCGGTCGTTGAGCGAGCGGAGCGCCTCGAGACGCGGTGTGCTCGGTCGTCCGGTGTCGGTCGTTGAGCGAGCGCAGCGAGACGAAACGCGGTGTGTTCGGTCGTCCGGTGTCGGTCGTTGAGCGAGCGGAGCGAGACGAAACGCGGTGTGTTCGGTCGTCCGGTGTCGGTCGTTGAGCGAGCGGAGCGAGACGAAACGCGGGTCAGGCCCCGGCGAGGAGGGGTGCGATCAGCGACATCAGCCAGGACGAGGCGACCCCGACGAGCCCGGCCCCGCCGACTCCGATCGCGATCCCGGCGAGCACCTTGCCTCGGGCGGCGCGGGCGCCGATGATCCCGACGATGAGGGAGAGCGCGTAGCCGACGAGCAGCACGAACGACTGCACCGTGGCGAGCAGTCCGTAGAGGGCGAACCGATCGGCGCCGGCTGCCGCGCCGGAATAGATGAGCGTCTGCAGCCCGATCGTCCCGACGAAGGCGAGCAGGACGGTGATGAGGGCGATGACGAAGGCGGTCTTGCCCGCTCCACCGGATCCTCCCTGTGTCACGGGGGCCGGTTGACCCGGGTACCCGCCGGCAGGTGCACCCGTGGCGGCGGCGGCGCTCGGTCCGGGGTTGAGCACCGCACCGGGAGGCGGTGCGGCAGGGGACGAGCCCGCGTGCGACGGGTCTGAGGCGTACGGCGGCGTGGGCTGCGGGTCGCTCATGCGGTCGAGCATAGATGAGAGCGTCCGTGCTGTGGGGTGCCCCGTCGGTGTGCCCGGTCGCGCCCGGCTCCACCCCCCGCCTTCGCGTCCCGATCTGCACACCTGGTTCCGATCTGCGCCGGATCTGCCGCAGGAACTGTGCGGATCGGGCCCGGATGTGCAGATCGGGGACCGGTGCCGGATGCGAGGATCGGCGCCTCGATCAACCGGGGGTGCCGACCGCCGGATCAGAGCCCGGACGCGGTTAGGGCGTCCTCCGGACGATCCCTCCGCGGGAGGAGCGGAGATCGACCGGGACCCGGGACCAGTCCGTCGGCATCCGTCGGACTCGGGTGCGGCGGAGCTCCACGGTCGTTGCGACGATGCCCCAGACACCGAGGGCGAGGAGAATCAGCACGATGATCATGGCAGAGAATCTACGATTGACGTGATCCTGCCACAAGTGGCAGGATGGCCATAGTCCGCAGGAAAACCGCCATCGTGCGAGGGAGACGCCGCCGAGGCGTATGACGAGGAGGAGCGCGGGATGAAGACCGTCGCGTGCATCGTGCAGCCGGGGTTCTCGCCGTTCGAGTTCGGGATCGCCTGCGAGGTGTTCGGACTCGACCGTTCGGACGACGGCGTCCCTAATTTCGACTTCCGCGTCGTGGCCGCCGATCCGGGGGAGGTGCCCTCCAAGCTGACCTTCTCGCTCAGCGGCGTCGCCGATCTGTCCTTCGCGTACGAGGCGGACGTGGTGGTGGTCTGCCCGTTCCCGCGGGAGCGCTGGAGGGATGTGGATCCGCGTGTGCTCGACGTGATCCGCTCCGCGGTGGACCGCGGCGCCTGGCTGATCAGCGAGTGCAGCGGGGTGTTCGCCCTTGCGGCGGCGGGGGTGCTCGACGGGCGCCGGGCGACGACGCACTGGATGTACGCCGACGAACTGGCGCGCATGTTCCCGCAGATCTCCGTAGATCCGGACGTCCTGTTCGTGCACGACGGCCGGATCATCACCAGCGCGGGCACCGCGGCCGGGATCGACGCCTGCCTCTCGCTCCTGCGGCTCGAGCTCGGCGCGGAGATGACCAATCGGATCGCCCGGCGGATGGTCGTGCCCCCGCAGCGTGACGGCGGACAGGCGCAGTTCATCGATCGTCCGATTCCCGTGGATCCGGGGTCCTCCCTCGCCGAACTCGCCGACTGGGCGCTGGCGAATCTCCGCGGGGACCTCTCGGTGGAGCGCCTTGCCGCGCACGCCCACATGTCGGAGCGCACCTTCGCGCGGAGGTTCAAGGCCGAGCACGGGATCACGCCTGCCGCGTGGCTCACCCGGCAGCGCGTCCTCCAGGCTCAGCGGCTGCTGGAGCGCACGGACCTCGGAATCGATCGGATCGCCCAGGAGTGCGGTTTCGGCTCCGCGGCGGTGCTGCGGCAGAACTTCGCGCGGGTGCTCGGCACGAGCCCCACCGCGTACCGGGCGACGTTCGGCGCGTCCTCCCTGCCGAGCGGGATTCCCGCGGCGGAGCCCGTCGAGGAGCCCGCGCTCGTCTGAGTCCCCTCCCCCGTGCGCGGCGCGGCGGGATGCTCTTGCCGGAAGGATCACTCGCGGGTTCAGGCGTTCGCGCGGGTTCAGGCGTTCGGGCGCGCGTTTCGCCTGTTCTCGTGTGTCTGCCTGATCTCGGGCGGCGGGTCGGCGGAGTGGCGCGGGCGTGTGTGCGGGGGAGCCACGCGCGGGTTCAGGCGTTCGCGCGGGGTCAGGCGTTCGGGCGCGCATTTCGCCTGTTCTCGCGCGTCTGCCTGATCTCGGGCGGCGGGTCGGCGGAGTGGAGTCGGGGGATCAGGCGAGCCAGTGTCCGGGCGTCGGCAAGGCGCGGTCGTGGACCTCCACGCCGTCCGCGGTGACCTCGGCGGTGCAGAACAGCAGCGACAGGGTCGGGTAGCCGTGCACGCGGTTGTCGCGGATGATCGCCCGGTCGTCCTTCGGATCGAGTCGCGTCGTGTGTGCGAGCTGGTCGATCCACAGCCCCGCCCACTCGCGCGGATCCCCGCCGTCCGCGATCGCCGCGCGCTCCCGGAACGAGGGCAGCCAGTGCGCGATGCGGGGCGTGGTGGGGTCGTCGAGGTCGTCGTGCGCGATCATGTGGACGCCCGGCGGCACCGGCGTCTCCCGAAGCGTCACGCCGTCCCAGGAGAAGACGCGGGCGCCTTGCGGGGACACCTCGAGCAGATTGAAGCCGTGGTGGCGCAGCGGCGTGCCCAGCGCGGGGGACTGTCCGGCGACGGACTGGAGGGTCAGGCTTCCGCGGGAGAGCACCTGGTCCTCGGGAAGATCCAGGACGTCCGCGCGGTTCAGCAGGACCGCCAGCCGACGCGACTCGGGATCCACCGCGAGCCAGGCGCCGCCGGCGCGCCGATCGCGGATCCCGATCACGCCCGGGTGCTCCTCGGGCCACCACGCGCCGAGGGCGTCCCATTCGCGCTGCGGATCCTCGTCGCGCACCGCGAGCAGTCGCGATCCCCGCCCATCGACCTCGATCACGACCGTGCACACGCGCCTCAGTCTAGGAGTCCCACGGGCGCTCGGATCCGTGACCGCACGGTAGCGCGCTCCGGGGAGGGCGGGGCACGTGGACAGGTGCTGGATCGGGGAACGGCGCTCGGCGCGGAGGATCTTGTGGATCCCGTCCGCGGGAACGGAGGTTCGCGGCGGGGACGGTGGTTGTCCGCCGGGACGGATGCGATCCGCGGAACGGGGGTCTCCTCGCAACGGCGGTTCTCCGCCGGGACGGGGTGGATCGGCGGGTACCGCAAGTCGAGAGTGTCGCTTGTAGCGGCGAACTGCTCATAGAGCGGAGGATCGCGCGGGTTCCGTCCGCGCGAGCGCGGGTTCTCCGTGGGAGGGCAGTGCTGGCGCGGAGGATCTTGTGGATCCCGTCCGCGGGAACGGAGGTTCTCCGTGGGAACGGGACGCCTGGGGGAGCGGGTCGGGCAGAATCGAGGCGTGGACATCGTGGTGGGGGTCTCGGGCGGCATCGCCGCGTACAAGTCGGTCGCACTGGTGCGGCTCCTGATCAAGGCCGGCCATGAGGTGACCGTCGTGCCGACGGAGGACGCGCTGCGGTTCGTGGGCGCGCCGACCTGGGAGGCGATCAGCCGCAACCCGGTCACCACGAGCGTGCACGACGATGTCGCCCGGGTCCGACATGTCGCCCTGGGGCAGGGCGCGGATCTCGTCGTGGTGGCGCCGGCCACGGCGAACACCATCGCGCGGATGGCGGCCG
Organism: Microbacterium sp. CCNWLW41; assembly: GCF_037083505.1. NCBI lineage: Bacteria > Bacillati > Actinomycetota > Actinomycetes > Micrococcales > Microbacteriaceae > Microbacterium > Microbacterium sp. CCNWLW41. Next base: position 579,536 of record NZ_JBAOJP010000002.1, read on the forward strand.
GGATCGCCGACAACCTCCTTGGCACGACGCTGCTGGCCACCACGGCCCCGGTGGTCGTCGCCCCGGCCATGCACGCCGAGATGTGGCAGCACCCGGCGACGCAGGCGAACATCCGCACGCTCCGCGAGCGCGGCGTGAGGATCGTCGGTCCCGCGGACGGGGAGCTCGCCGGCGGGGACAGCGGACCCGGACGCATGAGCGAACCGGAGGAGATCGCCGAGGCGGCGCTCGCCGCGCTCGCGCCTCAGGATCTCGCCGGCCTGACGGCGGCGGTGTCCGCGGGCGGGACGCGCGAGCCCATCGACCCGGTCCGCTATCTCGGCAACCGTTCCAGCGGACGCCAGGGAGTCGCGATCGCCCGAGAGGCCGCGGATCGCGGGGCGGAGGTCACGCTCGTCGCGGCCAACATCGGAGCCGACGTCCTCGCTGACGCCGCGCATCCCCGGATCCGGGTCGTCCCTGCGGCGACCGCGGCGGACGTGGCGGAGGCCATGGGCACGGCGGCGCGGACGGCGGATGTGATCGTGATGGCCGCCGCGGTGGCCGACTACCGCCCGGCGACGGCCGCGGCTCAGAAGCTCACGAAGGAGGGCGGGGCGCTGGAGCGGATCGAGCTCGTCGAGAACGAGGACGTGGTGGCGGGACTCGCCGCCGTGCGCTCGTCCGGCGGCGCGCCCGCCGGGCAGACGATCGTCGCCTTCGCCGCCGAGACGCTGCCGGACCCCGCCGAGCGACTCGCCCGGGCCCGGCGCAAGCGCGAGCGCAAGGGCGTCGACCTGCTCGCCGTCAACCACGCCGATGCCGACCACGGCTTCGAGCGGGCGGACAACGCCGTGGAGATCGTCGGCGCGGACGGCGCGGTCGTCGCCTCCGCCGCGGGATCCAAGCGGGACGTGGCGGCCGCCCTGTGGGACGCGATCCTCGCCGCGCGACCCTGATCCGCTCGCGTTCGGGGCGCATTCCCGGGGATCGGGGCGCATTCCGGGGCCGATTCGCCCCACACCGCGCCCCGAACCGGGAACACCGCGCCCCACCGCGCCCGCCCGGGGCTGACGGTCAGATTGTGGGGAGCCAGGCGCCCTCGGGCGCAGCGAGCCAGTCCTCCGCGTCGGACAGCTCCCGGGCGCTGCGGCGCAGCGCATCGAGACCCGGGTGATCGAGATCGGCACGCCAGCGCATCGTCCAGGGGAACAGCGCGACGGGCGCGATGAGCGGACGCGAAACGAGGCCGCCCACGGGGGGCTGGCTCTCCAAGGCCAGGCCGGGCGCCCTGTGCAGCCTCAGATGCGCGGCGAGTTCCGCACCGCCGAGCACGTGCGGGTGACCGTCCGACGGATCGACACCGAACCGCGCGAGGAGCTGCCCCATCGCCTGCGCCCAGGCCGGTGTCACGTGATCCCCGGAACGCGTGCACACCTGTGCGGTCCGAAGGTCCTCCAACTCAATCACCGAGCGCACGGCGAGCGGATGGTCATCGGGGAGCAGCACGATCACCCGCTCCTGACGGACCGCCTGTCTCCGCACCGCCGAGGAGCCGGCGGGATCCGCGCCGAAGCCGACGTCCGCGCCGACCGCCGCCTCGGCCGATCCCCCGCCGTATCGCACGATGTACTCGATCTCGGGGGCGGCGCGTCGTGCCGCCTCCAGCACGCGAGCGGGCGTGGTCCCCGGAGCCACTGCGTCGACGACCAGGGTTCCGACATCGGCGCGCAGATCGCGGACGGCGCGGTCGTGCAGGGCGATGAGGTCGCGTGCACGATCCAGCAGACGTCGTCCCTCCGGGGTCAGCACGACCCGGCGGGACGACCGGTCCAGCAGACGCACTCCCGCCGCCTCCTCCAATCGACGCACGTCACGGCTCAGCGCCTGCTGTGCGATGAAGAGGCGACCGGCCGCACGCCCGAAGTGCAGCTCCTCCGCGACGGCGACGAAGCGGCGGAGGAGTCGGATCTCGAGGTCTGCCGCCACGGACCCATTCTGTCCGCTCCGTGAAGAAGGCGGTAGCGGATCGACAACAGAAGCGCGTCGATCCGCTCGCCGCCGGTGTTGGACGGTCGCCGGAAGCGGCGAGGAGCCTGGACGCATGTCCTCCTCGATCCGAGACCGCCGCTGCGCCGGGCGTTCGGCTGACCGTCTCGCAGACCGCGATCTCCTCCGCGGGGTCACGACGCTGCACGGGGGAGTCGGGCTCCTCACCGCCGTCTGGGGCGCAGGGCTCCCCGAGATCGACGCCCGCGTCGACCTCGGACCGGCGCGTCTCGGTCTCCTCCTGCTCATGCTCGCACTCGGAGCCGCGGTCGCGATGCCTCTCGCGGGGTGGCTGGCGCGTCGCCGGAGCGACGCCGCCGTGCTCCGGATCGCGTTGCCCGCCGCCGGCCTGGTTCTCGCCGTGATCGGAGCGATGCCCGACGCGGAGCCGATGTTCGTCCTCGCGGTCGTCTTCGGCCTCTGCTGCGGCGGTGTCAACGTCGGTCTCACGGCGCAGGCGGCGGAGGCGGAACGTCGGGCGGGGCGTCCGGTGATCGCGCGGATGCACGGGTGCTGGACCCTCGGCGCCGTCGCGGGGGCGTCCCTGCTGGCGGCGATGCTCCGCGCAGGTGCCGACGGCCGTATCCTCCTGCCCGGCGCCGCGCTGGGCACGGGGCTGCTGCTCGCCCTCGTCGCGGTGAGGCTGCCGGAGGCCCGTGTCGCCACCCCGGCGTCCCCGCGCATCACCGGCGCACCGGAGCGGCGGGTGAGCCGCGACGCCGGAGGAACGGCGGGGCCGGTCCTCCTCGGGGCGGGTGCGGTGGCGGCGGCCGCCTTCGTCGTCGAGGGAGCTGCGACCGACTGGGCCGGCATCCACGCCACTCGAGTGCTCGGTGCGGAGCCTGCGGCCGGGGCGGCGTTGTACGCCGTGTTCTTCGCGGCGATGACCGCCGTCCGGTTCGCAGGGGACCACCTCCGGGCCCGTGTCGCGGCACCGGCGCTGGTCGTGGCCGCGGCCGCGGCGACGGTCCTCGGGTTCGTCCTCGTGCTGCTGTCGCCGGCCGTCGCAGAGGGGGCCCGGCTCCCGGTCGCCGGCAGCGGCTGGGCGCTCGCCGGAGCGGGCTCCGCACTCGTCTGGCCGATCGTGATCGGCGGACTCGGTGCTGCCGTCGTCGACCCGGCGCGGCTCTCCGTCGTCACGACGATCGGCTACCTCGGCGGTTTCGTCGGGCCGGTGCTCATGGGCGGGATCGCCGCCGGGGCGGGAGTCGACGGCGCGATGGTGCTGCCCACCGCCCTGGCCGTACTGCTGGGACTCGCGGCCCCCTCCCTGGTCGCCCGGCTCCTGCGCCTCGCGCCGTCCGTGCCCGGGGGAGCCGGAGCTCCTGCGCCCTCGGCGCCGGTCCATCCTCAGCCCACCACCCCTGCGGAGTGATCCGCACCCGACGAAAGGAACCCCATGTCCGATCCCATGAAGACGTTGTCCGACACGGTTGAAGAATCAGCCCGCACCGAAAGGTCCTCCCCGACCGGTCCCGTCGTGATCGAGGTCCCCGAGACCCGTCTGAGCTTCACGCTCCGCGGGTCCGGCCCCGCCATCGCGCTCGTCGGGTCGCCGATGACCGCCGACGAGTTCGCCCCTGTCGCGGAGGTGCTCGCCGTCGATCATGCCGTCCTCACGCACGACCCGCGCGGCCATGGCGGCAGCGTTCTTCGGGATCCGTCCGCCGGATCGACGCCCGAGCAGCGCGCGGACGACCTCGCCGCGCTCGTGCGCCATGCCGGCATCGGGCCGGTCGCCGTCCTCGGATCCAGCGGCGGCGCTGTCACGGCGCTCGCTTTCGCTCAGCGTCATCCGGAGCTCGCCACGACGATCGTCGCGCACGAGCCGCCTCTGCTGGAGCTTCTTGATGATCGGGACGATCAGCGCCGGCAGACGGAGGCGATGCGGCGCCGACACGCAGACGGCGACGTGCTCGGGGCGTGGAGGATGTTCTTCGCGCAGGCCGGCATCGAGGTTCCGGACGGGATGCTCGAGGGCATGTTCGGCGGGGAACGAGAGCAGCGGGAACGCGCGGAAGAGGCGTTCTGGTTCGCAACGGAGCTGCCGGCATCGGTGTGCTGGGAGCCGGACCGGACGGCGCTGCGCCGTGGTCCGCGGATCGTCCTCGGCATCGGGGAGGAGTCGGCCGGGCAGCTGTGCGAGCGGACGACGGAGGCTCTCGCGGAGCGGCTCGATCTCGGGACGGTGCGCTTCCCGGGTGACCACACAGGATTCGTCGATCACCCCCAGGCGTTCGCCGCGCGCCTCCGGGAGGTGCTCGGCTGAGCTCATCTGCATTCGGGGCGCGTTCCGGGGGATCGGGGCGCGCCCCGGTGGCGTCCGGCCCCAGGGGGCGCCCCATTCCGGGCGCCACCCCGAGGGCGTCAGGCGAGGGCCGCGAGGAGATCGTCCGTGCGGCGCCGGGCCAGGGCGGCGGCCCGGTCCGGCGGCATCCGGGACGGCTCGGCGATCACGGCCACGGCGAGGCCGTCGGTGAGGGCGACGAGCTCCGCGGCGGCCTCGTCGATCGCCGCGGCGGATGCGGACGGGCGGGCCGCGGCGAGGAGCCCGGCCAGCCCGCGGTGGACCCCGGCCCAGAGCTGCGCGTAGCGCACCTGCACGTCCGGATCCGCCACGGTGTGGGCCGCGAACGCCAGCCACACCCGGCTGACCGGGCTCTGCGGCGTGGACGGGACGAGCAGGCGGATCGTGCCGTGCAGCTCGGCGACCGGGTCTCCGGGCGTGCGGACGGCCGCTCCCGCCGCCTCGGCGATCCCGCCGATCCGGTCCATCGCCGCCAGGAGCATCGCACTCTTGGTCGGGAACCAGTGCTGCACCGTGCCGATCGCGACGCCCGCGCGCGCGGCCACGGCGCGGACGCTGAGCCCGCTCATGCCCTCCTCGGCGATCACGTCGACGACGTGGTCGAGGAGGCTGTCCCGGGTCATGAGTCGATGCTAGCGGCGGTCGCGACGCCCGCCGGAGTCCGCACCTTCGGTCCGGTCCGTCGGATCCGCCGCGGCGTCCCCGGTCGCGCGAGACCCCGGCGCCTCCTCCGTGAGGGCGCTCCAGACGGCCCGCAGCGTCGATCCGGTGCCGGCCGATCCGGTGCCCGGCGATCCGGTCCGCCCGGGCGCCTCGCCGCCTCCGTTCCGCACGGCCCGGATGATCCGGCCGCCCGCACGCAGCGCGTGGGCCAGCGGCTCCGGTCCTTCGTCGCGGCCGCTGACCACGGCGAGCGCGAGGAGGAGGATCCCGGCGCCGAGGAGGCCGAACTGCAGGGTCTCGAGTCCCATCGTCACCACGAAGCGGAGGAACCCGTGCAGGCCCTCGACGCCGACGGGCGCGAACGGCACGAGGACGCCGAGCACCGCGGCGACGAGGCCGCCGACGGCCAGCGGGATCCTCGGGACGGCACGACCGCGGCCGACGAGCGCGGCGGTCAGGAGGATCGCCACTCCGGCGCCGACGAGCCCGAGACGGAGCATCCCCCACCCCTCCAGCTGCTCGAGCATGTCCTCGGAGTCACCGCCGAACCAGACGGTGCGGGATCCGATGACGTCGGCGACCGAGCCGACGGCGGCGATCGCGGCCCCGATCATCCCGATGCCCGCGGGCCCCGGGGCACGACGTCGGTGGAGGAACAGCAGGGCCATCGCGGCGAACGGCGCGAGCAGCCCGATGAGCTCGATGAGCTTCGTCATGATCATCTCCCATACGATCGTATGAGTGAGAGCATACGACCGTATGGCCACGGAGGGAAGAGGTCTGGTGGGCTCCTGCGCGGGGTGCTAAACTTGAGTCACATCAACTCAAGTTTGCGCGACGCCTCTCGCATCGCGACGGAAGCAGCAGAAGGAGACCCCAGGAGGACGGATGACCACCCCCGCACAGCCCCAAGAAGAGCAGCAGAGCGCGCTCGAGCAGTTCGGCATCAACCTGACCGACCGTGCGCGGCAGGGAAAGCTCGACCCGGTGATCGGGCGAGACAGCGAGATCCGTCGGGTGAGTCAGGTGCTCACGCGGCGGACGAAGAACAACCCGGTGCTGATCGGCGAGCCCGGAGTCGGCAAGACGGCCGTCGTGGAAGGGCTCGCGCAGCGCATCGTCGCCGGTGACGTGGCGGAGTCGCTGAAGGGCAAGGAGCTCGTCGCGCTCGACATCTCCGCGCTCGTCGCCGGAGCCATGTACCGCGGGCAGTTCGAGGAGCGCCTGAAGAGCGTGCTCAAGGAGATCACCGAGTCCGAGGGCCGTGTCATCACCTTCATCGACGAGCTGCACGTGCTCATGGGCGCGGGCGGCGGCGAGGGGTCGGTGGCGGCGTCCAACATGCTCAAGCCCATGCTCGCGCGCGGCGAGCTGCGGATGATCGGGGCCACGACGCTCAACGAGTACCGCGAGTTCATCGAGAAGGACGCCGCGCTGGAGCGCCGGTTCCAGCAGGTGTACGTCGGCGAGCCGAGCGTCGAGGACACGATCGCGATCCTCCGCGGGCTCAAGGAGCGCTACGAGGCGCACCACAAGGTGGCGATCTCGGACGGCGCGCTCGTCGCCGCGGCTGCACTGTCGCACCGGTACCTCCCGAGTCGGCAGCTCCCGGACAAGGCGATCGACCTGATCGACGAGGCCGCGTCCCGGCTGAGGATGGAGATCGACTCCGCGCCGCTGGAGATCGACGAGCTGCGTCGGCACGTGGATCGGCTGGGGCTGGAGGAGCTCGCCCTGAAGAAGGAGAAGGATCCGGCATCGAAGGAGCGTCTCGCGAAGCTCCGCGACGACCTCGCCGCGGAGAAGGCGCGGCTGGAGGAGCTGCAGGGGATCTGGGAGCAGGAGCGCGCCACGCTCAACCGCGTCGGCGACCTGAAGACGCGCCTGGACGCGGCCCGGATCGAGGCCGAGCGGGCCCAGCGCGAGGGGAACCTGGAGAAGGCCTCGCGCCTGCTCTACGCCGAGATCCCCGGGCTGGAGCGGGAGCTCATGGCCGCGGACCAGGCGGCGGACTCCGAGTCGCGGATGGTCGGCGATCAGGTCACCGAGGAGGACATCGCGAACGTCATCTCCGCATGGACCGGGATCCCCGTGGGCCGGCTCATGCAGGGCGAGAGCGAGAAGCTGCTGCACCTGGAGCGCGAGCTCGGCAAGCGCCTGATCGGGCAGAAGGAGGCCGTGAAGGCGGTCTCCGACGCCGTCCGCCGCTCGCGCGCGGGCATCAGCGACCCCGGACGCCCGACGGGTTCGTTCCTGTTCCTCGGCCCGACCGGCGTCGGCAAGACCGAGCTCGCCAAGGCGCTCGCGGAGTTCCTCTTCGACGACGAGCACGCCATGGTGCGCATCGACATGTCCGAGTACGGCGAGAAGCACTCCGTCTCCCGCCTCGTCGGCGCCCCTCCCGGCTACGTCGGCTACGAGCAGGGCGGCCAGCTCACCGAGGCGGTGCGGCGGCGTCCGTACAGCGTCGTGCTGCTGGACGAGGTCGAGAAGGCGCACCCCGAGGTGTTCGACGTGCTGCTGCAGGTGCTCGACGACGGGCGTCTCACGGACGGCCAGGGGCGGACGGTCGACTTCTCGAACGTCATCCTCATCCTCACCAGCAACATCGGCTCTCCGATCCTCATCGATCCGACAATGTCGATGGAGGACAAGCGGGATGCGGTGATGGCGCTCGTGCGGCAGTCGTTCCGCCCGGAGTTCCTCAACCGGCTCGACGACATCGTGATGTTCCTGGCGCTGAGCGAGGACGACCTCGCGCAGATCGTCGAGCTCGCGGTGGACCAGCTCCAGAAGCGGCTGTCGGACCGTCGGCTCACGCTCGCCGTCACGCCGGACGCCCGGTCCTGGCTCGCCGAGCGCGGCTACGACCCGGTGTTCGGCGCCCGGCCGCTGCGCCGCCTCATCCAGACCGAGATCCAGAACCGGCTCGCGACGGCGCTGCTGTCCGGCGGCGTGCGCGACGGCGACGTCGTCCGGGTGGACGTGGCCGCCGACGGATCCGGGCTGGTGCTCACGAGCGAGGGCCCGGCGCCGGTCCCCGGCGACGACGACGTAATCGAGGCCGAGCTCCTCGACTGACGCCGTATCGAGTGGTCAGTTTCTGCGGGTTCGAGCCGCCTCAACCCACAGAAACTGACCACTCGGCGTCCGGGGCGGGGCCGAAACCGGCGGCGGCGAAGCGGGCGGCGATCCACTCCGCGACGGCGGGCGGGGCGTGTGACGCCCGCATCGTCCCCGAGTGGTGGGACGGCCACCACCGGTGCGTGAGCTCCACGCCGGCGGCCCGGTAGGTGCGCAGCAGCGCCGCGGACAGCGGGGCCGGGGCGACCTCGTCGAAGCGGGCGGCGTCGATGCGGACGGGCGCCCGGAAGCCGCGCAGGTCTGCGACCTCGTTGGCGCGGAACGAGGCGAAGAGCCGATGGAAGAGCTCCCGCCCGCCGGGCCCGCCGATGCGTCCCGGCGCGACGCTTCCCCAGGATGCGGCGCCCGCGAGCTCGGTCAGCGTGAGCTCGTCCAGATCGCGCCACCGGGCTCGTACGCCCGCGCTCAACCCGCCCCCCTCCAGGAGCGTGCGCATCCGGTCGTCCTCCGTGGCCGCGCCCCGCAGCATCAGCGCGACGAGGGCCGAGACGACCCCGGATCCCGGCACGATCCCGGGCAGCGCCGCCGATGCCCGGATGCTGAGGTCCATCCGGGTCACCGGCGTGATCGCGGCCGTGCCGCACAGGCGCGTGCGGGAGTCGGGCTCCTCCATCACCGACGCGAACAGGGCGGCGACGGCGCCTTCCGAGTGCCCCGCAGCGACCCAGGCGTCGCCGAGCCGCGGATCCAGGTCCCGGCGGGCACGGAGGATCGCACGGAGCGAGTCGGCGAGCGGGCGCCCGAGAAGGTAGGGATGCACGCCCTCCCCGCCGATGCCCGGATAGTCCGGGCGGAGGACGGCGATGCCGCGTCGCAGCAACTGGTCGCACAGGGCGTCGCCCTGGGACATCCGGCGCCATTCGGGATGCCCGGGGTGCCCGCCGCTCGGTGCCGACCGCGGGGATCCGCCGGTGGTCATGTGGCCGAACACCACGACGGGGAACCCGGAGGCCGGCGGCTCGGCATGGGGGAGGTGCATCAGCCCCGTCTCCGTGAGCCCGCCGGTGCCCGGGAACGAGACGAGCGTGGTGGATCCGTGCGGCAGCGCCGTGCCGACGGGGCCGGCGTGCACCGCGGCGCCGGTCACCATCGTCCCCGCGGCAGCAGGCGCCGAAGCGCCGCGGGCATCGTGCCGAGGAGCGATCCCCGGTGACGGTCGGCGTCGTCCACGAGGTCGATGAAGAAGCGCGCGACGGGCTCGAGCTGTGACGCGTCGATCCGGTCGACGGTGTCCGCGTCGTCGTAGAGGTACAGAGGGCCGGAGATGAGACTGGCCGTCGGCACGCCGCACACCAGCGTGAAGGAGGCGTCCGTGGGGATCCCCCCGGCGAAGAACTCCAGCGCCCCCGCGCCGAGGATGCTGGTGGCGTGCAGCCGGTGCCGGCGGATCGCCCGGGCCACGCGCACGGTGAAGGCCGGATTGACGTTGAGGAAGATCCCGCGGGGCTCGGTCTCCCCGGTCGGTGCGAACCCGCCGTCGGGGCCCTCGACCGCGCGCAGGCCGATGTGCTCGATCGTCGCGTTGAACACGATCCGCCACGGCGAGTCCGGGGACAGGACGTAGCGGCGGGCGAACTCCCGGTGGGCCTGGTAGCCGGTGAAGTGCGTGTCGAAGGTCGTGAACAGCAGGGTCTTGCGGGGGCGTCGTCCGGCCAGGGCTTCCCGCCCGTAGTGCTCGGCCAGTGCGATGACCTCGGCCGTCCCGGAGGCGTCCTCGACGGCGCCGGGGCCGACCGAGTCGTGGTGCGACTGGATCATGATGGCCTCGGCGGGGCCGGGGCCTGTGCCCTCCGAGCGCCCGGGGAGGACGCCGATCACGGACCGGGAGGTCACCTCGTCGCGCGTCACCGAGAGGGACAGCACGGCGCGCGGGGTGCGTGCGAGCCGCCGGCGCAGCTCGACGCCGCTCCGCCGCGTCACCCAGAGCCCCGGCAGCGTGAAGAGCGTCCGGCGATAGTACTCGTTGTGGTAGCGCAGCGAGTCCGGATAGTCCCGCAGCACGCCGATCACCCCGACGGCGCCGCCCGCGGCCGCCTCCGTCATGGTCCGCCCCAGCGACGTGACGTACGGGTTGCGGCTGGAGAGCACCTCCCGCCGCAGCACCCGGCGCCCGGGGTCGTGCAGGAAGAGGGTCAGCGGCAGCGTGTGCGCGAGCGTCATGTCGAAGGTCAGATCGAACACGACGATCGCCCCGCGCACGTCGTGGTCGCGGACGCGACCCGCTCCGACGTCCACGACCCGGGCCTCGATCCGGTGCGGGGCCTCACCGGTCCACTCGTGCGAGGGGAGCGCGGAGTGGAGGATGGGTGCGCACGGGATGCGGGCGCCCTCCGCGTCGTCGTCGGGCACGGTCAGTGCGCTGTCGGCCGCTCGCCAGGAGTACGACGGCACCTCGAGCAGCTGCACGTCCAGACCGGCCCGACGGAAGCGCTCCGCGACGTAGGCGGCGGCCGCCGCGCCGCCGGGAGTCCCGGTCGCGCGCGGCGCGAGGCCCACGAGATCCTCGATCGTGGCGAGGATCCCCTCCGTCGTCATGCTCATGCGACGAGAGTAGATTTCCCTCCGCCATGCCGATGATCCTGCGCCGAAACCGACATCTTTGGCGGAAGCATGCGTAATCTTCGTCACATGGTTGACGACGATGACGATGCTCCCCCGGCCCTCGGCGAGATCGACCTCGCCCTGATCCACGCCCTCCAGGTCGACGCGCGGGCGCCGTGGACGCGCATCGCGGCCGCCATCGGCGTCGACGCGGCCACGGCGGTGCGGCACTGGAACGCCCTGCGCGCGGAGGGGCTCGCGTGGCTCACGGCGTGGCCGACGCCCCAGCGCTGGGCGTCGACGACCGACCTGGCCCTCGTCCTGCTCCGCCCGGGGATCGAGTCGGGTGCGCTCGCGGCGGTCGTCGGACGACCATGGGTGCTGAGCGTCGACGAGACGTCCGCGGGGCCCCTCGTGCTGGTGGCGTCCTCCGCGGGGCTTGCGCAACTCGGCGAACGGGTGCGTCTGCTAGAGGAGGACGGCGCGGTCGTGCTGCGGATGGACGTCGTCGCGGCGATCACCGCAGAGGACTCGACCTGGCGGCTGCCGGTCCTCTCCGCCGCCCAGCAGCGGGCGATCCGGCCTCCGGCGCGGTCGGTCGCGGACACCGCCCGGGTGCCGAGAGCGCAGACGATCGCGGAGCTGGCCGAGGCGTTGGACGAGGATCCGCGCATGTCGGCGGCGGCGCTGGGGGATCGGCTCGGGGTGTCGGAGGCGACCGCGCGCCGTGCCGTCGAGCGGGCGAGCGCGGCCGGGCTGCTGAGGTTCGGGTGCGACCTCGCGATGCCCGCGGCAGGGTTCCGGCGAGGCGCCGTGCTGTGGGCGCGCGGCACGGATCCGGCCGCCGCCGCGGGCCGGGCCGCACGGCTGCCGGAAGCGCATCGCGCCGGGGTCGTGGTGGGCCCGGCGCCCCTGTTCGCGTGCGTGCGCGCCCGGACTCTCACGGCCCTCCCCGGCATCGAGCGGGCGTGGGGGGACGAGGCGGAGATCGTCGATCGGTGGACGGTGCTCCGCAGCATCAAGCGCAACGGGCACGAGCTCGATCCGCAGGGACGCTCGCGCCGCCGCATCCCCCTCCGCTGGTGACGTGGGGCGCCGGTGAGGCCGGGCGCCGGTGTCGCGGGGTGCTGGTGACGCGGGGGCCTCAGTCGGTCGCGAGGGCGGCGGCACGCAGGCGGTCGTCGAGGCGGTACCACGAGAGCGGGACGAGGCTCAGCACGCAGAGGGCCGCGGGAATCACCGAGACGCCCAGCACGATGGCCCACTGTGCGGAGTCCGGCTGGGGGGTCGCCTCGCCGGTGGAGGCGCGGTACCCGCCGACGGCCAGCACCAGGCCCAGCAAGGCGGGGCCCAGGGCGTAGCCGAGCAGCTCGAACCCGGACCAGACGCCGGAGATCATGCCGATCCGGTTCACGCCGCTGCGCCGGGCGTCCTCGGCGGCGAGGTCGGGCAGCATCGCGAGCGGGAAGAGCTGGGCGCCCGCGTACCCGACGCCGACGACGGCCGCGGCCGCGAGCATCGGCGCCGGCTCGCCCGCACGTGCCAGCAGGAGCGCCAGCAGCCCCAGCGACATGGTGACGGTGGCGACGGCGAAGCCGCGGCGCTTGCCGACCCGGCGAGCGAGGCGGGACCACGCGGGCGTCAGCACGATGGCCGGTCCGACGAAGCACACGAACGCGAGGGTGGCGACGCCCGGATCGTGCAGGACGTGCCGGGCGACGTAGACCACGCCGCCGAGCACCATCCCGATCGCCACGGCCTGGAGGACGAAGGTCGTCACGAGCACGCGCGCGTCCCGGTCGCGCAGCACGATCGCGAGCTGGGCGAACAGGCGGCCGCCGGCGTCCTCGCCCCGCGTGAGCGGCACCGCCCTCGTGCCCCACCACACGCCGATCGTCCCGACGAGGATGAGGACCGCCATGGCGATCGCCACGGTCCGGTATCCGGTGACGCCCCCGAACGCATCGACCAGCGCGGGGGCGGCGGCGCCGGAGACGAGGATCGCCAGGGTGAACACGATCACCCGCCACGTGACGAGCCGGGTGCGCTCGGTGTAGTCGTCGGTGATCTCGGCGGACATCGCGAGGTAGGGGACCTGGAAGAAGGCGTACACCGTGGCCGATGCCAGGAACGCGACGAGCACCCAGAGCGCCGCGGCGACGGGAGGTGCCGTGGGACCGAAGAACATCGCCGTGAACGCGAGGGCGAGCAGGATCCCGGCCCGCAGGATGAAGGGGCGTCGACGGTCGCGGGGGTTGCCGGACCGGTCGCTCAGACGCCCCGCGACGGGGTTGAGGAAGAAGTCCCACGCCTTGGGGGCGAACACGATCATCCCGGCGATCGCCGCCGGAACGCCCAGCAGGTCCGTGAGGTACGGCATGAGGATGAGGCCGGGAACGGTGCCGTACGTCCCCGACGCGATGCCGCCGAGGGCGTAGCCCAGGCGGGTGGGGCGGGGGAGTGCGGTCATGCGCCGATCGTAGGGTTCGCCGCGCATCCGGCGGGGTGCGGTGGATCCGATCCGTCATTCCTCGCCTCGCGATCCCCCCGATCCGTCGTCGCCGTCCCCCTCCCGTGCCGCGCCCCCGCGTCCCGCCCCCGCGTCCCGCCGCCGCGTCCCCGTGCCCGTCGCGGCCCGCCCGCGTCGTCCCCGTCGTCGAGTGGTCAGTTTCTGTGGGTTCACGGCGCTCCAAGCCGCAGAAACTGACCACTCGATGAGCGGGACGGGCGAGGCGGGCCGTTGACGGAGCGCGGCGGGGCGTGTTAGGTCTGGAGGGTCCCTCCGAGGACTCCTGGATCAGCAGACAGGGAAAAACTGAGCTGACCCCGCGTGGGGTCGCTCCCGGCTCCACGACCGCCGCCCGATCGGGCGCTCATGGAAGGAGTCCCCTTGTCGCACCACGAATCGTCGCACCACGAACCCCGCCCCGTCTCGCCGTCGGACCGCCGCGTCTGGCTGAAGAACCCCCTCGGCATCCACACCGGCGCCGACGACGACGCCAGGGGAGGCGTAGTGGTCGCGGGCTCTCGGATCGTCGAAACCGTGCCCGCGGGGGCCGACCCGACGGACCCCGTGGACGAAGTCTTCGACGCGTCACGGCACGTCGTCATCCCCGGCCTCGTCAACACGCACCACCACTTCTACCAGACGCTCACGCGGGCCTGGCGGCCCGTGGTCAGCGCGGAGCTGTTCCCCTGGCTCAAAGGGCTCTACGGCGTCTGGGCGGGGATCACGCCCCGCGACCTGGAGCTCGCGACGACCGCCGCGCTCGCCGAGCTCCTCCTCTCCGGCTGCACGACCGCGGCCGATCACCACTATCTGTTCCCGGACGGGCTGGAGAACGGGATCGACGTCCAGGTCGAGGCGGTTCGCCGTCTCGGCATGCGCGCGACGCTGACGCGCGGGTCGATGTCGCTGGGCGAGGACGACGGCGGCCTCCCGCCCCAGCGCACCGTGCAGGACGCGGACACGATCCTCGCCGACAGCGAACGGCTCGTGCGGACGTATCACGAGCGCGGGGAGGGCGCCCGGGTGCAGATCGGGCTCGCGCCGTGCTCGCCGTTCTCCGTCACGACCGGGGTGATGCGGGACACCGCTGCCCTCGCGGGCACCCTGGACGTGCGGATGCACACGCACCTCGCCGAGACGATCGACGAGGAGGACTTCTGCCGAGAGACGTTCGGGCTGCGGACGGTCGACTACCTGGAGAGCGTGGGGTGGCTCGGCGACCGGACGTGGCTGGCCCACGGCATCCACTTCGACGACGCCGAGATTGCCCGCCTCGGCGCCGCGGGCACGGCGGTCGCCCACTGCGCCACCTCGAACATGCGCCTCGCCTCGGGGATCGCCCGCGCGGTCGAGCTCGAGGAGGCCGGGTCCCCGGTCGGGCTGGGCGTCGACGGGTCGGCGTCCAACGACGGGTCCAACATGATGCAGGAGGTCCGCCAGGCGCTGTACCTGCAGCGGCTCCGCTACGGCGCGGCCGCGGTGACGCCGGAGCGCGCACTGGACTGGGCGACCGCCGGGTCGGCGCGGGCGCTCGGACGGACGGACGTCGGCGTCCTCGCCCCGGGGAAGCAGGCGGATCTGGCGATGTTCACGCTCGACGAGCTGCGCTTCTCCGGGAGCCACGACCCGGTCGCGGCGCTGGTGCTCTGCGGAGCGGAGCGAGCGGACCGGGTGATGGTCGCCGGCGAGTGGCGCGTCGTGGACGGGCGGATCGTCGACCTGGACGTGCCGGAGCTCATCGCGCACCACAGCGAGGCCGCGCGGCGTCTCCTCGCCCGCCACGCCTGACCCCCCGCTCCACGACACGCGTGCCCCCGCCCCGCGCCACGCGTCGAGTGGTCAGTTTCTGTGGGCAAAACGGCCGTGAACCCACAGAAACTGACCACTCGAACGGAGCGGCGGCGAACGGAGCGGCAGCGAGAGGGGGAGGGGGTCAGGGGGCGTCGCCGAAGCCCCAGGACAGGGCGAGGAGCCCGGGGCCGAAGCGCCGGCGGACCTGATGGATCGCCGTGTCCGTCGTGAGCGCGATCGGGCGGCGCGTCGTCGACTCCGGCGTCTCCTCGTGCTCCTCGAGCCAGTCCGGCACCGCGTCGGGATGGAAGCGGGTCCACAGCAGCACGTCGCGGCTCTGGCGGGCGACGCCGTGCCCGGTCTCGCGGATGCCGGACGGCCGATCCGGGGGATAGGAGAGCTCCCACTCGATGAGCGCCGTCTCCGCGGGACCGATCGGGCGGTCCAGCTCGAACACGACGCCGTGCACCTCCCCGTCGGGGTGCGAGACGCGGCGGCCGACCCGGGCCCCGGCGACGGCGCGGAACACGGGCGGCTCGATCGGCATCCCCGGCGAGAGCTCGACGTACGGGAAGGCGGTGAGGATCCCGGTCGTGGACTGGATGAGGCTGCGCATCGAGCGTCGGAGGACGTCGCCGTGTTCCCCCACCTCCGTCACCACGTGCGTGGACACGTCACGGACGATCGGTGCGTTTCCCATGCCGAGCGCCGTCATCACCTCCGCGGTGGCGTCCTCCAGGTTGCGCTCGGCGAGCGGATGGGCCAGGCCTCCGATCGGGCCGGTACGGTGCGTCGGGCCGATGAGCTCGCGCAGCGAACCGTGCATGAGACCGAGGATCCGCTCCAGCTCGTCCACCGCCGCGAGGGACTGGGGTCCCTCCGGGCGCCGGCTCCCGGAGCGCCAGTAACTGAGCGTGGTGACGGACACCG
The DNA here is from genome assembly GCF_037083505.1 of Microbacterium sp. CCNWLW41. Taxonomy (NCBI): domain Bacteria; kingdom Bacillati; phylum Actinomycetota; class Actinomycetes; order Micrococcales; family Microbacteriaceae; genus Microbacterium; species Microbacterium sp. CCNWLW41. Next base: position 595,450 of record NZ_JBAOJP010000002.1, read on the forward strand.
GGTTCCCCCGCGCGCGGAGCTGATCGCGCAGCCTCGCGAGGCTGATGCCGTGCGCGGAGATGGCCCGCCGCAGCTCGCGGGAGAAGGCGGTGTCGGCCGGTGGTGCGGTGGTGCCGTGATCCATCACAGATGCTCCGACGTATGTGAAGGGCGGGTCCCTAGAGTGAAGCCTACGACCCGAATGCCGGCATGCTGGGGATGCGCGGCGCGGGCGGCGATCGAGCGCGACGCGACGCGCGAAACGATCGCGGGGCGACGGCGCCTGCCCCGAGGCGCCGAGCCGTCCGGGCGAGTCCGACGTGCGGCTGGGGCGCACGTCGGACCGCCACCGGATGACGACGGCGACGGATACGACGAAGCCCCCGGGGCGGATCGGGTTCCGCACCGGGGGCGTACAGCCGGCTCAGGCCTCGGCGACGACCGTCTCGACGAGCGGACGGCGCACGCGCGGAGCCACCTCGCGCTCCTGGAGCGGGTCCGGAAGGGCGTCGATGTCGCCGAGCTCGCCCAGCGCGATGACGGTCGTCGGGGCGAAGCGCTCCTCCAGGTCGACGAGCTCGCGGATCGCCTCGGGAACGAAGCCGCTCATCTGGTGGACGACGAGTCCGTCGTGGTGCGCCTGCACCGACAGGTGCGCGACCGCCTGGCCCAGGTCGTAGATCGCGTGGGTGTAGGGCGCGCCCTCGGCGTTCGCCGTCTCGGCGATCGCGACGATGAGGACGGCGGCGTTGCCGGCCCACACCTGGTTGAAGCCCATGAGCGCCGACTGGATGCCCTCGTGCAGCTCGGTCCCCCGGCGGGCCACGATGAAGCGCCAGGGCTGCGAGTTGTTCGCCGACGGCGACCAGCGCGCCGCCTCCAGCGCGGAGGCGAGCTTGGCCTCGTCGATCGGGGTCGAGGCGTCGTAGGCGCGGGGGCTCCAGCGGTCCGCGAGCACGTCCAGGACGGGGTGCTCGGTGGGGGCGGTGCGGTCGAGGGTGGGCGTGCTCATGCCAGTGCGGCCTTTCGGATCGGTTCACGTTCTCCGGACTCCGTCGTCCGCATCGTCGGGTCCAACTTATGCATGCGCATGAATATTCCCGATCCGATGATCCGCCCCTTCCACGTGAGAACGCGGAAGGGGCGGATCGGTGAAGCCGGCCGTGCTCAGCCCCGGAGCGCCTCGCTCAGCTTCACGCGCGCCCCCATGCGCAGCAGCGAGTTCTCGTAGATCTTCGCGCCCAGGGCCACGACCAGCAGGCAGGTCGCGAGCAGCACCGCCAGGGCCGCGATCGGCTCCCACCACTGAGCCTCGCCGAAGAACAGGCGCACCGGCATCGCGACCGGTGCCGAGAACGGGACGTAGGACATGATCGTCATGACCAGCGGGTTGGTCCCGAGGAAGACGACGAGGAAGTACGGGATCATCGTCAGGTACATGACCGGGGTCAGCGTCGCGCCGGCGTCCTCCTGGCGGGACACGAGCGATCCGGCGGCGGCGAACATCGCCGCGAGCAGGATGAAGCCGAACAGGAAGAACACCGCGAACCAGAGCATCGGCGCGCCGAACCCCTGCAGCAGCGTCGTCTGGCCCGTCACGATCAGGCCGACCACCCCCACGGCGATCAGCAGCAGGATCTGGGCCATCGCGAGGATCGTGTTCCCGAGCACCTTGCCGGCGAGCAGGGATCGGGCGGGGATCGCGGACAGGAGGATCTCCACGATCCGCGTCTGCTTCTCCTCGACGATGCTCGTCGTCACGGGGGTGCCGAAGGACAGGGCCGCCATCATGAACACGATGCCGAACACCATGCCGAGGGCCATGCGCAGCCCGGGATGCGGCGCGTCGGGATGCAGCAGCTCCACCGCGGGGGAGACCGACATCAGCGCGACGAGCTCGTCCGGCGCGGACTCGCCGGCGAGGATCGACAGCCCGGTCGGGGAGGAGTCGTCGACGAGGACGGCGGCGTCCACGTCACCGTCCTCGACGAGGGCCTGGGCCGCCGCGCGGTCGGTGACTTCGGTGACCTCGAGGGTGTCGCTCTCGGGCAGCAGAGCGGCGGACTGGCTGGTCGCGGCGACGGCGACCGTGCTCGGCGTGCCCCCGGCGATCCCCATCCAGATGATGCCGCCGAGGGCGACGAGCAGGAGGATCGCGGTGGAGATCAGGAACGCCTTGCTGCGCAGGCGCGTGCCGATCTCGCGCTCGGCGACGAGCCAGGCGCCCTGGGCGGCGGTGATGCCGGTCAGGGGGCCGGACGACGGTGCGGTCGGACGGGACGTGGCGAGGGCGTTCACTGGATGACCTCCTTGAAGATCTGCGCGAGAGTCGGCTGCTGCGGAGCGAATCGGATGACCTCTCCGCCGTCCATCGCACGGCGCAGCACGCGCTGGGCGGTGTCGGCGGCGTCCACGTCGAAGACCGCGTTCCCGCCCTCGAAGTCGTGGACCGTCACGCCGGGCTCGGTGCGGAGCCAGCCGACGTCCCCGGTGGAGGACAGCTCCCAGCGCGGCGCGGAATGCTGCTCGCGCAGCGCGTCGCGCGTCCCCGCCGCCCGGATCGTGCCTCCGGCGATGATGACGAGGTCGTCGCACAGACGCTCGACGACGTCGAGCTGATGCGAGGAGAAGAGGATCGAAGCCCCCTGGGCCGCCCGGGCCTGCAGCACGCCGGCGACGACGTCGACCGCGAGGGGATCGAGGCCGGAGAACGGCTCGTCGAGGATGAGGACCTCCGGCTCGTGGACGAGCGCGGCGGCGACCTGGGCGCGCTGCTGGTTGCCCAGTGACAACGCCTCGATCTTGTCGTCGAGCCGCTCGCCGAGGCCGAGCTCGGTCAGCAGGTCGGTGGCGCGGCGGGTCGCCTCGGCCTTGTCGTATCCGTGGAGTCGTGCGAAGTAGACGATCTGCTCGCGCACCTTCATCTTCGGGTAGAGCCCGCGCTCCTCGGGCATGTAGCCGAACCGGCGCCGGTCCGCGGCGGACACCGGGCGCCCGCCGAGCGAGACGGACCCGTCGTCGGAGGACAGGACGCCGAGGATGATGCGCATCGTGGTCGTCTTGCCGGCGCCGTTGCCGCCGACGAACCCGGTCAGCCGGCCGGGCGCGACCTGGAAGGAGACGTCGTCGAGCACGCGCCGCGAGCCGTAGCTCTTCGTGATGCCGCGCAGGTCGACGAGTCCCTCGGTGAGGACGGGTGCTGTGGTCATGCCTCCACGCTAGGAAGGCGTCGGTCCGGCGGCATCCCCCGCAGGACGGACGCGTGCCCTCCTCCCCGGGACGGAGACCGCGGGATCAACGGAAGGCGGCGACGATCATCCGGTGATCCGACAGGGTCGAGGCGATCACCTCGGCGCGCACCGCGACCATCCCGCGGGCGAGGAGATGGTCGATCTCCTCGGCGGGGTCGTCGGCGGGCGAGGTGGCTGCGGGGCGGACGTCCTCCAGCGCGTCCCCGGCGCCCGAAGCGAGCAGGGTCCGCCACGCGTCCGATCCGGGCGTCGTGTTGAGGTCGCCGCCGCCGATCACCGCGCCGGGCGCGTCCCGGATCGCGTCCGCGAGGATCGCCGCCTGCCGTCCGGTGGCGTCGAGCTCGTTCGCATCGGGCTGGAGGTGCGTCGAGAGGATCCGCACGGGCTCTCCGCGCCACGTCACGGTCGCCGCCGTGAGACCCGCGCCGGTGAGCGCATCGAACAGCGGGTACTTCGTGGACGACGGATCGGACAGGGGCAGCGACGTGAGGATCGCGTCGCCCCAGACCTGGTCGGCGGCCGGTCCGAAGACGGCCTGCATGCTGAGCATCCGGGCGAGGATCATCAGCTCGTCCTGCCCGCCGTTGAGGAGCCATCCCCGGTCCACCTCGCTGAGGAGGACGACCTGTGCGCCGCTGCGGCGGATCTGGGCGGCCACGTCGCCGGGGCGGAAGACGCCGTCGATCCCGTACCCCATGCGGAGGTTGTAGGCGGCGACGACGAGCTCGTCCGAGGCGGCGGCCTCGCGCGCGACCGGCAGCGTGGGGAGCGTGAGGGGCGGGCCGACGAGCGCGGTCACGGCGGCCACGACGGTCGCCGCCCCGACCCCGGCGACGGCCCGGGCGCCCGAGTCGTCGATCCGGCGTTCTGAGGCACGGATGTCCTCGTCGTCGGCGGATCCGCCGGACCGGTACGCGACGCACCAGAGCGCGAAGACGGCTGCGGCGGCCACGAGCACGAGATCGGCGCGATAACCGAGGTCGTACCCGGCGTAGTAGGCGAAGAACAGGGCGGTCCAGACGATCGCGCCCGTTCCGGCCGCGAGGGCGGTGCGACGGGGAGACCGGCCGTGGCCCGCGAAGAGCAGCAGGCGCGCGGCGGCCGCCGGTCCCACGACGACGGCGGCGAGGGACCATATCGGCAGCGCCCCGTCCGCGCCGTCGCGGACGGCCTCGGGCAGCAGCGACAGCGCGACGGCTCCGGGAAGGAGCACCGCTGCCGCCCACGGGCGCCGACGCGGGGCGGGCAGGAGCGCCGCGACCGCCGCGGCACCGCTCCCGACCACCGCGGCGACCGGGCCCCAGAGCGGATCGGCGACCGAGGCGCGTCCGACGTTCGCGAGGGCGAGGAGGACCAGCAGGAGCATCGGGAGCAGGAGGAGGGCGCTGCGCGCGGCGACCGCCGGATCCCCGGGCTCCTCCGTGACCCGGCCGGACGCGCGTACGGCGAACGCGACCACGGTCGCCTGGAGGACGAGGACCGCGTACGCGGCGGCGTCGTCCCGCCACACCGCGCCGAAGCTTCCCAGGGCGGCATGCACCGTCGTGGCGACCGCGATGCCGAGGAAGACGCTCGGGATCAGCCGGCGCCCGAGGGCCCCGGCCGCCAGGCACAGCGCGGCGACGGCGAGGGCGACGCCCAGGGAGCTGCCGTAGAGCTGCACGTCCCCGCCGCCCGGGACGATCTGCACCCCGATGCGGACGACGAGCGCGGCGACGAGGAGCCCCGCCGCGAGCCGGGGCGCGGGACCGCGGACGACGGCGAGCAGCACGAGCGGCGCCGCCATCACCGCCAGGGCGTAGGCGCCCATGATCTCCGGCGGCGTCTCCGCCGCCCGGCCGAAAAGGGTGATGAGCGAGGGTGTCCACACCCGCCAGAGGTCGGTGAGGAGCCAGGCCGCGGCGAGGCCGATCGTGCTGAGCGACGTCCTTGTCATGCCGCCGATTCTGGCCCGCCCCGCCGACCGGGTCCAGAGGGCCGACGGCCGGTGCCCGGTGACGCGTGCGCCTTCCGGCACCCGGTCAGGCGAGGCCGAGACGGTGCGGCTAGGAGCCGATCAGTCGCCACCCCATGCTCTGAGCCGCTCCCCGGTCGAACGTCACCGCCTCGATCGCGCCGAACTGCTGGAAGGTCGTCTGGATGAGGGCGTCCGCGAGGTCGGCGCCGTCCCCGGCGAGGTCGAGTGCCCGGACGACGCCCTCTCCGTCCTCGAACTCGAAGACCTCGATCTCGACCAACCGCCGGATCGCGGTGAGGCAGTCGCTGCGGGGGATGCGGTACGCGCGACGCAACACCCAGTACAGCTCGGCCAGCGTCACCGTGGTGACGAAGCCGGGTCTCTCCGCCGTCAACGACTCGATCACCTCGGCGGCCGCCTCGAACTGCTGTTCGTCGTCGCGGACCAGATATCGGACGATCACGTTCGTATCGAGCCCGACGAGCCCGTCGATCATGCCGATCCGGTCCACGCTGCCAGACCCCGCAACCCGCTCGCCGAACCCTCGTCCGAGATCGCCGCGTTCATCTCCTCGACGGATACGGTGCTCCGCCCGCTGGCGTGCAGGACGCCGGCGAGCTCTTTGACGCTCCGATTGCGGGGGACCAGTGCCACCCGCCCCCCCGGCAACGGGGCGAAGAGGACCCGGTCGCCCGGCGCGAGCCCCAGCCCGTCGCGGATCGCCTTGGGAATGGTGATCTGCCCCTTGCTCGTCATCGTTGCCACCGCCATGACACTCCCTTCCCTCCGACGATCGTACAGATCGTCAGAGGGAACATCCAGGGGTAAGGAGATCGGTGTTCCTCCTTACTTCGTTGGGCGACTCTGACGTGGCTTCGCCCTCCCGGTGCCCTGTACCCGGTGCCCGGTACCCGGTGCCCGGTGACGCGTGCGCCTTCCGGCGCCCGGTCAGGCGAGGCCGAGACGGTGCGCGATGACCACGGCCTGCACGCGGTCGCGGGCGCCGAGCTTCTGCAGGATCCGGGAGACATGGGTCTTCACGGTGGCCTCGCCGATGAAGAGCTCGGCGGCGATCTCCGCGTTGCTCCAGGCCTCGGCGACCAGCCGCAGCACGTCGGCCTCGCGGTCGGTCAGCGGGTCGGCGATCGTCGCCGCGGGCAGCGCCGGTGTCGGATTCGTGCCCGGGGCCGCGTACGAGGGGAGCGCAGGCTCTGCCGGGCTCCCGGCGAAGCGGCGGAGCACCCGCCGGGTCACCTCCGGGGCGAGCATGCCGTCCCCCGCCGCCAGGGCGCGGACGGCGGCCAGCAGCTCCTCGGGCCCGGCGTTCTTCAAGAGGAATCCGCTCGCACCGGCCTCCAGCGCCGTGAAGAGGTAGTCGTCGCGGTCGAAGGTCGTCACGATGGCGATGGCGGCGCGGATCTCGGGATCCGCGACGATGCGTCGGGTCGCCTCCAGCCCGTCCATGTCGGGCATCTGCACGTCCATGCAGATCACGTCGGGTCGCAGCGCCGAGGCCTGCGCGACCGCCTCGGTCCCCGTCGACGCCTCGCCGACCACGGTGATGTCCGGCTGCAGATCCAGAATGGTCCGGAAACCCGCGCGGAGCATCGCGTGGTCGTCCACGAGCAGGACGCGGGTGGGGGCGGGATCGGTCACGAGGCGTCTCCGGTCATCGCGGCGGTCGGGGCGGCCGCGGAGAGCGGCACGGTCGCGCGGACCCGGAAGCCCCCGTTCGTCCGGGGCGTGAGCTCGATCGAGCCGCCCGAGGCCAGGGCGCGCTCGCGCATGCCGAGCTGGCCGAGGCCGGGACGCAGGCCCGTCACCACGCGGCCCGTGTTGACGACCTCGAGCTCCACGGCGGTCCCCGTGTAGCGGATCCGCACGTCGGCGCGCGCATCCGGCCCCGCATGACGGCGGGCGTTCGTGAGGGACTCCTGGGCGATGCGGTAGAGGTTGACCGCGGTGACGGACGGGACGGGCGCCGGCTCGCCGATCACCGCGTAGTCGGTGGGAAGGCCCGATCCGGTCGAGCGGGCGGCGAGGTCGGCGATGTCGTCGAGCGTCACCGTGGACGGCGGTTCCTCCGCGTCCCCGGGCGCACGCAGCGTCTCCAGGAGCTGGCGGAAGTCGCGGATCGCGTCCCGCGCCGAGGACTCGATCCCGCCCAGGATCTGCCGTGCCCGTGCGGGGTCCTGATCGATCACCATCCGGGCCGCCCCCGCCTGCACGCCCATGACCGACACGTGGTGGGCGACGACGTCGTGCAGCTCGCGGGCGATCCGGACCCGGTCCAGGGCCACCGCCTGGGCCGCCGTGACCTCTCGCTCGCGCTCCAGCTCCCTGGTGCGCTGCTCCAGCGCGGCGCGCTGGGCGGCCGCCGACCAGGAGCGCTCGCCGAAGTAGTAGGCGCCGCCGAAGTACAGCGCGTTGAGCAGGATCTGCAGCATCATGAACGCCAGGTACGGGGAGAGGAAGCCGGCGACGACCTCCGCCTCCTCCGCCTGCGTGATGGCGTCCCGATACATGACGATGAGCAGCCACACCGCCATCCCGAAGATGATCGTCGCGCGCACGAGGAACGCCGCCCGGCGGGCGTTCATCCATGCGCCGACCGTGTAGATGGCGATGAACATCGCGATGTTGCCGACGTAGACCTCGGGGACGCGGAAGGTCACCGCCACGAAGTACGCGACGGACACGATCACGGCCACGACGGCGGGCCAGCGGCGGCGGACGGCGAGCGGCGCGGCGATCGCGAGGACGTACGGCAGCGCGGTCCACGGCTCGCCCTGTTCGTCGCCGTACACCTGCGCGATGGTCGAGAGGCCGGCGCTGATGATCCCGCCCACGAACATGATCCCGGCGAGCAGGATGTCGCCGCGGAGCTCGCGCTCCGTGGGGGTGCGGGTGAAGCCGGCCTCGACCATCCCTCCACCGTAGGACGCGGCGCCCGCACCGGCATCCCCCGCGCGACGGACCCGGGACGCGCCGCCGCGCCGCCGCGCCGCCGCGCGCGTCCGCAGCGCGAGATCAGGCGTCCGCGCGGAATCAGGCAGGAGCGGGCGCTCGCCGCCTGATCCTGCGCGTTCGCCTGATCCTGCGTTCGCCTGATCCCGCGTTCGCCTGATCCCGCGCGTGCCCGCTCGGCGACGTCCCGCGCCTGCGCTGGCGGAGGGCTCTTGACAGCGGAACTTGTTTTTTGCAAGTATCGCCTTTGCGGGGCGGATCGCCTCGCACCTCACCGCACAAAGGAGTCGGTCGTGACCAAGATCTTCGTCAACCTGCCCACGTCGGATCTCGAGCGCAGCAAGGCGTTCTACACCGCGCTCGGATGCGAGATCAATCCGCTGTTCACGGATGAGAACGCGGCCTGCGTCGTCTGGAGCGACGACGTGTTCTTCATGGTGCTCACCCGCGAGTACTTCGCGACCTTCACCGACAAGCCCGTGCTCGACCCTCGCGAGGGGGCGCAGGTGCTCATCGCGTTGAGCCGTGACTCCCGCGAAGAAGTGGACGAGACCATCGCCCGTGGCGTGGCCGCGGGGGGCAGCGAGCCGAACGAGGCGAAGGACTACGGCTTCATGTACTCGCGCGACCTCGAGGATCCCGACGGCAACGGCATGGAGTTCGTCTACATGGCCCCCGAGGCCGCGGAGCAGGGGCCGGACGCGTTCCTCGCCGACCAGGACGGCGCTGCAGCGTCGGCCTGACATGGCGGCACGGAGCTACGGCCAGTACTGCGGGGTGACGACGGCCGTCGAACTGATCGGGGAGCGGTGGGCGCTGCTCATCGTCCGCGATCTGCTCGTCGGCCCCCGGCGCTACACGGACCTCAAGCAGGGCCTGCCGCGCATTCCCACCAACATCCTGTCCACGCGCCTCAAGGATCTGCAGGAGGGCGGCGTCGTGCGCCGGGTACCGCTGCGCAACTGCGGGCTGGTGTACGAGCTCACCCCCTACGGCCGCGAGTTGGAACCGGTGATCCTCGGCCTCGGAAGGTGGGGGTTCCAGGCGATGGGGGATCCGCAGGAGGGCGATGTCGTGACCCCCGACTCCCTGACGATGGCCCTGCGCACCGCGTTCCGTCCCGACGAGGCCGTCGACGGGGACTACGAGCTGCACGTCGGCGACGTCGCTCTCCGTGTGCGGGTGCACGCGGGCAGGCTGTCGGTCGTGCAGCTGGCCCCGCCGGCGCCGCCCGTGGGCGGGGCGCTTCCCGACGGCGAGGCCGACGCGCTGATCGTCGCCGGTCCCGGCATCCGCCGACTGATCGCGCGGGAGGTCACTCCCGCCGAGGCGATCGACCAGGATCTCCTGGCCGTCGTCCGCGGCGACGTCTCCGCGCTCGCTGACTTCGCCCGGACCTTCCACATCCCGCCGATCCCCGCCCGGAGTGCGGGGGCCGGCTCGTCCGAACCAGAGCTGCAAGGGAGCACATCATGACCGGACGCATCATCATCGACCTGTTCACCACCCTCGACGGCGTCGCCCAGGCCCCGGGCGGGCCCGAGGAGGATCCGACCGACGGGTTCCGGTTCGGGGGCTGGCAGGCGGGAGTCCCCAGCGAAGCGGTTGGCCGGAGCGTGATGAAGGGCATGGAGACCCTCGACGCCCTGCTGCTGGGGCGACGCACGTACGACATCTTCGCGGGCTACTGGCCGCACCACACCACCGGCCCGGAGGGGGCGATCGGGCAGCTCTTCGACCGGGTGCCGAAGTACGTCGCCTCCCGCGACGCGGACATCGTCCTGGACTGGCAGGGAAGCTCCCGCGTGGGTGCGGACCTGGCCGCCGAGCTGGCGGCGCTGCGCGAACGGCACCAGGACGTGCACGTGATCGGCAGCATCGACTTCGCGCAGACGCTCCTCGCCGAGCGCCTCTACGACGAACTGCAGCTGTGGGTCTATCCCATCGTCCTGGGTCAGGGGAAGAAGGTGTTCCCCGAAGGCGCCGCCCCGGCGAACCTGCGCCTGCTGCACGCGGAGAGCGGCGACAACGGCACGCTCTCGCTCCGGTACGCGCCCGGCGCCCCCGGCGAGCCGGAGACGGGCGTCATGGGGGAGTGACCCGCGTCGTCCGGGTGTGCCCGCGCACGCCGGACCATCGCGCGAGCTCAGGCCATCGCGCGGCATCAGGCAGAAAGCGCGGCCCCGCGCCTGAACTCGCGCGATCGCCTGACGCCGGGGGCGGGGGCGGAGGCCGCGCGGAGCCGCGGGTCAGGCGACGAGGCGCTCGATCACGCGGGCGACGCCGTCGTCGTCGTTGCCGGGGGCGACCTCGTCGGCCGCCTCGCGCAGGACGTCGATCGCATTGGCGACGGCCACCCCGTGCCCGGCCCACTCCAGCATCTCCAGGTCGTTGAGGCCGTCGCCGAAGGCCACGACCTCCTCCCGCGCGATCCCGAGACGCGTGCACAGCTGGGCGAGGCCCGTGGCCTTGGTGACGCCCTCCGCCATGACCTCCACGAAGGGCGCACCGGACAACGTCGCCTCGAAGCCCGACAGGCCGAGGCCGCGCAGGGTGGCGAAGATCTCCGCGATCGGCACCTCGGGATGCCGGATCACGAGTTTCAGGCTCGGTGCCGACAGCACGTCCGCGAGAGGGACCCCGATCATGTCCCGCGGATCGCGCTTGTGGTCGCTCAGGCGCGCGAGCGCGGCGTAGCCCTCCTGCGTGACGAAGCCCTCGCCGGCCTCACGGACGCTGGCGAACAGGAGCCCGGGGATCGCCTGCGACAGCGCCTCGGCGAGCTCCTGCTGCACCGTGGCCGGGATCTCCTGGGCGAACAGGACCTCGCCGGTCACGAGGTGGATGCCGTACGCGCCGTTGCCGCACAGCGCCCACGCGTCGAAGGCGGCGTCCGCGGCGAGCTGGCGCAGGCCGATCGGCTGACGGGCCGTGACGGGGACGACGTGCACGCCGGCGGCGCGGGCCCGGTCGAGCGCCGCACGCGTGCGCCGGGTGACGGTGCCCGCCGCGTCCAGGAGCGTGCCGTCCAGGTCCGTCGCGATCAGGCGAACGGGCGCCGTGCGCGGCGCCGCGGAGGACGAGGCGGGCATCGTCGTCACGCGAAGATCATCGGCAGGTCGTCGTCCGCGTCCGCCGTCGTGCCGAGGTCGAGGTCGACGACCACGGGCACGTGGTCGCTCGGCTGCTCGCCCTTGCGCTCGTCGCGGTGGATCGACGCGCCGGTGACCGCGTCGGTGAACGGCTGCGAGCCGAGGACGAAGTCGATCCGGATGCCCTCGTTGCGGGGGAACTTCAGTCGCTGGTAGTCCCAGTACGTATAGCCGGTCGGAAGGAGGGGACGGACGACATCCTGCACCCCGGCGGTCTCCAGGGCGAAGAAGGCGGCGCGCTCCTCCGGCGAGACATGCGTCGAGCGCCCGACCACGATGTCGGGATCGCCGTTGTCGTCGTCGAAGGGGATGATGTTGAAGTCGCCCACCAGCGCGAGGGGCTGCGCCGGGTTCGCGGCGATCTCCGCGGCGGTCGCCTGGCGCAGCGCCTCCAGCCAGTGCAGCTTGTAGGTGAGGTGCGGGTCGCCGAGAGAGCGCCCGTTGGGCACGTACAGGCTCCACACGCGCACGCCGCCGACGGTCGCCCCGAGCGCCCGCGCCTCCAGCGGAGCGTCCGGGCCGTCATGCCCCTTCGCGAACCCGGGCATGCCGGCGAACGCGGTCGAGACGTCCGTGATCGGCTCGCGGCTGACGATCGCGACGCCGTTCCACTGGTTCAGTCCGTGCGCCTCGACGTGGTAGCCCGCGTCCTCGAACGGGCCGTAGGGGAACTGCTCCGGCTTGCACTTGATCTCCTGCAGCGCGAGCACGTCGATGTCCTCACGGACGACGAAGTCGACGGCGCGGGCCACGCGCGTGCGGATCGAGTTGATGTTCCAGGTCGCCAGACGCATGCGTCCAGCCTAGTTTCGGTCGCGGACATCCCCGGACCGCCGGCGGGCGCGGTCAGCGCTGCTGCTGCTGCGCCTTCTTCTCCCGCCGCAGACCGTGCAGCAGCGGCTCGGTGTAGCCGCTCGGCTGGTCCGCCCCCTCCAGGATCAGGCGGCGAGCCGCGGTGTAGGCGATGCCGGGCACCGCCCCGTCCGGGAAGGCGAGCGGCTCGTAGGCCGGGTCGCCGGCGTTCTGCTCGTCGACCACCTCCGCCAGCCGGCGCAGGCTCTCATCCACCTGCTCCGGCGTGATGACGCCGTGCAGGAGCCAGTTGGCCAGCAGCTGGCTGGAGATGCGCAGGGTCGCGCGGTCCTCCATCAGGCCGGTGCCGTGGATGTCGGGGACCTTGGAGACGCCGATCCCCTGGTCGATCCAGCGCACGACGTATCCGAGGATCGACTGCACGTTGTTGTCGAGCTCCTCCGCCACCACGTCCGCGGTGAGCACGCCCTCTCCCGCGAGCGGCGGGACGAGGAGCCGGTCCAGCGCGTCCTCGCCGACCGGCGGAAGCGTCGCGCGCACGGCGAACGGATCCACCTGGTGATAGTGCAGGGCGTGCAGGGTGGCCGCGGTGGGCGACGGCACCCACGCGGTGGACGCCCCGGACAGCGGATGGGCGATCTTCTTCTCCAGCATCGCCCGCATGAGGTCCGGCTCCGCCCACATGCCCTTGCCGATCTGCGCGTGCCCGTCCAGTCCCGAGGCGACCCCGATCGCGACGTTGCGATCCTCGTACGCCTGCATGAACGGCTGCGCCTTGATCGCGGCCTTGGGGAGGAACGGGCCGGCGTGCAGGGAGGTGTGGATCTCGTCCCCGGTGCGGTCGAGGAAGCCGGTGTTGATGAAGACCACCCGGTCGGACGCGGCGGCGATCGCGGCGGTGAGGTTCGCCGACGTGCGCCGTTCCTCGTCCATGATCCCGATCTTCAGGGTGCGTGCCCGCAGCCCCAGCACCTCCTCGACGCGGCCGAACAGCTCGACGGCGAACGCGACCTCCTCGGGGCCGTGCATCTTCGGCTTCACGATGTACATCGATCCGGTCCGGGAGTTGCGCCCGGCGTCCGGTCCCTCCAGATCCGGCAGGGCGCCGAGCGCGGTCATCACCGCGTCGAGGATCCCCTCGAACACCGGCTCGCCGTCCCGGTCGAGCACGGCGTCGGTGCGCATCAGGTGGCCGACGTTGCGGATGAACAGCACCGCCCGGCCGGGGAGGGTGACCTCGTCGCCCGCCGCCGTGCGGTACGTGCGGTCCGCGGCCAGGGCGCGGGTGAAGGTGCGGCCGTCCTTGGTCACCGTCTCGGTGAGCGTGCCGTCCATGAAGCCGCGCCAGTTGCGGTAGCCGAGCGCCTTGTCCTCGGCGTCCACCGCGGCGACCGAGTCCTCCAGGTCGAGGATGGTGGTGATCGCCGACTCCAGCAGGATGTCCTGGACGCCCGCGGGATCGGTGCGCCCGATCGACCCGTCCCTGTCGACGGCGATCTCGGCGTGCAGGCCGTGGTGGCGCAGCAGCACCGCGCGGGGCTCCTCGGGATCGCCGGCGAAGCCGACGAAGGCCGTGGCGTCGGCGAGGCGGCGCACGCCGTCGGCGGTCCGCACGGCCAGCCCCTCGTCGTCGACGGCATAGCCGGTGGCGTCGCGGTGCGAGCCGCCGGTGAGGGGCGCGATCGCGTCCAGCAGCTCCCGGCCCCGCGCGACCACCGCGGCCGCGCGGGCGGGGGTGAAGGCACGGCCGGGGGCGAGGTCGCCGGTCCGGTCGATCGCGTCCGTCCCGTAGAGGGCGTCGTAGAGGGATCCCCAACGGGCGTTGGCGGCGTTCAAGGCGAAGCGCGCGTTGAGGAGGGGCACCACGAGCTGCGGGCCGGCGAGGGTCGCGATCTCCGGATCCACGTCCTCGGTCGTCACGCCGACCGCGCCGGGGTCCGCCGCCAGGTAGCCGATGTCGGTGAGCAGGGCGCGGTAGGCGTCGCGGTCCGGGACGCCCGGGTGCGTGCGGTGGAAGTCGTCGATGCGGCGCTGCAGTTCGTCCCGGGTCCGCAGCAGGGCAGCGTTGCGGGGGCCGAGGTCGTGGACGATCGCGCTGACGCCGGCCCAGAAGGCCTCGGGGTCCCGTCCCGACGCGGTCAGCGACTCCTCGGCGAAGGCGGCGATCGGTGCGGCCACCGACAGGTCGGCGCGGGAGAGATACGAGGTCATGGTTCCGTTCCTTCCACCCGTGCGCCGAGACGGTGCAGGGTCTCGAGCGCGATCGCGGCGTCCTGCGCCGGGGTCCCCCCGGCGACGCCGAGCCCGCCGACGTGGTCGTCGCCGAAGACGATCGGCACTCCTCCGTCGATCGTAGTCAGCGCCCCGCCCGTGCCCAGCGGCAGGGCGACGGACAGGGCCTCGGGGATCTGCGCGGTGCGACGCCGGATCGAGGCCGCGGTCACGGCCTTGCGGCGACTGGTCTCGGCGCTGTGCGGGGTGGCGCCGTCGGCCATGCCGTAGGCGACGACGGTCATCGAGGGGTCGGCGACCGCGACGACCGCGCGCACCCCGTGGTCCGCGCCGATCTCCATGGCGAGCGAGACGGCGCGGGCAGCGGTCTCGTAGGTGATCGCGGCGATCTGACGGTGGGTGGACATGGCGTCTCCTCGGGTCGGTCCGGGCGGATCGGGTCAGCTTCCTGCAGATATCCACATAGCGAAGAAAAACTTTCGCACTATGAAATGATGCAGCAAACCGCGCCATCCGTCCAGAGCGAGGCGACGTGACGCGTCAGCGGTCCGCGGGGTCGCCCGTCCCGGTGAGGATGCCGCGTGCCAGCGTGTGGAAGTGGCGGTTGAACCCGAGGTACGCGGGCGTCTCGTCTCCCGTGAGCTCGATCGCCTCGACGTCCAGGGCGTCGACCACGAAGACGTAGCGGTGGACGCCGGTCCCCGCCGGCGGAGCCGCGCCGATGTAGCGGGGCAGGCGCGCCTCGTTGGGGAGCGTCACCGCGCCGACGGGAAGCGAGCCCGGCTCGCCGTCGCCCGCTCCCGCGGCGAGGGAGCGCAGATCGGCGGGGAGGTTCGCGACGGCCCAGTGCCAGTATCCGGTGCCGGTCGGGGCGTCCGGATCGAGGCAGGAGACCGCGAAGCTCTTCGTGCCGGCGGGCGGCTCGCCCCAGCTCAGCGCGGGCGAGCGGTCCTCTCCGCCGCGGGAGGCCGACCAGGCGCTGACCGGGAGCGGCGCGCCGTCGGCGAAGTCGGGGCTGGTCAGCGCCAGCGGGGCGAACTCGCGCAGGCGAGCGAGGGCGGCATAGGGATCGACGTCGAGCACGGCTGCTCCTCCTTCTGTGGCGTACGCGGGCCACGATAGGCGCTGGGCGGACGGCACGCCAGGCGGACAGCGGCGGCGCGTGGCGCGGATGCACGATCCCGATACGGGAGCACGGCGGATCCGCGGGAGCGATCCTGCATGCGTCCCCGGATCGTGCAGCTGTCCCGACTCCCGGGGCGTCCGGGAGGCCGCCGTAGACTGATGCCCGTGACGCTCAGCACCCCGGAACTCGAGGCCGACCGCCAGGCCCTGATCGCCCTGATCACGGCTGAGGCCGTCTTCCACGGCGACTTCACGCTCTCCAGCGGCAAGAAGGCGACCTATTACGTCGACATGCGTCGTCTCACGCTGGATCACCGCGCGGCGCCCGCGATCGGTCGGATCATGCGCGATCTCATCGCCGACCTCGACGTGGTCGCGGTGGGCGGGCTCACGCTCGGCGCGGATCCGATCGCCAACGCCGTCCTGCACGCCGCCGCCGACAGCGACCGTCCGCTGGACGCCTTCGTCGTGCGCAAGGAGCCCAAGGACCACGGGCGCGGACGCCAGATCGAGGGCGCCGAGGTGGCGGGACGCCGCGTGGTCGTGCTGGAGGACACCTCCACCACCGGCCAGTCCGCGCTCAAGGCGGTCGAGGTGCTGCGTCGTGAGGGCGCCGAGGTGGTGGCGGTCGCGGTGATCGTCGACCGCAAGACCGGCGCCCAGGCCGCGATCGAGGCCGCCGGGCTGGAGTGGCGCGCGGCCATCGACCTCGACGACCTCGGGCTCGACCCGCAGTGACCGCCTACGCCCTGGCCGTCGACGTCGGCGGCACCAAGCTCGAGGCGGCGCTCGTCGCCGCGGACGGCACCGTCGTCGACACGACGCGCACCCGCCGCCCGACCGGTCCGGACGCCACGCCCGACTCGCTCCGCGAGGCGCTGGACGCCGTCATCTCCGCGGCGCTCGCCGGACTCTCGTCCGGGGACGAGCTGCTCGGCGCCGGCGTGGGGAGCGCCGGACCGATCGATCGCGAGCGCGGTCTGATCCACCCGGTGAACATGCCGCGAGCCCGGGGCTTCGATCTCGCCGGCACCGTGCGCGACTCCGCCTCCGCCGTCCGCGGGGCACCGGTCCGCACGGCGTTCGGGCACGACGGCGGGTGCCTCGCGCTCGCCGAGTCCTGGCTCGGCGCGACCCAGGGGGCGGCCTCGTCGCTGTCGATCGTCGTGTCCACCGGCGTGGGCGGCGGCTTCGTGATGGGCGGGCGGTACCTGCCGGGCGCCACGGGCAACGCCGGTCACCTCGGGCAGGTGCACGCCGAGGGGTCGCTGACCCTGGAGGAGGTGGCCTCGGGGCCTGCGAGCGTGGCCTGGGCGCGTGCGCAGGGGTGGACGGGCGAACGCGGCGAGGACCTGGCGCGCGACGCCGCAGCCGGGGACCGGATCGCCCGGGCGGCGATCGAGCGTTCCGCCGCAGCGGTGGGAGCGGCGCTCGCCGACGCCTCGACGCTCGTCGACCTGGAGGTTGTCGCGATCGGCGGCGGGTTCTCCCGCGTGTCGGCGGACTACATCGACCTCGTCCAGCGGGCTGTCGCCGACACGGCGGCGCACGACTACTCCCGGCGCACCCGGGTCGTCCGATCGGGTCTCGAGGACGAGGGCCCGCTCATCGGTGCGGCCGCGCTGATCCTCCGCGCCGCCTCGGACGACGACCGATGAGGGCCGCAGGGAGGGGCCGGTGAGGGTCCTCGGGCTGCAGTCGGGCACGTCCCACGACGGGATCGACGCGGCCGTGGTCGCGTTCGAGCGGGACGGGACGCTCCTGCGCGGACGCGTGCTGCACACGACCGAGATCCCGTACGACCCGGTGCTGCGGCGGCGACTGATCGCCGCCCTGCCGCCGAACCCCACCACGCTCGCCGAGATCGCCGAGCTCGACACCCTCATCGGGCAGGCCTTCGCCGAGGTCGCCGCGGCGGCTGCGCAGGCCGTCGGGGGCGTGGACGCCGTCTGCTCGCACGGGCAGACCGTCTACCACTGGGTGGAGGGCAACGCCGCGCGGGGAACGCTGCAGGTCGGCCAGCCGGCGTGGATCGCCGAGCGTCTGGGCGTGCCCGTCGTGTCCGACGTGCGCATCCGCGACATCACCGCCGGCGGCAACGGCGCCCCGCTCGTGCCGTTCCTCGACGACCTGCTGCTGCGCGGACGGATCCGGCCCGCCGCCGCGCTCAACCTCGGCGGGATCGCGAACGTCACGATCGTCGGCGGAGAGGGCGACGTGCGCGGATACGACATCGGCCCGGCCAACGCCCTCATCGACGCGGTGATCGTCGCCGAGGGGCTGAACGATCGCGGCTACGACGAGGACGGCCGGATCGCCGCCGCCGGACACGTCGACGAGCGGCTGCTGGAGGCACTGCTGGCGGATCCGTACTACGACCTGCCGGCGCCGAAGAGCACGGGCAAGGAGCACTTCCACCTCGACTACGTGCGTCAGCACCTCGCGGCGCAGGAGCGTCCGATCCCCGTCGCCGACGTCGTCCGGACGCTCACCGAGCTCACGGTGCGCACCGTGGCCGCCGACATCCGCGAGGCCGGGGTGCGCTTCCTCGCGGTCTCCGGCGGCGGCTGCCGCAATCCGCAGGTCATGGACGGGCTGCGGGCCGCGCTGCCGGGGGCGGACGTGGTGCTCGCGGACGAGCTGGGCGCACCCGCGGACGCCAAGGAGGCGATCCTGTTCGCCCTCATCGGGTGGTGCACCATGAACGGCGTTCCCGCTGTGCTGCCCGAGGCGACGGGCGCCGCGGCCGCGCGGATCCTCGGCACGATCACGCCCGGCGACGGACCACTCCGGATGCCGGAGCCTGCGGAGCCGGTGTCGGGCCTGACGCTGACCTGACGCCGGCCCGCCGAGGCCCATCGGGTTCGGTCCGACGACTCAGTGCGTCGTCAGCAGTCGCCGCGGCGTGCCCTCGATCCGTGCGATCGCCACCCTGAGGTCCGTGGTCTCCGTCGTGAGCCGGTTCTCCAGGGCGTCGATGCGGGCGGTGAGCTTCTCTTCGACGGCGTCGATGCGGGCGGTGAGCTTCTCTTCGACGGCGTCGATGCGGGCGGTGAGCTTCTCTTCGACGGCGTCGATCCGGGCGGTGAGTCTCTCGTCGAGCGCGTCGATGCGCGCGTCCACCCGGTGCTCGAGGCGGGCGACGGCGGCGTCGATGCGTCGCACGCACCAGCCGAAGCCCGCGACCATGGCGACCCCGAACGTCACGACGACGCCGACGGCGCTCAGGACGACCGCGAAGATCTCCGGTGACACGTACACCCCTCCATTGTTGCTCGGTGGAAACTCGGTTCACCAGAGACCGTAGAGGCTCGTCGGGCGGGGCGGCGTGCCCTTCGCGCGGACCGTGGACAAGCCCGCAGCGGGCCGCCCTGGGGAGGACGAGCGTAACGCGGATCAGCTCGTCGTCAGCGCTTCTCGTCCTCGTCCCAGGGACCCTCCCACCACCCGCGCTGAGGCCCGGAGCCGCGGCGCGACCGCACGAACTGGACGATCAGGACGACGAGCGTCGTCAGGCCGATCACCAGCCCGACGAGGAGCAGGAGCGTGTGCTGCGACACGGGTCAGCCCTCCGAGGCCTCGTCCGCGGGACTCGCCGGGGCCTCGCCCGGAGCGGGGAGGAGATCGATGACTCCGCCCACGACCTCGTCCGGTCGGAACGGGTAGCGCTCGATCTCGCGGCGGTCGCTGATGCCCGTGAGGACCAGGACCGTGTGCAGGCCGGCCTCGATCCCGGCGACGATGTCGGTATCCATCCGGTCGCCGATCATGCCGGTGACCTTGGAGTGCGCGCCGATCTTGTTCAGCGCCGAGCGGAACATCATCGGGTTGGGCTTTCCGACGACGTACGGCTCGCGCCCGGTCGCCTTCGTGATGAGCGCCGCGATCGCCCCGGTCGCCGGCAGCGGCCCGTCGGCGCTCGGGCCCGTCGCGTCGGGATTGGTGACGATGAAGCGCGCGCCGCGCTCGATGAGCCGGATGGCCTTGGTGATCGCCTCGAACGAGTAGTTGCGGGTCTCGCCGACCACGACGAAGTCCGGGTTCGTCTCGGTCATGATGAACCCGGCCTCGTGCAGCGCCGTCAGGATGCCGGCCTCTCCGATCACGAACGCCGAGCCGCCGGGCTGCTGCTGCTTGAGGAAGTCCGCCGTGGCGAGCGCGGAGGTCCAGATCCGCTCCTCCGGCACGTGCAGTCCGCTGGCGCGCAGGCGCGCGGACAGGTCGCGCGCGGTGAAGATCGAGTTGTTCGTCAGGACGAGGTACGGGATCCCGTCGCGCTCCCATCCGGCGAGGAGGTCGGCGGCCCCGGGCAGCGCGTCGTTCTCATGGACGAGCACGCCGTCCATGTCGGTGAGCCAGCATTCGATCTCGGCGCGTTCGGACATGGGATCAGCCTAGAGCCGGCGGCTGGGCGCGTGCGATCCGCGTCGCCCTCAGGTGGTGAGCCAGACGATCGCCGCGCTGCCGTCCGGAAGCGCAGCCCCCTCCACGCGGGGGCCGTCGGGCGTGACCGCGACGGTGACGCCGACCGACACCCCGGCGTTCTCCAGCGCGCGCAGCAGCTCGGGATCGCGGTCGTCCACGCGCAGCACCCGGCCGACGTGACCGATGGCGGCGTCGGCGAGCAGGACGAACGGCGCGCGGTCGACGGTCCCTGCCGCGTCCGGGATCGCATCCCCGTGCGGATCGAACCGGGGTCGGCCGAGCCGCTCGTCGATGCCTTCGAGCAGGCGGTCGCTGATGGTGTGCTCCAGCACCTCGGCCTCGTCGTGGACCTCGTCCCAGGCGTAGCCGAACTCGCGGACGAGCCAGGTCTCGATGAGGCGGTGGCGCCGCAGCATCGCCAGCGCGCGCTGCTCGCCCTCCGGGGTGAGGCGCACGGCGCCGTAGGGGACGTGGGAGACGAGTCCGGCCGCGGCCAGCTTCTTGACCATCTCCGTGACGCTCGACGGCGCGATCCCCAGCTTGAGCGCGAGCTGCGACGGGGTGATCGGCGCGGCCTGCCACTCCGTGTGCGCGTACACGGTCTTCAGGTAGTCGTCGAACGCGGGGGAGGCCACGGATCCAGCCTACCGGCGGGCCGGTCCCGGCTTCCCGGTCAGCCGCCGAGGCGCGAGAGCGTCGCGAAGGCGACCTGTCCGGCGAAGAAGATGATCGCGAAACCGGCGATCGCCGCCAGCAGCCCCAGGCGGCCGTCGAAGTCGTTCACGCCGCGCATCCCGATCGCCCGCGCGCGGAAGGCGAGGAAGAGCGTGATCGCCCCGAGCGCCAGCTGCACCCAGGGACCGCCGACGGGCAGCAGCGACGGCACGGCGACGAGCAGCACCCCGAGAGCCGCCGTCCCGATCCCCGCCCACGTGCAGATCGCCACGGCGCGGCGGGCCGCGGAGTCGTCGGGGCGACGGGAGTCGGAGGGCATGGGACGAGCCTACCCGCGTCGGTAGCTCCGGGCCGCGCGGCCCGGAGCCGTCGCCGGCGACCGGTGAATAGGCTGAGCGGGTGAGCACCGAGACGCCCGAACGCAGCACGCACGGCGTGGGGCCGTGGCCGGGCGGCCCGGAGAGCTGGCCGGGTGACGCGCACTTCGACCCGGAGCTGCTCGCCCACGGCGACACCCGCAACGTGATCGACCGCTACCGCTACTGGCGCATGGAGGCGATCGTCGCCGACCTGGACGCCCGCCGCCACCCGTTCCACGTCGCGATCGAGAACTGGCAGCACGACATGAACATCGGCTCGATCGTGCGCAGCGCCAACGCCTTCCTCGCCGACACCGTGCACATCATCGGTCGGCGTCGGTGGAACCGCCGCGGGGCGATGGTCACCGATCGGTACCAGCATGTCGTGCACCACGAGGACGTCGCGGCGTTCGCCGCGTGGGCGCAGGACGAACGGATCCCGATCATCGCGGTCGACAACGTCGAGGGCGCCCTCCCCGTGCAGGAGGCGGACCTACCCGCGCGCTGCGTCCTGCTCTTCGGGCAGGAGGGGCCCGGGCTGAGCGCGGAGGCGATCGCGGCGGCGAGCGGGCACGTGGAGATCACCCAGTACGGATCGACGCGGTCGATCAACGCCAGTGCGGCCGCGGCCGTCATCATGTACGAGTGGTGCCGGCGGCACGCCGGATGACGACCGGCGGACCGCCGCGGACCGGACCCGGGATGGGAGCATGAGGGGGTGAGAGCACAGGGCAGGGCCGCGTCGCGCGCATCCGCGCGAACGGCCTCGCCGCGGTTCTGGCTCCGGATCGACGTCATCGCGACCGCCGCGGCCACGGTCGTCCTCCTGCCGGCCACGATCGTGTCCCTCGTCCAGGCGGAGGGCCCCCCGCTCGTCGTCGTCGCGGCCATCGCCCTGTTCGTCGGGCTCCACGCCGCCTCGTTCGTCGCCGTCCGGCATCCGCGACCCGCCTTCGTCGCCGCGGCCCTGGTGATGCTCGCGCTCGCCCTGCTCCCGGCGGACGGCGTCGTCGCGGCCGCGCTGTATCCGTCCGCGGCGGCGTTCCTGCTCTGCCTCGGTCAGGTGGCGGTCCAGTGCACGACGCGACTGAGTCTCGCGGCGCTGGGCGTCGGCGTCATCGGCGCAGGCATCGTGTCGGCGCTCGCCACGGACCTTCCGGATCCGCTCCTGCGTCTCGGCTCGTTCGTGGGTCTCGCGGCCGTCAACGCCGCCGCGTGGGCGTTCGGCGCACTGGAGCGCTCGCGCCGGATCCGGGTCGAGGACGCCGCGCGCATGCGCGCCGAGCAGGCGGTGATCGCCGAGCGGGGCCGGATCAGCCGGGATCTGCACGACGTCGTGGCCCATGCGCTCACGGTGATGATCGCCCAGGCCGAGGTCGCGAGGACGCTCCTGCGCGAAGACCCGCTGACGAGCGAGCGCGCCCTCGACGTCGTCACCCGGACCGGCCGGGAGGCGCTGCGGGGCATGCGCGGCGTCGTCGCCGACGAGGCGTCTCGCTCGCCGGCGCCGGATCTGGCGGCGGTGCGCGCGCTCGTCGAGGACGCCCGCAGCCCCCGCGTCGACATCGAGCTGGACGAGAGCGGCGTGCCTGTCGCACTGGGGCCGGGTGCCATGCTCGCGCTCCACCACGTCGTGCGCGAGGCGCTGACGAATGCGATCCGGCACACGAGGCCGCCCGTGCGGGTGACGGTCGCGCTGCGATGGGAACGGAGCGCCCTGGAGGCCGTCGTCGAGGACGACGGCGGTGCCGGACGCCGGGACTTCGGGCTCGGCAGCGGCACCGGCCTGGTCGGCCTCGCCGAGCGGGTGCGGCTCGCGGGCGGCGTCCTGACCGCCGGGCCGAGCACGGCAGGCCATGACCGGGCGTGGACGGTGCGGGCGGTGTTCCCGTACGGAGACGGCGGTGCGGCCCGAGGCGCGACGGAGGGACGAGGATGACGGTCCGAGTGCTGCTGGCCGACGACCAGGACCTGCTCCGGGAGGCGCTCGCGCTGATGCTGGCGCGGGACGAGCGGATCGAGATCGTGGGCTCGGTGCGGTCCGGGGACGAGGCGATCGCTCTCGCGGACGAGCGGGTGGTCGACGTGGTGCTGATGGACGTGCGGATGCCCGGCACCGACGGCATCGCCGCGACGGCGGAGGTGCGCCGTCGTCATCCCGGCGTGCGCGTGCTGGTCCTCACGACGTTCGATCTGGACGAGTACGTGGTGGGGGCGATCCGCGCGGGCGCGAGCGGATTCCTGACCAAGGACGCGGCGCCGCAGGAGGTCGCGGACGCGGTCGTGGCGGTGGCGGCGGGCGAACGCGTGGTGGGGGAGCGGGCCCTGGAGGCGCTCGTGGGATTCGTGCGGAGCGCCGTGGCGCCGCGGGATCCGGACGCGTCCGCGGCGCTGACCACGCTCACCCCGCGGGAGCAGGAGGTCGTGCGGCTGCTGGCCGCCGGGCTGTCCAATGACGAGATCGCCCAGCGCCTCTTCCTGTCGCCCAATACCGTCAAGACCCATGTGAAGGCCGTGCTCGCCAAGCTCGCCCTGCCCGACCGGATCCACGTGGTCATCTGGGCGTATGAGAACGGAGTGCTGCGGCCGGCGGCGGAGCAGGATCACCCGCGCGGGTGATCCGATCCACCCCGGAGGGCGATGCGGGGATGCCGCGCCGCTTCCTAGCGTCGAGGCATGCACGCACGAACCAGGCTCCTCTTCCCCCTGCTGTCGGTCGCCGCGTCCTCGATCGTCACGGCGCTCGCGCTTCTGCGGCTCACCGTCCCGACCGTCGCCGGATGGTTCGCCGAGGTGCCGCCGGGCCTGCTCGACCGGTGGATCGCGCCCGTCCCGTCCGCGGTGCTGAGCCTGCTGCTGGGCCTCGCCGGGATCGTGACGGGACTGCGGGCCCTCGTCGTCGAGCGTTCCGCGTCGCGCCGACCCGCAGGAATCCGGATCGCGGCGGCCGCTCTGGCCGCGGGCGTCGTCCTCCTCGCCCCCGGTGGTGTCATCCCGGTGGCCGGCTACACGTTCGCGCTCGTCGCGGTGGGCCTGGTCGTCGCGGCGATCGTGCTGCTGACGCTCCGGCACCCGGTGGCGGGCCTGGCCGCGATCGCCGGCCTGGGTGCGGCGGGATTCGTCGCCGTCCGGCTCCTCGACGCCGGTGATCTCCTCGTGCGTCTCCTCCCCGCCTTCGCACGGCAGCTGCCGTTCGCCGGGACGACCGCCGTCTACCTCGTCGTGTCGACGGCGCTCGTGCTCTGGGCCATCGGCGATGCGCGCCCGCCCTACGGCCGCGTCGCCGCAGGCGTCGTTCGCCATCGCCGCGCGATCACGATCGTCGCCGCCGCGTGCGCCCTGCCCTACGCCCTCGCGCGCGCGTCGTGGCTGACGCCGTGGCCGCAGTTCGGCGGGGACGCCGAGCTCTTCGCGCGCGAGCCCGCGATGCTGCTCACCGGACTCCTCCTCGGCGCCGGGATGCTCACCGGCGGAGTGCTCACGCTCGGGCTCATCCGCCCGTGGGGAGAGCGGTTCTCGTCGCGGTTCGCCCTGCTCGGGGATCGCCCGGTGCCGGTCGGTCTCGCCGTGATCCCCGCGGTCGCGGTCGCGGTGCTGTTCCTCACCGGAGGACTCGACTTCCTCCTCCTGGCGGCGGAGGGTGGACTGCCGGCGGACGGCGCCCTGCTCGAGGTCTCCGTGCTGTTTCCGTTCTGGCTGTGGGGTCCGCTGCTCGCGCTCGCCGCGTGGGGGTACGCGATGCACCGCGCCTCCGAACCGCTCGCACCGGTCCGCCCGCGCGGGCGGGAGGCCCGGCGAGCCGCCAAGGACGAGGAGCGGCGGAACCGCGAGCGCGCCCTGGCGCATCTGGAGGCGCTCGAGGACCGGGATCCGGAGCCGTCGCGCTGAGGACGCCGCCTCTCGATCTCAGTCGCGGTCGATGCCGAGGACGTGTCGGTACAGCGCCGACACATCGCGATCGAGCGCGCGGATCTCGCCGATGAGCTCCGCGCGTAGCCCCCCGATCTCCGACTTGATGACGTGGATGAACATCGTCGACACGACCGTGATCATGCCGAACATGGCTGCGGCGAGGACGCCGATCAGCACCCAGACCTGAGGTTCGGACATCGACAGCACCCTTCGAGTATGGCGGATTGCATGCCAGAGTGCCAGGGTTCTGAGCGGTCGATGAGTCGCGGCGCGGACACGGGGGAGAAGGCGAGATTCTCGTCCGCGGTGGAGGACGAGGGATCCCGTCACGTGCCGTGCGTCATACCGCGACGCGCAGCCAGCGGCCGGTGCGTACGCGCAGGCCGAGGGTCGCGAGGCGCACCAGCAGGTACACGCCGAAGAACGCCACGGCGATCCAGATGAGCCCCGCGACCCCGTCCACGCCGGTCGCGGCGACGACGGCGAGGGCGGGAAGGAAGACGAGGAGGTTGATGCCGCCCGCCAGCGCGAGGTAGCGGGCGTCCCCGGCGCCCATGAGCACTCCGTCGAGGACGAACACGACGCCCGCGACGGGCTGCGCGACGGCCAGCACGATCAGGGCGGGCTGGATGAGGGCGGCGAGGTCCGGGTCGCCGGTGAAGACCAGGCCGATCACACCGGAGAGCGCTCCGATCGCGAGGCCCACGACCACGCCGAACCACGTCCCCCAGGCCACCGTCCTCGCCAGCACCTGCCGGGCGGCCTGCTCGTCCTTCGCCCCCAGGTTCTTGCCGATCAGCGCCTGCGCCGCGATCGCGAGGGCGTCGAGGGCGAAGGCCGCCGCGGAGAACACCGTGTAGACGACCTGCCACCCGGCGAGCTCGGTCGTCCCGATGCCCGTGGCGACGCCCACGGTCGCCAGCAGCGCGACGCGCAGCGACACGGTGCGCAGGAACAGCCAGCCCCCCGACCGCGCCGAGCCTCGGATGCCGGACAGCTCCGCCCGGATCGACGCATCGTGCCGCCGCGCGAGGCGTCCCACGACGACGACGTACGCGCCCACCATGCCCCATTGGGCGACCACCGTGCCGAGCGCGGAGCCCGCGATGCCCCAGCCGAGCCCGTAGATGAACAGCGCGTTCAGCGCGGCGTTGGCGGCGAAGCCGCTGCCCGCGATCCACAGCGGGGTCATCGTGTCCTGCATCCCGCGCAGGAGTCCCGTCGCCGCGAACACCACGAGCATGGCCGGAAGGCCCCACATCGAGATGACGAGGTAGGTGTCGGCCTGCTGGGCGACCGCCTCCGAGGCCCCGAACAGACCGACCAGCCACGGCGACGACCACGCGCCGGCGACCGCCAGCATCGCACCGAGCCCGAGAGCGAGCCACATCCCGTCGATCCCGACGGAGACGGCGTCGCCGGGATCCCCGGCCCCGAACCTGCGCGCCACGGCGGGCGTGGTGGAGTAAGCGAGGAACACCATCAGGCCGACGAAGGTCTGCAGCACCGCCGAGGCGATGCCGAGGCCCGCCAGCGGTGTCGTGCCCAGGTGCCCCACCAGCGCCGCGTCCACGATCAGGAACGCCGGCTCGGCGATCAACGCGCCCAGTGCGGGGATCGCCAGGCGCAGGATCTCGCGGTTGAGGGAGGAGCGGGCCACCCACCGAGCCTAGGCCGTGGCGCCGACGTCCCCGGCGCGTGGTCCCGGACCGGCCCGCGGCGGACCGTCGTAGGCTGGAGGAGGACGCCGACACCGCAGGGGGTGCACGATGACCGGGACGAGAGACGCTGAGGATCGCTACCGCGCCGCCGTCGAACGGAACCGAGGCCGCACGGAGCCCGCGCCGTCACCCGCCGTCCTGAACGCCGAGACCATGCCGGCGATCGTCGAGACCGCGATCCAGGTCGCGATCCGTCGCGGCGAGTTCGACGACCTTCCCGGCGCAGGCAAGCCCCTGGAGGGACTGGCCGCGTCGTCGGATCCCGACTGGTGGATCCGGCGGAAGATCGAGCGCGAGGGACTGACCGGCCTCGGCCCGCCCGCCCTTCTCCTGCGCGTGGAGGACCGCGGGATGGAGGAGACGCTCGACGCCCTCGGGCGTGAAGAGGATGTCCGCGCCCTGATCGAGGACTTCAACCGTCGGGTGGTCGAGGCCCGGCGGCAGCTGCAGGGCGGCCCGCCGGTTGTCACGCGGACGCGCGACGCCGACGCCGAGGTCGCGGCGTGGCGGCAGCGGCGAGAGGCGCGACACGAAGCCCCGACCGCCGAACCGGACGAGCAGCGTCCGCGCCGGCGGTGGTTCTCCGCGCGGCGCGCCCGCGACTGAGCGGGATCAGGCCCGCGGGGTCCGGGAGAACAGCCGCCCCGACCACGAGACGAACGTCTCCAACGGCCCGCGGCGGTCGAGCAGCAGCAGGACGAGGCCGACCAGCACCGCGCCGGCGACGTGCAGCGCCCACATCCCCGGGCTGGACACGTACCACGCGACGCCCCACGGGGCCCCGTCGTCGGACTCCCGCACGAGCCCGGTCACCGCGGTCGCGAGGACGTGGAGCGTGTAGATCGTGAGCGGAGCGGCGCCCGCCCGCCGCACCGGTTCCACCAGCCGCGCGCCGATCCCGTGCAGCGCAGCCCCGGCCGCCAGGCACAGGGCGATCACCACCAGCGCGACGCCCGTGGTGATCGCGAGGTCGAACGGCGTCCCCGTGTGCGGCGCGGGAGAGGCGAGCCACCAGAGGCTCCCGGGCGGCGGCGTGCCGTACCCGGACGCGTAGAACGCGCCCTCGACATCCCTGCCGAGCCAGGCGGGCTCCGCCTCCAGCGCCGCCAGGGTGCCGAACGGTCCCGCGAGCAGGGCGCTGAGCCCCCAGCCGCCGAGCGCGGCGACGGCGCCCACGACCGCCAGTCGCCGGGCCGCACGTGCCCGGGATCCTGCATCGGACGCCCGGAGGAGTACGCGGCCGACCAGCATCCCGACCATGGCGTAGACGATCCAGGTCAGCACCGGGTAGGCGCCGGTCAGCAGGACGTCCTGCAGGAGAGCGAGCGGATCCCGCAGGCTCGGCCAGGACGGCGTGCTCGCGCCCGCCGGGGGTCCGAAGAGCTGCGCGAGCGCCGCGCGCAGCAGGGCGGTGGCGACCGGCCCGATCAGGCCGAGGGCCGCGGCGCCGATCACGAGCGCACGGTCCGACCAGCGCACCAGGAGCATCGCCACCCAGAACAGGACGCCGTAGAAGACCAGGATCACGAGCACGCCGGACGGCGCCAGGCCCAGCGTGAGGCCGATGATCACGAGGGCGAGGCCGCGCCCGAAGAGATTGCGTCGGGCGGCGCCGACGCGTCCGGCGGCGAGATCGCGCCGCGAGGTCAGGGCGATCCCGGCGCCGGCGAGCACCGCGAACAGCCCCGCCGCCTTTCCCGACACCGCGGCGGCCGCGAGGGACTCCTCCCCGGACGGGGTCACGGTCCACACGTGCGCCGCCATCATCCCGGCCACGGCGACGAAGCGGGCCAGGTCCAGGCCGGCGATCCGCGCGGGCGACGCGGCCGGGGACGCGGGACCGAAGGCGGCGGCCGACGCGGCGGGTGTGCGTGCCATGGGAACACGATAGGACGCGGTGTCGCCGCCCGCGCATAGGGTGGGATCCATGACCGACGTGCTGCCCTCCGGCCTCGCCACCGGCGAGTTCGATCCCGCGATCCGCCCCCAGGACGACCTCTACCGTCACGTGAACCACACGTTCCTCGAGAACACCGAGATCCCCGCCGACAAGGCGCGCTGGGGCTCGTTCCACCTGCTCGCGGAGCAGGCCGAGAAGGACGTGCGGGCGATCATCGAGGAGGCGCAGGAAGCGGAACCGGGAACCGAGGCGCGCAAGATCGGCGACCTGTTCGCGAGCTTCATGGACACGGAGCGGATCGCGGCCGCCGGCATCGAGCCGCTGCGCGAGCCGCTCGCGACCGTAGACGCGATCTCCTCGATCCCCGAGCTCCTCGCGGCCGCCGGCGAGTTCGACCGCCGCGGCGTCGCCGCGCTGATCGGCCTCTACGTCGAGCCCGATCCCGGGAACCCGGAGCGCTACGTGCCGTTCGTCGTTCAGGCGGGGCTGTCCCTCCCCGACGAGAGCTACTACCGTCTCGACACCTTCGCGGACACGCGTGCCGCGTACCGGGCGCACGTCGAGCGCCTGCTCGGGCTCGCCGGGATCGCCGATCCGGCCGGGGACGCGGAGCGCTCCTTCGCGCTGGAGCACGAGATCGCGGCCCACCACTGGGACAACGTGGCGAGCCGCGACGCCGTGAAGACGTACAACCTCCGCACCTGGGCCGAGTTCCAGGAGCTCGTCGGCGTCGACCTCGCCCCGTGGCGGGAGACGGTCGCGCCCGCCAACCCCGGGGCGTTCGACGAGGTCGTCGTCTACCAGCCGAGCTTCTTCGAGGGCCTGGGCTCGCTGCTGGTCCCGGGGCGTCTGGACGACTGGAAGGCGTGGCTGCGCGCGAAGGTCGTGCACGGCCTGGCCGGGTTCCTCACGGATGAGATCGTCGCCGAGAACTTCTCCTTCTACGGCACCGAGCTCACCGGCGTCCCCACCATCCGCGAGCGCTGGAAGCGGGGCGTCTCCCTCGTGGAGGGCTCGCTCGGCGACGCGGTCGGCAAGGTGTACGTGGAGCGCCACTTCCCCCCGGCCGCCAAGGAGGCGATGGACGAGCTCATCGCGAACCTCATCGAGGCCTATCGGCAGAGCATCTCCGAGCTGGAGTGGATGAGCCCGGAGACCCGCGAGCGGGCGCTCGCCAAGCTCGCGACCTTCACCCCGAAGATCGGCCACCCCCAGACCTGGCGCGACTACACCGCCGTCGAGATCTCGGCGGACGACCTCGTGGGCAACGCCGGACGCGCCGCCGCGTTCGAGCACGACCGCACCGTGGGCAAGGTCGGCAAGCCCATCGACCGCGACGAGTGGTTCATGCCGCCGCAGATGGTCAACGCGTACTACAACCCGCTGATGAACGAGATCGTGTTCCCCGCGGCGATCCTGCAGTACCCGTTCTTCGACGCCGCCCGCGACAGCGCCGCCAACTACGGCGGCATCGGCGCGGTCATCGGGCACGAGATCGGGCACGGATTCGACGACCAGGGCAGCCGTTACGACGGCGACGGCCGGCTCCAGGACTGGTGGACGGACGCCGACCGCGCCGCGTTCGAGGAGCGCACCGGGTCGCTCATCGCCCAGTACGACGCCCTCGTGCCGGAGGGGTTGAGCGGCGACCACCACGTCAACGGCGCCCTGACGATCGGCGAGAACATCGGGGACCTCGGCGGTCTCGGCATCGCGCTGAAGGCCTACGAGCTCTCCCTCCGGGGCGAGGCCGCACCGGAGATCGACGGTCTCACGGGCGTCCAGCGCCTGTTCCTGTCGTGGGCGCAGACCTGGCAGCAGAAGAGCCGCGAGGCGGAGACCATTCGCCTGCTCACCGTCGATCCCCACTCGCCGAACGAGTTCCGCTGCAACCAGATCGTTCGCAACATCGACGCCTTCTACGAGGCGTTCGGCGTCGCGGAAGGCGACCGGCTGTGGCTCGATCCGGCACAGCGCGTCACCATCTGGTGACGCCGATGCGGTCGCCGACGAACCCCGTCGGCGGCCGCATGCGCGGGTTACGATAGCCCTGGCGCGGGGGGACGTGGGACGTGCGGGCAGCCGTGCGACCGACGTCCTCGTGCGCCGACCTCCCCCTCTCCTTCTCGGAAGGAATCCGCGTGGGCACCTCCCCCGAGCCTTCGCCGTCCACGGCCCTGCGCCGATCGCAGCGGTCGTCCCGACGACTTCCGCGTCGCGCCGCGATCGGCCGCCGCTCCTTCGACGCGACCCTTCGTGCCCTGGAAGGGCTGGTCGAGTCCGGGGCGCAGGTCGCCGTGCACGTCGTCGACCTGGACCACGGCGAACGCGTGCTCGCCGGCGACGACCACGTGACGCTGCCGATCGGGGGCCTCGGGGTCGTGCCGCTGCTCGTGGAGACCGCGGCCGCCTTCGAGACCGGCCGCATCGACCCGCTGGAGGTCGTGGAGCGGGCGGAGCTCGAGCAGGTCGCGATCGGCGGGGTGTGGCAGCATCTGCGGGCACCGGCGCTCCCGCTCACGGATCTCGCGACGCTCGCGGCGGCGGTGGGGGATCCGATCGCCGTCAACGCCCTGCTCGACCACGTGGGCCTGGACCGGGTCCGGGCGCGGATCGAGGAGCTCGGACTGGAGCGCCTGGCGCTGCTCGACCGCACACGAGACCGGCGGGGGCCCGATGACGCTCCGCACCTCGCCGTCGGCACCGCGGGGGAGCTGGCGCGCCTGTTCGCCGACCTGGTGAACTCGCGGGTCGTCGATGCGGCGGTCAGCGCGCAGGTGTCCGAGTGGCTGAGCCTGAACCACGATCTGAGCCTCGTGGCCGCCGCGACCGGTCTGGACCCGTTCGCGCACGAGAACGACTCGCACGGGATCCTGTTCGTCAACAAGACCGGTCGGGAGGACGGGGTCCGCGTCGAGGCCGGGGTGCTCGCAGGGCCGCGCGCGGGAGTCGCCTACGCGCTGATCGTGTGCTTCGACGACCTGTCGATCATGCACCGTCTCCGCGCCCACGACGCCTTCCGGGTCCTGGGCGTGGAGCTCATGGAGTACGCGTTCTGACCGGACTCAGCGCACGCCCTTCATCAGGGCGAGCACCGGCTTGGCGCTGACCCACAGCCCGAGGCCCACGACGATCGCGATGCCGCCGAGGATCGAGAAGTACGGCACCTCGTTCGTCGGGTCGTAGAACTGCACGAGCCAGCCCGAGATCGCGGTGCCGAGCGCCACCGACAGGAAGAACAGCGCGACCATCTGGGTGTGGAAGGCGGCCGGGGCGAGCTTCGTGGCGGCGGACAGGCCGATGGGCGACAGGAGCAGTTCGGCGATCGTGAAGACGAGCAGGATGCCCACGATCGCGAGCAGCGGCGTGGAGTTCTCCGCGCCGCCCGCGAACGGCAGGAACAGCAGGAACGCCGCGCCCATGATGATCGCTCCGAGGGCGAACTTGACCGGGGTCGTCGGCTGGCGGGCGCCGAGCTTCGTCCACAGGGCCGCGAAGACGCCGGAGAGCACGATGATGAAGACCGGGTTGATCGACTGCACCCACGACACCGGCATCTCCCAGCCGAACAGGTCGCGGTTCAGGCGGGCGTCGGAGTAGACGGTGAGGACCGTGAACTGCTGCTGGTACAGCGACCAGAACGCCACGCTGGTGATGAACAGCGGCAGGAACGCCCAGACCCGCGAGCGTTCGGTCGCGTCGATGCGACGGCTGCCGAGGATCACGGCGAAGTAGGCCACCGTCGCCGCGAGCGTGCCGATGATCACGATGGCGGACAGGTTGTCGGCGCGGATGACCCCCGCGAACACGAGGACGACCACGAGGAGGACCGCGGCCGCCGCGATGATCCCGACGAGCGGGTAGCGACGGGCGGGAAGCGGGTTGGCGACCCGGCGCGCGGCCTCGGGGAGCGCGCGCCGGCCGAACGAGTACTGGAGGAGACCGGCGGCCATGCCCACAGCCGCGATGCCGAAGCCGAAGTGGAAGCCCAGCGTGGACTGCATGAGGCCGGTGAGGATGGGGCCGAGGAATCCGCCCAGGTTGATCCCGAGGTAGAAGAGGGAGAAGCCGGCGTCGCGGCGGGTGTCCTCCTCCGAGTACAGCGTGCCGACGACGGCGGTCGCGTTCGCCTTGAGCCCGCCCGAGCCGATGGCGACCAGCACGAGGCCGACGCCGACGCCGACCACACCGGGGAGGAAGGCTAGGGCGAGGTGTCCGGCCATGATGACGATCGCGCTGAGGAACAGCGTCCGCTCGGATCCGAGAAGGCGGTCCGCGACCCACGCGCCGAGGATCGTGGACAGATACACGGATCCGCCGTAGGCACCGACGATCCCGCCGGCGACGCTCTGCGGGATGCCGAGCCCGCCGTCTGTGACCGAGTAGTACAGGTAGATCAGCAGGATGCCCTGCATGCCGTAGAAGCTGAATCGCTCCCACATCTCCACGCCGAACACGTGCGCGAGCGCCCACGGCTGTCCGAAGAACCGGGTGTCGCGATCGCCGGATTCACGGGTCTTCTGCGGGGCGCTCATCATTCCAGAATATGTTGCGCGCGGATCCGGGGCGGGCGAGCCGGGCCGCGAAGTGGTACCACTCGACGCCCTGAGTGGTACCATTACGTATGGCTATGAACCTGAGGTTGGGTGCCGAAGCCGCAGCGGCGCTGAAGACCGAGTCAGCTCGGACCGGCATCAGTCAGCAGGAGATCGTCCGCCGGGCGGTCGCGGAGCACCTCGGGTTCGGTGGGGGCACGCGTCGGCCGTTCTATCCGGACTGGGCGCATCCGCCGGCGGAGCCCTTTCGCGATGTGCGGGCGTCCCTGTCATTGCCGGACGGGGTCACGATCCAGAGCGTCCTCGACGACCTGCGCGAGGAGCGTGGGTGAGGATCCTCTACATCGACACGAGCGCGCTGATGAAGCGCGTCGTCGCCGAGGACGAATCCGACTTCCTGGCGGATGCGCTGCGCCTCGCCGTCAATGATGCCGCGACGCTCATGACCTCCCGACTGGCGGAGGTCGAGGTCTCGCGCGCGTTGCGATCTCGATTCGCCGGGGACGCCGCAGACCACGCGGTGCCGGACGCGCTGAGCGGAGTCGGCGTTGCGCCGATCACGGATGTGGTGCTCGCCTTCGCGCGAACCCTCGAACCGCCGGTGGTGCGAACACTTGATGCGATTCACCTCGCCACCGCCATCGCGCTCGGCGCCCATGAGGTCTGGACCTATGACGACAGGTTCGCGGAGGGAGCCCGACGGGCGGGCATCGCGGTGCAGATGCACGGTCGGCGTCGGCACGAATGACGGAGGCGCGGTCGCCGATGATGCGGGGCGCCGGCCCTGTCTGGAGGGAGGGGCGGGCCGACCGTGAAACTGGCGCGCAGGGCGCGCGTTTCGTCCTGGGGGCGGGGAGGGGCAGACTGGGGGCGTGCGAACCGTGCGTGATCTTGACACCGTCGAACTGATCCTGGATGCGCAGGGACTGCTGGACTCGATCCGCGGGCCCGAGCGCGTCATCGACGCCGGCACCCTGCGGGCGCTGCAGCAGTCGGGCAACTACGTCGTGGGGCTGTTCGACAGCGACGGCGGCGAGGAGCGCATGGTCGGCGCGTCGATCGCGTTCTTCGGGGAGCCCGGGCGGCGCTCGATGCACTCGCACATCACCGCCCTGCTTCCGGAGTATCGGGGACGCGGCTGGGGTCGCGAGCTCAAGGAGCACCAGCGCCAGTGGGCCTTCTCCCGCGAGGTCGGGCGGATCACGTGGACCTTCGATCCGCTCGTCGCCCGCAACGCGCACTTCTTCCTCACCGTTCTGGGGGCGCGCGTGACCGGCTACTCGGTCAACCGCTACGGGATCTTCGGCGGCGGGGACGCGGGGGACGAGAGCGACCGCCTGGACGTGGAATGGGCGCTCGCCGACATCGCCAAGCCCCCGGCCGAGGACACCGTCGTCGAGACCGTGGAGATCCCGGCGGACATCGAGGCGATGCGCACGTCGGATCCGGAGGCCGCGCACGAGTGGCGGATGCGCTTGCGCACCCGGATGGAGGAGACCCTCGGCCGTGGTCTGCGGATCGTGGGCTTCGACGTCGAGCGGGGCTACCTGTTCGCGCAGTGACAGCGGGCGACCTCGCCCCGCCCTGCCGCGTCACGGACGGGGAAGCACGAACGCGCCCGTCTCCCCGGGGTTGACCGCGACCTCCCAACGGAAGCCGTCGGGGTCGGCGAAGTATCCGGAGTACCCGCCCCACTCACGACGCACAGCGGGACGGACGTCGGCACCGAGCGCCGCCGCCTCCGCGAGCACGGCGTCCGCCTCGGCCTCGCTCGCGACGTTGTGCGCCAGCGTGACCGGAGCCAGCCCCGGAGCCGGGGCCTCCCCGATCTCCTCCGTGAACCCCGCGACCGACCACAGCGAGAGGATCACCCGGTCCGCGACCGGGAGCATGAGGACGTCGTCCGCCTCGAAGATCGGCCGCCACCCCAGACCCTCGACGTAGAAGGCGCGACTGCGGGCGACATCGGCGACAGCCAGGGTCAGGAAGCTCACTCGTTGTTCCATGCCGCGATCCTGCCACCGGCCTCGGACACCGCGATGTCGGGGGCTCGTGGCATCCTGGCGGGATGAACGACAGCGACGCCCGTCCGGTGCCTGCGGGGCGGCCGGGCGGCAGCGCCGACCGGCCGGCGGTCTTCTTCGCCGATGCCGCCGAGTTCCGGGCGTGGCTGGAGCAGAACCACGACACGGCCGGCGAGCTGTGGATGGAGCTGCGCAAGGCCCACGTCCCCGAGGCGGAACGCGGCCTCTCCTGGGCCGACGCGGTCCTCGAGGCGCTGTGCTTCGGGTGGATCGACTCGGTCTCCCAGCGTGTGGACGACGACCGCCGCCGGCAGCGGTGGTCGCCGCGGCGCCCGGGGAGCACGTGGTCCGAGGTCAACGTCGCCCACGTCGAGCGGCTGCGCGCGGAGGGCCGGATGACGCCGGCGGGCCTCGCCGCGTTCGAGGCGCGACGGGCGGATCGCACCGGCACGTACTCGCACGAGAACGCCGAGGCCGAGCTGGAGCCGGAGGTGCAGCGGATCATCGACGCGTCCCCGGCGACGGTCGCCTTCCTCGCCGCGTCCACCCCCGGGTACCGCAAGGTCGTGCGCCACTGGATCGCGACCGCGAAGCAGCCCGCGACCCGCGTGCGCCGAGCGGAGCAGCTCGTCGCCGACAGCTCCGCGGGGCTGCTCATCCCGCTGGCTCGCCCGGGCACGACGCCCGCCTGGCTGCAGCGCGCCGCAGCCGCCGCCCGCGCGGCGCAGGCGGGCGGGGGAGCGCCGGAGGGGGAGGCGCCCCGCGGATAGGATTGGCATCACCGGCATCGCCGGACGATCCTCCGCTCACGACCATTGGAGCCGCCATGGCCGAACAGTCCCGCCTCGACAAGGTCATCAGCCTCGCCCGCCACCGTGGGTTCGTCTTCCAAGCGGGGGAGATCTACGGGGGATCCCGGAGCGCGTGGGACTACGGCCCCCTCGGCACGGAACTGAAGGAGAACATCCGGCGCCAGTGGTGGCAGACGTTCGTCCGCGGCCGCGGCGACATGGTGGGCCTGGACTCCAGCATCATCCTCCCGAAGCGCGTGTGGGAGGCCTCCGGACACGTCGAGACGTTCACCGACCCGCTCGTGGAGTGCCTCCACTGCCACAAGCGCTTCCGTGCGGACAACCTCGTCGAGGACTTCGAGGCCCGTAAGGGCCGCACCGCCGAGGGTGGACTGGCCGAGGTGCCGTGCCCGAACTGCGGGACCAAGGGGCAGTACACCGAGCCCAAGGCGTTCTCCGGCCTCGTCAAGACCTACCTCGGCGTCGTGGACGACGAGTCCGGCATGTACTACCTGCGTCCGGAGACCGCGCAGGGCATCTTCGTGAACTTCGCCAACGTGCTGACCGCCAGCCGCAAGAAGCCGCCGTTCGGCATCGGGCAGGTCGGCAAGGCGTTCCGCAACGAGATCACCCCCGGCAACTTCATCTTCCGCACGCGCGAATTCGAGCAGATGGAGATCGAGTACTTCACCCCTCCGGCCGAGGCCCAGGAGTGGTTCGAGCACTGGGTGGAGAAGTGCTGGGACTGGTTCGTCGACCTCGGCGTGGACCCCGACAACATGCGCCGCTATGACGTCCCGGAGGAGGACAGGGCGCACTACTCGGCCGGCACGATCGACGTCGAGTACCGCTTCGGGTTCCCGGGCAAGGAGTGGGGCGAGCTCATGGGCGTCGCCAACCGGACCGACTACGACCTCAACCGCCACTCCGAGGTGTCCGGCCAGAGCCTGACGTACTTCGACCAGGCCTCCGGCGAGCGGTACACCCCGTACGTGATCGAGCCGTCCTTCGGCCTCACCCGCGCGATGATGGCGTTCCTCGTGGACGCCTACCGCGAGGAGGAGGTTCCGAACGCGAAGGGCGGGACGGACGTACGGACGGTGCTGAAGCTCGACCCGCGGCTGGCGCCCATCAAGGTCGCCGTTCTTCCGCTGTCGCGCAACGAGAAGCTCTCGCCGCTGGCGCGCGAGGTCGCCGACGACCTGCGGGGGCACTGGGTGATCGACTTCGACGACGCCGGGGCGATCGGCCGTCGCTACCGTCGCCAGGACGAGATCGGGACGCCGTACTGCGTCACGATCGACTTCGACTCGCTGGAGGACCGCGCGGTCACCGTGCGCGACCGCGACACGATGGCGCAGGAGCGCGTGGCGCTGGACCAGCTCGATGCCTACCTCGCGGAGCGCCTGCGCGGCGCCTGATCCCCTTCGCGGAGCCCCGGTCCAGACGTGTGGACCGGGGCTCCGCGGTCTCCGCCGCGCCGCCGCATGGGACGATGGCTGCGTGGAGACGACGACCTTCGCCGCGACCGACGGCTTCCCGCACCCGGCCCTGATCGGTGTCACGGACGCCGACCGAACCCTCGCGTTCCAGGGCGACCCGCACCAGGTGCTCCCGCTGGCCTCGGTGACCAAGCCGCTCACGGCCTGGGGAGCGCTCGTGGCGATCGACCACGGCCTCCTGGACTTCGACGACCCGGCCGGTCCCGAGGGATCGACGGTGCTCCATCTGCTCGATCACACCAGCGGCCTGCCGTTCGAGGGGGACGATCCTCAGCGCGCACCGGGGGAGCGCCGCATCTACTCCAACGCGGGATTCGACCTCCTGGCGGACGTCGTCGCCGAGGCCGCAGGCATGCCCTTCGCCGAGTGGATGGCCCGCGAGGTGGTCGTGCCGCTCGGGATGACGGAGACGGACGTGACCGGTCGCCCCTCCGCCGGGGCGCGTTCCTCGATCACGGATCTGCTCGTCTTCGGCCGCGAGGTGCTGCGCCCCACGCTCATCCCGGCCGAGCTCCGCGACCTGGCGCTGCGGGTGTCGCGCGAGGGACTGCCCGGGCTCGTCCCCGGATACGGTTCCTATCCGGACAACCAGTGGGGTCTCGGGTTCGAGCGCAAGGGCGTGAAGTCCCCGCACTGGCTGGCCGACTCCTTCCCGCCGGAGACCGCCGGCCATTTCGGGGCCCAGGGGAGCTTCCTCTTCATCGACCGGTCCCGGGACCTGGCTGCCGCGTTCCTGTCCGGCGTGCCGTTCGGCGAGGACCACAAGCGGATCTGGCCCGCCCTCACCGAGGAGATCGCCGCCCGCTACGGCGGGTGATGTCGTGGGCGACGACGACGGACGAGGGACGATGACGAACGAGGATCCGGACGCCCGTTCCCGGCGCCGCACCTGGGTGGCCGGCGGGCTGCTTCTCGTCCTGTCCGCGGTCGTGGCCCTGGTCGCGCGCGGTCCTCTCGCCGGGATCCACCTCGCGAAGGACGCGCTGTGGGCGCTCGGAGTCCTGGTCCTGGTCATCGGGCTGGGTCGGGCGGGAAGCCTCACGGCGCGCCGGCCGGTCGCGACCGTCCTGGTGATCCTTCAGGTCGTGCTCGCGAGCCCCTGGGCGGCTCGCTTCGTCTCCGGGTTCGTTCTCGACGATCCCGCCAACCCCCACGCCGAGGAATCCTCGTGGAAGAGTATCGTCTTCCCGTATCAGGTGGTGCTGGCCGTGCTGACGGTCGTCGTGGTCGTGTTGATCGGCATCATCCGGGCGTGGCCGCGCTTCTGGAGTTGGGCACCGGCCGGCGGTCTGGTCGTCTGGGTCGTCGTTCTCGCCGCCGGATTCCTGTCTCCGGTGACGGACTCCGGGCTGCTCGGGTTCGCCGTCGTCTTCCTCCCGCCGATTTTGACGGCGCTGCTCGGCGGGATCGCGATCGTGCTCGGACTGCGTGCCGTTCCCGCGTCGCGCCCGCATGCTCTCGACGCCTGACACGTCGGACGCATCCCTCCCGCGCCGAAACCCCCTCTGCGCGCCGAAACCCCTCCTGAAACGCGCGATTCCGAGGGGGTCTCGGCGGCCAGGAGGGGTTTCGACGGAAGTGCGACGGGAACCGGGGACGGTGAGCCGTCAGGAGCGGGAGATGCGGAGGGTCCTGACCTCGAACGGGCGAAGGCTCAGCGCGCCGCCGGTGCGGGGCTCGTCGAGCTCGTCCTCGATCAGCGTCACCTCGCGGATCCCGCCGTGTGGGAAGCCGACCTCCACCTCGCCGGTCGTGCGTCGTCCGAGCGACTCGTACACGCGGACGATCACGTCCCCGGAGCGGTCGTCCGCGAGCTTGACGCTCGAGACGACGATCCCCGGGCCGGTCACCCGGACGAGGGGCTCGACCTCGTCTGCTCCGCGCACCTCGGTGGGTAGCGCGTTCATCCGGATGCCCTCGGCGGTGGCGATCGCCGCGTCGGCGCCGACGACCAGGCCGACCTCGATCTCGTGGGACCCGTGGTCGGTCTCGGGATCGGGGAAACGCGGGGCGCGCAGCAACGACAGGCGGACCGTCGTGGTGACGTCGTCGCCCTCGACCTCGCGGCTCGTGTCGTAGCCGTAGATCGAGTCGTTCACGAGCGCGACGCCGAAGTCCTCCTCCTGCGCCAGCACGAAGCGGTGCATGGACGTCTCGAACTTCGCCGCCTCCCAGCTCGTGTTCACATGCGTGGCCCGGCGCTGGAACCCGAACTGCGTCTCCGCCAGCGTCTCGCGCGCGAACACGTCCAGCGGGAACGCGAGCTTCAGGAGCTTCTCGGTCTCGTGCCAGTCGATGTCGTTGCGCAGCAGGACGGTCCGCGATCCCGGCTGCAGCACGATCGTCTGGGTCAGCCGGGACTCCGAGAACGCCCGCTCCACGACCACCACGGCGGCGCCGCCCTCCACCGAGGCGGAGATCGAGGACACCCCGGTGAGATCCTCGACGCGGTTGCGGTAGTACCGGTCGATGTCCCACGCGTCCCACATGTTCGGGAAGTCCTGGTGGAGCTGGAACAGGTTCGCCGGCCGGCCCGCGGGGATCGCGTCGCGCCCGCTCGCGCGGTCCACCGCGGACGTGATGAGCCCCTCGGCGGACACGAGGATCGACACCAGCTCGTTCTCCAGGCGGAAGCCGCCGTCCTCCTCGGCCAGCGTGGCCACCGCATCCGGCGCATCGACGGCGGCGGCGCCGAGCGCCACGGCTCCGGCGCCGAGACCGACCGAGGTCGGCGTGAAGCGAAGGCGCCGATCGCCCTCGCCGGCCAGAGCGCGCCGGGCGGCGTCGGAGATCCCGCGGGCATCGTCCAGCACGCCGCCGAGCACCTCGACGGCCTCGCGGTGCACCCAGGCGATGGAGGTGCCGGGGAGGATGTCGTGGAACTCGTGCAGCAGGACCAGCTGCCACAGCCGGTCCAGCTCGTCGTGGGGATAGCGCGTCCCGCGGCGCACGGCGGCGGTCGCCGCCCACAGCTCGGCCTCGATCAGCGCCTGCTCCGCCCAGCGGTGCAGGGCCTTCGTCGCGTGCTGGCTGGTGAGGGTGCCGCGATGCAGCTCCAGGTACAGCTCGCCGACCCAGACGGCGGGATCCGGCAGCTCGGCTTTAGCGTCGTCGAAGAAGTCGTCCGGGTGCTTCCATTCCACCTGCGCGGCGCCCTCTAGGGACGCCATGCGCGCGGCCTTGCCGGTCATCTCGCGGGTCGTGCCCCCGCCGCCATCGCCCCAGCCGACCGGGGCGATCGACATGGTCGCGACGCGGTTCTCCTTGAACTGGCGCGACGCCTTGGCGACCTCCATCCCGCTCAGCTGCGAGTTGTAGGTGTCCATCGGCGGGAAGTGCGTGAAGATGCGGGACCCGTCGATGCCCTCCCAGTCGAAGGTGTGGTGCGGGAAGACGTTGCGCTGGTTCCAGGAGATCTTCTGCGTGAAGAACCACTCGAAGCCGGCCCGGCGCATGAGCTGCGGGAGGGCGGGGGAGTAGCCGAAGCTGTCCGGGAGCCAGACGCCGCGCGAGCGGATCCCGAACTCGCGCTCGAAGAAGCGCTGCCCGTGGGAGAACTGACGCACGAGCGACTCGCCCGTGGGCATCACGGTGTCCGACTCCACCCACATGCCGCCCAGCGGCAGGAAGCGTCCCTCGGCCACGGCGTCCTTGATCCGGGCGAAGACCTCGGGCCGGTGCTCCTTGACCCAGGCGTACTGCTGCGCGCTGGACATCCCGTAGCGGAACTCCGGCTCCTCCTCCAGGAGCGTCGTCATGGAGGAGGTGGTGCGGGCGACCTTGCGGATGGTCTCGCGAACGGGCCACAGCCACGCCGAGTCGATGTGCGCGTGCCCGACGGCGGCGATCCGGTGCGCGCTGGCGTCGGCCGGCGACTCCAGCGCCGGGGCCAACCGCTCCCGGGCGTCCGCGGCGGTGTCGGTGATCCGCTGCAGGTCCAGGACGTCCAGGGCGTCGTCGAGGGCCTGGAGGATCCGCATGCGCCGCGGCGAGGTCTCCGGAAGCTCCGCCTGCAGCTCCAGCAGGACCTCCACGTCGAGCGCGAGCTCGAACACCTCGGACTCGAAGACGGCGAGATCCATGTGGCGGATCCGGTACAGCGGCTCCGGCGAGGAGGTGCGGATGTCGCCCTCCTGGGTGGGGAGGAAGGGGTGGTAGTCGAGGAGCACGGGGTTCGACGCCCCCTCCAGGAACAGCTCGACCGACTCGCCGCCCTCTGCGACGGGGACCACCGGCACCCACTGGTTGCGGGGGTTGAGGCTCTTGACCGGTACCGGCTCGCCGTCCGCGCCTCGCCGGTACACGAGCGCCTCGCACTGGAAGCCGGTCATGTTCACGTCGAAGCCGAGGTCGATCACGGCCTCGACCCGCCGTCCCGCCCACGCGGCGGGGACCTCGCCGCGGACGCGGAACCAGGTGGTGCCCCACGCGGGTCCCCACTGCTGTCCCGCTGGGAACGGCTCGTAGTCCAGCGCGAGACCGTCGGCCGGCGCGATCGGCTCGCCGGGGAGGGCATGGGCGGAGATCTCGAGCGGCACCCGCGCGGAGTGGATCGCCGGGCGGATGCGCTCCGTCAGGACGCGGTTCGCGCGGCCGACGGTCAGCGAGGTCTCTTCGTGCATGGAGGCGCTCCTTCGCGGTGCCAGAATGTGGGGAACGTCCGGACATCGTATTCCGTCCGGCCGGGGAGTTCCGAGAGGAACTAAAACGATCTAGTACGGTGAGTCTATGTCACGGGCGAAGCGCGTCACCATCGCGGACATCGCGCGCCTGGCGGGAGTGTCCCCCGGCGCGGTGTCCTTCGCGCTCAACGGGCGCCCGGGCGTGAGCGAGCAGACGCGCCAGCGGATCCTCGACATCGCCGAGGCGCACCAGTGGCAGCCCAGCTCCGCGGCGCGGGCCCTCGTCGGCTCGCGCGCCGGGGTCGTCGGGTTCGCGGTCAACCGCCCGGCCCGCACGCTCGGCACGGAGGCGTTCTTCACCGACCTCATCGCCGGCGTCCAGTCGGCGCTGGGCGCGCGGCGGATGTCGATGCAGATGGTCCTCGTGTCCTCGATCGAGGAGGAGATGGCGACCTACCGGCGCTGGCGCAGCGCGAACCAGGTCGACGGGGTCATCGTGATCGACCCGCACGACGACGATCCGCGGCTGACGCTGCTGACGGAGCTCCCGCTCCCCGCGGTCGTGATCGGATCCCGCCCGTCGGCGGCGGGCGAGCCCGCGGCCATCTGGCTCGACGACCGCCGCGCCGCGCACAGCCTGTTCGACTACCTCGCCGCGCTCGGGCACTCCCGCATCGCGTACGTGTCGGGCCCGGGGGAGTTCCAGCACACGCGGATGCGCGCCGAGGTGCTCGGCGAGCTGTCCGCGCGCGGAGTGTCGGGCGAGACGCTGGTGACGGACTTCTCGCCGGCGGCGGCCACCTCGGCGACCCGGGCGCTGCTGAGCCGCGCCGAGCGGCCCACCGCGATCGTGTACGACAACGATGTGATGGCGATCGCCGGCCTTCGCGTCGCGCAGGAGATGGACGTCGCGGTGCCGAGCGCCCTGTCCCTGGCCTCCTTCGACGACTCGGTGGTGACGGGGCTCGTGCATCCGTCGATCACCTGCCTGACCCGCGACACCTTCGCGCTCGGGGAGGGCGCCGCGGAGTTCCTGCTGGAACAGATCGAGACGCCTGAGGTCCTTCCCGCGCGCTCGGGTCCCCTTCCGGAGCTCACGATCCGCGAGAGCACCGCCGCCCCCCGCTGATCCCGCTCCGCCCTTTCGTGCGGAGAACCACCCTTCATGCGGAGGATCGCTCTTCGTGCGGAGAACCGCCCTTCGTGCGGAGAACCGCCCTTCGTGCGGAGGATCGCGCTTCGTGCGGACGGATCCTGCGCTGTTCTCCGCGGGAGGCGCGGATCTCCGCATCAGGCGTCGGGCGTACCGCCCCTCGCGCGGAGAACCACCGCTGGTTCGGTGTACCGCTCGTCGCGCGGAAAACCCCGCTTGGTGCGGAGAACCCCGCTTCGCGCGGAGAACCCCGCTTCGCGCGGAGAACCCCGCTTCGTGCGGACGGATCCTGCGCTGTTCTCCGCGGGAGGCGCGGATCTCCGCATCTTGCGGCCGGCGTTTCTCCCGTCCTTTCGTGGCCCTGTCGCGACCCGTGGACCTGAGGATGTCCGGGACGCGGAGAAGCGTCCTTGATGCGGACGGATATCGCGCTGGCGTCCGCGTGAAGCGCGCTTCTCCGCCGCTGCCGGACGGTTCCGCCTGAAGCGCGGATCTCCGCCACGGCGCGCGACGCGTCCCGACGGCGCATGACGCGTCCGACGGCGCGCGACGCGTCCCGACGGTGCATGACGCGTCCCGACGGCGCGGACGCCCGTGCCCCCCGCCGGCGCGCGACGCGGCCGGGGTCGCAGGATCAGACGACCGTGTTCTGGGATGCGTAGTCGACGGCGCCGCGGAGGTCGGGACGGATCAGCTCCGTGATGCCGCGCGCGGCGAGGGCGGCCGGGTCGGCGGCGGTGCGCGAGGTGACGAAGGCGGGGTCCGCTCCGCCCGTGCACGCGTCCACCCAGGCCTGGAAGACGGGGCCGCCGGGGCCGAGGGCGCCGCGGCTGACGGGGGTGTCGTCGTCATCGACCTCGACGACGATCCCGAGCGTGCGGGCCGGGGCGGGGCGGCGCTCGCGCAGCTCGGGGATGATCTCCGCGAAGCGGCGGCCGATGGGCTTGGCCGCGCCGTCCTGTCCGACGAGCCCGAGCGTGTACTCGAGCTCCGGGAAGTCCGCGAGCTCCCGGCTCACGTCGTGCGAGCACCACCAGGTGATCCCCCACAGGTCGTCCGTGCGGACGGCCGCGCGGACCGTCGCCTCCAGGAATCCCGGCGTCTCGTCGGGGGTGAGGCAGTTGGAGGGCGCGCCGACCTCCTGCAGCCAGATCGGGCGGCGGGGGTCCGTCGCGAAGGCGCGCGAGAGCTCGATCATGTACTCGGCGTGCCGGTCGGAGGCGACGGACCGGCCGCCGTAGCGCTGGGCGGTGCCGTTGAAGATCCAGGAGTGCACGGTGGTCATGGCGCCCAGTCGCGAGGCCAGCGCGGGCGTGAACCCGTGCCCGTCCATGTACCAGGCGGCGTCGTACTCGCTGTGCACGTGCTGCTGCGCCGGAGCCGAGCGGTCGGCGGCGTCCAGGAGCGCGGTGATCCACGCCGCGGCCTCGGCCTCCGTGACCGGCCACGGAGAGGGGTGGGTCTTCGCCGAGAACTGGTTGGTCTCGTTGCCCGTGGTGAATCCGAGGAAGTTCCCGGCGTCGCCGAGCGCAGCGCCCAGCCGCTCGACCA
This sequence comes from Microbacterium sp. CCNWLW41, assembly GCF_037083505.1. Taxonomy (NCBI): domain Bacteria; kingdom Bacillati; phylum Actinomycetota; class Actinomycetes; order Micrococcales; family Microbacteriaceae; genus Microbacterium; species Microbacterium sp. CCNWLW41. The sequence goes on from NZ_JBAOJP010000002.1 coordinate 640,117, forward strand.
GGGCCACCTGCCCGGACACCGCGTCGGGATGGGTGAACATGTTCTTGTCGTGCCAGGTGAACAGCCAGGACGGGATGAAGTCGAAGCTGGAGAGGTGTCCCTGGATCACGTCCACGCTCACGTCGAGCCCGAACTCGCCGGCCGCGTCGACGACCGCACGGACGTCGTCGACGGCGCGCTCGCGGATGAGCGTCCGGTTCGGCTGCAGCACCGTCCACAGCGGGAAGATGCGGACGTGGTCGAGCCCGAGCTCGGCGAGTCCGGCGAAGTCGCGGCGCACGGCGTCGAGGTCCAGCGACATCCAGGCGTGCATCCACTCGGTCGAGGGGGTGTAGTTCGCGCCGAAGCGCAGGGGGGCGTCGGCCGGGAGGTGCGCGGTCATCGCGGTCCTTTCACGGGATCGAGGCTCGGAGAGCGGGTCGTGGTGGCTGAAGGGCTTAAGGGGTCGTGCCTCTCGCGCCGGAATCCACAGTGGACGGGTCATCGTCCTTGTGGCATGCTATGGTCACTATATCGTTTTAGTGACGGGACGCCACCCCATCCGATGGCGCCCCTGGGCCACTTCGAAGGAGAACGTCCATGAAGATCCGAGCGACTCTCGCCGTGGGTATCGCCGCAACGGCCGCGCTGGCGCTCAGCGCGTGCACCGGCGGAGGCACGGCGACCGGGGGAGGGGGAGCCGACGGTGAGGTCACCGGCGAGGTCACCTTCCAGACCTGGTCCCTGAAGAACGACAAGTTCACCCCGTACTTCGACGGCGTCGTCGAGGCGTTCGAGAAGGAGAACCCGGGCGTGAAGGTGAAATGGATCGACCAGCCCGCGGACGGCTACGAGGACAAGGTCCTGCAGCAGGCCGAGTCCGGCGAGCTGCCCGACGTCGTGAACCTCCCGCCGGAGTACGCGTACTCGCTCGCCTCGGCCGGTCAGCTCATGGACCTGAAGACGGAGTCGTCCGTGCTCGGCGACTACGTCGAGGGCGGCGTCGACGCCTACACCTACGACGGGATCGAGGGCTCGTTCGGATTCCCCTGGTACCTCGGCACCGAGCTGAACTACTGGAACACCGAGCTGCTCGGCAAGGGCGGCGTCACCGCCCCGCCGGAGACGCTGCAGGCGACCCTCGACGCGGCGGAGAAGCTCGCCGCGGCGGGCGTCCAGACCATCTCCGACGTCCCGAGCCCGAAGTCGCTGCAGATCATGGTGTCCGACGGCGGCGGCACGCTCGACATCGTCAAGGACGGGAAGTTCGTCTTCAACACCCCCGAGGCCGAGGCGATCGTCCAGCGCTACGCGGACCTCTACAAGGCGGGCGCGATCACGCCTGAGGCGCTGCAGAACGCCGGCACCGCCAACGCCAACATCAACAACTTCAACAAGGGCACGGTGGCCTGGGCCACGGCCGGCCCGAACTACATCGACAAGGACATCGCGGTCAACGCCCCGACGCTCCTGCCGAACGTGGCCGTCACCAGCGGGTTCGGCAATCCGCCCCTGTTCGTCCAGGGCATCAGCGTCTCCGCGAACGCCAAGAACCCGGCGGCCGCCCTCGCCTTCGCCGAGTACCTGACGAACACCGCGAACCAGATCGAGTTCGTCAAGCTCGCCGTCGGGTTCTTCCCCGGCACCGTCGAGGCCAACGCCGATCCGTCCGTGTTCGCGGAGACCGCGCAGAACGAGCAGCAGGGCGTCGCGACCGATCTCGCCGCCGCCCAGATGGACAAGGCGAAGATGCTCGGAGCCCCGCAGTTCACCGAGGCGATGGAGACCTACGCGAAGCAGCAGATCGCGCTCGCGGTCAAGGGCGACATCACCCCGAAGGAAGCGCTGGACAAGGCGGTCGAGTACGCCCAGCAGAACCTCGTGGACTGATCGGACGATGCGGAGGGGGCGGGGACGCTCATGAGAAGACAGCGCTGGTACACGCCGTACCTGCTGGTGCTGCCCGGTGTGATCTGGGTGTTCGTGTTCGCCCTGTGGCCGTTCCTGAACACCATCGGTCTCGCCTTCACGGACGCCCGCCCCCTCCGCCCGGCCGAGTTCGTCGGCCTCGAGAACTTCGCGAAGCTCTTCACCGACGACCGCTTCGGTTACGCGCTGACGACGTCGCTCGTCTACGTCGTCGTCTGCGTGCCGCTGCTCACGTTCCTGCCGCTGCTGCTGGCGCTGCTCGTGCACAGCAAGATCCCCGCGATCGGGTTCTTCCGCACGACCTTCTACTTCCCGGTGATCGCGTCGGCCGTCGTCGTCGCGATCGTGTGGGAGTTCCTCTTCTCCGGCAACGGCACGATCAACGAGGCGCTGAAGTTCTTCGGCCTCATCGACCGGCCGATCGAGTTCCTCTCCGATCGGTGGCTGCTGATCGGCTGCGCGATCGGCCTGACCGTGTGGAAGGGGCTCGGCTACTACATGGTCGTCTACCTGGCCGCACTCGGGAACGTCGGCCGCGACCTGCACGAGGCGGCCGCGATGGACGGCGCCGGCGTCTGGCGGCGCTTCTGGTCCGTCACCGTCCCCGGCGTCCGCGGGCCGATGATGCTCGTGTCCGTGCTCATCTGCGTCGGTGCGATGCGGGTGTTCACCGAGCTCTACATCCTCTCCAACGGCTCCGGCGGGCCCGGCGGCCGCGCCATGAGCCTCGTCATGCTCATCCAGTCGATGGGCAAGGGGCTGAACGGGCAGATCGGCTACGCCTCCGCGATCTCCCTCGTCCTGTTCCTGCTCACGCTCGTGCCCCTGGCCGTGGTGGGCATCGCGAACAACGGCGACATGATCCGTGAGGCCCTGCAGAACCGGCGCACCCGACGGGACCAGCGGGCCATACAGCGCGCCGACCGCGCCGACCGCCGTGCCGCCGCGCGCACCCCCGAGGAGGTGTCGGCATGACCGCCGTCGAGACCCGCCCGCGCTCCGCCGCCGCGGAGAAGCCGCGCCGCGACCGCCCGTACCGCGTGCGGGGATCCGCGGACATCATGAAGCCCTCGCTCGCGGGGCTCATCGGCAAGTATGCGCTGCTCGTCGTGATCCTCGGGATCATGGTCTTCCCGTTCCTCTGGCAGCTGTCGACCTCGTTCAAGGGGCCGGCCGAGAACATCTACGACTTCCCGCCCCAGCTGATCCCGAGCGAGCCCACACTCGACAACTTCGCCGAGGTGTTCCGCACGATCCCGGTGCTCGACTATGCATGGCACTCGCTGCTCGTGGGCGTCGGGACCGTGCTGACCAACATCGTGTTCGCGACGCTCGGCGGCTACGCCCTCGGATGCCTGAAGTTCCGCGGCAAGGGGATCGTCATGGCGATCTTCTTCTCCACGCTGCTGCTCCCGGGCGAGGTGACCCTGACGAGCCAGTACCTGACCGTGAAGTCGCTGGGTCTCGCGAACACGCTGTGGGGCGTCTTCCTCCCCGGTGCCATCGCTGCGATCAACGTCCTGCTGATGACGGCGGCCTGCCGGATGATCCCGGCCGACACGCTCGACGCCGCGACGATCGACGGCGCCAACACCATGCAGCGCCTGCGCCACATCGTGTGGCCGAACATCCGCGGCATGGTCTCCGTCGTCGCGCTGTTCGCGTTCATCGGCGCGTGGGACGACTTCCTCTGGCCCCTCGTCGTGCTCTCGGACCCGGCGAACTACACGCTGACGGTCGGCATGCAGTACCTCAGCTCGAACTTCTCCGCCAACCCGCGCGTGATCGCGGCGGGCACCATGATCGCGCTGGTGCCGATCATCCTGCTCTTCGCCGTCCTGCAGAAGCAGTTCTTCAAGGGCGTCGAGGAGGGGAGCGTCAAGGGATGACCGCGCCGCTCTGGCACGCGCTGCCCCAGCCGGCCGCGTTCACGCCGAGCGGCGGGACATGGCGGCCGAGCGGCGTCAGGGTCGTCGCCGACGATCCGCGTCTGGGACGCGAGGCCGAGCGCCTCCGCGCCGACCTGCGCGCGCAGGGGATGCTCGAAGGATCCGCATCGCTCGTGCGGCTGCGGATCGATCCGGCGCTCGCCGCGGGCGCGGAGCGGGGAGCGGAGGCGTACCTCGTCGAGGTCGGCGACGACGTCGTGGTCCGGGGCGCCTCACCGAGCGGCGTGTTCCGCGGCACCCGTCAGCTCCTGCACAACCTGCGAGCCCAGGGCGGGGTGCCCCGGGGGCGCGCGCACGGCAGCCCGGCGGTGGCGGAACGCGGTCTCCACCTGGACGCGGGGCGCAAGCACTTCGGGGCGGAGGGCATCCTCGCGCTGCTCCACGACGCGGCGGACATCGGCATCAACGTCCTGCAGTGGCATTTCTCCGAGAACGAGGGGTTCCGGCTGGAGTCCGCGGCGTTCCCCGAGATCGTGTCTTCGGAGCACGTCACCCGCGCCGAAGCGGCACGGATCCTCGCGGTCGCGGCGGACCTGCACGTGGAGATCGTCCCCTCGCTGGACATGCCCGGCCATCTCCGCCAGGTCCTCTCCGCCCATCCCGAGCTGCGCCTGCCGCCGGGGATCGACGGGTACGGCCCGGACGCGCCCCCTCCCGCGATCACGGGCACGGACCACGCGCTCGACATCGCCCGTCCCGAGACCTGGGACTTCGCGCGACGCCTGATCGACGACATGCTGCCGGTGTTCCCCGACGCCCGGCGGTGGAACCTCGGCGGGGACGAGTTCGTCGACTTCGCCCGCATCGACGACCATCCCGGCCTCGCCGCGGCAGCGCGGGAGCGGTTCGGGCCGGACGCCACCGGATTCGACCTGCTGACCGCCTTCGTGAACCACATCGCCGCGCACCTGCGGTCGCGGGGGCTCGAGCCCCGTGCCTGGAACGACGGCATGCTGCGCGGCGCCGTGGTGTCGCTGGATCCGTCCGTCGTGCTGACCTGGTGGACGAACTGGAACGCCGGGATGCGCCCGCTCGCCGATGCGGTCGCCGCCGGCCACGGGATCGTGAACGTCAACGACGCGCTGTTCTACTACGTGCTGGGCGAGAACGCGGGGTACCGATACCCGACCGCGGCGCGGATCTGGGAGGCCGACTGGCACCCGGGCCTGTTCCCCGATCTGCCCGCGGCCGTCGGCGAGGAGCGGCGCCAGGAGCTCGCCGCGCCCTATCCGCCCCTCCTGCGCGGCGTCTCGTTCGCGATCTGGTCGGATCGTCCGGACGCACAGACCGTCGACGAGGTGACCGCGGGGATCCGTTCGCCGCTGCGGGCGATGGCCGAACGGGCCTGGAACGGCGGGACCCGACTGTCCCTGACCGAGTTCATCGCCCTCGACGCGGCGATCGGCGAAGCGAGGGCGTCGTCCGAGGAGGCGGCGGGCGGACGCGGGGATCAGGCCGACACGACGCGGCCCAGCGACCGCGCGTAGTCCTCCTTGACGACGTCGAGGTGCGTCCACGTCTCCAGGCCCCCGACCTGCGGCAGCGTGCGGATCTCCTCGAGCACCCCGAGCACCCCCGCCGTCGACGAGCCGCCGATCGTGGCGATGAAGTCGTAGCTGCCGTGCGATCGCGCGGCGAAGTCGATCGTCCGCGATCCGAGGATGTACTGCCGTACCGGGTCGGCGTCGCCGTTCACCGTGATGCCCACCCCCACCGCCACACGATTGCGAGAGAGCCCTCCCGAGGGGATCGCGGCGATGCGGATCACACCGGCGTCGATGAGGCGCTTCACCCGGGAGCGGACCGACGACGGCGAGAGGTGGACCGCGTCGGCGAGCGCCCGGTAGCTCACCCGACCGTCGTGCTGCAGCTCGGCGACCAGGCGGTGGTCGAGCTCGTCGAGGACGATCTCGGTGCGCGAGTCCGCCACGAAGAACCCCTTGAGCACTTCGGCGTAGGTGGTGACCCTGACCCGGTGCACCGACCGGATGCGCCGCACCCGGTCGAGCATCTCGTGCAGTCGCCCGTCGTCGCCGTGGCGGGATTCGAACACGAGCGGATACGCCCCGCTCACCATCGACACGAACACCGCGTCGTCGAGACGGGCGATCTCCTCGGCGACGGGTCGGGCCGGACCGGTGATGCTCACCATCGCGTGGACGAGCACGTGGTGGCCCGCGAAGCCGGGATCGAGGGCGGCGACCACGCGCAGCCCGCCGCGCTCGGTCAGCAGGCGCAGGCGCTGCGAGACGACGTCGCGCGGGCGGTCGAGCAGGTGCGCGAGCTCCTGGATGCTGGCGCGGCCGTTCTCCTGCAGAGCGTGGATGAGCCTCCCGTCGAGATCGTCCGTGTCGCGATCCGGTCTGCGCGACGGGACGCTTGCTGCGCTCATGGGAACCCCCGAATGTGCCGCTCGCACGAGATGGCTGAAGAAGCCGGATCTGCCACGGGTTCGTCGCAGATCGGCGGTGATCAACAGGATTCTATCCGCGAATAGCGTTCGTCCGCCCCGAGTGATGGGCAGAACAGCGGTCAGCCGCCTCGTTCCAGCGAGCATCTGCCTCCGCACGCGCCTATAGTCGGCTCAGCTCGAAGGACATTCGACCGCCTCACCCGACAGAGCAAGGGAGCCCTGTATGTCCACCTCTACCGCCCACCCGCCGGTGCATTCGCACCGCCGGGCCCTCCGCGCCGGCTTCGCCGCGATGGCGGGCACCTCCATCGAGTGGTACGACTTCTACGTGTATGCGACCGCCGCGGCGATCGTCTTCCCCCAGGTGTTCTTCCCCGAGGTCGACCGGGCTCTGGGCACGCTCGCCTCGTTCGGCACCTATGCCGTCGCGTTCTTCATGCGCCCGCTCGGCGGCATCATCTTCGGCCACATCGGCGACAAGCTCGGGCGCAAGCCCGCCCTCACCATCACCCTGCTGGTGATGGGCGTCGCGACCGTGCTCGTCGGCTGCCTGCCGGGCTACGCGAGCATCGGCATCACCGCCCCGATCCTGCTGATCGTCCTGCGCATGGCACAGGGCCTCGCCGTCGGCGGCGAGTGGGGCGGCGCGAGCCTGATGTCGGTGGAGAGCGCGCCGCCGAAGTTCAAGGTGTTCTACGGCGGATTCACGCAGCTCGGCAACCCGCTCGGCGCCCTGATGGCCTCCGGCGCGTTCTGGATCCTCGCCGCGATGGGCGACGACGCCCTCGTGGAGTGGGGATGGCGGGTGCCGTTCCTGTTCAGCATCGTGCTGATCGGCGTCGGGCTCTGGGTGCGCTACCGCGTCGAGGAGACGCCGGTCTTCGAGGAGAAGATCGAAGGGCACAAGCAGTCCACGCCGCTGCTGTTCGCCGTCAAGAACAACTGGTGGCCGATGCTGCTGGGCTTCTGCATCATCGCCATGTCGTCGGGCGGATACGTGATCGCCACGACCTTCGTGCAGAGCTTCGCGACGAGCCCCGAGGTGGGCATCAGCGCCTCCGTCATCCTGGGGGCGATGACCATCGCCTCGCTGGTCGAGACGATCGTCACCCTGCCGCTCGCCTGGCTGGGCGACAAATGGGGCGGCAAGTCGATCATCTACCTCGGCGTCATCCTGTCGTTCGTCGTGTTCATCCCGCTGGTCCTGGTGATCCAGAACCACCAGATCGCCCTGATCTTCATCCTGGTGTCGGTGCTTCGCCTGACCCTCAGCGGGGCGTGGGCGTCGCTCTCGACGGTGATGGCGCAGATGTTCCGCCCGCAGGCGCGGTACACGTCGATGTCGCTGTCCTACGGCATCGGCGCCGCGGTGTGGGGAGGGCTGTCGCCGGCGATCGCGACCGCCCTGCTGGCGGCGACAGGGAACTTCTGGTCGGTGGTCGGATTCTTCGGTGTGCTCTGCCTGGTCGCCCTCTTCGGCACCTTCTTCGCGCCGCAGCACTCCGACACGGCGCCGGTGACCCAGTCGCTGCGCGCCCGCACCGACACCACCGCCATCCGGAACATCGAGAAGGGCTGACATGCGCAGACTGGCCACCTACGACGCCCGTGACGCGGCGGCGACGATCATCACCGCGAAGACCATCCGCACCGTCGACGAGCAGCGCCCGCAGGCCGAGGCGATGCTCACGGCCGGCGGCCGGATCCTCGCCGTGGGGACGATCGCCGAGGTCGAGTCGGCTGCCGAGGCGGCCGGTCTGCAGCCCGTGCGCGTCGACCGGCCGGGGGCGACGATCGTTCCCGGGTTCGTCGACGCGCACGCGCACCCCCTGATGTACGGGCAGATGCTCACCTGGGTCGACATCGGCCCGGACAAGGCCGGCTCCATCCCCGAGATCGTCGCGCTCATGACCGCGCGGGCCGCGACGCTGCCGGAGGGGGCGCCGCTGCGCGGCTACGGCTACGAGCAGCGCAACCTCGCCGAGCGCCGGCACCCCACCCGGCACGAGCTCGACCAGGTCGCCACCGACCGCGAGGTGTACATCATGAACGCCTCCGGCCACGGCGGCGTGGTGAACAGCTTCACGCTGGAGAAGTACGGCATCACCCGGGACACCCCCAACCCCGAGGGCGGCGAGTTCTTCCGCGACGCGGACGGCGAGCTGACCGGCGAGCTGTCGGACGCCGCCTGCAACGTGCTCACCGGGCTGCACGGCGTGAAGGTCGGGCACCACGGCCCGAACTTCCATCTCGGCGACGAGCCCGCCGAGCACCAGCGTCAGCTCGACGCGGTGCAGCGGGAGTTCCTCGCCGGCGGCGTCACGACGATCGGCGACGCCCAGGTCTCGCAGCGCGAGTTCGCCGCGTATCTGGCTCTCGCCGACCGCGGTGCCCTGCACCTGCGAGTCTCGATGTACTTCCTCTCGCATCTGCTCGATCAGGTGATCGATCTCGGCCTCACCGGTCCGTTCGGCAACGCCTTCCTCTCCGCGGCGGGCATCAAGCTGTACGCCGACGGCACGCTGGGCGGCTGGACCGCGTACTTCCCCGAGGGGTACGTCGGCGATCCGTGCCGCACCGGGCAGCTGTACCACCAGCCGGAGGAGTACGCCGGGCTGGTGAAGAAGGCGCACCTCGCCGGTCTGCAGACCGCCACCCACGCGCAGTCGCCCACCGCGATCAGGATGGTCGTGGACGCGCTGGAGCAGGCGCTCGCGGCTCGCCCCGACACCGACGCCCGGCACCGCATCGAGCACTGCGGCCTGCCCGACCCGGCGGAGATCCGGAGGATGGCCGAGCTCGGCATCCGCCCGGTGAACCAGACCCAGCACTACTACAACTGGGGTGAGGGCGTGGAGCAGGCCATCGGCACCCCCGGTGAGCGGTTCAACCCGCTGGGCGAGTTCCTCGCAGCGGGCGTGCCCGTCACGATCTCCTCGGATGCCCCGGTCGCCGAGCCCCGTCCGCTCGAGGCCATCCAGGCAGCGGTGACCCGCGTCACCCGTCGCGGCCACAAGCTGGGGCCGGATTCCCTGCGGATCAGCGCCGAGCAAGCCCTGCGCGGGCACACGCTCGAGGGCGCCGCCTCGCTCGGCCGCGACGACGAGCTGGGGTCGCTGACGCCGGGCAAGCGCGCCGACTTTGTCGTGCTCGGCGGCGATCCGCTCGAGACCGACGGGGAGGAGATCGCCGCCATCCCGGTGCTCGAGACCTGGGTCGACGGCATCGTGACGCATCAGGCCCAGGAAGGATGAGCGGCATGGAGACCGTCGCGAAGCGCACCACCGGCTGGGTGGTCATGGAGGTCCTGCGGGGTTACGGCATCGACACCGTGTTCGGCATCCCCGGCACCCACAACCTGGAGTTCTACCGGCCGCTGCCGGCCCTCGGCATCCGCCCGGTGACCACGCGCCACGAGCAGGGCGCCGGCTACGGCGCCGACGGCTGGTCGCTGCAGACCGGGATGCCCGGAGTCGTCGTGACCACGAGTGGCCCCGGTCTGCTCAACGCCCTGTCGGCGGCGGGAACCGCGTACTGCGAGTCGCGGCCGATGATCATCCTGTCGCCCGGCCCGGCCCGCGGCAGCGAGTTCGCCGACGTGGGCACGCTGCACGAGACCAAGGACCAGCTGGCCGCGGCCTCCGCGGTCGTGGAGTGGGGGCGCCGCGTATCCAGCGCCGCCGAGGCCGTGGCGGCAGTGCACGACGCGTTCGCGCTGTTCGCCACCGGGCGGCCGCGCCCGGTGTACATCGAGGTCCCGCTCGACCTGCTCGAGGAGGAGGCCGAGGGGATCACTCCCGACGACATCGCCGCCCGGGCGTTCCCGCCCCCGCCCGCGCCATCCGACGACGCCGTCACCGAGGCGGCCCGGCTGCTGAACGCCGCCACCGACCCCGTCATCCTCGCCGGCGGCGGATCGCGCCGCGCCGGCGCGGCCCTGCGGGCGGTGGCCGAGCGCCTGGGCGCCCCGGTCGTGACCACCGCGAACGCGAAGGGCGTGCTCGACGAGCACCACCCGCTCTCGCTCGGTGCCAACCTGCGCCTGGCCGCAGCCCGCGACCGCGCCCGCGACGCCGACGTGCTGCTCGTGGTCGGGTCCAAGCTCGGCGAGGCGGAGCTGTGGGTCGACAAGCTCGACGCCCGCGGCACGGTCATCCGCATCGACCTGCTCGCCTCGCAGATCGACAAGAACCAGAAGGCCGATGTGGGCATCGTGGGTGATGCCGCGGCATCCCTCTCCGCGCTGCTGACCGAACTCGGCGACGGAGCTCCGCGCACAGGCGGTCGCGTCGCCGAGACCCTCGAGGCCGTGCGCGCCGAGGTGCACGAGCTGTCGCCCGTGAACGCGGCGCTCGGCGAGGCGATCGCCGGCGCCCTGCCCGCGGAAGCGATCGTCACCACCGATTCGTCGCAGATCGCGTACTGGGGCCTGATGAACGTGCTGCGCGTGCCCAGGCCGAACTCGATGCCGTACATGGCGACGTACGCCACCCTCGGGTACGCCCTGCCGGCGGCGCTCGGATCCCGGCTCGCCGACCCCGGCCGCCCCACGTTCGCGGTGACCGGCGACGGCGCCCTGATGTTCTCGCTGCAGGAGATGATCACCGTCGTCGAGCAGCGCCTGGACGTCACCGTGATCGTCGTCGACAACGGCGGCTACGCCGAGATCCGGCAGAACGAGGCGGATGCCGGGATCTCCCCGATCGGTGTCGACCTCGTGCAGCCCGACTGGGTCGCGCTCGGCACCGCGTTCGGCGGCACGGGTCGCCACGTCGGCACCGCAGCGGAGCTCGCCGATGCCGTGCGGCAGGCGCAGGCCGACGGCGGCCTGCAGGTCATCCACCTCGACCAGTCGACGTTCGCCCTCTGAGACAGGAGCCCTTCATGAGCAGCACACCGATCGGCCCCGCGGACGCCTCGAAGACCCCGCGCTACGCGGGCCTGTCCACCTTCGCCCGCCTGCCCCGCATCGAGGACGTGGGCGAGACCGACATCGCCGTCGTCGGCATCCCGTTCGACAGCGGCGTCAGCTTCCGCCCCGGTGCCCGGTTCGGCCCGGAGCACGTGCGCGCGTCCAGCCGCCTGCTGCGGCCCTACAACCCCGCGCAGGACTTCTCCGGCTGGGAGGCCGTGCAGATGGCGGATGCCGGCGACATCGCGGCCAACCCGTTCCACATCCACACCGCGGTCGAGCAGATCGCCGAGGCCGCGACGGAGCTCGGCGAGCGCGTCGACCGGATCCTCACGATCGGCGGCGACCACACGATCGCCTATCCGCTGCTCAAGGCGATCAGCGCCAAGCACGGTCCGGTCGCCGTGGTGCACTTCGACGCGCACCTGGACACCTGGGACACCTACTTCGACGAGCCGATCACGCACGGCACGCCGTTCCGCCGGGCGTCGGAGGACGGCTTCATCGACCGCACGGCGTCGATGCACGTCGGCACCCGCGGCCCGCTGTACGGCAAGGGCGACCTCGAGGACGACGAGCGCCTGGGCTTCTCGATCATCACGAGCGAGTACGTGGAGGAGCACGGCGTGCCCGCGGCGATGGAGCGGCTGCGGCAGCGCATCGGAGACCGGCCCCTCTACCTGTCGATCGACATCGACGTGCTCGACCCCGCGCATGCGCCGGGCACCGGCACCCCCGAGGCGGGCGGGCTCACCAGCAGGGAGCTGCTGCGCATCATCCGCGGCCTGGCCGATCTGAACATCGTCGGAGCCGACGTGGTCGAGGTGGCCCCGGCCTACGACCACGCCCAGATCACGGGCATCGCCGCCAGCCACGTGGCGTACGAGATCCTCACCGCCATGGCGCGCGCGATCGTGCGCGGACGCGGGGAGTGAGGGGACGGAGAACGAGATGACCCACGAACGGCCGCTCGCCGTCTACACCGATGTCGAGGACACCGACCCGGCACCCGGCATCGCCCTGCTGGAGGCGCACGGGTTCGAGGTGCGGGTGCTCGGCACCCGAGACCCGCAGCGGATCATCGACGGCGCGCGCGACGCGGTCGCCCTGCTGCCGGGCTACGCCTCCGTCACCCGCGAGATGATCGAGGCGATGCCGAACCTCGAGATCATCGCGCTGATGTCGATGGGCTTCGATTACGTCGACCTCGATGCCGCCACCGAGCACGGGGTCTGGGTCACGAACGTGCCGGGCGCGGCGACCGAGGAGGTCGCCACGCACGCGCTCGCGATCATGCTGCACAGCCTGCGGCAGCTGCGGTTCTACCTGGCCAGTGCGAACCCCGCGGACTGGAACGAACGGGCGTCCTGGGCGCCGCCGCGCCTCAGCGAGCGGACCCTCGGCGTCATCGGGCTCGGCAGGATCGGCCGTGAGCTCGTCCGCCAGGCGGGTCCCCTGTTCGGACGCGTGCTCGGCTACGACCCGCTGATGCCCGACACTCCGGAGGTGCGCGCCGATCTCGACGCCCTCGGTGTCACGCGCACCGGACTCGACGAAGTGCGCGGGGCCTCCGACGTCCTGTCCCTGCACCTGCCGCTCACGCCCGAGACCGCGCACATGGTCGACGCGGAATTCCTCGCCGGGATGCCGCAGGGGGCGCTGCTGGTGAACGTCTCGCGCGGTGCGCTCATCGACGAAGAGGCGCTCGCCGCATCGCTCGACGCCGGGCACCTCGGCGGCGCCGCCCTGGACGTGCTCGCCTCCGAGCCTCCGCAGCCGGGGCATCCGCTGGTCGGCCGCGACGACGTCGTGCTCACGCCGCACATCGCCTACTTCTCGGAGCGCACGGAGATCGAGTACGTGCGCATCCAGGCGCAGAACGCGGTGACGCTGCACGAGACCGGCGCCCCGGATTCGCCGGTCAACCGCCCCTGAAGCCGTCCCATCCCCAGCCCGGCCGCCCGGGTCGCGCTTCCCGTCGCCGGAGCTCCCTCCGCCGCGACCGAAGCGTCACCGGAACGGCCCTCCGACCGAGAGGAAACCGTCATGCCGCACCTGATCGACGAGGCGAAGCAGTGTGCCCGCGCCTGGATCGACGAGCATCTGCCCCGCCTCACCGAATGGCACACCCACATCTGGGAGCTCGCCGAGCCGGCCTGGCGCGAGTACCGCTCGCAGGCGTGGTACGTCGAGCTCCTGCGCGCCGAGGGCTTCGAGGTCGAGGACGGCTCCGCCGGGATGCCCACAGCATTCAGCGCGACGTGGCGCAACGGCGACGGCCCGACGCTGCTCACGTACGCCGAATACGACGCCGTTCCCGGCAACAATCAGGCGGCGACCACGACGGAGACCCCGCGGGACGGCCTCAGCCGCTTCGCGCCGGGGCACACCGACCCACACTCCGTGCTGGGGATCTCGACGCTGGCCGGTCTGCTCGCGACCAAGCACGCCATGACGCAGCACGGCATCGGAGGCACGTTGAGGTACACCGGGGAACCGGCGGAGAAGATGCACGGATCGAAGGTCGTGCACGGTCTGCGCGGCTACTACGACGACGTGGACGCGATCGTGTCCTTCCACCCGTTCTACATGCTGCCGCTGTGCAACACCGCACGCTGGGACACCCAGTGCGGCGCGTACTACAGCAAGGTCTACACCTTCGTCTGCGACCGCCCCGAGACGTGGCAGCTCTCCAGCGCCGACCCGAACTCGCCGATCCCGGCATCCCACTCCGCGGCCAGGGCGCCGGGCGCGAACGTCGCGCTGACCCAGATGTACACCGCATCCCGGACGATGCTCGACTCCATGCTTCCCGCGACCGGGGGCTGGAGCTTCTCCGACGCGATCCTCAGCGACGGGCAGGCGACGGCCGACAATCTGCCGCACCGGGTGGCGCGGCTGCAGTTCTCCTGGCGCACACCGGATGTCGAGATGGCCGAACACATCCTCGCCGTGCTCGACCGCAACGCGGCCGCTGCCGCGACCATGGCGCACTGCGAGCTGGAGGAGCGCTGGATCGCGCGTAGCCGTCCCGGCCGCACGAACCACGTGATGGCTCAGACGCTCTACGCCAACCTCGAAGCCGTCGGGGCGCCGGTGTACGGGCCGGAGGCGGTCGCCGTCGCCCAGGACATCCAGCGGTCGCTCGGGCAGGAGCCGAGCGATCATCCTTTCCTTGCGGAGACCGAACAGCTGATCGCTCCGCAGGAGGCCGAGCGGATCCTGCGCGAGCACATGCCGGCCTGGCAGCGGAACTGGACCAGCGACGACTACGTGGAGATGTCGCACTACGCACCCCTGGTGCGGTTCTACGTGTCGAGGCCGGCCCTGCGGCCGGTGGCCGGAGCGGGACCGTACCCGGCGTGGGTGATGAACGCGCTGGGCGGCATCCCCGAGACGATCGCGCCGACGATCGTGACCGCGGGGAAGACGATCGCCGGCACGTTCCTCGACCTGTTCCTGTCGCCGGAGACGCTGGAGGCGGCGAAGGCGGAGTTCCGTCGCCGCACGGAGGCGGACCCGATGCCGGCTCTGCTGCCCGCCGACTTCGAGGCGCCGATCGACCTGCCCTGGCCGGACTACTCCGGAGCGGGCGAGCACCGGCACTGGTGAACGTGCTCAGCCGGTGACGGTGAGCGCGGTGTGCTCGTCGCCGCCGTTCTCGGCCCACCGCAGCGATGCGGACAGGATGCCCCGCAGAACGTCCAGGTCCACCTGCTCGAGATCCTTGATGTAGAGGCACCCGACGCCGGTGGTGTGCGGGCCGAGACGGGCGAGGTCGTCCGCATGCGCGGCGGTCGACGTCAGGTAGACGGCCGAGGCGGCCTTGCGGGGCGCGAACGCGAGCAGCGGCATGTCGCCCTCGGTGCCGGTGGGGTAGCGGTAGTGGCAGCTGCCGAACCCCACGATGGTGCCCCACAGACGCGGCTCGCGTCCGGAGATCTCCTGCAGCAGGGCGGTCAGAGTCTCGGCGTCGTGCCTGCGCCCGGCAGGTGTGACGCCGGCCAGGAAGCCCTCGACGCTGCCGCCGGTCGGCTTCACGACCCGGCCTTCGCGGTGGGCTTCGGCTCGCTGCGCCCGCTCACCCCTGAGCTCGCCCGCATCAACGCTCCTTCGTCGCATTGCTCCGGGCGGCCTCAGCCTTCATCGCCTTCTTGTGCTCGCGGACCTTGGCGAGGGACTCGGGGGAGACGATGTCGGCGACGGATCGGAAGGAGCCGTCCTCGCCGTACGGCGCCGAGGCCTCGCGCCAGCCGGCCCCTGTGAAGCCGTACTGCTTGCCGAGGAGCGCGAGGAAGATCTTCGCCTTCTGCTCGCCGAAGCCGGGGAGCGCCTTCAGCCGCCGCAGCACCTCTGCGCCGTCGGGGTCTCCCTCGGTCCACAGCGCCGCGGCGTCCCCGCCCCAGTCGTCGACGATCGTCTGGCAGAGGGTCTGCACGCGAGTCGCCATGGATCCGGGGAAACGGTGCACGGACGGGGTCTGCCGGAAGGCCTCCAGGAAGGCGTCCGGATCCATGCCCGCGATCGCGGCGGCGTCGGCCGCGCCGGTGCGCTGCTCGATCTTCAACGGCCCTGCGAACGCGGTCTCCATGGGCACCTGCTGATCCAGGAGCATGCCCACGAGCAGCGCGAGCGGGTTGTTCGTGAGCAGGTCGTCGGCGGCGGTGTCTCCGGTGATGTGAAGGGCCATGCCTCCAGTGTGGCACCCGGCGCAAGAGGTGTGATTGTCTACCCTGACCGCATGCGCCGCTCAGAATGCTCGATTAGACCCCGGCCTGGTTGGTGGCCGCCGGTAGCGTTTCAGCCGCAAGTGCATCAAAGGGTTCCGGATTTGCGGACCGAGTGGCCTCGACCATGGCAGCAAAGTCATCGAGCGCTTTCGCGACCTTTTCCTGCGATTTCAATCCCTGATCAGTTGCGGGAGCGAGGTTTTTCGAGAACGACAGGAGAGTGCTGACTATCGGTTGCCAGGCGAGGGTAGCCTCTGCGGGTGACAGATTACGCCTGAACATCAGTTGCGTTCGATCGGTGATCGGGCGCCCCACCAATGTCTCCACGCACGAGCCAATGGCCGCGACGAAGAGCAGGTTCGAGCCTCGAGCGCGGAAGAACTCTGCGTGACGCTTCTGTGCGTCGGTCCGCCCTGATTCCGGAATGGACATTATCGTCTGCTTCGTTTGGTCCACTGCTCGCAGCAGGCCGAACACGAACACGATGTGCCGCGCGCTGAGCGTGTCACGAAAGACGCTGGCATAAGTGGCGTCGTTGTCCCATATTGCCCGCGTTTCGTTGTACGCGAGGTTCGGTCGACCGTGGAAGGCCGCGAGCGACTGTGCGACCGAAGAGTCGGGAAGCAACCCGCGTCGACGAACGATTGCATCACTAGCGCCTCCGCGCCGCCCTCCTCGGTACTCTGCCTCAGGAATCTTCGAGAACTCGTCCCTCAACCGCTCCTGAATAGGATCTTTGCTTCGAAAATCCGTGGCCTCAACCTTATTCTGCGTATTGTTGTACCGGACGATGTTCTGCAGCACTGATGGATCGGTGCACTTCACGAATCGCGCCATCACCATCGCTTCTTCAAGTCGTGAAGCTTCCGATGCTGACAGCTCGCCGATGGCGCCGGTCGTCTGACCGCCGTTGACGATGCCCACCCCTTCCACCCTCAACTCTGACGCGTTTTCGATAAACTCGTAATCGTTGACCAAGATCGTGATTCCGTTATTGAAGATCGCGAAGTTCTCGGGCTCCGACTTCGCTGTCTCCTTGATCCCGAAGTTAATGTTCCCCACGGACCGCACCATTCCGAGGTAGTCGCGAATATTTGGGGACATGAGATCGGTAGTGTGCGCAGACCATAGCGCTCTCAGCGCCACGGCACTGATCGCCGTCGAAAACGCGCTCCAGCCGTCCGCCTTGAGTTCAAAGCCTCCGGGTACTTGAAGTAAGAATTCGTCAGCGACGAGGATCGGTGCTTGAGTTCTCAAGTACTCGTCTTCGAGTGCGACGACGCCGAACTCCGTCGATGTGACATCGACGACCGCATCCGGAAAGTCGCGCTTGATCAGTGCGTCCGCTGTCCGAGCTGCTTGGTCAAGCTCTCGCTGAACGTTCTTGGACTCGGGGAGGTTGTGAGAGTACCAAATCTCGAATTCGCTTACCGTACCCGCAAACAGCGCGGCTCGGACCTCCTCTGCGGCACCGCGCAGCACGTTTGGGACTGTTTCAAGCGGACCGGAGATGAGCCAGCTCACGGCGGTGTTAGCGTCCGCCGCCTTGTTATCCGGCGCAGCGGGCTTAGCGGTCCGCGAGAAGTAGCCCTGCCCGACTACGATCTTGGAACCATCGTTAACGACCGAGACCAGATCACACTTCTTGTCGTTGCTGTGATCGGTGAGTGCATTTGCAGCGAACGCTTCAATGTCATCAACACCGAGGCGCATTTGTGCTAGGAAAAGAAGAAGCGCGTTGTTGCCGTACTTCGAGAGGTCGTCGCGAGCCTCAAACGCTCGGAATCCCGGGCGATCCGCCTTGTCAAGCTCCCCGTTGTCTGCGCCCGTGTGGTCGGTCATGTGGCCCCTTCGCTTCGTCTTAGGAAGATTATCCCAAACGCGAGAGCGGCGATACCACGCAAGGAAAGTGGTAGCGACTTACCTAGTCGGGTGTTCGCAACCCGCTCGCGCTCCTCATGGAGTAACAGATTGTCCGACTTTCACATGGTTAGCGCACCTGCTGGTCCAGGAGCATGCCCACCAGCAGCGCGAGCGGGTTGTTCGTGAGCAGGTCGTCGGAGGCGGTGTCTCCGGTGATGTGAAGGGTCATGCCTCCAGTGTGGCATCGCCCCCTCGCCGAGAGCTGTGCCTTCTTCACTCTGTTCCTTCCCCCTGTTCCCGCAGATGTTCATCGGGCACCGCCGGCGGTTGCGACCACGGCTGCCGTCGCCGAAGAGACCGCCGCAGTCCGGCCCGCCGCTCCAGACGGCCTTCTCCTCTTCGCGCGGAAGTATCCGCACCATCGATCCGCGTGACCGGTGGTTCTCCGCGTGCCCGGTGGTTTCCGCGCGAACGGGGGATCCCCGCGTGGAGGGGATTTCGGGAGGGAACACCATCGCGTGGGCTCAGGCACACGCGCGGGATCAGGCGCTCGGGGCGCGCAGGTGCCTGATGCGGCGCGTTCGCCTGACGCCGCGTGGACGGGGCGTGGGCGTGACGCGGGGCCGGGATCAGGCGGTCTCGGCGGAGCGGGCGTCCTCGTCGGGGGTGAGGCCGAAGAGGGTCTCCAGCGCCGCGGAGAACTCCGCGCCGCGACCGGCGGCGGCGAGCTCGTGCGCCCGCGAGGTGGGAGTGTGCAGCAGCACCCCGGCGAGGTGGCGCATGGCCTGCTCCACCCGGCCGTCCTCATCCCCGCGGCGGCGCGCGCGCTCGATCTCCGCCTCAAGGAGGCCGAAGATGTGCGAGCGGAGGGACACGACCGCGGGCGTGACGCTCTGCCGCTCGCCGACGACGTGGAACGTCTCGGCCGCCTCGCGGACGATGGAACGGGCGGCGTCCGTCGCCTGCAGCTCCTCCAGCGGGGCGTGCAGGCGGATGGTCTCCAGATCCAGCAGCGAGACGCCCTCGATGCCCGCCACGTCGGGGGAGACGTTGCGCGGCATCCCGAGGTCGATGACCAACTGGGTCGGCGCCGACGCGGACACGGCGTGCACCGGGCAGCCGGGTGCCGCGGAGGACGCCGGCACGTCGCGACCCGCGCGCAGCACTTCGGCATCCAGCACCGCGTGCTCGGCCGTGGTGCAGGTGATGATCAGGGAGGCCGAGGCCGCCGCGCGGGCGTACTCGGTCGCGGGCAGGGCGCGGATCCCGTGCTTCGCGGCGAAGGCCTCGGCGCGGCCGGACGGCGAGTGGACGGCGATGTCGACGGCGCCGCGCTCGCGGAGGGTGGCGAGGGTGACGGCGGCGTACGCGCCCGTGCCGATGAGGAGCACGCGCTCCGCGGACCAGTCGGCGATGCGGCTGTCCGCCAGCTCCAGCGCGAGGCGGACCAGCGAGCGCCCCGCACGGCCGAGGGCGGTGACGTTCTTGACCTTGCGCTGCGCCTGGCTCGCCCGCTGGAACAGACGCTCGAGCTCGGGAGAGGTGGTGCCCTCGGCGCGCGCGGTGGTGAGCGCGCGGCGCACCTGACCGGCGATCTCGCCCTCGCCGGAGACCACGGACTCGAGTCCGGACGCGACGGCGAAGAGGTGCTCGGCGACGCGCCGGCCGCTGTGCACGACGTAGGCGCCCTCGAGGTCCGCAGGGGTGACGCCGGTGCTCGCCTGGACGGCCTCGAGCACCGCCTCGACGCCGATGGCACCGGCCGCGGTCACGGGCTCGTCCATCTCGACGTACGCCTCGAAGCGGTTGCACGTCGCCAGCACCACGGCCCCCTGGACGCACTCGGCCGTCTCGGTCAGGCCGGTCGCGATGCCTTCGGGGGTGCGGCTGAGGCGTTCGAGCAGATCGAAGGAGGCGGTCTTGTGACTCGCCGTCACGCACAGGAGCACCCTCCGAGTCTACGGCGAGGATCCTTTCCGCGGCCTGGACGCCGTCATCTCGCCGGCGCGGGCCCGGTGTCCGGCCGGGTCTCCGCCGTTCTCGACTCCGCCCGCCACCGTCCCGATCTGCACATCCGGTCCCGATCTGCACAGCGATCGGGGCAGAGCGTGTGCGGATCGGAGCGATGTGTGCAGATCGGGACGGACCAGATCGGGACGGACCAGATCGGGACGGACCGGACTGGACGGGACGGGACGGACCGGACGGGACGGATCGGACGGGACGGGAAACCCCACGGATCGGGATCGAGGAGCCGCAGAACACCGAGGAGTCGCATAAGAACGGGGTGCGAGGATGGACGCATGGCCCTCCCGGATGCCCCGCTGCTGCGCGCCCTCGCGGGCGATCGACCCGACCGCACCCCCGTCTGGTTCATGCGCCAGGCCGGGCGTTCCCTGCCGGAGTACCGGGAGCTGCGGGTCGGGACGCGGATGCTCGACGCGTGTCTGACGCCCGAGCTCGCCGCGGAGATCACGCTCCAGCCGGTCCGTCGTCACGGCGTGGACGCGGGCATCTTCTTCAGCGACATCGTCGTGCCGCTCCGTCTCGCCGGCGTGGAGGTCGAGATCGAGCCGGGCCGGGGGCCCGTCTTCGCGGCCCCGGTCCGCACCGCGGACGACGTCGTGCGCCTCACCGCGATCGATCCCGAGGCGCTCGACACGTCCGCCATCGCGGAGGCGGTCCGGATCGTGACGGCGGAGCTCGGTGAGACGCCGCTAATCGGATTCGCCGGTGCCCCCTTCACTCTGGCCGCCTACCTGGTCGAGGGCGGCCCGTCGAAGGAGCACCTGCGCGCGCGGGCGATGATGCACGCGGACCCGGAGTCCTGGAACCGGCTGGCCGGATGGCTCGCGCGGCTCTCGCGCACGTTCCTCTCGGCGCAGCGCGACGCCGGCGCCGCGGCCGTGCAGCTGTTCGACTCCTGGGCGGGATCCCTCGCGCCCGAGGACTACCGCACCTTCGTCGCCCCGCACTCCGCCGCCGCGGTGCGCGGGATCGGCGCGCCGGTGATCCACTTCGGTGTCGGCACGGGGCCCTTCCTCGGCGACATGCGCCTGATCGGCGCCGACGGCGCACCCGCGGCCGACGCGGTCGGCGTCGACTGGCGGATGCCCCTGGACACCGCCGCGGGGATCCTCGGCCCCGATGTCACCGTGCAGGGCAACATCGATCCCGCCCTCCTCACCGCGCCGTGGCCTGTACTCGAGGAGCAGGTGCGCGAGGTCCTGCGCCGAGGCCGCAGCGCCCGCGCACACATCCTCAACCTCGGACACGGGGTGCCGCCGGAGACCGACCCGGCGGTGCTGACCAGGATCGTCGAGCTGGCGCGGACCGTGGACGCCGAGAACGCCGCGGAGGCGGAGCGCTCATGACCGCGCTCCCCGGTGACGCCCCGGAGCTCGCCGAGCGGGCGGCGGCCGTGCGCGTCGCCGTCGTCGGCGGCGGGGTCGCCGGGCTCGTCGCAGCCAAGGAGATCGCGGCCGTCGGCATGCACGCCACCGTGTTCGAGGCGGCGCCGGTCGCCGGAGGCGTGGTCCGCCGCGGAGAGGCGGACGGGATCGCGTTCGACGCGGGGGCGGAGAGCTTCGCCACGCGCGGCGGGCACGTGCAGGCGCTGCTGGAGGATCTCGGTCTCGCGGAGCGCATCGTGGACCCGGCCCCCGGCGGCGCCTGGCTCGCGGGGATCCCGGGGGTCGGTGCGGCGCCGCTGCCGCGCGGCGGGATCCTCGGGATCCCGGAGAATCCGTTCGCCGAGGACGTGCGGCGGATCATCGGGTGGCGCGGCGCCTGGCGCGCGTACGTCGACCGGCTGCGTCCTCCGCTGACCATCGGCCACGACCGGAGCCTCGGGCATCTCGTCCGCTCGCGCATGGGCGCGCGGGTCCTCGACTGCCTGGTCGCCCCCGTCACGACGGGCGTGCATTCCGCCCATCCCGACACGATCGACACCGAGGTGGCCGCCCCGGGACTCAACGCGGCGCTGACCCGGGCCGGGTCGTTGTCCGGGGCTGTGGCGAGCCTGCGCGCGGACGCGGCCCGGAAGACCGCCGCGCCCCGGAGCGGAGCCGAGCCGGCGCGCGCTCCTGGCGCGGCCGTGCGCGGGATCGACGGCGGCATGGCCGTGCTCGTGGACGCCCTCGTCGCCCGGCTCGGCGTGCTCGGATCCGAGGTCCGCACCGGCTCCTCCGTCGTCGGGCTCGCGCGGGACGCCGACGCCTGGGTCGTGCGGTTCGAGGCGCCCGATCCCCGACCCCGCCCCGCGGACGCGGACATCGACGCATCGACGGAGGGGGGAGACGCCCTTGTGGCGGAGGAGCGGTTCGACGCCGTGATCCTCGCCGCGGACGAGGCGACGACGCGTCGCCTGCTGTCGCCGCACGTCTCGGCCCTCGATGCGATCCCCGCCGGCGACGCCCCGCACATCGAGATCATCACCCTGGTCCTGGACGCTCCGGCTCTCGACGCGTCCCCGCGCGGATCCGGCGTCCTCACGGTCCCCGGCAGCCACACCGCCAAGGCCCTCACACACGCCACCGCCAAGTGGCCGTGGCTGCGCACCGCCGCAGGGGACCGACACGTGGTGCGGGTGTCGTTCGGCTCCCAGGGGGAGGAGCCGGCGACGTCGGGGCTGGACGACGACGCCGCCGCCCGGCTGGCGATGTCCGAGGCCGCGGCGATGCTCGGTGTCGCCCTGCCGGCGAGCGCGCTGCGCGGATCGTTCCGCGCGCGGTTCACCCAGTCCCAGCCGACGGCGGCGATCGGCGCGGCCGACCGGCGGGCCGCCGCTGCCCGGGTGATCGCCGCGGGCCACCGGCTCGCCGCCACAGGCGCCTGGCTCTCCGGGACGGGGCTCGCCCAGGTCGTGCCCCACGCGCGGGCCGAGGCCGAGCGCCTTCGCCACGCGCTCCTGTGGGGCTGACGCCGAGACCGTCCCGCCGGATCAGGCGGACGCGCGAGATCAGGCGCCGAGGCGCGATGACCGCCTGATCCTGCGCGATCGCCTGTTCCCGCGCGCTCGTCACGGACGATAGATGCCGAAATCGGAATACGGGGTTACGCTGGTAGTCCGCAAGGCCGACCACATCGTGAGGAGACCCTATGAAGGGGAAGATCGGACTCGTCGTCGGACTCGGAGTGGGGTACGTGCTGGGCACGCGCGCCGGTCGCGAACGCTACGAGCAGATCAAGACGCAGTGGCTGAAGGTCTGGCACCTCGACCCCGTGCAGGCACAGGTGGGCAAGGTCCGCGAGTTCGCGAAGAGCCAGGCCGCCGCCGTCCCGCAGGCGCTGTGGAACGGCGCCGTCAAGGTCGTCAAGGCGGTCAACGCCGACGGGACGCCGGGCCAGAAGGTCGACTCGGCCCTGTCGAGCGGCAAGGGCGCGGTCGAGGACCTCAAGCGCGCGGTGGAGGACACCGTCGACGCGGCGGAGGACGGCGAACTCGATCGGCCGGCCAAGACGTCGTCCGCGAAGAAGACGACCGCATCCGCGACGAAGAAGAGCACGGGATCGACCCGGTCGGCCAAGGGCTCCGGATCGTCGCGAGGCGCGTGACATGGTCCGCGGATACCGGGATCGTGCCGACGACAGCCTGCTGACGCTGCTCGGCGACCTGCCGGACCTCGTCAGCAACCTCGTCAAGGCGGAGATCGACGCCGCCAAGACCTGGATCGCCCGCACGTCCAAGGACGCGGGGATCGGGAGCGTCTGGTTCCTCGTCGCCCTGTTCTTCCTGTTCTGGGCGGTGCCGGTGCTGCTCGTGTTCGCGATCGCGGGGATCGCGTCGTGGCTGCCGGTGTGGCTGTCGGCCATCATCGTGTTCGTCGTGCTGCTGCTGGCCGTCGCGCTGTTCGCCCTGCTGGGCATCCTGAAGTTCCGGAAGGTGCTGGCCAGGGAGAACCCCGCGCAGGCCGTCGCCGAGGACATCCGCATCGTGAAGGAGGCCGGCGATGACGTCCGCTGAGCAGACCACCCCCGCCGTGCCGCGGACGGCGGTGCCGCACGGGATCGTCGATCCGGTCGCGTCCGCGCGCGCCGAGCTGAAGGCCGCGCTGGCCGCCATCGAGGTCAAGGGGAACCTGCCCCGCCGGATGGAGAAGGCGATCACCCGCGAGAGCGCGCGTCTGCGGCAGGAGGCCCGGACGAACCCGGTCAAGGTCACGCTGATCGTGGTCGGTGCGGCCGTCGCCGTCGGCGGCGTCGTCTGGGGCGTGGCCCGGCTCCTCTCCCGCTGAGACGGGCCCGCTCCGCAGGCTCCCGCGCGCACCGGCCGAAAGCGCCCCGCGGTTCGCGACCCGCCGCGGGAAGGGGCAGACTGGGACCATGTCCGAACCCGTCGTCCCCACCCCGTCCGAGTCCGTCGACAGCGCCGAGGCATCGCCCTCGGGCTTCACCCTGTGGGCGGTGTGGCGCCGGAACCCCGACGCCCCGGTGACGGAGACCGACGCCACGGAGCTGGAGGACATCGTCTCCCACATCGAGGCCGGGGGCGTCAGCGTCCGCGGCTTCTACGACGTCTCCGGGCTCAAGGCCGACGCGGACCTCATGGTCTGGCTGCACGGCGCCACCGCCGAGGAGCTCCAGCGGGATCTGCGGCGGCTCCGTCGGACCGAGCTCCTGCGCTCCCTGCTGCCGGTGTGGAACGTGATGGGGGTGCACCGCGACGCGGAGTTCAACCGCGCGCACGTCCCCGGGTTCCTTCGCGGCGTCGAGCCGAAGGGATGGCTCTGCCTGTACCCGTTCGTGCGCACGCCGGAGTGGTACCTCATCGAGGAGGACGAGCGCCGGCAGATGCTGGCCGACCACGGACGCCGCGGCGCCGCCTTCCGTGGCGTCATCGCGAACACCGTGGCCGCCTTCGCGCTCGGCGACTACGAGTGGCTGCTGCCGCTGGAGGCTGACGACCCCACGGAGCTCGTGGACCTGATGCGCGACCTCCGCTACACCGACGCGCGTCGTTACGTGAAGGAGGAGGTGCCGTTCTACACCGGACGACGCCTGCGTCTGGACGAGATCGCGGACGTGCTGCAGTAGGCGCGACATGTCCGTCACGTCGAACGCCCAGACCCCGATCCGACTCGGCACCCGCCGCAGCGCACTGGCGCGCGCCCAGTCCGGTCACGTCGCCGCCGCGCTGAGCGAGGTCGCCGGCCGCCCGGTCGAGCTCGTCCCGATCGTCTCCGAAGGGGACACGAACCGCGCCTCGCTCTCCGAGATCGGCGGGATGGGCGTGTTCGCGACCGCCCTGCGGGAGGCGCTCCTGCGCGGTGAGTGCGATCTCCTCGTGCACTCGCTGAAGGACCTTCCCACCGCCGTGCCCGATGCGCTGCGGATCGCCGCGATCCCGCCGCGCGCCGACGCCCGGGACGTCGCGGTGACCCGGGACGGACGCCCGCTGCACGAGCTCCCCGCCGGCGCGACGGTCGGGACGGGCTCGCCGCGGCGGATCTCCCAAGTCCGGATCCGCGCCCCGCACGCCCGGGCGATCGACATCCGCGGCAACGTCGACTCCCGCCTCGCCCGGGTCTCGTCGGGGGAGCTCGACGCCGTGATCCTCGCCGCCGCCGGGCTCTCGCGGCTGGACGGCGATCCGCTCGGTCCTCTGCATGCGGAGCCGCTGGGCCTGGCCGAGTGGCCGACGGCACCGGGACAGGGGGCGCTCGCGGTCGAGACGGTGGCCGACGCTCCCGAGGACCTGCTCGCGGCGCTCGCCGCGCTCGACGACGAGGCGACGCGGATCGCGGTCACGGCGGAGCGCGCGACCCTCGCCGGACTGGAGGCGGGGTGCCAGGCGCCGATGGCCGTGCACGCGCAGGTGGAGGGCGAAGCGCTGCGGGTGCGCGCCGTCGTGTACGCGCCCGCCGACGGCTGGCGGATCGGGGTGGACGTCACCGAACCCCTGAACGGGGGGTATATTCATCAGAACGGCAGTGGCAATGGTGCGGACGCTGCCGGCGGCGCAGACCCGATCGCCGCGGCTCGCACGATCGGGTTGTCTGTTGCCCGTCGGTTGCTCGAACGTGGGGCGGCCGACCTCATTCCGCGAGACCATTCCCGATGATCATGACTGAATCGAACCAAGCCAAGCCGCTGACCGGCTGGCGCGTGCTGGTGCCGCGCGGCGGTCCCTGGGGTGACGGCGTCGCCGCGTCCCTGCGCGCCCAGGGCGCCGTCCCCGTCGTCGCCCCGCTCATCAACTTCGGCCCGACCACGGACCAGGAGACGCTGGACCGGGCCCTCGTCGACCTCGCGGAGGGCGCCTTCGACTGGCTGACCGTGACGAGCGCGACCACGGTCGACGTCCTCTTCGCGCACCGTGCGGTCATCCCCCCGGAGACGAAGGTCGCCGCGGTCGGCGAGACCACCGCGGCGGCGCTGCAGGCGGTCGGGTACAAGGTGGACCTCGTCCCCGAGAACGACAACTCCGCGGAGGGCATGGCGCAGCAGCTCATCGCCCTGGAGACCGAGCCGCGGCGGATCCTGACCCTGCGCAGCGAGATCGCGAAGCCGGTCCTCACGCGGTTGCTGATCAAGGCCGGGCATGACGTCTCCAGCGTCGTCGCCTACCGCACGGTCGGGGTCCCGGTCACCGAGCGGATCCTCCGGGACGTCGAGAACGGCCGGATCAACGCCATCCTGATCACCAGCGGCTCCGTCGCCGAGCAGGTGCGGGAGCAGTTCCCGAACATCCCGGAGACCACGCTGCTGGCGGCGATCGGACCCCGCACCGCCAAGGACGCCAAGCGCGCCGGGCTGCCGGTCTCCGTCGTCGCGGACCGGCAGACCGTGGACGCCCTCATCGAGGCGGTCTCGCACTTCACCCTCCCGCACGCGGCCGACGAGTTCGCGCCGTGACCGGTGCATCGTTCCCGCAGACGCGCCCGCGGCGGCTGCGGCAGACGCCCGCGCTGCGCGGGCTCGCCCGGGAGACCGATCTGCTCCCGCGGCACCTCGTGCTCCCTGCCTTCGTCCGTGAGGGGATCGCCGAGCCGGCGCCCATCTCCTCGATGCCCGGTGTCGTGCAGCACACGATCGAGTCGCTCCGCCGGACCGCGGCGACGGCGGCGGAGGCCGGCGTCTCCGGACTCATGCTCTTCGGCGTCCCCGCCGTGCGCGACGCCGTCGGCTCGGGCGCGGACGACCCGGACGGGATCCTGAACGTCGCGACGGCCGCCGTGGCCGCCGAGGTGGGCGACGCCCTCGTGGTGCAGACGGATCTGTGCCTGGACGAGTTCACCGACCACGGGCACTGCGGGGTCCTCGACGCCCGCGGCGCCATCGACAACGACGCGACGCTCGAGCGGTACACAGCGATGGCGCTCGCGCAGGCGCGTGCCGGCTCCGCCCTGCTCGGGCTGTCCGGGATGATGGACGGCCAGGTCGACGCGATCCGCCGAGCGCTCGACGCCGAGGGCTTCACCGACGTGCTGCTTCTGGGGTACGCGGCCAAGTACGCCAGCGCCTTCTACGGTCCCTTCCGGGAAGCCGTGGACTCGCAGCTCCAGGGCGACCGCCGCACGTACCAGCTGGACCCCGGGAACCGCCGCGAGGGCGTCCGCGAGGCCGTGATCGACGAGGCCGAAGGCGCCGACGTCGTGATGGTGAAGCCCGCCATGGCGTTCCTGGACGTGCTGCGCGAGGTCCGCGACGCCGTCTCGGTGCCCGTGTGGGCCTACCAGGTGTCCGGCGAGTACGCGATGATCGAGGCCGCGGCCGGCCACGGCTGGATCGACCGCCGCGCGGCGATCCTCGAGTCCCTGCTGTCGATCCGGCGGGCGGGGGCGGACGCCGTGCTCACGTACGCGGCGATCGAGGCGGCCGGCTGGATCCGCGCCGGCCGGTGACCCGGGGCGCCGCACCGAGGCCGCACCTCCCTGGACGCCTCGCATAGCCGCCCGCGGGAGGATGGACGCATGACCGATCGCAACGACGACCTCTTCGACGCCGCCCGTGCCGTCATCCCCGGCGGGGTCAACTCGCCCGTTCGCGCCTACGGCTCGGTCGGCGGGACACCCCGGTTCCTCGCGAGCGCCGAGGGAGCGACCGTGACGGACGCCGCGGGGCGCCGTTACGTGGATCTGGTCGCGTCGTGGGGGCCCGCCCTCCTCGGGCACGCGCATCCGGAGGTCGTCGCGGCGGTGCAGGAGGCCGCCGCGCGCGGGCTGTCGTTCGGCGCCCCCACCGAGGGGGAGGTGGAGCTCGCCACGCTGATCGCGGAGCGGGTCCGCGTCGGGGAGTCCCGGCCGGTGGAACGGGTCCGGCTCGTGTCGACCGGCACCGAGGCGACCATGACCGCGATCCGGCTCGCGCGCGGCGCCACCGGCCGTGATCTGCTGGTGAAGTTCGCGGGCCACTACCACGGTCACTCGGACGGGCTGCTCGCCGCGGCGGGATCCGGCGTCGCCACGCTCGCTCTCCCCGGATCGGCGGGCGTTCCGGCCCCCGTCGCGGCGCAGACCCTCGTGATCGACTACAACGACCCCGACGCCCTGGCCGCCGTCTTCGCCGAGCACGGGGAGCGGATCGCCGCCGTAATCGTCGAGGCCTCCGCCGCCAACATGGGCGTGGTCCCGCCCCTTCCGGGCTTCAACCGCCTGCTCGCCGAGACGGCTCACGCGCACGGCGCCCTGCTCATCCTCGACGAGGTGCTCACGGGGTTCCGCGTGCACCCGGCCGGCTTCTGGGGCCTGCAGCAGGAGGCAGGCGAACAGTATCTGCCGGACATCCTCACCTTCGGCAAGGTCGTCGGCGGCGGGATGCCGCTGGCCGCGCTCGGCGGGCGCGCAGAGGTCATGGATCTGCTGGCGCCGACCGGTCCGGTCTACCAGGCCGGGACGCTCTCCGGGAACCCCCTCTCGGTCGCGGCCGGGCTCGCGACGCTGCGCCTGGCGACCCCCGAGGCCTACGCGCGGGTGGACGCCGCCGCGGATCGGGTCGCGACGGCACTCGACCGCGCGCTCACGGCGGCGGGCGTCGTGCACGCGGTGCCTCGCGCCGGCAACCTGTTCGGCGTGGCGTTCGCCGCCGAGGGCCCCCGGGACTACGCGCAGGCGCAGGCCCAGGAGAGCCACCGCTACGCCCCGTTCTTCCATGCCATGCGCGAGCACGGGGTCGCGCTGCCGCCGAGCGTGTTCGAGGCCTGGTTCCTGACCGCGGCCCACGGCGAGCAGGAGCTCGCGGCGATCGAGGCGGCCCTTCCCGCCGCCGCCGAGGCCGCCGCGCGCGCCGCGGCCTGATCCGCACCGGCACGGGACCGGCACGGGATCCCGGCGGCGCCCGCCGTGCAGGCCGTTCCCGTTCTCGGCCGCCGCATCCGTCCCGATCCGCACATCTTGTCCCGATCCGCACGGCGTGCCGGCCCCTTCGTGTGCGGATCGGGACGGAGTGTGCAGATCGGGAGGCATGGGGCATGACGGAGGACCGGGCAGGACGCCGGACGGGATCGTTGTGGTCCTGTGAGCTTGTCTCCGAGACGCGTGGGGCTCGTTTTGGCAGACTTGAGCCATGGTGACGCTGCTGCTGGACCGGACCCGGCTCGAGGTGGAGCTCTCGCCCATCGAGCGCGCGGTCACGTTCCAGCGCGGGAACCTGCACATCGAGCGCTCCGCCATCACGAAGGTGCAGCTCACGGATGACGCGTGGACGTGGTTGCGCGGCATCCGCGCTCCCGGCACGCACATCCCCGGCGTCCTGGCCGCGGGAACGTGGCAGTCCGCGTCGGGCAAGGACTTCGTGCTGATCCGTCGTCGCCGCCCGAGCGTGGTCATCGACCTGGTCGGCGCGGAGTACGAGCGCCTGATCCTGACGACCCGTCATGGGCTGGCCCTCGCTCAGGCGCTGCGCCTGGACGTGTCGGAGGAGCTCGCCGAGGTCACCGAGATCGCCGCGACCGGTCCGGTCCGCGTGCCGGGGAAGGGGCGCGCGGGCAAGCCTGCCATCCGCCCCGCCGGCGCGTGAGGGCCCCGGGCGGACCCGGGATCTCCTGCCGCAGCATGAGAGGACGAAGAACGCGGCGAGCCGACCGGGGTCGGATCGCCGCGTTCGCGCGTCGCTGAGGTCAGTCCCGGGGGCGCTCGCCGTCCTCGGAGCCGTCGTGGCCTTCCTCGCCCTCGCCACGGTCGTGTGCGTCGGCGGCGTTCTGGTCGACCGTACCCTCGGACGCGTCGTCCGGCGTCGCGTCCGAGTGCTGTTCCTCGGACGTCTCGGCATCGTCGGCATCGTCGGCGGCCGGGACATCGGCGGCGTCGGCGGGGCGCTCGCCCTCCTCCGCGGTCGGAACCGTGTCGATCACGCCCGTGCTGGCGATCCGCCACGTGCGGCGTTCCTCGTCCGGCTCGGCGTCGCCGGGCGTGTAGGACGGAGCGTCCTCGGAGTAGTAGGCGCGGGCGGCAGCCGCGAGCGAGGCGCTGACCGCGGCGGCGCGCGGATCCTCGTCCTTGGTCACGTCGTCGGCGTCCTCGGGCTCGGATCCGTGCGATGCGTCCAGGACGACGGGGATCGCCTGGGTCTGGCCCTCGGTGAGCGAGCTGAAGATCTCGATGCCCGTGATCCCCGACGTCTCTGTCGGCGGCTCTTCGGCCGAGGTCGCGTCCTCGGCCGAGGCCTCGTCGTTGCGGGAAACCTCCACCTCGGAAGGGGCCTCGGGCGCGTCCTCGGAAGGGACATCTGCGGTGTCCGCCTCGGCGGCTGCGCGTCCATCCGCGCCGCCCTCCTCGGTGCCCCGCTCTTCCGCGTCGTCCGGGGCGTCGGCCTCGGCGTCCGCCGGGGCGTCGACCTCGGTCTCGGGCGCGTCCTCCGCCTCGGGTGCGTCGGTCTCCGACGATTCGGCGGGCACGGGAAGCGCGGTCGTGGGCGCCTCGTCACCTGACGCCGCGTCCGCCTGCGCCGAAGCGGGGACTCCGGAGATGAGCTCGTCGAACGTCGGCTCCGGTGCGGCGTCGGGAACCGAGATCGCCGCGGTCGCGAAGGGCAGCGGTCCGTCGGCGCGGTCGTCGTCCTGCTCGGACGGCGTCGTGATGTCGGCTCCGTCACCGGCGGACGCGGCGGACACGCCGAAGTCCGTGTCGGTGTCGATCGGTGCCGTCAGGGCGACGCCCGCGGCCACGGCGGAGTCCTCCGCGGTGTCACTCGCCGATGCGTCGTCCGGTGCCTCGTCCTCTGCCGTCGCGGCGTCGGCTGCCGTCTCCTCGGCGGCGTCGTTCTCGGTGTCCTCGGAAGCGGTGGGCTCCGCGTCCTCCGGGGACGCGGGGGTCTCGTCGTCCGTCGACTCGTCCGACGTGGAGTCGGCCTTCGACTCGTCCGCGACGACGTCGCCCGGCTCGTCGTCCGCGGCGTCCGTCGACTCGTCCGAGGCGGAGTCGCCCGTCGTCTCGTCGTCGGAGGCCGGAGCCTCCCCCTCGGCGAGGGGAGTCGCGAACGTCTCGTCCGGTGTCTCGTCCTCGGCGGCCGAGGCGGCGGCGTCGGCATCGGCGGGCTCGTCGCCCGCGTCCGCGTCCTCCGCCTGGGTGCGTGCGGCGCGACGGGTGCTCGGCTCGGAACCGCCCTCCGTCCCCAGCAGGCCGCCCGCGACGGCCGCGCCGGCGGCGGCCGCCCCGGCTCCGATCGCCGCGCCCGCCGAGACCGGGGACTCCGCGTCGCCGACGACGGGCAGCGCGGTCGTGGCGTCCGCCGCCCCGGTCAGGGCCGCCTCAGGAGCATCGTCGGGTGCGCCGGTGGCGCTCGTCCCTGCAGCGGCCGCGGCGGCGCTTGCCCGCGTCCCCCCGGCGACGGGGTCGCGGCGGCCGTGGACGAGGTCGAGGAAGACCTCCTCCAGCGTCGGTCCGCGCTGCTGCAGGGTGGTGAGAGCCAGGCCGGCCGATGCGGCCAGGGCTCCCACCGTCGCGGCGTCGGTGTCGTGCACCGTCAGGCCGGAGCGAAGCACGTCGTGCGACAGCCCCGACGCGCTCAGAGCGGCCGCCAGGGCGTCGCGGTCCTCGGCATCGACGACCACGGATCCCGTGGTCGGGTCCGAGAGCTTGCTCATGCTGTCCGCGTAGACGAGTCGACCCTTCGAGAGCACCAGGACGTCGTCCGCGATCTGCTCGATCTCGCTCAGGACATGAGAGGAGACGAGCACGGTGCGACCCTCGTCGGCGAGGCGGCGGATCAGCAGGCGCATCCAGCGGATGCCCTCGGGGTCGAGCCCGTTGGCGGGCTCGTCGAGAACGAGGGCGCCCGGGTCGCCGAGCAGCGCGTGCGCCACGCTGAGGCGCTGGCGCATGCCGAGGGAGTAGGCGCCGATGCGGGTCTCGGTCTCGTTCTGCAGCCCGACGAGCGCCAGGACCTCCGCCACTCTCGAGAGCGGGATGCCGTTGGCCTTCGCCGCGATGGTGAGCTGGCGGGTAGCCGTGCGCCGGGGCCGGTACGCCGTGTCCTCCATGACCGCGCCGACCGTGCGCAGCGGATGACGAAGCTCCGAGTACGCCTTGCCGCCGATGGTCGCGGTGCCGCTGGTGGCGCGGACCTGACCGAGGAGGATGCGCAGGGAGGTGGTCTTGCCCGCGCCGTTGGGCCCGAGGAACCCGGTGACGGTGCCGGGCGCGATCTGCGCGGACAGGTCGTCCACGGCTGTCAGCGCGCCGAAACGCTTCGTCACCCGGGAGAACTCGAGCAGCTGTCCGTCGGTCATCTGCGACCTCTCGTCGTCAGGGGCATTACCTCATCTATCTTGTCGGAAAGCACCTGGAAATGCTCATCGACCACGGGATATACCGCGCGCGCCGACGGTTCGCCGGTCTCCGGCGCCCGCGGTAACGTGGCACCGTGACCGCCATCGCCGACGCCTCCCCGTCCGCCGCCGCGCCCTCGCGGGTGATCGCGCGCACCGAAGGGGCCCTCGGCCGCCTCACCCTGAACCGTCCCGAGGCGCTCAACGCTCTCGACATCGGGATGATCCGGGAGATGCGCCGGACGCTGGACACCTGGCGCGAGGACAGCGACGTGCAGATCGTGCTCATCGACGGGGCCGGGGAGCGCGGTCTCTGCGCGGGCGGCGACGTCCGCGCCCTCTACGACTTCCTCACCACCGACCGCTTCGAGGACACGGTGGCGTTCTTCCGCGAGGAGTATGCGCTCGACGCCGAGATCGCCGAGTACCCGAAGCCGGTGGTCGCCATCGCGGACGGCATCACGATGGGCGGCGGCATCGGTATCGCCGGGCACGCAGCGATCCGCGTCGTCACGGAGCGCTCGAAGCTGGCGATGCCGGAGACCCGGATCGGGTTCACGCCCGATGTCGGCGGCACGCTGCTGCTCGGACGAGCCCCGGGCCGGCTCGGCGAGTACCTCGGGCTGACCGGCAGCACGATGAGCGGCGCAGACGCGCTGTACGCGGGCTTCGCGGATCACTACGTGCCCTCGGACCGGCTCGACGCGCTGCGCGAGGCGCTGGCGTTCCGTGCGGACCCGACCGGTCCGAGCGAGATCGTCCTGCTGTTCGACGAGACGCCGGACCCGTCGCCGCTGTCCGCGGCCAGGGGGTGGATCGACGAGGTGTTCGCCGGCGACTCCGTCGTGGAGATCCTCGCGCGGCTGCGCGCGGCGCCGCAGGTCGCCGGAGAAGGTCCGGATCCGGCGGGGGTCGCCGATCTGCTCGGAGAGCTGTCGCCGACGGCGCTCGCCGTCACGCTGGAAGCCGTCAGGGAGTCCCGCGCGATGGACGACCTCCGCCCGGCGCTCGAGGGCGAGTACCGGCGTGTGCTGTGGTTCGCCGCGCATCATCCCGATCTCGTCGAGGGGATCCGGGCGCAGCTGGTCGACAAGGATCGGAACCCCTCGTGGAATCCGGCGACGATCGGCGATCTCGGCGGCGACGCCGCCGCGCCCGCCCGCTCCCACGTGCCGCCGACGCCGCTCTGGGACTGACGCCCGTCGTCCTCCACCGCCGAGCCGTCGGGACCGGCTCCCCACAGATCCTGACGACGGCGGCCGCCGATCCTGTGCAGCGGGCGAGACTCCTTCTGGCGGGCCATCGGGCGGTCCGGCAGAATGAGGAGGTGTTCGTGTCGGCAGAGCTCTTCGGCGTGGTCCTCACCGGGCTGGCCGTCGTCGTGTCGATCGGCGCCGCGATGTTCGCGGGTTTCGCGTGGATGATCCGGCGGATGGACGACTCGGCGTCGAGCATCCGCTCCGAGATGGGGGCCGGGTTCGCCGCCGTGCGTTCCGAGATGAGCACCGGATTCGCCGAGGTGCGTTCGGAGATCGCCGTCGTCCGCGAGGATGTCGCGGTTCTGAGACGGATGTTGCGGTCCTGAAGGACGATGTCGCGGTCCTGAAGGAGGACGTGGCGGTCCTGAAGAACGATGTCGCGGTCCTGAAGGATGACGTGGTGGATCTGAAGACAGATGGCGCGGTTCTGAAGACGGACGTCGAGGTCCTGAGGATCGACGTGCGAGGCGTGAAGGACGAGCTCACCGAGGTGAAGATCTCGATCGCGCGCATCGAGGGGCCGCGACCTCATCTGGTCGTCGCTCGCTGAGGCCGCCTCGCGTTCTTCGATCCGGGCCAGAAATAGCGCCTGACCGCGGGATCGTTTCGCTGACAGCGAAGGGATCCGGGGAAGGGGTGTGTTTGTCCGACCCCCGTGGCACTCTATTGCCTGGCCTCTTCTCGCCCACTGGGGTGGCGAGGGTGGCCCTATCCCCCTTCCGTCAGGAAATCCGCTCCCACAAGGAAGTCCGCCTGTGCTCGGAAAACTCCTCGTCCGATATCTGTCCCGATACCGATGGCTGCTGCTCGGCGTGCTGGTGTTCCAGTTCGCGAGCGCGCTCGCCATGCTCTACCTTCCCTCGCTGAACGCCGACATCATCAACGAGGGCGTCGCCAAGGCCGACACCGGATTCATCTGGTCGCACGGCGTCTTCATGCTGGCCGTGTCGCTCGGCCAGATCGTCTCCTCGATCATCGCCACCTACTTCGCCGCCCGGGCGGCCATGGGACTGGGCCGGGACATCCGCGCCGACGTCTTCGCCCGCGTGAGCGGCTTCTCCGAGCGCGAGGTTTCGCGCTTCGGCGCCGGCTCCCTCATCACCCGAAACACGAACGACGTGCAGCAGGTGCAGATGCTCGCGATGATGGGCGCGACGATGTTCGTCACCGCGCCGCTGCTGGCCATCGGCGGCATCATCATGGCCGTGCGCCAGGACGTCGGCCTGAGCTGGCTGATCGCGGTCGCCGTGCCGGTGCTGCTGGTGCTCGCCGTGCTCGTGATCGGCCGGATGGTCCCGCTGTTCCGCAGCTACCAGAGCAAGCTCGACACCGTGAACCGCGTGATGCGGGAGCAGCTCACCGGCGTGCGCGTCGTGCGCGCCTTCGTGCGCGAGCGGATCGAGGAGGAGCGGTTCCGCGGAGCGAACACCGACATCATGGTCGTCGGCCGCAAGGTCGGCTCGCTGTTCGTGCTGCTCTTCCCGCTGTTCATGCTGATCCTGAACGTGACCGTGGTCGGCGTCATCTGGTTCGGCGGCATCGAGGTCAACGCGGGCAACGTCGAGGTCGGCACCCTCTTCGCCTTCATGCAGTACGTCGGCCAGATCATGGGCGGCGTCATCATGTCGAGCTTCATGGCGATGATGATCCCGCGCGCCGCGGTCTCGGCCGAGCGCGTGGGCGAGGTCCTGGACGCCGAGTCCAGCATGACCCGCCCGGTCGGCGGCGTGACGGAGTTCGCCGCCCCCGGTTCCGTGGCCTTCGACGGCGTCGAGTTCACCTACCCGGGTGCGGAGGCGCCGGTGCTCACCGGCATCAGCTTCGCGGCCGAGCCCGGTGACACGGTCGCGATCGTGGGGTCGACCGGCGCCGGGAAGACGACGCTCGTCTCGCTCATCCCGCGACTGTTCGACGTCACCGGAGGCAGCGTCTCCGTCGGTGGGACCGACGTCCGCGAGGCGGACGTCGACGCCCTCTGGGAGAGCATCGGGCTCGTGCCGCAGCGCCCGTTCCTGTTCACCGGGACGATCGCGTCGAACCTGCGCTTCGGCCGGGAGGACGCCACCGACGAGGAGCTCTGGAAGGCGCTGGAGATCGCGCAGGCGAAGGACTTCGTCTCCGAGATGCCCGACGGCCTGAACTCCCGCATCGCGCAGGGCGGCACGAACGTCTCCGGCGGCCAGCGCCAGCGGCTCGCGATCGCCCGCGCGATCGTGCACCGCCCGCGCGTGCTCGTCTTCGACGACTCCTTCTCCGCGCTGGATCTCACGACGGACGCCCGGCTGCGTCAGGCGCTGTGGCGCGAGCTGCCGGACGTCACGAAGATCGTGGTCGCCCAGCGCGTGTCCACCATCACCGACGCGGACCGGATCGTCGTCCTGGAGGGCGGCACCATGGTCGGCGTCGGCACGCACGAGGAACTGCTCGAGACCAATGACACCTATCGCGAGATCGTCGAGTCGCAGCTGGGGGTGGACGCATGAGCGCTGAGAACCAGGACAAGCCCATAAGCCGCCGCGAGCGCATCGCGGCCGCCCGGGCCGCGCGCACGGCCGGAGCCACGGCCACCGCGGAACGCGAGCTCACCGACGAGGAGAAGTACGAGGAGGAGCTCGCCGAGAAGGCGCGCCTGGACGGCGGGGGCATGTTCGACGGCCCGGCTCCCGGCAAGGCCGAGCGGTTCGGCCCGAACTTCGCTCGGATGCTCGGCCTGCTCAGGCCCTCCGCGGTCTGGCTGGTGATCGTCTCGATCCTCGGCGCCGTCGGCGTGGTCCTCATGGTGGCCGCCCCGAAGGTGCTCGGCGAGGCGACCAACCTCGTCTTCGAGGGCTTCGTCTCGAAGACCATGGGAGACAACGGCGTGCCCGCCGACCTGTCCCAGGACCAGGTCGTCGAGCTGCTGCGATCGCAGGGCCAGAACGAGTTCGCCAACATGGTCGCGGCCATGAAGGACTTCCAGGTCGGGGCGGGGATCGACTTCGATCGCCTGCGCTGGATCATCACCGCGGTCCTGGCGATCTACGTCGGCTCTGCGCTGCTGAGCTGGCTGCAGGGCTACGTCATCAACGTCATCATGGTGCGCACCATGTGGCGCCTGCGCGAGGACGTCGAGGCGAAGATCAACCGCCTGCCGCTGTCGTACTTCGACAAGGTGCAGCGCGGCGAGCTGATCTCGCGCGTCACGAACGACATCGACAACATCACCCAGACGATGCAACAGTCCTTGTCGGGAGCGCTGACCTCGATCCTGACGGTCGTGGGCGTGCTCGTGATGATGTTCTCGATCTCGTGGCAGCTCGCTCTCGTCACCCTCATCGCCCTGCCGCTGATGGGCATCATCTTCGGCGTGATCGGGCCCCGGTCGCAGAAGGCGTTCAGCGCGCAGTGGAAGAAGGTCGGCCGTCTCAACGCCCGCGTCGAGGAGGCCTTCTCCGGTCACGCGCTCGTCAAGGTCTACGGACGCGAGAAGGACGCGCTGGCGAAGTTCCAGGAGGAGAACGAGGAGCTGTACGAGTCGGCGTTCAAGGCGCAGTTCCTCTCCGGCATCATCATGCCGGCGATGCAGTTCGTCGGGAGCCTGACCTACGTCGGCATCGCGGTGCTCGGCGGACTCATGGTCGCCAGCGGGCAGATCCGTCTCGGCGACGTGCAGGCGTTCATCCAGTACGAGCAGCAGTTCACCCAGCCGCTGTCGGAGCTGGGCGGCATGGCCGCGGTCGTGCAGTCCGGAACCGCCTCCGCGGAGCGTGTGTTCCAGCTGCTGGACGCGGACGAGCAGGACCCGGACGACGAGGACGCGCCGACCGTCACCGGCGGCAAGGGCGTCATCGAGTTCGAGCACGTCGCGTTCTCGTACTCGCCGGACCGTCCGCTGATCACGGACCTGTCTTTCCGGGTGGAGCCGGGGCAGACCGTCGCGATCGTCGGGCCCACCGGCGCCGGGAAGACGACGCTGGTGAACCTCATCATGCGGTTCTACGAGCTCGACTCGGGCCGGATCCTGCTCGACGGGCAGGACATCGCCGAGCTGACGAGGGACGACCTGCGCTCGCGCACCGGTATGGTGCTGCAGGACCCGTGGCTGTTCGCGGGGACCATCCAGGAGAACATCCGCTACGGCAAGGCCACGGCCAGCGACGACGAGATCCTCGCGGCGGCGAAGGCGACGTACGTCGACCGGTTCGTGCACGCCCTCCCCGAGGGCTACGACACCGTCCTCGATGAGGACGCGTCGAACGTGTCGGCCGGCGAACGCCAGCTGATCACGATCGCGCGCGCCTTCGTGGCCCAGCCGTCGATCCTGATCCTGGACGAGGCGACGAGCGCGGTCGACACCCGCACCGAGCTGCTGCTGCAGCACGCCATGGCGGCGCTGCGGCAGGGGCGCACCTCGTTCGTGATCGCGCACCGACTCTCGACGATCCGCGATGCCGACCTCATCCTCGTGATGGAGCACGGCGACATCGTCGAGCAGGGAACCCACGACGAGCTGATCGCGGCCGAGGGCGCGTACTGGCGGCTCTACCAGTCGCAGTTCGAGCAGGCGGCGACCGATGTCGACGCCGAGGCCGCGCTCACCGCGTCGGTGCCGGTCGTGGTGACCGGCGAGGCGGCAGCGGAGGAGGCCACGGCGGCCGCGGACGCGGTGGCGGGCATCCCGGCGGCGGGCATGGCCTCCGTGCGGGCCGGCCTCTCCGCGCAGGAGGGCGTCCGCCCGGATGGGGCGACGCCCGACGGCCCGGAGCGCTCCGGGGATCAGGACGGCACGTCCGCCTGACCCGTCTGATCGCACGAAGGCCCGCACCGAGAGGTGCGGGCCTTCGTCGTCGATCCGCCTCCGCTCCGTCCGTGATGAGCGGGGGCGAGCAAGCGCCTCGGGCCGCCGCAGACGGCGGGTCGGGCGTCGGCGGTGTAGAGGAAGAGGAGGGGCCGAGGGGTGCTCGCGGCGCCCGCGGGCGCGCGGGTGTCTCCCCGGCGCGGCGGCGGATCAGTCGGCCGGGGCGAGACCGAACAGCTCGACGGGGTGCGTGAGGCGCCAGAGGAAGCCCGGGCCGGCGAGGTCCTCGCCGAGCTCCACGGGAACCTCCACCGTGTTCAGCGGGCCCTTCAGGGCGAGGGAGCCGGCCTCGCCCCCGGTGTCCCAGTCGTCGCCGAGCGCGAGACGGCTGGTCGCCGATGCGAGGGCGCCGTTCCACAGGACCACGCGGCCGTCCTCGGCGGCGACGAGCGGGGCCGTGGCCCCCCACCGGGTCTCGACCGTGCCGAGGACCGTGCCCCGGGTGACGGTCGGGGCCTGTGCGGACAGGGCCGCCTCGAGCTCGGAGTACAGCGTGCGGCTCACGTCGTAGCGGGAGTCGTCGTCGGGCTGGCCGAGCACCGAGGCGTACGCGCGGACCGTGGTCTCTCCGACGGGGATGTCCTTGGCGGTCAGGACGTTGTACAGGGTGTCGTCGCCGTCGCCGATGGTGCCCGTCTTCACACCGACGACGCCGGCGTCGGTGAGCAGCTTGTTCGAGTTCTGGACCAGGCCCGCTCCGGGGATCTCCGCGGCCGGCGTCGCGACGATCTCCGCCACGACGGGGTGGCTCAGCGCCTGGCGTCCGAGGTCGATGAGGGCCCGCGGCGTGGACTCGTTGCCGAACCCGAACCCCGAGGGATTCTGCAGAGAAATGCCGGAGATGTCGTGCACACGCAGCCACTGCTCGCCCGCGGCGACGAAGTCGGCGTCGGATCCCCAGATCTCGCGCGCCAGCCGGTCCGCATAGTTGTTCGCCGAACCCAGCAGGATGCCCTGGAGCAGCTGATACTCGGTGAGTGAGCCGTCCACGGGGACGTCGAGCGAGGACTGATCCGACTCGCGGTACCGCCAGTACTCCGCGCTGTCCTCCGCGGTGAAGGCGAACGACGGGCCCTGCTCGCCCGGTGCGAGGGGCAGCGCGTCCAGGGCGGCGAGCACCGTGACGAGCTTGGTGATGCTCGCCATGGGCACCTGCTCCTCGTCCGACGCTGCGGTGCCGATCCCATCCACGGCGAGGGCGGCGCTTCCGAAGACGGGCCAGGTGAGGGCAGCCGGATCGGCGGGGGCCGGCTCGAACGCGGCGGAGGAGACGGTCGGCGCGATCGCGGTCAGCGGCCACAGGGCAGTGGTCCCGGCATAGGCCGCGCCGAGGGTGACGAGGATTCCGAGCGGTGCCAGGACGGCGGCGCGGCGAGCCGGGCGCTGCGGTGCGCCGCTGAGCAGGTCGCCTCGCGCTCCGGCCGTGGCCGAGGATCCTGTCGCCGTCGAGGAGGCGAGACGCTCGATGTCGACCCACGACAGGGCGTCCGTCTCGGGCGCCGGGCCGTCGGCGAACCCGTCCGCCGGCGGGGCGGCGCGTTCAGAAGCGGGCGCGGCGAGGGCCACGGGCGCGGGGGCGTGGTCCGGCGTCGGGTCCGTCGCGTCGGCGTCCTCCCGGGTCACGGCGACCGCGGACGCCTCCTCGGGCGCCTCGGCGGGCGCGTTCGGGGTCGATCCGTGGTCGTTGTTCGTCACGGCATCTACCGTACCGGCCGGGCCCTGCGCGACCGCCGCGACGAGGGCGGGGCGTTTCGTCCCGCGGAGACCTGCACTGAGCGAGCGAAGCGAGTCGAAGTGTCGCTCAACGACCGGGGCGTCGCGGTAGGATGGGCGGACACCACGGGAGTCCGGCGAGCCGGGCTGAGAGGAAGCGATCCGCGCTTCGACCGTCGAACCTGATCCGGATCATGCCGGCGCAGGGAGGAGTCTCTATGAACACGTCCGCATCCGCCGTCGTCACTGCCACGGGGACGAGGAGCCTGCGCTGGCGGGTCGTCGACATCGTCGTCGCCGCCGTGCTCGGCGTCGCCCTCGGCCTCGTCTTCTGGGTCTGGAACACCGTCGGCTACGCCTGGTTCACCGCCGCCGACGGCCTCACGCCCGGTCTCGGCGGCATCGCCGTGGGGATCTGGCTGATCGGCGGCGTCGTCGGCGGCCTCGTGATCCGCAAGCCCGGCGCGGCGCTCGTCGTGGAGCTGGTGGCGGCCATCGTCTCGATGATGATCGGCAACGTCTGGGGCGTCTCCACAGTCCTGTCCGGACTCGTGCAGGGCCTCGGCGCCGAGCTCGTCTTCGCGCTCTTCCTCTACCGCCGCTTCACGCTGCCGGTCGCCGCACTCGCGGGCATCGGCGCGGGCGCCGCGGCGTGGGTCTTCGAGCTCTTCTACGGCAGCTCGCCCAACATCCTGAAGTCGGTCGAGTTCAACGCGATCTACCTGGGCTGCGTGGTCGTGTCCGGAGCGCTGCTGGCGGGGCTCGTCGGCTGGCTGCTGGTGCGCGCGCTGGCCGCGACGGGAGCGCTCAGCCGCTTCGCCGCGGGGCGCGAGCGGCGCCGCGAGGTCTGACGTGACGACGCCCGTACGGGTCGTCGCCGACGGCTGGGGGTGGCGCTACGCCGGACGGCGCCTGCCCGCGGTCCGCGACGTCTCGTTCACGATCGAGCCGGGCGAGCGCGTCCTGCTCCTCGGCGCCTCCGGGGCGGGCAAGTCGACGCTGCTCGCCGGGATGGCGGGGCTGCTCGGTGACGCCGACGAGGGCGAGCGCGCCGGTCTGCTGCACGTCGACGGCGCCGACCCGGAGCAGCGCCGCGGCCGCATCGGCCTGGTGCTCCAGGACCCGGACGCGGGCGTGGTCCTG
This sequence comes from Microbacterium sp. CCNWLW41, assembly GCF_037083505.1. NCBI lineage: Bacteria > Bacillati > Actinomycetota > Actinomycetes > Micrococcales > Microbacteriaceae > Microbacterium > Microbacterium sp. CCNWLW41. The sequence goes on from NZ_JBAOJP010000002.1 coordinate 681,551, forward strand.
TCGAAGGTCGGCGACGATGTCGCGTTCGGCTGCGAGAACCTGGGCGTTCCCGCCGCGAGCATCCCCGTCCGGGTGGCGCAGGCGCTCGACGCGGTCGGGCTCGACGTCCCGCTCGAGCGACCGACGGCGGCCCTCTCCGGCGGTCAGAAGCAGCGGCTGGCCCTGGCCGGCGCGCTCGCGATGCGCCCGGGACTGCTCCTGCTGGACGAGCCGACGGCCAACCTCGACCCGGACGGCGTCACCGGGATCCGTGCCAGCGTGGAAAGGGTCCTCGCCGAGACGGGGGCGACGGCCGTCATCGTGGAGCACCGCACGCCGGTGTGGGCGGACCTGATGACCCGCGTGATCGTGCTCGCCGCCGACGGGGGGCTGCTCGCCGACGGCCCACCCGCGGAGGTGTTCGCCCGCCACGGCGACGCGCTCGCGGCTGCGGGCGTCTGGATCCCGGGCCGTCCGACCGGCCTTGCGGCCCTGCCCGCCGCGGGTGAGGCGGACCCGGCGATCCTCAGGACCGTCGATCTCGCGGTGAGCAGGGACGGGCGTCGCCCGGTGCGGACCGGACTCGACCTCGCCGTCCCGGCCGGGGCGGCCACGGTGGTGACCGGCCCCAACGGGGCAGGCAAATCGACCCTCGCGCTCACCCTCGCCGGGCTCCTGCGCCCGCTCTCCGGCGAGGTCCTCGCGGACGAGGCGCTGCGCGGACGCAAGGGACTACAGCCGATCTCCTGGTCGTCGCGCGAGCTGCTGACCCGGATCGGGACGGTCTTCCAGGAGCCCGAGCACCAGTTCCTCACGCAGACCGTGCGCGACGAGCTCGCTGTCGGGCCGAAGGCGCTCGGATGGGACGCCGCTCGGATCGACACGGTGGTCGGCGAGCTCCTCGAACGGCTGCACCTCGCCCCGCTCGCCGCCGCCAACCCGTTCACCCTGTCCGGCGGTCAGAAGCGTCGGCTCTCGGTGGCGACCGCGCTCGCGGCGTCGCCCTCGGTCATCGTCCTCGACGAACCCACGTTCGGGCAGGACCGGCGGGGATGGATCGAGCTCGTCCGGCTCCTGCAGGAGCAGATTGCGCGCGGCACGTCGATCGTCGCGGTCACCCACGACGAGGCCGTGGTCGATCTGCTCGGCGGTCGCCGCGTCGACCTCGCCCGTGCCGATACGGGGCTCGGGAGGGCGGCATGACGGCACCGGTCCGCTCGCCACGTGACGTCGCGCTCCCGGTGCCGACGCCGGGGGAGGAGGCCCCGCGCGGCTGGATCTCCGGGGTCAACCCCGTCACCCGGATCCTCCTGGCCCTGGTGCTGTCGATCCCGCTGTTCGCGTCGATCGACGTCGTGAGCGGTCTCGTCGCGATCGGACTGCAGCTGCTGTGCGTCCCCCTGACCGGACTCTCCTACCGGACGGTGCTGACGCGGCTGTCGCTGCTCCTGCTCGTCGCCCCCGTCGCCGGCGTGAGCATGCTCCTCTACGCCGAGCCCGAGGGCCGGGTGTTCTGGACGTTCGGCGTCGCGGCGATCAGCGAGGGGTCGATACAGCTCGCGGTCGCGGTGAGCATCCGGGTGATCGCGCTCGGTCTGCCCACGATCCTGCTGTTCGGCCGGGCCGATCCCACGGAGCTGGCGGACGCGCTCGCGCAGGTCGCGCGCCTGCCCAGCCGGTTCGTGCTGGGAGTCCTCGCCGGGACCCGCATGCTCGGCCTGTTCGTGGATGACTGGCGGACCATGTCCCTGGCCCGGCGCGCCCGCGGTGTGGGGGACCGGGGGGTGATCCGCCGGGTCGCGTCGATGGCGTTCGTGCTGCTCGTGTTCGCGGTGCGCCGGGGCACCAAGCTGGCGATGGCGATGGAGGCGCGCGGGTTCGGGTCCGGGATCCCGCGGACCTGGTCGCGTCCGTCCCGCCTGTCCCTTCGCGATGCCGTCGCCCTCCTCGGCGGTCTCGCCATCATGGCGGCCGCGCTGGCCGCCGCGGTCGCGGCGGGGACGTTCCGCTTCATCTGGTCCTGACCGTGCCGGGTCCCGTCGTCAGGCGGGCGGGTCGAGGGGAACCGTCAGAAGCTCCTCGATCCGGCGGCGGACGGCGTGGTGGATTGATCGATGGGTGGATACCCTGATGCGATGGTGATCTGGCGACGGGTCGTTGATGCTGTTTCCTGGGTCGAGATCGACGTGCCAGACGCCGTCAGCGATGAAATGGCGGCCGGACGTGAGGCCCGACGACGCGACGGCAAGGTGAAAATGCTCACCCTCCGACCTGAGATCGGTCGGCACTCCCCAGTTTGGGACTCGGAAGGACCGCTTTCCGATCGCGATCTGGTTGGACTAGGCGTTTCGAGCGCCCTACGAGCTCGGCTTGCGAGTTGGCAGAGCGACTGGCAGGAGCACTTCGGCTTGAGCGCCACATGGGAGCACTCGGAGGCACATCGAAAATGGCTCCAGGAGGGCGAGGCCGTGTGGGACGATTTGCGTGCCGAAGTGTGGCTGAGAGCTGAAGTTCGAAGGGGGTTCTGAGATCCAATCAGGAACCCCCTTCGCATCCATCAGCAGGTGGCGTGTCGGGTGGGATATGTCGAGATCAGTTTGTCAGAGTTTGTGGCGAACGCTGCTACGGCTCTGAACTCGTATACGATCGTCCATGTCGATCCGTTCCATTCGACAAAGACCAGCTCGCCTACGGTGCACTTTGTATTGTTCGAAACTGGCCCGGCATAGGTCCAGAAGCGGATCGCGTTCCCGGCCCCTTCTGCCATGAGGTCATCCCAACCGTTCATCCCCTGGAGTTCTGGATTCCACCCGCGATCGCGGGCCGTGTTGTACTTTTCCTGCCAGTCTGCCTCGTGATTCAGCCGGATGTGTTTGTAGCCCCAAGTTGAGTTTCCGCACTTGAGCCTCACGTCTTGCCTGCCCCCATTGTAAGGATGTGAATACGAGGCGAAGACTTCCCCTTCGTTGTTCAGTGAGAAACAACTGACCCATTGATTGAAGTCGATCAGATATGGGGTGGCGGTTTCATTGGTGTTGCCATTCGGTTGTGCCGGTCCGTTGAGGTCAAGGGCATACCCGCCGAGCGGGATCAGCTCCCCTGTCGGCGTCCTCGTCATTGCAAGAACCTGCCCGGTGGGCGGGGCGGAGGTGATCGCGATATGAGCTGCGTCAACGTTTTGGCCGAATGACTCTTCTTCCAGCGAGGATGCTGCAGCTGTGGCCAGTTCTTCAGCGTTCGCCGAGTTGGACGCGAAGAGGGTGACGGTGGCGAGTATCGCCCCCGACGCTATTCCTGTGAGAAACATCCTCCCCAGTCGCGCCGTCATGGTTGTATACTGGTGTTCGGGTCGCATTTGGACCTCCTCGTCCGATTGCTATTCATTTTTGCCGTGCCCGATACACGCTAGCGGTTCCATCGTTATTGAGATGTCCCCTTTTCGGCGGACATTGCGTTGTGGAACCGCGGCGGCCGCGCTGGCCGCCGCGGTCGCGGCGGGGACGTTCCGCTTCATCTGGTCCTGACCGTGCCGGGTCCCGTCGTCAGGCGGGCGGGTCGAGGGGTACCGTCAGAAGCTCCTCGATCCGGCGGCGGACGGCGGCGGCCATGTCGACGGAGTCGGGATCCAGCAGCCACTGCAGCTGCAGACCGTCCATGATCGCGGTGAGCTCCGCGGCGGCCTGCTCCTCGTCCACGTGGGCGGCGAGGAACCCGGCGTCCCGAGCGCGGCGGAGAGCCGTCGCAGTGCCCTCGCGGATCCGCGCGTAGCGGCGGACGAAGTAGTCGTGCGCAGGGTGGTCGGGGGCGGCCGCTTCCGCGGACAGCACCGCGTAGAGCCCGATGATGCCGGGGACCTGGGTGTTGTGGCGCGCGAGGTCCACCATGCCCCGCAGCACGCCCAGGCCGTCGGAGCCGCGCGAGCCGTTACGGCGGAACCGCTCGCGGTCCTCGACGTCCCGGGTCTCCAGCACCGCCTCCATCAGCGACTCCTTGGTGGGGAAGTGGTGCGACAGGCCTGCGCGGGTGATGTCGCAGGCCTCGGCGATCTCCCGCATCGTGGCGCTGTTGAAGCCGACGCGACCGAACAGCTCGGTGGCGACGGCGATGATCTGCGCGCGGCGGGCGCGCCCCGTCGTGTATCCCCGTGTGGTGGTCATCCGCTCCCTCGTCGTCGGCTCTCCGGTCCCCGGAACACTGCAGCGGGCGCATCGATCCGTCGCGCACGGATCGGGGGAGATCCGTCGCCGAGCGTACCCGTCCTCAAAAACCTACACATGTGCAGGTATTCGTGCTAGCGTGCTATCGCCGCGAGGACGCGGCGGACCCTCGGCGCTCCCGGACACCCGGCCGGGAGCGCCCCCGACCCGAAGGACGGACGATGTCGTCGATCCCCTCCGACGCACCCGATGAGGTGCGTGCGCCCCTGACCGAGACGACCTTCGTCGCGACCGCGTCCGGCGAGGACGACCCGCCCCCGCCCGTGCGCGGCCTGCCGCGTCTGCTCGGATGGATCCTGCCGGCGAACTTCGCGATCTTCGTGATCTGGGGTGCGGTGCCCGGCATCCTGCTGCCCCACCAGATCGAACTGCTCTACCCGGACGAGAAGCAGAAGGTCGCCTACTTCGCGATCGTCGCCACGATCGGCGCGCTCTGCGCCATGATCGCGCAGCCGGCCGCAGGCCAGATCTCCGACCGCACACGGTCCAAGTACGGCCGGCGCGCACCCTGGATCCTCCTCGGGGCGCTGGCGGGCGGGCTGTCGCTCGTCGGTCTCGCGTTCGCGAACTCGCTCGTCGGGATCGTGATCGGATGGTGCCTGGTCCAGGTGTTCTACAACGTCGCGCAGGGACCGCTGTCGGCCGTCCTCCCGGACCGGGTGCCCGTCTCGCGTCGGGGGACGTTCGCCACGCTGTTCGGCATCGGGCTGATGGCGGGCGCTCTCGGGGGTCAGATCGTCGGCGCCATGCTGTTCGACAACCTCGTCATGGGGTACGTCTTCTTCGCCGCGTTCGCGCTCCTCGTGCTCACCCTCTTCGTCGTCTTCAACCCCGACCACCCCAGCACGAACTTCGCCCGGGAGCCGTTCCGCCTCGGCGACTTCCTGCGCACGTTCTGGGTGAACCCGGTCAAGCACCCGGACTTCTTCTGGGCCTTCACCGGCCGGCTGCTGCTCTACACCGGCTACTTCGGCGTCACCGGCTACCAGCTCTACATCCTCGGCGACTACCTGGGCGTCGAGAACCCGAACACCGTGATTCCGGTCCTCGGCATGGTCGGCCTCGTCGGCACGATCGTCGCCACCATCATCTCCGGCCCGCTGTCGGACCGGATCGGGCGTCGCAAGCCCTTCGTGTTCGGCTCGTCCGTCGTCATGGGCGTCGCGCTCGCGCTGCCGTGGATCTGGCCGACCTACACGTCGTGGCTCGTGATGACGGCGATCATCGGGTTCGGGTTCGGCATGTTCCAGGCCGTGGACACGGCGCTCATCAGCCAGGTGCTGCCGTCGGCGAAGTCCTTCGCGAAGGACCTCGGGGTCGTCAACATCGCCGCCACGCTGCCGCAGACCTTCGCTCCCGGCGTCGCCGGTGCGATCGTGCTCGTGTTCGGGTACGCCGGGCTGTTCCCGGTCGGGATCGTGCTGAGCATCCTGGGCGCGTTCTGCGTCTGGTTCATCAAGTCCGCGCGCTGACCCAGCGATCGAGTGAGGAGAACAGGAATGACACAGGACGAGGTGCGCTTCCCGTACCAGGATGCGGCGCTGCCGGTCGAGCAGCGGGTGGAGGACGTGTTGTCGCGCATGGACGCCGCCGACAAGGCGGGCATGCTCTTCCACACCATGGTCGCGTTCGGCGACCCGTCCGTCGGCAACCCGACGTTCGGGATCCCGTCGGCGGAGTCGATGGTGCGAAAGCGCCGGATGAACCACTTCAACATCCTCGGCGCCGCCCCGGACGGACGGGAGTTCGCCGCCTGGCACAACGCGCTGCAGCGCGTGGCGCGGGAGGACGGCCTCGGCATCCCCCTCACGTTCTCGACGGATCCGCGCCACGCGTTCAGCGACAACCCCCTCACCTCGATCCTCGCGGGGCCCTTCTCCCAGTGGCCGGAGACGCTGGGCTTCGCCGCGCTGCGCTCGCCGGAGCGGCTGCAGCGCTTCGGCGACATCGCGCGGCAGGAGTACCTCGCCGTCGGGCTGCGGGTGGCGCTGCACCCGCAGATCGACCTCGCCACGGAGCCGCGCTGGTCGCGCATCAACGGCACGTTCGGCGAGGACGCGGACCTCACCTCCGCGCTCGTCGTCGGCTACATCCGCGGCTTCCAGGGCGAAGAGCTCGGACCGGACTCCGTGGCGACCATGGTCAAGCACTTCCCCGGAGGCGGGCCGCAGCTCGACGGCGAGGATCCGCACTTCGAGTGGGGCAAGGAGCAGGTGTATCCGGGAGGAGCGCAGGAGTACCACCTCCGGCCGTTCATCGCTGCGATCGGCGCCGGCGCCACGCAGATGATGCCCTACTACGGCAAGCCCGTCGGCACCGATTGGGAGGAGGTCGGCTTCGGCTTCAACAAGGACGTCCTGACCGATCTGCTGCGCGACCGGCTCGGCTTCGAAGGCATCGTCTGCACGGACTGGGGCCTGCTCACCGACGCCGAGATCCTCGGCACGCCGATGCCGGCGCGGGCGTGGGGCCTGGAGCACCTGACCCGCCCGGAGCGGATGGTGAAGGCGCTCGACGCCGGCGTCGACCAGTTCGGCGGCGAGCTGTGCACCGATGTCCTCCTGGACCTCCTCGGAAGCGGTGCGGTCTCGGAGGAGCGTCTCGACGTCTCGGTCCGGCGGCTGCTGCGCGAGAAGTTCCGCCTCGGGCTCTTCGACGACCCGTTCGTGGACGAGGACCGCGCCGAGGCCGTGGTCGGCCGCGCGGACTTCGTCGAGGAGGGGCTCGCCGCGCAGAGCGACTCCCTCACGCTCCTGACGAACACCGACGCGATCCTGCCGTTGTCGCGGGGCGTCTCGGTCTACGCCGAGGGCGTGGACGCCGAGGTGCTCGGCGGGTTCGCCACGGTCGTGGCCACGCCCGAGGAGGCGGACGTCGCGATCCTGCGCATCAAGGCGCCGTTCGAGGACCGGGACCGCGGCGGGTTCTCCGCGATGTTCCACTCCGGGTCGTTGGAGTTCCCGGCCGAGGAGCACGCGCGTCTCACCCGGATCGCCGAGACGGTGCCGACCGTGATCGATGTCTACCTCGACCGCCCCGCCGTGCTCGGCGGCCTGGAGGAGTCCGCCCGCGCGGTGCTCGCCGACTACGGCGCGTCCGACCAGGCCGTGCTCGCGGTGCTGTTCGGCGACCGCGGTCCTCAGGGGGCGCTGCCGTTCGACCTGCCGAGGTCGGACGCCGCCGTCATCGCGAGTCGCTCCGACGTGGCGTTCGACACCGAGGACCCGACCTTCCGGTTCGGGCACGGCCTGCGTTACTGAGCCGGCGCGATCAGGTGGCGTTCCACAGATCGCGGTAGTACGCGAGCCGTTCCCGATCGGGCTCTGCGCCGTACGCCTCGATGAGCACGTCGTCCCACCCGGGGCCGTAGTTCCACTCCGTGCTCATCGAGGCGACCGCGATGTCGGCCCAGCGATCGGCCGCCCCGAGCGCGGCGAGGTCAACGTGCGCGGCCGGGCGTCCGTCCGGACCGATCAGCGTGTTCGGCATGCAGGCGTCCCCGTGGCAGACCACGAGCCGGTCGACGGCGGGCGGGGTCCGCAGCGCCTCGGGGACCACGAGCCCGCGCGCCGCCGCGTTCGCGATGCGGGCGGGGACCGTCCACTCCCAGGGGCACTCCGCGACGGGCAGCGCGTCGTGCATCGTGCGCAGCGCCTCCCCGACGGCGCGCACCGCGGTCTCGGGTTCGTCGGCCCAGCGCGGATCCACCGCGCTCAGCCCCTCGACCGCCGTCGTCACGAGCCACTCGTGCGTGTCGTCCTCGCCGTGCGCGAGGACGCGGGGGACCCGGATCCACGATCCCGCCCAGCGCATCCGCTCGGCCTCGTCGCGCATGGAGGACTCGGCGTTGCGTGGTCCCCACTTGACGTAGAAGGCCTCGCCGCCCGTCGGAGTCGCACGGAACGTGAGCCCGCCATAGTCGTTGCTCCACACGCAGACGAGCTCGGCGTCGCCGCCGAGGTCCCGGACGCGGTCGGGGATCGTGACGGGCTCGGACGGGATGGTCATGCCTCCATCCTGCCCGGTGGCCGCCGACGCGGCGCCGCGGTGGCCGGGCTCCCCGCCAGACGCGCGCTGACGTAGGCTCGCACGCGAGACCCGCCCGCGCCGGGCCCGCTCCGGCGATGACCGCGGTGGGACTCAGGACCGCCTAGGCTGGGACTCGGGCTCACCCGTTCGAAGGAGAACACGAATGCAGATCCACGGATCAGGCGCTCTCGTCACCGGAGGCGCCAGCGGACTCGGACTCGCCACGGCCCGTCGTCTGGCGGAGGCCGGCGCGGTCGTCACGATCGTCGACCTGCCCGGGTCCGACGGCGCGGCGGTCGCCGAGGAGCACGGCTTCGCCTTCGCTCCCGCCGACGTCACGGTCGTCGACCAGGTGCGCGCGGCGGTCGAGCGCGCCTCCGAGAAGGCGCCGCTGCGGATCGTCGTGAACTGCGCCGGCATCGCGCCCCCGGCGAAGGTGCTGGACCGCGACGGCAATCCGACGGACGTGTCCGGCTTCGAGCGGATCATCCGCATCAACCTCGTGGGCACCTACACCGTGATCTCGCAGGCCTCCGCGGCGATCGCCCGCACCGAGCCGACCGAGGGCGGGGATCGCGGCGTCGTCGTCAACACGGCGAGCGTCGCCGCCTTCGACGGGCAGATCGGACAGCCCGCCTACGCCGCGTCGAAGGGCGGCGTGCACGCCATGACCCTGCCGATCGCGCGGGAGCTGGCCCGTTACGGGATCCGCGTGTGCACGATCGCCCCCGGGATCATGGAGACGCCCATGCTCGCGGGACTCCCCGAGGCGGCGCAGGCCTCGCTCGGCCAGCAGGTGCCGTACCCGCAGCGGCTCGGGCGTCCCGACGAGTACGCCGCGCTCGTCCAGCACATCGTCGAGAACGGCTACCTCAACGGCGAGACGATCCGCCTCGACGGCGCGATCCGCATGGCGCCGAAGTAGGCCGCCCGCTCTCGCGCCGCGATCCGTCGCTCCGGTCCACCGGAGCGGATACCGGCGCATCACCCCGACACGACCCCGAGGAGAACCATGACCGACACCAAGCCGCTGGCCGGCAAGACCATCCTCATGTCCGGCGGAAGCCGCGGCATCGGCCTCGCGATCGCCCTGCGCGCGGCGGCGGACGGCGCGAACGTCGCGCTGCTGGCGAAGACGGACACGCCGCATCCGAAGCTCGAGGGCACGATCCACACCGCGGCGGAGCAGATCCGCGCGGCCGGCGGCAGGGCGCTCCCGATCGTCGGAGACGTGCGGGAGGACGACGACATCACCGAGGCGGTGCTGAAGACCCAGGGCGAGTTCGGCGGGATCGACGCCGTGATCAACAACGCGAGCGTGATCGACCTGTCCGGATCGCTGGACCTCCCGGCCAAGAAGTACGACCTGATGCAGGACGTGAACGTGCGCGGGACGTTCCTCCTGTCTCGCGCGGCGATCCCGATCCTCAAGGACTCCCCGAACCCGCACATCCTGTCGCTGTCGCCGCCGCTGAACCCGACGCCGCGGTGGCTCGGCGCGCACACCGGGTACTCGCTGGCGAAGTTCGGCATGACGATGGTGACGCTGGGGCTCGCCGCGGAGTTCGCCGAGGCCGGGATCGCTGCGAACACCCTGTGGCCGAGGACGACGATCGCGACGGCCGCCGTGCAGAACCTCCTCGGCGGCGATCGGGTGATGGCCGCGAGCCGCACGCCCGAGATCTACGCGGACGCGGCGTACGCCGTGCTGACCAAGCCCGCGCGCGAGTACACCGGGCAGTCCCTCATCGTGGAGGACGTGCTCGAGGCGGACGGCGTCACGGACTTCTCCGCGTACGCGGCCGTCCCCGGGACGCCGGACGACCGGCTGTACCCCGACATCTTCCTCGACTGACGCCGACGACGGCCCCCCGTCTGTCGAGTGGTCAGTTTCTGCGGGTTGGCGGCGTCTCAACCCGCAGAAACTGACCACTCGGCTACCGGGGACGGGCGTTGTCGAGCTCGGCGACGATGGCGTCGTAGCCCTGCTGCCGCGCGAGGTCGCGAGGCGCGGTGCCGTTGCCGTCGGGGATCGTCGGATCCGCACCGCCGTCGAGGAGAGCGCGCACGGCGAGCACATAGCGCTCGGAGCCGTCGCCCAGCACGATCGCCTCGTGCAGGGCCGTCCAGCCGAGGTCGTTCACGTGGTCCGGGTCGACCCCGGCCTCCAGCAGGATCCCGATCGTGGAGAGCAGGCCACGTTCGGAGGCGGGGATCAGCGCGGTGCCGCCGAAGCGGTTCGTGCTCGCGAGATCCGCGCCATGCGCCAGAGTGAGGCGCAGGATCTCGTCGTGCCCGCGCGCGCCGGCATAGAGGTACGCGGAGTCCTGGATGTCGTCCTTGGCGTTCACGTCCGCCCCGGCCTCGATCAGCGCGCGGGCGGCCTCGACGTGGTTCTCCTTGGTCGCGGCGACGAGCGGCGTCATGCCGGCCTTTCCTCGTGTCTCGAGATTCGCGCCGCCCTCGATCGCGGTGCGGACCGCCGCCGCGTCACCGGTGGCGGCGGCGGAATACAGGGCGGAGTCCATCGCGGCCATCTCGGTCTCCGTTCGGGGGGTCGTCGGGGAAGGGGCGGTCATGCTCGGCGCGGGGGTGCGGGAGGCCGGCGGGGCCGGTGACCCGTCCTCGGCTGCCGGAGCGCAGCCGGTCACCAGCAGGGTCGCCGTCGCGGCCAGGACCGCGGCGGCGACGGCGCCGGGGAGGCGGGGTGCGCGGAAGAGCGTCATGCAATTGGTATACCAAATGCGGCTGTGCGGGAGCCGAGTGGTTCGGGACCCGTGCCTCGACGGGCGGGAAGCGCTCCGGTGTGCGGGACGCCGGTGCGTGCGCGTGTCAGCGGCGAACGGCGGCGAGGGCGGCGGCGAAGCGCACGGCGCGCTGCTCGATGTCCGCCCAGTCTCCCGCGGCGATCGATGCGCCCCGCGCCAGGTCGCCCCCGGCGCCCACGGCGACGGCCCCCGCGGCGAACCACTCCGCGAGGTTGTCGGGGGTGACGCCGCCGGTCGGCATGAGCGGGGCGTCCGGGAACGGGCCGCGCAGCGCGCTGAGGTAGGAGGGGCCGCCGAGGGAGGCGGGGAAGATCTTCACCACGTCAACGCCGAGCTCCCGCGCCTCCATGATCTCCGACGGGGTGAGCGCCCCGGTCATGACCACGGTGCCCGTCTCGATCATCGCCCGGGTCAGATCGGGGCGGGTGCCCGGCGAGACCAGGAACTCCGCCCCGGCCTCCGCGGCGGCGGCGGCCTCGGCGGGGGTCGTCACGGTCCCGGCCCCGACGTATGCGTCCGCGCCGTGACGGGAGATGAGCTCTCGGATGACGGCCGGGGCGTCCGGGGTGGAGTAGGTCACCTCGATACCGCTGATGCCGCCGCGGATCAGGGCTTCGGCCGTGTCGAGCGCGGACTCGGGCGACGGGGCGCGGAGCACGGCGAGCACTCCGGCGGAACGGGCGCGGGCGAGTCGATCGGTCATGCGGGTCTCCTTCGGGTCGGGTCCATCCTCTCAGCGGGAGAGGGCGTCAGCGCCACGCGTCGATGACGCCCTTCGACTCCTTCAGCCCGAGACCGGTCGCCTCCCGGAGGATCTTGATCGCCGCGATCGGCTGTCCGGTGGCGACGAGCCGGTCGATCTCCGCGCGGGTCGTCGGTGGCAGGGAGTCGGCGGAGAAGCCGCCCGGCGCGACCGACGCGGGCCGAGGCGCCGAACCGGGGATCCAGGCGTCGACCCGGTCCTTCGCCTCCTGCAGGGAGAGGGGCTGGTGGTCGCGGAGCACCTTGATCGCGGCGATCTTCTGGTCCGTCGCGACGAGCCGGTCGATCTCGGCCGCCACGGCGGGATCGAGCGTGCCGTCCGTCCGCGCGATCGGGATGGCGGTCGTCGCCGGCGCCGCGGAGGCGGTCGTCGGGCTCAGCGGCTCCGGGCGTTTCGGGCTCAGCGACCGCACCAGGACCCCCGCGATCACGAGCAGCACGACGACGGCGACGATCCACATCCACGGTTCCATGCCCTCCAGTCTGCCGGAGGGCGTCGCCGTTTCGTCTCGCTGCGCTCGCTCAACGACCCTCGCTGGGCCGGTGAGCGACCGGGCGGGCTACTTCGCCACGAGGGTCGTCTCGAAGCTGTACATGTCCGGGCGGTAGCAGTGGATGCCGAACTCGACGGCCGCGCCGGACTGGTCGAACGACACGCGCTCCATCGTGAGCACGGGGCCGCCCTCGTCGATCCCCAGCAGCTCGTCCTCGTCGTCCTCGGCCCGTCGCGCGCCGATCGTCTGCTTGGCGACCCGGATGGCCACTCCCCGGGCGCGCAGGATCTGGTAGAGGCCGCGGGCCTCGAGCTGCTCCGCGGTCACGACGGCGAACTCGGCGGGCAGGTAGTTCTCCAGGACCGCGACGGGGACGCCGTCCGTGCTGCGCCGGCGGCGCAGGTGCAGCACCTCGGTCCCCGTCTCGCAGCCCAGGGCGGCCGCGACCTGGTCGTCCGCGGGGATGACCTCGTGCACCAGCACCTCGGTCCCGGGCTCGTGGTGCGCGCTCTGCAGGTCCTCGTAGAGGCTGGTGAGCTCCACCTGCCGGGTGACCGAGCCCTGCACCACCTGGGTGCCGATGCCCCGGCGCCGCACGAGCAGGCCTTTGTCCACGAGCTCCTGGATCGCCCGCCGGATGGTCGGACGCGAGACGCCCAGCTGCTCCGCGATGGAGATCTCGTTCTCCAGGCGGGCCCCGGCCGGGATCGTCCCCGAGCGGATCGCCTGCTGGAGCCGCGTGGACACCTGGAAGTAGAGGGGGACGGGGCCGGTCCGGTCGATGTCGGCGAACAGCTCGTTCGGCCAGTGGACGGTGTCGTCGGCCATCGATCCCCGCTTTCTGCGACGCCGCGCCGAAGCGACGCGGTCACATTGTAGCGACAATCGGACGATTGGCCTCGGGAACGCCCCGGAAGCCGTGGTCTCGCGCTGCGAGCGTCGTTTCCCGGGGCGTCTCCTCCCCGTCCGCGAGAGGTCTCCGAGCGTTCATCAGGACACCCATTGATGCATATGTCGTTACTTGCTAACATTTCGGCGGACCCGGGCTCCACACCCTTCCGAGCGGGGTCTGCTCCTTCGATGAGGAAAGGAACACGCGTGATCCGCATCGCGAACGCGCCGGTGAGCTACGGGGTCTTCGAGCTCGCCCGGCCCGATCTCGTCGCCCTGCCCGACGGGGAGGAGCTCGCCGCCTGGATCGGCGAGGCCGGATACCAGGGCATCGACCTCGGGCCGGTGGGACTCCTCGGGCGCGGGGAGGAGCTCGTGGACCGCCTCCGCCGCCACGGGCTGGAGCTGGCCGGGGGTTGGGTCGATCTGCCGTTCACCGCCGATCAGGAGACGTTCGGCGCCGCGTTGGCGGGACTCGACGACACGCTCGACGTGTTCGTGGCCGCCGCGGAGGCGGGGCCCGCGCTCGCTCCGCTGCCGACCCTGGCCGACGCGGGCAGCGCCGAGCGTCGGGCGCGTCCGGGCGGTGCACCCGAGCTGATGCTCCAGGGCGCGGACTGGGACCGCTTCGCCGCGCGGGTGGGGATCGCGGCACAGCGCGTGCGCGCCCGCGGGCTCGAGCCCACCTTCCACCACCACGCGTGCACCTACGTGGAGACGCCCGCCGAGGTCGACGCGTTCCTCGCCTCCACCGACGTGGGCCTCACCTTCGACTCCGGCCACCTCCTCATCGGCGGCGGGGACCCGCTCGCGGACTACCGCCGCTGGAAGGACCGCATCAACCACCTCCACCTCAAGGACGCCCGCACCCGGGTGCTGGCGGAGGCGATGGAGGCCGACGACCCGATGCGCTCGGTCTGGGAGAAGCGCGTGTTCGTCGCGCTCGGCGAAGGGGATCTGGACATGGATGCGCTGGTGCAGGAGATCGTGGACGACGGGTACTCCGGCTGGCTCGTCGTGGAGCAGGACGTCGTCCCGCGCTCGATCGAGGAGATCGACCGCGCACGGACCGATCAGGTCGCGAACCGCGAGGCGCTGCGGCGGTGGTTCGCATGACCAGGACGCGGGTGGCCGTCATCGGCCTGGGGGCGATCAGCCAGAGCGTGCACCTGCCGCTGCTGCGCCGCAACGCCGAGGACTTCGAGATCGCGGCGCTGGTGGACCTCTCCGCGGAGCGGGTCGCGGACATGGCGGCGCGGTACGGCGTCGCGGACGAGGGCCGGTTCGCCTCGGTGGAGGCCCTGGCGGACGCGGTCGAAAGCGGTGAGTCCCGTGTCGACGCGGCGATCCTCGCCACCACGGGATCGCACGCGGGCGACGTGCTCCGGCTCGTCCGCGCCGGGATCCGGGTCCTCGCCGAGAAGCCGCTGTCCTACTCGCTCGCCGAGCTCGACGCCCTGCGCACGTACGCGGACGGGGCGGGCATCGACCTGCGCGACTGGGTGCGGGTCGGCTACATGAAGGAGTACGACCACGCCTCCCGGCGCGCCGCCGAGCTCCTCGCCGACGTCACGCTGCGTGCGGTCAGCGTGCAGGTCCTGCACCCGCTCGACGGGTCGCAGCTCGCCTATGCGCGCCTGGCCGCGCCGACCGGGGACGTGACCCCGGAGATGCTCGCGCCGATCCTGTCCGCGACCTCCGACGTCGTGGACACGGCCGTGGGCGCCTCGCTGCCCGTCGATCTGCGGACCCTCTACACGAACGTGGTGCTCGGGTCGATCATCCACGACGTCGGCCTGCTGCGGATGCTCGTGGGCGGACTCGGCGAGGTCCACCACGCCGAGCACTGGGGCCCGAAGATGCCCGGATCCGTCCATGCGCGCGGCACGCTCGCCCGGGACGAGACGCCGTGGACCATCGACTGGCACTACATCGACGGCTACCCGGACTACCGCGAGACCGTCGCCTTCCACCACGAGGGCGGCACGATCGAGCTCGTCTTCGGGGTGCCGTACGTGACCAACCTCCCGACCGTCCTGCGCGTGACGCAGGGGGATCCGGAGCTGGGCATCAGCGTGACCGAGTCGCGCTGGATGCAGCAGGAGGCCTTCGAGAACGAGCTGTCCGCGCTGGCGGCGCTGGTCCGCGGCGAGCGTCCCGACGGGGCGGGCGTCGAGGAGTCGGTCGACGACGTGCGCGTCGGGCAGCGGATCATCCGTGCGCTCGCGGTCTCGAAGGGCCTCGCGCTCGATCCGGGCGTCGAGGCCGCATCGGAGCAGTAGTCCCGTCCCGCAACACCTCAGCACGGCCGGGCGCGCACACCGGTCGTCACACAGAAAGGTCGACAATGATCACGAACGGAAAGCGCCGGCTTCTGACGGCGTTCGCGCTCACGGCCGCCGGTGCGGTCGTGCTGGCCGGCTGCTCGGGCGGCGCCTCGAACGGCGACGCGGGCGGGGAATCCGGTGGCGGAGAATCCGGCCCGGTCACGCTCACCCTGACCGCCAACTCGATCACCGGGGGCAAGAACGCAGCGGAGGCGGACTGGATCGCCGACTACGTCGTCCCGGAGTTCGAGAAGGCGATGAAGGCCGACGGCAAGGACGTCACCGTCGAGTTCCAGCCGCAGGGCGTGGACGACGAGGACTACAAGACGAAGATCGCCCTGGACCTGCAGTCCGGCAAGGGCGCCGACATCATCGGCATGGACGGCATCTGGGTGGGGGAGTTCGCCGAGGCCGGGTACATCAAGCCGCTCGCCGACGTGGCCGCGTCCTCCGACGACTGGGACGGCTGGGCGCAGATCCCCGAGGCCGTGCAGAACGCACTGTCGTTCGACGGCGACCGGTACGGCGTCCCGCAGGGCGCCGACGGCCGCGTCCTGTACTACAACAAGACGCTCTTCGCCGAGGCGGGACTGCCTGAGGACTGGCAGCCCACGAGCTGGGACGAGATCATCGAGGCGTCGAAGGCGCTCAAGAAGGTCGAGGGCGTGACGCCGATCCAGCTCAACGCGGGCACCGCGATGGGCGAGGCGACGACCATGCAGGGTCTGCTCCCGCTCATCGTCGGCACCGGCGAGGAGGTCTACGAGGACGGGAAGTGGATCGGGGCGAGCGACGGCCTGAAGGAGGCGCTCGACCTCTACAAGACGATCTACGTCGACGAGGGACTGGGCGACCCGGTGCTGCAGCAGGAGGCCTCCGGACGCGACACGTCGTTCCAGCTCTTCGCCGAGGGCAAGATCGGCATCCTCCTCGAGGGCGACTACTTCTGGCGATCGGTGATCAACCCCGCCGAAGGCGTCGGAACCGCTCCGATGGCCGATCGCGACGAGGTCGTGGGCTACGCGAAGATCCCGGCCGTGAAGCCGGGCAAGGGCATCAACGGCCAGGACTTCGTCTCGATGTCGGGCGGGACCGGTCGCGTGCTCAACCCGAACTCGAAGAACCCTGAGCTCGCGTGGGAGCTGCTGGCGTTCATGAACTCGCCGGAGGCGTTCGAGGCGCGCGTCGCGGGCACCATCTCGATCACGCCGCGCACCGACGTGAACGAGAAGATCCTCGCGAGCGACAAGATGCTCACGTTCGTCAACGACGAGGTGCTCCCGATCACCGCCTACCGTCCCGGCCTCGCGGCCTACCCGCAGGTGTCGGTGCTGCTCCAGCAGGCCACGCTCGACGTCGCCACGGGCACCTCGGTCGACGACGCGCTGAAGACGTACGTCGGCGGTCTCGAAGGGGTCGTGGGCGAGGACGCGATCTCGAAGTGACCGCGAACGCGACCATGCCGGCGGGGGGCGTCCGCGCCCCCCGCCGGCGCCGGGCAGAGGACGTGGCGGGGCTGGGCCGCGTCCGGGCGACGCTGTTCGCCGCTCCCGGCCTGATCCTCATCGGTCTGTTCCTGCTCTTCCCCGCGCTGTGGACGGTCTACCTGGGGATGACCGACTACCGGCTCACGGGCCTCGCCGCGGCGAACCCGCAGTTCGTGGGGCTGGACAACTTCTCCCAGGCGCTCGCCGACCCGAAGTTCTGGAACTCGCTCTGGCTGACGCTCGTCTTCGTCCTCGTGTCGGGCATCATCGGCCAGACCGTGCTGGGCTTCGCGCTGGCGTGGATGCTGCGCAACGTCCGCGGCTGGGTGAAGACGACCGTGGAGACGCTCGTGCTCGCCGCCTGGGTGATCCCGGCCTCGGTCGCATCGTTCCTGTGGCTCGCGCTCCTGGACCGCCGCAGCGGCACCCTCAACGCGCTTCTCGGCACGGAAGGGGCGGCCTGGCTGATCCAGCACCCCATGGAGTGCATCATCATCTTCAACGTCTGGGTCGGGACGGCGTTCTCGATGCAGCTGTTCTCCTCCGCCATCAGCGCCGTGCCACCGTCGCAGCTGGAGAGCGCGCGGATGGTCGGCGCGAACACCTGGCAGCAGCTCCGCGACGTGATCCTGCCGAACATCAAGGGCCACCTGCTGACGAACACGCTCCTGATCACGCTGTGGACGTTCAACACGTTCACGCCCTACCTGCTCACGGCGGGAGGGCCCAACGGAGCCACCGACATCCTCTCCGTGTACATCTACCGCACGGCGATCCCGGGCGGTCAGCTGGGGCTCGGGGCGGCGATCTCGCTCATCATGCTCCTCATCAACCTCGTCATCGCCCTGATGTACATGCGCGTCTCCCGGGGCCGGAGCGGGAAGAGCGGACGGAAGACCGGATCGAAGAGCGCGAAGGAGGCCCGCGCATGATGTCCGCCGTGAAGACCGTCGCCCGCGACCGGTCCGTCATCCACTTCGTCTCGCGCGTGCTCTTCGTGCTCGTGCTCGTCGTCGTGTCGCTGTTCTTCGCGCTGCCGATGGTCTGGCTCGTGCTCGCTCCCTTCGACGCGACGCCGTCGCTGACGGTGTCGTGGCCGGACTGGACCCTGGACAGCTTCGCGCGCCTGGCGGAGAACCCCTACGCGCTGCGATCGATCGGGAACTCGCTCCTGCTCGGGATCGGCACGATGGTCGTCGTCATCGTGCTCGGGGCGCTCGCGTCCTACGCGATGAGCCGGATCAACATCCCCGGGCGCGACGCGATCCTGTACGCGCTGCTGCTGCTGTCCTCGATCGTCACGGGCACCGCCGCCATGGTCCCGACGTTCCAGCTCATCACCCAGCTGCAGCTCATCAACACCCACGTCGGCGTGATCCTGGTGCTCGCGGGAGGGATCCTCCCGACGGTCATCTTCATCCTCAAGGACTTCATGGACTCGATCCCGAAGTCCTACGAGGAGTCCGCGCGGCTGTACGGCGCGGGCCCGTTCCGGATCCTGAAGGACGTCGTCGTGCCGATCGCCCGACCCGGCCTCGCGTTCATCGCGATCTGGACCATCGTGCAGGTGTGGGGCAACTTCCTCGTCCCGTTCCTCCTGCTGCGCACGCCCGACATGCAGCCGGCCGCCGTGCTGATGTACACCTTCTACACCGAGAGCGGACAGGCGGATCTGCGCCTGATCTCCGCGTTCTCGCTGGTGTTCTCGGTGCCGGTCCTCCTCATCTACTTCTTCGTCAACCGACGTTACGGTTTCCGCTTCCACGGAGGAATCAAGTCCTGATGGCCAGAATCTCAGCCCACGAGCTCGTCAAGGAGTACCCCGGCGGGGTGCGCGGCGTCGACAGCATCGACGTGGAGATCGCCGACGGCGAGTTCTTCGCGCTCCTCGGCCCCTCCGGATGCGGGAAGACCACGCTGCTGCGCTCGATCGCGGGCCTGGAGAGCATCACCTCCGGCCGCCTGACGATCGGCGACAAGGACGTGACCAACGCCGAGCCGGGGGAGCGCGGCGTCGCCATGGTCTTCCAGGACTACGCCCTGTTCCCGCACATGGACGTCGGCGACAACATCGCCTACCCCCTGCGCATCCGGCGGGTCGCGAAGGGAGAGCGCCGCGCGACGGCGGAGTCGGTCGCGAACGGGCTGTCCCTGGACGGTCTGATCGAGCGTCGCCCCGGTCAGCTCTCCGGCGGACAGCAGCAGCGCGTCGCGCTCGCCCGTGCCGTGGCCACCCGGCCCGACGTCCTGCTGCTCGACGAGCCCCTGTCGAACCTGGATGCGCGGCTGCGTCTGGAGGCGCGCACCTTCCTCAAGGAGCTGCAGCGCGACCTGGGCGTCACGACGGTGTTCGTGACGCACGACCAGGCCGAGGCGCTCGCGCTCGCCGACCGGATCGCCGTCATGAAGGCCGGGAAGCTCCAGCAGATCGGCTCGCCGCGGGAGATCTTCCACCGTCCGAACAACACGTTCGTGGCCGGGTTCATCGGATCCATGCCGATGAACCTGATCCCCACCGCCGTGTCGGCGGGGACCGTGCGGATCGGCGAGACCGCGGTGCCGCTGCCCGCCGAGACCGCGGCGCTGGTCGCGGAGGGGCAGCGGGTCGTGTTCGGGATCCGGCCGGAGTACGTCAGCTGGTCGACCGAGCCCGCGGCCGGAGGGATCCCCGCTGAGGTGATCGTGACCGAGACGCTGGGGGCGAGCACCCTCGTCCTCGTCGGCGCCGGTGAGCACAAGCTGCAGGTGGTCGTCCCCGAGGAGCATGAGCCGGAGCCGGGCGCGCGAGGCTGGGTGGTCCCCCACCTCTCGCGAGCGCTGCTGTTCGACGAGGAGAGCACGGAGCGCATCGGCTGATGGCCATCGACCGCACCGCGCTGCACCTCACGCACGAGATCCAGAACGAGGACCGCTACGTGCGGGTGCCGTTCGAGGTCCCCACGGGGACCGACTCGATCGAGGTCCGCATCGCCTACGACGCGGCCGCGGCGGTGATCGACCTCGGGTGCGAGGGGGCGGCGGGCTGGCGCGGATGGTCCGGCGGAGCGCGGACGTCGTACGTCATCCGGGCGGACGACGCCACGCCCGGCTACCTCCCCGGGCCCCTCGAAGAGGGCGAATGGACCGTGATCCTGGGCGTGCACCGGCTGGCGCCGGGCGGCGCGGACGTGGTCGTGGAGGTCCGGACGCCGGCGGAGTCGGGCATCGACCACGGTCCGGAGGCCGCCCCGGTGCGCAGCGTGCCGCGCGGGAGCGCGCGAGGGCTGCCCGCTCCCGCCGGGATGCGCTGGTACGCCGGCGACTTCCACGGGCACACTCTCCACTCGGACGGCCAGGAGAGCATCTCCGGCCTGGCGGCGCTCGGCGCCGCAGCCGGCCTGGACTTCCTCTCCGTCACCGATCACAACACCACCAGCCATCACGCGCACCTCCCCTCGGTCGGCGCACGGCAGGGGATCACGCTGCTGCCGGGGCAGGAGGTCACCACCCACCGGGGCCACGCCAACGCCTTCGGCGACATCGGCTGGATCGACTTCCGCCGACCGGCTCAGGAATGGGTCGACGAGGTCGATCGCCGCGGCGGGGTGCTGAGCGTGAACCATCCGCTCGGCGGGGACTGCTCGTGGCTGCACCCGCTGGAACGGCTGCCGCGCGCGCTGGAGCTGTGGCACTCGGAGTGGTACCGGGAGCTCATCGCGACGTCACCGCTCGCGTTCTTCGCGAGGTGGGGCACCGGGGTCACCCTCCTGGGCGGGTCCGACTTCCACATGCGCGGTCAGCGCGTAGGGCCCGGGACCCCCACGACCTGGGTCGCGGCCGAGGAGCCCAGCGCCGAGGCGATCCTCGCCGGCGTCGCCGCCGGGCGCACGGCGATCATGGGCGGCGTCACGGAACGGGACGGCCTGACCGTCCCGGACGTCCTCACCGCGCCCGTCCTGCTGCGCCTGGACGGCGCGCTCGTCGCGATCGACGCGGACGGGCTCATCCTCGTCGACGGTCTCGGCGGCCGACGCACCGTCCACGGAGCCCGTGCGGAGTTCGACGCGGATCCCGCCGCCGGCCCGTACTCCTTGCTGCACCCCGACCGGCGGATCCTGGCGCTCAGCGCCTGAACCGTCGCCCTGCCCCCACCGAACCGCCCCCGAGAGAACCGGAGCCCCGTCCGTGAGCAGTGAGATCGTCGTCGTCCCGCACACCCACTGGGATCGGGAGTGGTACGAGCCGCACGACGTGTTCCGGCTGCGGCTGGTGCACATGCTGGACCGGCTGCTCGTGCTGCTGGAGGAGGAGCCCGCCTATCGGTTCACGCTCGACGGGCAGGCGGCCGCGATCGAGGACTATCTGGAGATGCGGCCGGAGAACCGCGACCGGGTCGTCGCCCTGGTCGAGGAGGGGCGCCTGAGCCTCGGACCCTTCCTCATCCTGCTCGACGAGTTCGCGTGCGACGGGGAGACCATCGTGCGCAACCTCGAGCTCGGCCGTGCCGCCAGCGCGCGACTCGGCGGGGCCATGCCCGTCGGGTATCTCCCCGACATGTTCGGGCACGCGGCGCAGATGCCCCAGATCCTGCGCGGCTTCGGGATCCGCCACGGCGCCCTCTGGCGCGGCGCGCCGGCCGCCGTGCGGGAGCACGCGTTCGCCTGGACCGCGCCGAACGGCGACGCCGTGCGCTGCGAGTACCTGTTCGACGGGTACGGGAACGGTCTGGACATGTTCGCGCTCGCGGGGCAGCTCGCCGACCTCGCCCCGGACTACGCGGCGCGCACCGCCTCCTGGTACGGGGACGACCCGGTCCTCGCCATGCTGGGGACCGACCACTCCGCTCCGCCCGAGGACCTCGCCGAGGTCGTCGCCGCCTACGACGCGCTCGGCGGCGCACCGCGCATGTCGATCGCGACGCTCGACGAGCACCTGGCCCGATACGGCACCGACGACGCCGCACTCGATCGGCTTCCCGCGGTCCGCGGCGAGCTGCGCTCGCATGCGCGCGGCAACCTCCTCCCGGGAGTGTTCTCGATCCGCACCAACCTGAAGGCCGAGATGGGGCGGACCGAGCGCGCGCTCGCCGCCGCGGAACGACTGGACCTCGTCTTCGGCTCGCGCGACCACCGCCGGTTCTTCGACACCGCGTGGTATCGCCTCGTGGAGAGCACCGCGCACGACTCGGTGACCGGCTGCGGCGTCGACGCGACGGCCGAGCAGGTGGGCACGCGCATCCACACGGCCGGGCACATCGCACGCGGCGTGATCGACAGCGTGATGCGCGACCTCGCGCGGGGCGTCACCCCGGCGCAGCACCTCGTGTTCAACCCGGCGGGAGCCGCGCGGCGCACCCAGGTCGAGGTGACGCTGCACGACGCGGAGGCGCGGGAGCTCTCCGCCGGCGTGCAGCTGCTCGACCGCCTCCCCACCGTCCTCGGCGACGAGCGCCTGCGGACGGCCGACCTGCCGAAGATCCTCCGCCGCATCCACGGCCGGGAGCTGTTCGGACAGCAGATCAACGGCTACGCGTGGGGTGCGTCGTCCCTGCGGTTCCGGGTGGCGGAGAGCCCGGAGGGCGTGTGGGACCTCGCGGCCTTCACCGCGGAGCTCGAGGAGCGCGTGGCGGCGGACCCCGAGCGGGAGGCGGTCTGGCACGTCGAGACCATCGCGGATCCTCGTCGGCGCGCCCTGCTCGCGGCCGATGTGCCCGGGCTCGGACTGGCGGCCGTGTCCGAGACCGCAGCGCCCGCCCCGACCGACCCCGTGCGGGTGACCGCGCGCAGCCTCGCCAACGCCGCGCTGACCGCGACCGTGGCGGACGACGGGACGGTGCGGATCGAGGCCGCGGACGGGACCGTCCTCGACGGCGCTCTGACGATCGTCGACGACGGCGACCGCGGCGACTCCTACAATTACGGACCGGTCGCGGACGAGGGCGGCGTCTCCTCGTCCGTGACGACGCCCCGGTCGGTGGAGATCGTCGTCCAGGAGGAGGGGCCGCTGCGGGGGCGCCTCCTCATCCGCCGTGCCTACGACGTTCCCGAGGGCCTCGACGAAAGCCGTCGCCGTTCCTCCGCGACCGTGCCGCTGGTCGTGGAGACGACGGTCGAGCTCCGCGAGGGCGAGCCGTTCCTGCGGGTCGGCGTCGACCACGTCAACACCGCCTCCGACCACCGCCTGAGGGTTCTCGTGCCGGTCGGCGGTGTGGACCTGGACGCCTCACGCAGCGCCGGGCAGTACGGCATCACCGTGCGCGGACGCGAGGCCGAGGGCGGATGGGGCGAGTACCCGTTGCCGACCTACCCGGCCTACCGCTTCGCCGCGGCGGGCCGTGCGGCCGTGCTCGTCCGCAAGCTCACGGAGTACGAACTGGTGTCCGCCCCGGGCGGCGACGACGCGCTGGCGCTCACCCTCTCCCGTTCCGTGGGGATGATGAGCGTCAACCTCCATCCGCTCCGCGACGAGCCGGCCGGGTCCGAGATCCCGGTCCCGGGCGCGCAGTACCTCGGTGTGGCCGTCCACACGGACCTCGCGATCCTGCCCTCGTCCGATGACGCCGCGATCGTCCGCGCCTCGGATCTGTTCCGGCACGACCCGATCGTCGTGCGGGGGACGGGCGAACGGGATCTGCCGCTTCCCGCGCCCGCCGTGGCGGGGGTGCTCGACGGCGACGTCGTGCTGGAGTCGGCGCGCCGCGTCGACGATCAGGCGGAGCTCCGGTTCGTGAACTACCTCGACGAGGAACGTGTCCTGGGCTTCGCCGCGCCGGGGGCATGGACGCGGACGGATCTGGACGGCCGGCCGGAGGGCGCGGTGGATCCGGGATCGCTGTCCGTGCCGGGCGGTCAGGTCGTCACGATCCGTCGCCGTCTCGACACCTAAGTGATAATGTAAGGACATATAAGCCGAGGAGAGGGGCGAGATGGCGCAGGACCGATCGATACCGGAGATCCTCACGATCGGACGCCTCGGCGTCGACCTGTACCCGCTGCAGGACGGCGTGGGACTGGCCGAGGTGACGAGCTTCGGGAAGTACCTCGGGGGAAGCGCCGCCAACGTCTCGGTCGCCGCCGCCCGGTACGGCCACGACGTCGCCCTGCTCTCCCGGGTGGGCGACGACCCCTTCGGCCGTTACCTCCAGGACGAGCTGGCGCGGCTCGGCGTGCGCAATGCGTTCGTGCCGACGGACCCGACGTACAAGACCCCGATCACCTTCTGCGAGATCTTCCCCCCGGACGACTTCCCGTTGTACTTCTACCGGGAGCCCACGGCGCCCGACCTGCAGATCGTTCCGGCCGACGTCGACCCGGAGGCCGTGCGCGGGGCGGCGCTGATGTGGTTCACGGCGACGGGACTCAGCGAGGAGCCGAGCAGGCAGACGCACATCGACCTGCTCGCACTGCGGGAGCGTCGCCGCCACACCGTCTTCGACCTCGACTACCGGCCCATGTTATGGGCCGACGTGCAGGCGGCGCGGACCGAGATCCAGCGTGCGCTCGCCTTCGCCACCGTCGCGGTCGGCAACCGCGAGGAGTGCGAGGTCGCCGTCGGCGAGACGGAGCCCGAGCGGGCCGCGGACGCGCTGCTGGATCGCGGCGTGGAGCTCGCGATCGTCAAGCAGGGGCCGAAGGGCGTCCTCGCCAAGACCCGGACCGAGCGGATCGAGGTCCCGGCGACCGTCGTGGACGTCGTGAACGGACTCGGGGCGGGGGACGCCTTCGGCGGCGCGCTCTGCCATGGTCTGCTCGCCGGGTGGGACCTGGAGCGCACGCTCACGTACGCCAACGTCGCGGGCGGGATCGTGGCCGGGCGGCGAGAGTGCTCGACGGCCATGCCCACCGAGGCCGAGGTCGCCCGCATCGTGGAGGGGGAGCGCTGATGTCCGTGCTGACCGAGGAGGACTTCGCGCGGCTGCGGACCGTGCGCGCCGAGAGCCCGGGGGAGATCCCCGCGATCCTCGCTCGGCGCCGGCGGCGCGACGTCATCCGCGACGACGGACGGCTGTTCATCATCGCGGCCGACCATCCGGCGCGCGGCGCCCTCGCGGTCGGCTCCTCCCCGTACGCCATGGCGGACCGGTACGAGCTCCTCGAGCGTCTCGCGATCGCGCTCCGCCACCCCGGCGTGGACGGCGTGCTCGGGACCCCCGACGTCCTGGAGGACCTCGCCGTCCTCGGGCTGCTGGACGACAAGATCCTCGTCGGCTCGATGAACCGCGGCGGGCTCCGCGGCGCCTCCTTCGAGATGGACGACCGCTACACGGGATACGACGTCCCCGCGATGGTCGAGTCCGGCGTGGACTTCGCGAAGGCCCTGGTGCGCGTGGACCTGGACGATGCGGGCACCGCCGCCACCCTCGAGGCGACCGCCGCCGCGGTCTCCGCCGCCGCCCGCGCGGAGCTGCCGATCATGCTCGAGCCGTTCCTCAGCCGCCGCGTCGACGGGAGGGTGGCCAACGACCTCAGCCCCGAGGGGGTGATCCTCTCGATCGCCATCGCCTCGGGGCTCGGCGCGAGCAGCGCGCGGACGTGGATGAAGCTCCCCGTCGTCGAGGACATGGAACGGGTCGTCGCCGCGACCACGATGCCGGTGCTGCTGCTCGGCGGGGATGCGGGCGCGGATCCCGACGACACGTTCTCCTCGTGGGAGGACGCCCTCTCGCTCCCGGGTGTGCGCGGCCTGACCGTCGGACGCACCCTGCTGTACTCCGCCGACATCGACGTCGCGGCCGCGATCGACATCGCCGCCTCCCTCGTCCACCCCGGCCTCACCTCCGCGTCCTGACGACGGGACTCCCGCCGGACGCCCGACCCCCAGACAAGGACCATCGATGACCACCGACACCGCCGCGCCCCTGATCCCGCACTGGATCGACGGCGCGCCCCACGCCCCTGAGAACGGCCGCACCGCTCCCGTGCACAACCCCGCGACCGGAGCGGTGTCGGGCCGCGTCGCGCTGGCCGGGGAAGACGAGATCGCCGCCGCGATCGCCTCCGCCGAGCGCGGGTTCGCCGAGTGGAGCGGGTACTCGATCGCCAAGCGGCAGACGGTGATGTTCGCGTTCCGCGAGCTGCTGAACGCGCGCCGCGACGAGCTGGCCGCGCTCATCACCGCCGAGCACGGCAAGGTGCGCTCGGATGCGATGGGCGAGATCCTGCGCGGTCAGGAGGTGGTGGAGCTCGCCTGCGGGTTCCCGCACCTCACGAAGGGCGCCTACTCCGAGAACGCCTCCACCGGGGTCGACGTCTACACGCTCCGGCAGCCGCTCGGCGTCGTGGGCATCATCTCCCCGTTCAACTTCCCGGCCATGGTCCCGATGTGGTTCTTCCCCATCGCGATCGCCGCGGGTAACGCCGTCGTCCTGAAGCCCAGCGAGAAGGACCCCTCCGCCGCGCTGTGGCTGGCGGAGCTCTGGGCCGAGGCGGGGCTCCCGGCCGGGGTCTTCACCGTCCTCCAGGGCGACAAGGCCGCCGTGGACGGGCTGCTCACGAGCCCGGCCGTCGCGTCGATCTCGTTCGTCGGGTCCACCCCGATCGCCCAGTACATCTACGAGACCGCGTCCCGGCACGGCAAGCGCGTCCAGGCGCTCGGCGGCGCGAAGAACCACATGCTCGTACTCCCCGACGCCGACCTCGACCTCGTCGCCGACCAGGCGGTGAACGCCGGATACGGCGCCGCGGGGGAGCGGTGCATGGCGATCTCCGTCGTGCTCGCCGTCGAGCCGGTCGCGGACGCGCTCATCGACCGGATCGCGGAGCGGATCGCCACCCTGCGCGTCGGGGACGGCGCCGGAGGCCCCGACGGCGAGCCCGACATGGGGCCGCTCATCACGCGCGAGCACCGGGACCGCGTGGCGTCCTTCGTCGACATCGCCGAGCAGGACGGCGCGCGGATCGTCGTGGACGGGCGGGACCTCCGCATCGACGGACGTGAGGACGGGTTCTGGTTCGGCCCCACTCTCATCGACGACCTCCCGACCACCTCCCGCGCCTACCAGGAGGAGATCTTCGGCCCGGTCCTCCAGGTCGTCCGCGTCGCCTCCTATCAGGAGGGCGTCGACCTCATCAACTCCGGGCGCTTCGGCAACGGCACCGCGATCTTCACCAACGACGGCGGCGCGGCCCGGCGGTTCCAGCACGAGGTCCAGGTGGGGATGATCGGGATCAACGTCCCGATCCCGGTCCCCGTGGCCTACCATTCCTTCGGCGGGTGGAAGGCGTCGCTGTTCGGCGACGCCAAGGCGTAC
The DNA here is from genome assembly GCF_037083505.1 of Microbacterium sp. CCNWLW41. NCBI lineage: Bacteria > Bacillati > Actinomycetota > Actinomycetes > Micrococcales > Microbacteriaceae > Microbacterium > Microbacterium sp. CCNWLW41. The sequence continues at coordinate 708,733 of NZ_JBAOJP010000002.1, forward strand.
GGCGTGCACGGGTTCGACTTCTTCACGCGGGAGAAGGCGATCACCAGCCGCTGGCTCGACCCCGCGACGCACGGCGGCATCGACCTCGGCTTCCCGCAGAACGGCTGAGCGAGTCAGGAGCACCGGATGAGCACGACCGACCCGCAGTGGGTCCACCCGCGCGGCACGCTGTCCCGGGACGGCTGGGAGAGCGTCGTCGACGAGACGCTCCCCGGATGGGAGCACACCGGTCTGCGCATCGGCGTGCTCGGCGGCGGCGGGCGGCTGACGCTCGGGGAGACGGGGGTCGAACGCCTCGTCGTGCCGCTCGCCGGTTCCTTCACCGTGGTGCATACGGAGAAGGGGCGCACCTCCGAGACGGCCCTCGACGGGCGGGCCTCCGTGTTCGACGGCCCCACCGACGTGCTGTACCTCTCGGCCGCGGCCACCGCGGAGATCACGGGAGCGGGCCGCGTCGCCGTGGCGTCGTCCCGGACGGAGGCGATCCATCCGACCCGCCGGATCCCGGCCGCGGACACCCCCGTCGAGCTGCGCGGTGCCGGCGCGTCCAGCCGTCAGGTGCACAACTTCGGGACGCCCCAGGCGCTGGAGGCCGAACGGCTCATCGTGTGCGAGGTGATCACTCCGGCCGGCAACTGGTCCTCGTATCCGCCGCACAAGCACGACGAGCACGTCCCCGGCCACGAGACGCGGCTGGAGGAGATCTACTACTTCGAGTCCGCGCCCGAGCGGGGCACCGTGCCGCGACCCGCGGCCGACGCGTTCGGGACCTTCGCCACCTCCTCGTCCCCGGCGGGCGAGATCGAGGTGGACGCGCGCGTGCGCACGGGCGATGTGGTCCTCGTCCCCTACGGCTACCACGGCCCGGCCGCCGCCGCGCCGGGCTACGACCTCTACTACCTCAACGTGATGGCGGGGCCGGACCCGGACAGGGTGTGGCTCATCACGGACGACCCGGCGCACGCCTGGGTGCGGGAGCAGTGGCAGGAGCAGGACGTGGATCCGCGCCTGCCCTACACGGACGAAGGAGCACGCTGATGCAGACGAGGCGGATGACGGTCGCGCAGGCCCTGGTCGAGTTCCTGGCCCGCCAGTGGACCGTGGACGGGACGGTCCGGGAGCGCACGATCCCCGGCGTCTTCGGCATCTTCGGCCATGGCAACGTCGCCGGGCTGGGACAGGCGCTGCACCAGGCGAACCTCACCGAGCCCGACCTCATGCCGTACTACCAGGCCCGCAACGAGCAGGCCATGGTGCATCAGTCCGTCGGCTTCGCGCGCATGCACCGGCGGCGGGCCACGTTCGCGTCCGCCGCCTCGGTCGGCCCCGGCGCCACCAACATGCTCACCGGCGCGGCGTTGGCCACGACGAACCGGCTCCCCGCCCTGCTCCTGCCCAGCGACACCTTCGCCACCCGCGTCGCCGACCCGGTGCTGCAGCAGCTGGAAGTGCCGCGGGACACCGGGCTGACGGTCAACGACGCGTTCCGCCCGCTGTCGGTGTTCTTCGACCGGGTGCAGCGTCCGGAGCAGCTGTTCTCCATCGCGCTCGCCGCGATGCGCACGCTCACCGACCCCGCCGAGACCGGGGCGGTGACCATCGCGCTCCCGGAGGACGTGCAGGCCGAGGCGCTGGACGTGCCCGAGGAGTTCCTCGCCGAGCGCGAGTGGCACCTGCGTCGCCCGCTTCCCGAAAAGGGTCCGCTGGAGCGTGCCGTCGCCGCGATCCGCTCCGCCCGGCGTCCGTTCGTGGTCGCAGGCGGCGGCGTGCTCTACTCCGGCGCCGAGGAGGCGCTGCGTGCCTTCGCCGAGGCCACGGGGATCCCGGTCGGCACGACGCAGGCGGGCGGCGGATCCCTGCCCTGGGACCACCCGCAGTACCTCGGCGGCGTCGGCGCGACGGGGAGCACCGCGGCGAACCGGATCGCCGCGGACGCAGACGTCGTCATCGGGATCGGCACGCGCTACAGCGACTTCACCACGGCGTCGCGCACGGCGTTCCAGAACCCCGACGCCGTGTTCGTGAACGTCAACGTCGCATCGTTCGACGCGTACAAGCACGGCTCGCGCCTGCCGATCGTCGCCGACGCCCGGGAGACCCTCGTGGCGCTGACCGAGGCGCTGGCGGACCACCGGGTCGATCCGGGGCACGCGGATCGGGTCGCCGGAGAGAAGGCGCGCTGGGACGCGGCGGTCGACGCCGCGTTCGCCCCCTCCGGGCTCGCGCGCCCGGGGCAGCCCGAGGTCATCGGGGTGGTGCGCGGAGCGCTCGCGGACGAGGACGTGATCGTCCAGGCCGCCGGATCCCTTCCCGGGGATCTGCACAAGCTGTGGCGGGTGAGCGATCCCCTCGGATACCACGTGGAGTACGCGTACTCGACCATGGGATACGAGATCGCCGGGGGCCTCGGCGCCAAGCGCGGCCTGCTCGCCGACGGCGACGCCCGCGACGTCGTCGTGATGGTGGGCGACGGCTCCTACCTCATGCTGAGCTCGGAGCTGGCGACCGCGGTGGCCGAGGGGATCAAGCTCATCGTCGTGCTCGTGCAGAACCACGGCTACGCCTCGATCGGGCACCTGTCGGAGACGACCGGCGCCGAGCGCTTCGGGACGAAGTACCGGGCCTACGATCCGCGGGTGCGGAACTTCCAGGGGGACGAGATCCTGCCGGTGGATCTCGCCATGAACGCCCGCAGCTACGGGATCGACGTGGTCGAGATCGCACCGTCGCCGGCGGCGGCGGACGATCTTCGCGCGGCGCTCGCCGCGGCGAAGGCGTCGGAGCGCTCGACGCTCATCCACATCGAGACGGATCCGACGATCTACGCCCCCGACGGGGAGGGCTGGTGGGATGTGCCCGTGGCGGAGGTCTCGGAGACCCCGTCGGCGCAGCGCGCCCGCGCCGAGTACGAGCAGCAGCGCACCGCCCAGCGCCCCCTCCTCGGCTGAGGCGTTTCGTCCCGCGCGGATCGGTGGTCCTCGGTCGTTGAGCGAGGAGCGCAGCGACGAGTCGAAACGTGGTGACCCGGCAGGGATGTCCGGGACGGTGGGTAGCGTGCGGACATGTCAGGGTTCACGTACATCCTCCGATGCGCAGACGGCACCTATTACGTCGGCAGCACGACGGACCTCGATCGTCGGCTCGCTCAGCATGCGGCGGGGGAGGGCAGCGCGTACACCCGACGGCGGCTCCCCGTGACGCTGGCATGGCACGAGCGATTCGAGAGGATCGACGAGGCCTTCGCGTGGGAGAAGCGCATCCAGGGGTGGGGGCACGCGAAGCGCGAGGCCTTCATGGCGGGAGGGATCGACGCGGTCCGGGGCTGGAGCGCCCGCGGCCGTCGGCGCACGGAGGGACCCCACCCCGGTCGTTGAGCGAGGAGCGCAGCGACGAGACGAAACGGGGTGACCCGGCGTCCGGGGTGTGGCGTTTCGTCTCGCTGCGCTCGCTCAACGGCCGGGTGGTGTTCGCTCGTTGAGCGAGGAGCGCAACGGCGAGTCGAAACGCGGTGACCCGGCGTCCGGGGTGGGGGCGTTTCGTCTCGCTGCGCTCGCTCAACGACCGGGTGGTGTTCGGTCGTTGAGCGAGGAGCGCAGCGACGAGTCGAAACGTGGTGACCCGGCGTCCGGGTAGCGCGGTTCGTCTCGCTCCGCTCGCTCGACGACCGGGCGTGCGGGTCAGCGCAGGAGGTCGCCCAGGGACGGGAAGCCGGCGCGGTAGCCGTCCACGAGCCTTCGTGCCACGGAGACCGAGTCCACGAGCGGGTGGGCGGCGAACGCGCGCCATGCGAGCTCGCGGGACCCGCGCGTGGCCGCCTCGATCACGAGCTGCTCGGCGGACTTCACTTGCGTCATCAGGCCCAGCATGTCGCCGCGCACCGGGGCGATCGGCCACGGGTGCACGCCCTCGGCGTCGACGATGCAGCCCACCTCGACCACGGAGTCCTCGGGCAGCTGCGGCACGAGCGAGCCGTTGCGGACGTTGAGGATCATCGTCGCGGGGCGCCCCGTGGCGATCGCGGCCATGAGATCCAGCGCCACCTGCTGGTAGCCCCCGGAGTCGACGTCCTCCTCGTGGCGGCTCTCGCCTTCGGAGCGCGACTCGGCCATGTAGGTCGACTCGCGGGCGTGCCGTACGCGCTGCCACTCCTCGAGCGGCTGCGCCGGCGGCGCGGCGAAGAACGCGGACTGCTGCTCGTCGAGGTACTCGCCGCGCGTCGCCGCGGCGCCACGGATCGAGGCGACCGCCTCGCGCGTGAAGTAGTAGTAGTACAGGTACTCGTTCGGCAGCGCCCCGATCGTGCGGACCCAGTCGAAGCCCATGAGACGGGCCTCCTCGATCGACTCCAGGGACGCGTCGGAGCCCAGCACGTCCGGGAGCACATCCCGCCCGTCGACCGAGACGGACCGGAGCCAGCCGAGGTGGTTGAGGCCGACGTAGTCGAACGTGACGTCCGACCCGGCCGATGCCCCGGAGGCGGCCACCGCCCGGCGCATGAGGCCGATCGGGGTGTCGCAGATCCCCACCACACGGTCTCCGAGCACCTGACGCATCGCCTCCGTGACGATGCCCGCGGGGTTCGTGAAGTTGATGACCCAGGCGTCCGGGGCCACGTCGCGGATGGTTCGGGCGAGCTCCGTCATGAACGGCACGGTCCGCAGGGCGTAGGCGAGGCCGCCGGGTCCGACGGTCTCCTGTCCGAGCACGCCGAGGTCCAGGGCCGTGCGCTCGTCCACGATCCGCCCGCGGGTGCCGCCGATGCGCACGGCGGAGAAGACGAAGTCCGCGCCGCGCATCGCCTCGACGACGTCCGTGGTCGTCGTGACCCGCGGCGCGGAGGGATAGGACGGAGCGAGCTCGTCGATGACGGCCCGGATGATGTCGAGGCGCTCCGGTGCCACGTCGTACAGGCACAGCTCGTCGATCCGCGTCGGTGCGCCGTCCGCGGCGACCGCCTCGAAGACCTGGGGCACGCGGAAGCCGCCGCCGCCGACGATCGTCAGCTTCATGCGAACACCACCTCGACGTCGCCCTCCTGGAGGGTCCGGACGGTCGGCGCCCCCGGATCCGCATCGGTCACCACCGCGTCCAGCGCCTCCGGGCCGCACACGCTGAGCAGTCCGACGCCCGGCAGCTTCGTCGCGTCAGCGAGGACGACGACGCGCTGGGAGGACTCGATCATGGCGCGCTTGATCGGCACCTCCATGCCCGTCGTGTCCATGATCGTGCCGTCGGCGCGGATGCCGCTCGTGCCGAGGAAGCAGACGGTCGCGCGGATCTGGGCGAGAGCCTGCTCGGTGAGCGCGCCGACCATGGAGTTGTAGTTCTTCCGCACCGCGCCGCCGAGGATGATGAGCTCGACGGCGTCGTCGTCGCGCAGCTGGTCGACGGCGGCGAGGCTGGACGTCACCACGGTGATCCGCCGGCCGCGGAGCGCCCGGGCCAGCAGGGCGGTGGTCGTGCCGATGTCGAGGAGGACGATGTCGCCGTCGCGCACCATCTCCGCGGCCCGTGCCGCGATCCGCGCCTTTTCCTCGGGTTGCTGATGCTGCACGTCGGCGAACGGCACGCGGTCGGACTCGATGCTGCCTCCGCCGCGCACCCGACGCAGCAGGCCGTCGGCGCTCAACGCGTTCAGATCGCGTCGGATCGTCGAGGCGGAGACGCCGAACTGGTCGGCGAGTTCTTCGACGGTCACCTGGCCGTCGGCGCGCAGGGAATCCAGGATGCGGGCCTGACGTGTGGTCGTGAGCATGCGGTGAGCATATCAGTCATGATTGAGCATCAATGTGCAGTAATGCGCAGTTGCGCGTATGATCTGACAAACCCTGATTTCGATGGCGAGGGAGGAGCACTCGGTGGACACCCGATTCCGGTGGGACGTGGGGCTTGCGGGCCCGGTCTTCCTCGATTACGGCTTCGCCTCGCTGGACGCGGCGCCGCAGGAGGGCACCGAGGTGTTCGCCGGCACGGCCGGGATCAGCCCGGGCGGCATCGCCACCCTCGCGGTGGCGGGCGCGCGCCTGGGGCTCCGCACCGCGCTCGCGGCGCCGTTCGGGACCGACGCCTTCTCCGCGTGGTGCTGGTCGGTCCTGCAGGACCAGGAGGGCGTGGACCTCTCCGCGTCCCGGCGCCTCGCCGAGCTCCCGATGCCCGTGACGGTCGCGGTCGCCGACGGCGGCGACCGCAGCATGATCACCTACGCGCCCGGGCTGGACGACGCCGTGCGGGCGATCGGCGCCGCACCGGAGGCGAGGACCGTGATCGCGGACCTGAAGACCCTGGATCCGGCCGCGGCCGATCCCTGGTGGCGCCGCGCGGCCGCCGCGGGCACGCAGCTGTTCGTCGACATCGGCTGGGACTCCACGGAGCGCTGGCGGCAGGAGGACCTCGCACCGCTGGAGTCCTGCCACGCCTTCACCCCGAACGAGCGCGAGGCCATGGCCTACACGCGCACGGACGACCCGGTGTCAGCCGCGCGGGCGCTCGCCGAGCGGGTCCCCCTCGTGGTCGTCACGCGCGGCGGCGACGGAGTGGTCGCGATCGATGCGGCCTCCGGCGCCGAGGTCATCGTCCCCGCCCTGCCCGTGCGCGTCCTCGATCCGACCGGCGCCGGTGACGTCTTCGCCGCCGCCCTCGTCCGAGCGGGCCTGCTCGGCCTGCCCCTGGGCGACCAGGCCGCGTTCGCGGTGCTCGCGAGCGGCATCGCCGTGACGCGCCGGGGCAGCGCGCTGTCCGCTCCGGGCTGGGCCGACATCGCCCGGTGGTGGCAGAACGTGCGCGGCTCGGACGACGAGGAGCTGCACACCCGGTACGGCTTCCTCGACGACGCCATCCCTCCCGGCCCCCATCCCGACCATCCGTCCGCACCCGAGTCCCTGCCGTCGCCTCGCTGAGGCCGGCGCCGCACGCAGCACCATCCACGAAAGGAATCCCGATGAAGCGACACATGCGCACCGTCGCCGCCGTCTCCGGCACCGCTCTCGTCCTCGCCCTGTCCGCCGCCTGCGCGCCGGGGGCCGGGGCGCCCGCGGGCGGATCGACGCCGAGCGGAGAGATCAGCACCGACGTCGCCGCCGCGGGCGACGTCACGCTCACCGTCTGGGACCAGGAGGTCCGCGGCGGACAGAACGAGCAGATGGAGAAGCTCAACAAGGCGTTCGAGGAGAAGTACCCGAACGTCACGATCGACCGCAACTCCCAGGCGTTCGACGACCTCAACAAGACCCTGCGCCTCGCCCTCACCGGCGATGACGCCCCCGACGTGGTGCAGGCCAACAACGGTCGCAACACGATGGGCGCCTTCGTCAAGGGCGGCCAGCTCCGTGCCCTCGACGACTACGCCGAGCTCTACGGCTGGAACGACCGGTTCGCCCCGTCCGTCCTGCAGTACTCCACGTACGGCGACGGCGCCGTCGAGTTCGGCACCGGCAGCGTCTACGGCCTGCCGCAGGTCGGTGAGATCGTGGGGGTCTTCTACTCCAAGTCGAGGCTCGCGCAGCTCGGCGTGGAGGTGCCGAAGGACTGGTCCGCGTTCGAGGACGCGGTGGTGAAGGCCCGCGACGCGGGTCAGAAGCCGCTCGTGCTCGGCAACATCGACAAGTGGCCGGCGATCCACGTCTTCGGTCCGATCCAGGGCGAGCACGTCGACGCCGACACGATCCGGGACCTGGGCCTGGGCAACGAGGGCGCGGACTGGACCACGGACGACAACGTCGCCGCAGCCCAGCAGCTCGCGGACTGGTCGTCGAAGGGCTACTTCAACGACGGTCCCAACGGCACCGACTACGACGCCGCGTGGCAGGACTTCGGCAAGGGTCAGGGGCTCTTCCTGATCGGCGGATCGTGGCTGGCCGCGGACCTCGAGGACGCCATGGGCGACGACGTGGGCTTCTTCGTCCCCGACACCTCGGCGGGAACGCCCGCGACGACGGGCGGCACCGGCCTTCCGTTCGGGATCACCTCGGCGGCGGAGAACACCGACGTCGCGGCGGCCTACATCGACTTCATCACGAGCGACGAGGCGATGAAGATCCTCGCCGAGACCGGGAACATGCCGGTCAACGGCACCGCCGATCTCGCACCGGCCTCGGGCGTGCAGGCGGACGTGTTCACCGAGTTCGGCCGTGTGACCGAGACCGGCGCTCTGCTGCCGTACCTCGACTACGCGACGCCGACCTTCAGCGACACCCTCGGCGACGCCCTGCAGGGGCTGATCGACGGGAAGCTCGACGCGAAGGCCTTCGTGGACGCTCTGCAGGCCGACTACGCGGAGTTCGTCTCGTCGAATGGCTGATGCGGTCATGACCGGCCGGGGCGCCCGACGGCGCCCCGGCCCCTCCGGCGGTTCCGGACCGCGGTGGCTGCCGTACGCGTTCCTCGCGCCGGCGCTGCTGCTGTACGGCGGATTCCTGCTCTTCCCGCTGGGGCGGGCGGTGCAGTTCTCCTTCTTCGAGTGGGACGGGCTGGGGGCCTCGACGTTCGTCGGATTCGACAACTACATCGAGATCGCCCGCAACGGACAGCTGCGCGACGCGTTCGCGCACGCCCTCGTGCTCATCGTGTTCTTCGCGATCATCCCGCTCGCGATCGGTCTCGTCCTCGCGGCGATCCTCACCCGCTCGAACGTGCGCGGGCTCGGGTTCTTCCGGACCGTCATCTTCCTCCCGCAGGTCATCGCGATGGTGGTCGTCGCCGTCACCTGGCGCCAGATCTACGCGCCGGACGGCCCGCTCAACCAGTTCCTGCGGGCGATCGGGCTGGGCGGGCTCACGCGCGCCTGGCTCGGCGACTACACGTGGACGCTGCCCGCCGTGGGCCTCATCGGCACGTGGGTGTCGACGGGCCTGGTCACGGTGCTCCTGATGGCGGGGATGAGCCGCGTTCCGCGCGAGCTCTACGAGGCCGCGCGCCTCGACGGCGCGGGGGCGGCGCGGGAGTTCTTCGCGATCACCCTCCCGTCGGTGCGCGGAGAGATCACGGTCGCGCTGACGCTGACGATCGTCGCGGCGCTGAAGACCTTCGATCTCGTCTACGTCACCACCCGCGGGGGACCCGGAACCTCGACGACCGTGCCGAGCTACGAGGTCTATCGCCGCGCGTTCGAGCTGGGAGAGGTCGGAGCGGCGGCGGCCGTCGGCGTCGTGCTCACCGTGATCGTGTTCGCGATCAACGCGGTGGTCAACATGATCGGGGAGAAGCGATGAGGGTCTCGGCGTTCGAACGCGTCGCCAACTACGTGGTGCTCGTCGTTTTCGCGCTCATCGTGCTGGGGCCGCTGGGCGTGATCCTGACGACCGCATTCGGCCCCCAGAGCGTCAGCGCGGCGCGGGAGGGAGGCCTGTTCCACCCGGAGAACTTCGCCGAGGCGTGGGAGGTCGGCCGGTTCGGGCAGTACATGCTCACGAGCGTGGCCGTCGCCGCGATCGTGGTGGTCGTCGCCGTGACGGCGTCGATCCTCGCCGGATACGCCCTGGGCACGATGCGCTTCCGCGGCGCGACGTTCTTCTTCTACCTGTTCCTGCTCGGGATCATGGTGCCGACGGAGGCGTTCATCGTGCCGCTGTTCTTCGACATGCGGGCGCTGGGGCTGGCGAACACCGTGCTGGGCGTCGCCCTCCCGCAGATCGCGATGTCGATCGCCTTCGGCACGTACTGGATGCGGACGTACTTCCGCACATCGAGCCGGGCGATGATCGAGGCGGCGAGGCTGGACGGGGCCGGGAGCATGCGCATCCTCTGGCAGATCCTCGTGCCGATCGGGCGTCCGGCGATCCTGACGCTGGTGCTGCTGACGTTCATGTGGACGTGGAACGAGTTCCTCATCCCGCTGGTCATGTCGCCGAACGGCGCGGTCCGGACGGCCCCGCTGGGGCTCGCCTTCTTCCAGGGGCAGTACACCCAGGGGACGGCCCTGCTCGCGGCGGGAGCGGTGCTCGTGGCGCTGCCGGTCGTGGTGCTCTACATCTTCCTGCAGCGCCACTTCATCAAGGGGATGATCGAGGGCGCCGTCCGGGAGTGAGCGACGTCGTGCGACCGGGCGGCATCGGGGTCCGATGCCGCCCGGGGGCGTGCCTGCGTATTAGTGAACGGTTTTGCGCGTAATTGCGCATTAGTGCTTGCTCTCTGCGCGAAACTCTCGCTAGGGTGACGGGCGATGACGGTGTCACCCGCGCCGTCGCCCCCTGGAGGAGAGATGAGACGCAAGCACATCGGCGTGCTGACGGCGCTGCTGACGATGGTCGGCCTCGCCCTGCCGACGGCCGCACAGGCGGCCGAGCCCCCGACGCTGGAGGTGGGCGATCCCTCGATCGCCACCGAGACGGCGCGCGAGAAGATCGACGTGCTCGGGATCTGGGCACACCCCGACGACGACGCGGGGTTCACCACCCCGTGCGGCGTCTGGCAGGACCTGTACGACGTGCGCTGCGGCATCATCATGGCGACGCGCGGTGAGGGCGGATCCAACTCCGTCGGCCCCGAGGCGGGCCCCGACCTGGGCCTGCGCCGCGAGAACGAGGACCGGACCTCGCACGTCCGCTCCGGCACGGTCGACATCTTCAACCTCGACCGGGTCGACTTCTACTACAACACCTCGGCGCCGCTGACCGCGCAGGTGTGGGACGCGGAGGAGACGCTGCGCCGCACGGTGCGCATCATCCGCGAGACCCAGCCGGAGATCCTCGTCGGCTGGACGCCCTCTCTCGACGCCGGTCACGGCAACCACCAGTACGCGCAGGGCCGCATGGTCTGGGAGGCCGCCGCTGCGGCGGCGGATCCGTCGATGTTCCCCGAGCAGCTGGAGGGAGAGGGCGCCGTCGGGCCGTGGCAGGTGAAGCGGATCCTCTCGCAGGGCTGGTTCGCGGCCACCGGCGGCACCGGCGGCGTGGACGGCCCGGGCTGCAACGCCGGCTTCATCCCTGAGGAGGGCAGCACGCAGACCGTCGTCGGCACCTGGTCCGGCTACGACTCGCCCTACACCTGGGCCGAGGGCAACCTCGCCGGGCAGCCGGCCGGCTCGGCCAAGACCTGGGCGCAGGTCGGCGGCGAGGGCGCCCGCGCTCACCCGACGCAGGCGCGCGAGATGGTGAAGACCGTCGTGGACCCCACGTGCCAGCGTTTCGCGGTGGACTGGTCCGCCGTCCCGATGCAGCCGAACGGCAGCGCGGGCGCCGGCTCCGACGACGCGCCGCTGCACGGCGCCGTGGTCGCGGACCCGGGCGGGCTGCCGCTCGGATCCACCTTCACGATCGACGCCGAGGCCCACGTCGCCGCGGGCGAGCCGTTCTCGGTCACCGTGGGGATCCGCTCGGGCGCCGACGCGCTCGACGGCGGCGACGTGTCGCTGACCGTTCCGGACGGCTGGAGCGTGGACGGCCCCGTGTCGCTCGACGCGGTGCCCTCGGACGCCCCCGCGGAGGCGACCTTCACCGTGACCCCCGCAGCCGACGCCGTTCCGGGCCGGTTCCGCATCTCGGCGGACTTCGCCGGGGCAGGGGTCACCGCCTACAACGACACCCGGGTCGACCTCGTCCCGCCGGTGGACGGACGCTTCGAGCGCACCGGCAACGGCGCGGAGTACGAGGAGTGGATGGATCGCACCGGTGCCTACATCGGCGGGCCCGCCGACGCCATCGCCGCCATCGGTGCGGGGGAGTCGAAGACGATCCCGGTCGTCGTCACGAACCGCAGCGCGGTGCCGCAGACCGCGACGGTCGCGCTGACGGCCCCGGCCGGATTCTCGCTCGACGCGGCCTCGAAGGACGTCCCGGCCGTCGCGCCCGGGGAGACCGCCACGGTGCCGTTCGTCCTCACCCACCTCGACCCCGCCGATCGGGGCGGGCGCGTCGAGGCGGTGACCGCGACGACGACCTCGGCGCTGGGCGCCTCCTCCGAGGACCTGTCGCTGCACGTCGTCCCCACCACGGTGATCCCGCAGCTCGCGGCGGCACCGGCGCTGGACGGCGCGCCCGACGACGTCTACACCGGGACCCCGCTGGATCTGGGAGCCGTGTGGGAGGGCGACGCGTGCGAGCCCGACGGCACGGACTGCGGAGCCGGCAGCACCGCCGTGCTCGGCTGGCACGACGACGCCCTCTACGCGCAGGTGCGCGTGGTGGACGACATCGCGAGCGCCGCGGCCACGCCGGACCGCTGCTTCGGGCACTGGCTCGTCGACTCGGTGGAGCTGCTGCTGGATCCGCGCGGGTCCTCCGTGGACACCTCGTCGACGTTCAAGCTCGGGATGTTCCCGTTCACGGACGACCCGGAGGGGACCAACGGCAACGGGCCGGACGGCGCATGCTGGTCGCGCGACGCGGACAACCACCAGGGCTTCTCGACCGGTCCCCTCGCGGACGAGGTCGAGGGCGGCCCGAACGCGCCCGGCGTGGAGGTCGCGGTGCGCGCGGCCCGCACCGCCGACGGGGCGTACGAGGGCGGCGCCTACGACGTCGAGGTGAAGATCCCGCTCGCGGATCTTCCCGCGGCGGTCGGTCCGACCAGCGCGGTTCCCACGGGGGACGCGGCGACCAACACGGTGGACCCGACCTACCTCGGGCTCAACGTCACGCCGTACGACTCCGACACGCAGGACTTCATCGGGCAGACGCGCACGGCCTGGTCGGCGTTCGGCTCGCAGCAGTCCGAGCCGTACCGATGGGGGCACGCATACCTCGACGGCTACACGCCGCCGTCGTCGCGTCCGATCGAGGCTCCGGCCGCGATCATCCCGCAGACCGCGCTGCAGGGCGTGGAGTCGCCGCAGACGGTGTTCCAGTCCGCGACCCGCGGCGGGACGATCTCCGGACTGCAGCCGACCACGGCGCTGACGATGGGCGATGTGGCCTTCGACGCGGAGGGGGCGACGCTCTCCTACAGCGCGGAGGCCGCGGGCACCGCCCGGGTGTTCGTGTGGAAGGGGGACGCGCGCTTCGTGCCGGTGTGGACGTCGAGCTGCCCCGGTGACGAGTACGGCTTCGAGGCGTGCTCCGAAGAGGACGGCGCGGCGCCGCCGTGGTCCCCGGACATGGGCGGGCGCCTCCTGGCGACCGCGACCGCCGAGGTGAACATCGGCGGGGGCAGCATCCGGATCCCGCTCGACGCCGAGACGCAGGCGGCGATGACCGAGGACGCCATGGTGCTCGTCTCGTTCGCGACCGCGGCGTCCGACGGTGCCCGGTCGGCGGTGAACGCGTGGATGTACCCGGTCGAGGTGGCCGACACCCCGACCCCCACTCCCACGCCGAGCCCGACCGAGCCCACCCCGACGCCGACGGACCCGCCGGAGCCGACGGATCCGCCGACGCCCGCGCCGACCGGTCCTCCGTCGGGTGACGCGGGTGCCGACGGCGGCGGAGCGCTGCCGGTGACCGGTCTCGACCCGTGGGGTCCTGCGCTCGGAGCGCTGCTGGGCCTCGTGGCCCTCGGCATCGGCACCGCCGCGGTGCTGCACCGGCGGAAGGTCCTGCGCGGGGAGTGATCCGCGCGCGAGGGGCGGGACGGCGTCTGCCGTCCCGCCCCTCGCCGTGTCCCCCGCGCGCGGTTCCGGCCCTCGCGGCATCAGGCATTCGCGTGAGATCAGGCGGTTTCGGGGTGAGCGTGCCTGTTCTCGCGTGTTCGCCTGTTTTCGAGTGCGTGGGCGGAGTCTCGCGTGGGCAGGGACGCGGGTGCATCCTGCCCCAGCGCTCTCCCACCCGCCACCGCGTACCCTGGGGGGATGACCGAGAACCCTGCGCCCGCGCGGCCCGAGCGCACGCCCGCCGCGCCGCAGGTGCGGCCGGCCACCGAGGGCTGGACCCAGAAGAAGGATGCCGGAGGGCGTCCGCTCCTGCAGTTCGCGAGCCCCAAGCGCGGCAAGCCTCCGGTGCACCTCGCCGACCTCACGCCCTCCGAGCGTGTTGAGAAGGCGAAGGAGCTGGGCCTTCCGGGCTTCCGGGCGAAGCAGCTGGCCACCCACTACTTCACGCACTACACGTCCGATCCTGCCGAGATGACGGATCTGCCCGCTGCCCAGCGGGCGGAGCTCGTCGGCGGGCTGCTGCCGAACCTGCTCACCGAGGTCCGCCGCCTGGAGACCGACCGCGGCGACACGATCAAGTTCCTCTGGCGCCTGCACGACGGTGCCCTCGTGGAGTCGGTCCTGATGCGGTACCCCGGCCGGATCACGCTGTGCGTGTCCAGCCAGGCCGGATGCGGCATGAACTGCCCGTTCTGCGCCACCGGTCAGGCCGGCCTCACCCGCAACATGTCCACGGCGGAGATCGTGGAGCAGATCGTCCGGGCGAACCGGGCGATCGCGCAGGGCGAGCTCGGCGGCAAGCGCGCGGACGACCACTCCATGGAGCGGGTCAGCAACATCGTCTTCATGGGGATGGGCGAGCCGCTGGCGAACTACAAGCGCGTGATGGATGCCGTCCGCGTCATGGTGGCGCGTCAGCCGGAGGGGCTCGGCATGAGCGCCCGCGGGATCACGGTGTCCACGGTCGGGCTCGTCCCGGCGATCCACAAGCTCGCCGACGAGGACATCCCGGTCACCTTCGCCCTGTCGCTGCACGCCCCGGACGACGAGCTGCGCGACGAGCTCATCCCGGTCAACTCCCGGTGGAAGGTCGACGAGGCGCTGGACGCCGCCCGAGGCTACTTCGACAAGACGGGCCGTCGTGTGTCGATCGAGTACGCGCTCATCAAGGACATGAACGACCACGCGTGGCGGGCGGACCTCCTCGCGGAGAAGCTGAACGCGCGTGGTCGCGGCTGGGTGCACGTGAACCCCATCCCGCTGAACCCGACCCCCGGATCCATCTGGACCGCGTCCGAGAAGGACGTGCAGGACGAGTTCGTGCGCCGGCTGAACGACGCCGGGATCCCGACGACCCTCCGCGACACCCGCGGCAAGGAGATCGACGGCGCGTGCGGCCAGCTCGTCGCGACCACCGAGGACGAGGCCGCCGCCGAAGCCCTGGTCTGAGGCCCCGCCGCTCGGTGCCCCCTCGCGTCGTCCCTCGGCCTCCGCTCGCCGCGTCCAGCCCGATCCGCACACGCGAACCCGATCTGCACACCGCAGCCGCCGATCCCTCCGCGGATCGGAGCATCGTGTGCAGATCGGGCGTCCGGGCGGAGGAACCGGTACAGGTTCGCGCCGCGGGAACGGAAGGTCTCTCGATTGCGTTCCAAAATCTTTGACCATCGCCGCTGAATCGAAGGCTCAGAGTCACCGATTACCATGCCCGTCATGCATGAGGCGGGTCTGACGGCATGGGAAGATGGCGACTCAATCGGTGGAATGCACGCCAGATCCGATGGTGGTTGTCTCCGCACGCTCTGGCGGAGGATCCCTCTGCGAAGGCCCCGACTGCTGCGTGGGGCACCGGTTCCGACCCCGCTTCACGCGCGGCCGATCGAGACCGCCCGCCTCCGGCTGCGGCCCTACGAGATGCGTGATGCGGCGGATTGGTATCGGATCCAGTCCACTCCGGAGATCCTGGAGTTCCTTCCTTGGCCGAAGCGATCGCGCCGGGCGTCGCGTCGTCATCTTCGTCACCGGACGAGGCACGTCGAGTTGCGATTCGACGGGGACTTCCTTGCCTTCGCGGTGACGCGTGAGGGGCGGCTCATCGGCGACGTGTCCATGCAATTGCGCGGGACCACGGGTGCGCCCTACGGGGTGGAGGTGGGCTGGCTGCTGCTTCCCGAATTCTCGGGGGAGGGATACGCGGCCGAGGCGGCCGAGGCCATGCTCGACGCGGTGTTCTCGGAGCTCGGCGCCCAGTGGGCTCTGGCAGAGATCCACCCGGAGAACGAACGGTCGATGCGCCTCGCCTCGCGGCTCGGGTTCGCGTTCGTCGCGGCGGGGCCCGACGGGCAGCATCGGCTTCTCCGGCGCCCGCCCTCCTGACGACTCGCCCTCGGCGTGGGCCGAGGCGTTGCCTTCCATCATCCACGTCGAGTGGTCAGAAACTGTGGGTTCGTGGCGGCGGAATTCACAGAAACTGACCATTCGACGAGGAGGAGCGGAGCCGATGGGGGCGGCGAGGGACGTGTCCACGGCTGGCGCACATCGCGCGCTCCTGCGCCGATGCGGTCCGGGATCAGGCGACCTCAGCCGGGGTCGATCGGATCTCCGTGGCCTCGCTCCCCCGCGTCGCGGAGGCGCGGAGGTCGCGGACGCCGTCGGCGGCGCCGAGGCGCTCTACGCGGTCGAGCCATCCGGCGATGCGCTGCGGCGCGGCGCTCTTCACCCCCAGCATCCGGGTGGCGCGGACCGAGCGGACCCCGCACAGCTTCAGCGTGTTGCGCACCACCTGCCTCTGCGCCGGGAGGCCGGTGACCGAGGCGAAGTACCAGGGGGTGTCGGCGAGCAGCAGCAGGCGTCCGTGCGCCGCGGTCAACAGCCCCTCGGGGACGCCGAGCTTCGAGAAGCGGTACTCCTGCTGCGGTAGGAGAGCGCGATCGAAGAAGCCCTTGAGAAGCGCGGGGACGGATCCCCACCACAGCGGCGTCGCCACGACGATCGTCCGGGCGGCGTGCAGTGCGCGCTTGGCCTCGGCCAGGTCCTCCTCGAGCGGCATGCGCTCGCGGTAGCCGAAGCGCAGGTGCGGGTCGACGTCGAGATCGCGCAGGGCGAGGACGCGGGCGTCGCCGTGGCCGACGGCGTAGCGACGGGCGAGCTCGGCGGTGAGGGACTGCGCGTCGGGGTGGCCGTCGATGACGAGGGCGGTGGTCATGGGATGCTCCGATCCTGGCTTGATCTTGACACTGCCCATCTGGTGGACAGTGTCAAGATAGGTCAGGATGTTGCTTGTGTCAAGTTCTCGAACGGCCTATCACCACGGTGATCTCGCGCATGCCTTGGAGACGGCGGCGATGCGCCTGCTCGCGGACAAGCCCGCGCACGACATCAGCCTGCGCGAGGTGGCACGCGCGGCCGACGTCAGCCACAACGCGCCGTACCACCACTTCTCCGACCGGCTGGGCCTGCTGAAGGCGCTCGCCGAGCGCAGCATGGGCGAGCTCGTCGCCGCGGTGACGAGCGCCGTGGACGCGGCAGAGGATCCGACCGCGGCGCTGATCGACGGGGGAGCGACGTACATCCGCTTCGCCGTCGAGCGCCCGCACGCCTTCGACGTGATCTACGACCCCACGGTCTGCCTCCCCGGATCGCCGACGCCGACGATGGCGCCGCTGATCGCGGAATTGGAGACGGTGCTCGGCACCGTCGCGGCGCGCGCCGGGCTCGCCCGACCCGACGACCTCGTCGGCCTTTGGGGACTCGTCCACGGGCTCGGGACGCTGTGCGCGGCGGGGCACTTCACGCTCGACGCCGCCTCCTCGGCCTTCTCCTCCGCGATCGCCCGCATGCTGTCGCGCTGAGCCCCACCCCTCTCCTCCGAGTGGTCAGAAACTGTGGGTTCGCGGCGGCGGAACCCACAGAAACTGACCACTCGACGAGGGGGAGCGGGGCGGACGCGAGGGGGTGGCGAGGGAGCGGGTCCACGGCTGGCGCACAGCGAGCGCCCACGGGTCTTCCAGGCGTCCTTTTCTATGGTGGAACGATGTCCTATTCCGCGCATCGCCCGGGGCGCCTCGATTCCCAGGGCCGTATCGCCCTCGACGCCTCCGCAGCCGACGGTGCTCCGACCCTCCCCGAGGAGCAGCTCGAGTTCGTGCGCGAGTACGTCCCCGCCGGATCCGAGAACGTGCCGCCCCGCCCGGCGGACCCCGTGAGTCCCGACGCGGAGACGGCCGTGCTCGCCGAGCCGCAACCTGCCGTCGCCGCGGAGCCTGCCGCGTCGGTGTCGCGAGCGGCAGACGAGCCGACCCCCGCCCCCGCGGCGGAGCCCGCACCGGCTCCCGCGGCCCGCACCCGGCGCGAGCGCCGCCCGCGCACGCCCGGATCGATCTGGCGGCGCCTCGCGATCCTCGGCGGCGCGGACGGCCCGATCCTCGACCGCGTGCCCAGCGAGACCTCGCGCTTCGTGCAGATGTTCTTCGTCCTCGTCGGGACCGCCCTCGTCTCGGCGCTGTCGATGTTCTTCGCGCTCGTGACGGGCGTGCAGGTGATTGCCTGGATCGCGATCCCCCTGGCGATCGTCTGGGCGCTCATCATCTTCAACCTGGACCGCTTCCTGACCTCCACCATGACGTCCACGCGGAGCGTCTGGCGTCTCATCGGCCTCGCCTTCCCGCGTGTCATCATGGCCGCGCTCATCGGCTTCGTCGTCGCCGAGCCGGTCGTCCTCCAGGTGTTCCACAACGACATCGCCCGTGAGGTGGCGTCCACGAACATCACCCAGTCGCTGTCCGATCAGGAGGCGCTGGAGAAGGGGCCCGAGAAGAAGGCCCTCGACGATGCGTCCGCGCGCCTCAAGGATCTGGAGAATCAGGCGGCGACGGGGATCGTGGCGGGCACCTCGTCCGACTCCGCCTCGCAGACCGCCGCCCAAGCCACGGTCGATCAGCTCAACGCGCAGATGGCCGAGCAGCAGAAGGTCATCGACCAGGCGCGTCTGCTCTACCAGTGCGAGCTGACCGGCGAGGGCGCGGGGACGGTGCCCGGATGCACCGGCGTCAACGGCGAGGGCGCGAGCTCCGACGCCGCGCGCGCTCAGCTCGACCAGGCGCAGCAGACCTACGACGGGCTCGCCGCGCAGCTACGGACGGCGAACGACGAGCTGGCTGCCGCCTCGACGGCGTCCAAGGAGAACACCACGGCCTCCGAGGCGCAGAACCGGACCGAGGCCCAGGATCAGCTCCCGGCGGCCCGCCAGACGTACGAGACCGCGCTGGCGGCCTACAACGCGCGGGCCGCATCCGTGGCGGACGGCAACGCCGGCGCGATCGGTCTGCTCAGCCAGATCAGCGGGCTCAACCGACTCGGGGAGAAGGAGCCGACGATCTTCTGGGCGCACTGGCTCATCGCGGCGCTGTTCTTCATGATCGAGCTGCTGCCCGTGCTGGTGAAGGTGCTGACGAGCTACGGCGACCCGTCGCTGTATGAGAAGGCGGCGGCGGTCGCGAAGCAGGTCGAGCTCGATCGCGTGAACTCGCACGGGTTCCGCGAGCGTGCGGCGATCATCTCCGAGGACGCGGCGAGGCGCGAGGATCCCGGTCCGACGCCGACGGGGACCGCCGTCTCCGATCCGGCCCCCGTGGTGTCCGCCGCGGCGGGCGATCCGTCGGCGTCGCCATCCCCCGCGGATGACGACACCGCCCCGGAGACGCGCGAGCACGCCCTCGTCGGCGCGTGAGCAGGGACTGAGCAGGGCGTAGGATCACGCCATGGATCCCCGGACGCTGTCGGTCGCCGTCGTCGGCGTCTTCGCGGTGACGGCGTACGCCGTGCTGGCGGCCCTGCAGATCCTCGTCCTCAACCCTCTCGCGGCCGTGCCCGGAATGACCCTGGACGAGATCCGGGCCGAGGCGGCGCTGCGGGGCGAGGAGATGGGCGGCGTCGGCGTGGTCGTCTTCCTCTCGGTCGGTGTCGTGCTGGCCGTCGTCGTGGCTGCCATCGCCGTGCGGAAGGGTCTGGCTCCCGAGGCGACGGCGCTGATCCTGCTGTCGATCCTGTTCTGGGGCATGCCTGCGTACTTCGCGGCCTCCTTCGGCACGGGCATGGCCCTGGCGGACGCCTTCGGCATCTCGGGCGCCGACTACTCGCGGTGGTCCCTCGTGCTCTACGGGACGAGCGTCGCCGCGGGGCTGGCGGCCATCGTCCTGGCGGTGGTCCTGGCGCGTCGGCGCGATCCGCAGCCCGCCGCGGCTCCCGCCTGATCGACGGTCCCGGCCCACCGCCGGCGCGGCGGTCGTAGCCTGAGTCCATGGTGAACCATCGCTTCCTCGGCAACAGCGGGCTCAAGGTCTCGGAGATCACGTACGGCAACTGGGTGACGCACGCGTCCCAGGTCGCGGACGACGCCGCCGTCTCCACCGTCCACGCCGCCCTCGACGCCGGCATCACGACCTTCGACACCGCCGACGCCTACGCCAACACCGCGGCGGAGGCCGTGCTCGGCAAGGCGCTGTCCGGCCAGCGTCGCGAGAGCCTGGAGATCTTCACGAAGGTCTATTTCCCGACCGGGCCGAAGGGGCCGAACGACACCGGCCTCAGCCGCAAGCACATCCTCGAGTCGATCAACGGATCGCTGACCCGTCTCGGGACGGACTACGTCGACCTGTACCAGGCGCACCGCTTCGACCACGAGACGCCGCTGGAGGAGACGTTCCAGGCGTTCGCGGACATCGTGAGGCAGGGGAAGGCGCTGTACATCGGGGTCTCCGAGTGGACCGCCGAGCAGCTGCGCGAGGGGCACGCGCTCGCGAAGGAGCTGGGGATCCAGCTCATCTCGAACCAGCCGCAGTACTCGATGCTGTGGCGCGTGATCGAGGGGAGGGTGATCCCGGCGTCGCAGGAGCTCGGCATCTCACAGATCGTCTGGTCGCCGATGGCCCAGGGCGTGCTCAGCGGCAAGTACCTCCCGGGCCGGCCGGTGCCGGCGGGATCCCGGGCGACGGACGAGAAGAGCGGCGCGCACTTCATCGAGCGGTTCCTCACCGACCGGACGCTCGAGGCCGTGCAGCGCCTGAAGCCGGTCGCCGCGGAGGCGGGGCTGACCATGCCGCAGCTCGCGATCGCGTGGGTCCTGCAGAACCCGAACGTGGCCTCGGCGCTGGTCGGCGCCTCGCGGCCCGAACAGCTCGCCGACACGGTGAAGGCTTCCGGCGTGACACTGGACGCCGCGACGCTCACGGCCATCGACGCCGCCCTCGGGGACGCCGTGTACGCCGACCCCGAGGACACGGACGGCGTCTCGCCGAAGACCCGACTCGTCTGACGGCGGAGGCGTTTCGTCTCGTCGCTGCGCTCCTCGCTCAACGACCGGTGGCGGTTCTCGGTCGTTGAGCGACACTTCGACTCGCTTCGCTCGCTCAGTGCGGGTCTCCGCGTGTCGAGACACGGTGACCCGGGGCTGGGTGCGTTTCGTCTCGGTGCTGCGCTCCTCGCTCACCGACCGGGTGAAGGGACAACAGGACGCGACTTGTCTCCTCCGAAGAGGACGAGCGTGCGCCGGCGGAGCCAAGACGGCGTTGGAGACCGGTCGGTAGTCGAAAAATACCCCAGATAAACATCCAAAAACAGCGGTCCTGAAGAAATCTCGGGCAGAAGAGCACTTGTCTCTATGGTGCGGACCTGTCGGCCTGTGAGGATGGGACAAGTCAGGCAACGGCCCCCGACCCGAGGGAGCACGGCCGGCGCCCATCACCGTCCTCAACGACGAGGTTTCCGTCATGCCCACGATCCCCCTGCCCGCGATCGATCGCGCCAGCGACGCCCCCATCTGGTTCCAGATCATGCGCGGGCTCGAGCAGGCCATCGCGGACGGCGCTCTCCGCCCCGGCGACCGTCTCCCGAGCGAGCACCGGCTGTGCGAGGACCTCCGTGTCTCGCGGACGTCCGTGCGCGAGGCGCTGGCGAAGCTGGAGAAGGGCGGAGTCATCTCCCGCCAGCAGGGCAAGGGCGCGTTCGTGGAGCTCGCGGCCGGCCCCTCGGCGTGGACGCTGCCTTCCGCGCCGAGCCTCCTCGGCGAGTACGGCGAGCACGGACGCAGCGCGCTGAGCTCCACGATCATCCGCGCCGGCATCGAGCCGCTGCCGTCCTGGGCCGCCGCGACGGTCGGCCGGGACTCGGACGGACAGGGGTTCGTCCTCGAGCGGGTGCGCGCGGTGGGGGCTCGCACGGCCGTGCACGTCGTCAACTACATGCCGGCGCGGTTCTCGGGCATCCTCCCGGATCTGCGGGATCCGCGGGCGAGCCTGTACGCGGCGATCACCCGGGTCACCGGCGTCCGCATCGCCCGAATGCACCGCACGATCGAGGCCGCGACCGCCGACCGGGTGCTCGGCGCGCTCCTGGAGGTGGAGATCGGGCACCCCGTCGTCGTCGTCGAGGCGGTCGCGTACGACGCCGACGGCGTCCCGATCGACGTGTCCCGCGCCTCGGTGCGCACGGATCGGATGCGCGTCAGCGTCGACACCGGCTTCGACGCCCACGGCCTCCCCGGCGCGGCGACGTCGGGAACCTATCCCGGCGGAAACCGCTGAGACGACCGGAAGAACGGAAAGAGGAGCACCATCCATGAGCGATTCCCCGAAGATCCTCGCGATCGGCGACAGCTACATGACGGCCGAGAGGATCGCCGCCGCCCTCGTCGATCGCGGACTGTCCGTCGATCTGCGGACGATGACCGACGTGCCGGCGACGTGGGACACGAGCCGCATCCGGGAGTTCGAGGGCGACCCCGCGGAGGTCGCCGCGCTGATCGAGGGCTACGACGTCGTCCTGGTGCACGGCGCGCCGGTCACCGCCGACGTGCTGGAGGCCAACCCCGGGCTGGCCCTGATCGGGTGTCTGCGCGGCGGACCGGTCAACATCGACGTCGAGGCGGCCCGGGAACGCGGGGTGGCGGTGTCGATCACCCCGGGCAAGAACGCCGAGGCCGTCGCGGAGCTCACGATCGGCTTCCTCATCTCGATGATCCGCAACGTCCCCGCCTCCCTGCGCGACGTCGACGCCCGCCGCGCCGCCGGATCGCCGCTGGCGGAGTCGGCCTTCGAGGGCGCGCGATGGTTCGGCCGCGAGGTCTCGACGCTCACCCTCGGTCTCGTCGGGTACGGCAACGTCGCCCGGCTCGTGTCCGCGAAAGCGCGGGCGCTCGGCGCCGAGGTCGTCGCGTACGACCCGTTCGTGGACCCCGA
The DNA here is from genome assembly GCF_037083505.1 of Microbacterium sp. CCNWLW41. Taxonomy (NCBI): domain Bacteria; kingdom Bacillati; phylum Actinomycetota; class Actinomycetes; order Micrococcales; family Microbacteriaceae; genus Microbacterium; species Microbacterium sp. CCNWLW41. Next base: position 731,485 of record NZ_JBAOJP010000002.1, read on the forward strand.
CTCCGTTCCGGAGGTGCGGCTGGTCCCGAGCCTCGAGGAGCTGCTGCCGGCCGTCGACGTGCTCAGCCTGCACGCCAGGGCGACGTCCGAGAACCGTCATCTCCTCGACGCCGGCGCGTTGGCGCAGCTGCGCCCCGGCGCCCTGCTCATCAACACGGCGCGCGAGAGCCTCGTGGACGAGGACGCGCTGCTCGCGGCGGTCCGTTCCGGCCAGGTCGGCGGTGTGGCCATGGACGTCAACGAGCCCGAGGGGGCGTGGCGCGAGCTCGTCGACCTGCCGCAGGTGGTGCTCACCCCGCACCTCGGGGGCGCGACGCTGGAGACCCTGCACCGCGGCAGCGAGATGATCGCCGACGACGTCGTCGCCTTCCTGGAAGGGCGGCCCCGGAGGTGGTCCTTGTGACCCGCAGGGACCCGGTCGTCATCGCGATCGATGCCGGCACCGGGTCGGCGCGCGCTCTCGCCTTCGATGCCGCGGGCGCACGGGTCGCACAGGCCGCGGTCGAATGGAACCACCCGGCGGTGCCCGGGCACCCGGGCGGGACGGGCTTCGACGTCGTGCACGGCTGGCAGGCGGTGTGCGAGGCGCTGCGCCGGGTGACCACCGAGGTCGCGGATCGCGAGATCGCCGCTGTCGCCGCCTCGAGCATGCGCGAGGGCTTCGTGCTCTACGACGGTGCGGGCGAGGAGGTCTTCGCCTGCCCCAACACCGACGGACGGGCGCGCCGCGAGGCGGACGAGCTCGTCGCGGAGGGCCTCGCCGACGAGATCTACGCCACCGGAGGCGACTGGGTCTCGATCACGGCGCCGGCGCGGATCCGCTGGCTCGCACGGCACGAGCCGGAGACGCTCGACCGCGCCCGTCATCTCGGCATGCTGAGCGACTGGGTCAACCGCCGCCTCACCGGCGAGTACGCCACCGACCCCACCTGTGGCTCCAGCACCGCGCTGTTCGACCTCGGCGCGCGTACGTGGGCCGAGGGGCTCGTCGAACGGGTCGGGCTGGATCCCCGGATCCTCCCCTCCGTGCTCGAGCCCGGCTCCCGCGTGGGCGGCGTCACCCGCGAGGCGGCGGAGCAGACCGGACTCCCCGAGGGCACCCCCCTCGTGATGGGCGGCGCCGACACCCAGCTCGCGCTGCACGCGATCGCCGCGGCCCCCGGACGCCCCACCATCGTGGCGGGCACGTTCTGGCAGACCACCGCCGTCGTTCCCGGTCCGGTGATCGATCCGCTCCGGCGCACGCGGACGCTGTGTCACGTGGCGCCGTCGAGCTGGATGGTGGAGGGCATCGGATTCCTCTCGGGTCTTGCGATGCGCTGGTTCCGTGACGGCTTCTGCCCGGATGCGGTGGAGCTCGCCCGGGGCGGCGGCGTCGGGGCGTTCGACGTGATGGAGTCCTGGGCGGCGGACGTGCCGGTCGGCAGCGACGGCCTCGTCGCGGTGCTCAGCGATGTCATGCAGGCCGACGCCTGGCACCATGCCGCCCCGGCGCTCGTCGGCTTCGACATCGCCGACTCCTCCCGATTCCACCGGGGCACGGTCGTGCGCGCGATCGAGGAGGCGGCCGCGTTCGTGGCCGCGTCCCACCTGCGGATCCTCGACGAGGTGACCGCCGGCGCCGCGTCCGCGTCCGGGGAGATCACGTTCACCGGGGGCTCCAGCGCCGGGGTCCTCTGGCCCCGGGTCATCGCCGGGGCGACGGGCCGGACCACCCGGACCACCGAGGCGCCCGAGGCGACGTCGTACGGGGCCGCGCGTCTCGCCGGGACGGCTGTCGGGATCGACCTGCCCGCCCTTCCGCTCGACCCCACGGCCATCGCCCCGCAGGAGGCCGAGCGAGCCGCATACCGGGATGCGGCACGGCGGTGGCGCGAGGTGTACGACGCCCAGCGCACCGCCACCGTCCGCTCCGGCGCCACCGCCCTGTTCACCCCGCCCGGAGCCGCGCGCGCCGCGGCCCCCGAGCTCTGACACACCGACACAAGGAGAAACACCCATGGCTGATCTCGAAGGAAACCGCTCCGCCAAGCAGTTCCACGCCGACGTCCCGGCGGTCCGCTTCACGAACGCGATCAAGGGGGCGCACGCCCTCGACTGGGGCATGCAGAACCGCCTCTCGCGGATCCTCGACCCGGAGACCGGGCGGACCGTGATGCTCGCCTTCGACCACGGCTACTTCCAGGGGCCGACGTCCGGTCTGGAGCGGATCGACCTCGGCATCGCACCGCTGGCGACGCAGGCCGACGCGCTCATGGGAACCCGCGGCGCCTTCCGGACCTCGATCCCCGCCGGCACCTCGGCCGGACTGGTCGTCCGCGCCTCCGGCGGGCCTTCCATCCTCAAGGACCTCTCGGACGAGCACGTCGCCCTCGCGATGGACGACGCCGTGCGCCTGAACGCCTCCGCGGTCGCGGTGCAGGTGTTCGTCGGCGGCGAGCACGAGTCGCGCAGCATCCGGAACCTGACGACGCTCGTGGACGACGGCTACCGGGCCGGGATCCCGGTGCTCGGCGTCACCGCCGTCGGCAAGGAGCTGACCCGTGACGCCCGGTACCTCGGGCTCGCGGTGCGCATCATCGCCGAGCTGGGGGCGCAGATGGTGAAGACCTACTACTGCGAGGACGGATTCGAGGACGTCGTGGCGGCCTGCCCGGTCCCGGTGATCATGGCCGGCGGCAAGAAGCTCAGCGAGCTGGACGCGCTGCGGATGGCCTCGGCGGCCGTGCGCGCCGGGGCGGCCGGCGTCGACATGGGTCGCAACATCTTCCAGAGCGAGGCCCCCGAGGCGATGATCGCGGCGGTGCGTGCCGTCGTCCACAGCGACCTCGATCCCGTCGACGCGCACGAGCTGTACCGGGAGCGTGCCCAGGGCGGTGCGTCCGCATGACCGACGCGCGCATCCTGTCCGTCGAGGACGCGGATCTCCGTTTCGGGGACTGGGGACCGGGCTACCTGTCCACGGACGACGACGCCGCGTTCGGTGTGGTCGTGCTGCGGCCGGGAGACGTCTTCGCCAACCACCTCCACGAGCACCACACCGAGAGCTTCCTGGCGCTGGAGGGCGCCGCGGAGATCTGGCTGGACCGCACCGAGCGCATCGTGCTGTCGGCGGGCCAGCTCCTGCACGCCCGGCCGGGCGTCGAGCATCTCGTCCGGAACCCGTTCGACGCGCCGTTCCGCGCGGTGTTCGTGAAGACCCCCTGGGCGGACGGCGACAAGATCGACCGTCCCTGGGAGCCGGGAGCGACGGGATGAGCGCCGCGTCGGGCTCCACCCTCACCGAGACGGTGACGGCCCAGCGCCGCGGGGCGGCCTTCCGCAACGGTTCGCTGCGGTCCCGGCTCATCCTCTTCGCCCCTCTCATCGCGCTGCTGGTGCTCGTCGTGTTCTTCGCGATCGTGAGCCCCGTCTTCCTCACCGGCAGCAACCTCGTCAACCTCGTGCGGCAGATGGCGGTGCTGCTGGTCGTGGCCCTCGGATCCACCTTCGTGGTGCTGATCGGCAGCATCGACCTGTCCATCGGATCCATCGTCACGCTGACCGGGGTGTCGTCCGCGATGCTCGTCGGCGTCATCGGTCCCGGCGGCGCGCTCGTCGGCTTCGCGGTCGGGGTCGCGTGCGGCCTCGTCAACGGCCTCGTGCACGTCTACCTCAAGGTGCCGAGCTTCATCGTCACCCTGGGCACGATGTTCGTCTTCGCCGGGATCGCGCTCATCATCACGGGAGGCAGGCCCCAGGGGCTGCGCTCGCCGGAGCTGTCCGCGCTGTTCGGCGGAACGGTGCTGTTCGGCATCCCGACGATCTCCCTGTGGGCGCTGCTGGCGCTCGTCGTGGCGGTGCTCGTCGAGCGCAAGCTCGTCTTCGGGTACCGCGCGAAGGCGGTCGGCGACGCGGAGACCGTCGCCAAGCTCTCCGGGATCGACGTGGACCGGGTCAAGGTGCTCGCGTTCGTCCTCTCGGGGGTCTTCGCCGCGTTCGCGGGCCTGCTCCTCATGACGAGGACCAACTCCGCGTCCGGCGCGATGGGGGAGCCCTTCCTCATGGAGGCGCTCGCCGCGATCCTGCTCGGCGGGACGTCGCTCATGGGCGGCGTCGGCGGCCCGACGCGGACGATCCTCGGCGTGCTGGTCATCTCGGTGCTCAGCAACGGGATGAACCTCGCCAGCGTCGACCCGTTCACCCAGCAGACCGTCAAGGGCGTCGTGCTGATCGCCGCGGTCGCCCTCACGCTCAACCGCAAGGAGCTCTCCAGCGTCAAATGACCGGCGGCCGCGCCGCCACCACCCCGCAATCGAACCGAACACGAAGGAGTGTGCACGATGAACACCTCGAAGAGAAGGTGGCCGGCCCGCGCCGCCGCCCTCGCCAGCGCCGTGGGCCTGGCGGCCGTCGTCTCCGGATGCGCGAGCCCGCAGGGCGATGCCGCCGAAGCCGCCGATCCCGATGCGCCGATCGTCATGGTCCAGGTCCCGACCATGGACAACTCGTACTGGGCCGACGTCATCAAGGGCGCCGAGCAGGCCGGCGCGGCTCTCGGGCTGACCGTGGACGTGCAGGTCTACGGAGACTCGACCGACACCCAGCTCAGTCAGGTGCAGCAGGCTGGATCCAAGGGCGTCGACATGGCGCTGCTGTTCGCGCAGGATCAGGCCTCCTCCCCGACGCTCATCTCGGCGGCGACGGAGCAGGGCATCTACGTCACGAACATCTTCTCCAACCAGGCCTGGTCCACGCCGGCCGACGCCGAGTTCGACGACCACTACGTCGGCTACTTCCTGCCGGACAACGTGCAGGACTCGTACAACATGGCCACGTCCGTGCTCACCCAGATCGGGGGCAAGGGCAAGGTGCTCCACATCACCGGGCTTCCGGGCAACACCACGGCGGAAGAGCGGCGCCTCGGGGTCGAGAACGCGCTGAAGGACTTCCCCGACGTCGAGCTCGTCGGGCAGGAGAGCGGGGGCGAGAACCGCGTGGCCACCCAGCCGGTCATCGAGGACCTGCTGACCGCGCACCCGGACGTCGCCGCCGTCATCTGCCACAACGACGACGAGGCGATCGCCGTCATCAACGCCCTGCGCGACCGAGGGATGACCGACGTCAAGGTGGGCGGCATCGACGCCATCGACGAGTTCCTGGACGACATGAAGAGCGGGGGCAACGCCGCCGCCACCGTCGCGATCCACGGCTCGTGGTTCGGCGGATACAACGTCGTGCGGCTGTACGACGCGTTCAAGGGCGAGGAGTACACGCCGGCGGAGTCGATGATGTTCCAGGACTCCCTGACGGTCGACACGGCCGAGGCCGCCGAGGAGTACCAGAAGGTCGTCTACCAGGCCGACCCGCTGCCGTTCGACTGGAAGGCCATGTCGCGGGCCGAGGCCGGCGAGGACTGGGACACCCAGGTGCCGCTGCGCCCGATCGACCCGGACGACTACTGGGGCCGCATCGGCGAGGCCGCACCGAGCGGGTACTCGCTGCCGGAGGCCTTCCGGAAGGACCTCGACGGCGGTGCCGTGCAGAGCGTCGCCGAGCTGTACCTGTCCCACGCGGTCTCGAACCCGTTGGGCGGAGTGATCGAGCTGACCCGTTCCGGCTCGTCCTCGTTCGGGCAGAAGTAGGAGGGCGACGATGACGATCGAACCGGGGAGCACATCCGTCGCTGCGGCACGCATCGAGGCGTCGGGGGTCGGGATGGTCTTCGACACCAACCGCGTGCTCGACGACGTCTCCCTGCGCGTGCTCCCCGGTGAGATCGTGGGTCTCATCGGGGAGAACGGGGCGGGCAAGTCGACGGTCATGGACATCCTGTGCGGCACGCTGCGACCCACCGAGGGCGAGGTGCGGATCGGCGGGGAGCCCGTCGTCCTGTCCTCCCTGATGGAGGGGGCCGGGCACGGTGTGTTCCGGGTGTTCCAGGAGCAGAGCCTCGTGGCGAGGCTGCCTGTGTACGTCAACCTCTGCCTCGGCGCCGAGCAGCGTTTCAGCCGGGCCGGCGTCTTCCAGCAGCGCCGCGCGCGGGAGCACGCCCGCCGTGTCCTGGTCGACCTGGGACTCGACATCGACGTGGACCGCACGGTCGCCTCGTACACGTTCGGCGAACGGCAGCTGCTCGAGATCGCGCGCGCGGTCTCGCTGTCGCGGATCTTCGGCGCGTCGTCGCCGGTGATCCTGCTGGACGAGCCGACCGCCGCGCTCGCGGGGCATGAGCTGGAGCTGTTCTTCCGTCTCCTGACCGCCCTCCGCGACGCCGGGACGTCCTTCGTCTTCGTCTCGCACCGGCTTCCCGAGCTGCTGCGCTTCTCGGACCGCCTCTACGTCCTGAAGGACGGCGCCGTGGTGGCGGAGGTGGGCCCGGAGACGTCGGAGGCGGAGCTGCACCGGCTGATGGTGGGCCGGGAGCGCGCCGACGACATGTATCGGAAGGACCGCCAGTGCGGCCCGGGTGGCGACGTGCGCCTGTCAGCGCGTCGCCTGTCCGCGGCGGGGCTGGAGCCGATCGACCTCGACATCCGGGCCGGGGAGATCGTCGGCGTCGGCGGGCTGCTCGGATCCGGGAAGAGCCAGCTGGCGGCCGCCCTCTTCGGAGCGACCGCCGCCTCCGGCGAGGTGGAGGTCGACGGCCGCCCGCTCCGCCGCGGCGTGCGCGCGCGGGTCCGGGCGGGATTGGCGTACATTCCGCTGCACCGGCACGCCGAGGGCGCGAGCCTCGGGATGTCGATCGTCGAGAACATCAACGAGGTCGACCTCGGGCGCGGTCCCGTGCTCCGGGTGCGACGTGCGGGGGAGGAGCGAGCGGCCGCGCAGACGTGGTCCGAGCGGCTCCGCATCCGGCGGCGGGGACTCGACCAGCCCGTCCGCACCCTGTCGGGCGGGAACCAGCAGAAGGTCGTCTTCGCGAAGTGGCTGCGGGAGGGGGCGGACGTCATCATCGCGGACAACCCGACCCGCGGCGTGGACGCGGGCGCCAAGGAGGAGATCTACGAGCTCCTCCGGGACCTGACCGATCAGGGCGCCGCGGTGCTTCTGGTCAGCGACGATCTGCTGGAGCTGATCGGGCTTTCGGATCGCATCCTGGTCCTCCACGACGGCGAGGTCGTCGGCGAGGTGGACTCCACGCCGGAGTCTCCGGCGCGCGAGGAGGAGGTCGTGGCATTGATGGTGTGACGGACGGACCAGCGGCAGGAATCAGCGAGAACGTGAGAGAGAAGGAAGAGATGACCGAGAACACGGGCACCGCCCCGAAGCACGAGATCACCCAGATCTGCATCGTGGTCCGCGACATCGAGCGGTCCATGAAGGAGTACACCGAGCGCCTCGGGTGGGGGCCGTGGAAGGTGTTCGAGTACGGCCCGCCGCTGCTGCACGACACGCACCTGCGCGGCGAGCCGGCCGAGTTCACCATGATCGGCGCCGAGACGATGGTGGGCGGGATCGGCTTCGAGCTGATCCAGCCGACGGGCGGGGACAGCATCTACCAGGAGTTCCTCGACCGGCACGGCGAGGGCGTTCAGCACATCGCGATCATGAAGCACTCCAAGGAGGAGTCGGACGAGCTCATCGCCGACGTCGGCGCCGCGTCGATCATGGGTGGGAGCACCGGCGCGGACATCGAGTTCTACTACCTCGACACGCAGGACACGCTCGGGGTGACGATCGAGAGCGGCACCGGCCACGCGATCGACATCCAGCCCACGAGGGTCGTGGGCTGACCGCGGCGCGAGCCGGCGGCGTCTCGTCTCGTCGCTGCGCTCCTCGCTCAACGACCGGGGGTGGTCCCTTTCGGTCGTTGAGCGAGCGGAGCGAGTCGAAACGCGGTGACCCGGGGCTGGCGCCGTTTCGTCTCGGTGCTGCGCTCCTCGCTCAACGACCGGGTGTGTTCGCTCGCTCAGTGCGGGTCTCCGCGAGTCGAGACGCGGTGGGTCAGTCGAGGGCGATGTCGACCTGGATCTCGCTCGCGAGCCGCTCCAGGTCCGCGCGCAGGGCGTCCGCATCGGCGTCGGCCGGCACCGTCGCCTCGACCGTGGCCTCGAACAGCCGGCCGCCGGCCATGGCGGCGTCCCGCGTCTGGCTCGTCATGCTCTCGATGCTCAGGGCGTGTACGGACAGCACCCCGGAGACCTCGCGCACGATCCCCGGGCGGTCGTTCCCGAGCACCTGGATCGAGATGCGCCGCTCGCCGCCGGCCGCGGTCGGAGCGGCGCCGTCGTGCACCGTGACCGTCAGCATCCCGTCCAGCTCTCCGAGGGCGTGGCGCAGCTCTCCTGCCCGCTCGGTGGCGACGGACACCTCGATGACGCCGGCGAAGGTGCCGGCGAGGTCGGCCAGGCGGCTGTTCTCCCAGTTGCCGCCGTGCGCGTCGACGACGTCGGCGACGGCGGCGACGAGGCCCGGGCGATCGGTTCCGACGACAGTGAGGATGAGCGTGGTCATGCCGCCAGCGTAGGCGAGGCCCGCCTCCGCGTCATCCGCGGATCCGCGCCCGTGTCCGACGCCGTGCCGGCCTACGCGGCGGACCACCGCCCGGTGGCGAGGAACTCCTCCAGCCGCGCACGGTGCGGTGCGAGGTCCCAGCCCTTGGCCGCGACCCATTCGTCGGAATAGTAGGTGTCGACGTAGCGGGCGCCGCCGTCGCAGATGAGCGTCACCACGCTTCCCTGCACCCCCTCGCTGCGCATCCGGGCGATCAGCTCGAACGCGCCGACGAGGTTCGTCCCGGTCGATCCGCCGGCCCAGTGCAGCGTGCGCTCCTTGAGCAGTCGGATCGCTGCGATCGAGGCGGCGTCCGGCACCTGGATCATCTCGTCGATCACGCTCGGCACGAACGACGGCTCCACGCGCGGTCGGCCGATCCCCTCGATACGGCTCGGCGTGCCGGTGGTGTAGTCCGCGGCGCCGGTGCTCCAGCCGCCGTAGAAAGCCGAGCCCTCAGGGTCCACCACGGCGATCCTGGTCTCGTGGCGGCGGTATCGGACGTACCGGCCGAACGTGGCGCTGGTGCCTCCGGTCCCCGCGCCGACGACGATCCAGGCGGGGATCGGGTGACGCTCGTGCGAGAGCTGGCCGAAGACGCTCTCGGCGATGTTGTTGTTCCCGCGCCAGTCCGTGGCGCGCTCGGCGTACGTGAACTGGTCGAGGTAATAGCCGCCGCACTCGGACGCCAGGCGCTCCGCCTCCGGGTACATGTCGGGGGCGCGGTCGACGAAGTGGCACCGCCCGCCGTAGAACTCGATGAGGTCGATCTTCTCCTGGCTCGTCGAGCGCGGGACGACCGTGACGAACGGCAGGCCGAGCATCCGTGCGAAGTACGCCTCGGACACGGCGGTGGAGCCGCTGGACGCCTCCACGAGCGTGGTGTCCTCGTGGATCCGCCCGTTGACCAGGCCGTAGAGCAGGAGCGAGCGCGCCAGCCGGTGCTTCAGGGATCCGGTGGGGTGCACCGACTCGTCCTTGAGGTACAGGTCGATGCCCCAGTCGGCGGGCAGGGGGAACAGATGCAGGTGCGTGTCGGCGCTCCGGTTGGAGTCCGCTTCGAGCTTCCGGATCGCCTCGCCCGCCCAATCGGTCATGCGATCGAGGCTACCGGGTGCCCGGCCGGCGCCCGCGGGGTCCCGTGCGCGTGCTCGGGAGTCGAGTGCGCGGCTCAGCCGAGACCGTAGAGGCGTTCGGCGTTGCGCCAGAGGACGGCGTCGACGTCGAGGCCGCGGTCGCCGGCCCACGTCGCCACGGTCCGCGCCCACGCCTCCCGCGCGCCCGCAGCCACGATCGCATCCGTGTCATCCCGCCCTGCGGCTCCGGCGGGCACGGGCCGAACGGCGGACACGGGCCAGTCGCTTCCCCACATCAGCCGGTCCGGTCCGAAGGCCTCCAGCGCGGCGTCGAGGAACGGGACGACTTGGGCGGCATCCCATCGGCCGCCCGCCTCCGCCGGCAGTCCGGACAGCTTGCAGCTCACCCGCGGGTGGGCGGCGAGCGCGTCCAGGTCGCGGAGCCAGGCGGCCCCCGGCGATCGCGGGGCGTCGGCGGTGCCCACCTCGGGCTTGCCGAGGTGGTCCAGCACGATCAGCAGCTCCGGGACGGCTGCCGCGAGTCCGGCCACGTCCGGGAGCTGGGAGGCGCGCACGCACGCGTCGAACGTCCAGCCCCGCTCGGCGACGAGCGCGGCGCCGTCGAGGAAAGCGGGGGAGGTCGCCAGGCCGTCGGGCTCGCCCTGGAGCAGATGCCGGACGCCGACGACCAGGGGGACGTCGGCGAGCACCGCCAGCTGCGTGGCCGTCTCGTCGCCCCGGTCCAGGCGAGCCGCGGCGACGATCCCGCGGACTCCGGTCTCCGCGGCGATCCCCGCGACCCACCACGCCTCATCGACCCACTGCGTGGGCGCGCACTCGGCCTGGACGAACACCGCCGCCTGCTCCTCGAAGCCCCGGATCGCGGAGGCGCGCAGCTCGTGGACGGCGAAGCGCGCGCGCAGCGGCCCCTCCAGCCACGCGTAGTCGAACCGGTCCGGATCCCAGAGGTGCAGGTGCGAGTCGAGGAGGCGCATCCGCCCATCCTGCCCCATCGGCCCGGCGAACCGAGGGCAGACATCCGATCACTGGCTATGCTGGGCCGCATGGCTGTCACCGACGAGGCGATCGAGAAGATCAAGGCGATGATCGTGTCCGGGGAGCTCGGGCCCGGCGACCGCCTTCCTCCGGAGAAGGAGCTGGCGGAGCGGCTGGGGCTGTCCCGCAACTCGATGCGGGAGGCGGTCAAGGCGCTGGAGGTCATCCGCGTCCTCGATGTCCGTCGCGGCGACGGCACGTACGTGACGAGCCTGGAGCCGGACCTGCTCCTGGAGGCCATCGGGTTCGTCGTGGACATGCACGACGACGACTCGCTGCTCGAGCTGTTCGCGGTCCGCCGGATGCTGGAGTCGCAGGCGACGGGCCTCGCCGCGTCACACGGCGAGGACGCGGCGATCGACGCGCTGCAGGAGGAGGTCGACGCCGTCGACGCCGGCGTCTCGATCGACGACCTCGTCGAGCACGACCTGCGCTTCCACCGCGAGATCGTGCGGATGGCGGGGAACGGCTACCTCTCCAGCCTCGTGGAGGGGCTGTCCAGCCAGACGATCCGGGCCCGGGTGTGGCGCGGTCTCACCGAGCAGGGGGCGGTGGAGCGGACCCTCGCCGAGCACCGGGCGATTGCCGATGCGATCGCCCAGCGCGACCCGGGGCTGGCCACGGCCCTCGCGACCGCGCACATCGCGGGCGTCGAGCGCTGGCTCCGCCAGGCCGCCCACGGCTGACCCCTCCGGCGGCCGCTCCCGGTCCCGATCTGCACATCCTGTCCCGATCCGCACACCCCGTCCCGAACGTGTGCGGATCGGGCGGATGTGTGCAGATCGGGACAGGGGCGGCGAGGCGAGGAGGGCTACTCGGAGCGGAGGCGGAGCTGCGCCATGCCGCCGTCGACCTCGAGGAAGGTCCCGGTCGTCGAGCCGGATGCCGGACTGACCAGGTACAGGACGGCGCCGGCGACCTCGTCGGGCGAGACGAGGCGGCCGTGCGGCTGGCGGGCGTTGAGCGCGGCCCGCTCGGCCTCGGGGTCCGGCGCCGCGTCGAGCAGCCGGCCGACCCAGGGGGTGTCCGCCGTGCCCGGGTTGACGGCGTTCACGCGGATGCCCTCGCGGAGGTGATCGGCGGCCATCGCGCGGGTGAGCGCGGACACGGCGCCCTTGGACGCGCTGTACAGCGCGCGCTGCGGCAAGCCCGTCGTCGAGGCGATGGACGCGGTGTTGCAGATCGCCGCGGCGGGGGAGCGGCGCAGCCACGGGAGGGCGGCGGCGGTCACGCGGGCGATCCCGGTGACGTTGATCGAGAGCACCCGGGCCCATTCGTCGTCGTCGTTGGCGGCGACGTCGCCCTGCGCACCGATGCCGGCGTTGTTCACCACGATGTCGATGCGGCCGAACCGCTCGCCGACCGCGGCGATGGCCGCGTCGACGCTGTGACGATCCGACACGTCCGCCGTGAAGGCGGCGTGCCGGGGATCCGCGTTCGCCGTGTCGCGATCGAGCACGGCGACCTGGGCGCCCCGGTCGTGCAGCAGCGCCGCGACGGCCGCGCCGATCCCGGACGCCCCGCCGGTCACGACGGCGACGAGCCCTTCGACCTGCCCGCTCACTTCTGCGTCTCCCATGCCACGAACTCCTGTCGCTGTCCGCCGAGTCCCTCGATGTCCACCTCGACCACGTCGCCGGGCCTCAGGTAGGGGAACCGTCCGCCGAAGGCGACCCCCTGCGGCGTCCCGGTCAGGATCAGGTCGCCGGGCTCGAGCGCGACGTACTGGGACAGGTGATGCACGATCGTCGCGACGTCGAAGATCATGTCGTTCGTGTTCGAGTCCTGCCGCGGCTCGCCGTTGACGAAGCTGCGCAGGCGGAGGTTCTGCACGTCGACCTCGTCCGGTGTGACGAGCCAGGGTCCGGTCGGGTTGAAGCCGGGGGCGATCTTGCCCTTGGACCACTGCCCGCCGGACACCTCCATCTGGAAGGCGCGCTCGGAGACGTCGTTGGCGACGACGTATCCGGCGATGTGCGCCGCGGCCTCGTCGGGGGAGTCGAGGTACGCCGCCCGGGTGCCGATGACGACGCCGAGCTCGACCTCCCAGTCCGTCTTGTCGCTCCCGCGGGGGATGGTCACGGCGTCGTTCGGGCCGACGACCGTGTTCGGCGTCTTCAGGAAGAGGATGGGCACGGTCGGCGGCTCGGCGCCGGACTCGCGGGCGTGCGCGGCGTAGTTCTGCCCGATGCAGATGACCGCGCTGGGGCGTGCGATCGGGGCGCCGATGCGCAGGCCGTCCGCGTCCGTGAGCTCGGGCAGCAGCCCGGCCTCGAGGGCGGCGCGGGTCCGGGCCACGGGATCGTCGGCGAGGAACGCGCCGTTCACATCCGATGTCAGCGGCCGGAGGTCCCGATAACGGCCCTCTTCGAGGACGACCGGGATCTCGGATCCCGGCGCGCCCAGGCGTGCGAACTTCATGGTTCTCCCTTCGGCACGGACGGCGGGTGTGCGCGACCCCCTGGATCGGCTCCCGCGTTGACAGTATAGACATCGGATGTTTACACTCCAACTGTCTGTTGGGACCCGCTCCTCCGCGTGGTCCGCCGAGTGAGGAGCCCCGTGAGCCGTATCGTCGCGCTGGAGACCAGCGACATCCGCTTCCCCACGTCGCTGAGCCTCGACGGCTCGGACGCGATGAACCCCGACCCCGACTACTCCGCGGCGTACGTCGTCATTCGCACGGACGCCGAGGACGGGATCGAGGGCCACGCGTTCGTCTTCACGATCGGTCGCGGCAACGACGTCCAGGTCGCGGCGATCGACGCCCTGGCCGGGCACCTCGTGGGACGTGAGATCGAGCCGCTCCTGGATGACATGGGCGCGACGTTCCGCGAGATCGTCGGCGACTCGCAGCTGCGCTGGCTGGGCCCGGAGAAGGGCGTCATGCACATGGCGATCGGCGCCGTGATCAACGCGCTGTGGGACGTCAAGGCCAAGCGGGCGGGGCTGCCGCTGTGGCAGCTGCTGAGCCGGATGACGCCGGAGGAGCTCGTCGGTCTCGTCGACTTCCGCTACCTCACGAACGCGCTGACGCCGGCGGAGGCGCTGGAGATCCTCCGCACCGCCGAGCCGGGGCGCGCCGCGCGCGAGGCGGAGCTGCTCGCCACCGGTTATCCCGGCTACACCACGAGTCCCGGCTGGCTCGGCTACTCGGACGAGAAGCTGGAGCGGCTGGCGCGCGAGGCTCTCGCCGACGGGTTCACGCAGATCAAGCTCAAGGTCGGCGCCGACCTGGAGGACGACATCCGGCGGTTCCGGAAGGCGCGCGAGGTGTGCGGACCCGACTTCCCGATCGCGATCGATGCGAACCAGCGCTGGGAGGTCTCGGAGGCGATCGACTGGGTGACGGCGCTCGCCGAGTTCCGTCCGGCCTGGGTCGAGGAGCCGACCAGTCCGGACGACATCCTGGGACACGCCGAGATCGCCCGCGGGATCGCCCCGATCCGTGTCGCCACCGGGGAGCACGCCCAGAACCGGATGATCTTCAAGCAGCTCCTCCAGGCCGAGGCGATCCAGGTCATGCAGATCGACGCCGTGCGCGTGGCCGGGGTGAACGAGAACATCGCCAACCTCCTGCTCGCGGCGAAGTTCGGCGTGCCCGTGTGCCCCCATGCCGGCGGCGTGGGCTTGTGCGAAGCCGTCCAGCACCTGTCGATGTTCGACTTCGTCGCGGTCTCGGGAACCCGGGAGGGCCGCATGATCGAGTACGTGGACCACCTGCACGAGCACTTCGTGGTGCCGACCGACATCCGCGGCGGCTCCTACACGGCGCCCACCGCCCCCGGCGCGGGGATGGAGATGAAGGCCGCCAGCCGTGCCGCCCACCTCTGGGCCGGTGGATCCGGGGCCGAGCTCGCGGCGACGGGGGAGCGACGTGTCGACGCCTGATCCTCGGACCGATCCGCTCGTCCCCCTGCCGACCCTGGGATACGGGGCGGCGAACGTCGGCAACCTGTTCCGCCCGTTGACGGACGCCGAGGCGTGGGCGGTGCTCGACGCGGCGTGGGAGAGCGGGATCCGCCACTACGACACCGCCCCGCATTACGGGCTGGGCCTGTCGGAGCGCCGGCTCGGGGCGTTCCTGGCGACCAAGCCCCGAGACGAGTTCGTGCTGTCCACGAAGGTCGGGCGGCTGCTGCGCCCGAACCCCGACCATTCGGGCGGGCTGGACACGGACAACGACTTCCACGTGCCCGACGACCTGAGGCGTGTGTGGGACTTCTCCGAGGCGGGGATCCGGGCGAGCCTGGACGAGTCCCGGGAGCGACTGGGGATCGACCGGATCGACATCGCGTACCTCCACGACCCGGAGCGCCACGACCTCGACCTCGCGCTCGCCGAGGCGCTGCCCGCGCTGGAGGCGGTGCGCGCCGCCGGCGGGGTGAGGCGGGTCGGCGTCGGCTCGATGGTGTCCGAGGCGCTCGCCGCCGCGGTCCGCTCGGCGGATCTCGACCTCGTCATGGTCGCGGGCCGGTACACGCTGCTGGAGCAGCCCGCGGCGGCCGACGTGCTGCCGGCGTGCGCGGAGCGGGGCACCGGGATCGTCGCCGCGTCCGTGTTCAACTCCGGCCTGCTCGCGCAGAGCGAGCCGACGCGGGACGGGCGATACGAGTACGGGGCGCTGCCCGACGCGCTCTGGGAGCGCCTCCTCCGGATCGCGGCGGTGTGCCGGGCCCACCAGGTGCCCCTCCCGGCCGCGGCGATCCAGTTCCCCCTGCGGTCGGGTGTCGTCCGCAGCGTCGTCGTGGGCGGCAGTCGCCCCGCCCAGCTCCGGCAGAACGCCGAGCTCGCCGGACTCGACATCCCCGACGCGCTCTGGGCGGAGCTGGCGTCGGAGGGATTGATCCCCGCCTGAGGGCGGACCGACCGAAGGAGGAGCCGTGCTCGAAGGAATCCATCCCCTGCTCACCGGGGAGCTGCTGCTGCACCTGGACCGGATGGGCCATTCGGACGCGGTCGTCGTCGCGGACGCGCATTTCCCGGCCTGGGCGCTGGGGGCGCGGGTCGTGGATCTCCCCGGGACGAGCACGCCGGCCGTCGTCGCGGCCGTCCGCTCCGTCCTCCCCCTGGACGACGCGCCCGGGATGGACCTGATGGCGTCCGCGGACGGGGCGGTGCTGCCCGTCCAGGGCGAGCTGATGACCGCCGCCGGGACGGACGAGGCGACGACGGCGTTCGTGGAGCGCTTCGCCTACTACGACGTCGCACGGGCGGCGTATCTCATCGTGCGCACCGGCGAGACGCGGAAGTACGGCAACGCCCTGCTGCGCAAGGGCGTGGTCGGTCACCCGTCGTCCTGAGCCGGGGTCTTGTGGCGCGTGTCGGCGGGGACGAGACTGTCCGCGTCGAGCCATCGGGGCCCGAGGAGAGGATGCGGACATGGCACACGGCGACATCACGCACATCGACATCCCGGTGTCGGACCTGGTGAGGGCGACGGCCTTCTACTCGGGCCTGTTCGGCTGGGACATCTCGGAGATGCCCGGGTTCGAGGGCTATCCGATGTGGCAGGCGCCGAACGGCATCTCCGGCGGCGGGCTCGCCCCGCGCGGCGACGGGTTCACCCAGCCGCGCTCGTACGTCGAGGTGGACTCGATCGAGGAGACGATCGCGGCGGCGAAGGAGGCCGGCGGCTCGGTCGCGATGGAGCGGCAGCCGATCACCGACACGAGCGCGTGGGCCGTGATCGTGGATCCGGACGGGAACCACATCGGGCTGTTCGAGGGGGTCGTGAACGGCTGAGCCGCAGCACACGACCGGTCACGAGGCGCGCCGGCGCGCGCGGTACGCGGCGACCGCGTTGCGGTTGGCGCAGGTCGTCGAGCAGTAGCGCTTGGAGCGGTTGCGGGACAGGTCCAGCGCGAGCGCGGCGCAGTCGGCGTCCGCGCAGACCGTGATCCGGTCGCCCTCGTGCGCCCGGATCACGTCGACGAGGGCCATGGCGGTCTCGATGAGGATGCGTTCGTCGAGGGGGCGGTCGTCGCCGACCGCGTGCAGGTGCCAGTCCGCGTCGCCGTGCCGGGTCAGGCGGGGTGCGAGGGCGACGTCCGCGAGCGCGGCGTTGACCGCGTCGGCCATCGCGTCGCGCGGCGCCAGCAGCATCGTGCGCAGCCGCGGGCGGAGGCTGCGGAGCGCGCGGAGCTCGGCCGCGTCACGGTCGATCCGCCCCGTGTAGGGGTGTGCGGCCAGGAAGGCCTCGACCCGTGCGGGCGTGTCCAGCGTGTCCGGGGGCTCGGCGGTGTTCACCAGGTGGACGGCAGCGCGGAGGGATTCCGTCGTGTCATCGGTGAAGAGCATGTTGACAGCTTACGCGGCGCGGGCCTAGCGTCACATCCCATGGAGGCATACGCCGATGACATGACCCGCCGGCGCACGACCGGCACCGGTCTGCTCGTCGCGGTCGCGGCCGCGGTGTCGTTCGGGATGTCGGGGGCGTGGGCGCGCGGCCTGATCGACGCCGGGTGGACGCCCGGGGCCGCCGTGACGGCGCGCGTGTGGGTGGCCGCGCTCGTGCTCCTGATCCCCACCGTCCTGGCGCTGCGCGGGAAGGCGCCCGTCGTGCGGCGCAACCTCGGCATGATCGCCGCCTACGGCCTGCTCGCCGTCGCCGCGACCCAGCTCTGCTACTTCCAGGCCGTGGCCGTGATGGACGTCGGGGTGGCTCTGCTCGTCGAGTACACCGCGCCGGTGGCGGTGGTCCTCTGGCTGTGGATCCGGCGCGGGGAGCGCCCGACCGCGCGCAGCGCCCTCGGTGCCGCCGTCGCGTTCGCGGGGCTCGTCCTGATGCTGGACGTGCTCACCGGCGCCCGGATCGACCCCGTCGGGATCCTGTGGGCGCTCGGCGCGATGACCGGCGCGGCGGCGTACTTCCTGCTCTCCGGCCGGGCGGACACCGGGCTGCCGCCGATCGCGCTCGCGGGATCCGGTCTGCTCGTCGGCGCCCTCGGCCTGACCGCGGCGGGGGCGGTCGGGATCCTGCCGATGGCATGGACCACGGCCGACGTCGCGTACCGGTTCGGCACGGTGCCCTGGTTCGTCCCCGTGCTCGCCGTGGGGATCCTGGCCACGGCGCTGGCCTACGTCCTCGGCATCGCGTCCACGCGCATGCTGGGCTCGCGCGTGGCCTCCTTCGTCGCCCTGGCGGAGGTCGTCGCCGCGCTGCTGTTCGGATGGCTCCTGCTCGGCCAGCTTCCGGGACCGTGGCAGCTCGCCGGCGGAGCGCTGGTGCTGGCGGGCGTCGTCGTGGTCAAGCTCGGCGAGCCGAAGCCCCCGCCGCTCGTCGAGCCGGTGTCCGGGCGGGGTTCCGGCTCGTCCGGCGGGGAACGGTAGCGCTCAGAGGCGAGGGGAGCGGCGCTCCCCGGGGACGACGCGGTCGAGGTGCGCGCGCCCGCCGGCGATCGCGTCCCGGACGACCCGGCCGAGGCCGGGATGCTCGGCATGCCCCGCCGGCAGCACGACGAGGTCGAGGTCGCCGCCCGCGCGCTCGATCGCGTTCGCGACCGCGAACTGTCCCTGCGGCGGGACGTACTGGTCCCAGAGGGCGGCCTCGACACGTACGGGGATGCGCAGGAAGGTCGCCGCGGTCGAGGCGTCGAGCCAGCGCAGATCCTCGCGGAGCCCGGGGCGTCGGGCCACGGCGCGCCGCACGGCCTCTCCGCTGCCGAGACAGGGGACGGCGAGGCGCTCGTCGTACTGCCCGAAGCTCGGCACCACGAGCGTCGCGCCGACGAAGCGCTCGTCCCAGGGGAGCGCGAGCGCGCCGATCCCTCCGCCGAAGCTCTCGCCGACGTAGTACAGCGGCAGGTCGCCGGCGATATCCTGCAGCGCGGACGCCGCCGTCCACAGGTCCCGCGCGGACAGGCCCAGCACGGCCCGGTCCGGGTCGTCCAGGTCTGCGATGACGTGCTCCTCCGCCGCCTCGGGCCCTCCGACGCCGCGGTTCAGCGCGCCGAGCCCCCGGGCGACGGGGAAGATCGCCCACGCGTCGTCCGGGATACGGTGGAACTCCGGTGCCTCCCGGCCGCCGTAGCCATGGCCGTGCACGACGCCGACGCGCGCCGGCGTCCGTCGAGGCTCGGCCACCCAGGCGCGCAGGCGGGTGCCGTCGGCGGTGGTGTGCGCGATCACGGACACGCGTCGGCCGTGTCCGTGCGCCTCGGTCAGGGCCTCGGGGGCCGGGGGGATCGCCCGCGCCTCTCGGTGCCAGCCCCGCCAGCGCTCGGCGAACCCCTCCGGGGGCGGGACCGGTGAGACGGCGCGCAACGCCGGAAGGTCGAACCCGTAGCTGCCGTCGAAGGCCGCGTCCGGGAACCACGTGTCGTAGGGGGTGCGGAAGGTCATGGGATCCTCGGGGACGAAGAGCGGGCGGTCGACGTCGGGTGCCGCCGCTACCCTTCCGGCTCGGTGTACCCGCCCTCGCCGGTCTCGCCGTCGTAGCGGAAGACGCGCCCGTCCTCGAACGTGATCTCCACCGAGGTGCCGAGCGGCTCCTGCGCGAGCAGGCGCTCCTCGAGGCGCTGCGCGTCCTGCGCATACTGGGCCTGCGTCTCCTTGTCCACGCCCCAGATCGTCGCGATCTTCATGTCGGTGATGAGGTAGAGGAACGCAGAGACGGCCGCACGGTTGCGTTCCGTGTCGGGGATGCGCTCCCAGAGCGTTCCGTCGTCCCTGGCCTGGCGGTACTGCTCCGCGAGCTCCTCCAGTCGGTCGCCCACGGAGCCGGTGCCGGGGATCTCCGGGTCGTCCGTGAGCGTCGGGTCCGGCTCGGCGGCATCGGTGGGCGCGGGCGAGAGCGGCGCGACGGGCGTGAGGGTCGGGATCGGCGGAAGGGTCGGGAACGGGGCGAGCGGCTCGCTGCTCACGTCGCGCGTGACCGTGAGGATCGTGCTGAAGGCGCCGACCCCCACGATGAGCAGGAGGAAGATCGGCACCGCGATCAGCAGGCCCTTGAGCGTCCCGTTCATCCGCGCGGGCGGTGCAGGAACGGGCGGCCCTGCCGGCACCGCGCCGTGGTCGACGGGCGGTGTCCGTGCGTAGGGCGGCAGCGGTGCCGTCGCGGGGGCCTCCGGGGCCGGGCCGGCGGTCGTTCGGGGCGAGTTGGCGGCATACGGGGGCAGAGGCGGAGCGGCCGGTCCGGGCGGGGTGTGCGGTCCGGCCGGCGCGGGCGATCCCAGCGGGTTCGGCGCCGGCGGGGGTGCCGTGGGGCCCAGGGGTGGAGCCAGGGGCGGCACGGGCGGGAAGCCGCCCTCGCCGTCTCGCGGATCCGCGGTCTCGTTCCCGCTCACCGTCACCTCCCTGTCGCATCGGAAGGGGCAGGATGCGTCCCCCTCCGCCTCGGTCACCCTATCGCGCGGTCCGGGCGCCCCCAGCGGGACAGGGGTTGCCGCGGCGGTCTGCGGGTCGTGGCGCGTGCCTCCGGAATGTATACCGGCTGGCGTATTGGCGCCCGGTGACGTGCCCCCTGCCCCTGTTTATGTATACACTGAGGCCATGGTGATCGTGCAGGAGGGGCAGCAGCGCGCAGGCGAGCGCGCGTACGCCGCCCTGCTCGACGGCATCCAGTCCGGGGACCTGCCCGCGGGCACGGTGCTCGGCGAGGTGGAGCAGGCGGCGCGTCTCGGCGTCAGCCGCACCCCCTTGCGTGAAGCCCTGCGTCGGCTCGCCGCCGAAGGACTGGTGGTGCAGCAGTCTCCGCGCGTGACGGTGGTCGCCCCGATCGACGCCTCCGACATTCGGGCGCTCTTCGAGCTGCGCCGGGCGCTGGAGGAGTCCGCGGCGCGGATCGTGGCCGACCGCGGCGACCCTGCCGTCTTCGCGGGTTTCGCGGCCGAGTTCGCCGACGCGGCCGACGCGCTGGCCCTCCCCGAGGGGCGCCGGGCGTACGAGGAGCTCATCGCGCGCTTCGACGCGGCGCTCGACGCCGCGGCCGGGAACGACTACCTCACCGCCGCCCTGCGCACGGTCCGCACGCATCTCGTCCGCGTGCGCCGGCTGGCCAGGGACCGCCCGGCTCGACTGGCCGCCTCGGTGGCCGAGCACCGTCTCATCGCCGAGGCGATCGCCGGCGGCGACGGCGACCTCGCCGCGCACGCGACCCACGTGCACCTGCACAACGCGCTGGCGAGCGTCCTCGACTCCCTGGGGGCGGGCGTTTCGTCTCGCTCCGCTCGCTCAACGACCGACACGGCATCCGCGCCCGAAGGAAAGAAGAACTGATCATGACCGTGAACCACCACCTCCGCGTGCACCGCAGCGACGAGAACCTCCCGCGGGAGGGGCAGCTCGCCTGGCGGATCGCCGAGGTCGCCGCCGACCCGGTCGAGGTCGACCAGGACGTCGTCGACATGATCATCAACCGGATCATCGACAACGCCTCCGTCGCGGCCGCCTCGCTGACCCGGGCGCCGGTCAGCGCCGCGCGCCAGCAGGCGCTGGATCACCCCGTGTCCGTCGGCGGCGCCGGCGCGACGGTGTTCGGCACCCCGCTCGAGCGACGGACGAGCCCGGAGTGGGCGGCCTGGGCGAATGGCGTGGCCGTGCGCGAGCTCGACTACCACGACACGTTCCTCGCGGCGGACTACTCCCACCCCGGCGACAACATCCCTCCGATCCTCGCCGTCGCCCAGCACGTCCGCGCGGACGGGCGCGCCCTCGTCCGCGGCATCGCGACGGGGTACGAGATCCAGATCGACCTCGTCAAGGCGATCTGCTTGCACAAGCACAAGATCGACCACGTCGCCCACCTCGGCCCGTCGGCCGCAGCCGGGATCGGAACCCTTCTCGGCCTCTCGCCCGAGACGATCTACCAGGCCGTCGGCCAGGCGCTGCACACCACCACGGCGACGCGGCAGAGCCGCAAGGGCGAGATCTCCACGTGGAAGGCGCACGCTCCCGCGTTCGCTGGCAAGATGGCGGTCGAGGCCGTGGACCGCGCGATGCGGGGCGAGACCTCTCCGAGCCCGATCTACGAGGGTGAGGACGGAGTGATCGCCTGGATGCTCGACGGACCGGACGCCGCGTACGAGGTGCCGCTGCCGGCTGCCGGCGAGCCCAAGCGGGCGATCCTCGACTCCTACACGAAGGAGCATTCCGCGGAGTACCAGGCGCAGGCCTGGATCGACCTGGCTCGAAAGCTCCACAACGAGCGCCCCGCGCTGGCCGATCCGGCGAACGTCGAGTCGATCGTCATCCACACGAGCCACCACACCCACTACGTGATCGGCTCCGGGGCCAACGACCCGCAGAAGTACGACCCGACGGCCTCGCGCGAGACGCTGGACCACTCGATCCCCTACATCTTCGCCGTCGCGCTGCAGGACGGGGCCTGGCACCACGTCGACTCGTACACGCCGGAGCGCGCCGGCCGTGAGGACACGGTGGCGCTGTGGCACAAGATCACCACCGCCGAGGACGAGGAGTGGACGCGCCGCTACCACTCGACCGATCCGGCGGAGAAGGCGTTCGGCGGCCGGGTCGTCATCCGGCTGACGGACGGCACGGTGATCGAGGACGAGATCGCCGTCGCCGACGCGCATCCGCTCGGCGCCCGACCCTTCGCCCGGGAGGACTACATCCGCAAGTTCCGCCTGCTCGCCGAGCCGGTGCTGGAGCCGCAGGAGATCGAGCGCTTCCTGTCGCTGGTGCAGCGTCTTCCGGAGCTCACCGCGGAGGAGGTCGCCGACCTCTCGATCGTGGCCGCGCCCGGCGTCCTCGCCGCGGCGCCCGCTCCGAAGGGCCTGTTCTGATGCTGTACTCCGCCGTGCCGGCGCACGAGAAGCGCCGGGCGTTCCGCGAGCGGCTGGCGAGCGGCGAGCTGCTGCGCTTCCCAGGAGCCTTCAACCCGCTGTCCGCGCGGCTCATCGCGGACAAGGGCTTCGACGGCGTCTACATCTCCGGCGCCGTGCTCTCCGCGGATCTCGGTCTTCCCGACATCGGGCTGACCACGCTGACCGAGGTGGCGGGTCGGGCCCGGCAGATCGCCCGGATGACCGACCTTCCGGCCATCGTCGACGCGGACACCGGGTTCGGCGAGCCGATGAACGTCGCCCGGACCGTCCAGGAGATGGAGGACGCGGGCCTGGCCGGCCTCCACATCGAGGACCAGGTCAATCCCAAGCGCTGCGGTCACCTCGACGGCAAGAGCGTCGTCGACGAGAGCACCGCGATCAAGCGCATCCGCGCCGCCGCGGACGCTCGTCGGGATCCGGACTTCCTGCTCATGGCACGCACCGACATCCGTGCGGTGGAGGGCATGGATGCGGCGATCGACCGCGCGAAGGCGCTGGTCGACGCCGGGGCGGACGCGATCTTCCCGGAGGCGATGCGCACGCTCGCAGAGTTCGAGGCGATGGCCGAGGCCCTGGACGTGCCGATCCTGGCGAACATGACCGAGTTCGGCAAGAGCGACCTCTTCACGGTCGACCAGCTCCGCGACGCCGGCGTGCGGATCGCGATCTGGCCGGTCTCGCTGCTGCGGATCGCGATGGGCGCCGCGGGCCGTGCGCTCGATACGCTGGCGGAGGACGGTGCGCTCACCGCGAAGCTCGGCGAGATGCAGCATCGGGCCGAGCTCTACGAGCTCATCGACTACGAGGGCTACAACCGCTTCGACACCAGCGTCTTCAACTTCACCATCGACACCGGTCGTTGAGCGAGGAGCGCAGCGACGAGACGAAACCCACCCGGTCGTTGAGCGAGGAGCGCAGCGACGAGACGAAACGCGTCGACCGACACGAAGGAGTGACATGAGCGATCCGGACATCAAGAAGGGCCTCGCAGGCGTCGTCGTCGACACGACGGCGATCTCGAAGGTCAACCCCGAGACCAACAGCCTGCTGTACCGCGGGTACCCCGTGCAGGAGCTCGCGGCCACGCAGCCGTTCGAGGCGGTCGCCCACCTGCTGTGGCACGGCGAGCTGCCGGACCAGGACCAGCTCGACGCGCTCCGGGCGGCCGAGCGCTCGCACCGGGCGCTGGCGGACAACGTCAAGGCGGCGATCGACCTGGTGCCGGTCTCGGCGCACCCGATGGACGAGGTGCGCACGGCGGTCAGCCTGATCGGGGCGTCCGACGCGAACGGATCGGGTTCCGTGCTCGACGCGAGCGGAAGCCGGGAGGAGAACCTCGAGCGCAGCGTCCGCCTGTTCGCCGCGCTTCCGGCCATCGTCGCCTACGGACAGCGCCGCCGTCGCGGACAGGAGATCGTCGCCCCGCGCGACGATCTGGACTACTCGGCGAACTTCCTCTGGATGACCTTCGGCGAGGAGCCGGATCCCGTGGTCGTCGACGCGTTCAACCGCTCGATGATCCTGTACGCGGAGCACTCCTTCAACGCGTCGACCTTCACCGCGCGGGTGATCACGTCGACCCTCAGCGATCTGTACTCCGCGGTCGTGGGGGCCATCGGCGCGCTCAAGGGCCCGCTGCACGGCGGGGCGAACGAGGCCGTGCTGCACATCTTCGACGAGATCGGGAGCGCGGACCGTGTCACCGGCTGGCTGGACGAGGCCCTCGCGGAGAAGCGGAAGATCATGGGCTTCGGGCACCGCGTGTACAAGAACGGCGATTCGCGGGTGCCGACCATGAAGGCGGCGCTCGACACGCTCGTCGCGCACTACGACCGTCCGGAGGTCGCCGAGCTGTACGACGCCCTGGAGCGGGAGTTCGTCTCCCGCAAGGGGATCCACCCGAACCTCGACTACCCGTCGGGTCCGGCGTACAACCTCATCGGGTTCGACACGCTGACCTTCACGCCGCTGTTCGTCGCCTCGCGGGTTACCGGATGGACCGCGCACGTGATGGAGCAGGCGGCGGCGAACGCGCTCATCCGCCCGCTGTCGGCCTACGTCGGCGTCGACGAGCGGCACGTCCCCTCTGCGGGGTGACGGTCCGTCCCCCGGGCCGTGTCTCGACGCGGCGCCCCTCCGGTCGTTGAGCGGGGAGCGCAGCGACGAGTCGAAACGGGGTCGGTTCTCGGTCGTTGAGCGAGGAGCGCAGCGACGAGACGAAACGCACTGACCCGGTCCTCGGCATGGTGCGGTCCGCTGCGCGATGGCCTCGTCCGTCGCGCGGTCCCCCGCCGTCCTTCGGTCGGCTCCCGCCAGGCCCGATGCCGGCGCGTCGGACGAGGCCATCGCTCCGCTCAGCTCCCGGGCGCCCCTTTCCGGTCGTTGAGCGAGGAGCGCAGCGACGAGTCGAAACGTGGTGACCCGGGGCTGGGGGCGTTTCGTCTCGCGGAGACCTGCACTGAGCGAGCGCAGCGAGTGGAATTGTCGCTCAACGACCGAAGCGCCTGCCGGTCGTTGAGCGAGGAGCGCAGCGACGAGACGAAACGCGCTGACCCCGGGCGGATCAGCGGTTCAGCCAGGACCTCAGCATCCGGGTGACCCACGGCAGGACCGCGTAGGTCATGATCGGCGTGAGCACGAGCGTCGTGACGAGCACGCGCAGCCAGATCGGTACCGCGTCCCATCCGGGCACGGGCGTCATCAGGTACGTGAACAACAGGTTCACCGGGAAGAAGCCGAGCCAGATCGACACGGCTTGCTTCCACCGCGGCGGGGTGTGCACGAGCGCGACCGTCGTCGTGCCGGTGCGCGTGGCGTCGGGCACCGTGACCGGTCCGGTCGCGGGCTCGTCGAACCAGCCCTCGATCCCGGTGCGGCGCTGCGTGCGCTCGCTGCGGACGAAGCCCTCGCCCATCGAGAGCCACCACGCGCGCTCGCCGGACGACTCCCAGGCCTCCAGCTCCGCCTCGCTGCCGAAGCGATACAGCATGTGCCAGTGATGGGATCCCTCCCCGTCGCGGACCCAGCCGGATCCGAGAAAGCCGGGGTAGGAGCTGGCGAGGTTCACACCGGTCTGCACCCAGGCGGTGGCTTCGGCGATGCGGGAGGGGTCGACTTCGCGGCGGATGGAGACGGTGACGGGGATGCTGGACATTCTGGGTCCTCGGGTCGTGCGTGCTTGTGGCGTGGTCGAGTGTACGCACCCCGTGTTTCGCGGATGTTGCACGGAGCCGGCCCCCTGCACGAGGGGCAGAATCGGAGCATGAGCAACGAAGCCGTGATCGTCGACGTCGTCCGCACCCCGGTCGGCCGGGGCAAGCCCGGGGGCGCGCTCAGCGGAGTGCACCCGGTCGACCTGGCCGCCGGGGTCCTCACCGCGCTCGTGGAGCGCACCGGCGTCGATCCGGTGCAGGTCGACGACGTGATGCTGGGCTGCGTGAGCCAGGTGGGGGAGCAGGCGATGAACGTCGCCCGGCAGGCGGTGCTCGCCGCCGGGTTCGACGAGGCGGTCCCCGCGACCACGATCGACCGGCAGTGCGGGTCCAGCCAGCAGGCCGTGCACTTCGCCGCGCAGGCGATCGCCGCGGGCGCCGCGGACATCGTGATCGCCGGCGGGGTGGAGTCGATGAGCCGCGTGCCGCTCGGATCCTCGCTCGGCGGCGTCTCGCCCCTCTCGCCCCGGATGCGGGAGCGCTATCCGGAGGGGCTCGTGAACCAGGGGGTGTCGGCCGAGCTCATCGCCTCCCGGTGGGAGCTGTCGCGAGAGGCTCTCGACGCCTATGCCGCCGAGTCCCACCGCCGCGCGGCGCAGGCGTGGGCGGACGACGCGTTCGCTCCGAGCATCGTCCCGGTTCCGGAGGCGCCCGAGGTGCGGGAGGACGAGACGGTGCGTGCCGGCACGACCGCAGACGCGCTCGCCGCCCTCGCTCCCGCCTTCCGCACCGACGCTCTCGCCGAGCGGTTCCCGGAGCTGGACTGGCGGATCACCGCCGGCAACTCGTCGCCGCTGACCGACGGCGCCTCCGCCGCGCTGCTGATGAGCGCGGACCGGGCGGAGCGGCTCGGTCTGCGCCCGCGCGCCCGGATACTCGCCACCGCGGTGGTGGGAGACGATCCCCTGTTCATGCTGACCGGCCCGATCCCGGCGACGAGGCGCGTCCTCGATCGGGCCGGGCTCTCCCTCGACGATCTCGACGCCTACGAGGTCAACGAGGCGTTCGCGTCCGTGCCGCTGGCGTGGGCGGCGGAGCTCGGAGCCGATCCGGCCCGGCTGAACCCCTGGGGCGGCGCGATCGCCCTGGGGCATGCACTGGGGTCTTCCGGGACCCGGCTCCTCGGCACGCTGCTCGACCACCTGGAGGCCACGGGCGGCCGCCGGGGCCTGCAGACGATGTGCGAGGGCGGCGGCATGGCCAACGCCCTGATCCTCGAACTCCTCTGACCCACCCCCACCCCCCCCGGGGCTCCGCGCCATCCGGTTCTGGGGTCGATTCCGGGGTCCCGGGGCCCTCTCCGGTGCCGTTTTCCCCCAGTTCGAACCCCGATCCGGATCCCCACCCCGCTCCCCAAGTCCTGGGTTTGGGGCTCACGGCGGGGGATTGGGGCCCGAATCGGGGCCGATCGACCCCGGGAAGGACCCCGAATCGGACTCGGATCCCGGAGCGCGGGTGGCACGGAGTGCCAAGGAAAGAGGGGACCCCCGCCGACCCGATTCGGCGGGGGTCTCGCGGTGCGGAACCGCGACGGGCGCCCGTGAGAAAGGCGATCCCGGTGGCGCGGAGACGACGGTCACCCGATCCGGTCTGAGTACGTGTCCGCGCACACACTGTTGTACGCGGCCGAGGTGACGAGGAGGTGAACGCGGAGGGAAGCCTCGGGCAAATACTTGGGCACCCTAGTAATTCCCATGGGATCCACGTACCATCGTCATGATGCCAATGGCGGCACGAGAGGATCGAGCACAATGACCCGTGACATCCCGCACTTCATAGGCGGATCGCGTGTAGAGGGCGTCTCCGGACGATTCGGAGACGTCTTCGAGCCGAGCACCGGCGCCGTCCAGGCCCGCGTCCCGCTCGCGGACGCGTCCGAGGTGCGCGCCGCGATCGCGAACGCCGAGGCGGCGCAGCCCGACTGGGC
Organism: Microbacterium sp. CCNWLW41; assembly: GCF_037083505.1. Classification (NCBI taxonomy): domain Bacteria; kingdom Bacillati; phylum Actinomycetota; class Actinomycetes; order Micrococcales; family Microbacteriaceae; genus Microbacterium; species Microbacterium sp. CCNWLW41. The sequence continues at coordinate 759,020 of NZ_JBAOJP010000002.1, forward strand.
CGCGACCAACCCCCAGAAGCGCGCCCGCGTCTTCATGCGCTTCCTCGAACTGCTCCGCGACGAGACCCCCGCGCTGGCGGAGCTGCTGTCGCGCGAGCACGGCAAGACGCTCGACGACGCGAAGGGCGACATCCAGCGCGGCGTCGAGGTCATCGAGTTCTGCGTCGGCGCCCCGCACCTGCTCAAGGGGGAGTATTCCACCGCGGTCGGCACCGGGATCGATGTCTACTCGCTGCGCCAGCCGCTGGGCGTCGTCGCCGGGATCACCCCGTTCAACTTCCCCGCGATGATCCCGCTGTGGCAGATGGGCCCCGCGATCGCCGCGGGCAACGCCTTCGTCCTCAAGCCCAGCGAGCGCGACCCCTCGGTGCCGGTGCGGATCGCGGAGCTGTTCCTCGAGGCCGGGCTCCCGGCCGGGATCCTCAACGTCGTGCACGGCGACAAGGAGGCCGTCGACACCCTGCTGACCGACCCGCGGATCCGAGCGGTCGGCTTCGTCGGCTCCACCCCGATCGCCGAGTACATCTACACCACCGCCTCCGCCCACGGGAAGCGTGCGCAGTGCTTCGGCGGTGCCAAGAACCACCTCGTCGTCATGCCCGACGCGGATCTCGACCAGGCCGCGGACGCGCTGATCGGCGCGGGATACGGATCGGCCGGCGAACGCTGCATGGCGATCTCGGTCGCGGTGCCGGTGGGCGAGGAGACGGCCGAGGCGCTGTCCGCCAAGCTCGCCGAGCGGGTGGCGGCGCTGAAGGTCGGCCCGTCGCTCGCCGACGGGGTCGACTACGGTCCGCTGGTCAACCGCGCCGCCGTCGAGCGCGTCGAGGGCTACATCCAGCAGGGGATCGACGCCGGCGCCACGCTCGTCGCCGACGGCCGCGGGCTCACGGTCCCGGGGCACGAGGACGGCTTCTATCTCGGGCCGACCCTCTTCGACCACGTGACCACCGACATGTCCATCTACCGCGAGGAGATCTTCGGTCCGGTGCTCGTGATCGTCCGGGCGAAGGACTACGAGGAGGCGCTGCGGATGTGCTCGGATCACGAGTTCGGCAACGGCGTGGGGATCTTCACCCGCGACGGGGATGCCGCCCGCGACTTCGTCGCCAGGGTCGAGGTCGGGATGGTCGGCGTGAACGTCCCCATCCCCGTCCCGATCGCCTACTTCACTTTCGGCGGATGGAAGCGCAGCGGCTTCGGCGACCTCAACCAGCACGGCGCCGACGCGTTCCGCTTCTACACCAAGACCAAGACGGTGACGAGCCGCTGGCCCGCGCACGGCGTGCGCGAGGGCGCCAGCTTCGTCATCCCCACGATGCACTAGCGCCCACCCTCCGCGCCACGAGCACGACCCCACGAGGAGACACCGATGACCATGGTCACCACCACGACCGCCGAGGAGCGCGAGGCGATCCTCGATGCCGTCCGCGACTTCGCCGCCACGGAGCTGGAGCCGTTCGCCGCGGAGCGGGACGAGAAGCACCTCTTCCCGCGCGAGAGCCTGCACCGCGCGGGGGAGCTCGGCCTCGGCGGCATCTACGTCCGTGAGGAGTCCGGCGGCACGGGGCTCTCCCGCGTCGACACCGTGGCGATCTTCGAGGCGCTCGCCGAGGGGGATCCGGCCGTGGCGGCGTACATCTCGATCCACAACATGGTCGTCGGGATGATCGACGGCTACGGCACGGAGGCGCAGCGGGCCCGGTGGCTGCCGTCGCTGACCAGCATGCAGGCGTTCGGCGGCTACTGCCTGACCGAGCCGGGCGCGGGATCCGACGCCGCGGCGATCGCGACGAGCGCCATCCGCGACGGCGACGACTACGTGCTGACCGGGGTGAAGCAGTTCATCTCCGGTGCGGGCGAGGCGGCCGTCTACGTCGTGATGGCGCGCACGGGGGAGCCGGGCGCGAAGGGGATCACCGCCTTCCTCGTGCCGGCCGACGCTCCGCGGCTGAGCTTCGGCGCGCCGGAGAAGAAGATGGGCTGGCATGCGCAGCCGACCCGGCAGGTGATCCTGGACGAGGTGCGGGTCCCGGCACAGAACGTGCTCGGCGAGGAGGGTCGCGGCTTCGCGATCGCGATGTCGGCCCTCAACGGCGGACGGCTGAACATCGCCGCGTGCTCGATCGGCGGCGCGCAGTGGGCCCTGGACCGGGCGACGCGCTACGTGCACGAGCGCTTCACGTTCGGCGAGGCGCTCGCCGAGAAGCAGTCGATCGTCTTCGCCCTCGCCGACATGCGCACGGAGCTGCACGCCGCGCGTCTGATGGTCAGGGACGCGGCCGAGGCGGTGGACGCCGGCGCCCCGGACGCGGCCGCCCGGTGCGCCATGGCGAAGCGCTTCGCGACCGACGCGGGTTTCGACGTGGCCAACCGTGCCCTCCAGCTGCACGGCGGCTACGGCTACCTTCAGGACTACGGGATCGAGAAGGTGGTGCGGGACCTCCGCGTGCACCAGATCCTGGAGGGCACGAACGAGATCATGCGCCTGATCGTCGGGCGCGACGTCCTCAAGGGCGTGTGAGCGCCCGTCGGGGCGCGCGGAAGGAGCGGACGATGAAGATCGCATTCCTGGGCCTCGGGCACATGGGCCTGCCGATGGCGAGGAACCTCGTCGCGGCGGGCCACGACGTGATCGGGTTCGACGTCGTGGCCGCGGCGGTCGAGGCGGCGCGGGCGGCGGGCATCGCGGTCGCGGCGTCCGGCACGGAGGCGGCCTCCGGCGCGGACGTGGTGCTGACGATGTTCCCCAGCGGCCGGCACGTGATCGAGGCGTACGACGGCGGGCTCCTCGCCGCCGCGCCTCCGGGGACGCTGTTCATCGACTCCTCCACGATCGCGGTGGACGAGGCGCAGACCGCTCACGAGAGGGCCGTGGCGGCGGGGCACCGCAACATCGACGCCCCGGTGTCCGGAGGAGTGGTCGGCGCGGAGAACGGCACGCTCGCGTTCATGGTCGGCGGATCCGACGAGGACTTCGCGGCGGCGCTGCCGCTGTTGGAGGCCATGGGGAAGCGGATCGTGCACTGCGGCGGGCCGGGGCTCGGACAGGCCGCGAAGGTGTGCAACAACATGATCCTCGCGGTGTCGCAGATCGTCGTCGGAGAGGCCTTCGTCCTCGCCGAGCGGCTCGGGCTGGAGCACCAGGTGCTCTACGACGTCGTGTCGCAGGCGTCGGGGCAGTGCTGGGCGCTGAGCACGAACTGTCCCGTCCCCGGACCCGTGCCGTCGAGCCCGGCGAACCGCGACTATCAGCCGGGCTTCGCCGGTGCGCTGATGGCCAAGGACCTGGGACTCGCGCTGCAGGCGATCGAGGCGACGGGCACCGACGCGCGGCTGGGCCGTCTGGCGCAGGAGATCTACGCCGCCTTCGCCGCGGGGGAGGGGGCGGGCCGAGACTTCTCCGGCATCATCACCGACATCCGCGACGCCTCGGCCCCTCCCGTCCCGACCCCCTGACCCCCCATCCCCGGCCCCAATCCCCACCCCAATCCCCGTCCCCGGCCCCAATCCCCATCCCGAACCCCCGTCCCCAATCCCCACCCCAATCCCCGTCCCCGGCCCCAATCCCCATCCCGAACCCCCACCCCCACCCGGACCCCAATCCCCCGTCCCGGACCCCCACCCCCACCCGGACCCCAATCCCCCGTCCCGGACCCCAATCCCCGCCCGCGACCCCAACCTCCGTCCCGATCTGCACATCCGAACCCGATCTGCACAGCAATTTCGGCTTTCCCTGTGCAGATCGGGACAAGGTGTGCAGATCGGGAGGGGCGGGACCCGGAGGGGGCGGGACCCGGAGGGGAGGGACGGGAGGGGGTGGGACCCGGACGGGGATGGGACGGGAGGGGGAGGGGAATCCCGTGGGGCGGGAGAGGGTGTCCGGAGCATCGGTGATACTGGAAGGGTTGCAGCGCCGCGACGGAGGGGAGAGACATGACCGAGTACGAGACGATCATCGTCGAACAGCGAGGACGCGTCGGATGGATCACCCTCCATCGCCCCGAGGCGCTCAACGCGCTGAACTCCCGGATCGCCGCGGAGGTCACCGCCGCGGCCGTCGCCTTCGATGAGGACGAGGGGATCGGGGCCATCGTCGTCACGGGCTCCGAGAAGGCGTTCGCCGCCGGCGCCGACATCAAGGAGATGGAGTCGATGTCGGCGGCCGAGATGACGGCCACGGACCACTTCGGCGTCTGGCGCGACTTCGCCGCCGTGCGCACCCCCGTCATCGCCGCGGTCTCCGGCTATGCGCTGGGCGGCGGCTGCGAGCTGGCGATGATGTGCGACATCATCCTCGCGGCCGACACCGCGCGGTTCGGCCAGCCGGAGATCAACCTCGGCGTGATCCCGGGGATGGGCGGCACCCAGCGGCTGATCCGCGCGGTCGGGTACTACAAGGCGGCCGAGCTCGTCCTGTCCGGCCGTCTCATGGACGCCGCGGAGGCTGAGCGGTCCGGCCTCGTCTCCCGAGTGGTTCCGGCCGCCGACCTCGTCGCCGAGGCCGAGAAGCTCGCGACGACGATCGCCTCCAAGTCGCTGCCCTCGGTGTACGCGGCGAAGGCGGCGCTGGATCAGGCGATGGAGACGACCCTCGCGGACGGGCTCGCGTTCGAGAAGCAGGCGTTCGCCGCGCTGTTCGACACCGCGGACCAGAAGGAGGGCATGGCCGCCTTCCGGGAGAAGCGCCCCCCGGAGTTCCAGCACCGATGAACGCGTCGACGCCCTCCGCCTCCCCGTCCGCAGACGAGGAGATCCGCATCGAGACCGGCGGGCTCGGCGCCCTGGCGATCCCGGACGACACCGACCTGACCCTGTCCGAGGACGATCGCCGGGAGCTCGTCGCCTGGACGGTGGCGTGCGCCGAGCGGCTGCTGCCCCTGTTCGTCGCGGAGCGTCCGGACGATCGTCGTCCGCAGGAGGCGCTGGACGCCGCGTGGGCGTTCCTTCGCGGCGAGCTCGACATCGAGGCCGTGCGCGAGCGTGCCTTCGCGTGTCACGCCGCAGCTCGCGAGGCCGAGGATCCGGCGGCCGGGGCCGCCGCCCGGGTGTGCGGGCAGGCCGTGGCGGTGGCGCACATGGCCGGTCACAGCCGCCAGGTCCCGCGGCACACGGCGAAGGCGTTCCCCCACGATCGTGCGCGTCGCGACGAGGAGCTGGCCTGGCAGCGGATGAACATCCCGGCCCGGTTCGACCGTTACGTCTACGAGGGCGACTGACCGGATCCGACGCGGCGCAGGCCGCGGGACCCGCGGGACCGCTCGGTCAGGCGTCGCGGAGCTCGGTGAGGATCTTCGCGATGCGCCGCTCCCTGGTCGCATCCTGCTTGGCCTCGTCCACCGCCCGCGCCATCTCCTTGCGGCGGGTGTAGGAGAGCCCGTCGAAGGACGCCGCCAGACCGGCCTCGGCGAGGGCGTCCGCGAGAGGACCCGGGACGTCGACCGTGCGCTCCGCGGTGTCCTGGACGATCACGGCGTCGAGCTCGTCGCCGAGTTCGACGCCCAGCTCGGCGCGCACCGCCTTGCTGAAGCCGATGAGGTTCTTCCCGCCCATCCGGGCCAGGCGCAGCCGCGCGGTGCGGTCGCCGATCGTCACGGTGACGGGGAACGCCTTGGCGTCGCCCAGCGCCGCCACCTGCTCGTCGGTGAGCACGATCGCGCCGGCAGGGCCCATGGGCTCGAGGACCGTGCGGAGTCGGAGTTCGCTCATGCGCGTCAGCCTACGGCGCGTCGAGCCCGGGCGACAGGGCGAGCGCGCGCCGCTCGAGCACGTCGTTGCGCTCCCGGATCAGCCGCTCGAGGTGGCGGCCCATGAGCGTCGCGTCGACGAGCCGGCCGAGCACTCCGAACGGCGAGCGGAAGCGGATCTCGTCCCGCATGCGGGTTCCCCCGGGGATCGCCGTGAACGCGTGCCGGTGGCGGAACTCGGCGAAGGGGCCGCGCACCTGGTGGTCGATGAAGCCGTGGGGCTCGTCGACGTCGTGGACGAGGGAGGTCATCCGGAAGCGGATCCCGAAGTGCCGCGCGCTCCAGGTGATCTCGTCGCCCTCGCCGAGCTGCTCGGCCGGTGCGGTGCCGACGATCCGCTCCCGGTGGCGGGACATGGACTCGACGTGCACGTCGGCGTCGAGAGACAGCCCGAACACGAGGGCGACGGGCGCCGCGATGTCGCGTTCGAGCACGAAGGAGGGCATCAGAGCGGATCCGGCTGCGGTCGGGGGTCGGCGAAGTCGCCGGCGCCCTTGCGCAGGCGCGCGACGATCGCGACGAGGTCGGCGGCGTCCGCGGCGGACAGCCCCGGCGCGCGGAAGACCTCCGCGTTGAGCGCGGAGGTCGCCTGCTCCACGACGGCCCGCCCCGCCTCGGTGAGGGCGAGCATCGCCGCGCGTCCGTCGTGCGGGTGGGGCTCGCGGCGGATGAGCCCGTCGCGCACCAGGCGATCCGCGGTGCTCGACATGCTCGTCGCGTGCACCTGGAGCCGGGCGACGACGCTCGACAGCGGCAGGTGCCCCTCCCGGCTGAACGCGAGCAGGCGCAGCACCTCGTAGCGCGCGAAGCTCAGTCCGAAGGGGCGCAGGGTCTGGTCGACCCGCGCCTGCAGGAGCTGCTGGGCCCGCATGACCGAGATCACCACCGACATGCCGTCGGCGGCGTCGTGCCACCCGTGCGCCAGCCACTGCCGCTTCGCCTCGGCGAGCGGATCGATGGGCAGCGGGCGACGGCTCACGGGTCCTACGCTACCGTCGCGTCCCGGCCGCTCCGCGCCGCGGCACGACCAGGGCGAGGGCGCCGGCGGCGGCCGAGAAGCCCGCGACCGTGATCAGGGAGGCGGTGAGGCCCGTGTCGGACAGGAAGTCGGGGTCGGCGGTCGCGGGCCAGGACACCAGCGCGAACGCGAACGCCGCGCTGGCCACGGCGCCGGACAGGGCGCGCACGAGCGAGTTCACGCCGTTCGCGGCGGCCACGTCCGCGGCGGGGGACGCCTCGGTGATGAGCGCGGGCATCGCGGCGAACGCGAACGCGATCCCCGCGCCGACGAGACCGGAACCGAGGACGACGAGCACCACGTCGCCGTGCGCGACGGCGCGGAAGAGGAACGCGGCCGCCATCACGGCGCATCCTCCGCACAGCGTCGCTCGCCCCCCGAACCGGGACAGCGCGCGGGCGGCGGCGGGCGCGAGCAGGATCATCAGCACCGCCGACGGCGCGAGCACCGCCCCCGCGACGACCTCCGGCAGGCCGAGCCCCATCCTCGTCTCGACCGGTCCCAGCGCCTCCTGCATGGTGAGCAGATGGTTCGCGAACATGCCGAACGTGGCGAAGAAGGAGGCGATGTTGATCTGCAGCACCGGGGCGCGCAGGGCGGCGCGCACGTCGACCACGGGGCGGGGATGCCGCCACTCCCAGGGGAACCAGATCGCGAAGCCGAGGACGGCGACGACGGCGCAGACGATTCCGGCGGCGCTCGTCAGGCCCCACGACGTTCCCTTGGAGATGAGCAGGAGGAGAGCGGTGAGCGCGACGGCGAGCAGCGCGGTGCCGAGCACGTCGAAGCGCTGCGGGCCGCCCCGGGGGCTCTCCCGTGTCGTCATGGCGATGAGCCCGCCCACGACCACGCCGGCCACGGCGGAGAACCAGAAGATCGCGGGAAGCCCGCCGGCGGCGGTGAGGACTCCGGACAGCACCAGACCCAGAGCGGACCCGATGCCCAGCGTGCCGCTCATCAGGGCGATCCCCAGCACCGCCCTGGTCCGGTCGAGGAGCGCCGCCATGAGCCCGATCCCGAGGGGGATCGCGGCGTTCGCCGTCCCCTGGAGCGCCCGGCCGATCAGCACGGCCGTGAAACTCGGCACGGAGGCGGCGACGACCGAGCCGACGACGAGCAGGCCGACCGACAGCAGCAGCATCCGGCGGCGGCCGTAGAGGTCCCCGAGCCGGGTGAGGACCGGGGTGCCCAGAGTCCCGGTGAGCAGCGTGATCGTCACCAGCCAGACGGCGTCCTCGGCGGGGACGCCGAGCTCGGCCGGGACGAGCGGCAGCGCCGGCATGAGCAGGGTGAACTGGAGCGAGGCGATCATCCCGGTCAGCGCCAGGACGCCGATGGTCAGCCGCGCGGATCGTCCGTGTGCGGAACCGGCCATGCCCTGCCTCTCGAACAAGCGCTTTGTAGGGTGAGCCTATCGCGCGGCACCAAGCGGTTGCTAGGGTGGGCGCATGTCCGCACCGTCCGCACCCCCGCAGGACCCGATCGTCGTGACGAGCCCCGCGCAGGCGGAGGCCTGGAGGCGGCGGGAGTCCGCCCCGGTCGAGGAGGTCGCGGACGGCGTGTGGGCGATCCCCGTGCCGATCCCCGGGGGCGGGATCCCCGCCACGCTCAGCTATGCGCTGATCGGCGAGGACGGCGTCCACCTGATCGATCCCGGCTGGGGCGGGGAGCGGACGCGGGACACTCTCGAACGGGCCCTCCTCGCGCGCGGTCGGCGCATCGCGGACGTGCGGACGGTCGTCGTGACGCACTTCCATCCGGACCACCTCGGGGCTGCGGACGGCATCCGGCGGGAGAGCGGCGCGGCGCTGGTCCTCTCCGGGAACGAGCGCCGCGTCCTGGCCCGTCAGACGCATCCGTCGGCCTCGGACGAGGTCGAGTACCGGAGTCGCCTGGAGGAATGGGGAGTCCCCGGCGGGCGGCGCGCGGAGCTCCTGGCGGGCTTCGACCGGCCCTCGCTCGTGGAGGACACCGAACCCGACCTGCTCGTGGCGGACGGCGACGAGCTGCGGCTGGCGGGCCGCGTCCTGGAGGTCGTGGCGACGCCCGGGCATACCGGCGGGCACGTCTGTCTGGCGGACCGGGCCGCTCGTCTGCTGTTCACGGGCGATCACGTCCTGCCGCAGATCAACTCCGGGGTCGGCATCGGCTCCCTCCCCGGTGACGAGCCGCTCGGCGATCTGCTGTCCTCGCTGGAGCGGCTCGCCGAGTTCGACGACTTCGAGGTGCTTCCCGGGCACGAGTACCGGTTCACCGGCCTCGGATCGCGTCGCCGCCAGATCGCCGCGCATCATCTCCGGCGCACCGCGGAGGTGGCGGCCGTCGCGGACGAGCTCGGCGACGCGCCGATCTGGCAGTACGCCCGGCGTCTGACCTGGACCGCGGGGTGGGACGCGCTGACCGACTTCTCCCTGCACTCGGCCCTGCAGCAGACCCAGATGCACCGCGACCTCGTGCGGAGCGGACGAGCCGACGAGCTGTTCGCCCGGTACGGGATCACTCCCGGCGGATGACCCGCCGACGGACCCGCCAGCCCGCGGGCGTCCGGACGAGCTCGTCGTCGTAGCCGCCCATCGCCGTCAGCACGGGCGTCGCGTCCGTCTCCCGGTAGTAGCGGAAGTAGGCGCGACTGCGGGCGGTGTCGCCGGAGACCTCGACGGTGATCGTCGAGACGTCGTGTCGCGTGGCGCTCCCCGGTCCCTGGATCCCCGCGGCACGGCGCTCCCGGACGCCCTCGCGCAGCGCCTCGCGTCCGGAGATGGGTCCCGCCTCCAGCGGCAGCCCCGTGGCGTGGACGAGGTCCCACACCGCGTCCGCCGTGAAGCAGTCGAGGTAGTCCTCCACATCGCCGTGATCGGCGAGCTGGGCGATCCGCCCGAGGAGCAGCATGATCTCCTGTCGGTCGGCGACCGTGCGCAGGAGCGCGGGGTCCGTGCTCATGCGGGCCCCGCGGCCCACGCCGTGAGGCGCTCGCGGAGCAGGTCCGGGATGCGGATGGTGCTCTGGTCGGGCGAGACGGTCACGAGGGTGTTCGACGCCCTCGCCACGACGACGCCGTCGTCCACACGGGTCATCTCGTGGGTGAAGCGGAAGGAGGACGTTCCGACGTCGCCCACCCGCAGATCGATGCGGATCCGGTCGAGCAGCCGCGCTGCGGCCAGGTACTCGCACTGCGTGGCGCGGGAGACGGTCCACCACCCGTAGCGCTCCTTCAGCTCGTCCTGACGGAGCCCCTGCAGGAAGAGGAACTCCGTCTGCACGGCCTCCATCTTCGGGAACCAGGCCGCGTAGTAGAGGATGCCGGCGGGGTCGGTGTCCGCGTAGCTGAGGCGCACCACGTGGCTGTGCAGCGCGGGGCGGGCGGGCGGTGCCGGGGCGTCGGTGCGCGCCGGAGTCGTCATTGGGTCACGGTCCAGCCGCCGTCGACGGGCAGGAGGACGCCGTTGACGTATCCCGCGAGCGGCGAGAGCAGGAACAGCGTCGCCCACGCGATGTCGGACGGGGAGGCCATCCGGTGCAGCGGGATCCGCTCCAGCACCTGCCGGCCCAGCGGGCTTGCGGCGAACCCGGCGAGACGCGGCGTGTCCGTCATCCCGGGCGCGACGCCGTTGGCGCGGAACGCGTCGGCGCGATGCGCCGCGAGATGACGCACGTAGCCCATGATCCCTGCCTTCGACGCGGAGTACCAGGCGTTGTCGGTGCCGACGAGATTCCCGGCGACCGAGGTGGTGGCCACCATCGCGGGGAGCGCGTCCCCGGCCGGGAGATCGTCGGCCCAGGCGTCGGTCATCCGGCGCACGCTGCCGATGCACACCGCGAGCGCCTGGTCGAAGGGCAGAGCGCTGCTGGAGGCGGGGCCGGCGTTGTTGTGCAGGTACCGGATCCCGCCGAGCGCGGCGCGCGCGTCGGCGAAGCCGGCCCGTACCGCCTCGTCGTCGCCCACGTCGGCGACCCAGGTGTGCACGGTGCCGCCGGCATCGCGCACTGTGGCCGCGGTCTCCTCCAGGCCCGCGGGGACCAGGTCCCACAGGCTCACGGACAGCCCGAGCCGGGCCGCGTGCAGGGCCGTGGCGCGGCCGATGCCGCTTCCGGCGCCGGTGATCAGCAGGACGTCGCCGGGGGTGAACCCGAGATCGGGCGTGCTCATGATGATCCTCCTCGACCAAGCATTTGTTTGCTCTGCACCCTAGCCCCATCCGTCCGGAGGCGCCATACCGGAACGCCGCGGTCAGCGCCGGGACAGCACGAAGCCGCGGTAGCCCTCGGCGGCGACCTCCTCGGCGTGCTCGATGTAGCGGCGGAATCCGCCGATGTACGGGAGGAAGCCGCGCGCCTTGCCCTCGATGTTCGCGCCGGTGTACCACGAGTCCGCGCCGGCGAACAGCGTGCCGGCCGCGACCCGGGCGGTCTCCTCCGTCCACGCCTGCGCCGCGTCCTCGCGCGCCTCGGCCGACGTGTAACCGTGCGCGAGGCAATGGTCGATGAGTCGCAGCGCGTACTCGCCCTGCTGCTCCGAGGTCAGAGCCATGTTGGCCAGGACGCTGGGCGTGCCCGGCCCGTTCAGGGGGAACAGGTTCGGGTAGCCGGGCAGCCCGATGCCGAGATGGGTCACCGGGAACCGGGTCCAATCCTCCCGCAGGACGCGTCCCTCCCGCCCGCGGATGTCGATCGCCGTGAGGGCGCCTGTCATCGCGTCGAATCCCGTCGCGAAGACGATGACGTCCAGCTCGCGCAGGCCCGACGCGGTCCGGATGCCGCTCGGCTCGATCCCCGTGATCGGATCCCTGCGGAGGTTCACGAGGTCGACGTGCGGCAGCGCGAAGGTCTCGTAGTAGCCGCTGTCCGTGCAGATGCGTTTGGTGCCGAGGGGGTGACCGGTCGGCGTGAGGTCGGCGAGGACGTCGGGATCGGACACCGTGGCGGCGAGCTTGCGCTCGAAGAAGTCCCGGGCCGCGTCGTTGACGACGGGGTCCGTCGTCACTCCGGCGAAGGCCTTGGCGAAGAGCACGCCGCCGCGCGTCCAGCTCTCCTCGAACACCTGCTCGCGCTCATCCTCGGAGGCGTCCGCGAACGGCACGGGGTGCGACGACCAGGGGGACCCTGCCGGGCTGTGCCACGAGACCGCGCGGCGATGGGCGAGCCCCTCCTGCTGACGTGCCCATTCGTCGTCGTCGATCGGTCGGTTGAACGCCGGCACGCTGTAGTTGGCCGTCCGCTGGTAGACGACGAGCTCGACGGCCTGTTCGGCGATGATCGGCACCGCCTGGATGCCCGAGGAGCCGGTTCCGATCACGCCGACGCGGAGGCCCCGGAGATCGACCGGTTCCGTCGGCCAGGACGATGTCTGGAGCACACGCCCAGCGAAGGTGTCCCGTCCCGGGATGTCCGGCAGCAGGGGCTGCGACAGGCAGCCGCTCGCCATCACCACCCACCGCGCCCGCACCTCGAGCCCGGAGCCGGTGCGCAGGGTCCAGCGCTGGTCCGGGTCGTCCCAGACGGCCTCGATGACACGCTCCCCGAAGCGGTAGTGCCGCCGGATGTCGAACCGGTCGGCGACGTGGTTCAGGTAGCGGAGGATCTCGGGCTGCGTCGCATAGCGCTCGCTCCAGCGCCAGTCGCGCTGGAGGTCGTCGTCGAATGAGTAGGAGTAGTCGATGCTCTCGACGTCGCAGCGCGCGCCCGGGTAGCGGTTCCAGAACCACGTGCCGCCGACGTCGTCCGCCGCTTCGAGGCCGATCACGTCGAGTCCGCGGCGGCGAGCGTGCACCGTCGTGTAGAGACCGGCGAACCCGGCCCCGACGACGACGAGGTCGTGCGTGGAGATCATGCGTGCTCCTGTCGGTGCGGGGCGAAGAGGGAGCGGATGTCGGCCCACAGCATGTCCGCGGCGGCGCGAGCCGGGCCGTATCCGGGGATCGTGAGGAAGCCGTGGAACTGGTCGGGATGGTGCCGGTGGAGCACCACGCCGCCGGCCCCGCGTAGCTGCTCGGCGTAGGCGGCGCCCTCGCCGTGCAGGGGGTCGAGCCCGGCCGTGACCACGATCGCGGGTGCGACCCCTCGGAGATCCGCGGCGCCGGGGGCGATGCGCGGGTCGGCGGCGGCGCGGTCCCGCGTCGCACGATCGGCCGGATCCGCCCCGAGGTAGTGCCGCCAGTACGCGGCCAGGATCGCCGCCGTGACGAAGTACCCGTCTGCGCGGGTCCGGTACGTCTCGGAGGACATCGTCGGGTCCAGGAACGGATACAGCAGCACCTGCCCGCGCACGCGCACCGCAGCATCTCCGCGGAGGGCGACCGCCGCGCCGGCGGCGAGGTTCCCGCCCGAGCTGTCGCCGGCCACCAGGATACCGTGCGCGCCGTGCCCGCGCTGCACGGTCCAGCGCACGGCGGCGACCATGTCCTCCCACGCGGCGGGCGCCCGATGCTCGGGGGCCTTGCGGTATCCGACGGAGACGACGGGGCCGCCCGTGCGTCGCGCCCAGGTGCGGCACCAGCCGTCGTGTCCTTCGATGGATCCGTGCAGGAAGCCGCCGCCGTGGGCGTAGACGGTGGTCGGGACCCCCGCGATCGCATCCTCCGGGTGCGGTCGGTACAGGCGCACGGGGAGGCCGTGGCCCCCGACCTCGAGGCGGTGGTCCTCGGCGTCCGCCACGTCGTCCAGGTTGCCGGGTGGACGGATCCGCGCGTCGACCGCGGCGCGCGCCTCGAGCGGCGGAAGGGCGGCCACATCCGGGAACGTCTCGTTCAGCAGGGCGAGCAGCCGTCGCGTCTCGTCCATCCCGATCTCCTTCGATCAGCTGGGCTCATGACGGGGTGTCACGGCAATATGACTAACAGTCATAGTACATTTAGTCATATCTTTCCAGAGGGGCGGCGATGGCGATCGACGAGGACGACACGGACCTCCCGGCGACGACCTGGGCGGTGCTCGGGATCCTGTCGTTCGGGACGGAGCTGTCCGGATACGACGTGAAGCGCTGGGCGGATCAGAGCCTGGCCTTCTTCTACTGGGCGCCGTCGCAGAGCCAGATCTACACCGAGCTGCGCCGACTGGAACGGCTGGGGCTCGCCGTCTCCCGGGTCGAGCAGACGCACGCGGCCAAGTCCCGGCGGCTGTACGAGATCACCGAGGCGGGGCGCGAACGCATCGCGCACTGGGCCGACGCCGTTCCCGCCGACCCCGTGGTGCTCAAGCACTCCCACATCCTCCGCCTGTGGGCCGCCCACAACGGCGACCTCGACGGCCTTCGCCGGGCCCTCGTCGCGTACCGCGACGAGGCGCTGGTGCGGGCGGGCCGCGCGGCGGCGCATGCGGAGGGCGCGCTGCGCGAGCCGTCGTGGCGGTTCTCCTCGCTCGCGCTGGAGTGGTCCGACCGGTTCTACCGTGACGAGGCCGAGCGGATCGACTGGCTGCTGGAGCGCCTGCAGGGCATGGCGTGAGGCCGGGGCGTTTCGTCTCGCGGAGACCTGCACTGAGCGAGCGCAGCGAGTCGACGTGTCGCTCAACGACCGGTGGGTCTCGGTCGTTGAGCGAGGAGCGCAGCGACGAGACGAAACGCGTGCCCGGCGGTGCGGGCTCAGACTCCGAAGCCGCCGTCGACGTCGAGCTTCTGGCCGGTGATGAACCCCGCGGCCGGCGAGGCGAGGAACGCCACCGCCTCGGCGATGTCGGCGGCCGTGCCGAAGCGGCGGAGCGGGATGTTCCCGCGGGCGACCTCGAGGGCGCGTTCGTCGAGATCCCCGGAGGCCATCAGCCGTGCGGACATCCCGTCCCAGAGCATGCCGGGTCCCACGCAGTTCACGCGCACGCCGTACCGCCCCTCCTCCGCGGCGAGTCCGCGGGCGAGCGCCTCGACGCCGCCCTTGGGGGCGGCGGACAGCCCGTCCCGCACGGGGTACCGGCGGGTCGCGGCGCTTGTGACCGCCGTCAGCGATCCGGCCGATGCGCGCAGCGCGGGCAGGAAGGCGCGGGCGATCGAGAAGAACCCGACGAGGTCCTCGTCGACCTGTGTCGCGAACTGCTCCACCGTGACCGTGGAGAGATGCTTCATCGGCACGTGCGGCCCCGCGGCGTGCACGACCGTGTGCACGCCGCCGTGCTCGGCGACGAGGGTCTCGGCGAGCACGGCGGCACCCTCCGCGTCGCGGACGTCCAGGCGGTGCGCGACGGCGCGCGGGCCGAGCTCGTCGAGGAGATCGGTCGGGGCGGCGCTGCGGTGCGTGACGCAGACGGTCAGGCCGTCCGCCGCGAGGCGTCGCGCCACGGCCTGGCCGATGCCGCCGCCGCCCCCGGTGACGACGGCGACGCCGTGTCGTTCGGGGCGGGCAGGGGGATCCGGTTCGGTGGGGGTCATCGCCCGACCGTATCACCGCGCACAAGCAAGTGACCGTTCGGTCTTGCCCGGAATACTGACATGTGTTTGAATCAAGCAAGCGTTTGGTTTGCGTCTGCCCGTTCGCTCCTCCGCTCAATGATGAGAAAGGCACTTCCATGCGTATCACCCGAATCGCAGCAGTGACCGCCGGCGTCCTCGCCGCGTCGCTCACCCTCGCCGGCTGCGGCGGAGGCGGGGCGGCGGAGGGCTCGTCCGAACAGCCCGGCTCCGACGAGCCGATCACCGTCGTCGTCCTCGGCGGCATCGGCGCGGAGGGCGTCCTGGCCGACAACGCCACCACGTCCGTGACCGCCGCGAAGGCCTCCGTCGATGCGATCAACGCCGACGGCGGCATCCTCGGGCGCGAGGTCGAGATCGAGGTCGTCGACGACACCGCGGACCCGACCGTCGCCGTCACCAAGCTCCGCGAGCTGCTGGCCAGCGAGAAGCCCGTCGCGGTGATGAACTCGGGCCCCTCCACGGTCGCCGAGGCCACGATCCCGATCCTCGGTCAGAACCAGATCCTCTCGTTCAACATCGGCCCGACCGCGACGTCCGGCGACCCGTCGGTGAACCCGCTCAACTTCGATCTGTCGGCCTCCGTCCCCGACTACATCGGCTCCTTCGTCCACGAGATCGAGCAGCGCGGCTACGGGAAGGTCGCGATCCTGCACGGGTCCAGCGCGTACGGCGAGCTCTTCGGCAAGCAGTCCAAGGACGCGTACACCGAGGCCGGCATCGAGGTCACCGGGATGCAGGGCTTCGACAACGCGGCCCTCGACATGACCGCTCAGCTCGAGGCGCTGAAGGAGACGAACCCCGAGGCCCTGGTGCTGGACGCGTACGGCGCGCCCCTCGGCTACGTGCTGCAGAGCCTGGAGAAGCTCGGCTGGGACATCCCGGTCCTGGGCAACACCTCGGTGGCCGCCACACAGCTGATCGCGACCGAGCCGCCCTCCGGCGTCCTCGGCACGGACCAGGTCAAGAACCTGACCATGCAGGTCTACACCAGCACGAAGCACGACCCGAGCGATGAGAAGGTGAACGCGGCGGTCGAGACCATGATGGCCGCCGGCGACATCCGTTCCTCGCTGATCCTCGCCTACAACTACGACTCGATGTTCCTGCTCAAGGCGGCGGCGGAGTCGGCGGGCTCGCTGGAGGCAGAGGCGCTCGCCGAGGCACTCGTTGACCCGGAGGTGCAGAAGTCGGCGGGGACCGTGATCCTCTCTCGCTACGGCTTCACCGCCGAGTCGCACACCCCGCACGTCACGCCCGAGGACTTCCTCTTCATCCCGCCGGGCAAGCTCGTCAACGGCCAGTACCAGTAACGGAGCGCGTCCGCCGACCGGCGGCCCCGGATCCTCGACCGACGATCCGGGGCCGCCGCGCAGGAAGCAGTGACGGAAGGACCCCGACCCATGACGATCATCTGGTCCGGTCTCGCCCTCGGCGCGGTCTACGCGCTCGTCGCGATCGGCTACAACATCGTCTTCCTCTCCCAGAAGACGTTCAACTTCGCCCAGGCGGCGCTGATGATGCTCGGCGCGTTCCTCGCGTACCTCGGCATCGCCGTGATGGGTCTGCCGTGGTGGCTGGTCGCGATCGGCGCCGCCGTCATCGTCGGCGGCATCGCGGCGCTCGAGGAGCGCATCGCGATCCGCCCCGTCAAGGACATGCACAACCTGCTCGTCACCACGCTCGGCGCCTCCATCGTCATGGAGGGCGTCGCGCAGGTGATCTGGGGCGGCGAGCCGCGCCGGGTCCCGTTCTTCCTCGGCGATCAGGTGCTCACCGTCGCCGGCGGGCGGATGTACCCGGTGGAGATCGCGCTCGTCGTGCTGGTCGTCGTCATCGTGGTCGGGCTGACCCAGTACGCCAAGCGGAGCATGAACGGCCTGGCCCTCCTCGGTATGAGCGAGGACCGCGAGGCCGCGCAGCTGCGCGGCGTGAACGTGCGCCGGTTCGCGCTCATCGCCTTCGTCTTCACCGGCGTGCTCGCCGGGTTCCTCGGCGTCTTCGTGGGGCCGAAGACCTACGCGGTCGCGACCCTCGGGGCCTCTCTCGCGCTCAAGGGCTTCGTGGTCCTCGCG
Organism: Microbacterium sp. CCNWLW41; assembly: GCF_037083505.1. NCBI lineage: Bacteria > Bacillati > Actinomycetota > Actinomycetes > Micrococcales > Microbacteriaceae > Microbacterium > Microbacterium sp. CCNWLW41. The sequence continues at coordinate 776,252 of NZ_JBAOJP010000002.1, forward strand.
ATCGGCGGCTTCGGATCGCTGTGGGGGACCCTCGCCGGCGGGGTCATCGTGGGTCTCACCGAGGCCCTGGCCAGCCGGTACATCGGATCGGACTTCGCGAACCTCAGCGTCTTCCTGATCCTCATCCTCATCCTCATGGTCAAGCCGACGGGGCTGTTCACCCGTCGCAGGGAACGGGCGGTGTGACATGGCGACGTTCTGGCTGAGACTCCGGGCGGTCCCGGGATGGATCTGGCCCCTCGCGATCGGGGCCGTGCTGCTCGTGCTGCCGTTCCTCGGCACCGGCTACGCGGTCACGCGGCAGATCGAGCTGACGCTGCTGCTCGCCCTCATCGTGTCCGGACTGAACCTCTCGCTGGGCTATGCCGGGGAGCTGGCCATGGGCCAGGTCGCGATGTACGCCGCCGGCGCCTACACGGCGGGGCTGATGAGCAAGGCGGGGATCACCGACCTGCTCCTGCAGCTCGTCGCCGGTGCACTGGTGGCCCTCGTCGTCGGCCTGATCTCCGGCATCCCGGGGCTGCGGATGGGGAGCTGGTCGCTGGCGATGACCTCGTTCTTCCTCATCCTCCTCGTCCCCGACCTGCTGTCGATGTTCAAGGACGTCACCGGCGGACGCAACGGGCTGGCGGGGATCAAGCCGCCGACGCTGTTCGGCGAGATGGTCGATCCGCGGACCTACTACCTCGTGATCGCGGTCATCGCGATCCTCTGGTTCGCCGTGATGCGCAATCTCGTCGTCTCCCGGCACGGCACGGCGCTGCGCGTGCTCAAGCAGAGCCCGGTGCTCGCGTCCTCGATGGGCATCTCGGTGTTCCGGACCAAGCTCACCGCGTACGCGCTCGGCGCCGTGCCGGCCGGTCTCGCCGGCGTGCTCTTCGCCAACCTGGACCTGTTCATCTCCCCGGAGGCCTTCGCCTTCTCGTTCGCGATGACGGTGCTCGCCGCGTCGATCTTCGGCGGGTCCGCGAGCGTCTACGGGGCCCTGGCCGGGGCGGCCGTGCTGCAGTTCGGGATGAACCAGGCCACGAACTTCCAGCAGTTCGGCCTGATCATCTCGGGCGCCTTCCTCCTGATCGGAGGGGTCGCCTTCACCGGCGGACTGTCGGGGCTGCTGCGAGGGCTCGTCCGCCGGGCGGATCGCGCGGCGAAGGCGGCGGCGGGCGTCACGGCGGCGCCCCTCGCCGCGGGGGAGATCCCCGCCATGGCCGGAGCCGTGCTCGAGACCGAGCGGGTCTCGAAGGCGTTCGGCGGGAACCGGGCCCTCGCGGAGGTGAGCGTCGTGGCTCGACCGGGGGCCGTCACCGCGGTCATCGGGCCCAACGGCTCCGGCAAGACCACCCTGCTCAACATGATCTCGGGCTTCTACCGGACCGACGCCGGGACGATCCTGCTCGACGGCGAGCAGATCCAGGGGCTGCCCAGCTACCGCGTCGCCCGCAGCGGCGTGTCCCGCACGTTCCAGACCCCGAACATCCCGGAGAAGCTGACCGTCTTCGAAGCCGTGCTCGCCGGGCGCTACGCCGGCGACCGGGTGAGCGTGCTCTCCTCGGTCCTGCGTCTGCCGCGCTATCGCCGGGTGGACCGTGCGGACCGCGACGGCGCCGAGCGCGCCCTGGCCCTCGTGGGACTGGACGGGCAGCGTGACGAACTGGCCGACTCGCTCCCGCTCGGCCAGCGCCGGCTGCTCGAGGTGGCACGGAGCCTGGCCGCCTCCCCGAAGGTGCTGCTGCTGGACGAGGTGGCGTCGGGCCTGGACGAGGACGAGCTGGAGGTCCTGGAGGGCCTGATCGTCCGGCTCCGCGCGGCGGGCATGACCGTCGTGCTCGTGGAGCACAACTTCCAACTGGTGCTGCGCCTGGCCGACGACATCTACGTGCTCGCGCAGGGCACGGTGATGGCGCACGGCTCCCCGGAGCAGATCGAGAGCAACCCGCGCGTGATGGAGGAGTACCTCGGGGTCTCCGTCGAGCACGATGCGGCCGTCACGGCAGGAGAGGGCGATGACTGACGACGTGCTGCTGGAGGTCTCGAACCTGCAGACGGGATACGGCGATCTGCGGGTGGTCCGTGACGTGTCGCTGACCGTCCGCGCGGGCCAGATCACCGTGCTGCTCGGCCGCAACGGAGCGGGCAAGACCACGACGCTGCGCGCGATCTCCGGCCTCAACCGCACCGCCGGCGGCACGGTCCGCTACCTCGGCGCGCCGCTGGAGGACGCTCCGCACAAGCGTGTCGCACGGGGGATCTCCTACGTGCAGGAGGGCAAGCGCGTCTTCCACGAGCTCACCGTGGAGCAGAACCTCCTCCTCGGCGGGTTCTCCCGGCGCGTCGGGAAGCGTGCGCTGATCGACACCCTGCCGGAGATCTACGACCTGTTCCCGATCCTCGCCGCCAAACGGGCGCTCCCCGCCGCCAGCATGTCCGGAGGGCAGCAGCAGATGCTCGCGATCGGGCAGGCGCTGATGGCCCGCCCGAAGCTGCTGATCCTGGACGAGCCCAGCCAGGGGCTCGCGCCCGTCATCGTCAAGGAGGTGATGGAGCGCGTGCACGCCCTGAAGCAGACCGGTCTCGGGATCCTCCTCGTCGAGCAGGCGGTCCAGGACTCCGTCGCCATCGCCGACGAGGTGAGCGTCATCGAGATGGGTCGGACGGTGCTGTCCGGGGCGGCCTCGACGGTCACGCTGGAGGAGCTGCAGAAGGCCTACTTCGGCGCCGCGGCCTGACCGCCGGTCGTCGACCGAGCGAGACGGGGCCTGTCCAGATCCTGCCCCAGGGCTCGCGCCCTCCCGCGGCATCCGCACCCTCCCTCGGCATCCGCACCCTCCCTCCGCATTCGCACCCTCCCTCCGCATTCGCACCCTCCCGCGGTGATCGCGCGTTCGCGCGGTGATCCTTGTCGAGTCCGTCCGTTTGAGCGGTGGATCTCCGGTGGAGGCGCTCGCCACGCTCCTACGGAGAACGCGCGCTGCTGCGGGGTTTGCGCACGCGTACGGAGTTCGCGCGCTGCTACGGAGAACGCGTGCTTGCGCGGAGGGCCCAGGCGGATCCGTCCGCGTGGGCAGGGGATCTCCGCAGGTGCGGGCGAGGCACGGGCGAGGCACGGGCGAGGCGCGGGGGAGGGGCGGGCCGCCTAGCGAGGGGCGTCGGCGGCGACGCCCCGGAACACCAGGATCCGCCCCGAACGGACGACTGCGGCCTCCTCCGGAACCCACGTGTCCGCCGTCGCCACGAACAGGTCCGTGCCGTCGTCCCCGCCGATCGCGACGGCGTAGGGATCCGGCACCGCCACGCGTCCGACGATCCGGCCGTCCGCGGAGACCCGCAGCACCTCGGCGTCGAACGGGCAGGCCACCCACAGCGTCCCGTGCCGGTCCGCCGCGATGCCGTCCGGCCACTGTCCCGTGAACGCGATGAGCGTCCGTCGGCCGCGGAGCGAACCGTCCGCCGAGACGTCGAAGGCCGTCAGCCGCCCCGGCTCGCTCCGGGTCTCGGCGACGACGAGCGTGCGCCCCTCGTCGAGCAGGGCCATGCCGTTGGGGAAGAACAGCTCGTCGGCCACGGCGCGCACGGATCCGTCGACGTCCACGAGGGCGAGGGCGGCGGGAGCGATCGGCTCACCAGGCGGAGCGCCGTCGCCGTAGTTGCCGACGTAGGCGCGCCCGCGGGCGTCGGTGAGCAGGTCGTTCAGGTGCCAGGTCGCGACGCGGCCGAGATCGGCGTGGACCACCGGCGGCGCCCCCGGTGTGCGGAGGTCGACACGGTGGACGCGACGATCCTCCTGGGACGAGACGAGGAGCGTCTCCTCGTCGAGGAATCCCAGCCCGGACGGGCGGCCCGGCACGTGCGCGACGACCTCCAGCGTCCCCGCCCGCCAGCGCAGCACCTGGTGGGAGTGGACGTCCGAGAAGTACAGGGCGTCGCGATGCCAGCGCGGCCCCTCCGGGAAGGCGAGCCCCGAGACGACGACCTCTCCGGGAACGCGGGCCGCGGTCATGCCGCACCCCGGTCGCGCAGATCGGTCTCGGCGGACTCGCACCCCGCGACGATCTCCCGGACGCGTCCCTTCGCGACCTTGCCGCCCGCCGCGCGGGGGAGCTCGTCGAGGACCACGAGACGCTCCGGGAACAGGTGCTTCGACACGCCGCGCGCGGTCAGCGCGTCGACGAGCCCGGGGAGCGTGAGCGGTGCACGCAGCGTGACGGCCACACCGATGCGCTCGCCGAAGAGAGGATCCGGGACCGGCACCGCCGAGGCCATGACGACCGACGGGTGGGCCTCGACGACCTCCTCCACCTCGATCGCCGAGATGTTCTTCCCTCCGCGGATGATGAGATCCGTCGTGCGGCCGACCACGCGGAGGTACCCCTCCTCGTCCACCTCGACGAGGTCCGGCATCATCAGATGGCCGTCATGGAACAGCTCTGCGTCGGCCGCGGGGTCGCCGTAGTATCCGAGGCAGATCGTCGGTCCGGTCACCCCGGGCCGCCCCGGTCCTCCGGTGTCGGTGATGTCGCGCCCTGCGTCGTCGTACAGCCGCATGTCCACGTGCGGGAACACCCGGCCGGCCGTGCGCAGCCGCCGCTCCTGCGAGTCCCGCAGGGTGGTGGCGCTGATGGCGCCGGACTCGTTGGAGCCGTAGAACTGGAGGACGGCCGCCCCCACACGATCCTCGAACTGGGCGGCCCGTTCCGCGGACACCGCCTCGCCACCGGTGAACATGGCGCGCAGCGCCAGCGGTCCCACGCGGTCGAGCGAGGGCGCATCGAGCATCATCTTGAACTGGGTGGCCACGCAGGCGAGGATCGTGACCCGGTGCCGATCGAGCAGGCGGATCATCTCGTCCGCGTCGAAGCGCTCCATGAGCACCGTGGTCATCCCGAGCATGGCCGGGGCGTAGTGAGCCGTCCACAGCCCGAACCCGAACGGCCCGGGCACGGCGCCGAGCATCACGTCGTCCTCCGAGAAGTCGGCGGCGGCGAACGCGAGCTCGCTGAAGTGCAGCCAGCGGTTCGCGAACTGCGTGACGAGCTTGGGCCGGCCCGTCGTCCCGGACGTCGAGTTGAGCATGGACAGGTCGTTCGGGCCGAGAGCGCGGGCGCGCGTCTCGGCGAGGTCCGCTCGGATCGGCTCCTCCTCGCGGTAGCCGTCCGCCTCCACGCGCACGACGCGCACGGGCCCGGCGGCGTCCACCTCCACGAGCAGGTCCACCGCCGCGCCGTCCGCACGGAGCTCCTCCAGGTGCTTCCGCGCGCTTCGTCCGCGGTGCGAGGGGCGCATCACCAGGACGCGGGCGCCGGACGCCGTCATCAGGTGATGGATCTCGGACCGGCCGGATCGGGCGCCCATGCCCACGGCGACGGTGCCGCTGCGCTCGGCGGCGCAGAGCGCGACGTGGAACTCCGTGCCGTCGGGCAGGAGCATCCCGAACCGGGCGCCCCGGGGGAGCAGGGCGGTCAGCACGCGGGCGAGGTCGTCGACCTGTGCGTCGTACTCCGCCCACGTCAGCGCGACGTCCCCGACGAGGTACGCGATCCGGTCCGGGACGCGCGCCGCCTGTGCGGCCACGTGGTCGGCGACGCTCCGGTCGCCCCACCACCCCCGGCGGGTGAACTCGGCGACGGTCTCGGCGTCGACGGTCGTCACGGCGGTCATTCCGACTCCATTTCCTCGTGGATGACGCCCATGGCCTGGCGGTAGCCGGCGTCCAGCGCGTCGACGTCTTCAAAGGGCGCGCCCAGCTGGGCGCGCAGCAGCACGTGCCCGCGGTCGATCGCGCGGCCCAGGGCGCCGATGGCGGGGTCGAACAGCACCACGGCCGCGCCCTGCGCGGCGATGGCCCGGACGGTGTCCACGAGCTGACCGACGATCTGCGGGGCCAGCCCCGTGGTCATCTCGTCCAGGATCAGGCAGCGCGGCTCCCCCATGAGGGCCCGGCTGACCACGAGCATCTGCTGCTCGCCGCCGGACAGGACCCCCGCGAGGCGCCCCTGGCGCTCACGGAGCACCGGGAAGCGGTCGAGGGCGGCGTCCACCGCGGCGCGGCCGAGGCCGAGAATCTCCGCGGACACGAGCAGGTTGTCCCGCACGGTGAGCTTGGGGAAGAGCTGGCGCCCCTGCGGGACGATCGCGAGACCGGCCCTGGCCCGCTGGATGGGGCTTCGCCCGGAGAGGTCCTCGTCGCCGAGCCGGATCCCGCCGGTCGCGGCCACCGAGCCGTACAGCCCCAGGGCGAGGCTCGACTTGCCCGCGCCGTTCGGCCCCACCACCGCCGTGACCGTGCCCGCCGGGGCGTGCAGCGACGCGTTCTCGACCGCGGTCGCCTTCCCGTAGGAGACGTGCAGTCCGTCGACCACGAGATCCGCGCTCATGCGGCCTCCTCCCCACCCGTGCCGAAGTACACCCGCTGCATCTCCGCGCTCGCCAGGCATTCGGCCGGCGTGCCGGAGAAGACCCGTCGTCCCTGGGCCAGCAGCATCACCCGGTCGGCCAGGGACGTGAGCAGATCCACGTTGTGATCGACCAGGATCACCGCGTGGCCGCGCTGCTGCACCTGCCGGATGGCGTCGATGATGCCGGCCACGGAGCCGGCGTCGGCCCCCGCGAACGGCTCGTCCAGCAGCATCACCAGGGGGTCCTGCGCCAGGGCCCTGGCCACCTCCACGAGGCGCTGCTCGCCGAGGGAGAGGTTCGCGCACATCTGGTCCAGGTGGGGCACGCCCAGCTCCTCGGCGACCGCGAGCGTGCGATCCGTCTCCTCGCGCCGGTGGCGGACGCCGTCGGTCACCACGCCCCAGACCATGCGCCAGGTCGAGGCGAACCGGTGCGCGGCCGCGCCGACGAGGAGGTTCTCCTGGACGGTGAGGTCGAGGGCGAGGTGCGGATGCTGGAACGTGCGGGCCAGTCCGCGGCGGGCGCGGGAGGCGGGCGGACCGCCCAGACGCGCGCCGTCGAGCGTGAGCGTCCCGCGATCGGCGCCCTGGATCCCGGTGATGAGGTCCACGAGGGTCGTCTTGCCCGCGCCGTTGGGGCCGACCAGCCCCAGGATCTCGCCGCGTGCGACGGAGAAGGACACGTCCTCGAGAGCGACGAGCCCGCCGTAGGCCTTGGACAGGCCGTCTCCGGACAGGATCGGATCAGGCGACATCGGAGCCTCCTCGTGCGCGTCGGGAGCGGATCCCCGCGAGGAGCCGCCGGGCGTAGCCGAGCAGGCCCGCCGGGGCGACGAGCAGGATCAGCAGCACGCCGATCGCGAGCACGAGCTGCCCCGACCCCTCGAACCCCGGCATGTTCAGGGTCAGCTGGACCACGATGATCGCGCCGACCGCACAGCCCCAGGCGCTTCCCTGCCCGCCGATCAGGGGGATGAAGATCGCCATGAACACGATCGACAGGGTGAAGGTCTCCGGGGTGATGCTGAGCACGAAGCTCGCGAAGAGGGCGCCGGCGAGCGAGGCGACGGCGGCGCCGACGGCGAGCGCGACGGTCGTCAGCGTGGTGGTGCGGACCCCGGCGGCCTCGACGGCGGACGGGACGTCGCGCATCGTGCGGACGATCACGCCCCAGGACCCGGTGCGCACGCGCTCGACGAGGACGGTGACGACGATCACCAGGAGGAGCGCGCCGGCCACCAGCAGCGGGCGCGGCGGCTCCCAGCCGAACAGGACCGGTGCCGGGATCCCGCCGATCCCGCCGGATCCGCCGGTGAGCTCCTTCGCCTCGATGAGCCACGGCTCGAACGCGAGGCTGAACAGCAGGGTGACCGCCGCGAGGTAGAAGCCGCTGAGGCGCCGGGTGAGCAGGCTCAGGATCGTGGCCACGAGCGCGGACACCGCCGGGCCCAGCACCCATCCGAGGATGACCGGCAGGTCCGTCTTCGTGGCGATGATCGCCACGGCGTAGCCGCCGATCGCGGCGTACGCGGCGTACGCCATGGACAGCGACCCGGCCAGCACGAACGGGATGTACATCCCGAGCGCGATGAGCGCGTAGACCGCCACGAGCACGAGGAGGTCCTGTTTGAACCCGCTCCCACCGGCCCAGGCGAGCAGGAGACCGGCACCGAGCACGGCGAGCGCGGGAGGCAGCAGTCGCCGCCAGCGTGCACCGCCGTCGTGGGCGGTGCGGGGAGAGGCGGTCTCGCGGACGGCGAGCGAACGGTCGGTCATAGCCTCACCTTCGTCGCGAACATGCCCTGCGGTCGCAGGGCGAAGAACAGCAGCGCGATGACGAGCACCATCGTCGTCGGGCCGAGGCTCCCGAAGTAGAACGGCGCGAAGACCTGGATCGCCCCGAGCAGGAGGCCGCCCACCAGCGGCGCCCAGGTGCGTCCCGTCCCGCCGAGGACCAGGGCGAGGAATCCCACCAGCGTCCAGGACAGACCGCTGGTGAACCCGACGCCGCTCTTGGGCGCGTACAGGATCCCGGCGATCCCGGCGATGAGGCCGGCCAGCAGGAACGCGATCAGGCGGATGCGTCCGACCGGGAGGCCCAGCAGTCGCGCGGCGTCCCGGTTGTCGCCGACGGCGCGCAGCAGGCGGCCGGTCCGGCTCTGGCGCATCCGGATCGAGACGAGGACGAAGACGGCCGCGGTGACGGCGATCAGCAGCACGCTGCTGCCGGGGACGTGCACGGGGCCGAGCTGCCACGGCCCGAACGGTGCGATGTTCTGCCCGGGGAGAGCGCGGCGCCCGAAGACCGTGCCGGCGCCCTGCTGGACGATGAAGAGCACCGCGGTGACGGCGACCAGGGCGGGGAGCTCGCCCCGCCCCGACCGCCGCTGCACGGGGCGCACGACGAGGAGCTCCGTCAGGGCGCTCAGCGCCATCGCCGCCAGGAGCCCCACGAGCACGCCCAGCCACACCGGCAGGTCCACCTCGATGACGAACCAGGAGGCGCCCAGCGCCGCCGTCATCGCGTACGGGCCGATCGCGAAGTTGAAGAAGCCGGCGCCGATCAGGGTGAGCTGGTAGGCGAGGGCGATCAGCCCGAAGAAGCTGCCGATCTCCAGGACGGAGAGCCAGAGCTGTGGATCGGTCATCGACGGATCCTCAGCACGTCACCTGGTACTCGGGCCAGGCGCCGGAGGGCTGGTTGTCCTCGTCGAAGCCGGAGAGCACCAGGCCGCACAGGCTGTCGGCGCCGATGTGCTTGTCCGGGGAGAACGACAGGGTGAACCCGTCCTGTCCGAAGGCGGCGGGGTAGGCGCTGATCGCGTCGAACGCGTCACGGATCGCGGTCAGGTCCTCGGTGCCGCCGGCCTCCTCGATCGCCGCCTTCAGCAGGTGCACGGTGTCGTAGGCCTGCGCGTCGTAGGCGGTCAGCCGGTAGTCGTCGCCGTTCGCCTTCTTCAGCTTCTCCTCCAAGGCTGCGGTCGCCGCGTTCTTGGTGTCGATCGATCCCATGTAGACGACCTCCGCGAGCGCACCGGGGTTGGCGCGGTCCCACGCGTCGGGCTGGTTCCCGATGGAGGCTAGCGAGAAGCGGAGCACGTCCGGAAGCTGCGGGTCGAGGGTGTTGTGCGCGAGCACCTCGAAGTTCCCGCCCACGCTCATCACGAGCACGACGTCGGGATCGGCCTGCTTGATGCGCGCGGTCTGGGCGCCGAGGTCGGCGGCGTCCACGGGCGCGGACTCCTCCGCGACGATGTCGATGCACTCCTCCAGCCCGGGCACGAGCAGGCCCGCGATGTTGTCGATGGCGGGGGTGGTGTCGGCGAGGATCGCCAGCTTCTCGTAGCCCATCTCCTCGAACGCCCCGCAGTAGACGGAGGCGTAGTCGTCCAGGCCGTTGGCGAGCATGTAGGTGAACTCGTTGTCCGGGGGAAGGCCGACCGAGGTCGTGATCGCGACTGGAGCGACGGCGGTGATCCCGGCCTGCTTCGCCACGGCCTTCGCCTGCAGCACGGAGCCGCCGCCGGTGGCGAGGATGATCGCGTGCGCGCCGTCGTCCACGAGCTTGCGGACGATCGAGGGCGTCTTCGTGGGGTCGGACTCGTCGTTGCCGACGACGATCCTGACCTCGCGACCGAGGATGCCGCCGTCCGCGTTGATCTCGTCCACGGCCATCCGGACGGTGTCCCCGGCGATCGTGGCGTAGGACGCGCCGGGGCCGGTGCTGTCCTCGTCGAGGCCGATGATGATCGGGTCGCCGCCGTCGGCGGTGCTCCCCGAGGAGGAGGCGCCGGCGTCGTCGCCGGCGCAGGCGGTCAGGGCGAGCGCGGCGACGGTCGCGGCCGCCACGCCGAGGATGCGGTGTCGGGACATGCTGCGTCGGAACATGAGGAACCTCCATTGGTTCGTCGTCGGGTCACGCGGCGTCGGGGGGAGACGCACAAGCAAGTGCTTGGTTGCCAAGGTAGCCCGGCCGGGTTCGGTGGTCAACCGGATTTCTCGGGGGTGTGCGCGCCGACGGCGCGGAGCACCCGGGCGCGGACCTCCGCGAGCGGGTCCGCCGGCCATCGACGCCCGCGCGGGCCCGGCCCCTCGGGCGGGATCAGCCGCCCGGCGTCCGACCGCGTCCATTCGCGCACAGCCGTCCGCTCGACGATCCGCCACCCCTCGGCGTCCCGCCGCACGTGATCGAGATAGCGGAACCCGCTGGTGAAGTTCCGACGCGGATCGTCCGGCGGGGTGCCCCAGTGCACCGCCGTGCCGTAGGTCTCGGCGAAGGCGTGATCGCCGTGGAGCTCGACGAGGTGGTTGCCGACGAGATGCATCGTGCCGTCGAACACCGCGGTGCGCTCGGCCAGCCAGGCGACGAAGTCCGCCGCGGGGCCCTCGAAGCCGGTGTGCCGATCGACCCCGTCGGAGGCGTACACCGCGAGGACCGCCGGGTAGTCGGCGCGGTCCACCGCTCGGCAGTACCGCAGGATCAGATCATGGATCTCCTGGCGGTCGCGGGCGGCGTCCGGCGCGGGCATCAGGCGTGGTCCGGGAGGTTCGTCCAGCCGCGGCGACCGGCGCGGCCGTACCAGCCCGACGCGGCCAGGGTCCCGCCGTCGACCGGGATCGTATGCCCGGTGACGAAGCGCGCCGCGTCGGAGGCGAGGAACGCGACCACCTCCGCGTAGTCGTCCGGGACGCCGAAGCGGCCGAGCGGCAGCCATGAGCGCAGGAGCGCCGGATCCCGTCCCGCGAGCATCGCCTCCGCCGGGGTCTGCGGAGTGTCGGCCAGGTCGGGGGCGATCGCGTTGACGCGGATCCCCGAGGGGCCGAGCTCCACCGCCAGGCTCTTCGTGAACGCCGAGACCCCCGCGTTGTACGCGGAGTAGACGGCGTGTCCCGGGATCCCCCGGAACGCCTCGACCGTCGAGACGTTCACGATCGCGCCGGACCCGCGCTCGATCATCGCCGGGAGGAGGCGGTGCGTGACCGCGAACACGTGCCAGAGGTTGAGCTCGTGGAGGCGCTGCCACTGGGCGGGCTCGCTCTTGACGAAGACCGCCTTCGCCGGACGGAAGTCGCCGACGTTGTTGACGATGACGTCGGCGCCGCCGGCGTCGTCCGCCGCCGCCCCGAGGGCCCGCACCGTCTCCTCCCGGGTGATGTCGCCCACGATCACCGTGCAGCGTCCGCCCGCCGCCGTGATGTCGGATGCCGCGCTGCGGGCGGCCTCCTCGTCGAGGTCGACGAGCAGGACGTGGTCGCCGTCCGCGGCGAGGCGACGGGACACGGCGCCGCCGATGCCGAGGGCGCCGCCGGTCACGACGCAGGTGCGGGGACGGGAGGTGGTGGGGGACATGCGGCACAACCTAGCATTTGTTTGGTAGCGTGGCCAGGGTGCGGACGACGGCGTCGCCGCGCACGCGGATCGGAGGAGGGCACATGGGCGTGTCGATCGACTTCACAGGACGGGTCGTCGCCGTCACCGGAGGGGCGCGCGGCGTGGGCCGAGGCATCGCGGAGAGCTTCCTCGAGGCCGGGGCGACCGTCGAGATCTGCGGGCGGACGACCCCGGACGCTCTGCCGTCCGGCGGGGGCGCCGAGGCGACGTTCGGCTCCGCCGACGTCCGCGACGCCGACCAGGTCGACGCCTGGATCCAGGACATCCTCTCCCGTCGCGGCCGCCTCGACGTCCTCGTGAACAACGCCGGGGGGTCTCCGTTCGGCCGCTTCGAGGCCGGCTCTCCGCGGTATCTGCGCGCCATCACCGAGCTCAACTTCCTCTCCGCGGCCTTCGCCGCGCGATCCGCTCTGCCCGCCCTGCGGGACGCCCAGGGCTCGGTGATCAACATCACCTCCATCAGCGCCCGTCGCCCGAGTCCCGGCACGGCGGTGTACGGCGCGGCGAAGGCGGCGCTGGAGAGCCTCACCGCGAGCCTCGCGGTCGAGTGGGCCCCCGACGTGCGGGTCAACGCGGTGAGCTGCGGACTCGTCGCGACGGAGGCGGCGGTGGACCACTACGGCGACGCGTCGCAGTACGCGGCCGTGGCCCGCACCATCCCCCGGGGCCGTCTCGCGGAGCCGGCCGAGATCGGCGCCGCCTGCCTGATGCTCGCCTCCCCCCTGTCCGCCCACGTCACCGGCGCCGTGCTCGACGTCGACGGCGGAGGCGAGTGGCCGGCGTTCCTGGCCCACACCCCGAACGCGGGCGACATCCTGCCCGCCTGACCCGCGTCGGCACGACGCGACCTCGTCCCTCCGGGCATCCGGAGCACACGATCCGGAACACACAAGGAGAGCCCCATGACCGAAGCCGTCATCGTTTCCGCCGTCCGCTCGCCCATCGGGCGCGCGTACAAGGGGAGCCTCAAGGACACGCGGCCCGACGACCTGGCCGTGCAGATCGTCCGGGCCGCCCTGGACGCCGTCCCGGAGCTGGACCCGGCGGAGATCGAGGATCTGATGCTGGGCTGTGCGCAGCCTGCCGGAGAGCAGGGGTACAACCTCGCCCGCATCGTGGCGCTGCAGCTCGGCCTGGACGCGCTGCCCGGCACGACGGTGCACCGGTACTGCTCGTCCTCCCTGCAGACCACCCGCATGGCGTTCCACGCGATCAAGGCGGGGGAGGGCGACGTCTTCCTCTCCGCCGGAGTGGAGGCGGTGTCGCGCTTCGGGCTCGGCAAGTCGGACGGGATGCCCGACACGAAACACCCGCGCTTCGCGGCGGCCGCCGAGCGCGTCGCGGCCGAGGCGGCCGACCCCTCGTTCGTCTGGTCGGACCCGCGCACGCGCGGCGAGCTGCCGGACATCTACATCGCGATGGGGGAGACGGCGGAGAACGTCGCGAGCTTCCGGGGCGTGTCCCGGCGGGCGCAGGACGAGTGGGCGGTGCTGAGCCAGAATCGCGCCGAGGCCGCCGCCGCCCGTGGATTCTGGGAGCGGGACATCACGCCGGTGACGCTCGCCGACGGGTCCGTGGTCTCCGCCGACGACGGGCCCCGCGCCGGTGTGACGCTGGAGGGGATCGGCGGGCTGCAGCCCGTCTTCCGCCCGCACGGGACGGTCACCGCGGCGAACTGCTGCCCGCTCAACGACGGCGCGGCCGCGCTGGTCGTGATGAGCGACACACGCGCGGCGGAGCTCGGTCTCACCCCGCTCGCGCGGATCGTCTCCACCGGGGTGTCCGCGCTCTCGCCGGAGATCATGGGGCTCGGGCCGGTCGAGGCGGTGCGGCGGGCCCTCGGGCACGCGGGCATGACGATCGGCGACATCGACATCCTCGAGATCAACGAGGCCTTCGCCGCCCAGGTCCTGCCCTCGATCGACGACATCGGGATCGACGCGGACCGGGTCAACGTCAACGGCGGGGCGATCGCCCTGGGGCACCCGTTCGGCATGACCGGCGCGCGCATCACGACGACGGCGATCCACGCCCTGCAGGAGCGCGACGAGCAGTTCGCCGTCGAGACCATGTGCGTCGCGGGCGGTCAGGGCATGGCGATGGTGCTGGAGCGGCTGAGCTGATGCCCGGCCTGCTCGAGGGCCGCGCCGTCGTCGTCACCGGCGCCGGGCGCGGCCTCGGGCGGGCGTACGCCGCCGCGGCCGCGGATGCCGGTGCGGCCGTCGTGGTCTGCGATCTCGACCGGGACGCGGCCCAGGACGCCGCCGCGGTCATCCGCGGCGTCGGCGGGGCCGCGATCGCCGTCGCCGCCTCCGTGGCGGATCCGGCCACGGGGGTCGCGCTCGTGGAACGTTGCGTCCACGAATTCGGGCGCATGGACGGCCTGGTGAACAACGCCGGCGTCCTCAGTGCGGGCGCGGCGGTGGGGCAGGACGCCGCCACGGTGACGGACACGCTGGACGTGAACGTCGCGGGCGTGATCCACTGCGGGGTGGCGGCGCTCCGCCACTTCGCCACCCACGGGGGCGGGACGATCGTGAACGTGGTGTCCGGCGCCCTGCAGGGGTACCCCGGCCTCTCCCTGTACGGGGCGACCAAGGGCGCGGTGATGGGGCTCACCTACGGGTGGGCGCTGGAGGCGCCGGACGGGGTGCGCGTCAACGCCGTCTCGCCGCTGGCGCAGACGGCCATGTCCGCGCTCAACCCGGACGGCTCGGTCCCCCCGGGACCGGCCCCCGGCGCGGTGGCGCCCCTGGTCGTGTACCTGCTCAGCCCGCGCTCGCAGCGGTTGAACGGGCAGATCGTCCGCTTCGACGGGCGTCATCTCGGACTCATTGCCCCGCCGGCGCCGAACGCCCTGCAGACGGCCGAGGAGTGGGACGCCGCCGCCATCGCGGCCGCCTTCGACGGTCCGCTCGGCGACTGGCTCACCCCCGTCGGGATGCAGGCCGCGCCGCGTCCCGTCCGCGTCGGGTGAGCGCCGTCGCCGGCGGGCTCAGGCCGCGCCGCGCGCGCGGAGCTCGGGCTTGAGGATCTTGCCGGTGGCGTTGCGCGGGAACTCGTCGACGAAGACGAACTCCCTGGGCACCTTGAAGTTCGCCAGGCGGGACCGGCAGAACGCCTCCAGATCCGCGGCGTCGGGGAGCGGGACCTCCTCGCCGGCGTTCTGCAGCAGCAGCACGTAGGCGCGCCCGACGGTGCCCAGGCGCGCGTCGTCCACGCCGATGACGGCGGACTCGTTGACGGCGGGGTGCTGGCGGAGCACGTTCTCCACCTCCGCGGGGTAGACGTTGAAGCCGCCGACGATGAACATGTCCTTCAGGCGGTCGGTGATCTTCAGGCAGCCGTGCTCGTCCAGGCGCCCGACATCCCCGGTGTGGAACCAGCCGTCCTCGTCGACCACGGCGCGGGTGGCGGCCTCGTCCTCGAAGTAGCCGAGCATCACGGAGTCCCCGCGCAGCAGGATCTCGCCGTCCTCGTCCACGCCGACGTCGCGGCCCTCCGGGTCGACGACGCGGATCTCGACCCCTTCCACGGCCGGGCCCGTGGTCTGCGAGGCGTGCTCGAGGGACTCGCCGGGGCGCGAGAGCGTCGCGACGATGCACTCGGTCAGGCCGTAGGCCTGCGCCACGGTGCGGAACCCGAGCTTGTCCACCATGTCCCGGAACAGCGTCTCCGGCGCCGCCGTCGCACCGGCGATGGCGAAGCGGAGGGAGGACAGGTCGTACTCCCGCAGGCGCGGGTGGTCGATGAGGGAGGTGAAGTGCGTCGGCACCCCGGGAAGCACAGTGATGCGCTCGCGCTGGATGAGCTCCAGCAGCGCATCGGCGTCGAAGACCGCCACCGGGTAGATCGTGGTCCCCGCCATCAGGGACGTGATCATCCCCGCCTTGTAGCCGAAGCCGTGGAAGAACGGATTGACCACGGCGTACCGGTCCTCCGGAGTGAGGAACGCGCCCTTGGCCCAGGAGCGGGCGACGCCGAGGGTCTGCCGGTGCGCGCTCATCACGCCCTTCGGCACCCCCGTGGTCCCCGAGGTGAACAGCACGTCCATCACGGTGTCGGCGGTCACGGCGCCCGCGGCCTCCTCCACGCGGGCCAGGGGGACGCCCTCTCCGGCGGAGAGGAACCGCGACCAGGAGAGCACGGGACCGGTCCCCTCGTCCATCGTCACGACCGCGCGGAGGTGCGGGAGCCCGGGGACGACCGTCCCGTCGGCGCCGAGCTCGGCGGCCGCGTCGCGCAGCATGGTCGACATCGACCGGCCGAGGAAGCCGTCCGTGAGCACGATCGCCGTCGCCCGGGCGCGGGCCAGGATGGTCGCGGCCTCGTGGCCGGTGTAGCGGCTGTTCAGGGGGACGACCGCGATGCCGATGGCCTGCGCGCCGAGCATCGCGAGGATGAACTCGGCCCGGTTGGGCGCCCAGAGCCCCACACGGTCACCGGGGAGGACGCCCGCGGCGAGGTAGGCGCGGGACACCTCCGCGACGCGGGCGGGCAGCTCCCCGTAAGTGATGACGCGGCCTGCGTCGACGATCGCCGGATGCGCGCCCAGCTCCGCCTTCTCCCGGAGCAGCGCCGGAACGGTGTCGGTGTCAGAAACGGTCATGCGGGGTCCTTCCCATACCATAAGAAAACCTCTCTCGGAGCGCGTGTTCCGGCCTGCGATGGTGCACTATTGAACAAGCGCTTGTTGTGAAATACTCCCGGCACCCCCAGAAGGAGAAGCCATGGCGATGAACCCGCGGACCACGCGAGGCGAGCAGAGCTCCGAGCGGAGAGAGCAGATCCTGTCCATCGCCGCCCATCTGATCTCCCAGCGCGGCTACTCGGCGACGACCGTGCGCGACATCGCCGACGAGGCCGGGATCCTCTCCGGCAGTCTCTATCATCACTTCTCCTCGAAGGAGGCGATCCTCCAGGAGATCCTGCGCACCTTCATGACCGACCTGTACGGGCGCTTCGAGCAGATCGTCGCCGAGTCGTCGGGTCCCCGGGAGACGCTGGACCGCCTCATCGAGCACGCCTTCGAGACGGTGGTCAGCAAGCCCGACGCGGTGGGCCTCTACCAGAACGAGTCGAGCTTCCTCGCCACCCAGCCGGGCTTCGAGTTCGTCAAGGAGAACAGCCTCCAGATCGAGTCGCTGTGGCTCGGCCAGATCCGGGAGGGGCAGCGTCAGGGCGTCTTCCGCGACACCCTCGACGCCCCGATCGCCTACCGTTTCATCCGCGACTCGGTGTGGTCGACGGTGGCCTGGTACCGACCCAGCGGCACGCACACGGCGGCGAGCCTGACCGAGAACTACCTCGACCTGCTGCACGGCGGCCTCCTCGTGGACTGAGCCGTGGGGGGGGGGGCGCCCCCCCCCCCCCCCGCCGGGGGGGGGGGGGGGGCGGGGGGGGGGGGGGCCCGGGGGGGGCCCCCCCCCCCCCCCACGACCGGACGGATCAGTCGGGGACCTCGCGGGTGCGGGCTCCGCGGGGGTCGAGCTCCTCACGGATGAGGCGAAGCTCCTCCGCATCGGGCAGACGCGTGGTCGCCGCGGCGGAGACGTCGAGGGGGAAGCCCGTGGCGTCGGCGACCGCCTGCGGATCGACGCCGGGGTGGATCGAGCGGACCCGGACGCGTCCCTCCTCGTCGTAGTCGAGGACCGCCAGGTTCGTCACGATCACGCCGAGACGATGGAAGCGCAGTCCGGCGTCTCGGGCGCGGTCGTTCCCCACGCCGGAGACCATGTCGACCGCGCCGACGAAGACCCGCGGGCTGTGCCTCGACACCCAGTAGTCGACGCGGTGGTTCGCGGTGTTGCCGGGGGCGCCGCGGACCCCGATGAGCTGGCGCTTCGGGCGATCCCAGTCGCCGATGAGGGAGATGTTCTGGTTCCCGTACCGATCGATCTGGCTGGCGCCCATCATGCTCTGCCGTCGCCCCGTCGCGAGGATCTCGAAGATCCGGCCGAACGGGGCCCATCCCTCGATGGTGCCGCCGCCGGCCGCGCTGCGCCCGAGCGGCGGCGGGTCGCTCATAAGGAAGGCCTCGCCGTCGGTCAGCACGATGTCCGGCGCGGAGGTGCGCCGGGCGAGCCGGGCGCCGATGGTCGGGATGGTGCCCACGGCGTGGGCGAGCACCTCGCCGGACGAACGGTAGGTGTCTGCGCAGGCGGCGACGCAGATCTCGGCGAGGGTGGCGGGCGCGGTCATGACTCTCCCTGAGCGGCGTGGAAGCGGGCGACGGCGGCGTGGTATCCGGCGTCGTCGGTGTCGAGGTAGGTCCGGGCGAAGGCGGCCCAGGCGTCGGAGTCCTTCGCCGCGGCGGCGTACTCCCGCTGGAACGCCTCGTCGCGGGGATAGTCGGGCTCGCAGGTCGTGAAGTGCGCGCCGCGCGGAGCCTCGACGACGGCGTCGACGTACATCCGGCTGAACAGCAGGGTGTGGAAGGAGGCCTCGTCGAGCAGGCTCTCGGTGGGGACGATCTTCTCCGCGGACACGATGGTGCGCTGCGCCGCCATCGCGAAGAGGTCGTCGAAGTACGGGTCAGGGCCCAGGTACTGGCTGTTGCCGGCGGCGTCCGCGCGGTTCATGTGCACGAGCGCGACGTCGAGGGGCAGCGCGGGCATGGCGACGTACTGCTCCTCGGAGTACGGGGAACGGATGGTCTTCAGTCGCGGGTTCGCCGGCAGCACATCGGAGCCGAGCCCGGCGAGGATCGGCTGGAAGTCAACCCGCTGCCCGGCGGCCCGGAGGCCGGCGACGAACATGCCCTCGTCGTACTCCTCGACCTCGAACGCGCCCTCCTCGCGGGCCCGCGTGAACAGCGGGTCCAGGGGGATGCTGTCCAGCGAGACGAAGCCGTAGACGAGCTTGCGGATGCGTCCGGCGGCGGCGAGCAGGCCTACGTCGGGCCCGCCGAAGGCGACGACGGTCAGATCCGTCGCGTCCGTGCGCAGCAGGGCGCGGACGAGGGCCATCGGCTTGCGCCGGGATCCCCATCCGCCGATGCCCACCGTCATCCCGCTCCGGATCGAGGCGACGGCCTCATCCAGGCTGGTCCGTTTGTCGGCCATAGTGCTCCTTCTCCGCGACTCTGCGAACAGCGCAAACCTAGCGCTTGTTTGGTCCCTACGCTAGCATGGCGTCTCGCGGACAGGTCGAGGAGGACGTCGTGAGGGAAGCCACCGGACCCGGGCACACGATCGTGACCGGAGGGGCGAGCGGCATCGGCGCCGCGGTCGTCGAGCGGCTCCTCGCGCGGGGCGGCAGGGTGACCGTCTTCGACCTGGTGCCGTCCGTCGCCGACGACGTGCCTTCCGTCCGGGTGGACGTCAGCGACGAGGGCGCCGTCGACGCCGCGGTCGCCGCGTGCGCGGCCGAAGAGCCGGTCACCGGCGTGGTCCTGTGCCACGGCATCCGCGGCGCGTACGTCCCCGCGCTGGACATCGCTCTGGACGCCATGCGGGGGCAGTACGAGGTCCACGTCATCGGGGCCCTGGCCGTGTCCCGCGCCGTCGTCCGCCGACTCGGCGGTCTTCCCGCGTCGATCGTCATGGTGTCGTCCACGACGGCCTACCGGGGATGGGCGAACCAGGCGGACTACGGCACGGCCAAGGCCGCCGAACGTCAGCTGATGGAGAACCTGGCGATCGAATGGGCGCCGAGCGGCGTCCGCGTCAACGCCATCGCCCCGGGTCACACCCGCACCCCCATGGTCGAGGACCTGGAGCGGACCGGCTACGACCTCACGGCGGCCGAGGCGCGTACGCCCCGGGGTCGGCTGGCACGGCCGGAGGAGATCGCGGAGGCGATCGTGTGGATGCTCTGCGACGCCACGCACGTCTACGGGCAGTGCCTTCCCGTGGACGGCGGATGGACGGCGGCGGGGAAATGATCCCGACCCGCGCCCTGGGGGACCTGCGCGTCTCGGCGGTCGGCTTCGGCGCCATGACGATGACGCAGACCCGGGAGACGGACCGCGCACGCGGCGTCCGTGCGGTCCACGCGGCCCTGGACGCGGGCGTCACCCTGTTCGACACCGCCGACAGCTACGGTCCGACGGGCGACATGGGCGTGAACGAGACCGCCCTGGTGCGGGCCCTGCGCGCGGTGCCCGGAGCCGTCGACCGCGTCGTCATCGCCACGAAGGGCGGGCACACGCGGGGACCGAACGCCACCTGGTGGATCGACGGATCGCCGGAGCATCTCGCCGCGGCCGCGCGGGCGTCCCTGCGCCGGTTGGGTCTGCCGGCGCTGCCGCTGTACCAGCACCACCGACCGGACCCGAAGGTGCCATACGCGGACTCGATGGGGGCGCTGCGCCGGCTCGTGGACGAAGGGCTCGTGATGCGGGTGGGCGTCTCGAACGTGGACGAGGCGCAGCTCGACATCGCCCAGGACGTGCTCGGAGACGCGCTGGTCAGCGTGCAGAACGAGTACTCTCCGCTGAGCCGGGACAGCCACGCGGTGCTCCGCGCCTGCGAACGGCGGGGGCTGGCGTTCCTCGCCTGGGGGGCGCTCGGCGGGATGAGGGCCGCGAAGGGACTCGCGGACGCGGCGCCCGCCTTCCGTCGCGTCGCCGAGCGCCGCGGGGTGAGCGTGCAGCGGGTCGCGCTCGCATGGCTCCTGACCCTCTCCGACCGGATGATCCCGGTGCCGGGCGCGAGCCGCCCGGAGAGCGTGCGCGACTCCGCGGCCGCAACGGACCTGGTCCTGGAGGAGGCCGAGCGCGCCGAGCTCGCGGGCGGTGTCGGGGAGCGGACTCAGTGAGGCTCTTCGAGGAGCTCCACGCGGACGTCGTCCGGGCCCAGGACGTAGACGTACCGGAACCCCTCCATCGGCCCGTCGGTCGCCGTCATCGGCGCGGACAGGGCGCGGTATCCGAGGTCCGCGACGCGGCGCAGACGCTCGTCGATGTCATCCACGAGCAGGGCGGGGTGCGCCGCGCCGATGCTGCCGTTGTCGGGATCGACGCGCCGGGAGCCGCCGCCCCGGTACTCGGCCAGCTCGATCACCGTGCCGCCGTCGCCGAAGCCCAGGAACGTGAGCAGGATCCGGATGCCTGGGTATCCCGTGGCCGCCTCGACCGCCGGACCGCTCTTCTCCCGGGGGCGGACGACGTCGACGGCGCCCAGGGCCCGGTAGAACTCCACGCTCCGCTCGGTGTCGCTCACCGTGATCCCGATGTGATGCAGCCGTGTCACGGGCGCTCCTCCCTCCCGGGGCGCCGACCCGCCCACCCACCATCCCTCACGGAAGGACCGTCATGACGACAACCCCTCTCATCCGCCTCGACGACACGGTCGTCGTGCTCACCGGCGCCGCCGGCGGCCAGGGGCGCGCACACGCCCGGCTCCTGCACGGGCTCGGCGCCCGGCTCGTCCTCACCGACCTGGACGAGGCCGCGGTCGCCGGGGTCGCGGACGCTCTCGGCGACCGCGCGATCGGCCTCGCCCACGACGTCTCCTCGCGCGCCGACTGGGACGCGGTGGCGGAGGCCGCCCGTCGGGCGTTCGGCCGGGTGGACGTGCTCGTCAACAACGCCGGCTACTGTCCGACGGGTCCGCTGGAGGACGCCGAGGAGCGGACGATCCGGCTCACCATGGATGTGAACGCGATCGGTCCGATGCTGGGGATCCAGGCGATGCTGCCCCTGATGAAGGCGAGGGGCGGATCGATCGTGAACGTCTCCTCGACGGCGGGTCTGACCGGCTACGCGGACCGCGTCGCGTATTCCGCGTCGAAGTTCGCGCTCCGCGGCATCACCCGCTCCGCGGCGCGGGAGCTCGGGGTCCACGGGATCCGGGTCAACTCCATCTGTCCCGGGGCGGTCGACACGCCCATGATCAGCGAGGACACGCGCGCGGGGGTCGGTTTCATCGCGGGCATCCCGATCCCGCGTGCCGGCCGCCCGGAGGAGGTGTCGAACCTCGTGGCGTTCCTCGCGAGCGACGCCAGCAGCTACTGCACCGGGCAGGACTTCGTCATCGACGGCGGCGTGACGGCCTGAGCCGGCGCGGCGGCGGATCATGCGGGCTGCAGCGCCCAGTCCGCCGCCCGCGCCCGCTGCTCGGCCGCGGTCCCGAAGAGCTGCCCCAGTGCGTGCGCGCGCTTGAACACGAAGTGGGCGTCGTGCTCCCAGGTGATCGCGATGCCGCCGTGCAGCTGGATCATCTCGGCGGCGACGGCGTCGAGGGTCTCGCTGCACCAGGCCTTGGCGAGCCGGGCGAGCGGCGTGCGCTCGGCGGATCCGTCCGCGACCGCACGCGCGGCCGCTCTGGTCGTCGTCGCGGCGGTCTCGACCCGGACGTGCAGATCGGCCAACCGGTGCTTGACCGCCTGGAAGGAGCCGATGGGCCGCCCGAACTGCACGCGCTGCCCGACGTACGCGAGGGTGCTCGCCAACGCCCGGGCGGCGGTGCCGCTCTGCAGGGCGCTGACGGCGGTCAGGGCGTGGTCGAGGACGAGTGGGAGCACGTCCGGCGCGCCGTCGCCGAGCGGGCGGGCGGCGACGTCCTCGAGGTGCAGGGTCGCGACACGCAGCCCGGGGTCCACGGCGGGGGTGACGTCCCGGCGGACCGTGCCCGGCTCCAGGAGCTCGAAGAGGCGGGCGCCGTCGGCGGTGTTCGCGATGACGACGAGGACGTCCGCCGTCGCGCCCTCGAGCACCAGCGGGATCCGGCCGGTCACTCGCCAGGGCTCGCCGGGGGTCGCCGTGACCGCGACACGCTCGGGGCCCCACCGGCCGTCCGGCGCCGCCCAGCCGAGCGCGCCGATGCTCGTGCCCTCCGCGAGGCCGGGCAGCAGACGCGCCGCCGCCTCGTCATCGTGCGTCGCGAGGATGGCCTGCGCCGTGATCGCCACGGAGCCGAGGTAGGGGGAGGGCGTGAGACCGCGACCGAGCTCCTCGAGCACGAGGTGCGTCTCGAACGTGGAGAACCCGGCCCCGCCGGCCTCCTCCGGGATCGCGAGCGAGGCGGCGCCGATCTCCGTGCACAGCACCCGCCAGAGCTCGGTGTCGTATCCCGCGTCGCTCTCGAGCGCCGCCCGCATCGCGCGGTCGTCCGAGCGCTGTGCGAGGACCGCGCGGACGAGCTCGATCAGCTCCTCCTGCTCCTCGGTGACGGTGAAGTTCATGCTCGCTCCCTCGCGCTCGAGCCGTCGGACAGGATCGCACCGGCGACGCGGGCGCGGTGCTGGGCGGGCGTGCCCCAGACGCGGGACAGCGCGGGGACGAGCCCGAGCCAGATCCGCAGCGGGTGCTCGGCCGTGTAGCCGATCGCGCCGTGCACCTGCAGGGCGACGCGGGCCGCGCGGGTCGCCGCCTCGGACGCGGCGATCTTCGCGGCCGAGCTGTCCCGGTCGCCCGTGCCGGTGTCGGCCGTGAGCGCCGCGTTCCACAGCAGCGGCCGGGCGAAGCTCAGCGCGACCCGCACGTCGGCGAGCTGATGCTTGAGCGCCTGGAACTCGCCGATCGGGCGCCCGAACTGCTCGCGCACGCCGGCGTACTGCACCGCCTCCCGAAGGAGGCGCTCGCCGGCGCCGAGCAGCACGGCGGAGGCGGCGAGCACGGCCTCGCGCTCGGCGGAGGCGCGCGCATCCGGCGCGATCGCCCGTCCTTCTCCGTCGGCGGCGAGGACGCCCAGCCGACGGGTGGGGGCCAGGGACTGCCCCGTCCGCTCCAGCGTCGCCGGGGCGATGCGGTCGCCGTCGACCACGTACCGCAGCGTCGCCGCGTCCGGGTCGGGCGCGAACGGCGAGAGGCCGGACACGGCGGCGGTCGCCACGGCCCCGCCGACGAGCGCGGCGCGGTCCGCCTCGGAGATCAGGCGCGGCAGCAGTGCGACGGTCTCGACGTAGGGCCCGGGGACCCCGTGGAAGCCCAGGCGTTCGAAGACCACGACGAGGTCGTCCAGGCCACCGCCGAAGCCCCCTTCCGTCTCGGGCACGCGCAGACCCGTGAGGCCCAGCTCCGCGAACTGCGCCCACAGTGCGAGCCCGGCGGAGAGGTCGCCGGCGGCCCAGCTCTGCGCGACGTCCGCCCCTCCGGCGGCCTCGACGACGTCGTCGATCGCCGCGGCGACCGCGTCCTGTTCCTCCGTGGTGAGCAGACGCATCAGGACCGCCTTCCGTCTCCGCCGCGCGGGAGCCCGAGGATCCGCTCCGCGATGATGTTGCGCTGCACCTCGTTGGTGCCCGCGTAGATCGGCCCGGCCAGCGCGAACAGATAGTCCTCGGCCCAGCGCCCGTCGTCGACGGCGCCCGCGCCGCGCAGCTCCGCCTCGGCGCCGAGCAGATCCAGACCCGTCTGCTGGATGTGCAGATCGAGCTCGGACCAGAACACCTTGTTCATGCTGCCCTCCGCACCCACCTCGACGCCGTCGAGCATCGCGCTGACCGTGCGCCAGGTGAACAGCCGGTACGCCTCGGCGCCGATCCAGGCGTCGACCACGTCGTCGCGGCTCGTCGGCGACGCGGACGCCGCGCGGTCGTCGTACAGGTCGATCAGCCGGTCGGCGGCGGCGAGGAAGCGCCCTGGGGCGCGCAGTGACAGCCCTCGCTCGTTGCCTGCGGTGCTCATCGCCACCCGCCACCCGTCCCCCGGGGCCCCGAGCACGTCGTCATCGGGCACGAAGACGTCGTCGAAGAAGATCTCGGCGAAGCCCGTGCCGCCGTCCAGCTGCTCGATCGGCCGGACGGTGATCCCGTCCGCGTCCAGGGGGAACAGGAAGTAGGTCAGCCCGCGGTGGCGCTGCGCCTCGGGGTCCGAGCGGAACAGGCCGAACCCGCGGTCCGCCCACGCCGCCCGCGAGCTCCAGATCTTCTGGCCGTTCAGCACCCAGCCGCCGCGTTCCTCGTCGCGCCGCGCGGTGCTGCGGATCGCGGCGAGGTCGCTGCCGGCGCCGGGCTCGGACCAGGCCTGCGCCCAGATGAGGGAGCCGTCGGTCATGGGGCGCAGATACCGCTCGCGCTGCGCCGGTGTGCCGTGCTCGAAGAGGATCGGGGCCAGCAGGGAGATCCCGTTCTGCGCGACGCGGGTCGGCGCCCCGGCCCGGTAGTACTCCTCCTCGAAGAGCACCCACTCGACCAGCCCGGTCCCGCGCCCGTTGTACTCCTCGGGCCATGCGACGACCGACCAGCCGCCCGAGGCGAGGGTCGCCTCCCACGCGCGGTGGGCCGCGAAGCCCTCGGCGGTGTCCATCGACGGCAGCGGTGCGGGCGGGACGTGCGCGCGCAGCCAGGCGCGCGCCTCGGCGGCGAACGCCTCCTGCTCCGGTGTGAGATCGAGGTTCATGCCTTCTCCCCGTCGCGGATCGTGCGCGCGGTGACACCGGCGAGCGAGTCCCCGCCGACCTCGGCGTTGTGCGCGTGGGCGGCGTGATGCAGCCCGAAGACGGAGTCCATCCCGGCGCGCATCCCCTGCAGATCCTCCGCCTGGTTCACCGCCTTCTTGGTCAGCGCGAGGCCCAGGCGCGGCATGCGGGCGATCCGCTCCGCGATCGCCAGCGTCCGCCCCTCGAGCTCCTCGCGCGGCACGACGTGGTTGACCATGCCGAGCTCGTACGCGCGGTCGGCGCTCATCCGGTCGCCGGTGTACAGCATCTCCTTCGCGGCGCGCGGGTTCGTCACCCAGGGGTGCGCGAAGAACTCGACGCCGGGGATCCCCATGGTCACGACCGGATCCTGGAAGAACGCGTCCGCAGAGGCGACGATGAAGTCGCACGACCAGGCGAGCATCAGCCCGCCCGCGATGCAGGCCCCCTGCACCATGGCGATCACGGGTTTCGGGATCTCCCGCCACCGGCGGCACATGCCCAGGTACACCTCGGACTCGCGCGCGAACCGGGAGTCCACGCCCTCGGCGCCGACGTGGTCCCACCAGATGACGGCCCGGCGCTCGAAGCTCTGGTCGATGTCGCGCTCCGGGGTGCCGATGTCGTGCCCGGCGCAGAAGTGATCCCCGTTGCCGCCGAGCACGATGGCCTTGACGTCGTCGTCGTCCACGGCGCGGACGAACGCGGCGTCGAGGGCGTAGGTCACCTTCGAGTTCTGCGCGTTGCGGTAGCGCGGCCGGTTGAGGCGGATGACCGCGACCTCGCCGCGGACCTCGTAGGTCACGACGGGGTCGTGTTCGTCGGTGCTCATGACCCGTTCCTCCTTGAACGTCGGCGGCGGTCCGTGCGGCTGCCCGGACAGGAACCAAACAAATGCTTGGTTTCTTGATACTATACGGGAACACCGTGCCGCTGGCCACGACGTCTCGATGAGGAGGACAGGGTGGATGGGACAGACACCGCGCAGGACGCGGAGTTCCGGGCCGAGATCCGAGGATGGCTCGAGGAGAACCTGACCGGACGCTTCGCCGACCTGCGCGGTCGCGGCGGATCCGGCCGCGAGCACGAGATGTTCGAGGAGCGGCTGGAGTGGAACCGGCACATGGCGGCGGCCGGGTGGACCTGCGTCGGCTGGCCGGTCGAGCACGGCGGACGCGGGCTGAGCCTCGCCCAGCAGGTCATCTTCCATGAGGAGTACGCGCGCTCGAACGCGCCGGCCCGGGTGAACCACCTCGGCGAGGAGCTGCTCGGCCCCACGCTCATCGCGCACGGCACACCGGAGCAGCAGGCCCGGTTCCTGCCGAGGATCGTCGGCGTCGAGGAGCTGTGGTGCCAGGGGTACTCCGAGCCGGGCGCCGGCTCCGACCTCGCGGCGGTCTCGACGCGCGCCGTGCGGGACGGGGACCGCTGGGTCGTCAACGGGCAGAAGGTGTGGACGTCGCTCGCGCAGCACGCGCAGTGGTGCTTCGTCATCGCCCGGACCGAGGCGGGGTCGTCCCGCCACCGGGGCCTGTCCTATCTGCTCGTCCCCATGGACCAGCCCGGTGTCGACGTGCGCCCGATCCTGCAGCTCACCGGCACCAGCGAGTTCAACGAGGTCTTCTTCGACGACGCCGTCACGGAGGCGGGCCTCGTCGTCGGTGCCGAGGGCGAGGGGTTCGCCGTCGCGATGTCCACGCTCGGATTCGAGCGCGGCGTGTCCACGCTCGCGCAGCAGATCGCCTTCCGCCGCGAGTTCGACGAGGTCGTCGCGCTCGCCGAGCGCAACGGCGCCGCGAACGACCCTCTGCTGCGCGACCGCCTGGTCCAGGCCCGGATGGGCCTGGAGGTCATCCGCCTCCATGCCCTCCGCACCCTCGGGGGAGAACAGGGGCACGACGCGTCCGTGACGAAGCTCCTGTGGTCGGGCTGGCATCGCGCGCTGGGGGAGCTCGCGATGGCCGTCGCCGGCCCCGACGCCCTGACCGTCTCCGAGCCGCCCTACATCCTGGACGATCTGCAGACCCTCTTCCTGTTCAGCCGCGCCGACACCATCTACGGCGGGTCCGACGAGATCCAGCGCAACGTCATCGCCGAGCGCGTGCTCGGCCTTCCCCGAGAGGCACGACCATGAGCAGCATCCCGCACCGTCCCGTCACGAGCGCGCCGGAGTACGTCCCCGGCCACGGTCTCCTCGAAGGACGACGGGTCGTCGTCACCGCCGCGGCGGGTGCGGGCATCGGCTCCGCCGCCGCGATCCGGTGCCTGGAGGAGGGGGCCGCGCTCGTCGTGCTGGGCGACACCCACGCCGGGCGGCTGGAGGAGGCCCGCGTCGAGCTCAGCGCCCGGTTCGGCGAGGAGCGCGTGCGCACGGTGTCCTGCGACGTCACCGACGAGGAGCAGATCGCCGACCTCTTGGACGCGGCGGAGGAAGGCGGGCCCCTCGACGTCCTCATCAACAACGCCGGGCTCGGCGGCTCCGTCTCGATCCTCGACATGACCGACGAGCAGTGGTCGCGGGTGCTGGACATCAGTCTCACCGGCACGTTCCGCTGCATCCGGGCGGCCGGACGCCGCATGGTCGCGGCCGGAACGCAGGGCGTCATCGTGAACAACGCCTCGGTGATCGGCTGGCGGGCTCAGCAGGACCAGGCCCACTACGCCGCGGCCAAGGCGGGGGTCATGGCACTCACCCGCTCGGCCGCGATGGATCTCGCCGCCCACGGCATCCGCGTCAACGCCGTCTCCCCGAGCCTGGCCATGCACCCCTTCCTGGAGAAGGTGACCACCCCCGAGCACCTGGAGGCGCTGAAGGCGCGTGAGGCCTTCGGGCGCGCCGCGGAGCCGTGGGAGGTGGCCAACGTGATGGTCTTCCTCGCCAGCGACTACTCCTCCTACATGACCGGCGAGGTCGTGTCCGTCTCCAGTCAGCACGCCTGACCGCCGTCCCCCGTCCGTCCATCACGAAGGATCCCCCCATGAGCACTGCCTACATCGTCGACGCGGTCCGCACCCCGGTCGGCAAGCGCGGCGGCGCGCTCGCCGGCGTGCACTCCGCCGACCTCGGCGCCCACGCCATCGGTGCGCTCGTCGAACGCACCGGGATCGACCCGGGGGCCGTCGACGACGTCATCATGGGCTGCACCGACACCCTCGGCTCCCAGGCCGGCAACATCGCCCGGACGGCATGGCTCGTCGCGGGGCTCCCCGACCACGTCCCGGGCGTGACGGTCGACCGGCAGTGCGGGTCGAGCCAGCAGGCGATCCATTTCGCCGCCCAGGCGGTGATGAGCGGCACGAACGACCTCGTCGTCGCCGGGGGCCTGCAGAACATGTCAGCGATCCCCATCTCCGCCGCGATGGCCGCCGGCGCCGCCTACGGCTTCACGACGCCGTTCGCCGAGTCCCCCGGCTGGCGGGCGCGGTACGGCGACCAGGAGGTCTCGCAGTTCCGCGCGGCCGAGATGATCGCCGCGCACTGGGGGATCACGCGCGAGCGGATGGAGGAGTTCGCGCTCGCGAGCCACCACCGCGCGATCGCCGCGATCGACGACGGACGCTTCGCCGGCGAGATCGCGCCCCTCGACGGGATCGCCACGGACGAGGGCCCCCGGCGGGAGACCTCGCTGGAGCGCATGGCGGCGCTCCCCACGCTCGTCGACGGCGGCCGGATCACGGCGGCCGTGGCGTCGCAGATCTCCGACGCGGCGGCGGCGGTCCTCATCGCCTCCGAGCAGGCGGTCGCCGACCACGGGCTCACGCCGCGCGCGCGGATCCATCACCTGTCCGTGCGCGGCGCGGATCCGGTGTGGATGCTGACGGCCCCGATCCCGGCGACCCGGTATGCGCTAGAGCGCGCCGGGATGACCGTGGACGACATCGACCTGTTCGAGACGAACGAGGCCTTCGCGTCGGTCGTGCTCGCCTGGATGGACGAGCTGAACGTCGACCACGGCAGGGTCAACGTCAACGGCGGAGGCATCGCTCTCGGCCACCCGATCGGGGCGACCGGCGCACGTCTGATGACCACGCTGCTGAACGAGCTCGAGCGCACCGGCGGGCGCTACGGCCTGCAGACGATGTGCGAGGGCGGCGGCGTCGCCAACGTGACGATCATCGAGCGCCTCTGAGCCGTCGAGTGGTCAGTTTCTGTGGGTTCACGGCCGCCGAACCCGCAGAAACTGACCACTCGACGTCAGAGGAGGTGGGCGGCGGCGGCGCGGAGGTGGGCAGCGGCGTCGCGGACGACCCGGTCGACGAGCTCCTCGCAGCTCGGCAGGTCGTCGATCAGGCCGACGACCTGCCCCGAGGCGAGCATGCCCGCTCCGGTGTCGCCGTCGACGAGCCCCGCCTTGAGCAGCATCGGCGTGTTCGCCGCCTGCGTCATCTGCGCCCACGACCGCCCGGTCGCCTTCTTCATGGACAGTGCGTCCTTCGCCAGGCCCAACCAGCTCAGGCCGGACATCCGCTTGAACTCGAGCGACCGGCGCAGGGTCGGCAGCAGTCGGCCGATCGCGCCCGTGCGCTCGAGCCCCTCGACGTACTCCGTGCGCAGGAGCCGGTGCGGCATCCCGTCGGCCTTGGTCGTCACGATCGTCCCGTCCAGTCCGAACTCCAGATAGCGCCGCTTGATCGCCTCGGGCACGGCGCTGTCGCTCGTCAGCAGGAAGCGCGTCCCCATGCCGACGCCGACGGCGCCGTAGGCGAGCGCCGCGGCGAGGCCGCGCCCGTCGTGGAATCCGCCCGCGGCGATCACCGGGATGTCGACCGCCGAGACCACGGAGGGCAGCAGCAGCGAAGTGGGCACGGCGCCGGTGTGCCCGCCGCCTTCCCCGCCCTGGACCATCACGGCGTCCGCGCCCCACGACGCCACCTTCTCGGCGTGACGGACGGCGCCGATCGACGGGATCACGACGATGCCGTGGTCCTTCAGCTTCGCGATGAGCTCCTGGCGCGGCGCGAGCGCGAAGCTCGCCACCGCGACCCCGTGCCGGATGAGGAGGTCGATGCGCTCCTCGGCGTCCCCGGCGTCCGCGCGCAGATTCACCCCGAAGGGACGGTCGGTGCGCTCCTTCACCTCCCGGATCGCCCGCTCCAGCTCGGCGAAGGACATGGTCGCCGAGGCGAGGATGCCCAGCGCGCCCGCTCGCGCTGTCGCGCTGACGAGGCGCGCCCCGGCGACCCAGCCCATGCCGGTCTGCACGATCGGGTGGTCGACGCCGGTGAGCCGGGTGAGCGCGGTGGAGATCATCGGGGGAGTGCTCATGGGGAGGGGACCTCTCTGTCTCTGAGGCGCCGGGGATCGAGGCGTTCGCGGATGAGGCGGAGCTCCTCGGCGTCGGGCACGCGGGTGGTTCCGGCGTCGTCCGGAACGTGGAGGGAGAAGCCGGTGGCCGCCTTCACCTCGGCGACGGTCACGCCGGGGTGCACGCTGACCAGCGTCAGGGAGTCTCCGGGGCCGGAGAAGTCCAGCACGGCGAGGTCGGTCACCACGCGCCGGACGTCGTGGAAGCGGTCGGAGCCCTCGGCCACGGCCCGGGCGCGCCCGACGCCGGTGACGACGTCGACGGCAGGGACGAAGACCCGCGGGGCATGCCGCGCGATCCAGTAGCTGGTGGCGTGGTTGGCGGTGTTCGTCGCCGCCGCGCGGGCGCCGAGGAGCTGCCGGGCGGGCCGGTCGCGCTCCCCGATCGCGGAGAGGTTCTGATTCCCGAACCGGTCGAGCTGGGCGGCGCCCATGATGACGTGGCGTCGTCCTCGGGCGATGAGCTCGAAGAGCTCCCGGTACGGCAGCGGGGCCTCGGGCTCCTGGAACGGCTCGTCGATCGCGGGGGTGTCGGCGTAGAGGGTGGCCTCGCCGTCGCTGAGCAGCAGCCGGGGCGCATGGGTGAGGCGGGCCAGGCGCGCGCCGATGGTCGGGATGACGCCGGTGGGGCTGGCCAGGATCGCCCCGGCGCCGCGGAGCAGGTCGCTGCACGCCGCGACGGCGACCTCGGCCCGCGAGGCGTTCACGCCCGGGCCTCCGCGTGGAACCGCGCGACCTCGGCGCGATAGGTCGCCTCGTCGACGTCGACGAAAGACCGGCGGAAGTCGTCCCACGCCTCGGGCGAGGCGGCCGCGGCGACGTACGCGCCCTGCAGGGCCTCGTCGCGCGGGGCGAACGGCGGGTGCGCGGTGAACCCGGCGCCCCCGGGGCACGGAACGACCCGATCGATCTCGGTGCGGTTCAGGACGGTGGCCGTGTGCCCGGCGCCGGTCAGCAGCGCGGACGTCGGCACGACCTCCTCCACCGAGGCGACCGTGCGGGCGGCCGCGCGGGCGAAGAGGTCGTCGAAGTGCGCGTCCGGGCCGAGAACCACGGCGGTGCCGTGCTCGTCCGCCCGATCCAGGTGCACCAGGGCCAGATCGAGCGGCACCGCGGGCATGGCGACGAGGACCTCCCCGTCGGCGTAGGGCGAGGTGATCGTGCGGATGTCCGGGTTCCGGAGCACGGCGTCGGATCCGGCGCCGGCCCGCGTCGCCTCGAACGGGAGACGGCGCGAGGCCGCGCGGAGCCCGGCGACGAGCATCCCCTCGTCCAGCTCGACGCTGCGGACCTCCCCGCGCTGCCGGCGCGCGGCGAAGTGCGGATCGATCGCGACGGTGTCCAGGGAGACGAAGCCGTGGACGACGGTCGAGGCCTGCCCGGTGGCGCAGAGGATCCCGACGTCCGGTCCGCCGAAGCTCACGACCGTCAGATCCCGGACTCCGGATCGGACCACGGCACGGACCAGCGCCATCGGCTTGCGGCGCGATCCCCAGCCGCCGATCCCGATCGTCATCCCGTCGCGCAGGAGCGCGGCGACGTCGTCGAGGGCGAGGAGGGCGTTCACGTCTCCAGCGGCCCGCCTGTCGCGACGAACTCGTCGCGGTGCTCGTCGGCGACGCCCGCCAGGTTGAGCTCGAAGGTGAATCCCTGCTCGAAGCGGTAGCTGCGGTTCGGGTCGATCGGGTCGATGCCGTTGAGCGCCTCCTTCGCGGCGCGGATGACGCGAGGGTCCTTGGCGGCGATCTCGTCGGCGAAGGCGACCGCCTGGGCGTCGAGCTCCTCGCGGGGCACGACGGCGGTCACGGTGCCGAACGCGGCGAGCTCCTTCGCCGTCACGGTGCGGCTGGTGTAGTACATCGCCCGGAGCATGTGGTGCGGGACCAGGCGCGCGAGGTGGGTCGCCGCGCCCAGGGCGCCGCGGTCGACCTCGGGAACGCCGAAGTAGGCGTCGTCCGCGGCGATGATCACGTCGCTGTTGCCCACGAGGCCCACGCCGCCGCCCAGGCAGAAGCCGTTGACCGCGGAGACGACGGGGACGCGGCACTCGTAGATGGCCTTGAACGCCTCGTAACAGCCGCGGTTCGCGCCGAGGATCCCGCGGAAGCCCTCGATCCTCTGCATCTCCTTGATGTCGACGCCGGCGTTGAAGCCGCGGCCCTCGGCACGGAGGACCACGACCCGCGTGCGGTCGTCCTCGGACGCCTCCCGCAGGGCGGCGGCGACGTCGAACCACCCGGCGACGGGGAGGGCGTTGACCGGGGGATAGGCCATCGTGATGATGCGTACACCGTTGTCGCGCACCGTTGCGGAGAGTGTCATCCAGGTTCCTAACCTAACGTTTGCTCAACACCCTAACACTTGCTTGGTTGAGTGGGTAGTGTGGGTGCCGACCGACACCCACGGCGTCATCGACGCGGACTCGAAGGAGAGCAGCACCCATGACCGGAATCCTTGACGGACGCGTCGCGATCGTGACCGGGGCAGGACGCGGGATCGGGCGCGAGCACGCCCTGGAGCTCGCCCGGCAGGGGGCGAGAGTCGTCGTGAACGACCTCGGCACGGCCCTCGACGGCGACGGCGCCTCCTCGGGGCCCGCGCAGGAGGTCGTCGACCTCATCCGGGCCGACGGCGGGGAGGCCGTCGTCAACGGCGCGGACGTCGCGGACTTCGCTCAGGCGAAGGGCCTCGTCGATCAGGCGATCGCCGACTTCGGGCGCCTGGACATCCTGGTCAACAACGCCGGCTTCGTCCGGGACCGCATGCTCGTCAACGCCGAGGAGAGCGAGTGGGACGCCGTGATCCGCGTCCACCTGAAGGGGCACTTCGCGCCGCTTCGCCACGCCGCCGCCCACTGGCGGACGGAGGCCAAGGAGGGGCGCATGCCGACGGCCCGCGTGATCAACACCTCCTCCGGCGCGGGACTCCAGGGCAGCGTCGGGCAGGCGGCGTACTCGGCGGCCAAGGGCGGGATCGCGTCGCTGACCCTCGTGGCCGCGCACGAGCTCGCCCGCTACGGCGTGGGGGTCAACGCCCTCGCCCCCTCGGCCCGCACCCGCATGACGGAGGGCGCCTTCGCCGACGCGATGGCGGCTCCGGCGGACGGCTTCGACCGGATGGACCCGGCCAACGTCTCGCCGGTCGTCGCCTGGCTCGCCAGCGCCGACTGCGACGTCACGGGACGGGTGATCGAGATCGAGGGCGGACGGATCTGCCTGGAGGACGGCTGGCGCCATGGTGCGTTCCGGGACGCGGGACGACGCTGGCGGGCCGAGGAGCTCGGCGAGGTCGTCCGTGCGCTCGTCGCCGAGGGCGCCGAGCCCGAGCCGGTGTACGGCGCATGAGCGCGGCGGAGGCGCCCGAGCGGGGGACCGTGCCCGCGGGGGACTGGGCGGGCCGGCCGCTCGGAGAGCGGACCGTCGGCTACGACGAGCGGGACGCGATCCTCTACGCCCTCGCCGTGGGCGCGCGGGCTGACCAGCTGGATCTGGTGTTCGAGGATCGGCTGCGGGTGCTCCCCACCTTCGGGCTCACCCTGGCGCAGTGGGCGCCGGACGTCCTGGCCGGCAAAGGGGCGTTCGACGCGCGGTCCGTGCACGGGGCGCAGAGCCTGGAGGTGCGGGGGGAGCTCCCGAGGGCGGGGGAGATCCGGCTTGCCGCGCGGGTCGGCGCCGTCTGGGACAAGGGCTCCGCCGCCGTGTTCGAGGTCATCGTGGAGAGCGATCTGTTCGCCGCGACGTGGTCGATCTTCGCCCCCGGGCGCGGCGGCTTCGGCGGCGACCGCGGACCCGGGCGCGAGGCTCCCCAGGAGCGCACATGGGTTCAGGAGCGGGTCGTCCGCACCTTCGCCGAGCAGGCCGCGCTCTACCGGCTGACCGGCGACCGGCACCACATCCACATCGATCCCGACGCCTCCGCGCGGATCGGGCAGCCCCGCCCGATCCTGCAGGGTCTGTGCACCCTCGCGACCGCGGCAGGGGCCCTCGCCGAGGCGCGCGGCGCCCATCCGGCGGACCTGCGCACGCTCTCCGGTCGCTTCAGCGGCCCGGTCGTCCCCGGCGACGCCCTCCTGCTGCGGGACGCGGGCGCCGCGGACGGCGCGTTCGAGGTCCTCCGCGACGCGGCGCCGGCGATCTCCGACGGCCGGGCGGTGTTCGCATGAGCCGGGTGCTCGTCGTCGGTGGGACGGGGATGATCGGCGGACGGATCGTCGCGGACCTCGCCGCCGACGGGGACGAGGTCGCCGTGCTGTCGCGGACGGGCTCGGACCCGGTGCCGGGCGAGGCGGGGCCGCGCCTCGTCGGCGACTACACCGCGCGGGCGGGGGAGCCGGGGTCCGTGGGCGCCCGCGAGCTGGAGGGCTTCGACGCCGTGGTCTTCGCCGCGGGCAACGACATCCGGCACGTGCGGGCCGAGCACGAGGACGAGGCGTTCTGGGAGCGGACGCAGAGCACGGGCGTGCCCGCGTTCGCGGCGACCGCCAAGGCGGCGGGCGTCCGACGTCTCGTGCAGATCGGGAGCTACTATCACCAGCTGCACCCGGAGTGGGCCGATCGGATCCCGTACGTCCATGCGCGCAGGCTCGCGGACGAGCGCACGCGGGCGCTGTCCGGGGACGGGTTCGCGGCGATCACCGTCAACCCGCCGTCGATCGTCGGGATGCGGACCGGACGCGACGTGCGCGGGTACGCGCGCATGGTCGCCTGGGTGCGCGGCGAGCGGCCCGAGCCGCCGCTGTTCGCGCCTCCTGGCGGCACGAACTACATGTCGCTGCGCTCGTTGTCCCAGGCCGTGCGCGGCGCGCTGGCGCACGGCGAGCCCGGCACGGCCTACCTCGTCGGCGATGAGAACCACACCTACCGCGACTACTTCCAGCTCCTCGCGGATGCCGCCGGAAGCGATCGGGTGATCGAGGAGCGGGACGAGGAGCACCCCTTCCAGCCGGATCGGTTCATCGTCCAGGGACGCGGCGCGGTCATCGCGTACGAACCCGATCCGGCGGAGGTGCGGCTGCTCGGATACGGCCGCGACGACGTGGCCTCGGCCCTGCGCGAGATCGTGCGGGCGGTGGACGAGGCGGCGTCGGGGGCGGACCCCCGCCCGGATAGAATCGAGAAGGCGTGAGGAGCAATCGATGAAGATCTTCGTCCTGGTGAAAGAGGTCCCCGACACGTACGGGGACCGCAAGCTGGATCTGACCACCGGCCTGGCCGATCGGGCCGCCGGTGACGTGGTGCTGGATGAGATCACCGAGCGCGCGCTCGAGGTCGCCCTGTCCTACGCCGACGCGAATGCGGGCACCGAGGTCGTCGCCGTGTCGATGGCGCCGGAGTCCGCGACGGCCTCCGTGCGCCGGGCCTTGGCCATGGGCGCGGGATCCGCCGTGCACGTCGTCGACGAGCAGCTGCGGGGCGCCGACCTGGGTGTGACCGCCGCGGTCCTGGCGGCGGTCGTGCGCCGCGGCGAGCCGGACCTCGTTCTCACCGGCAACCTCTCCACGGACGGCTCGGGCGGGATGCTCCCGGCGATGCTGGCCGAGCACCTCGGCTTCGCGCAGCTGACCGCCCTGAGCGCGGTGACGATCTCCCCGGACGCCGTGAGCGGCACCCGCGTGACGGACTACGGAGCGCAGGAGGTCTCCGCGCCGCTGCCCGCGGTCGTCTCGATCACCGAAGCGCTGCCGGACGCGCGCTTCCCGAACTTCAAGGGCATCATGGCGGCCAAGAAGAAGCCGCTGGAGGTGCTGAGCCTCGCCGACCTGGGCGTGAGCGTCGATCCGGCCGAGGCCCCGCAGACGATCATGACCGCGGTCGCGGAGAAGCCGCCGCGGGCGGCCGGTGTGAAGATCACGGACAAGGGCGACGCCGCCGCGCAGCTGGTGGAGTTCCTCGCGCAGAACAGGCTGGTGTGACATGGGATACCCCGAGAATGCGATCCTCGTCCTCGTCGACGTGACCCCCGCGGGAGAAGCGGCGCCGAGCACCGCGGCCCTGCTGGGCGCAGCGGCGACGCTCGGCGCGCCCGTCGCCCTCGTCGCGGCACCGGCCGGTACCGCACAGGCGGCGGTCGAGGCCGCCGCGGCCGCCGGAGCCGAGGTGGTGCTGACAGCGGACGCCGACGCCGCCGCTCTGACCGTCCCGATCGTCGACGCCCTGCAGGCCGCCTATACGGCCGTGCGCCCCGACGCCGTCCTCGTGTCGAACTCGATCGCGGGGCGCGACGTCGCCGGCCGTCTCGCCGTCCGCGAGCGCCTGGCCCTCTCCGTCGACGCGATCGGCGTCTCGCGCGACGACCAGGGCGTCGTCGCGCACCACTCGGTGTACGGCGGGGCGTTCCTCGTCGACTCCGCGCCGACCTTCGGCGTCACGGTCATCACGATCCGCCAGGGGGCCGTGGAGGCCAGGGCCGAGGCGAAGCAGGCGCGCGTCGAGGCCCTCGACGTCACCTCGTCGGCCGCCCCCGCCGCGTCGGCGGGGGAGATCCAGGCGGTCGAGGCGACGTCCTCGCGCCCGGAGCTGCGCGGGGCGAAGGTCGTGGTCTCGGGCGGGCGCGGACTCGGGTCGAAGGAGGCGTTCTCGCTCGTGGAGGAGCTCGCCGATGAGCTCGGCGGAGCGGTCGGCGCCTCCCGTGCGGCCGTCGACGCCGGATACATCCCCTACGCCCACCAGGTCGGGCAGACCGGCGTCTCGGTCTCCCCGCAGCTCTACATCGCCCTGGGGATCTCCGGCGCGATCCAGCACCGAGCGGGCATGCAGACGGCCAAGACGATCGTCGCGATCAACAAGGACCCCGAGTCCCCGATCTTCGACGTCGCCGACTTCGGCATCGTCGGCGACCTCTTCACGGTCGTCCCGCAGGTGATCGAGGCGCTGCGGGCGCGGAAGTAGGCCGCCATGGCGACGATGCGCAGAGGCCTGCCCCGCACCGCAGGCGGCGATCCGTGGCCCCCCGAGGGTGCCGCGCCCGACACCGCCGTCGACGACGAACCCACCGCGGGGCCGTCGCCCGCCGAGCCGTCGACGCCCGACGTGCCCGCAGCAGACACGGCGCCGGTGGCCGATGCGGCCCTCGCCGCCGAGACCGCTCCGGCCCCCGCCGCCGAGACGCGGGACGTGTCCGCGCCGGCGGCGCACGGCGCCGGACGCCTGCGCCGGGGGCTGCCCCGGGTGGCGGGCGGCGATCCCTGGCCTCCGTCCGGCACCGTCCCCGCCCCCGCGTCCGCTGCGGCCGGGAGCACGGCGACGACCGGCGCGGCCGCGCCGTCCGCGGCTGCGGTCGAGGCCGAGGCGCCCGCGGTCCCGCGACCCGAGCCCGCGTCCGTTTCCG